>NZ_JBUCKX010000001.1:445000-1692385 GCF_054950115.1 Neobacillus camarae | reverse complement strand
ATTATCTGTTAGCTGTATACTAATTCATATGTTAAAATCCATAACCATTGTTATAAAAGGATAAGGAAGATACCAAATCATAGGTGAATTGGTCTGCTATTATAGTATGCCATTTCGAATGTTCTCCACAGAAACGGAACTACTTATTTTTTGAGTCAGTCTTCAATATTTCCAGATCATATATGAAATGAATCCACCGTAAAAAACCAATAACTTATAAAACAATTCCGTTGTCCTTAACCCTTATAATTTGTTATTGATAAGTGAAACTCTATACGGATGAATTTCTGCCGTCATGATTCCCTGTAAGACAGATGGGTCATTTTCCATCATTTTATAAGCGGCTTCCATGGATTCAACCTGAAAGACAACAATGCCGAATGCACCATCTAGACAAGGTCCCGCCAAAATTAGCTTGCCTTCATCTAAAAGGCCTTGAAGATACTCAAAATGATGTCCCATGATTTCTGATTCTTCCTTTGTCATGGTTTCCAAAAAATCTGGCCGTGTTGGTTTGATTAAGTATACAAATTGTTCCATCCTAGTTACTCCCCTAATTCATCAGTTATTTAATAAAAAAATTCGACTTATTCGCGTCCATTTCCTTTATTAAAACGCCCACAAAAAAAGCAGGCATACTAGCCCGCCAATTTTCCGTATCCTATTAATTTATTGCTTTCGTCAAACGGTTTTTATCGATTTTGGCTTTTGGAATATCGACGAGTCCTTGTTAGTTATGAGAACCATTCAAACCTTTCGCCTGATTTTTGGCACGATACATCGCCGAATCCGCATTTTTTATCAGCTCTTCGACCGTTTCCCCATCCTCTTGAGAAAATGCCACACCAATACTTGCTGCAATGCAAATCGTATGGCCCGATATTTTAAATGGTTCGGAGATTACCTCCTTAATCCGCTCAACTAGAGAAGTAAAATCAGCCCGGCATTTAACATCCGCTTGAAAAACCGTGAACTCGTCACCACCCCAACGGGCGGCAAAACCCTTGTCTCCCACTGCGAATGTCAACCTTTTTGCCGCTTCTATAAGAAGTTGGTCACCAATATCGTGGCCAAAAGTATCGTTGACGTGCTTAAAACCATCCAAATCAAGCAACATCAGTCCATGACATTCACTTTTAGATTCCTCTAAAAGTAGACGGAGGCGTCTCTTAAACAAACGCCGATTTGGCAATTTAGTTTCACTGTCATGATAGGCATAGTAGGCAATTGTCTCGTCTGTTTCTTTACGGTCTGTAATGTCCTGCCCCACCCCAATGGTTTGTATGATATCTCCTGAATGGTTGCGGATATATTGAGCTGTAGTCTCATACCACCGATATTCTCCATTTTTATGCCGAACTTGACCGGTAAATCGTACCGTATCCTGATCGACGTACAACGAATCGCGATGCTCTAGAAATTTTGTATTGGTTCCAGGGTGGTTAAAAGATGCTGCGGGTTTCCCAACAACTTCATCTGGAGTATATCCAAGTAATGCCTTCACATTGGGAGAGATATAAGTGAATACTCCATCAGCTGAAATAGATGAGATAATGTTTAGGGACTTTTCTGATATTAACGAGAACATTTGCTGAATATCCGATATTTCCTGCATGTTAACTAGACTCCGATTAAATTTGATTCTACCATTATATTTCATCTTATAACGTAAAACAAAGGATATTTTTTCCCGATCCTAGTATCCGGGTGATTTCACTTTCGATTGAAATTTCTCCATGTTGAGCTTCAGTAATTTTGTTCCCATCTCCATTGCTCCAGAAGAAATGTCCAAACAAAAAAGTGCAGCGGCTATAATAAACCATTGCACTTTTTTGTTAATTTAAGCTTATCCAAGCCTTGTTTAAGACTGCCATTTGCATTTTTGGTTCCGGAGCTATTTTTCTGCCAGATCAGATAGTTAACTTAGAATCCCTTTACTTAAGCGAAAAACGCTTTTTTTATTATCATACCATTCTAAGGCGACCAAAAATAACCTTCTTACCAATAATTCTTCTTCCAAAACTTTTACATCATGATCATACTTTTCCAGTATAGAATTAACATATAACTCTACTAGATTTTCATCACTTAGTACTCTAACATCAAAATATGGTTCTTGTTCATAAGCAAGAGCTGCCACAAAGATACACCCCTAAAATATGTTCTATTTTAGGCAACTCAGCCGTCATAGTGTAACACCTTAGACCTGAAGCTTTGCGTCCCAATCTTTCGAGTGGTTTGCCTTTTTCTATTAAAATAATTATTTTATTATTAAAATTATATTACATTTTTACAATAATTGAAAACAAAAATTCTAAAAAAGTGTTAATTAGTAATCAATATTTTTTCTCTAATAAATACATCAATCTTTCTTTTACTGACTCCCATTCATCATCCACTATACTGTAGAATATATTGTCGTGTATGGTACCATCTGGTTTGATTCTATGTTTTCGAAAAGTTCCCTCTTTTGTTGCCCCTATTCGCTCGACTGCCTTTTGAGATCGTAAGTTTTGTCCACTAACCGAAAATTGAACCCGAATGACGTTTAGTTCTTCAAAGCAATACTTTAATAATAAATATTTGCATTCTGTGTTTACGTTGGTTCTCCAAACTTCTGGTGAAAGCCAGGTCCAACCGATCTCCACATTGCGATTAACCAAATCAATATCACCAATTCTAGTCGTTCCGATTATTTTTCCTGTCAGTTTATCCTTTATAACAAAAGGGATTTGCTTTCCTGCCTTTTTGTTGTCCATCGCTGTCATTATTATTTGCTCTAGATCCTCCACTGTTTTCACTTGCCGCCAGGTATATTCCCAAATATCAGGACTATTTAAAGCCTCAAATAATGGTTCCTTATACTTAACTTTTAGTGGAATAAGAGAAATGGACTCCCCATTTAAGATTATTTCTGTTTCCAATAGCATCCTCTCCCTTTATAGGGAATTAATTTCGCCACTCTATGAAACAATACCTGCTTACACCAGCTGCTCAGTTCACACAAAAAAACCGGCTTACTGTAAAAGCCGGATTTAATGGTTGAGCAGGTATCATCGAATAGTAAAATCACCTGAACTTGTTCTCGCTGTTAATGTAACCTTGCCGTCTCCGATTTTTCCAACGATTCGATGTTCTGACTTCTCTGAGTAATTCATCTCGTCTAAATGGGCTATTCCATCACCTGAACTCGTTTTGTAATCCACTTTCAATGAGGTCGGTGATTTGGTGAAACTCACATCGATATCACCGCTGCTAGCTTCCAACTCGACATTCCCCTTCATTTCTTTCATTTTTGCAACAATGTCTCCAGAAGAAGTATTCATCTTGATGTCCTCGGATACCGTATTCCCTGATACAATATCACCACTGCTAGTAACTAAATCAGTTCCCTTGGCCTCGTTATTGTTTATCGTAATATCGCCGCTGCTTGTTACAAACTCCATTTGATTGGAGCGATTTTCAGAAGCCACGATGTCTCCACTAGATGCATGAAGCACAAAATGATCTTCGGCCACTGCGTCTGTAGCTTTAATATCCCCTGATTGTGTTTCAATCGTTATGACTTTTCCTTGAATTTCCTCTAAGTTTATATCACCGGATGCCGCCTTGATTTCAATCGAATCATAAACTTTTTCTGGCACTTTGACATTTAGTTCTACCTTGGTAAAGTTAAACATCATAAATTGAAACTTATCTTCCTTATCCATTGTGATTTTAAGGGTATTGCCGTCTTTGGCCATATCTAGCTTATAAAGATTTTTACTCTTTTTCCCTGCTTTTCCTGAAAATTCTGCTTCAATCTTATCTCCGTTAGTTGACACAAGCTTGACATCGACAGTTGGTGATTCAATGCGTACATTTCGGATTCCTTCGGCTGATGCCTCTTTTGATTGATGAACACCCACAGAACTGAATGTAAATGCCTCCGCACCGGAAGTGTTGATGGACATAATCACACCAACCACTCCAATTATTACTAATGCTAACGCCCCGTACATTAATTTTCTCATTTTTTATTCTCCTTTTATTAGTCTACTATTCCAGTTTACGTATTTACTTAAAAGCTTGTAGAAACCTTTCCCAGCTATAGCCATACCTGCTCCGAGAGCCACTCCTACTCCGCAAACAATCAACGATAAAAATAACTCGAAGTTTGTAAATCCGCCCATAAACACCTGTGTCAGGACAAATAGCGGGGATAATACAAAGCAAATTGCTACGATGCATAGTGACAAATAAACTCCAAAAATCGCAAGTACAGGACCTAATACAAAAATGAGATTAAAGAAAAATAAACTGAGGGATGCCAGAATGATTCGACCCATATTACGGTAAGGATCTTTTTCAGTATCGCTCGGCAACGGATAGGTATCTTCTAATGTCGCGGATAATTTGGGGTCCGCTAATCGATTTTCATTTGCCACTTCCATTAGATCCTTATATAGTTCAACCAGTTTTACCCGGTCCTCAAGCGGCAGCCCTTTTAATCGCTCATCTAACTCTTGGAGCATTTCTTCTTTATTCATGTTCTTCGTTCCTTTCTTTACCCTATGGCCTTATCATACAAAGAAAAAGTCATATGACCGTAGTGCAGCCAGTCATAAAATAAAGCTAATTACAGCCTTTTTAATAAAATTCTTTATTTTTAGGCTATGACTAATGTCCAAATTCTTGTAAGATAGGTAAGGATAGGTAAAAAGTATCAGGGGTGGGGCGTAACATGAAGACAGACCATAATTGGATCTGGGTGGACTGGTTTATTTTTTTCCTAAGACTATGCTGGTATCTTTCTGGTGTTCTTTACTTTATTCTTCATAGGGAAGAATCAGGAGGGTTATCTTTTTTCGTTTTTATCGGTATATTAACAGTTTCCTATATTGTCCCCCATATTTTTTGGAGGCCCGGCTACAAAAATCCGATCTTCTACCCTGTTGCCGAACTGATAGTGACAGGCGGAGCTGCCATTTATTTTAATATCGTGCGACAATTTGACCTTGGCACCTCTACCGTCATCATGACTTTCTTAATGATCGGTTACCTTGCCACCAAACAGACGGCGAAGTGGACCTTTCCCTTATTTTTTATTGTCTTCCCGATCCCGCGTTTATGGACTACTGACACAGCCACCTATCTGATGCAGTACATCGATATCTTTATCTTTTTCGGCTTTGGGGCCTGTTTTAACTATGTCATTCAGTCGCAGCAACGGACCAAACGGATGATCGAAGAAAATAGTAAACAATATAAATTAATCCAAGAGCAATATCGGGTGCTTCAGCAATATGCCGAGCAAATTGAGAAGGTCACGCTGCTTCAAGAACGGAACCGGCTGGCTCAAGAGCTGCACGACACGATTGGCCATCATTTTACTTCAGTTACTGTTGGACTAGATGCGGTATCGTATTTGCTGGAAACCGATGTGGAGAAAGCAAAAAAGAAAATAGAAATGCTAGCGAATGTTTCTCGTAAAGGCTTAGATGATATTCGAAAGCACATTCATCAAATTGCGCCAGAGGAAAATGAAGAGCGATTGTCTTTCCTTTTACATCAGATTGCGGCTAATTTTAAAGAAAATACCGATACCGATGTACAGTTCCACTTACATGGCAAAGAGATGCCTATTTCCAAAAATATAAAACTCGTGTTCATCCGCTGCCTTCAAGAGGCACTCACCAATGCTAAAAGGCATGGCAGCGCTTCAAAGATAATGATTGATTGTCTTTTTACCGCCTCGGACATTGTTTTAACCATTGAAAACGATGGAAGTCCTATGGAGGATTCTCAGCCTGGCTTCGGCCTAACCGCGATGAAAGAACGGATTGGGGAGTTGCATGGAAATCTTGAAATCACAAGTGGAAACGATCGTGGAGTAAAACTTACCATTACGGTTCCTATAAAGGGGGTTGCCTAAATGAGCGGGATTAAACTAGTCATAGCGGATGATCAAGAGCTGATACGTGAAAGTTTATCCATCGTGTTAGATATGGATAATGAAATTGAAATTGTGGGGTTGGCGGAAAATGGTGCTGAAGCCATCACGTTATGTGAACAGCTTAGCCCCAGTACCATATTGATGGATATCAACATGCCGGTAATGGATGGAATTTCTGCTACTAAGGTCATTAAACAGCGCTGGCCGGATATCAAGGTGATGATGTTAACCACCTTCCAGGAGGTCCATCATGTGATTGAAGCCTTATCGCTTGGAGCAGAAGGTTATTTGTTGAAAGCCATTCATCCAAAGGATTTGATTGCTGGCATCAAGTTAATCCATAAAGGCGGGACTTTGCTTCCACAGGATTTGGCCAAGCTGCTTGTCCAGCAGATTAACAGCCATCCAGCTCCCGACGTTCAAAGTAACAAAAATCAATACGAGTTAACAGAACGTGAGGAAGACGTGTTAGAGTGTATAGCACAAGGTCTAAGCAATAAGAATATTGCAGAAAAGCTGTTTTTATCAGAGGGAACGGTTAAAAACTATATTTCTAGCATCTACCATAAATTAGATGTGAAGGATCGATTCCAGGCGGCGTTAAAAGCACAGCAAGAGGGGTTAATTTAAGGTTCTTGGTATGAAAAACAAACCATCCAATGACTAGATGGTTTGTTTTTCTTTTTTCCTAGATTTTCAATGAAGACCTGCAAAGAAATACATAAAGATAAAAAATATTAGAAAGGTAAGAACTGCACCCAGAACCGATTGATTCCGCGTATTTTTGTGCTCTATTGCCTTTTTTATCAATGAAACAAGATTTAAAAACCATAGGACGCCTAATATTGGGATCACACCCCACAAAAAAAATAAAACGACTGGCATGGATCATCTCCAATCTATGGCAATGAAATTTCCTTCTTGCCTATTATCTTTCAACCTATTTATGCAAGAGTTGTTTTAAGGGTACCGATGTTTTCGATGATCACTTCCATCTGGTCGCCCGGCTTTAACCACCGGCGTTCCTCTTCAGGGAGCCCTAAGATGACTCCTTCCGGGGTTCCGGTAAAAATCAGATCTCCTGGTTTTAGTGTCATATATTTCGAGATATAACTAATAATGGTGGCACAGTTAAAAATCATATACTTGGTATTGGAAGATTGGCGAACTTCCCCGTTTACTTTGGTTTCAATTTTTAGATTGGTCGGGTCGATTTCTTCGGCTGTTACCAAATAAGGTCCCACCGGAGCAAAACCGTCCGGGGATTTGCCAATCAGCCACTGGCTTGAGCGGAATTGCAGGTCTCTGACTGACAAATCGTTTCCGGCACTGTAGCCAAAAACATAGGACAAGGCTTCGTCCTCTGTAACATCCTTGGCTTCTTTTCCCATCACGATGACTAATTCGGCTTCGTAATCAAATTGACTGCCGTCTGACGGCAATGACACGACTTGATTGTGGGCAGATATGGCATTGTTGAATTTGCTGAAGATGACAGGCGTTTCCGGAACATCTTGGATTTGGGCCTCTTCCACATGGCTTACATAGTTCAACCCGACACAAAGGATTTTCTCCGGGTTGGTGACGACCGGCAGGAACTCCACTTCCTCTGGTTGGTCAAAAAAGGAGGCATCCAAACGATCGCTCTGATTGACCAACTCTTTTATCGTTGAGATGCTGCCTTGTGAAATGACGTCTAATAAGCTATTGGATATGTATTTTTCAAACTGCTGGGCAGCTTTTTGGAGATTGAGGATCCCCTTTCCCGTCATGACTCCTGTATAGAATTCACTACCTTTTTTATAATTTAGTAGTTTCATTTACCTTCCCTCCGAATAACTCGATTTTTATTTTTTCTTTGTTAATTTTTTGATATTTCCATAATATCAGGTCTTACCTTTTATTTCGTTTTATAAGTAGATTCGTAATAAAAACAATTCCCCCTATTACCACCAACCAAAAAACAATCGGAAAAAAAGCGCCAAATGTTGCTACTGATCCTCACTCCCTTCTAATAGAATTACCCCTTGTTTAATTCTACGTTTCGATTATAAATGCCTTCTTTTTCCGGAAGCAACATTAGTGGTGACAGATTATACACTTCATTTATGGACAAGCCCTTAACAACGTGCTTTCCTTCATCTGGTTGAGCCCATCTAACGGAAGCTTTTTCAGCCATCTCGTTCAGAGTTATTCCGGGATGACTGATGCCTGCAGCGAAGGTTGGACAACTTCCCCTTCCACCCATCCTAGTTAACGTAACAAATCATTTTGCGTTGTATCGTACCGTGTCCCTCCCAGTCGTCCAATCTCCTTGAGCGAATGGAAAAACCGAATTCCCTAATTGGAAAATCGGTTTTTGATGATGAAAAACATTAATTATCAAGCAATACAATTACTTCGTTATTACTTATTCATGAATCTTCCATCCGTTTAACATCTTAGCCATATCAGCCGTAAAATGATCTACTATTTCACTTTTTCCTATATCCATAGTAGCAATAGCTGCCATATCTTCATCAGTTAGAGCGAAGTCCCAGACATTAAAGTTTTCTACAATCCGTTCTTTATGAACAGATTTTGGAATTGACACAACACCACGTTGAATGTGCCAACGTAAAATAACTTGCGCTACTGTCTTTCCATATGTTGCGCCAATACCGGCCAGTAACTCATTTTGGAAGATATTTTTCTGACCTTCTGCAAATGGTCCCCATGATTCAATTTGTACACCGTACTCTTCCATCACCTTCTTTGCCAGTTTCTGCTGAAAGAACGGATGGGTTTCCACTTGGTTTACAGCCGGCACCACTTCATTGTTCAGAATTAAATCAACAAGACGATCCGGGTAGAAGTTAGATACACCGATAGCACGGATTCTTCCTTCTTTATAAAGGTCCTCCATCGCCCGCCAAGAACCATAATAATCATTGAACGGCTGGTGAATTAAGTATAAATCAAGATAATCAAGCCCAAGTTTTTTCAAAGAAACGTTAAAGGCTTTTTTGGCATTTTCATAACCGGCATCCTGAACCCAAAGTTTGGTTGTGATAAAAAGTTCTTCCCTTGGGATCCTGCTTTTTTTAATGGAAGCACCAACCGCCTCCTCATTCATATAGGCAGCAGCTGTGTCAATTAGACGATACCCCGCTTCAAGGGCGTCAGACACTGATTGCTCGCATTGAGCTGGATCCGGAACTTGAAAGACACCAAAACCTAAGATAGGCATTTCAACACCATTGTTTAAAATAACTTTTTGCATCTAAACTTCCTCCTGTATGATAAAAAATTGTGACAAGCAATGCATCTGGCCGGTATTTACAGGTTTAGCATCCTTGTGCTAGGATAAGCCTATCACCTTCGTGTAACACGAAGTCAAGGGATTTCAAATAACTTTTATTTCATTTCAAGGAGGGGCAGCATTGTATACTGTGAAAGAAGTGGCTAGACTACTGGATTTGACCGAACATACCGTTCGTTTTTATACGGATAAAGGATTAGTTCCAAGTGTACAGCGCGACAAAAACAATATTCGGCTTTTTGATGAAGAATCCATGAATTGGCTGATAGGGGTTAAATATTTGAAACAATGCGGGATGTCAGTGGAAGATATTAAATCCTATGTCGATTTGTGCTTGGAAGGACGTTCTACTATTCAAGAACGCTATGAAATCATTTTGAAACAAAAGACAATCGCGCAGTCTCAGTTGGAGGAGGCAAAACGAAGAGCTAAATATATGGAAGAAAAATTACATCACTACCTTGATATTATGAATGGAGTAGCAGCAGATGACACCAATCCCGGAGAGTGGGAGTCACTGAAGGCTAACACTCCGCTAAAGAAAAGAACAATCTGATTTTTTGGGGAAAAATCGGCTTGTTCTAAAGCAATGGAAACTGACTTTTATATCAATCTTTTAATAGTCACTATATTTATGTATTCATGTCCTGAGCATCTTCTGTGTTTATCCTTTCTCCGGTTAACATATCCTCTGTAACTGGTGCAAAAATGAGATTGGAAAGGCTTTGCTCCTTATTGCTGTTTTCTTCGCATGGTTGACAAGCCATTCCTATTTATCCCCTTTCTTTTCCTGCATGAATATGTAATGGCAAAGAAAACATCAGGATTATCCCGTTGAGCAGTCCGTAAACAAATCTTAGGAACTTGTGGGGAATAAAAAAAGACTGCACATTGGCAGTCTTTTGCTAAACCGAGGTAATTTCATTTTCTCCAGCGTAACTAAATTACAATTGAGGGTTCACTTACCTTTTCAATTGCAGTTGCTACAAGGTCTGGATCTCCGACATGGGCATTATGCCCGCTTGTCTCTGCCATCCAGAGTTCCCGTTCCTTGAAAGCCTTGAAGGCTGTTACTGTCGCTTCTTTTTCACTGTCCGTAAACCGTTATTTATGGGCAGACCTTGAAAGCTGCTTTGCTATAATTCCGTTACCGTGCACAGAGACCCGGTTTATCCAGCTGTTCAAACAGTACTTTCAGGAACTCACCAATCACCCCTTTAAGCCCCAAACTGAATTCTTTTGGATGGAGAAATAAACCCTGGAGGAATGTCCAGTGGAGGTATCAGTATTACGTTTTGGGAAACTAAAGCCCCTTCCTCTTTTAATTACTACATATAGTGAACAAAGAAGCATTAAAACCAGAAATTGACAACCAAACTTTTACAGCTGCTTACGAATGTCTTTAATCATTCCCCATTACCGAAGTAATCCCTAGAACCAATGTAACCAAAACCATCACTAAGGTTATCGCGATATAGTACATCACTCCGGTCCCTGTGGTTTTGGCTGAAAAATAATAATCACTATCGTTGTATTTTTTCATCAACGGATAGGAGCTGAAAACCTTGATCCAAACCATCGACAACCAGGAATGCATCATAAATAGAAAGCCGAAAAAAATCAGGGCTTTGATCCAAATGGGCGGAATTCTGACCATCGCTATAGTGGTCACACTGATGAGGGTTTGATAGTTCCTTATATAAGACTTGTTTCGGATAAAAGCTTTAATAAACAATTCCATAAATCCGTTGATGGGTGTACGTTTCTTAAAGATTCTTTTAGATTTTCGGAATAAAAGCGGCTTGCTTCTCTTAATCACAACAGGCTTTTCCATTTCCGGCGCGGCCGCAAAAAATAACTGGATCAAACTTGTTTTCCGTTCCTGTTCCATGTCAATCAGCAAGTCTATCGAACTGTTGAACCTTAATTGCCGCAAACTGGAATAAACCAAAACAGCAAGAAAAATACCACAACCTATTAAAACTGGAAGGACATTTCCCGTTTCAATCACGAGAAAAATCCATTGACTAATCCAACTGAACACAATGAATGAAACGACACCTACGATGATTTGCATAATTCTAAAGAAGGTTTTCCTTAAAAAATATTTTATGAACATGAAGCATGTTTTTAACAAAATAAAGAAACCAGCCCACGCGGCAATTTCTGGCCATCTCATGTGATAATGATGGAGTAAAAAGGGTAACAGGATGAAGATGGCTATTACCACAGTCAAGGATTGAAAAATAATAGAGTAATAGTAGCCGTATTTTTTCAACTTCCAAATCAAATTATTCTTTTTAATCAAAAAGACTTTGTCCGCTTCCTCCACATATGTACGAATCGTTCCTGCCCAAGAGATAAGATAAAATATAGAAAATATAAGAATCAGAGGTATGTCATGAAACCAAGTCGGAAGTTCGCTCCACCACGACCGATAAATGATGGCAAAAAATGCAGCAGCCGGTATGAGGATATATAACATGACGGTCCAATCAGCCACCGATTTAATCACATGGTATTGATATCTCCAGCCTTTCACCAGTCGACGAAAAAAGACATCCTTACCCTTCATTTTCGTTACCTTCTGCAAGGAAGTGAAAGCAATCATACAGTGAGCCCAGCGGCAGCTGGCACTGGCGCCGTATCTCCTCTAATGTCCCTTTCGCCACAAGGCGCCCCTTATGGATGATGATAAACCGGTCACATATTTTTTCCGCTGTATCTAATACATGCGTTGACATCAAGACGCCTGCACCGCGGGCGCGTTCCTTATCAATTGATTCAAGGAATAGTTTCATGGCATTTGGGTCTAGACCCATAAACGGCTCATCAATGATATATAGTTGTGGATTGGTGATGATTGCAAGGATCAGCATGGCTTTTTGCTGCATCCCCTTTGAATACTTCGTTGGATATTCATCGGCTTTTTCCACTAGATTATATTTTTCTAGCAGATTATTAACTTGTGTTTGGTAAACTTCTTCTTGAAGCCCTTCCACTGCTGCAACAAAGTCCAGATGCTCCCATAATGTTAATTCATCATAAAAGATGGGCCGTTCCGGTATGTATGAATAGTTGGTTTTAGAACCGTAAGTCACTTCGCCCTCTACATGTTCAAGCAGCCCTAAGAGGGTTTTAATGGTTGTACTCTTTCCAGCACCATTTGGTCCAATCAGTCCAACTAACTCCCCTTTTTCAATGGAAAATGCAATTTCCTTTATTGTGTCAGTGCCTTTTTCATAGCCGGCTGATTTTATGTCTACATTTAATAACGTCATTCATCAAACTCCTCGAAAAATGAAATCCACTCACTCTTTTTACAATTACCTATTCAAGTCTAATTCCAAATTGGTTGTTAAATTTTAACTACTTCTCCCTATTTTACACAAATCCCCAGAAAATTCATAAAAAAAATACTCATTAGCAGTATCGTGGTGACAAATCTTTTTTGTAAGTTTGCTAGTTTAAAAAGTTCGAATATTATGTACTATAATAGAATAAAGATATTGTTCGGGAGGTTAGTGTTTTGAAGGAAGCAATCATTGCGGGTGTTACAGGTGTACTGACCTACTATATTACTAGTTTACTTTTCAAACTTTTCGACTTTCATTATAGTGTGTTGGATGATAAATTTGATTTGTTATTGTTTTTGATTGATTTTGGAAGTTTCATCATCATTTTTCAACTGATTTTTAAAGTGTTGACTAGACTGTTTGCAAAGGGAAAATAGAGTTCCACTGTTGCTATTTATAGTTACTTCACATTCTCCATTTTTCTTTTCGATAGCAACAGATCTATTTGTCGTCTTAAAGGATGTAATCTAGAAAAATGAAATGTTCAACTAATTTACTTATTAACAATATATCTCTTGGGCTCTTCTAGATTCGAATCGATGGTTATCACACCCCCTATTTCGTTTATACCACTTGTGATAAACTCACCACTTCGTTAAAAAGGTATTTTCCCAGCCGAAACTTCAATTATACAACCATTTAACAAGGACCGGATACCTATACGAACATTGCTAAAAGGCCCCATCCACTATCTATCCGACCCGCTCTCCGCCATTCTCTATCATCTTACCGCTTGGAAATTATTGTATTTTTAAAATAATCTATTTATACTAAAAAGGATTACTCTTATGCTTTCATTTATAAAAGGAGGACGAAAGATGCAGCTAGGCGCGTTTTCTGTCAGTTTAGCCGTCAATGACATCCATAAATCAAAAGCATTCTACGAAAATCTGGGGTTTGAGGCCTTTGGCGGAGACATTACTCAAAATTGGCTGATTCTGAAGAATGAGGATTGTGTCATTGGCCTTTTTCAAGGCATGTTTGAAAAGAATATCCTGACCTTTAATCCTGGGTGGAATCAAAATGCAGAAAATCTCGAATCGTTTACAGACATCCGCGAGATTCAAAAAGAACTTAAAGCCAAAGGAATCCAAGTCTTGACTGAAGCGGATGAGGCAAGTGAAGGACCTGCACATCTTATCATTGAAGATCCGGATGGCAATCAGATTCTTGTAGACCAACATCGTTAATTAAATAACTCACTAATCCCCCAGCAATTGTGTTTAGTAGATTGAATTAAAACCAAGGCCTATCCATTACCGAACGATAGGCCTATCTGAAGTACAAGATAGTAAGACAACCGTAAAAATCCTGATGAAACGGCTACTCATCTGGATTTATTTTTCTATTCTTAAACGAAGCACCCATTTTTTCAAGTAGCCCGCTCAAAACTTCTCTTCTTAGGCGATTGTTGTAGTTTTATAGAGTTCACGTTTAATAATTTCTATTTAATAACAGAAGTAGATAACTGCCTGCACAAAGAAAAATCGCAACTCTGGTTATGATATAAATGGAAAATTGAAATGGGGATAATTTTCTCTCTCTCTTTATTTTTTTAAAATGTCTATAATAAAAAATGGAACATAGGAGTAGTATGACTGCTGTTATTTGGAATATGTTTTCCAAAAAGTGAACCAAAAATATCATCTCCTCAATTTGATAATTTATTCTTTTCTCATTTCATTTTTCTGTTTCTACTCTTCCCCCTTTTTTGTTCTCTTTACTCACAACCAAAATTCTAGATTGGCGGTAATCTCAGAAAAAATACTGCTTTTTATAGTAAAACTACTTGCTTTTTCAAGTTCCATGCAACTGCAACTGAGACATTTAAGCTAAATCTATTATTAATATTACTTTTTGGGTTCGTACCTTGGTATGGCTTTTAGTAGAACGAGCCAGAATGATTAAAAATCTTTGCTTTACAAAATCAAATGTATGACGTTCTAAGCAGATTATGCACACTTACGGTCTTTATTGGACTGTTTACAAAGCGGGCAACCAAATACATGAACATTCCATTTACTAATTGGTCCATTTTTTCTTTATGGTTAGAATATGTCGACAAATAAACCTGCTTTTAAATAATGAGAGGTTAATTCATAGATAATAACAGTTAAAGAAAAAATAAAAATACGGCTATATAGTAAATACTTATTTACTATATAGCCGTATATACCTTGACTATCATTGGAAGTGGTAATATTATATTTACCATAATCCAAAAAAGGAGTGTATGATGAACGATAAAATTGCTCAGGAATACATTGCTCTGATTCCAAACTTATTTAGCAGCTTTAACTCGCTAAACAAGGATACAACAGTGCTGACACATACACAAAATCATGTAATTGAGTTTTTATTTATGCAACAAAGGGCGGTGAATATTAAAGACATTAGTAATGGTTTAAATATTACGAAGCAGCAGCTGACCAATATCGTTAGTGATTTAGAAACTCAGGGTTATCTGGTGAAGGAGCCTGATCGTAAAGATAAACGGGCCGTGTTAGTTTCCTTAACATCAAAAGGGAAGGAAATTCAAAATAAAAAGTGGGCCGAAATCTATCAAAGATTTCTTATAAATTTAACCAAAATAAGCGAGGAAGAAAAGCTAGATTTAGCCTTCGCTCTTCATAAAGTGAATGTCTTATTAAAAAAGATGGAGAGTGTAGAATGAAACTAAAGGCCTATCTCAGGTAAGTCCGCAAACCTTGTGAGTTAAGCAGTTAGTTAGAATCCAAGTGTAAAAAGGAGAGTTAGAAATGGTTTCATCAGGATTAACGTTTGGAATTTATCCACTAAGCGCAGCAGGTACACCCTTTGGTTTGGCAACAGGCCCTGCTGATGATTATAAAAAAATTCAGACTGCGTTACAGGAACTTCAAGGCAGTTCTAAAAAGTTGCTTCCAAGAACTTATCTCATTTATACCCAGGAATGGGAATCAAAAATGTTTGCAAATGCTGATCGCTATCTTGAATCCAATTTATTAGGGGATTTAGCTATTGGATGTGGGGATTGGACACAGAATCAGGAACCCGATATAGAACTCAATCATTGGCTTGATTTTATTCGAAAAATCCTGAACAAGTACGGTTCTCATTTGACCTCTCTTCAAATAACAAACGAACCCAATTTATCGTTTATGGAGGGATCGAAGCCTTATATTATGCAAGCCCTGGTAGAAGGCGTAATTGCAGCAAAAAAAGAAGCTCAATTGCATAATTTGCCGGTTAAGATTGGATTTGGTTCAGTACCGGAAAGTCCTGCATCGGTCCCACATTTTTGGGATCACTTAGCGAAAGCTGGAGGTTCGACTTTTATAGAATCTGTTGATTTTGTAGGGCATAATTTTTATGTGGATGTATTCGAAGACAAGCCACTCGAGATATCAGAAGTATCTTCTTCTGTTGAACATACTCTTCGTGATTTAAGAGAGAATCTTTCTATAGTAGGCATACCTGCTTCAGTCCCGATCCGAGTGACTGAAAATGGATGGCCCACTGGAAAAAACCCTGTAGCCAATTTAGAAAGGTCCTATGAACATCAATCAGCAATTCTTGAAACGATCATACGAGCCATCTATCAATTGCGACTAGACTTCAATATTTCCCATTATGAACTCTTCGGGCTCCGGGATGCAGATAGTTCCAAAGAGGACCTTTTCCACCAATATGGGATTATGCGTGATGATTATTCTCCGAAACCAGCTTACCATACATTTAAGAAATTGATAGGAGAGTTGGGGCTTTAAATAAGCTCCCTACCCTAATAACAGTTTTTGTGCCTAGACGACAGCTACGATCCGTGCTGTTTTTCCTTTAACAAAAGGCTATGTATTGTTATTTGAATTAAGCAAACGAACGTTCTGTAACAGGATAAAGATAATTTGTTTGGAGGATTTGAAAGTTAATAGTTGAAATTAAAAAGTTGAGTTACACAGAACAACACCGTTTAAAGAAAGTTTTTCACTCTGTCTCTTGCTTCATTTTCAGTAAATGAACCTATTTTTAAAGAGATTACTGAACGCAAAAATAAAGACGGATATACTTACCCTTTTCGTAGTATTAATATACAAATTAATTCTGGGGAGGTTAGAAATGTTAGTAATATCTTTAGGGGTAATGGCTTTAGGTATTTTAATTATATTTGTGGGATTTTCTTTGCGAAGAAAAGGAAAAACTTCGTTTATTGCAGGGAACAATGAAGTCTTTGTTCCAAAAAATGAAAAGAAATTAGCTGTACGAATAGGTTTGGTAATAATAATATTCGGTATCGAGACTGTATTGTTTCCAGCACTCTTCCAACTTATAAAGGGTATCGAGGGTTATCATTTTGTGATATTAGCTTTATTTCATGTCTTAGTTGTATTTGTTTTAATGTTTATCGACCAAATGGAGATGTAGTGTTATTGAAACCAAAGTATAAGGTAAATGCAATAAGATCTTCGTATACGAAGGTCTTTATTGATATCAGTTAACAACAATAAATATTAACAAAACCTAACAGAAAAGTGTTATTCCACGACCAATAGTATCGAATCATGATAAATTCCAATCCATCACACATTAATATTTTGTGAATTTGCTATACCTTTTAATGGCGACAAGTAAAGCGGTCGTAATGAAGATAAAGCCTAGGATACTTCCGAAAATCGGTGAGTATTTAACTATTGACTTAAATGCCAAACCTCCTGCAAAGCTAGATGATGCGAGCAATGAGAATACAACTGTCCAGTTTACATTTTTGTTCATCCTTACCTCCTCATTTTTGAATAGATAGAAGTGCTCAAAAATTTATCTCTCCCTATATACAACTAAGGCATATATAGTGCCGAAAGAAGCACTGAATTTTATATCAACAACTTCAATTCTATCATTCTGTAGGAAACTATTAATTTTTACATCTAACGATTTTGAACTAATTGCATAAAATGACTTTACTTTCATTAAAGGCGACACCACCAAATGTAATTTCCAAACAATTATAACTACTTGAAATAGCAACAATTCATACGAAAAATACCCTTTATTTAACTTGATAAACCTAAGCATAAACGATTGGCCGGGGTTCAAGTAATAACATCAATTCTTCTACAGTTAATTAATTTCCCTTTACCGTTTCCCTATCTTTGGATTGCAATTATAACTTCCATATGAATTCTCAGTTTAAAAATCACAGATACCCATATCCTTTTAGCCTCCTATTACTATTGGAGTAAAGATATATTGGATTGCATTTATTCACGAATTGATTTGCCCAGGGCAAATGTGCCTTCGTTAAATCTATGTGGCCAAAGTAAATGGCTCTATTTTAGCAAAATTTTACTTACTTCATCAACAGAAAGAATTTTGGCAAAACGATTATCCCATATTTTATAATTATAAAACTCATAAAGTTTTTGACCAGATAGATACTCATTATCAAAAGTTGTATTTGTTTGTTCCGGGATAATGACGTTATAGCCATTGTCAAATGCACTTTTCAGAGTGGCATCAATACAATATTCTGTTTGTAGTCCTGTCAAAATAATTGTATCTATTTTTTTTGTCTCCAAATATCCCTTTAAACCTGTTTTAAAAAAAGCACTATTGTATTTCTTTTCAAAAACTTTTTCATTCTTATTAGGTGCTATTTCACTATAAACCTGCCAACCATCAGTACCATACTCTAATTCTTCTCCGATTCCATCATCGTGTCGTACATATATCACTTCTTTATTAGAATCTCTAGCAACCGAGATAAGTCTTTTGATATTCCCAATTACTTTTTCCTCATTATATGGATGTTCTTTAATTAATGCAGTTTGAACATCAACAACCAACAAAGCACAATTACTCATAAAACATCATCCTTTATTAAAAATTTAGCAGGCCTATTTATTACACTAACCGTTAGTCCAATAAAAAATGGACACCCCAATGGCAGTCAGATCTTAAAGTATCGCACCCGTTTACTTTAAGTAATTATTTCACAAAGTTACTTTAAAACTAGTAAATGTATTTGAATTATATTAATAAGGTGGTGGTGTTGAATTTTCTTCGTTACGATTAGCTTCTTTATTTTTTCTTTTATGGACGCTCAAAGTGATAAACAATAATAAAAAGATAAATGCCAATATTAGTGGGAAAAAGGTTAAAATCCAAGATATTGTAGATATTTCACCATTTCCAATTGGACTAACCTTTGGGAGGCTCAATTGATAAATATTCAAAATAAATAACATTATCAGGAAAATTGACCCACATAAAAATACATTTTTTCTCACATTTCCCACCTCTAATCATTTATCTATGTAGGTAATTCTCCAAAACAGATTTGTTTTCCTTTAACATCTTATTAACGTATCCTTTAATTCAATAAGAAAAGGCTGCATATTTTTGGCAGCCGGCTTTTTAAGTTAAGCTCACGTTTGTTTAAGAACAATGCTTCACATACTTTTTTTGAGCAAGCATTTTTTAATTTATTTCTTTACATTTTTCTTTATTACTTCTTAGTGCCTTTTCTCTTGCCTTTTATTCATATAGTCCTATTGCTAGTCAAACTTCCTAGAATTGGAATCGCCTTTACACATCCAATTCTCCCAGGTTCCTCAATTGAGTGTACACGCACAGTCTTGTCATTAAGACAATCAACTAGAACCTTTACTATCATCATTCCGATATAAATGACTGTAGGGAGGCTATAAGGGGAATATCTACTACTTTTTCTCTGTTACTTCACAGACAATTCAGTGTGATACTTTATGTGATTAGAGATGGAAGTCCTCGGCTTTTATACAATAACTGCACTACTTGTTGCGGCTTCACCTATCTTTTTAATTGCATCTGCCACAAGATCTGGGTTTTCAACATGGACATTGTGCCCGCTATTTTTGGCGGTCCACAGTTCCCCATTGGTTGATAGCTGCGACATTTCCACCGCTAAATCACACAAAGCTTTTTCTGTCGCTTCTTTCTCGCCTTCTGAGAATCCATCGAGATTTTCCACGATTCCGCTTTTGATTACCACAAGCGGCATGCTGCCTAAGGAAGCTCCCCTGACTTGTTCGTACCCCATGCTTAAATGGGCAAATTCACTTGCGACGGCTTTAGTCGTCTTGTTTAAAAACCAAGTAGATTGATAGATGGCATGATGGGATGATGGAAACCGATGAAGAATTTCCTGCAGCTGCTTAAAAGCCCTCATTTTGCCGAGGATTCTCAGAATCCCGATTTGGCCCATCACATGGAGCACTTTTAACATTTTCTGCCCCATCAATTGGCCCTTTACATATTTATCTGGGAACCTTGTAGTCAATTCATCTTCATGCGTGCTGTCAACGAGTACGTTGCCGGCTGTTCTGTCGGGATATTTTTTTGCGAATAAGCGGACGTTGATGCCGCCATACGAATGCCCGACGAGAATCACAGGTTCCTTGATATTTATTTTTTCCAACAGCAGCCGGAGGTCCTCCACAGCAGCTTCATTCGTTCTCGGAAAGGGTCCCGGATCACTCCAGCCGTACCCCGCCCGATCATAAGTGATCACTCTGGCAAACTTTGAAACAGGATGTTTCACCAAGTTCCAAATCATGGAACCGGAGCCAATCCCACAGCCGTGATCAAACACCACGACGGGCCCTGTTTGGGGTCCGTCAATCTGAACATGCAGTTTTCGGCCATTGATTTCAACCAGCTGCCCTGGAGCAGGAAATTGGGCTCCGTCTCTTTTGGTTGACACCCATTGGTAGATCAGTCCGACCAATAACAATACTAAGATTCCTAGAACGATATAAAGTAAAAGCATCATTCCTCCCCTCCCCCTTCAGTGCAGTTTTATGAATGCTGATGCATTCGTTTATTAAGCATTGACACAGCCAGCCACATGGATAGGAACATGACAATTCCGATCAAATTAGAAACGATAATATTCTGGCCGGTAAATAATTTTTCATAATGAAATAATGGAGTGTTGTAAATGGCGATTAAGAACGAAATGACTGTAAAAATAAGATTCAGTTTATGTTTGCTTATTCGATAGAGGCAGTATAAAAGAGCAGTATAAGCCCAAAATTGAGAATCGTACCAAGCGTGTGATAACCTGATTTCCATTTTCGTATGAAAATAAGTCAAAACTAGTACTAGTAAAATAATAAACGCAAGAACGGGCGCAAATTTAACGAACTGCAGAAGCTGTAACAAACGTGTTTGTAAACCTGGAGTGCTTTGATTTTCGGGGCTGAAATTTTTTGTAAAATAAACAATAAATAATACCAATACTAAACTGCATGCGAAAATGAGATAGGACAACACGTTTTCCTCCCTTTTTTTTACCGAATCCTTTAGTTTTGTGGGTACGCAATCATCTTAGTTGGAATGGACCAGACTTTTTTCAAAACATAGATATGGCTCCTTTCTAAAGGGAAAGGTAACCTCCCCTCGTTCCTGATAGCCTGCTTTTTGATAGAGGGAAACCGCCGCTGGGTTGGCAGAGTATACCTCTAACCGAATGCAGGTACAGCCTTTGTCAATCGCTTGTTGTTCGGCAAACTGAAGCAATTGTTTCCCTAAACCTCTACCTTGGAAATCCGGGTCAACGGCCAGCCGATGAATCCAGCATGCATTTTCATGATGATTCTGCCATGGAATGTTTTCCTTTTTTTGGCTCTGGTTCATGTCAAATGTTACCACAGCTATCACTCTACCATCCATAATAATTCCAAAAATGTTTTGCTGCTTCAGATCCTTGCGAACGACAAACCGATTCGGATAAAAGATATCCCATTGGTCGACACCGTTCTTCTTGAGTGCTTTGGTTGTTTTATTAAATAAGGAAAGGATATTTTTTTGCTCACTACGCGTTAGTCTGATAATCTCCATGGTGTGTTCTCCCCTACCTTATTTGGGTTTCCATAATCGACGCCAGCCGTCTGCTGGAGATGCGGCGGTAGTACACTGTCCAGAGGATGGCACTGCCAATAAAGCCATATAATACGATGTTGGAGATGGCCAAGTAGGTGGCAGTTGATAATACAAACACGAGCGTGATCCTGACAGTGGCTTCAAGAACGAGGATCAATCCCCAGACAAAGGTCATCAATCGCATGACAAAGCGAAAGTAATCGTATTGCCAGTTCCCGGCGAACTGGGGATTCCCGATAAACCGTAAGGCCAGATGAAACATCAGCGGTTTTTTGAAAAATAACGAACCGAGGAAAATGATGCCCACGACAGCGGTAATGAACGATTCCCGGATTAACAAGATTTTCTCGCTGCCTCCTAGCATCACAAGTCCTAATGTCAATAGGAACGTGAACAGCATCAATGACCCGAACACATCCATTTTCTTTTGTTTGATAAGAAAGAAAAGATTATCCGCTAGCGGAGCCAGCGTGGCGATGGATAACGCCGCGATGCTGCTCATATGCTTGGATAGGATTACATATATCAGCCATGGCACGATTCCGTTGATCAACAAGGTTAACACGACTTCTTTTTGTTTTTTCATGATTCATTTCCTCCTTTTTTATCGCATGGACAAACTTGCTTGTTGCTTCACCGATTTCCTTTTAAAATAAACTTCGACAATCAAAAGATTGGTGATCCAGGCGAGCCACGAAGCGAGCCTGATGCCATTTTCTATGTTCAACCCCAATACAAGTGTGAACGGAAGCAAATAGAGCCTGAACGTGACAAACGCGAGAGTTACGGCGTAACTGCGGATCATCCAGCGGCGGTGGGAAGCAAATTTCTTTTGTTTCACTTTCACCACGGCCATACCGGTGGTTGACAGCCACAGAACATCCAGCATAAAAAATCCCAGTCCTGAAACGGTGCCGCCGGTTGCGAATACACACAAGTAGATGCCAGCCAGCCCTGCTAATAGAATCGAAAGAACGTATACATATCCCCATTTGCGGTGGCGTGACGCTATTTTGCCGACCGGTCTTTTCAGAAACTGAAAAGGTCCAATGACAAATGCGATGCTTCCCGCGATGATGTGGGTGTATAACACCACCAGCCAAGTGTTAAAAGGGAATTTCGGAATTGCCAGCTTTCCTTGAACCACCCCGCTATTTTTTGGGCTAACGACAAAATACTGGATAAGGACATACATCATAAAGAGAAATACAACGGCGAATAAAAAAATCCAGCCTGTTTTTGCACGCTTTTTCATTTTTCTTCCCCCTAATCTTTAGTACTATTGTCACTTTACAAAATGGGTCTTACGGAGTTCTTACAGTTTTCCAAAAATTTCTTACATGCTATAATTTTGTTAATCCACTAATCTTACAGATTATTTTGAAAGAAGGAATACTCATGGGCCCTGTCAGCCGGTACCACATCCCGCAAACCGACCATTCTTTTTTGCGGCTGGAATTGTTTGAAATCCTTGACCGTTATTTTTCCCGTCCGCTTGTTTCAGTGGTAGCCGGCGGAGGATATGGAAAAACCACGTTGGTAGCCGATTATCTGAAGAGCCGTGAACTGCCTGCGCTATGGTTTGCGTTCCAGACGTATGCCCGCCAGTATTCTGACCTTGTGGAATCCATCGCTTCCGGCCTTTCCTTGCAATCGCCTGCCAACAAAGAGATTGATATTTTGGAAGCCCTCGCCAATCGGGACACACCCCTGGCGATTGTCTTGGACGATTTTCATTTAGTGGAGACGTCGGAGCTTCGGGGATTTCTGCTGCAGCTTGTCCAGCACGCCCCCTCCTTCGTTACCTTTGTGATCATTGGCAGGCAGCGACCTGCGTTTCCCTATACGAAATTAAAAATGCAAAACCAGCTTGCGGAAATAGCCGAAACCCAGTTGGAATTTACTCAGCAGGAGCTAAATGACTATTTCCTTTTAAACGGCCTGCCGCTGCAGGAGCATGAAGCAGAATTGGTGCAAATGAAAACATCAGGCTGGCCGGCTAGCTTGCCTTTTATTGTGGAAGCGTGGAAAAACATCAAACCGGAGAATCGCAAGTGGAATGGAGACCTATTGCCGTTTTCTGAATTGTTTGAGGAACTGGAAGCCGAGCTGTTTGCGTCTTTTTCTCCGGAATTAGCGGCGTTTCTCCCGTTATCCAGTGTTCTTCATGAATTCGACGAGCCGATGCTGGCTGCTTTGTCACCAAACGCACCGCTGGGGTTGTTTGATGAACGGTTGAAACAGCGGTTATTGTTGCGAAAAACCGAGGCTGGCACTTTTGCCTATTTGCCCTTGTTTCGCCAATACCTTTATGAAAAATTATTGAAAACTCGTGGCCGGCAGGAAGTCCAACAGCTCCATTTCAAAGCGGCTCATGCCTACGAGGATAACTATCATTACTATAATGCCTTTGCCCATTATCTGGCAGCCACTAGTTACAGAGATGCTTCACGAATCATGCAGAAAATGGTCAATCTGTACACGCCGGAACGGTTTTTCCTATTGTTGGACGGTTCCTTGGAAGCGATTTGTCCGTCGATCTCGATGGCATTGTTCTCGCATTTTCTATTCCGTGCTGTACCCATCGCGACGTTAAGCAGTTATGCCGTGCCATTGAAACAGACACTTGAAAACTTGAAACAACGGAGATTATCTGCTTCACAGGTCTATTTGGAGCACCGGCTTGGGATTATTTTGTTTTATAGCGGGAACATTGAGGAAGCCCACGCCTTTTTCTTATCTTCTCTAGATGGAAGCCGGCAACTTGGCCATCATGACCTCATTTCCGTGAACTTGGCCCTTGCGGCGCAATGCTGCCGTTTTTTAGGAAAGTTGTCTGAAGGGCTTGAATTGGCAAAGATGGCGTTAACGAATATGGAGCTTGGCGGGGCTCCTGATGAACGGATGCATGCCACTTGGATCCTGACGGAAATTCTGTTGGAACAGCAGGAACTGGCGAAGGCCCACCCGTTTGTGGAAGAGCTACTAAGGCTGTCTATAGGATATGATGATGAAGGGGCCCGCGTTTATCCCTTGATTGCAATTGGAAAATACTATCGATTGACGGGAAATCCGGACACCGCTCTTCAGTTTGCTAATCAAGGTTTGGCGGAAGCGGAAAAATTCCAGTTGGAGGTGGACCTCGGTTGGGGGTTCCTTGAATTGGGAATGATTTATTTTTCGAAAAATGAAGTAGTCGCAGCGGAAGATTATTTTCAAAGGTCACAGGATTGTTTTTCACATAACTCCTACTTCTCCTCGCTTGTCGGCGGGTATTTGCGTCAAGTACGGGAGCCGTTGGCTGATGAGATTTCCCCCATCAACATGGCTTCCGATAAAGGGTCCGAAAAGTTATCAATTAAACTTTTGGGGAGTTTCCAGCTGCAGTATGACGGGAAGGATATTACTTTACAACGAAAATCGAGCTTACGGCTGCTTTTCTATCTTGCGGTTCATTACCGGGAAAAAATCCCGAAAGATGTCCTGCTGGAGGAGTTATTTGCGGATGGAAGTTATGCCTCTCAAAACAACCGGTTCTATGTGTCTGTCTCCACCTTAAGAAAGGCTTTAGAACCTGATTTAACTTCGGCGCGAAACTCGAAATATATTATTCAGAGCGGCGAATTGTTTTTTCTCGATGAAACGGCATGCAGTATCGACTTGGCGGAATTCCACCGGCAGGTTGCAGCAGCTGAAGGACAATCAGGAGATGGGAGAATTTTAGCTCTTAAAATGGCAGCGGGATTTTATCAGGGCGAATTGTTGGCGGAGTTTCCTTACGAATCATTTTTGGAGCCAGTGAGAGAAGCAACGAGACAAAGATTCCTTCGAGTGCTGCAAGAGTTGGCACAATATTATTGGAAGGAAAATGATTTTAAGATAGGAATGCAGTATTATGATCAGCTACTATCCCACGACCCCTATGTGGAGGCGGTTTATTGGGAATACCTCGAACTGCTGCTGAAAAATGGCTTTCACAGTCATGCGCAACAGGTCGGGTTGAAGATGGAAAAAATGGTTGGTGATGAGTTGGGAATCCCAGTTAAAACTAAAATACAGGCGCTGTTTTCGCGCCACCATGAGTAAAGCCGCCCGATGTGAAACGCGCGGCTTTTGCATATGTTATGTTAGGTGTGGGAATTGGGATGAAGCTGCGTCGCTTCCATTTTCTAAGTATTTCAGGTAGCTGCCGGCTGGCAATTGTCAGGAGAATTGATTTCTTGATATTCCTCTTCTAGTTCACTCAAAGACATCTCATAGAGGTGTTTATTTCCAATCTTGAACACCCCCAACTGGATGAGCTGGTCAATCAAGGTTTGTCTTCTATCCTGGACAGCTTCGTGAAGTAATTCGTTCACTTTATGAAACCTCCATTCGCAGACTTATTAACCGTTGCAAAATTTATTATAAACTGTCCATTTTTCAAATATTGTCGAATTCACTGTTTTCATTGAATTGTAAGAGAGCTTTAACGAACGCAATAAATTGGGTGAAACGGCTTGGTCTTTTTTAAAAACAGTTAACAGGAGTGCTATTATCCTTACCTTGGCTGCTGTTCGGTATAGTGATTTGGGTGCAATTTGATGGTTTCCTATTGTCATTTTACGGCCCTATTTAAAATTATTGGAAAAATGTGAGGTAAATATTCTCATGGAACCTTTATTGGGGTGTGTCGGCGTTTTATTTTTGCTGGTGAAATCGATTGTTTGCTATACTTTTAACAAACTATGATGATGGGGACCAGGGTGAGCGAAAATGAAGCGGTATGAGAATTTGGATCACGTCAATAACGATAAATCATTTAAAGATATGAGAAAGTGGCAGAAGGAACGTAAGAGCAAGGTGAAGGATTTGTCGGTGAACATTGAGCAATGCCCTCATAAAAGGATTCATGAGGTGCAGGAAAACCGCAGCCGGACTGCTTACACGTGGATTGGGCATTCAACCTTTTTGATTCAGCTCGACGGCCTGAACATTTTAACGGACCCCGTGTGGGCGAAGCGGATGGGGTTTGAAAAGCGGATGACGGAGCCTGGCCTATCGTTGGCTGATTTGCCGGAGATTGATGTTGTGGTGATTTCCCATGGGCATTATGATCATCTCGACTTCCCTACCCTGAAGAAACTAAAAGGGAATCCTCAATATTTTGTGCCGGTAGGGTTAAAGTCGCTTTTTGTCCGAAAGGGATATCATAAAGTGAAGGAATTCAGCTGGTGGGAGAGCTTGGTGTTCGGCGGATTGACCGTCCATTTTGTGCCTGCTCAGCACTGGACTCGAAGATCGCTGTGGGATACGAATACCTCCCACTGGGGCGGCTGGATGTTCGAAACCGCTCAGCAGGAGATCTTTTATTTTGTCGGCGATACCGGTTATTTTAGGGGATTTAAACTCATTGCGGAACGGTTCGACAAGATTGATACTGTTTTCATGCCAATTGGCGCCTATGAGCCCGAATGGTTCATGGCCCCCTCCCATATCTCACCCGAAGACAGCGTCAAAGCCTTTTTGGAACTGGGGGCCCAGCACTTCGTCCCCATGCACTACGGCACCTACCGCCTCGCCGATGATACTGGCCCTGAGGCACTTGAACGACTTTACCGCGAATGGGACAAACAGCAGCTGCCAAACGAACAACTAAAAGTCATGCTGCTTGGGGAAACCATACTGAAATAACAAAATGGGGGAACTGGCCCTCATTTTGTCACAAGAAAGGCTTCAGAGCATAGGGTGCTCTGGGCTTTTTTTACACCTGCAGGAAGGGATAACCAGGTTCCTTTGTCAATTACCCCATTCGGCTTTTCCTGATAAAAACATAAATCAATTCATCCTTGGTTCCTATTTTGTATTAACTACCGAACTCGACTCCCTGCCTCCAGTTGGGGCGTTAATCCACTTGTATTAACTACCGTTCTCCTTTTCTCTGGCCTCAATCGGTAGTTAATATTGCCTATTAACTCCCCTTCTTCACTTTTGCTCCCTCGTACGGTAGGTAATACCCTTGATTACCTACTCTTCTCCTATTTTATTCACTCGAACGGTCGTTAATAAATTACCAGTTTTCCCCAACACATGTTAGGAGCTCGGGGCCCAGCACTTCCTCCCCATGCCCTACGGCACCTACCGCCTCGCAGACGACACCGGCCCCGAAACACTCTACAGACTCAAGCGCTTATGGGGCCTGTCCCCCACTGCGGTGAAGCGCTAATTGAGTGGGGGACAGGCCCCCACTACAGTAAAGCGTTAATCCGTTAGTTGGGCAGGAGCTTGTCCCAAAGCTTTCGTTTTTAATTTTGACCATTTGCAATACGGACGTTATTTGGAATTTCTTCTTTCTATTATTCTTTCAAACGGCAGCACATCTCTTCCTCCCCCTTCTTCTTTTGATTATGTTTTTCCTATATGTAAAATTTCTTTTAAATTCTTGGATTTAAAATATTGCTATGTGAACAGAAACCCATTGATTATAAAAAATATTATTTTGATTTTCTTTTTTATATAGGCCATGTTAAACACATTTTCGCTTTAGTGTATTCATAATAGAATTTACTAATATTTCAAAAGAAATTTCATTTCCACATATTTACAAACTTCCTTTTCCGATTTATTATATAATTATGAATATTTAAAAAGGGAGGTGGATTTATGAAAAAGGAAGGAAAATACTTCACAGCATCTCAAGCAGCACCCCTAATTAATAACACCATCACCCCTGCACTCCTCAGGTACTACGCACACGAATTAGAGATGCAAGGACATATCTTTCAAAAAACAAGTGGTTCTAATGGTCATCGACGCTATACTGAGGACGATATTCAATTATTAAAAGCACTTATTAATGATAAAAAGAAAGGAGGTGGCACTGAAACACTAGATGAAAGGGCAGGTGATCATCCAATGGATACCGAAGAGAAAGAAAATACAGTAAACCATTTTTTAAATTTGGAAGAGGCGTTTCATCATTATTTTAGTAATGAAATTTCTTTTCTAAAAAATGAAATCGAACAAGATGAGAAAAATTTGAATGACAAAAAGCAAAAACTAGAAGAAAAAATAAAACTTTATGAAGGAGTTAAAAAAGAATTCGAAGAAAAAAAACAATAAGGAGAATGATAGAATGAAGGAAACTTATATCAAAAGTCCTGCAGTAGCCAAAATGCTAGACACTGATTCTAACAAGGTTTTAAAAGCAGCAAACCTTATTGAAGAAGTAACAGGTTATCCATTTACCTACACTTCAGCTGGTCGTGGTCAAGGAGGACATCTCTTGGTTAACCCGGAATCTAACGAAATTAAGTGCATTCAGGATTGTATTGAAGGAGGTTATACTGTATCAAGCAAAAAGAAACAGAAAACCTTCTTAGATAAAAAAAGAGAATGGTCAGATCTGTTGTTGGGTGACCAACATGTTTCACAAACGCAGACTGAAACACAAGTAACTCCTCTCTACAATGCAGAACCAAAAAATCAAGAAAAAACCCTGGAAGAATGGTCAATCCAGTTAGATAAGTTGATTCAGAACGTAAAGCACCTGTTCCCTTCAGGTAAACAAGAAGAACATAAAGAACTAATAGTGGAATTGTTACAGGCAAAAGAAGAGTTAGCAAGCGCTCAAAAACATGGAACCTCTCCGGCCAGAAAGATTGACATGCTTTTGAAGAAATGGAATGCCACTTGTCCAACTCTCCCATATCCTATTATAAACCTTATCGTAGTATTATAGAAGACTATTTTACAGCATGACTGTTAAAGTTAACCACTAATTCTAAAAATCCCTGGAACCAATTTTGGCTCCAGGGATTTTTTTATGATAACCGTCGGCTCCGCTCTTTGCTTTTGTAAAGCGTTAATGGAGTGGGGGCCTGTCCCCCACTCCATTAACGCTTTACCGTGCTGGGAGTCATCCCCCCTAACACGTCAAAAAGGAGCAGCTCAATGCCGCCCCCTTTGGTTGTTTTTATTTTTTATTTTTGGTTATTTTGTCCATTGTTTGTCTTTGTAGCCTTTGTCTTTGATGCCTTGGTTGATTTCTTTGATGACGTTTGCGCCGCCTTTAGCGAGGTACTCGTCGACCATTTGATCCCATTCGGAAATTGGGCGCTGGCCCGCGATCATTTTTGATTGTTCGTTGATGAGGTACTGGGTCAGTTCGGCTCCTTTTGTGGAGTTGGTTTCAGAAATCACGCCATTGGACGGGTTGATGTACATTTTATTGGCTTCGAACATGGTTTGCAAATTAGTCGTTAACTCTTTCATCGCAGGCGTTTTGTAAGCATCCGCATAACTTAATTTTGCATCAGTTGGAACCTGCTCCAGGTTATCCAAGAAGTATGTGGACGGTGCAAGTCCAGCCGTTGAGAATGTCGGAACACGGACAGGTGCATTATCGACCATGTTGTAACCGGTGCCTTCTTTGCCCCAATAAAAATCGAAATCTTTGTTTTGAGGATTCTTTTGGTCACTTGGATAATACTGCTTGCCAAAGTCAACCATTTCCAACGTACGGTAAATCTTAGCCGGATCTTTTTCCAGTTTTGCATTTAGAGCCAGAATTCCTGAATATCCCGAACCCCTTGTAAACCCTTTGGATTTATCCGGTGCTTGGAATGGTTCCAGCGCAACAAACTTGGCCTCCGGATTGATTTTTAATAATCCGTTCAGATAGTCCTCTGACATGCCGGAAACACCGCCGACAAAGATACCGGCTTTTCCTTTGTAGAATTCCCCGTTCGTGTCGGTCCAGTTCAGCACCGCAAAGTCTTTGGTCATGGCCCCTTCTTTATATAAGTCAGCCATGAATTGAACCACTTCTTTTCTGCCTTTAGAGATGATGCCAGGAATATATTCCCCATCCTTGTTTTTATGGTACCAAGCAGTGGAATCCCAATAGGCACCCAAGTTAAAGTCAGGATTGATATTTTGTCCGATAGCCAGTCCATACGTATCGTTTTGGCCATTTTTATCAGGATCATTTTTTGTAAAGGCAATCGCAACCTCTTCCAATTCCTTATAATTGGTTGGTACCTTTAAGCCAAGGTTATCAAGCCAGTCTTTCCGAATGATCGGCGTAAGCGGATACGGCTGAGAATACCGCGGAATACCGTAAATTTTGCCATTTACTTTAAAAGAACTGTACACATAGTCAGGGATGGCACCAAGTGTCTTGTATTCCTTCAAATAATCATCCAAAGGAAGGAACGCGCCCTCTTTTGCCCATTGATAAAAACGGTTATCAGCTGCTTGGAACCCAATCATGTCCGGCATGTCACCTGATGCCACAACTGCGGATGACTTTTCAAGATAATCCGCTTGGGGAATGATTTGCGGCTGATAGTCCACGTTAAACTTCTCATTAATCATATCGAGCCCAGGACTGCTGGCAGGCGGCGGATCGCCAAAGCGGAACGTCATTCCTGTGACCGTGTATTTTTTACTGTGATCAAACGGATCGATTTTCTTTTCTTTTGTCTCCTCTTTACTGCTATCGGTTTTGTCAGCAGAGCAGGCAATCAAAGCAAAGCACGACGAAAGAATAAGAAAACTACTTAACAAGCCCTTTCTTTTCAAATGAACCCCTCCTGATTTCTCATCTTGATCTATTTTTAAAAATTGCCAAAACCCAAAGGAACGTATTAGCCTTTTACTGATCCGAGCATCACTCCCTTAGCGAAATGTTTTTGCAAGAACGGGTAGACAATCAGTATCGGGATCGTGGCCAGTAAAATGGCTGCCATTTGAACCGTTTCCGGTGGAGGCAGCACTTCCATTACCTCATGGCCGCCCAATGCCGCATTGGGTTCATTGACTATGACAATCTGACGAAGCACAACCTGAATCGGCCACTTCGCCGGATCATTCAAATAAAGAACTCCTGAAAAATAACTGTTCCAATGACTTACCGCATAAAATAGCCCGAAGGCTGCCAATGAAGGCTTGGACAGCGGCAAAATAATCTTGGTGAAAATCTGGATTTCATTTGCTCCGTCAATCGTGGCAGCTTCCGAAAGTTCTTCCGGAATCCCCAGGAAAAACTGGCGCATGATGATCAAGTTGTAGGGACTGATGGCAACCGGCAAAATCAATGCCCAAAACGTATTCAACAGTCCCGTTTGTTTCACAACCATATACGTAGGAATCATCCCGGCAGAGAAAAGCAAGGTGAACAGGACCAGGAACAAAATCTGGCGCTGGCCAATAATGCCCCTTGTCAGCACGTACGCCATAGTAGAAGTAAACACTAAATTGACGAATGTCCCCACTACCGTAATGTAAACGGTAACCAAAAGGGAATGGATGAACCGATCGGACCCGAGTATATAGGTATATGCATCCGTCACCCAATGTTTTGGCCAAAGCAGGATATCGTTTTTTAAAAAATCGGCCACGCTTGAAAAGGACACCGAAAAGATATATAGAAACGGAAACAGCATGGTTACGGCAATGATAAACAGAACAACCTTATTCAGGCTATCAAACCATTTTTCTCCTCTTGTAAAGTGATGCAAGGCTCTTCCCCTCTCAAAAAAGTTAATATAAACCGTCTTCCCCGAATCTCTTTGCCAGACGGTTGGCGGCAATCACCAAGACCAGCCCGACAATTCCTTTGAACAGGCCTACCGCTGTCGCAAAGCTGTAATTAGCCTGTTGGATGCCTTTAAAATAGACATAGGTATCCAAGACATTTCCCGATTCCATATTAAATGGGTTCAGCATGAGGAATATCTGTTCAAAACCGCTATCCATAACGGTACCCAAACGCAGAATCAATAGAATGATAATGGTGCTTTTCAGCGCCGGAAGCGTGATATGCCACATTTGCTTCCACCGGTTTGCCCCATCCATGATGGCGGCTTCGTATAAATTGGGATTGATCCCCGACAGGGCAGCCAGAAAGATAATCGTTCCCCAACCAGATTCTTTCCAAATGACTTGAAGGATGATGATTGGCTTAAACAATGCCGGGTCTGTCAAAAAGGGAATCGCTTTTATATGAAAAACATTGACTAAGAAACTATTAATAAGACCTTCACTTCTTAAAAATATAACGGTGATCCCGACAACCACCACCCAAGACAGAAAGTGTGGCAAATAAACAATCGATTGAACGAGGCGTTTGAAAACTTGGTTTCTGAGTTCATTTAGCATCAACGCGAGGACAATCGAAATGGGAAAAGCAAAGACGATTTGCAGCATCGAAAGCTGAAGTGTGTTCCAAATAACTTGAACGACCTCGGCATCCGCAAAAATAGATTGGAAGTGTTTCAGGCCTACCCATGGACTTTCAGCAAATCCCCTAAAAGGACTATAGTCCTTAAACGCCAACAGGAGCCCTGTCATTGGAAGATAGCGGTAAACCAAGAAGTATAAGATACCAGGTGCAATCAAGAGCAATAAATATCGGTCTTTCCACAATTTATTTTTCATTTTGCTGGTTTTTCGGACGGGCTGTGGACGGCTTTGTATCACCATGGATAGATCTTTCCGTTCGTCCTTGTTTAATTCCAACAACTAACTCCCCTTTCGCTATGCCAGTTGCAGGAGGATTCATACCTGTATATGACATGTATTTAAGATGTTATAAACCCATAATAATATAAATCTTTAAAAAATTCAATTAATTTTTTGGTCAGTTGTCGCCATTTTTTCCAGTTTTTCAAAAAGAAAATAGGACAATCTCATCAAAACAAATCCGATGAAACTGCCGCCGAAAAACGGCAGGAGACCTGGGAATCTACTAATTATCCAATACGGAAAGTAGAATCCGAGTGCCATGACGACAGAAAAAATCGGATTGGATAAAACGATATAGACGGTGTTTTTTACATATTGAAAGAGGGTGAGTTTAAAATGGACATAAACAGGAAAAGCATACAGCACGGCTGCTATGTAAATGGCACTTAGAATAAAAAAGAAAAAGGATAACAACAAGGACCCCAAACCGGAATGGCCACGGAAATAATGGAGATCGACAAATAGGATCACCCCGATAATAGACCAAATATATCCATATAAATTGGCCCTTAAGAATTCCTTTTTATATTCTTGTTTAAAATAGGAAAATAGACTAAAAGAAAAGTCTTCGTCCTGTATCCATTTTCTGATGGCCGATAACATTGCTGCCGTAGATGGGAAAATCCCCAATACTCCAGCGCCAATCACAATGCCGCCCATCCAAAGAAAATTAAGATAGGCAAGCATCATGGTCCATTCCATAAAACGGTGTAACTTGCTTTTCCATCCGTGCAGTTCCATAATGATGTCATTCCTCTTGCACCCTACTATTTTAATAATTCCGACTATTTTTAGAATATACTATCTATCTCTATTTCTCTATAGCAATTTTAATAAATAAACATCACTTCATGTTGTCCTTGTTCCAAATCAAGCTGAACGGTACCGTGCCCCAAATCATATTGGATCGGAATACTAGCTCCATTAACGATGATGTCTTTCGGTTTAGGTGACGTGATGGAAACTTTTGTTGTGTCTTTCAAACCAATATAAAAATAATCCATTCCGTTTTGGAAAGTGGCGGTTAGAGTGATATTTTTTTCGGACCATACCCAGGTTTGGCCGTCTGTCTTAAGCAAGGAACCATTGAGGATCGCCAGTTTTTCAGGCCTGTCACTCCCCTGTCCCCATGATACCCAGCCGAATTCCCCTGTTAGGGATGCTGGCGTGTCTTCCGTTTCCTTTTGGCCCATCTCTTCACCGTTAATTAGCACGTAATCGGATGTCCCACCGGATGGATTTTCCACTTTTAATAGCACCGTGGAACCATGTACCGTGCCGGAAAAAGCTCGATCAGTTACCGCATTTTTATTATGATGAGGAATCATTACCGTCACTTGATTTACCTGGCTGCTGCCGGAATCTGCGGATACTTCTATATAGGAGCCGTACTGTTCGGCACCTGGATATTGCTTAATCTCCTTTTCCATTCCGTTTGGACTGAACGTGTACAGGGAAACAGAGGATTCCTGGCCGATTATATCGAATATGGCGGCATTTGTCCGGTCCCCGGGGGCCAATGTCTTGCCTTCCGCTGCAATCGTGGATGTGGTGTGATAAAGAAAAGAAATGGTGTCCTTCGGTTGATCTTTTGCAACACGGTCGACGAGTACATAGAAACGACTGTCTAAATGGGCAATGGTTCTATGCCATTCCGCGACCTTGCCGTCATAAGCGCCGCTCGCATCCCCTGTGACATACGAAAACGGTGATGATAAAAAGGAATCCACCATTCGGCTGTTGCCTCTTTTCGTTTGCCCTAAACCATTTACCAGCAGGCTATTATGTCCGACTGTTCCGAGAGTAAACTCCCTTCTTGGCCCCTCCACGTAATCCTGATAGCCTGGGTTCGTCAGCAGCCACTCCCCGGCAACGTGCAGCACGAAATTGTTCTGGTCAAAGTGATTATGGTCCTTTGCGGAAGAACTTGAAACAAAGGCGAGGAAATGATCCTCCTTCTCCCATCCGCTCCTAAGGGCCGTCCATCCTACTATAGGGAACACCGAGGACATTTGATTCTTGTAAAATTGACTGGGTCCCTGAGGATGCGGAATCGATTTTAAATACAGCAAGGTGTCCAGTTTACTGCCCGTAAATTCGTGCACATACCAGCTGGCCGCCTCGTGATGATTGGTGGAAGCCAGAACAGCCATTAAATACGATATATCCAATTCATAAAACGAATCAGAAAAATTCACAAAGCTCGATTTTCCTCCGGTCCCCATCATGTACAGGAAAAGATCTGGAAGAGTTTTGAAATAGGCATGGCTTATAAAAGTGCTGTTTCCTGTCGCGCGTTGCAGGATATCGGAAGCCATCAAAATATGGCGGGCCGCCACGTTTAGGTATAACAATCCCTCAATTTCCGGGTCCTGCAGCCGGTTATCTAAATAGCGCAGGATATACCCATAGGAATTTTTCAAGAAAGGTTCCACTCGAACCATGCACTCTTCATCCATCACCGCAAGGGAACCTACTAACATCGCTACCTGTTTAGAGGCGATAATGTTATGGCTGTCGTGATTGTCAAAATCAATGGTAAACGGCTCAAGGCCTTTTGTGATCAATGATTCTTTTATGATGGTTTTTTCGGAATCGGAAAGCATGTGAAAAATGGCATCATACCCGATGGCAGCACCAAGGGTAAAATGGGCATTGCTAAGATTCCCTTCCGCTCCTCTATGGGGAAATTCATACCATCTGGAAAATTTGGCTAATGCCAAAAGGTATTCCTTTACCTTTTCTGCGAATCTGGCATCACCAGTCATCCCGTAGGCAAACGATAATATCTTTATTCTCTCCTCAACCGCCCGCGAATACATGGTCCAAAAGGGAAAATCAACATAACCTGGAGGGTCTCCAACCGGTTCCAGCTGTTTCAATGGCAACGTAATGGTTAACTCCCTGTTGCAGCTCGGATATGCGACCGTGAACCCGGTTTCTGCTGCATAATCATTTGCCAATTCGAGCGCTTTTCCCCACAAACTTTTGAAATCTATTTTTCCATCTTCCTGCTTTCGGTTTACCCTTCCTTTAATGGCGTCAATTTCGATTTCATTGAATAAAATTCTTGGATGGGGTCTCCATGCAGTTAATACTTGTTCGATATTCATCAACATCCCCCCTTGGGCACCTCACTAAAGATGTTTTTATAGATTCTGATCTATTAGACCTTCAATTCTTTTACAAGCGTCATCCGCTGTCTCCATGTTTGCCCACAAAAAGTGCAGTTCCTTCTCAATCAATTTTTCTTCAGGAATGGTCACATTCAGGTCTCTAAACGTCTGCGCCGACTGCATGACCTTTTTAAAAGCATGATAATGATCCGGATGAACGCCTTGGCTTAACAGGTAAGGGTCCTCTGCCACAAACCGCAGCACCGGAATCGTGCATCCATTTTGTTTAATCATGGTCTGAGCTTCAGTGCTCACCATATAGCTGACAAGCGCTTGGGAGGCTTCCTTCATTTTACTGTCCGCGTTAATCCCCAACGCCCCTCCGAGCAGTAAGGTGGCAGGCACTTTGTTTTCGGGCGGAGGCAGAATATCCCATTTAATTTGATGATTTCTGAACTCATTCATAAAATAATAGGTTGTTAAGATCATGGCCGCCCCTTCCCGCATAAACAAATTCTCCGCCAGCTCATTGCTGCCATGAGAAAAGATGGGGGATACCTGATGCCTATACATCAAATCCACACAATACTCTAATGCTTTACTGTTCTCCGGGCTATCGAACACGGATTGGGAACGGTCATCCTTCATGAATTTCCCGTTATTTTGCAATAAGAACACCGGCCAGCGGTTAAAGGAGGAAGAAAAACAGAAGCCATATTGGTCAATCAACCCCTTTTCATTGACGTCCCTTGTGCATTTACGGGCCAATTCCAGGAGATCCTCCCAATTGTTAATTTCAACATTTTTGGCAATCCCCGCCTCTTCAAACATCCGCTTGTTATAGCAAATCATCACCGGAGAAAAGACAAACGGGGTCACAGGCATCTTTCCTTCAAATTCAAACATCTCAAATACTTTGTCATAGCTGTCCTTTTCAGGCTGAAAATGTTCAGGCAAATAGGGATCAAGTAGATTCATCCGCCGGGATTCAATCAACTGGCGATAATGGTAATCCGATACCATAAAAACATCCGGCCCGTTTCCATGCTTGATGGCTTGTGTTAAGTTATAAACATATTGATCATTAGGAATAATTTGAATTTTTACTTTAATAAAGGGGTTAAGCTGCTCAAAACGCTCGATAATTTTTTCCACAATATCAATCTCGTAAGAATGGGAAAACCATCCCAAGGTAATTGTTTGTTTTTGAGTCTCAACAGGCAGCGTGACCCTGTTGCCTTTTCCAGGGATTTTTTCAATAAGCCCTTCGTCTACCAGTTCCGCCAACGCCTTGCGGATGGATACCCTGCTCAAATCATATTGCTTGCTTAATGTATTTTCAGGAAGAATGAATTCGCCCGGCTTAATATTTCCGGAGATGATTTCATCCTTTAATTCGTGGATAAATTTGTTGTAGCGATCCTCAAATTCACTTTTCCGTTTCAGCAATACATACATCTCCTATACAGGTTATTGCCCTTATTTTATATGAGAATGTTAACTTTTGCAAAGAAATCCAGGATTCTGAAATTCTATTAAAACATCCCTTTTAATACAGCCAATGATCCAGGAAATCATAGGCAGATTCTCTCACCTGTACAGGAAAATCATGTCCAAAATCGCCCATCATATAGGTAAACTTATCCCCTTCGCCCAGCCATTGATACAACCGGCATACATCCGCCAACGCTTGGGATGCGGGAAGAAAATGGGGAAAAATCGGATCATTTTCCGCTATCGACATAAACAACGGGGTGGGCGCCGCCAGTCCCGCAACTTCGTTAAATTCAAAAGGAACCTTTCCCTTGCTGATATAATCACTGATTTTCGGGAGGTGCGAAAACCACTCCCTCTTCCCCCAGCGATGCCTCTCAGGATCACGGGTAAAAGTAGAAAAGCCGCAGCTGCACACCACTGCTTTTACCCTTTTGTCGATCCCCGCCAAAAAATAACTATTATAGCCCCCCAGAGAATGGCCTATGACGCCAATCCTATCTTGTTTGACCATCGGCAATTTCTCGAGCAGGCTGATTCCTTGTTGGTGGTCCGCCAACATTTTACCGACCGCGGACCATTCGGGGTGGTTCCTGTAAAAGGTTTTAGTATGGAACGCTTTGTCCTCTGGGAGAACCCGCTCACCGGCTGTTATAGTATCAGGAGCCAGCACCACGTATCCCCTTTTGACCAGTTCATAGGCATAGCGCCTGTTCTCCCGGCCGCTCGGAAGGCTAATATCGTCTTTTCCGTTTTCGCTTGTCGGATGCAAGGCAAGGACCGCAGGAAACCTCGTTTGGAATTCCGTCTTGCCGGAAAACAGCAAATGCAAAACGTCCTTTTCAGTTTTCAACTCCATGGTTCTATCGATTTTCGGAATCAGGATGTAAGCAGGCACCCAATCATCCATCGCTGTTGAATACCAGAGCTTGATCCGATAGTGGTCTTCTTGAAGCGACCATGAAATGATTCTTTCCTTTGGTTCCGAGATTGCCGGAAGGCCGCCGATACAATCCATCCAGTTTTCTAAAATCGCTGTCCGCTTTGCTCTCCAATCTTCGACCGTCTTGATGCCTTGCAGCAGTGGGGGGATTCCTGTCTTTTCTAACACTTCCAAGTCATGCACCCTACTCCTCCCCTTCCGTGCAAGTTGACTGGCCTGGAGCGACCGATACACTGCATAGCCTGCTATGGCTTCCATAAAAAATTTCATTCTGATGAAGGACGATGCCGCTGGTGGCCTCCATTTTTAAAGGAAGAATTTCGTAGGACTTGGATAACCCATCCTGTAATGGAATACCGAGTAAAGTATGGCTCAATAGACAATAAAGGGTGTTGGTTTCCCTGTCATGAACAAAACCGTTACGGACAATAACACCCCAGCGGGATAAATCTTCTTGATATAAAATTTTTCTAGTCAACACGTCACAGACAAAATAAATAGATTCACTGGTTAAACAATGGACGCGGTCAAAAGAATCAACAAACAGCTGCGAAATTTCCCGAGCATCTTCTATGGGGACAAACCGATCCACAACCCGTTTACTTCCCCAATCCATCACAAAAAGTTGGCCTGCATGGGCTTTAGGTTGGGCTCCACCTGGTGTTTCCATACTGGTCCCCCCAACGACATCGCCGGAACTTAATTCCCCTAGGCAAAGGGTGCTTTGATAAGGAGCAATACTGTGATGCGGGAGAAGGGTATTTTTTCTTTTTTCCACATCAAAGATGCCCAAACCGCCCCCCACCATCCCATATCCGGGAAAGCCGCCCCATATGATGTGCTGTTTGTCGCTATGTGCCAAGGCACAGCGCGGCCGGTGAATCTCTTCCGCCACCGTTTCTATTTTCGGATTTCTTCCTTTCCTTAATGGTTTATCCAGGTCGAAGGAATAGAGTTTTCCTTCCGGATAGGCAGCCCCGTACAAGAAGTTCCCTTGCAAAGCATAGGCGGCAATATTTCCGCCGCCCCCTCTGTCTATCACTTCTCCCCCGAAATTCGTTAGTTCCCCTTTGGAGATGTCGAAGCGGTAAAACTGCAGGGGATGCATCGAGGTGCCGTAAACGCAGCCGTCCGGCCCGCCAAACAAAGTGGAAAGTTGGGCACCTTCCGATTGGTATTGGAGTCTGACTTGTTTCCTCTCCTCCGTTAACCTGCATTGGAAATGGACATACCCTTCCGAAAGGCTGTACGATTCCACCCGAAAAGGGGTTTCCTCGTTTCGATGGATGCGCCGGAACCCATTGCCTGAATAATGGGAAGATGCGACTTCATCAGGATTTACCATGCCGTATTCACCGCCGGAAAGTTCCAACCACCTTAGAGCGCGGCCGGCCTCCTTGAGGTCGGCGGCTTCCCAATGTCCATACACCCTTCCGTCTCGCCCCGAGTACACATATCCGGTTCCTTTTTGTCTTTCTGAGGATGGAACGAGGCTTTTTCGGATGTGTTTTTTAGGGTGGAACGCGATTAAGTCTTTCTTTTCGGTTCCAATCCCAATATAAACCCATCCTTGCTGGTCCACAGCCAGTGTGCTTGGATATTTTTCCGTCGAATCCATCGACCCGTAATCGGTTATTTTTTTTGTATATGAATCAAAACGGAACAGATGGCAATGGGGGTAAGAGGTAAAGTACATACCTCCATCCCCGCTTTCCGCAAAACTGTACCCGACAATTTCCTCCCCATTTTGAATTGCTGCATGGTAAATGAACTCTTCCAAAAACGGGTCCAACACCATCAACATATGGGCTGCACCCGTGAAGAACAATCCGTTGCTGCTGTAGGATGAGTAAGGATATTCCCGGTTTCCTTCTGGAAAAAATACTTGCTTAACCGCGCCCGTTGCCGGGTTGATGATGACGACAAAGCCTTTTGCTACAACGACAAAGCGGCAATCGGTTTCGGTTCTCCAGCAAAAGGCTGCCGTCCGCGCTTCTTGAGCAGGTACCGGCACCCCATGATCTTTAAACACTGTACCCATTCGATTATCCGCTCCTCTAACTGGCGTTCTGTGGGCCATTTGTGGAAACGGCCTCTTTCCTATCCACCGCAAAATAGGAGGCGACTTTTCGGATGGCTGTGATCATGTCTTCTATATCCCCGTCGGTATAGAATTCATCCAAATTCAGCCGGATGGCCGTGTTCAGGATGTTTTCCGCGTTCGGACAGCTTCCGGGTGAGTAATCATAGTCACCTTGGTCAAAGGGATAATGACTGTTTAGGTACGCCTGTTTTTTCTGAAACAATTGGTTGGCGTAAAGAACTTTGGGAATATAACCCGCTTGGTTGGGGATTCCTTCCGCAGCCAAAGCTTCCGAAAATTCCTCCCTGGTGCAAGACAACTGTTCCAGGTTCAGGGTAAACATGTAAAACCAGTAGCTGCACCAGCTATCACCGGTTATTTTCATGGGAAAAATCCCATTTACATTCTTTAACCCCTGATTTAGCCGATCGCCAAGGGTGTTCCTTCTTGTGCAAATCCAGTTAAGTTTCTTTAGCTGCGCAATCCCCACCGCCCCTTGAAGCTCCGTCATCCGATAATTGGGGGCAAGGTATTCCAAATCCTTCGTTACTGATTGGCCGATTCGGTGATAATTTTTATCCGCAAAAGCGTGGGCCTTCATATAATCACTTTCATCCCCCGAATTGATGGTGACCATTCCGCCATCTCCGGTGGATATATGTTTAAAATCATTTGTGCTGAAGCATCCATAATCCCCGATTGTGCCTGTTAACCGGCCTTTGTAGGTGGCAAGATAACTTTGGGCACAATCTTCAATCACTTTGAGCTGGCGCTTATTGGCCAGTTCCATGATCGGATCCATATCGCAAGGATTGCCCGTCAAATGCACGACCAGGATTGCCTTCGTCCTTGGAGTTATTTTCTTCTCGATCGCTTCAGCCGTAAGGTTGTAACTATGCGGGTCCAAATCGGCAAACACAGGGACAGCGTTTTGGTACAGAATGCCAATCACCGTTCCTTGATCCGTGATCGGGCTGGTGATCACCTCATCGCCCGCTGTCACGCCTGCCGCCCCGAGAGCAACATGTATCGCTGCGGTTCCGGAAGAGGCTGCCACACTGTATTTCACCCCGTACATTTGATTAAAATCGTTTAGGAAATTTTTTACTTTATGGCCGAAATGGTAAAACAGCGTGTTTTGCTCCAATGCCTCCAGCAATTCCTTCGCCTCTTCCAAGCCGAATCGCTTGCCGGTTCCGAAGGAGGTCGTTTTCACCTTTGGTCCGCCATGTATAGCAAGTGTGTTTTGATCCATCTTTACACCCCCATCAAGCCTCTTTTGGTATGTTTACAGTCAAGGTCATCTTCATGCATGGGATGCCAAACCGTTCCACGATTTCATGTTCCTGCTTCCCATCCTGCACAACCGTATTTCCGACCGGAATGAGAACACAAAGATCATCACGTTCCGCGACGCCCGTTGCCACGGCTTCCCCTGATTCCCACTTCAGTTCGATATTCCGTCTTCCTCTTTCCCACTGATTAATTTGCCGGGATGTCCAAAAGGTGAATCCCTGGCTTTTGGCTGTCCTAATTACTTGAATAATCGCTTCCCGGACCTTTGGCTGGGTATGGATATGGTATTGATGGAACAGAAAATGCGCCACGCCATTCACTCTTTTTACCCCGTCCAAAAACGGCTGAATCACCGTGGTGTCTGCCAGGGCATGATGATTTAAATCCTGTGTCAGGAACCCGATTTCCAGCACATCATAAAAGCGGTTTTTCTCATCGGCCCAGGCAACCGGGAAAAATGGATGACTGGTGCCGAATAAAAACCCGATATTGCCTTTTTTGCTGGGACCCCGTGACTGATCGACCTGGATTCCGTGGTTTTCACACCATCGAAACAGTTCGCCCCACCCTTCAAAGCGGGTATAGTGATTTTTGTTGCTGACCACGTCTTGGATACCAGCGGCATTCCGAAGCCATTCCAACTGGTGCGAGAACGCTTCCTCCGACCATATGCCATCCTCCTGCTCGAGCGCATTGTAATGCATAGCCAGCTCGTGCCCGTCAGATTGGATTTGCTCATAAACCTCGCGGCTGAATCCTGGAGCAATCATGCACCACGTGGTATTAACGTTTTCCGCTTTTAGGGTTGATAATGTCAGTTTGGCCGACTCATCCACGTTCAGGTCACTGTCATGGGAAATCATGGCCATTTGGCTGATACCCGCAGGCCAATAATCAAGGATCGGCAGCGTCATTCCTTTTTTCGTTACAGTGGTTAACAGATGCTCGATAAGGGCCTCCCGCCACAGATCCGCGTATGGGTGCGGAAAGTACGGGGTATCCGTTTCTGTCGTGACCCGGTCTAAAACCCAATCTAATTCAAAGCCGTCATCCGCTTTTAAAATTCCTTCATCGAGGTTGGCGGATCCATCGGGAGCCGGGATGCCATCTTCCGTTATCGGCAGGGTTCCTTGCTGCAAACCAACAATGGCTTGTGGAATGGGAACGGACCAGCGTTCAATCCGGCCAAGGCCGTAGTCAATTATTTGCAAAGCAGGAAAGTGTGATTGGTCGGTTCCTTGATTGGTTTGTTTCAAGTAACCTTCCCCGGTAATTGTTCGTTGCGGATTTACCCAATAATCAGCTGAAAGGAAACGGAGCGGCGTGCTTTGGTTGAGAAAGCCGTTCAAAAAGGCATAGCCCTTTTCCATCGCCGGACTGGAGGATACTCCTAGCAGCTGTTTCAAGCCATCTAATCCCCCGTAAGAGATGGCAACCCCTCCTGAGCGGATGTAGTTAAGAAGTTTTTCACTCGTTTCCTTTGCATCCCCGCACAAGGCTGCCACCAAGACATCGAAGGATTCGTATTCATCCTGGGTATCTACTTTTTGATAAGGAATCCGCAGATGATCCAAAACTTCGAATATATAATTTTCAAATACATTTGTCCCCTTCGACCAGCGGGCTTGAGCTTCTGTCCGGTCAAACAGGATTCCAATTTGGGCCATTTTCATTCTATCACATCACCTGTTCGTAATTTTTAGTTTATATACATGTATACGACATGTATAAATGTTAATTTAATAGTATTATATTTCCTCGATAAATTCAACGAATTGTTTAAAAATTCTATAAATACTGCTTGTACTTTTATAAAAAAATCTCGAGGATCGCATTGTATCCTCGAGACCAGATAAGCCGACTTTATTTGTTTATACCGCCCCTGTTGTTTACCCATACAGAAATCGGTTCGGTTTTAACGGTCACACCGTCAAGCGTAATCGTTGCGGTTACTTCTACCCTTCCGCTCCTCAGTGCCGTAATGACACCATTTTCAATGGATAATACGTCTGGTTTGTTTACTTCGTAGTCGATCGTGGCGCCGGAAAATTCATGGGTGGTTCTGCCTTTTTCCAAGTACCCTTTTAGTTTTATGGCGGTTTGATCCCCGACAGTCAGCTGTTGGTCCCCTATTGCCATCTCGGCTTTTGTCAGCTTAACCAGCAAGGATTCGTCACTATACTGGTAAAGCCGGTTGCCGCTGGATAAATAGAAAGAGCCAAAATCGTCCTGCGCTAAAAACTCAACATTCCCCGCCAGAAATTCATATTGTTTCGTAACGGTGTCGTATTTAAAAAATTTGCCGCCGATAATCCCGTAGATGTTGTTGTCTGTGCCAAACTCCAGTGTTGCGTTTCTCCAGTTGCTGGTGGTGTCTTCATCAAGGGTGATTGCAAAATCGACCTGGTTATTGGCGGGATCTAATGAGAATAGGGTCCCGTCCGCCATGCCCCAAATTTTTCCGTCCGGGCCGACTTTTAACTCGCTTACCGCGCGCTTCCCTGGCACAGGGACAAACTCGGCCGTTTTCTCGTTCTTTTCAATGTCCCAAATGAATACCTTACCTTCCGTGGTAGTCGGGACGGAGCCCTGGCCGCCGGCAATGGTCGTTCCTCCATACACCTTGCCGTCCTTATAGGCAAGAGTCACAATGCTTTGATCCTTCACGAGATTCCAATGCGTCACAGGAGTACTTTGAGAACCTGGCGTGTAAATGGCAAAGGCACCGCCTAAGAATCCGTTTTTCGGAACGGTCCCAATAAACAGCTTGTTATACTCGTCTACCCCAAGCATGGCAAAAGGCCGGTCTTGCGGTGTATAACCAGGGATATCTTCATTTTTTTCGAGACTAAATATTAAATTCGGATTCAATTGATTGGAGTCGACGCGATTCCATTCTTTAAACGGATCAAACTCGTAAATTTTCGCGTTCGGATAGAGCCCTAAATACATTTTATTATTTAAGATCGTCATTCCTTCGCTTTGCCCGATGCCATCATAATTGATGTTTTTGCCCATCGTGGGAAGATAGGCGCCCATATTGCCCGGCAGATATCCGGTGCTGTAAATTTTGCCATCCGGCCCTTTCAGCAGATCGTGGATTAATGCCGGTTCCGATGGCATAGTTACATCGGTCAGTTTCAGTTTCCCTGTTTCCAAATTGTATTTATAAACTTTCCCGCTGTTACCAGAAAGGCCGACTAGCGAGTAGCCCGGGAAACCGTCTTCTTTTAACTGGACAAATTTATAGCTTACGGCACTTCCTTTTAGATCGGCGCCTAAATTTTTGTAAGTATTGTTATCCAAGTTATATTCGAACAAAATGCCGTTGTGGGTGAAATAAATCTTGTTGGCAATCGGTGATTTTTCCGAAATCCCCCGTGAGGAGGCCGGAATATTGACGGACTTTTCACCGGTATCTCCATTTACCGCCTCGACTAGTTCTCCTGTTTTCGTATCCAGGACAAACATTTCATAGTTCGCTTCCTTGCGGCCAAACAATTTTCCGTCGACTAATTTCATGTCATAGACCGAGATGATATCCGAATATTGTTCAGGCAGGATATCTTTTTTCTCTCCAGTATCCAAATTGTATTGAATCAGACTTGCTTTATTGCCCACACCCGCGTAAAAGACGTGGTTTTCTTCATCAAGCGCGACACTTCGCACCCAGCCCTGACCTGGTACCATGGTGCCATAGCTGGTGAACTGGCCGTTTGCCGGGTCGTATTGATACACGCTCCCAGAGCCGTAAGTACCGCCGTAAATTTTTCCGTCACTGGAAATATCCATCGGGTACAGCACGGCGTCTGAACTGCTGACCGGGAATCCCAGATTTACCAGCTGATCTGTTTCTGGGAGATACCTGTAAAGATAGCCCTTGTTGTAGGCTCCCAAGTATACGGTACCGTCTGAAGCGACTTTAACGGCCCATGCGCCGGAAGTATCTTCAAGCGGATAGCTTTTTACCACTTGCTCTGTATTGATGTCCACGATGGCAAACTTCGCGGGCGCCCCTGCCACCACAGTGTATAAGACGTCATTTCCATTCTTGTCTTTGCCAATATCCCCCATCATAACCGTGGTTTTCGAAACTTGGATTCCCAAGTCCTTGCCCACCTGTTGAATCGGGACAATCGGCTTGGCTTCCGTCAAGGAAACGTCGTCAAAATAAAACGTGCCGGTAACCCCTTTGGCGGAGTACAATAACACAGCTACCTGGGCGGCCCCCTCCGGCGCTGTGGCGGTGACCTTGATATCAGCCCAGGACGCCGGCCCTTTTAGAGTTTGATTGGTTCCTGTCATGTATTTGCCGTCTTTATCAAAGAACCGCAGATAAATTTCCCCCGTTCCCGTAGATGTTGTCTTCATTTTTGCACTGGCTGTATACACCCAACCCGAATTTACAGGCAATGATTGGCTGATTTCACCGTAGTTGTCGTTTTTACTGTTGTCCTTAATTTCCAGGCTTTTCTCCCCTGCATATTTTTCAGTATCCACAACCGAAATGCCGGTCGTCCCAAATGTTTGTGTCCAACCGGGAATTTTCCCGCCTTGAAACGGTTCCTCAAATCCTGCATTGGCCAGCTGGAGATTGCTCCCCGGATTTTGCGCTGCTTCGGATTTCAGCAAAAAGGGGTTTAATAGCTGCAAAACCAGTATTGCGCACAAAAATACTATGAAACTATGGATTGTTTTCATAACCTGCCTCCATCTCATTTTTTAGGGAAAATCTTAAAAGTACACCTCCTGTTTCAAAAATAAAATACATGTATAAAACTTGTATTTATAACAAAATTAGTGTAAATTATTAGAATAGTCAATAATTTTTACATAGTATTATTGACCTATCTTATGTATCTATTAAAAATATGAGGTGAATGTATTGAAGACAATGGAACAATTAGATCAGTTTATGACCATTCCTTCAGAAGGGCTTATTCAAGACTTTTGCCAGCTTGACGGGGATCTCATGATTCTTGGTGTCGGCGGAAAAATGGGACCTGCCCTTGCCAAAATGGCAGTCAGGGCCGTAAAGGAAAGCGGTGTACTAAGAAGAGTGATTGGCGTTTCCAGGTTTTCCTCCGGCACTCTTCAACAGGAACTCGAACAAGCCGGAGTCGAAACCATTGCCGCGGATTTAATGAATGAATTTGACCTTCAAAACCTTCCTGATGTGAAAAATATCATCTTTATGGCTGGCACTAAATTTGGAACAACCGGGAACGAACATTACACCTGGGCCATGAATACCTACCTTCCTGGCCGGGTTGCTGCAAAATTTAAAAACTCACGATTTGTAGTCTTCTCAACTGGAAATGTGTATCCCCTTGTGCCCGTTTTACAAGGTGGCTGCGATGAGAACTATCCGGTTAATCCGATTGGGGAATATGCCCAGTCCTGTCTGGGCCGGGAGAGAATCTTTACCCATTTCTCCCATCAGAATCAGACACCGGTCACCATTTTCCGTTTGAATTATGCGATTGATATGCGTTATGGAGTGATTTTGGAAATTGCCCGTCAAGTTTACGAGGGCAGGGATGTGGATTTAACCATGGGTCATGTGAATGTCATCTGGCAGGGAGATGCCAATGATTATGCCCTCCGCTCACTTTCGATCGCGAACACCCCGCCCACATTATTAAATGTAACCGGACCTGAAACAATTTCCGTACGGTGGCTTGCAAACCAATTCGGCCGGGCCTTCAACAAAGAGGTGCATTTCATCAATGAAGAGCAGTCTACCGCCCTTCTGAATAACGCTGCGAAAGCTCACCAGCTTTTCGGTTACCCTAGAGTTTCACTCAAGCAAATGATTTCCTGGACGGCGGATTGGGTTTCATCCGGCGGCCAAGTCATCGATAAGCCTACCCATTTCCAAGAACGGCAAGGGGCATTTTAACATGTTAAAAGCGGAGATAAAAAAACTGTTATTTGAAGGTACCGTGATTCCGGCTCACCCGTTGGCATTGGATGAAAACAGGAATCTGGATGAACCGGCACAAAGAAGGCTGACCCATTATTATATGGAAGCAGGTGCCGGTGGAATTGCGGTAGGTGTCCACACGACACAATTTGAAATCCGCGACCCGCAATTTAACTTGTACGAAAAGGTTTTAACGCTTGCGGCTGAGGAGATTCAGAAGAAAAAACTGAATCGGCCGTTTATTAAAATAGCCGGTATTTGCGGACTGGTGGAGCAAGCTATTAAGGAAGCAGAAACAGCCAAGTCCCTTGGGTATGACATGGGGTTGCTGAGCAATGGCGGGCTGACGGATTTATCAGAAGCCGAGATTCTTGATAGGACCAGAAAAGTCGCGGAGATTATCCCTGTTTTTGGTTTTTATTTACAGCCGTCTGTTGGGGGCCGGAGTCTGTCTTATTCCTTTTGGAGGGAATTTGCCGATATCCCGAATGTGTTTGCCATCAAAATAGCCCCGTTCAACCGGTATCAAACCCTGGATGTGGTTAGAGCCGTCTGCCATTCTTCGCGCCGTGATGAAATCGCTTTATATACGGGGAATGACGATAATATCGTCAATGACTTATTAACCACCTACCGGGTCAATGTCAACGGGGAGTTTGTTGCTAAGAAAATCATCGGCGGTCTCTTGGGCCATTGGGCAGTATGGACGAAAAAAGCGGTAGAATTATTTGAAGAGATTAAAAGGGTAAGAGATTCTGACATCGTTCCTGCCTCTCTTTTGACTCTTGGACAGCAAATTACCGATGCAAATGCCGTCCTTTTTGATGCCGCCAATGATTTTCATGGCTGTATCGCAGGGATCAACGAAGTTTTGGCAAGGCAAGGACTCCTGAAAGGAAATTGGTGTCTGCTGGAGAAAGAACGACTCAGTGAAGGCCAAAGCGAAGAAATCGACCGGATTTACCGGGAGTACCCGTATTTACATGATGATGAATTTGTCAAACAGTTCTTGCTGTCATCAGTTAAATGATACATTAACTTCGAGAACTGTTTATAAAAGAAAGCTGAACTCTTTTATTTTGTAAAGGGTTCGGCTTTTTGTTGGAGGGGAACAAATGAATAACCTTAAGATCGGGATGATTGGTTTAGATTCGTCCCATTGTATCGAATTCACTAACCTGTTAAACAACCCGCAGCACTCTTTTCATGTGGGCGGAGCAGTCATTAATTCTGTCTATCCCTTTTATTCAGAGTATCTCCCGCTCAGTAAAAATCGTTTTCCGCAGTTTCGGGATAAGATGAAAAGCCAATTTTCTATTAATATGGTGGATTCTATTGATGAATTGGCACGCTCCAGCGATGGAATTTTGATTACGGCAGTTGATGGAAGCAAGCATCTTTCTTTATTCAAAGAGCTGCTGCCATATAAACTCCCTGTATTTATTGATAAACCATTATCGTACTCCCATGAGGAAGCCAAGGAACTGTTATTTCTGGCTCAGAAATATGACATTCCCCTAATGAGTTCTTCCTCCCTTCGATTTGCTGATTCTTTTCACAAATTTGTTACCGCAAACCGAGAGGATGTTACTGGAATGTATGTGCATGGGCCGCTTCCCATGGAAGAGGGTATTCCAGGCTATCTATGGTATGGAATCCACATGATTGAAATGGTGGTCGCTGCGATGGGAGTGAATATCGAGAAAATCCATCTGCATAAAAATAGCCAATATGAAACAGTCATTTTAGAATGGGCAGATGGCAGACACGCCATCCTTCACGGGGAATACCAATGGCACCCACGCTTTGCCGTCACACTGCATACCAACCATGGATACCAAAACATAGAAATCGCCAAAGACAAAAAACCCTACTACGCAAGCCTTCTCGAACAAATCGTCCCATTCATAAAAACCCGGAAAAGCCCCGTCCCACCAGAAGAAACACTCGAAATCCTACGCATATGCTGCGAAATCAACCAAACACGCGCCCTGTCCTCCACTGCGGTGAAGCGCTAATTGAGTGGGGGACAGGCCCCCGCCGCGGTAAAGCGTTAATCTGCCGGGGAACTGTCCCCTTCTTTGTCCCCGCCTTGGCTATAAAATTCAATGACTTTCTTGGCCATTTCTTTTATAGCTTCCTGTAGGGAAGTGGGATGAATGATTTTGATCTGGTTTCCAAAGCCCAGGATATATTCTGTTGCTTCTTGTTCTGTTTCAAAACGGAGGGTTGCTGGGTACCATCCATTGGCGGTTTTTTCCTCAACATGGATGACCTGCACAAACCGTCCGGTAAATCTTATTCGGTTCATAATCAATGGGGAAATTTCCACCTCAACCGAATAGGTCGGCATGCTTTCAACGAATGATTGGGTGGACTCTTGCCAATAATCTTCTAAATTGAAGTCTTTCGGCCGAATGAATGGTTCTTCCACAAGTGATGCCGCAAGTATTCTTGATGCCCGATAATTTCGGATTTTTTCATCAGAACGTGCTATCAAATACCAGGTACTTCCTTTAGCCACTAATCCCAACGGCTCCACAGTTCTGTTGAGCAGCTCACCATCTGCACGCTGATATTCGATTTGAAGTTTTTTGTCTCCCCAGATGGCTTGTTTCAGAGTTACAAATGTTTCCACTTTCTCCGGTGCTTGTCTCCATCTACTTGTGTCCACATGGATCCGATTCCATGCATCAGCTGCATTTATTCGCATCGGTGTAGGAATAGACGCCATCAATTTTTGTCGAGCTTCTTTCCAATTGTCTGTAAAGCCCAAATCATCAAGAAGCTGGAACGACGGCGTGATAAACAAGGACTTTATTTCATTGGCTTTTAAACCAGTAAGATTGGTACGATATTGCTCCAGCAATCTCCATCCCCCCATCTTCCCCCTGTCCGCCACAACGGGTATACCGGCTGCGCTTAATGCTTCCATGTCCCGGTGAATCGTCCGCTCGGTTACCTCTAATTCCTCCGCCAATTCTTTTGCTGTCATTTTTTCGCAATTTTGCAATAACAACAATATTGATATCAGTCGGTCCGCCCTCATAAATGTCCCCTTTTAAAATAATGAATATATGACAAAAGGTGTCTACATTAAAGATTATACTATAGGTAATTCTAAGTTTGGAAGGTGATGGAAATGAAACATTTACAGGGGAAAGTAGCTCTAGTCGCAGGCGGCACAAGAGGTGCGGGTCGTGGAATTGCAATGGAATTAGGTGCAGCAGGTGCAACTGTTTATATAACTGGCAGGACAACTAGATTTAATCAATCTGAAACAGGGCGGCCCGAAACTATTGAAGAAACTGCAGAGTTAGTAAATGAATTGGGTGGTAGAGGAAAAGCTATCCAAGTGGATCATCTTGTTCCACAGCAAGTTAAGACATTAATCAAACGAATTGAGGCAGAACAAGGAAAATTGGATATTTTGGTCAACGATATATGGGGCAGTGAACATTTAGCAGAATGGGACCTTCCTGTTTGGGAGCATTCTTTGGATAAAGGACTAAGAATGATGCGGTTGGCAATCGATACTCATCTCATCACTAGCCATTACGCCCTTCCATTGTTAATCAAACAAAAAGGCGGTTTAGTCGTGGAAATGACAGACGGCACGGAGGAATACAACCAAAACCGCTATCGTGTATGTCTGTATTATGATTTGGTGAAGAATTCGATTATCCGGTTGGCCAAGTCTTTGTCCCACGAGCTTAGCCCTTATGAGGGAACAGCGGTAGCGCTGTCGCCTGGGTGGATGCGCTCAGAATTAATGTTAGATGTGTATGGGGTAAAGGAAGAAAATTGGCAGGATGCCGTAAAAAAAGAACCACATTTCGTCATCTCCGAAACTCCCCGTTATACTGGAAGAGCCGTAGCCGCCATTGCCAAGGACCCTGATAAGCACCGTTTAAACGGACAGTCACTATCAAGCGGACAGCTTGCCAAAAGGTATGGGTTCCACGATATAGACGGCTCCCAGCCAGACGCATTCAGATACCTTGAAGAAGTACTAGAAAAAGGAAAGCCAGCCAACGCCGAAGGATATCGCTAACAAGGGGGCCTGTCCCCCACTGCGGTGATGCTTTAACGTGGCGGGGGTCAGGCCCCCGCTGCGTTAATGCGCTACTGCTTTAGAGTATTTCGGCAAATTCGGTTACTAGTTGTTCGAATCGGTTTAAGGCGTTGGCGATTGGTTCCGGGGTGGTGAGGTCTACGCCTGTTTTCTTAAGGAGTTCGAGCGGGTAGTCGGAGCTGCCGCTTTTTAGGAATTCCAAATAGTGTTCTTTTGTTCCCGGTTCGCCAGCCAGAAGCCTTTCGGCAATATGGATGGCTGAGGCGTAACCGGTGGCGTATTTATAGACGTAAAATGGCCGGTAGAAGTGCGGAATCCGTGACCAGCCGTATTTGACTTCCTCATCAAAGACCACAACTTCTCCTTGATATTCCCTGAATAAGGATTCGTAGACTTGATTGAATGCTTCCACATTCAACGGCTTGCCTGCTTCAGCCATTTCATGGGTCACCTTCTCAAACTCGGCGAACATCACTTGGGTAAAGAACGTCCCTTTGAATTGGTCAATAAAATGATTCAGCAAATGTTTCCGTTTCTGTTTGTCTGTTTCCTGTTCCAGCAAATAATGAATCATCAATACCTCATTGACGGTCGATGCGACTTCCGCCACAAAAATGCTATAACCGGCCGAGATTCTTGGCTGGTGCTTGCTGGAATAATAAGAATGCATAGCATGGCCGAATTCATGGGCCATGGTAAACATGCTGTCGAGATCGTCGTGATGGTTCAGCAACACAAACGGATGGACCCCATAGACACCCAGATTATAAGCGCCCGAGCGTTTCCCCGGCGTTTCCCGCACATCAATGTAGCGGGCATCTTTAAAAGTCTTTAGTGTATTGATATAGTCGTCACCCAGAGGAGCCAGTGCCTTTAAGATGGTTTCAAACGCCTCGTCATAGGAGATTTCCCACTTTACCCCTTCCGTTAAAGGAACACTGAGATCGTATTGACGCAATTCCTCGATTCCCAGTTTTTCCTTCCGGAGCTCGCTATAGCGGTGTAACGGACCAATATTCGCTTTGGTGGCCTCAATCAAATTTTCATAAACTTGCTTTGGCACCATGTCACCAAATAAACCTTTTTCCAGTGCGGAAGGATATTTTCGTAGCCGGGATAAGGTAACGTTCGTTTTAATATTGGCCGCAAGGGTTGAGGATATCGAATTCTTTAACTGCAAATAGGGTTGGTAATATGCTTTATAGGCTTCTTGGCGTTTGCTTCGGTCTTCATCTTCAATCCATTTGGAGTACATTCCCCTGGTTAATTCAGCCTTACCCCCATCCTCCAGCGTCACTTCCCCAAATTTGATGTCAGCGTTATTGAGCATGTTATAGGTTTGGCTTGGTGCAGAAAGAGCTTCCCCCAGATTGGACAAGACTTCTTCCTGCTCTTTGCTTAAAACGTGTTTTTTATACCGGTAAGAATCGAGCAAATCCTCTTCATAATATTTCAAGCGTGGCACTTGGGCAATATACTGCTTTAGTGTGCTCTCCTCAAGGCTTAAGAGAAACGGCATAAAAAACGACGATGCCGCACTAATTTTTACAGCAAGCTGCTTGGCTCGGTCTACCAAAGCTTGTGCCGCGGTATCTCTTGTATCAACATCTGCCTGCAGCATTCCATATACGTATACGAGATTAAATTTGGCCGAAAGTTGTTCTTTCTCCGATAAATATAGATAAAGGGATGTTCCATCATGAATGGCGCCATCATATTTCTTAATCCTTTCAACCATGCCTTCAATGGCACGATAATCTTCTTCCCATTGCTCCATTGAAGAATAAATATCATCGAAATTCCACTTCTCATAATCAGGCACTTCCGCCCTCGATTGATAGGTCTTCAACCTACAATCCCCCCTCAAATAACATCCAGCCGTTTCCAGCCTATTGCACTATTTTACCATGTTTATAGGCGTCGAATCCATTGTGGGACAGCTCCGTCCCTCCGCTTTATTGCGCTGCCACTTTAAATTGCCGGGGGCCTGTCCCCCAGCTCTTCACCGTGTTGCCACATTAATGGAGCAAGTTCAGCTCCTAATGTTTGATTATTGTGTAAGAAATGTTATATTAATATTGTTAATTTTAGAAATATATAATTTTTTCTTCAGGAGTGAGCAGCTTTGTTACATAAGTTAGGTTTGGACGAAAAGTATTTGCATGGGTCTTTTAGCAGGGATTATGAGCCAATTTTGACGGTGGATTCTGGGGATACGGTTCAATTGACGACGCTGGATATTCAGTGGGGATATTCTCGTTCGAAGGGTGAGGAACGAGTCGTCTATCGATCTCGTGAAAAGGAAGCAAAACCGGGCCACCCGTTGCTTGGTCCCATTGCGGTACGCGGAGCAAAGCCAGGCATGGTTCTCGAAATCAAATTGAATGATGTGGTACCCGCTTGGTACGGACGGAATTGGGCTGGCGGAATCAAAAACTATCAAAACGATAGCGTAGGCATTTCCGAATCGGAACGGGTTCAGGTAGACTGGGAATTGAATTCCACTACGATGACAGGTACCTGTCAAATCGGAACCAAAACCTTTCATGTCGGCCTTAGTCCTTTCATCGGTTTAATGGGTTTGGCCCCTGCTGAACCGGGTGTCCATACGACTACACCGCCACGTTATGTAGGAGGAAATATCGATTGTAAGGAGCTAGTAAAAGGCAGTAGCCTTTTCTTGCCAATAGCTGTTGAGGGCGCCCTGTTTTCCATTGGAGATGGACATGCCCTGCAAGGGGACGGCGAAGTCTCCGGTACCGCAATTGAATGCCCAATGGATTTAGTAGATTTCACGTTAATCGTGCACGAAGATCTTAACGTAACCATGCCGAGAGCAAAAACTCCAGCAGGCTGGGTTACTTTTGGTTTTAATGAGGATTTAAACGCGGCCACCTCTGAAGCCTTGAATGCTATGGTTGAACTGATACAAGAGTTTTATCACGTTGAAAAAGCCGAAGCGATGGCTTTGGCGAGTGTCGCTGTTGATTTGCGAGTCACACAAATCGTGAATCAGGCAAAGGGTGTACATGCATTCTTACCTCATGGGGCAATTAGATAGATTCGACAGTTGGTGCAGGTTATCCGACAGTTGGACTAACCTATCCGATAGTTAGAGCACGTCATCCGACAGTTGGGGTGCCTTTTGCGACAGTTGAAAGTTTTCCGACAGTTGGTGCTTGTCATCCGACAGTTGAAGCATCCGCCTACGCCAGTTGACCGGATTTTCCTATAGACCAGCAGCAAACCACCAATAAGGATGGATCCTCGTGACCCATCCTTATTTACTACCCTATTAACCTTATAGTGGAGCTTTGGAATCTGAATTTAACTATCGGAATATGGGTGCCTTCCTAGTATTTGTTCGTGTTCTCTTTCTTTCCTGACAGCCCATTCTTTGTTGATGATCCCCAATAATTCTTCTTGTTTCTTAAACAAAATTCTCCTGAAGTCTTGAGTATTATCTCGATTATCCAACTCAAAATCCAATGCCATGCTAAACGTAATGCCGTCGAAAACATGAAACAACAATTCGTCCAACTCTTCAGTTGTAACCCTTTTTAGTTCTACTCCTCTTTCGACAATGATATAATGGTAACCTTTTTGATCAACCTCTATATGAGGTCTCGCAAAATCTTGCGAATACCCGTATGTTGGATGCAAATGTAAAGGTGCGTGAATGGACTGTGCATGTCTTTCTATTAACTCTTTTATCTCTTCAAGGCTTTTTCTACTCAATTTCAAACCTCCACTTTTTGGTTTCTAGACTGTGATGTATTCTAAGTCGAAGTTTGTACCATGTGGAGATATAAAACACTTTTAACACACATGGAAAACCTCCTGTACATATGTTCGTGGTTTTGTTTCAATATACATCGAACGTACAGGAGGACAAATATCAATATAGTTGTTTAACAGAGCCATTCTATTAAAAATCCTTCACAAAGTTAGGATTATAGCTGCTCTCGAGGACACATCTACCCGCACCGTATAATGGCGCATCGTTCCCAAAGGGAGTGACATAGATTTCAGGCATGCTCCTCACCAAAGGCTTTAGTGCCTCCAGCAGGCGGTCCAAAAAACCATCAATCAATAAGGGCATATCACCACCGATGGCAATCGACTCCGGGTCAATCAAGGCAATAATATTGACAAAGCCATAAGCAAGATAGCCAATCAGGCGGTCTTCATTTTCCCGGCGGTTCCCGCTATCTTCCAGCCATTGCCTCATTCCAAAATGTGACTCAAAAAACCCCTGCTCTGCCCCAAATGGGCTAACCCTTGCTTCTACCCCTGGGGAGGATTGTGAAGCAATCTCCTGATCTCCACCCTGCAGCTTAGGAGGTTTCTTAATCGTTTGCGGGTCCACAATAAAGTGGCCAATCTCCCCCGCTGCGAAATGGGCACCGCGATATAGTTTCCCCTCAATCAGGAGTGCTGCACCGATTCCATGACTTAAATGGACATAAACCATCGTTTCCGATAATAATTGGCGCCGCCAGGCCTCTCCCATCACCGCTAACCGGACATCATTTTCAACGACCACGCGATGATCGTTGAAAAATAAGGTAAAGTGTTCCTTGAGAGGCTCATGCTCCCATCCAAACTCCGGCGCATCGGAAACAATGCCTGATTCATCCACCACACCCGGTACCGCAATCCCGATCCCCAAGAGCTTTTCACTTATCCCGTCCGAAGATTGGATAAGCGCTTTCATCCTAGCTGAAACCAGAGCACAGAGATCTTTTGCGGGAATATGAAGTGTGTGGAAATCTTCATGTAAAATAACTTCTCCCGTCAAATTGGCCACTCTCATGCGAATTCTATCATGATTCATTTGAATCGCTCCGATATACCGGGCATCCGGATTCAATTTGAAAAGTTGAGGCGGCTTCCCGCCTTGGGAAATTCCGCCTCCTGCTTCTAGCAGCCAACCTTCCTCCAACAGTTCTTTCACCACGCTGGAAACAGTTGGCATGCTGAGTCCTGATTTATCCCGTAATTCGGTACGGCTAATAGTAACCGATTGTTCAAGCAATCGGAGAATAGTTTGCCGATTTAACAATCTTAATAGATTTGGAGTTGCAGGAATTGAACGATTGACCATAAAATATCATCCTTTCACTCCCGTCAACGCAATTCCTTCCACAATTTGCCGCTGGAAGATGAGGAAAACGATGATCATGGGGATAATCGCGAGCGTGCTCATCCCCATGATGGTATTCCACTGAATCCCTCCACTATCACCCGTCGCATAGAGAGAAATTCCTACAGGGAGCGTCCGCATTTTGTCCGAAGAAACCACAATTACTGGCCACAAATAAGCATTCCAATTGCCTAAGAACGTAATAATTCCAAGTGCTGATAGTGCAGGTTTTACTTGAGGAAGCGCTATTCTCCAAAAGATTTTTAACTCTCCCATTCCATCGATCCGCGCGGCATCCAAAAGATCATCCGGGATCCCCAACATGAATTGCCTCATCAGAAAGATACCAAACGCCTCAATTAACCCTGGAAACATGATCCCTAAGTAACTATCGATTAAATTTACCTTAGTACCCATCACATACCAAGGAATCACCAACATTTCCGTAGGAATCATCAGGGTACTTAGAATCAAAATAAAGATGGCCTTACCACCAATAAATTTAAATTTTGCTAATGTATAGCCAATCAGCGAGTTAAACACCAAGCAGCTTACCGTCACAATTGCTCCAATGATAATACTATTTAGATACCACTGAAGGAAATCCGTTTCCTGAAAAATATATTTATAGCCGGAAAAATCAAGCTTCTTTGGCCAGAAAGAAAAACTATAGAAATCTGGCAAGCTCTTAAGTGATGATAAAATCATCCAAACAAAGGGAAACGCCACCACAATGACCCCGGCTAGCATGATAAGATGGACCAGATATTCAATGCCAGTCACTTTCTTCTTTTTCAAAACTACCACCCCCTAGTACTCATAGCTTTTGTTTAAGACTTTCATTTGCAAAAGGGTAACAAGTAATATAAAGATAAATAAAACAACCGCTACAGCAGAGGCAAATTCCATATTAAATTCCTGGAAGGCATTTTTGTACATGTAAACAACAATGCTGACGGTGCTATTTAAAGGTCCTCCCGCACTTGCACCACTGCTCGCCGTTAAACTCTGAATCTGTGCAAACGTCTGCAGAGCCGAAATGACCCCTGTTACGGCCAAAAAGACAATGGTTGGATTTAATAACGGAAAGGTAATTTTCCAAAACATATTCCATTTGCCTGCACCATCAATTTGAGCGGCCTCATATAATTGTTTGGGAATGCCTTGAATCCCGGCCATAAAGATTAACATACTAAATCCCATTGCCTGCCAGATCATGACTGCACAAACACAAAACAACGCCAACTTAGGATCAGATAACCATTTTTGCGAATGAATTCCAAACCAGCTAAGCAGCTCATTAAAAAAGCCGACGCTTGGATCAAACATGAGACGCCATACCCAACTGACGGCAATGACCGAGGTAATGTAGGGCAGGAAATAGATCATTCGATAGAAGGAGCGGAAATGCTGGATTCGTTCCAAACCAAGAGCGATCAGCAAACCAAGAGCCATTTGAATAGGAACCGTAATGATTACGTATTTGAGCGTGTTCAAGACTGATTTCCAAAAAACTTCATCCTTGAATAATTGTTGATAATTATCCAGGGTAAATCCTCCCTCCCCATATTGCGAGGAGAATGACATAGAAAAGGAATATAAAGTTGGATAAATACGAATGCATAGGAAGAATAAAAGAGGAATTGCTAGAAATGAATATGCCACCATCGTCCGCTTGGTTTTCAGTTTCATAGGCGGCCTTTCTCTTTTTTCTATCAAGGATTTTTTTGTCCCTTTTTCAACCATACTCGTTTGGGCCAAGGGTAAACCCTCCTTTCACAAAAGTCTTAAGATGGTTTGTTGAAAAACCAGAGGACGGAAAGCGCCCGCCAAAACCTCATGCGGATATTCTGGCTCACTATCCGTCCACCGTCCCTACCTGTTGAAGTTAGTTATTTTTAAAATAGTCATCTCTAATTTGTTGCTGTTCTTTTACTAGACTTTCAAAGGTTTTATCAATAGGCTCATTATTTAATAAGATTTTATCAATTTGGGCAGTGATCGAATCACGTTCCTTCGTTTCATCCACGAAGAAGGTAGCATGCGCAGATTTCAAACCTTGAACAAATGGGCCGTAGATTGGATCGTTGTTAATCGATTCGTCATTGGCAAAAGATTTAGCAGCAGGCAGTTCTCCAACACTCGTTAACCATTCCTTCTGGGTTTCTTCGGAGATTAGGAACTTAATAAATTTTTCTGATGCTTCAAGTTGCTTCCCTTTTACACCTTTTGCGATTCCGTTTGTCCAATAAGAACCAAAGTTAGATTCCAGTCCGCCTTCCTCTTTGACAGGAAGAGTCGAAACACCCCATTCAAATTTAGCTGCATCTTTGATGGCCGTTATATCAAATGAACCATCGATGATGATGCCTGCTTTTCCAGCTTTGAAGGCTGTATTGTAGCCTTGCAAAAATAATGGTTCGCCAAGCTTTTCTTTCTTGTACATGTTAATCCAATAAGTAAAGGCTTCAAGTCCTTTTGGAGAAGAATTCCATTGTACTTTTTTTCCATCATCACTAAACGGCTTTACGCCCCATTGACGAAGCATAACTTCCTCAAATGCATGATAGCCTTGGCCATTTACATCCCAAGCAAAGCCTTCCTGTTCCAAATTGCCACTGGCATCGCGCTTGGTCATTTTCTTGGCGTATTGAATCAGCTCGTCCCACGTTTTTGGAGGGCTATTCGGATCAAGTCCAGCCTGTTTAAACATTTCTTTGTTATAAAATAATGCAAGTGAACGTACGGCTATAGGAAGGGAATAATATTTGCCGTCAATCTTAGAGGCCTCAATCATTGGAATATAGTAATCTTCAATTTCAGAAGTGCTCATGAAGTCTTTGGGGATTGGTTGAAGATAGCCTTCCTTTACATATTGCGGTAACCAGCCATAATAGAGGTTCATGACATCCGGTCCCTTACCCGCGTGCATAGCGGCTGTCACTTTTTGGGTATATTGATCATACGGGAAATCTTGTGCTACGACTTTAATGTTTGGATTTTCCTTTTCAAATTTTTGAATTAAACTTTTTATTTCTGTTACTTTTGCCGGGAAAGTATATTGCCAGTAGGTAATGGTCACTTTTTCATTTGACTTGGAAGAAGACGAAGTTTTTTCGTTATTGCTGCAACCGGCAAGTGCGATAAGACTGAACGCCATAACCACTACAACCATTTTAAATAGCCACTTTTTCAATGGTAAAGCCCCCTTTTATAAATAACAATTTTTTACTTACCCATTTGCCTACAACTGAATGGTCCAATATCTTTCTTTTAGATATGGTTTCAGCAGTTCTTCCTTGACTTCCGCTTGGACCGCCATGCTTTGTTCGAGCTTCTGGATAATGAATTCCGATTGCGACCGATGAGCACGATACGCATCCAGTTTCACATCCAGTACCTCGGAAACATCCATCACAAGATCCGGGGTGCCGATAATGTCTTCACAGTTTTTCGAAAAAGCCGAGGCACGCACGACTGGCCTTTCTTCTTGAGGAAGACGGGAGATTGCTAGCATAACAGCTTCTGCTAATGCATCATGATCGGGGTGGACAGCGTAATTCGGATAATAGGAATAAACCAGTTCCGGCTTCACTTCTTTTAAGACCTGTTCCACTCGATCAGCTAATTCTTCCGGGTCTTCAAATTGAAGCGTCTTATCAAGCATCCGCCAAAGTCGCAAATCCTTAATCCCAATCACTTCGCAGGCGTCTTTTAATTCTTTTTCACGAATCTTCCACAGGGTTTCACGGTTTGCAAAGAAAGGTTTCCCCATTCTTCGGCCCATTTGACCCGATGTGGCACATACCAAAGTGATTTCAGCACCCTCTTTTACGTGAAGCGCAAGGGCTCCTGCTTTTCCAAATGATTCATCATCAGGGTGTGGGTAGATTGCAAGAATTTTCTTGTACAACATCAAGTCCTCCTTTTCTTTTGATATTAAACCGAAAATGGATGCAGGCTAAGCTCTAAGGCAATGCCAATCCTGCCTTCATGGTCATAGCCCCCAAGCAGAAGCTGACCAGTTTCGGTCAATTCATAATCCGTCAAGCCCTCTGCATAAACCCAGCCTTCATCAAGCTTTAACCCTACACTGTAGGGCCCAGACCCAGCAATTTTTCCGCGGCTGTAACGGATGCGTCCGTTTCGGATAAAGGCACATACCGACGTTTGCTGCTCACCCTCGAGCGAGGCGTAGGAGCCATTTGAGGTTTCAAGATGATAATAAAGATCTTGATCTAAAAATTGATCTAAATATTGCTGGACCTCCCCTGTGTCAATCGATTTCATCCTATTCACCTCCTTTAATTCCCGGCATTCTTCTCATTGATTCCTAAACACCTAATCCATTTTTTTCTTGCACCTTAACTGCCAATCCTCGAGCGACTGCGAACAATTGGATTCAATGGTATTTGAAACTCCTTTTCCCTTACGCAAGCCGTAGAGCAAGGCACAAAATAGCGGCTGCTTATCAAGGATATGGAAATCGAACGAGTAAGTTTCGGCAAGTCTTTGAATAAGACGGTCTGCCACAAATCGGTGATGCTGCAAAATGCCGCCTCCTAAAATAAGCGAGAAGGGTTGATGGGTCAATCCTAACTTTTCAATCGTCGCTTGGCAGCAATGGGCTAAATCAGCGGATGCCTGAGAAAGGATTTCCATTGCTTTGACTTCGCCTTGATCGGCCAGCCGGAAAATCACTGGTGCGATCGAGGCCATTTCATTAATGGAAGAATCAGCTTTATAGACCCAAGTCATTAATTCTTGAATGGAAGTTAGTTTTAGATGGGAGAGGACCTCATTCATAATCCCGGAAGGTTCCTCCAGCCCGTCGATGGTACGGAATATATGCTGAATGGCCGCCAGCGAAATTCGATATCCGCTGCCTTCATCCCCAATCAGATGTCCCCAGCCGCCGACCCTTGCGGTAAGACCTTTGCCATCCATGCCACAACAAATGGATCCAGTTCCTGCTATGACAAGAACACCCGGCTTCTCCTCTGCCATCCCCATCAAGGTCATGATGGCGTCATTTTCCAAATACAACTTGTCCACATGAAACTGCGATTGACCAAAACTATCCATTAAAATTTTATTAACCGTTTGGTAATCCTGATTTGTGTCAATCCCTGCCATCCCCACAATGGCTCGATCAACCTCCAAAGTGGTTCCTCCGATTTGACCCAGAAGGGCTTGCAATAGTTTGGTCAGGGTTTGATTCGTTTGGACAGGGCCAACATTTTGATGGTTGACCGGTCCTTCTTCTGCATAGGCAAGAATTTGTCCTTCATCATCACAAAGTGCTCCCCTGCAGCACGTACCGCCTCCATCAATGGCCAGGATTGGTATCGGGTTCATCCGCTTTGCCCCACTGGTTTGTAAGTTGATCTAGTTTTTCCCTACAATCTGCCATTCGTTTCAGTTCTGACTTAAGGAAAGAAATATGTTGATGCAAACTGGCTCTTCTTTCCATGATCCCCCGCTTCATTTCCTCAGGTGCTGGTCCGCCAGGCAATGAGCGAATTTTAACGAAGTGTTCTGGGTCCATTGCAGCGAGAATGGCTTCCTCCGGTAAATGGAGTGGATAACCAACAACTGCTTCGGCGGCTTCATCCACAAGCCCAGCATTCACTTGGGTAGCATTCAGTCCCCTGGCCGTGGCAATTTTTACCACCTGACTGGCAATGGAATGAGCGGTACGAAACGGAATGTGCACTTCCCTAAATAGGGTATCAGCTAACTCCGTTATGGTTGCAAAGCTTTCCTGGGCTCTTCTTTTTAAAAGGGCTTCATTTACCTCAATCGTGCCAACGACTGCTTTTGTTAACCGAAAAACTTGATCAATTAGCTTCAGGCACTTCCATAAATAAGGCTGAAGATCATCTTCGGTATCATTGATATCGCCATATGGTGTATTATGTAACATCTGGAGGACAGTTTGGGCATTGCCAATACCGCTTGAACTCAAGGCACGAATATGCTCGAGTGAGACAGGGTTTCTTTTTTGCGGCATGATGGAGCTTGTCTGCACATAGGGGTCTGCCACACGGATGCCTGAAAATTCCTGTGTGGACCATAAGAGAAGGTCTTGTGAAAACCGGCCAAGATTGATAAAGGTTAATTGGGAAGCTGTGGCAATTTCACCTAAATAATCAGCGCCGCCAATGGAATCATACGCACTCTTGATGATTTCCGGAAATCCTAAAAGCTCAGCAACCCTGGTTCGGTCGATCGGAAATCCAGTCGTCGTCAAGGCTGCTGCGCCAAGCGGGCTGGTATTGCAAGTATCATAGGCCGCCGTCAATCTTTTGATGTCGCGGTCTAGACAGTCGTACATTCCGAGAAGATAATGAGAAAACGTCATCGGCTGGGCCTGCTGCGTGTGGGTATGCCCCAAGACAATGGTTTCCTTATAGGTATCAATCACCGTCAGAAGGGTTTCCTGGAAAGATAGCAGAGAGTTGAGGGAAATGTGAAGCTTATCCCTTAGAACCATCCTGTAGATGGCAACCCCCATATCATTCCGGCTTCGAGCAAGGTGCAAACTGCCGCCAATTTCGCCGGCAACGTCCATAATTTGACTTTCAACAAGGAAAAACAGGTCCTCATATTGTCCATCATAGGTGGATTGAATCAGTGCATCCTTATCAAGAGCGTGAATTCCCTTCATAATTTGTGCAGCTTCACTTTCCTCCAGTAGTCCTTGTTCCACAAGCATGATCAAGTGGGCTTTATGGATTTCAATCATCGGTTCGAGCAAGGATTGCTTGGCATGCTCATAGGCTGGGGCTAATACTACCTCAGAATAGGTTGCCCCCGGAAACTTACGCCCTTCTTTTTCCAAAATGCTTTCCATCATACTCATACCATTACCCCCTTTTTTGGCCGTTCTATCGTTAGTTCTAGAAAATCGCCTCAAGTACTAAATAAACTTTATTTACTAGTAAGCATTGAATAGAAAACATAAGAAAAAAGGTCATATCAACTATTAATCTAATCATGTAAAAACCATGTAAAAACTTTGTAAAGTTTCCTTAATAAGGAAATTATAGACCCCTGTTTCACCACTGTCAATAAGTTATCTAAATTTTTATTATTTTCCGACACATTTGGCAGCTATTATAATTTTGGGGTCGGATTCGAGCGCACACAAAAAAAGAAGCCCTCTGAAAAAGAAGGCTTCCAAAAATTTAATGTACCCGGATTCTCTCGTAAATATCCTCATCATGGTGGACTCTCGTGTGCTTGGATTCTAACCGTTCAAACTCCAGAGTCTCGTCGATTGGCTCGGCAAGCAGCCAATTTCTTAGTTCAAATAAAAAGTCAATAAGCATGGATAATTCCTCCCCCGCTTGGGTCTTGGATTCTTGACACCCTTATTATACTGCTGTTTTTTTAAACGTGAAAGCGTTTGCAAAATGTGCGGAATAGCAAAATAATACAAAATAATAAGAGAATTCAATCCTCTTATTTTTATCTGAAAACAGATGAAGGAACATGGAAACTTTTCCATAAAAACACGATAAACAGGATGGAAAGAACCCATGCCAACATGGTTTTTTTATGATGAACCCAAAGAAGGAAAAACATGACTGCATTAAATAGAATCGACCAATAATAGTTCCAGCCATTGTAGTATTTGATAAGATGGCCTTTTCGGTCGATAAACTCATTAACAGCAAAAATAATCACCCAGCAGAGTATGTATAATACCTTCTTAATGATTTGACCATTTGGGAATTTGGATAAATAGATTAAGATGGTCGCCGGGTATTTAATGAGCATGATGGAAAGTGCAACATGTGTATTAGTAATTCCTGATTGCTGGTCTATATTAGGAGGAGAATATCTCCACATCGGATAACGATCAGACAATAAATATAAATAAAGGAAATATCCTAATATAAAGAAAAGAATGGTGGGATAATACGCTTTCCAGTTTCTCCAATCCCCCCATTTAAATAATGCCGCCAACCAAACACAGGCGTAAATTGCATTTACCATTTCAATTCCATACTCCAGTGCTAAAGTAGTAGTCTAACATTCCTATTATTACCTAATACCACGATTATCCATAACAGGCGTAAAGACCTATTTACAAAACACTTTGTCGCATTAAAGCGGTGGGGGCCTGTCCCCCACCGCTTTAATGCGACAAAGTCCTTTTAATTTTGTTTGGCAGATAAATGGTCCCTGTCAACGGCGTGCGGCGGTTCTTCCATCCAGCCGTTTTCAATCATGATATTGGCCCCGTCTTCGACAAATAGGGTGACGTCTGCGATGGATTTAAAGTAGAGCAATCCGACATCTCTTCGTCCGTTCAATGATAATGAATTGCCAAAGGCTCTGATTTTTATATTAAACATATCAATTTTATGAAACACCATCAGCTTGTCTGAAAACGGCGCAACCGTGGAATCCGTCACTAAATGGTCAATCAGGGAAGGAGCGGGCAGATGGTCGTGATTGAGGACATCACTAAAATGTTCCACTGCCTTTTGAGTGATTTCTTTTCCTCTTAAAAAGAAATTCCTTGCTTTTTCATTTTTGGCCACCTGACTAAAACCCACCAGTAACGCTTTACTGGCACAGTTGCTTTCGATATTATCGTAAAGGTGCGTGATTTCCATTGCATGCAATGGGCGTACATCACCGATAAAGCCTTTCATATAACCTTGTTTTTTTACAAATTCCACTTTTTTCGGGACGGGGATTTCCGGTGGTTTGATGATGTACCCCTTTTCCATTAAAATATTATTAATCTGTCCTAAAAGAATCGTCGTGTACTTATTGCAATGAATAAAGAATTCGTGTACATCTTCCCTCATGGCCAATGGTACCGCCACCGCATATAAACTGAGGCCCGCTTTGGCTGCATATTTTAAATAATGAACATAAAATTCATCCTCAAACAACCTTGGTGCATCCAGATTGACATCTTCTTCTGTGAAGCCGACTGGAATCGGAAAGTTCTCCTTATTGAAGAAGGTTTTAATTCTTTCCATAAAATCAATCGTAAGGTTGTAACTATTTTCCAATAATGTTTTAATGTCTTCATCTTCCACATTTCGCAGGTAATAACTCAATATTCGGTTTGACATGCTATTCCCCACGTAGGTTGCCCACATTTTTCCGACCTCTACAGCCGTCATCGGATTATCGGGAGTCAGTTTGCTGGCATTAATATTGATCGGTTTAATCAAATCCATTCATAAATCCCCTTACCCTTTATTTACATTTATTTTCTTCAACGTGTAAAAATATATTCTACTTTGGGCATATTACAATTCCATAAAAGCGGACCTTCCAGTGAGCTGGGTGACCACGTTGTAAGAATATACATGCATGCCATTCCCTCGTAAAAAGAGGTTCTGAGTGAAAATAACTCTTAATGGGCCGCCAGCTTTTTCTCCTTTGATAAAAACCATCCGCCTATGGCGATAAGAAGCATGACCGTCCAAAAAATCACATTCCAAACGGGACCCTCGACAAAATCATGGGAGATCCTATTCAGGGCAGGATGCGCAAGAGTGTGGACCAACAGCTTGACCCCCACCCAGCCCACGATCAACATCGCAGCCGTCTCTAGACTGGGCCGTCTTGTTAAAATCTTAACAAAAAAACCTGCCGCAAACCGGATGATGAGTAAGCCCGAAATAGCCCCAATCAAAATCACGATAAATTGTGCCCCGTCCATTCCCCCGAATTGAACAAACGGTGTTTCGGGCAGGGTAATCACCAGAGCCACAGCTGCCAGAATAGAATCCACCGCAAAAGCGATATCGGCCAAAGAGATTTGCATGACCGTCACAGCAAAACTTCTTCCCCTTTTCTTATGGTTTTTGTGGTCTTTTTTTAGTAAATGCCTTAAAGAAATGACAATTAAGTACGCGGCCCCGATGGCCTGGATTTGCCAAACATCAAAGAGATAGGAAATGATGAAGATAGCTCCGAACCTAAACACAAATGCAACTAGCAGCCCCATATTAATCGCTTTCGTCTGTTGGTCCTTGGGCAAATGTTTCGCCATAATCGCCAGCACTAGAGCATTGTCTGCAGATAACAATCCTTCTAAAAATATTAATATCACCAGGACCCAGCCGTACTCCAATAGCATCGAGATCTCCATAAAATCCCCCTAAGAAGTCGTATCTTTTATGTACCTAAACAAATAGCACTCGCCAATATTCTCTCATTGTCGTTCCTTCCTTATTCGATTTCCATCCTATACTCATCTAGGTCTATAGGTCATTGGGCTAGTGTTATTCTATCTTCCGCCCTAGAATCTTCTTGTTTCTCCTACATATTTAGAAGAAACCTGACAAAATGCATAAAGAAATGAAAAAAACTGTTGAGATTTGAGGATAAATTTTTGCGGTAAAACAGCAGGAAAATCCCACTGTTCCGATAAATAGTAAAAGGAGACGCTTACAGATGTCTAAACCAAAAGTGAAAGGCGGTATGTAATAAGCATGGAAATATCCCTCCAACAAATTGTCGAAGGTATCCCCAGAACCTTGTTAAATGCCACGGACCGTGATCTCGAAGGATTTCAAAAAATCCTGGAAGAGACAATCAAATTAAGAGAGGGACACAGAAACCTGCAAAAAATGATTAAAAACTTCAATACCTCTACAATTCAACGCTCCTAACTAAGAAAAGCGCAAGCGCCATATGACAGGGAGGAGAGCGAAGGAATCTCACTGCTGCGGCGCTAAAGCTGGACAATTCTCGAAGACCAGATTTCATTTCTGATAGGTTGGCAAAAGGGAAGGTGTCCTCACCTTCCCTCCATTTATGCTGCTTATTTTGCCCGGTCAGTTTTACCCGAGATATTTGTAGTAATCTTGTGAATGATAGCTTCTAAACCCGCATGATTCGTACAAACCAAGTGCATGGGCATTTCTTGCTTCGACTTCCAAAAAAACAGGCAATCCTTTTTTCTGTTCCATGGCGACGACTTTAGACAACGCTTTTCTTCCGATCCCTTTTCCTCTAAGTTCGGGATATACGGTAAAACCATAAATCCACGCTTCCCCATCGGATTCAGATACACGGATTTTTCCGGCTACCCTTCCGTTTGCTTCAATCAACATCCGTTGGTCTTGGCTGCTCTCGCGGATTATTTGGGAAAACTCCCGTGCAGACGCTTCATCCTCATCAAACCCCAACACATCCAGCTGGATCTCCGACTCCAAATCCGCCTCGGAAACTGATGGCCTTATGGTAATGGAGGAATCGTCGAGCAATGTTGTGTCATGCCATTGCATCTGATATTCTGCAACCGAAAATTCACATGGAATGGTTTTTAAAAATTCCTTTGCGGTTAACGAGCTTGTTGGAGCGTTTAATAAAATCTCCTGTGCCGCCCGTCTCTTGGCCTCCGCCAATCCCTTCTCCAGCAGATTGGAAAAGATTCCTTTCCGGCGGTAATCCGGATGCACCATTCCGCACAATTCGACTTTACTTCCAAAATAATAGCAGCCTAGAAACCCAACAAGTTTCCCCTCTTCATAATGCAAGTAGTCATCGTTTTGGTTTTGCGCACGGCTCTCCAGCATTTCAAAATTGAGTTTGAGGTGGAAGCCTCCCTCCCTTTCACATGCCTCCTGAAGCGCTTTTATATCGGACAATTCTATCTTAGTAAACAAATTATTTCTCCCCCTTTATGTAATCCTTTATTTTATTCTTCCTAAGGTGTGACATTCCTTCTTGAAAAAAATTTAATATCGTCTTATCCTTAGGAAGTTGCCATTTGGATGGGCGCATCGTTGTTCAAGATTCCCATCCAGTTGTCACCAGGAATGTTCATTTTACTTTTATCAAATATTATTGATACCTTTGGCTTTAAGGAGAACAACCCATGAAAGAAAAATACAGTACCATCCCCTCATTACATTCGAATTCGATCTATTTAGGCGGTTTGTTGGCCATCGTCGGCGGCTTTTTGGATGCCTATACTTTTATTAGCCGTGACGGGGTGTTTGCCAATGCCCAGACTGGAAACATGGTCTTGTTTGCCGTCGAAGCGGCTAACGGTGAATGGAAAGAAACCTTGAAATATATTCCACCAATCGTAGCTTTTATCTTGGGGGTATTAGTAGCGGAAATCGTGAAGATTCCCCATGTGAGGGAACTCGTTTATAGTTACCGGCGGTCGATTCTTATTTTGGAATGTCTCGTTTCAATCGTTGTCGGCTTCATGCCAGCCAGCATGCCCGATATTGTGGTCACCGTGTGTATTGGCTTTGTTTCCTCCTTGCAAATTTCTACATTTAACAAAATTGACAAATGGGGATACAATTCCACGATGACAACTGGGAACCTCCGTACGGCCACCCAAGCTGCCTATTTGGCTGTCAAAGAGAACAATCCGGAGGCAAAAAAACAATTTATCGACTTTTTTGTCATTATCCTTGCTTTTGTATTTGGTGCTATGTGCGGAACGTTTTCCACCACTTATATAGGCAACACATCGATCTGGATTGCTTCCGGAATTTTGGTTATTGCCATCGTGTTGTATCATCGGGATAAAGGTTTTTACCGAAAGCCAGCAGCGCAAAAATAGATTACCCTTATTTAAATACGGTTACGCCAACGTACACTCCAGCAAGGAAAATCGTGGTAATCACAATGAGATGGAAAATAACCCATGCCCCATTTCCATATCTAAACAAGTCGGAACAGAGCGGTTTTCGACTCTCATTTGGGACAATTTTTCCGCCAAGGAGTTCAAATAATAAAAAGTAGATCCACCATAAGGTGTAACTGTCCCACAAGTCCCATTCCGGTTCAAACCTGAAAATGGCCGAATGCTTTAAGATGACTTCACCTAGGACACCGAGATGGACGATGGCCCAATAAAATGGGATCTTCCAGACCCATTTTTCGGGGCTATACCTGACTCCAACTAACGTCAAAAACGGAAATACAGTGGAAGTCACCCCATACGGTATGAGCAGGTGATCGTGCAAGGCATTGTATGGAAAAGAATAGAAACCTACATAAGTAAAGAGATAGCACAACAGATTAACTGAAACGACACTAATGATAAAAATTAAGCCATAGCGTTTCCAATTGAAGCGAATGAAATATAAGCACCCTATAATGCCTATAATCATTATCAAAAGTACCCCAATTGTTTCAGCAATCATCACCATCACCACGCTTCACTGGACTTTATCCTTTAGGTCGTTTCCAATCACTCATTTTTTCAAATTTACATACAAAAATCTCCATTAACTTGGATGGAGAGATCTTTTCCTTGTGTTTTCACTATCTAGTATTCCTATTATTACTTAACCATAAAAAAAAGGATGTGAGCCAATAAGCCATAATAAATTCTAAGTAATCGGTAAGAAACACAAACCAAACTTTCATCCATTTGTGAAGTTCTAAAAAGCCGGATGATTTTGAGATTATAGCCAATATCAACCCTGTCATGATACTGGCTGCCAGCCCAACCAGATAAAGATTTCTGTTTTTATTGATCCCGTATTGATACGCCAGCATGAAAATGACAGGAATAACGGATGTGTTGATTGACAAATTCACATTGAAAGTCGGCAGCAACGGATATACATGGGTTACGACGCCTTTGGCAACCGCCATTGTATCCGGATAATTCAGCGTGTATGACAAAACCGAAGAATAAAATTTGAAAAATTTTGCGCCGGTCAATGGCAATGATTAAAATGATTAATGGCAGCACCAGTAAGACAACATTCACCCAAAATTGCCAGTTACCAAAATCTGCAATTTATCTCCAGTAATCTCCTTCCAAACGATTCATTTCTGCCATCTGGCTATGGAATTTATTTAAGAATTCCCTTTGCTTTTCTTCCATACCTTCACCTCAAGCACTCTTTGTTTTTAATTTTTTCATTAATTACAACCGTTATACTCATGCATGTAAAAAACGAAGGAGCCTATTCTCCTTCGTTTTAGGAAATTATTGTCCATCTGCACCATTGGGAGTGCCGCGGCGGACATGGTCACGTTCGAAGTTGTTTTCCCTGAGGGACTGGACCCTGTCATTGATTAGTTCCTTTTGATCCACTTCCGGTGATGGTGTTTGTTTTTTCTTCGGCATCAGAATCCTCCTTTTCATCACTAGCAAGCCCTTATATTTTGCTTACATTTTAAAAAAATAACCGTCTGTACCAAGATGTTTAAAATTTTGGTCATAGTTTGTTCATATTTAGGGTGTAATATAATTCTTGTTACCGAACACCCCCCTTAATTAAAAATATCTGAAATCCGGACAAGCTCCGGATTTTTTTTTGCTCCGAAATGTGTGCTAGACATAAAAAAATGGCCCCTGATAAATCAGTGACCAAACTACTGAAAATTTAATGATTCCCAACAACCAATCGGATTTTGTTGCCAGCAGGATCATTAGTTACATAATCATCAGCCTTTTTTTCAACCGGTGCATGCAGGCTATTTAACCGCTGGACCGCTTTTTCTCTTGCCGCTTCATCCGGAAATACCAGTGTATACCAATTCAGTCCGACACTGTTATTCGGCGGAGTGGGAGCACCTACCCCCTGCCATGTATTAATGGCGATATGATGATGGTATCCTCCAGTCGATAAAAATACGGCCTGCGGGTAGTGACTGACAATGTCGAATCCAAGGCCCTTTGTATAAAATTCTTGTGATGCAGCCAAGTCGGAAACGTGAAGATGAATATGGCCCATGACAGTACCTGCTGGTAAACCGTTCCATTCCGCATTGCTTTCCGCCAAGATCCCTTCTGCATCCACTTCCTCTGTCGCCATATCAACCAAACCATTCTTCCAAGTCCATTCCGATGAAGGACGGTCCCGATATACTTCAATCCCATTGCCGTCGGGGTCATTTAAGTACAAAGCTTCACTTACATAGTGGTCCCCTGCACCTAAAGGGTAACGAATTTCGAGTATATGACGTAAAAAGACGGATAAATCGGCACGGGTTGGCAGCAGGATCGCAAAATGGTACAAACCAGCTGTCTGTTGCGGTTTACTAATGACATCATTAGGCTGTTCGAGTGTTAATAGGGCTGTTTTGCCGTCTGTGGTTAACACCGTTTTCCTGTCTGTTTTTTCTAAGACTTTTAAGCCAATGACATTCTGATAAAACGTTGTCGAGTATTCCAGATTCTTTACTTTGATATTGACTTCCCCAACAAATATATTTGGACTCTTATGGAATTTTTCCATTGTTCTCTTCCCTTCTAGTATTGATGTTATTTTTTCATGTTTCCTAAATCTAATTCAGTTACTTGACATTCTCCTTTTAGTATATTATCATTTATCTCGAATTAAAAATATTTTGCTTCAAGATAAACGAATCCGATAACTTTGCAATCTCTTTTTTTGATGTTTATCTTGAATTAAAAATATTTCATTTCAAAACATTCTTAAAATAAATATTTTTTATACATTCATCAGGAGGGACATCATATGGGGTTATTGAACAAGTTATTTGGTCAAACAACTAAGGAGGATATAACCATGACTAATCCAAAATTAAAAATCGGTATCATTTTAGGAAGCACACGCCAGGGACGCGTTAGCCCTCAAGTTGGCGAATGGGTAAAAGGAATCGCTGACAGCCGTGCTGATGCAGATTATGAAATCGTAGATATCGCTGATTTTAACCTTCCATTCTTAGGCACAACGGATGGAACAGAACCTGGAATCGCAAAATGGAATGAAAAACTTGCAAGCCTAGATGGATTCGTGTTTATCGTTCAAGAATACAACCACAGCATTACAGGCGCATTAAAAAATGCCCTTGATTTTGCCCGTGACGCATGGAACAACAAGGCTGCAGGGATTGTAAGCTATGGGTCAACAGGTGGGGCACGTGCGGCTGAACACCTGCGCGGAATTTGCGGCGAATTAAAAATTGCCGATGTCCGAACACATCCAACTTTATCCTTGTTTACTGATTTCGAAAACGGCTCAGAATTCAAACCAGCTGAATTGCACCTTACCAATGTCAATGCCATGCTCGATGAAGTCCTCTCATGGAGCGGCGCTTTGAAAACAATTCGATAAAAAATAAACCGTAAGATTGTCGAGAAAGTATATTATTCTCGGCAATTTTTTTATCCGATTATAAATATCCGATTAAACGGCTGTCCCTGCGAGTAGTCCTGTTGATTTCCGCTCCGGACACTCGCTTTCCGCGGTGAGGTCCTGGAGCCTCCTCGGTGCTGAAAGCGCCTGCGGGGTTTCCAGTGACCTCTCTATCCCGCAGGAGTCGAGTGCCCTCCGCTCCAATCAACAGGGGGCAAACTTGACTTTAAGTATATCAACAAACTTGTTTTAACCTTACCAAGTTTTCTGCCCTCTTTTTCATATTGTGGCAGTCAGTAGAAAGAGCTGCCTGTATGTCAATGAAATTATAGCCAATTAACGCAATAAAATTTAAATCAAATGAATAAAATAATAGGCTGCCGAGAGTTCGACAGCCTGGCCGCACACTTCATCGTGTGCGTTTTTTTCTATCCCAGTAGTACTTTTTCTTCTGCATATTTCACTTTAGGTTCTGGCTGATTTTTCAATAAGGCAAAGGCCAATGTTAAGGGTCCAAGCCGTCCGATAAACATTAATAAGGATATTAACAATTCGCCTGCCGGTGATAACTGTGGCGTCAAACCGGTGGTTAACCCCACGGTTCCAAAGGCCGATATCACTTCAAACAATAGAGCGCCCATACCCGCTTTTTCCGTAAAAGTCAGAATAAAAAAGATGATAAACATGAAAATTATCGAGGCTACTCCAATGGCCATTGCCTTGTTGACCAATTCCCATGAAATTCGTCTTTTAAAAATATTTACATTGCCTCTTCCCGTCAGGAATGACCAAAACGCGAGAATGATAATTGCAAAGGTTGTGACCTTAATCCCGCCTCCGGTGGAACCCGGCGACGCCCCGATAAACATCAAGGCCATTATGAACACCCATGAAGATAACGTCATCTGACCAATATCAATGGAATTGAACCCCGCGGTTCTCGGGACAACAGACTGGAAATAGGCAGCCCATAGTTTGTCGCTCCAGTTCAGTTTTCCCAGGGTGGCAGGATTATGATATTCTGCAAGCAGGATTACCAGGAAACCTGCCATTAGAAGAATTCCGGTAATAGACAGGACCAATTTGGAATGAAGCGAGAGCTTCCGAAACGAGCGTTTTTGCCAAACATCCAATATGACGGTATAACCAATACCCCCGATCATAATCAGCAAAGTTATGACAAGGTTTACCGCAGGGTCTCCCACCCATTGGCTCATGTTGTCAGGTTCGAGACCGAAACCGGCATTATTGAACGCGGAAATGGTGTGGAATAACGCGTAATAAGCCGCTTTACTTAAGGGCATGTCGAACGACCAACGGATGGTTAAAATGAGAAAACCGGTAAGTTCCACAATAAAAGTAATCAGAATGATCCGCCGTACCAATTTTACTACCCCGGATATGGTGAAAAAGTTCAGAGAGTCCTGAAGGAGCAATCGTTCTTTCAATCCGATTTTTTTTCCAAGGAGAACGAACATAAACACACCAATCGTCATAAATCCCCACCCGCCAACCTGGATCAAAAACAGCAGGACCATTTGCCCGAAATGGGTGAAGGTGCTTCCGGTATCCACGACCGACAACCCGGTTACACAAACTGCAGAGGTGGATTCGAACAATGCATCAATGAAATGCAGGCCCCTCCCCTTTTCTACTGTCGAGATGGGCAGCATTAACAATAATGTGCCTAATAAAATCAGGGTCCCAAAACCGATCACCAGAATTTGCGCCGGGTGCAATTGAATGATTTTTCCCCGTTTATTTAACACGTCCATTATGTCTTCTCCTTCGTGGAAAATTAATCCTGGGGCTAATGATGAACTAATCTTACTCCTGGGAATTCGATTTGTAAATATATTCTCTTTTTTTAAAAAAAGCCGTAAAACAACAAAAAGTGCCCTTGATTCAGGCACTTTGCAAGCGGTTATTTAAGCATTTAAATCATGGATTCCAGGGCTATGCTCATTTGGCATTTCCGGCATGACGGGTACGGGGTATCCCTGTGGCGGAGGTACAACTTGAAGCGTTCCGCTATCCCTGCTTGGCGATTCCCCTTGGAATATTTGCCCGATCAGGGTTTCATCCAGGCGGAAATTAAACTGGGCATTATGGAAGCCCATTTCGACATATTTGCGGCATTCCGGATATTTATTGATGTCATAGTTCGGAACCGGAAAAATTTTTCCCCAATTTACGCCAAGTGTCTCGAGCGCTTTGGCAAATGCATTCTGATGCGCATTATCGCGCACAATCAAGAAGGCTAATGTTTCCCGGAAGGTTTTATTGCTGCTCATTTCGTAAATCCGTGATTTCTGCAATACTCCAGTGGACTCTAAAACCACGTTGTCCAATAAATCGCTGATTAGATTCCCGTGGCTATAAACATAGTTTCCGTTCCAAGGGTTCCCGTAAGCATCGACAGGAAGTGAGGCTTGGGCGCCCATAATATAATGATGCGGGTTCGCGTGCTTGATGGCATCCGCCAACGGGGCCCCTTCCGTTCCCCCTGCACCAACCGCTTCTTCTCCAGAACCATTCAAAAGCTGATTGATGGTGGTCTGCACCAGTTCCACATGGCTGATTTCCTCAAGGAACACGCCGCGAATGAGGTCACGGTAAGCCTTGGCATTGCCGCGGAAGTTGGAGCTTTGGAAGAAAAACTGCATCATCGTGCGCATCTCGCCAAAGCGTCCCCCCAATGTTTCTTGCAGCACCTTGGCTGCTTCCGGGTCCGGTTTATCGGGAACAATCATGTTGATTAAGTCTTCTCGGTAAAAGTACATTCACATTGTCTCCTTTATTGTTTAGATCATAGGTTTTCCAGCATCCGGGGACAGATTGGGATCCCCGTGTCCAATGATGACCACACTGTCGGTCTGAATATCATTATCCTCTGTATATGCCTGCCCATCTTGACCTTTTGTGTTGTTCAGTTGTCCCTTCACTTCTTGGCCATACTCTTGGGGCAGATTTTTTTCTTCCTTTTCCATGTTTCATCCTCCTTTGCATATTGTGGCATTTCAGCTGGAGTTAGTATTTTACAGAAAAATTTTAACTTCCCCCTTTAGCATTACAAAAAGTACAGGAAAAATACAAAATAAAAAAGCGTGCCATCACACGCTTTTTCATATAAATGTCTTTAATTACCGAACTTTGTGTCCAATTGTTTTTTATACTCCGTAAAAAATTCCAGTGTATGCGGATTTAGCAGTGAGCCTGGATTGACAGCTTTTTCAACTGGTGTGCCGATTAATATTTTTTTAATCGGCACTTCGAGCTTTTTGCCGTTCAATGTTTTCGGCAGTTCAGCGACGGGAATGATTTCATTTGGGACATGCCGCGGCGAACAGTTTTGCCGGATGACCTGGTTGATTCGCTGCTTGACCTCATCGGTTAACAGGGCATCTTGTCTGACTACCACAAACAATGGCATATAGGATTGTTCGCTGGTAACCGGAATATCGACCACCAGGCTGTCCAAAACTTCCGGTATGGTTTCAAGGGCACTGTAAATTTCGCTCGTTCCCATCCGGATTCCGCCCCTGTTAATGGTCGCATCAGACCGCCCGTAGATAATGCCGCTTCCCCGTGACGTGATTTTAATAAAATCGCCATGGCGCCAGATGCCCGGGTAAACATCAAAATAGCTGCTGCGGTAGCGCTCCCCGTCACCATCGTTCCAAAAATAAATCGGCATCGACGGCATGGGTTCTGTGATGACCAGCTCGCCTATTTCATCTGTCAGTTCCTCGCCCTGGTCATTGAAGGCCTTCACCGAAGCCCCGAGCGAGCGCGCCTGCAGTTCGCCGGAATGAACCGGCAACAACGGCGAGCCGCCGACAAACGCGGTGCACAGGTCCGTGCCGCCGCTGGTGGAAAACAGCCATAAATCCTGTTTCACTTGCTCATATACCCACTCGAATCCACTCACCGGGAGCGGCGAACCGGTCGATCCGATACTTTTTAAATGAGACAGGTCGAATTTCTCTTTCGGCCTTAATCCTTCCTTCATACAGGAGGTAATGAAGCTTGCGCTGGTCCCGAACACCGTCATTTTCGTGGATTCCGCAAATTTCCAAAGCGTCCCGTAATCCGGGTAGCCAGGATTTCCATCGAATAAAAGAATGGACGCTCCGGATAATAAACCGCTTACAACTACATTCCACATCATCCATCCAGTCGTCGTGTACCAGAAGAACCGGTCCTCACTCGTCAATCCTTTTTGCAGGCAGCTTAGCTTCAAGTGCTCGAGCAGGATGCCCCCTTGGCTTTGGACAATCGCCTTCGGTTTCCCGGTAGTGCCGGACGAATATAAAATCCACAACGGGTGGTCAAACGACACCGGCTCGAAGGATAGCGGCCTATCTTGATTTTGCCCCAAAACATCCTTCCAGAGAACTGCGTTGGTTAACTCCCCGATCGCAGGATCCGGTGATAAATGCGGAATCACCACCGTTTGTTTGAGTGTCGGTAATTCTGACTGGATTTTTTTCAATACGTCAATCCGGTTAAAATCCTTTCCTCCATAACGATATCCATCCACTGCGAACAGAACCTTTGGCTCGATTTGCTTAAACCGGTCGATGACGCTCATGATGCCGAATTCCGGTGCACAGCTAGACCAAACCGCCCCGATTGAGGCGCATGCCAAGAAGGACGTGATGGTTTCATGGATATTGGAAACATAAGCGGCGACACGGTCTCCAGGTTTCACCCCCAAAGCTTTTAAATAAGCGGCAACAGCACCCGTATCCTTCTTTAATTGCGACCACGTTACTTCCCCTTGTGGACGGAGTTCTGTTTGAAAAATAATCGCCGTTTTTTCCGGAACCTCATTTCGAAAAATATGTTCAGCGTAATTTAAGGCTGCCCCGGGAAACCATTTAGCACCAGGCATGGTTCGGTTAGTTAATACTTCCTCATAGGGGGTTTTTGCCTGGACCTCAAAGAAATGCCAGACAGCAGACCAAAACCCTTCCACACTCGTAACAGACCAGTTCCATAATTCTTCGTATGTGGTGAAGGAAAGTCCCCTTGTTTCCTCCAGCCACTTCATAAATTGCCTTAACCTTGATTGTTCCTGAAAATCTTGCGAAGGTTCCCATAACAGCTTCCCTTCACTTTTTTCCACCTTCATTCTCATTCCCCCATCTGTCCATGATTGTGTTAGCCATTAATCCATACACTTTAACCATATACGAGTCGGGAATCACATTTTCCTCCTGTTTTTCGTAAAAAACCGAATTTTCTTACAGTTATTTTTCACACTGTTATACCTCTGATATCAAACTGTAATTCTCCTATTACAGTCCTGTTAAAATAGCATGTTATACTACCGTTTGTACTGAAAAATTAGAAAATTTAGTATTTTCATCTCATTTAGTCTATAATAGGAAAGTAGTGATAGGAATGATCAGGAAACTAGCCGTCTTGCTTTTCGCTTTCATACTGTTTACCGTTTATATGCCGCTATCATCTTCGCTAGCGCATGCGGAGGAACTCTCCCATATACAAGAACAGAAACTATTAGAGGAGCCTGGCGAAATAAATAAGGAACAAGTCATCACCCGCCTTGATGCGATCAACCAGCAAGTGACCGTCTTAAATCAGACGATGGATGAGAACAATCAAAAAATGACAGCTGCAAATCATGAGGTAGAATCTATCCAATCCCAAATTCCACAGCTGCAAACGGAAATTGCCGATTTACGGGACAAAACCGAAAAGCGGTCATCTCTCGTAAAAGAACGGGCACTAGTCTATCAGCAAAGCGGTACCAATGTTTCCTACCTGGATGCCCTGCTTAGTTCCGGAAGTATCAGTGAGCTCGTAGCGAGAATAGGTGCCGTTTCCAAAATTATCAAAGCGGACCAAGAACTTTTAGCGCAACAGGATGCGGATCTAAAAAATTTGGAAAAGAAAGAAACCACCCTTGTCACCAAACAAGAAGAAGCGATGGCCAAAGCAGCCCAGCTGCAAAACATTCAGGCCGAGTTGGCCGCGCAGCAAAACCAATACAGCCTGTTAACCCAACAGTTACAAGCAGAAAGGAAGAAACAGGAAGCACGAAAGCTGCCAGAGAAACCGCAGATTCAACCAAACATAGCGACCCAAGACTATGTACATATCGTGACCACTGTAGGTCTAAAGTATATTGGCCGCTCCAAGTACACCTTTGGCGGCGGCAGAACGGAAGCCGATGTTGCCAGCGGGAGATTTGATTGCTCGGGGTTTGTCCGCTGGGCGTTTGCTCAAGCAGGTATTGAATTGGGCAACAGCACTTCCGATATGAGAAATGGCGGAAGAAAAATATCAGAGAGCGAGATGAGACCGGGAGACCTCGTTTTCTTTGATACATATAAGAAAGATGGCCATGTAGGAATCTATTTGGGGGATGGAAAATTTATCGGTTCGCAAAGTTCCACCGGGGTGGCGATTGCCGATATGTCAACCGGATACTGGAAAAGTAAATTTAAAGGGATTGTTGTGCGTATTTAGCATTTGCTGTTCATTTAATAGAGTTGATGAATTTTACAATGTTACTAAGTGAGGGATCCTTATGTTAGTAAAGTATAAATCCACTTATCGGAAAATTGGCATGGGACTGTTATCTTTTTTCCCTGAACATAGGGATTTAGACCGGCTGCTTGCGACCATGAACGAATACGAAACAGAACCGGACCGCCAGTTATTTCTTTGGAAGGAGCAGGAAGGGTTCATAGGATTGATTGGTGTAAAGCTGGAGGAAAATCTGGTTCAAGTCACCCATGTATGTGTCAACCCCTCACACCGTAACCAAGGCTTCGGCAAACGCATTGTGAGAGGCATACAGGAACTTTATCCTGAGCTTCCTATGATACCGGATGAAGCGACAGCTGAATTTTTAAGCAAATATGAACAAAGCCTTGCCCAAGATGATGACAAGGAAAACAGCCCTAATTTGGCTGTGTAGTGTGAGGGGTGTTTCCCCTCATTACACCCATCTCTTTTGTTAGAGCCACTGTCTTTAGACAGGATGGTGTTTTAAGCACGCTCTAAATTTGCTTCACTATTATTTAGAAAAATGCCTCGGATTGTCACAGTTCATTAGTCATGAATGGCTTTCCTGTCCTTACAATTTTTCTTCTCTCCTCCTCTTTTCTATCATCCTCTAAATTCTATAAAAATTTCGTTTTTCAAAATAATTAATATTCGAACTATTGTGTTTATTAAAAAAATACCCTATAATACTTCACAGCAATACTATATTTTTTATAGAAGGTGTAGCAAAATGAAGGTTTTAGAAAAAGTCAGTCAATTTGTCGGCAATACGTTTGCCGTCTGGGTACTCGTTTTTGCCCTGCTCGCATTTTTTTCGCCATCTGCATTTACGTGGATCGCGCCTCACATTTCTCTGTTATTGGGAATTATTATGTTTGGAATGGGGTTAACATTATCCGGTGCGGATTTCAAAGAGGTTTTTCGGCGCCCTAAAGATGTCATCATTGGGGTTCTCGGGCAATTTATCATTATGCCGGGCCTTGCTTTTTTACTGGCCAAAGGCTTTAACCTTCCGGCGGAAATTGCTGTTGGGGTTATTTTAGTGGGTTGCTGCCCTGGGGGGACTGCTTCTAACGTTATGACGTTCCTTTCCAAAGGGGATGTGCCATTATCAGTTACGATTACTTCATGTACCACGATTCTTGCGCCAATCGTAACGCCTGCACTCATTTTATTATTGGCCAGCGAATGGATTCCTGTCGATCCGGCTAGTTTGTTTGTATCGATTGTTCAAATCGTGATTGTTCCAATCGTTCTTGGGGTTGTCATTAAAAAATTGTTTAACAAACAAGCTGAGGCCAGTGTCAAAGTGCTGCCGCTGGTTTCAATTATCGGTATTGTGGCTATCGTGGCGGCTGTCGTATCCGTGAACCAAGCGCAAATTGCCAAAACGGGATTAATCATTTTTGCCATCGTCGTCCTGCATAACTGTTTGGGTTACCTGATCGGTTATTTCTTTGGAAAAATGTTTGGAATGGACTTATCGAAGAAAAAAGCAGTGGCCATCGAAGTGGGCATGCAGAACTCCGGTTTGGGTGCCGCCATTGCTTCCGCTCATTTTTCTCCGCTATCCGCTGTACCAAGTGCCATTTTCAGCGTGTGGCATAATATCTCAGGCCCGATTTTGGCCACGATTTTCAGGCGGATGAAAGATGGTAAAACGAGCGCCAAAGACGAACACAACCTTAGTGCTTAAGGGTAAGCATCTTCCCAATTCGGGGAGATGCTTTTTGTTGTACCTATTTTATATGACTCCTCATTTAAAATCTATGAAATTGTCAGAATATCTAACAACTAAATTACACTTTGTAAAGGATGGTCCACTTATAAAATATATCCCCATCTGTGCATCCCATTATCTATTAAGAGCACCTTGGTTTTCTCATCATACATAGCGTGGTAAAATAGTACATTGTAACATAGAAATGTTGAACATTTTATAGATAGAAGGGTTATCATGAATTTCATTGATCCACAAGATAAAAAGATTCGCTTTCTTCTCACCTTTTTGGCTGCGGTGATTGGCGGCGTTATTTTTCAATTCCTCCATACTCCGATTCCTTGGCTGCTTGGGCCAATGACCGTTGTTTTCATCGGTTCCCGCTTTTCAAAGAAAATCCCGTTTTACTGGCCAAGCTGGATCCGCAATGCCGGGTTAATTATTGTTGGATATTCGATTGGGTTGTCGTTTACACAGCCTGCTCTGGTACAAATCCTCGCCAAGCTGCCATCGATGTTGATCATGACGGTTTTGCTTGTATCGTTCTGTGCAGGGATCGCGGTGCTGGTTTCTAAGCTTACGGGGGTGGATTACCCTACCGTCTTAACAGGAAGTATTCCCGGTGGGTTGTCTCAGATGATTACCTTTGCTGAGGAAGTCAAAGGAATTGATATCACGACGGTGACTTTTCTCCAAGTGGCACGATTGATGATGATTGTGTTTCTGGTGCCGTTTTTAATCTTCGGGCCGTTCTTTCATAACGCTGCTCCAGGAACTTCTGGGCATGTCGTTCAGTCGGTTGGTCAGTCCGGACCAGCTGCACTTATGTTTGTTTTATTTGCGGTGATTTGCGTTGTTTTTGCCTTTATCGCCAAAAAGTTAAAGTTCCCTACCCCATTTATGCTGGGGCCGATTTTAGGTACGGCTCTTTTTAATTTAGCGGGTGTGCAAGGTCCAGTATTGAGTCCAACTGTTTTGGACTTTTCGCAATTTATGATTGGCGGATATATTGGGTTGCTGCTGAAACCGGAAAAATTGGAGCATAAAGCCCGGATTATTAGTTTAGCATTGATTAGCGGAGCGATGATGATTTTGGTTTCCTTAGGTTTAAGTTACCTGCTCGTATACGGCGGTCAACTGACCCCTTCGACCAGCTTTCTGAGTGTGGCTCCAGGCGGTATGGACCAAATGGGCATTCTCGCTCACGAGGTGGGTGCCGATCTTTCAATGGTAACCGGCTATCAGATATTTCGGCTGTTTTTCATTTATTTTGCGGTACCGCCCCTATTGCGGCTGTTTTTCAGGCTGGCGGCTAAACGTACGGCAAAATAAAGAAGTTAGGTGGGTCGCTCATGCATGGCATGAACGACCCTCTATTCTACAACATCATCCACCGTCATGACTAAAACTGATACAACGAAATCTGTTTGTCTTTATATTCATCATAGAGTTTTTCAATCCGTTCCTGCTTAGCTGCCTCTGTAGTAGTGATTCTTCTTTTATTAATCGTCACCGTCAATAATAAAAGATGGAGAGTCATCCTTCTTCCACTCCTTTTATTTCTATTTCCAACTTCATTATAGATAAATTAAACTCCATAATAATCCTGTTAAAGAACGAAACCACCTAACCAATTAGCCTCATCCGCAGCTCAGACTTTAGGCGTAGGGACAGTCCCCCAGTACAGTACCGCATTAACGTGCCGGGGGCCAGGCCCCCGGCGCGTTAATGCGGTAAAAAGACGAGTCTGTATAGACCCGTCTTCGTTATTTTTCATTTGGGATGGAGGATTTCGTCGATGATGCCGTAGTCTTTTGCTTCTTCGGCGCTCATGAAGTAGTCCCGGTCGGTATCTTTGGCCACCTTTTCTACTGGTTGGCCGGTGCGGTCGGATATGATTTGGTTTATATGTTCTTTGAGCTTTAAAATGCGGCGGGCGGATATTTCGATTTCGGTTGCTTGCCCTCTTGCCCCGCCTAAGGGCTGGTGAATCATAATTTCACTGTTCGGCAGGGCATACCGTTTGCCCTTTGCTCCTGCCAACAGCAGCATCGCTCCGAACGAGGCCGCCATTCCGGTACAAATTGTCCGTACGTTCGGCTTAATGATTTGCATCGTATCGAAAATAGCAAAACCGGCTGAAGTGGACCCGCCCGGACTGTTGATATAAATGGAAATATCCTTCTCCGGTGCATCTGCCTCCAAAAACAATAATTGGGCCACCACGCTATTGGCTAATTGATCATTGATTTCATCGCCGATGATGATAATCCGGTCCTTGAGCAAGCGTGAATAAATATCATAAGACCGTTCACCGCGGTTGGTTTGTTCAATAACATAAGGAATCGTGTTCATATTGGTACTCCTCCTTTAAGAAAATAAGTCGGCTATGCCGCCATACAGAGAGTGCCTGAAGGAGAGTATCTTGGAACCGGAATCGCACCGATTTCCATCATACAAGGGGCGTCAATTATACAAGTGATCGATGGCAAGTTTTCAATCAGAACTGCTGGGTCTTGGTTTTCCAAGGATTCAGTGAACAATTCACTCAGGATTTCCTGTTCTTCCGGATTCCAAAACGTCTCGACAGGAAAGGATTCCTCCCCCTCAAGGGCTTTTTCGAGCCGTTTTTTTGCTCGATGCAGGTTTGCCTTTACCGCCGTTTCCGTTGTCCCTAAAAGGCCAGCAATTTCCTTGTTTTGATAGTGAAACGCTTCTTTTAGGAAAAAAATCACCGCTTGTTTCGGCGTAAATTGATGAACGAGCAATTCAACTGAATCCGCTTTTGCTTCGGATGGTTTATTTATGGAATGTTCCGGCAGTTCGGATAAAATCGTCTCTTTGCCTCTTTTCCTTAATTGGTCAATCCAATGATGATAGGCGATTTTATTGATTAAAGCCGTTGTGAGCTTTTGCTGCTGATTCTGATATTTCATCGCCTTCAAGTATGTTTCATGCGCAATATCATCCCCATCCCATTCGTTTTGGGTTAAGAACCGGCAGTAGCGCCTAAGTTTCGGGTATGATTCCTGCCAAAACGGGTCATCCAGCTCTCCTGTGGGACGTTTATTATCCTCAAGGAGGCATCGTTTCCATTGCTGTGACATGTTTTTCACTCCTTTTGCACTCTCTGCTATATAAACGATACAAAGATGGTAAAAAGATATGGGGTAACGAAATTTTTTTGCCGTACATGCTATTCATACTTCTATATGATTTTAGCCAATTCGTGTTTGTTCCTTTTCATAAGGAATTCTACATATAAGACAACTTCAAAAATTTGGCTGAATTTGATAAAAAATAACGATGGACTATTTTTTAAAGCCTGTTATAATTCCATGTAGAATAACATTACACATTAAAGGTGGGCATTATGGGGAAAACTTGTAGATATGTTGTCAATGCTCTAGGTAAGGGTGGAGAAACATATTATACACAATGCAGAGACAAACAAGAACTAAAAAGATGGATTCATGAAAACAAAGAGAAAATAAATATGCAAGAAATTAAAATTACCGATAAAAACCAGACCTTTTTATCTAAATTATTAGGATTAAACAGAGTTTTCTAAAACGGGAGGCGCCATCCACAAGATGGCGTCTCTTTTATTTTATCGTATGTTTCATCACGGCACTTGAGTATTTCCGTTTTTGAATATAAACAAGTCTGGAGGATAAGGCAATCCCCGCGGCAAGCAGTCCAATTGTGAGCCCAATCCAATACCCTCTCACACCCAAATCGGTGTAGTGCGCAAGCCCGTAGCCGGCCGGAAGACAGATTAGCCAATAGGCCACCAATGTCATGACAAATGCAATATTTACGTCTTTATATCCTCTTAAAGCGGCCTGGGCTGTTACTTGTATCGCATCGGACATCTGGAAAAATAATGCAAAAATTAAAAAATGGGCCGTTAAGTTGATGACAGCCGGTTCATTTGAATATAGACCCGCCACCTGGTATCGAAACACGACCACTAATAATCCTGTCACAATGGCTGTCAACTCAGCCAACCCAAGTCCCAGCCAGCTGTAAGTCCTGGCATCCTTGTATCGCCCTGCTCCCGCCTCATAACCAACCAAAACGGTGACTGCCATGGAAATGCTGGTGGGAATCATGTACAAAAACGAAACAATATTCAAGGCCGATTGGTAGGATGCCACGGTGGTCACGCTGAAGGTGCTGATTAAAATCGTCACCACCGCAAACATGCTCGTTTCAAAAAACGTGGAAAGCCCCATGGGAACCCCGATTTTTAAGATTTCTTTAAACCGCTCAAGCGACACTTGCGTCATCTGTTCAAAGATCCGGTATGTGGAAAAGGGCAATTGGGTTTTCACAATAACCACCGTAATGGCCAAAATCGCCCAATAGGTCACGGAAACTGCATATCCCGCCCCTGCGCCTCCCAGTTCCGGAAAGCCAAACCGGCCAAAAATCAGGCAATAGTTCAATAGTAAATTGAGGGGAAGTGACGAGATCATGATGACCATTACGACACGAGTTTTTCCTAATCCATAGATGAATGAACGCAAAACATTAAACAGAAATAATGGCAATATCCCGTAACTGAGGCCAACCAGGTAATGAAAAGCAGTCTCCGCCACTGTATGTGCAAGATTCATCTTTTCGAGTATAGGATTTAAAAAAAATGACCCGAAAATCAAGATGATGACTGTAAGGAGGACTGAAAGATACAATCCATGCCTGACAACAGTGGAAATCTCATTCGTTTTACGCTGCCCTAGGTACTGCGCCGCTATTGGCGATACCGCCAGCAGGATGCTGCTAAGTCCGGTGAATATGGGACTCCACAATGAGGATCCTATCGCCACACCCGCTAAATCGGTGGAATGATATTTTCCTGACATCACCGTATTAAAAAAGACCATGGAAAACATGCCGAGTTGCGTAATTAAGATCGGAATAATTAAGATGATAATTTGTTTTGTTTTTTCTTTTATCGTATACGTTTGATTCATGCAAGCAGCTCCCGGTAAAAATAAACATCCAAAACAACATTTTACTATATTTTTGCTGATTCTTCCTCTTTTTTCATAAATATAAAAAAAACAAAAGCAGGAATCATGGTTTCCTGCTTTTGTGAATGGTTATTTACCTTCATTGCGATGGGCTGGATAGTAAGTTCCATGTCCGTGATGATAGCCATGACCCGGATAGTAAATGCTTTGACCATGGTGATAGCCATGCCCTGGATAGTAGCCTCCATGACCATGATGGTAACCTCCGCCTGGGTAGTAGCCTCCATGACCATGATGATAACCACCGCCTGGGTAGTAGCCTCCATGACCATGATGGTAACCACCGCCTGGGTGGTAGCCCCCTTGACCATGGTGATAACCTCCACTTGGATAGCCGCCTGGCATTCCATATTGTCTGTTTTCCACGATACCAACTCCTCTCCAATTTACTGTTAGTCTATGTATCCTTTGGAGAGATGGACACGGTTAACGCCCAGTTGGATTCGATAGAAAGGACATTTAATCTTGCTTTTAAGATGAAGCAATTTGCTGCCGAGGTTGTTTCTCCTTCTGTGACTTTTCTTTTATCAGAAGTCCCCCGAACAGTCCTAGAAAGGAAAAGATCACTGGAACAATGAATCCATAAAGGTAACCCGCTGCACTGCCGACATGAAACTGGTCCAAAATACTTCCGAATATGCTTGGCAACAACACAGCACTTATAAAACCGCCCGTGTTGGCAAATCCCGAGACCACTCCGACTTCCTTCATATCGAATGACTTACGGACAATCGCAAAGGTTAATGAACTTGCCCCATTGCAATAGCCGATAACGAAGAAAAGCAGAACCAGCAAAAAGAAAGGCGGCTTGCCGGCTAACAGAATAAAGGCTGTCCAGCTTATAAAGGCCGCAATATGGGCCACCACAAATGGCCGTTTAATCGAGTCGATCCTGCTGGAAATCGCACCGGTCAACGGCGCCCCAATCAGGGCCCCCAACAACCCGACCATGATCAGCTGGCTGGCTCCCGAACGGGTCATCCCATAAACTTGCATTCCATAGGGAACGGCCCATGAACCAATAAAGCCCACATAGGTCCCGACCAAGCCAAAATGGCATAAAAATGCCGCCCATGCCTGACGGCTTGAAACAACCCGACGCAGCAACACCATCGTAGGCTCACTTGGCGTTTTAGTTTTAACGATAGACCGATTGACGGCGGAGCTGCCTAAAGCCATTTGCTTTGGTTTTTTGACAAGCACGAAATAAAGACCTATCCCAGAAAGGCATAAGATGATGCCTACTATAAAAAACGGCATTCTCCATCCGGATACGGAAATCCAGGCTGAAAATGGGACGGTTGCCATTAAGAATCCCAGACTGCCCGCCATCCCGGCAAAGCCCAGCAAGCGGACAAACTCCTGTACTTTAAACCATTGGCTTAAAATGAGCACGACATTTACCCAAATGGTGGCATCCCCTACTCCAACCAATAATCTGGCTATGACCAAAATGCTTTCATGCGAGGCCAAACTATACAGGACCGTGCCGGCCCCATTCAAAATCGTACCTATAATTAGGAAGTAATTGGGGCCGAAGCGGTCGGACAGAATTCCAATCGGGATCTGCAAACCTGCATAGGCTAAAAATTGAATACTTGTTAATAACCCGATGGTAGCAGCAGTGATATGGAAATCTGACATTAATTGGTCAGTAATCAGCCCCGGTGCGGTTCTTTGACTTACGATGATAAAGTATGCGAATAATACAGTGGTAAAAACCACCCAACGATAACTGCTGTTTTGTTTATCCAATTTTCTCTTCCCCTGTTAATTGATATCTTTTCTATTGTACTCCCTATTTCCAAGGTTGTATTATATTTTTTATGATGACGACGTTTACATTAAAAAAAGGGACCTTTGTAGGCCCCTGATTATTTTTTCTCGATTTTGGACGGGTTGTTGATTTTATATAGAACCGGCTCCACGATGACGAATTCGTCTGGAGCCTCTTTTCCCTTTGCCAGTTTTTTGCTGGTAATTTTCCCGTCAAATTCCAGCAAATCCCCCGGTGCGAGTTCAAATTTCTTCAATGTTTTGCTGTGGCTGCACCAAGCGAGCCCCACATCCAACGGACTTTCTTGGACAATTTGAACGTTTTCTAGAACGACCACTTCGTCGTTGGCTTCATTAAAAGGGTTGTAGGTAAGGGCAAATTGTTTCACGCTGGCCGTAAAATGGACTTTATCGCCAGGAAGTTCCAGCTTAGGCGCCTTTTCCTTTTTCGGTTTTGTTTCCTTTTTCGGTTTTTCTGCCTTGACTGGCTCTGCTGCTGCTTTTGGCGGCTGTACTTTTGCCTTCGGTTCGACTGTATCGGCTTCGGAAGCTGCAGGCGCTACCTTATCCTCCATTTCAATCAAGCTTTCCTTGCCAAAACTCGATGACTGCATTTCTTTGAGATAGGCGGGATGGATGCAGCTTACGTTTCCATCAGGGAATTCAATGACGAGCGTATTGAATTCCCCGGTACTCCCGTATGTTTCATAGCCCTTGACGGTCACCGGGCACTGAAAATGACGGTCTTTGTACAAGAATTCCTTTTTGGCAGCCGACAGCCCCCACTCTTTCAGTTTTTCCTTATAATGGTCCTCATCCCGGAACGCTTCATAATCACTGATTGGAGGTATATATTTGATTAACGCTTGATATTGGTCAGTCGCCATGTTACACAACTTCCTTCCACTATGTATTTGGGAACATTATAACATGTTCACAGAATGAAAGCCTGCCGGCCATACTCCGAAAGTAAACGGCACAAAAATTTTAAAAATATTTGAAGCACCCGCGAAATATCCATGTATAATAGCTTTGTAGATTATAAGAGAAATGGTGGAGACACATGCGCGCCTACAACGAAAAGATTAGCATTTATCATGGAATGGTCTCATCCGTGGCGACCAATCTTGCCAGCAACTATTATCCGATCTTTGCCATCTCGATTCTCGGGGCCACCAATTATCAGGTCGGTTTGATTAGTTCGCTGCCACCACTTGTGACACTGATAATGACGATCCCGGCGGCGATTCTGTTAAATCGGCTGGAGCAGCAAAAGAAAACGGTGGCCATGTCGACTTTTGCGGCACGGGCGATGTTTATGCTGATCATTGCGATTATGCTGCTGCCATCTTCGTATCAAGCATGGGCTTTTTTATTCATTATTGCCCTGATCAATATCCCCGGAACCATATCGACCATTGGCTGGCAAACGCTGATTAGCGGTATGATTCCCGATCAGCGCAGAGGGGCCTTTTTTAGCGACCGTAACCGGCTGTTAACGATTGTCGGCATGGTAACGACTTTATTAATCGGCATAGTGATGAAGAGCTATACACATAATGCGGCCGCCTATCAGCTTCTTTTTTTATCCGCTTTCGGAATCGGCTTGTTGGAAGTTTACTTTTTAATGAGGCACAGGGAAGCTGCTTTGCCAAAGGTGCCGGGGCAAAAAAAGGCTTCGATGGATTGGTCGATTTTTTCGGACCAAGGCTATAGATGGTTTCTCATTGCGGCCTTATGTTTTAATTTTGCCTGGCAGATGGCTTGGGGACTTTTTAATATCTATAACGTGAAATATGCTCATGCGACCATCCTGTGGATTAGTATTCTTTCCGTGGCCAACCAACTCGTACAGATTTACTCTTTCCCTTTGTGGAAAAAATGGGCCGACGAGAAATCAAATTCTCTCGTGCTCGTTTGGGTGGCAATTGGCATGGCTACGGCTCCCATTCTAAATGCCCTTTCTACGAATTTGTATTATTTAATGTTTGTCAGCATGACTTCAGGCTTCTTCGTTTCCGGTACGACGTTGCTGTTGTTCAATTTGCTGCTGGAAAAGTCACCGGTGGACACAAGAACTTACTGTATCACTACATACAATATCCTGCTGTCCTTGGTTGCGTTTATTGCCCCGCAGATTGGGATTTGGCTGCTGGAAATCTCCAACATGTTTACGGCGATGACCATCAGTACCATTCTTCGTTTTCTGAGTGCGATTGTGTTCCTCATCATGTACCTGAAATTTGCGGGTACTCGTAAATCAAAACTGTTAAAAAGCAGCTAGGCTTGCGCCTGGCTTTTTCTTATTTACCACTATTCAAACGGTTTATAATTTAACTTTCTTAACAGGTATAGCAATTGGTCAATTTCTTCCTCTGTCATATCGGTTGTTAACAGTTGGTTCGAAGTCTCCAGAATGTGGTTTAGGGTTGGATAAAAATCAACAGCTTTTTGAGTGGGGTATAGCTGATTATAACGGCGGTCAGTTTGGTCAATTGTGCGTTTCACATAACCCTCCGCCTCCAGTTGTTTGACGGCCCGGGCCGTGGTGGCCTTATCAAATTTTAGTTTCGCTGTCAGCTGGTCCTGGCTGATGCCTGGGTTTCTCATAATCTCCATTAAAAAGCTGTGCTGCCCCCCACCGCCAATTCCATAGGGTTTAAGTATTTTAGTTAAATATTTTTGATTTTGCCGATAGATGTAAGAAATCAGCTTTCCAATTGGTTTTCGCGGCATTTCCATTCCCCATTTTCATTATTTCTTACTCTCTGTTAAAGGCTATTGTTGGTTTTTATAATCACTCTGTTGATTGGAGCGGATATGCTCGACTCATGCGGGAGTACGGGGCCAAGGAGGATCCCCGGCACGCCCTAAGGTCCCTTGAGCGCCTGGAGCGGAATTCTACAGCCATGTTTAACAGAGCCATTTCTTAAAATAAGAGTATCGCAAAATAGTTGCAAACGCAACTATTAGAGGTTAAACTAGTGATTATCATATAGTTGTATACGCAACTAATCTATCATTTCGAGGTGTTTTCTTTGGCTTCACACATCAAAACCTTCCAAGACGACCCGGGCATTCAGGATAATCGCTGGAAAATCTTAATCATTCTAAATCTATTTACTTTTATGTCGACGCTCGACGCCAGTATTGTCAATATTGCTTTGCCGGTCATGTCCAGCGATCTTCATTTGCCAATGGCCAAAACCGAATGGGTGGTCAGCAGCTATTTAATCGGGATTTGTACGTTAATCCTATTCTTTGGTAAATTAGGAGACATTCTTGGCAAAATAAAGGTATTTCGAACGGGTACCATCGTTTTTCTTCTTGGATCGTTGTTATGTGGTTTTAGTACAACACTTTCCATGCTCATCGTCTGCCGTGTCATTCAAGCGCTCGGTGCATCAATGACAATGGCCAACAGTCAAGGGATCGTTACGGAAATCTTCCCGCCACGTGAACGAGGCAGGGCCCTTGGCTTGGTAGGTACTTTTGTTTCTCTTGGCAGTATAGCGGGTCCAAGTCTTGGCGGGCTCCTGATTTCTGGATTAGGCTGGGAGTCGATTTTCTGGGTGAATGTCCCTGTTGGTCTGATTGCTATCGGCTTCGGCTGGAAAATGCTTCCCAAGGATATTACGTTCTCCCATGCCAAGCTGGACCAATCGGGGATTCTTCTGTTTGCCGTATTCATTATATCTTTATTCTCTGGGCTGCTTCTTGGTCAACAAGCAGGGTTTAATGATCCGAGGATACTGGCCGGACTCCTTCTTGCTTTGGCGGCGTTTGGTGCGTTTCTTTGGGTGGAGTCCCATAAAACAGAACCGATGCTTCAATTGTCACTATTTAAAAATCCGCTATTTTCACTTAGTATCCTTTGTGGATTTCTCGTATTTGTAGCAAATTTTTGCTTTAATATTATTTCGCCTTTTTATACGCAAAGCATTCTGCACTTGTCGCCGGCAAGCTCCGGACTTCTATTGATGCTGTTCCCGATTACGATGGCCGTTGTTGCCCCGCTTAGCGGTGCCCTGTCCGATAAAATCGGCTCCGAATTGTTAACTTTCATTGGGCTGATTGTCATGGCCATTGCCCAAATCGGGCTCGCCAATTTGTCTGAAGCCAGTTCCGTGATCTTAGTGGGAATTTACGTGGCCATGCTCGGATTAGGAAGCGGGTTGTTCCAGTCACCGAATAATTCACTGGTGATGTCAACGGTAGCGAAATCACAATTAGGGATTGCCGGCAGTGTCAATGCCTTGATTCGAAATTTAGGCATGATTGTCGGGATCGCTGTTGCGACGACTACTCTTTTTAGTGTGATGAGCGCTAAAGCCGGGTATCATGTTACAGGACTCATTCCCGACCGCCCGGACATTTTTATTCATGGCATGCATATTGTCTTTATCGGGTCTTCCGTTATCTGCCTAGCCGGTGCTTGTTTAACTGGATACCGATTAGCAAGGTCTAGAGTAATGGATCATACACACGGTCACTGACAGCCTAGCTCAGTGACCTTTTTTTTGTTTTTTTCACCACGACGGGCTCTGACAGCCCGCCTCCGTTACCGGGACTTTGTCTTTTACCATCCCAGGCAGTGACAGCCAGCCCCAGTTATCGTGTTGGTTTTTTTTTTTTTTGCGAAACGGTTACAGACAGCCTTCCAAGCTAATGAATTAAATTTTTCTTGTAAAAATTAGAGCCTCCTCCACATATTCTAAAGTAGGAACTTTATAGGAGGTACATCATGATAAAAATAGGCAATCATACAGTCAAGCCAGGGGATTCCATGTTAAAAGCCATTACCAGTAAAGAGCAGCAATCGATCCTTACTTCCATGAGTAATTTTCAAGAAATCTATCAGTACCACACAGTCGAACAATTGAAATTCGAGTTGGAATTTAGGTCCAACACCATGAGGGCAGCAAGGGAATTGAATAATAGCGGGGCCAAATTTACCACTTTTACATACGCCTTTTGCAATAAACAATATTGGGACCGCCTAAGCAACGGAGGCTTTCTGATAAAACCGGCTGTCAGACCGTCCACTGCCATTTTGGATATTCTAAAAAATGGCCCGCTTTATGCCTTCGAGTGCTCCACTGCCATTGCCATTGTCCTCTACATCGCCGCCCTTTACTCGATCGGTCAGAACCGCTTTGATTTACTGTTTCAAAGACTCTATTTGATGGATTGGCAATTCGATGATGACCTCCCAATCTACTCGAAATTCGGTGACGACTATTTGCCCGGTGATGTGCTCCATTTCAATAACCCGGATTTCAGCCCCAAAGAATCGCATTGGCGCGCGGAAAACGTCGTTTATTTTGGAGACGACCGATATTTTGGGCATGGAATTGGCATTACCACCGCAAGCAGCATCGTCGGGTTCCTGAATAAAAAAAGAAAGCCGAACCCAACGGTTTCAGCTTATCTGATGAACATGATCTCCCGGCCCCATTACCAAGCAATCAATCCAGCTAATCATATGTGATGCAATGGGCCATTTCGGATGGATATTCCCTATCTGTACAAGGCCTTCCGTCCCTAATTGAAATTAACAAACGCATCCTCGGCTTGGACGTTCTTTTTGATGACGTTTTTGTCCTTTAGCCATTTGGCCACATTTTCCCAAGTGCCGGGATCTTGCCAGCCGAATGATTTGTCTTTTGCGTCCATTAACGGGAGGAGGATTTCCAAGCTTTTGGTCTCAATATCCTTCTCTAATGGGGATGATTTTTCTTCATGGTCCATTAGGATTGACAGACTCTCCTCCGGATGTTCAGCCACATAAGTCTGCCCTTTGGCCATGGCTTTCATTAGCTTTTTAAAGACTTCCGGCTTTTCTTTTAACCCTTTTTCACTAGCCACCAGCACTAATTCATAATAATCTGGCACCCCATAATCGGCAGGATTTAACGTGCGCATCGGGTGACCTTCTTTTTCCAAGAGCAGTTTTTCATGATTGATGTAGCCGCCGATGAGCGCATCGGTTTTGTTTGTCGCCATTGCCGGTATTAAATCCCAGCCGACATCCGTCATTTTCACCTTTTTCGGGTCCCCGCCATCTGCTTCCACCATTGTGCCAACAATCGCTTCATCCAGCGGAATCGACGGGTAACCGACTGTTTTTCCGGCAAAATCCTTAGGCGATTGGATGGAACTATCTTCTGGCACCATCAATTGATTTAACGGATGGCGGACAAGAGCGGCAATCGATTGAACTGGAATGTCCTCACTCCGTGCCACCAACACCTCCGGCTGATAGCTTAAGGCCAAATCAATTTTTCCAGCAGCAGCCAATCGTAAAGGATCATTGGTATCGGCGGGCATTTGAATGTCCACATCCAACCCCTGTTCCTTAAAGTAGCCTTTTTCCTCGGCCGTATATAAAAACGAATGGACAGCATTTGGATACCAGTCAAGCATGATGCTGACCTTCTCCAATTTCTGGCCGGATGCTGACGTTTTTTCAGCCTCCTTTTGCCCGCAAGCACTTAACATTAACAGTAAAAGTCCGATTATCAAGATAATACCTTTTTTCAATGTACCTTCCACCCTCTCAAGCTATGAATAGTGTTTATGTTTTAGTAACTGTTTTTCTAGTAAACTGACGAATAAAAATAGAATCATTCCCAGCAATGAAAGTAAGAATATGGCAGCAAACACGGCATCTGCCTGCAGATTCCCCGACATCCGCCGGCTGAAATACCCCAATCCTTCACTCGCACCAAGCCATTCACCAATCGTTGCTCCGACCACACAATACACCACCGACATTTTGATCCCTGACAGGATGGACGGCAGCGCCATCGGGATCTGGATTTTTTGAAAAATCGTCCAGCGGCGTGCCCCCATGGTCAATAATAATTCCTGGTATTCTTTTCCGCCGGACTTCAAACCGTCATAGGTACTAACCACGATTGGAAAAAAGGCAACCAGGAAGGTGACGGCAATTTTGCTCCAAATGGAATAACCAAACCACATGATAAAAATAGGAGAAATTGCAATGGTTGGTATGGTTTGGCTTATGACCAAAAACGGATATAATACTTTTTCAGTTATCCTCGAAAAATGCATCAGTACCCCAAAGAACAGCCCTGCAGCCAATGAGACGCCAAATCCCAATAATGTTTCTTTTAACGTGGCTGGTAAATGTTCCTCCAGCAGTATTTGCCGGTTCTCCTGCAATGCTTCCCAGATGGCTGATGGAGAAGGCAGAATAAAGGAAGGAATCATCCCCTGCTTGACCACCCATTCCCATATGCTTATCACCAAAATGGCTGCCAGCACAAATAGGCCATATGCTTCTGTCCACTTTTTCCAGTTAGCTTTCATGATGTATCAGCCACTCCAGTTCTTTTCTCATGCTAATCAATTCTTGCTGATAGATTAATTCCGGACCCCTCGGGCGCGGCAAGTTGACTGGGAACTCTCGAACCCCAGTTCCTTTAAGGAGAAAGATCCGGTCACTTAATAAAATCGCTTCCTCGAGGTCATGGGTAATAAACACGATCGTTTTTTGCAGCTCTCCCCATAGGCCCAAAAGCCAGCTGTGAATATTCCGTTTTGTGAGGGAATCGAGTGCCCCAAACGGCTCATCTAACAACAGAAGATTTTTACCGGTCATCATCGTTCTTAGAAAAGCGGCCCGCTGCTTCATTCCTCCTGAAAGCTGGTCGGGATAAGCTTGTTCGTAACCGGCCAGTCCAAAGCGAGCCAGCCATTTCCGGATTTCCCGGACTTTTTTCTGTCTGTTGCTCCCTTCAACCTCTAATGGCAGCTGCACATTGTCGAAAACCGTCCGCCATGGCAAAAGCAGATCCTTTTGCGGCATGTAGCCTACTGTTCCCAAACGGTGTTTGGAGACCTCGCCATCGATCACAATCTCCCCCTGGTCTGGTTCAAGCAGGCCAGAAATTAACCGAAACAATGTGCTTTTTCCGGAACCGCTTGGTCCAATTAGAGAGACAAATTCTCCCGGATGGACATCCAATGATAGTTTTTCAAAAATCGGCTGTCCTCCCGCAAAGGCATATGTAAGTTCTTTGATGGACAACATCGGTGAATCAGACAGGCCAATCGCCCCCCTGATAAACCATATCCCAGAACATATATTCAAATTGGGAAGTAGTTAAAAAATGCTCTTCCAAGACGGCTAATTCCCGTTCCGGTTTCCCCTCGGTCAGCCGGTCAAGCTCCTGAATCAGCCAAGAAGCCAGCTCGCCAAACTCTTGGGAAGAGTACATTTTCACCCACTCGCCATATAATAGATGATTGCTAGAGTTGGGATATCTTTCTGCTAGCAGTGTGCCAATCTCCCAATAGCTCCACATACAAGGGAGAAGCGACGATATTAATCCCTCTAACGAACCATTTTGAGCCACATTGAGCATGTACCGGGTATAAGCCAGATTCATCGGAGCGGGTTTGGTCTCTTCTAGCTCGGCTGTGGTAATTCCGAACCTGGCTGCATACTGGCGGTGCAGGTCCATTTCCCCATGCAGCGTTTCATGGAGGAGTTTGGCAAACGCCCCCATGGTTTGAATGTCTCTTGCTTTCACCGCTGCTAAGGCAAAAAGTTTCGAGTAATCAATCAGAAAAACATAATCCTGTTTCATGTAGCGAACGAACGCCTCTACTGGGAGTTCCCCCGTGCCCATACCGGTCACGAACGGGTGCTGGTGAGTTTGTTCCCATATCGAATTCACGTTTTGACGAAGCCGCTCAGAAAATTTCAACCTATTTTCTCCTCCTTACGGGTATTGCACCATTCCGTGATAAAAACAGCCAGTGCCTTTGTAAAATCGAGCAGCTGCTTGATTTCTACTTTTTCATCAACAGCATGTGCATCTTCTAATTTCCCTGGACCAAACGTGGCTGTAGGGATGCCAGCCCGGCCTAGCCATCCTGAATCATTTACCGATGTCGACATGCCGATCACAGGCTTGTGCGATAAAGTCCTTTCAAACGAATCTGCCAATGCCCTTGTACCTGGATGATCGACTTGAAGTTCTAATGAAGGGAAAATCTCGCCTCGATCGACAATCATGGATTTGCCGCCCCACACAAACTTTGGAGGATTTTCCTTTAGCCACGGGTCAGCGGCAGCCACTGCATCAATATGCTGTTCAATCTCCTTGGTGACCTGCTCGTAATCTTCATTCGGGTAAAAATGGACCGTGACCCACAATGCACACCGGTCGGCAATAAAGGCCGCATGCCGGCCGCCTTCAATCACGGCGGGGTTAATGGTGTTGGTTCCCGGCGGAAACCCTGGAAAGCTTTTGGTTATCGCCCAGTGCCGTTCTAACTCCTGAAGTCCAGCGATGACCTTCATCATTTTCTCGATGGCACTGGCACCGTTGATTCCACCGCCGGCATGAATTAGCTGTCTCCTCAATCCATCATGAAACGTTTTTGGACTTTCAATCGTAATCCAACCGGTTATGACGCCGCCTTGCCCTTGGATATGCAAGTCACTTGTATCAACGACTACGGCATAATCTGCTCCGTACCCTCTTTCAAGACATGCCAAGGTGCCCGCCTCTCCGACTTCTTCACCTATTACGGATTGAAATTGCAGGTCACCTTGAAGCGGGACGCCTAGTTCTTTTAATAGCTTAATAGCGTATAGTGATGCAGCAATGCCGCCTTTCATATCAGCCGTGCCCCGTCCGTAAACATATTGATCTTGGATTACCGTCTGAAATGGTGACGATATCCACTCTTTTTCATCGCCTACTAAAGCCACATCCACATGACCGTTGATAATCAGGCTGTTATACTGTTCCGAAGCCGTTCCTCTTAGAGTCCCAACGACATTGGAGTCACCGGGGTACACTTCCCACTGATCTGTTTGGAAACCCAAGTCCTCCAGATACTCTTTTACAAATCCCTGAATCTCATTTGTATTCCTGGCCGGCGGACTGACCGTTGGAAAAGATACCAGTTGGGAAAGGAGCCCGAATAATTCTTCTTGCCTTGCGTCCACCTCTTCAGCCATTTTTTTAACCAGCTGTTCGTCCATGATTTTGCCTCTCCCATCAATTGTTGATCTTATTTTCAATGGAGCTTGTTTTGAACAAAACTCTTTTTCTTAAAAACACCACGAGGATGATAAAGCCTAGCAGCGCACCCGCAAATGAGCTAAAGATAAACAGCGGAATAAACCCAAACAATGTCGCTTTTTGCCCTAATAAAAGCGTCGCGACTGGATAACAAAGAATCGCTCCGATAATGCCGGTTCCGATTACTTCACCAGCAAAAGCCATATATATTTTTCTAGTTTTTGAAAATAAAACTGCCGCCAAGAAGGCCCCGACCATGCTGCCGGGAAAGGCAAAAATCGAGCCGGTTCCCATCAAGTTTCTTAAAACAGAGGTGCAAAAAGCTTGGGCCACTGCATAATAAGGCCCTAATAAAACCGCAGATAACACATTCAAAAAATGCTGGATTGGAAAAACTTTTGTAAAACCAACCGGAATCGATACGAGATTACTAGAAATCGTACCTATTGCAATCATCATCGCCGTCAATGTCAATTTATAGGTTTTATTCACTTGGAAATTTTCCTCCCCACCTGTTTACTTAACTCCCAAGCCGCCATCATAGGTGAATCTGCATGGCTGATGGCCGTTATGACGGAGACTCCGTCTCCCCCTGCTGCTGTTACAGAAGCGGCGTTGTCAATGGTGATTCCGCCAATGCCCACAATCGGGATGGTGTAACCTTGTTGCCGCAATGACTCAATCAGTGTGGTTCCTCTAGATGGTTTGGCGTCCGCTTTGGTGGTGGTCGGAAATACAGGACCGATGCCAAAATAGTCAGCACCATCCTGTAAGGCCTGTGCGGCTTCTTCTTCTGTATGGACCGAAACGCCGAGTATTTTCCCTACGCCAATTTTTTCTCTTACGGTACTTACTGGTTCGTCCTCCTGTCCGATATGCACGCCATCGGCATTCAATTCGATTGCCAGTTCAATGTCGTCATTGACCAAAAACGGGACTCCATTTTCCTTACAGATTCGCTGAAACTCCTTCGCAAGGGAATATTTTTTGGCCCCCATTAAGGCTCCCTCGCCTTTCTCCCGGAATTGAAACAAGGTAATCCCGCCGGCAATGGCCTCCTTTAACACTTCCACCGGTTCTTTTTTGCAGTTGGGGCTTCCCATAATAAAATATACCTTCAATGCTTCCCGCAATTCCATCATCGTTTCACCAGCTCCTTGTTCCTGTTTCGGTATGCCCAATGGTTGGTAGGCCCATGTCCTTGGCCGATTTCTAAGTCCTCTTCAATTGCCGCTTGGATAAAGGCTTTAGCCGTCATAACCGCTTCCTGTACCGTGTTTCCTTTTGCAAGCCCGGCAGTGATGGCCGCTGAAAACGTACAGCCTGTTCCATGGGTGTTTTTGGTCCGGACCCGCTTGCTTGGAAAACTGTAAAATTCCTTTCCATCAAACAACAAATCAATCGCCTGTTCTGGGTCTTCATCATGGCCGCCTTTTAAAACAATATTCTGAACCCCCATATCATGGATTCGTTTGGCTGCCTCTTTCTTTTGAGCCAATGTTGTAATCGTCAATCCGGTTAACTCCTCTGCCTCGGGGATATTGGGTGTGATCACCTTAGCCAAAGGCAGCAAGTATGTTTTCAAAGCAGAGACGGCTTCTAATTGGAGCAGTGAGGCACCGCCTTTCGCGATCATGACAGGGTCGACTACAACGTTTTCCCATTTATAGGTCCTCAGATTTTCCGCAACTGCCTCTATAATTTCGCCATTAAACAGCATCCCTGTTTTGACTGCGTCAGTACCAATGTCCTCGGCAACGGCCTGGATTTGCTTGGTGACTGCCTCTGCTGTCATCGGATAAACGCCATGCACCCCTAGGGTATTCTGTGCTGTTACCGCCGTTAAGGCTGACATGCCATATACCTCTAACTCTTGGAAGGTTTTCAAGTCCGCTTGGATTCCTGCCCCGCCGCCGCTGTCTGACCCGGCTATCGTCAATGCTTTATTCATGTGAATCGTCTCCTCATTAATTCATTTTTCTTACAGATGCATGCTCCATGATGTCATTCGCAGTTACTAATGACAGCTGATTTAAAAATTCAATTTGAAAGCTTCCAGGTCCCCGCTCGATGGTTACTTTTGCTGCCTTTTCAGCTGCAATTCCGTAGAAGGCCAATGCAGCGGTTGCCGCTGATAAGAGATCCTTTTCGACTCCAGCAAATGCTCCAATAACAGAGGTTAAAAGGCAGCCAGTGCCTGTGACTTTTGTTAATATCGGATGTCCATTGGCGATGAGATAGGTGGTCTTTCCATCTGTCACCACATCTTCTTTTCCAGTAATCACGACAATAATCCCCAGTTTTTGAGCTGCCGTCGTGGCCAGGCTGACAACATCTCCTTGTCCTTCCCCAGCATCGACTCCTTTTATCTCCCATAATTCTCCGACCACATTGGCAATCTCGGCGGCGTTTCCTCTGATTAGGGAGACATCTAGTTCTTTCAAGATTCTCCGTGCCGTTTTTGTTCGATACGGGGTTGCCCCTGCACCGACGGGATCCATGATAACGGGTACATCGGATTGGTTTGCAGCTCTTCCTGCGATCAGCATGGATTCGACGGTTTGCTCCGTCAGTGTTCCGATGTTTAACACTAGTGATCTAGCAATCTTCGCCATGTCCGCCACCTCTTCAGGGGCATTGGCCATCACCGGAGAGGCACCTAAGGCAAGCAGGCCATTAGCTGTAAAATTCGTGACCACTGTGTTTGTGATGTTATGTACGAGCGGATTTTCTTTTCTTACTTTTTGCAGTATGTTTATATACTTATCCATTATTGAAGGTCCCCCTTATGTTCTACTTTTCTTGGCATTCATAGGCAGTTATGTTACCTGGTTTCCTCTTTTTCCTTGCTTTCGGTCACGTAGAGCCCTTCTACGTTACCCGGTTTCCTCTTTTTCCTTGCCTTCGGTCACGTAGAGCCCTTCTACGTTACCCGATTTCCTCTTTTTCCTTGCCTTCGGTCACGTAGAGCCTTTCTACGTTACCCGATTTCCTCTTTTTCCTTGCCTTCGGTCACGTAGAGCCCTTCTACGTTACCCGATTCCCTCTTTTTCCTTGCCTTCGGTCACGTAGAGCCTTTCTACGTTACCCGGTTTCCTCTTTTTCCTTGCCTTCGGTCACGTAGAGCCTTTCTACGTTACCCGGTTTCCTCTTTTTCCTTGCCTTCGGTCACGTAGAGCCCTTCTACGTTACCCGATTTCCTCTTTTTCCTTGCCTTCGGTCACGTAGAGCCTTTCTACGTTACCCGATTTCCTCTTTTTCCTTGCCTTCGGTCACGTAGAGCCCTTCTACGTTACCCGATTCCCTCTTTTTCCTTGCCTTCGGTCACGTAGAGCCTTTCTACGTTACCCGGTTTCCACTTTTTCCTGAGCTTCGGTCACGTAGACTTTGCCCCTTATAGGGTTAATAACATTTCAATTGATTAGTCAATCACTCCTCCCCGTTCCTATCACTAAGACGTACGGCAGCAAAGAAACACAAAAAAACCAGATCCTATTAGGACCTGGTTGAGTTAGCAAGAGAAACAGCAAGTTTCACTGTACCTACTTTCCTACGCTGGTATTACCCAGATCAGGTCCGAAGAGTTAAAAACGCTGCCGTTTTCTCTCAGCCCGCATGCTGGGCACCCCTAGTAGATATTCCGTATTTAATTAACAACATCATACGCTTAAAAAACCAAACTGTAAAGGATATTGTCTTAAGTATTCTGAATCCTTTTTTGCAAATATTCCTTTGCAAGACGTGACAAAAGCCGTTCATCCTCATAGGAAGCGCTTCCTTCACAATCCGCAAAAAGATCCTGCATGTCTTCCCATTTAAGCATAGATATCCCCTTAACATTTTCCAGGCCATCCTGGCGGTGAGGCAAAAACTGCTTCAAAGTATTAGTGTTAGATTGATACTCTTTTACTGCTTTTACACCTTTTGGCGAATGTTTTTCATCTAGGATTAACAGGGAAAAATAAAAATCCTTGCCATTGGCATAATCCGAGCCAATATCGATATTCCGCAGCACCTGATTCCGAGATTCATTCCTGCTCGTGGCCATCTCTATATCTCTTTTATATTTCACTTCCATAAACCAAACAAACTTATCATTTTCCAGCATGACATCAATCTCAGATTCCCTTTCAGGCAGATCATAAGACACCGGCGGGCTGAATTTTTTCCATAAGGATATTTTCATGTCCTCCACAAGATCATCGCGCATTTCGCCAAAAGACTGATAGAAAAGTTTCGGCAGCCATAAGTCTGGATCTATTTTTTGCAGTGTCCGGAAGGCGTTCCATGTCATGGCATCCTCACTATTCTCACTACGAATGGCTTCGAGCTTAGGGCCTCTCATTTTTCCGAATACCCGGTTATATTTATCTATGATGATATTTTCCTTGTAGCTGTCATATACCAATACGCCCGATTTTGAGATACTTCCTTTAGCATTCATCCGTCCTTCCCCCCTTTACCAAAAATATTCGGTCTTTTTTATAAATATCCTCTTAAAAAATATCCCTGTCACCATTTTGACAGAGAATCACCTTACCTTTTAGCTATTTCTATCAACTCTTTTAACTCATTGGTAAAGCCTTTTACAGCCCGATCACCAACTACCGTTACCGGAACTCCCAGATAGCCGAATTTTTCGACTTCCTTTTGATAGTTCGGGCTTTCTGCTACATTCCTGGACTCAAACGTAATGCCTTCTTCCGTCAGCACCTTTTTTACCATAGTGCATTCTATACAGTCGTTTGTCGTGTAGACAATCACCTTTTTCCCCATTTTCTGTCTCTCCTCGACGATTATTTATCAAAAAAAATAAGCTCTGCTTGAAGTGTGTCGTTTACATGTAGGATTCCGAACGAATATTGTTTCTGTCTCCGCTTATCCGTAGGGGAACCCGGGTTCAATAAAAGGATTCCTTGGTCATATTTATGGACTGGAATATGGGAATGACCAAAAATAATACAGTCGAGCTGCTCTCCCTTAAATGCTTCCAGGGCTCTTTTTTCAGTCGTCTTTCCTGTTCCGTGTCCATGAACAACGCCAATTTTAAACCCTTTTTCCTCGATCATCAACTTGTCTGGAAATTTTGTTTGTATGTCCTCACCATCCACATTGCCATACACTCCAGCCACTTTTCCGAACGACGCTAATTGGTGATAAACCTCCAAGGTCTGCCAATCTCCAGCATGAATAATAAGGTCTGCCTCTTTTAGTTCTTTGGTGAGTCTGTCAGGGAGTTCTTTTGCACGTTTTGGCATATGTGTGTCAGAAAGAACAATTATTTTCATTGCAATTACCTCAGGTAATAATTGATACATTTTATTATACATTCAACATACCCATTTGGACAAAGCAGCGTATAAATCGAAGTATTATTGTTCTGCAGAAAACGCTTACAAAAAATCGAGAAATGTCTATTCCTGCGCTTTCCCGAGCAATAATTCCCCATAATCATAGTCTCCTTTATGCCTGCCAAGTAAATTGAACCTTGATAGTAATGGATTTATGAGAATGGTAAGACTTTACCTCTAAAAAAATAATAAAAAAACACAAATTGCATAGTTTGTCAATAATTGTATTTTGGTGTCTTTTAACACAATATTTCCTGTACTCTTGGGAAAGAATATTTCCCTTTCCTTCAAAAAAAATAGGGCTGAATCCATATACTCAGCCTTGTTGATATTCAATGTTGTGCAGTTTGAATATTCACCAAGTTATCCTGGTTAAGGAAGCTTCTTAACTTATTTGGCACCCGGGTTTTTTCCCTTGTTTTCGTATCAATTGTCGCAAGGATAATTTCAGCTGCCGCAGCCAATTCGTTTTCGCCGGTTACCATTTTTTGCAGCAAGGTAAAACTTGTATTTCCGACCCGTTCAAGACTTGTTGTAATCCTGAGTTTTTCGTTATTCCAAATTTCCCGACGGTAGTCGACTTCAATGTGTACCACTACTGCATGTACTTCTAGAGAGGAACAAAATCGGTACCATTCCTTGCGTGCGTCATCGAGATACTCAAAAAGCTTCACATTGCTGACATGGCCTTTCTCAGTCTTTGCCACCGTCTCCCACTCCGTATACGCCATCCTAATCCCACCTTGCCTATTATAAACTACATTATAACAAAAAGTGGAATACACAAGCAGAGACTATTAACATATTAAAATTTGTTTCTGTAAATCTTACCGTAACAAAGTCCCAGTAAGGTAGTTGAGGAATACATGGGTACCCAGCTTCACTGTTGTTTGGACTTGAGTGTCTTTAAGGGGATCAAGGCAAACGATGTCCATGGTGTTTACTTTAGGGTGCCGGCCAGCTGCAAGTACTCCTTCAAGCAATTCGGCAGCAGTCATGCCTCCTGGTGTGGAGGCTGGAACACCAGGGGCATAGGCGATGTCTAAGACGTCCATATCCACCGTCAAATAAATCGTGTCAACTTTAGCCGCCAACTGTTCCAGACATATCCCAACAGCCGTCTCGATGCCTAGTTTTCTCGCCTGTTTTAAGGTCACGTAATGAACACCTGTTTTATCAGCATATTCCTTTAAATCTCTGGTATTGAAAAATCCATGCAGGCCGATGTTATAAATATTGGTTGCTTTTACGGTGCCGCTTTCAATCAGGTTTCGCATCGGCGTGCCGTTGGACGGGCCATTATCGGTTAAATCCCGCAGATCAAAATGGGTATCAAACTGAAGGATCCCTATTTTCACTCCAGGCTTAGCCCGCTTCCATCCTTTTACCATCATCGCCGTAATCGAGTGATCGCCTCCGATTCCGCAGATTTTCGCCTTTGGGAAGCGGCCATGCAGCATGGAGGAAGCTTCAACAATATTGTCATGGCAACGGCTGATATCGGTCACATGCATGGGAACGTCCCCTGCGTCCACTGCGGTTATTTCCGCCAAGTCCGTATCTTCCTCCAGATGATAAGTGGAAAAGGATTTCCAGGACCGGCGAAAATGATCGGGAAATTCCGAGGCCCCTGATGCGCTAATTGAGGAACGGGAAAGCGGGACTCCCACTACCAATACATCCGCTTTTTCCGCCAACGAGACATCGCTGGATTCGTTTGTCAATGGCTGTATCCATTCATGGACCTTTGAAATCCTCTTTCCCTTATCAGGCCGAACCCAAATAAATCCTGGTGGGTTAAGGACTATACTCTTCAATCAGCTTCCCTCCTTTCACTACGACATGGCCATTTTTTACAACCGTATCCGTATGATTAACCCCGTACAAGTATTGCAGTTTTATATAATTCTCGACATTAAAAATAGTTATATCCGCCTTCTTCCCCACTTCCAAGCTGCCAATTTCATGGCCGCGGTTAATCGCGTGTGCTGCATTAATCGTGGCCGCTGTTATGACTTCAGCCGGGGTCATCCCCATTTTTAAACAACCAAAGTTCATGATAAATGGCATAGAGACCGTTGGGGATGAACCGGGATTGCAATCCGTTGCCAGTGCGACCGGCACGCCCAGGTCAATCATTTTTCGGGCATCCGCTGATTCCGCCATTAAAAAATATGCCGTGCCCGGCAGCAATACGCCTACTGTCCCTTTCTCAGCCATCTGGCGCAGCCCTGTCTCCGAGGCCTTTAACAGGTGGTCCGCTGAAATGGCCCCGACCCTTGCCGCTAGCTCTGCTCCTTGGTACGGTTCAATTTCATCCGCATGGATTTTGGGAAGCAGGCCATAGTTTTTTCCTGCTTCAAGAATGGTCCGCGATTGTTCTGGGGTAAACACCCCTTTTTCACAAAAAACATCATTAAACTCTGCCAGGCGGAGCTCCGACACCTTTGGAATCATTTCCTTGATTAATAATTGCACATACCTATCCGGATTTTGCTTATATTTCCTTGGGACGGCATGGGCTCCCATGAACGTGGCAATAACATCAATGGCATGTTGTTGATTTAACTTCTGCGCCACTTCCAGCTGTTTCTGCTCAGTTTCCCAATCCAAACCGTAGCCGCTTTTTGCTTCGACTGTCGTGACCCCGTGGAGCAAAAATTGGTTTAACCGTTCATACCCCTGTTGAAAAAGTTCCACATGTGTCGCAGCCTTTGTTTTGCTAGTTGTCGCATAAATCCCACCGCCGGCATTCATTATTTCCATATACGTTGCGCCTTGAAGCCGGAGATTAAATTCGTTTTCCCGGCTGCCGGCAAACACAAGATGAGTGTGCGGGTCGACTAACCCTGGTGTGACTAGTTTTCCACTTGCATCAATCAGATCGGCTCCATTCAAACGATTTTGATACTTGGCAGCCAGCTCTTCATCCTTGCCAATGTCCTTGATGACGCCCTCTTCAATCCAAACACTGCCCTTTTCAATAACGCCGAGGGCTGACATCTCCTCCTTAACCCGGGGAGCCTGCGAACTCCCTTGCAAGGTGATCAGCTGCGATGCTTTTCTGATAAAAAGTGGTTTCTTCATCCCTTCTGCCGCCCCTTCCGATTAATCTTGGTCCAGCATCGGCATTCTAATTCCTTTTTCTTTCGCCGTCTTAATAGCCAGTTCATAACCGGCATCCGCGTGCCGGACCACCCCTAAGCCAGGGTCGGTAGTCAGGACTCGCTCCAGCCGTACTGCTGCCTCTTTTGTACCATCGGCCACAATGACCATTCCGGCATGCTGGGAATACCCCATGCCAACCCCGCCGCCATGGTGGACGGATACCCAACTGGCACCGCCAACGGCATTAATAAGCGCATTAAGGATGGGCCAGTCAGAAACCGCATCACTGCCATCCTTCATTGCTTCCGTTTCCCGGTTCGGCGAGGCTACGGAACCAGCATCCAAATGGTCCCGGCCAATGACAATCGGAGCGGATACTTCTCCCAATGCCACCATTTTATTGATCATTTTGCCTAACCGGGCTCGGTCACCGTAGCCCAGCCAGCAGATGCGCGCCGGCAGACCTTGAAATTTAATTTTTTCTCCAGCCATGCGAATCCATTGGCATAAATGAGCATCATCCTTAAATTCCCTAAGGATGGCCTGATCAATTTTTCGAATATCCTCCGGATCGCCTGAAAGTGCCGCCCAGCGGAACGGGCCTTTTCCTTCACAAAACAGCGGGCGGATATAGGCTGGTACGAAACCTGGGAAATCAAAAGCATTCGCAACGCCTTCATCTTTGGCCATTTGACGGATGTTGTTTCCATAATCAAACGTAACTGCGCCATTTTTCTGCATATGGAGCATCGCCTTGACGTGTTCAGACATGCTTTGTTTGGCCAGCTTTACATATTGAACAGGATCTTCCTTCCGTAACTTGGCCGCAGCGTCTAGTGTAAAACTTGCGGGGATATATCCGTTTAAAGGGTCATGGGCGGAGGTTTGGTCGGTTAAGGTGTCGGGGGTAAATCCTTTGTCAATCATGATTGGCAGGAGTTCCGAAGCATTTCCCAGGAGCCCAATTGACAAGTGTCTGCCGGCCGCCTTTGCTTCTTGGGCCAATCTTAATGCCTCATCAAGTTCCTTTGTTTTCACGTCCAAATAGGCTGTTTCAATTCGCCTATCAATTCTCGTTTCATCCACTTCCACTGCAATGCATACCCCTTCATTCATGGTAATCGCCAATGGCTGTGCGCCGCCCATTCCACCAAGTCCGGCGGTTAAGGTAATCGTATGTTTTAAAGTGCCAGCGAACTTCTGCCGGGCGAGTTCGGCAAAGGTTTCGTACGTCCCCTGTACGATTCCCTGACTGCCGATATAGATCCAGCTGCCAGCCGTCATTTGCCCGAACATGATCAGCCCTTTTCGGTCGAGCTCGTGAAAATGCTCCCAGGTAGCCCATGCGGGTACAAGGTTGGAGTTGGCGAGAAGGACCCGTGGTGCATCTTTGTGTGATTTAAAAACGGCCACTGGCTTTCCGGATTGAATCAGCAATGTTTCCTCATTTTCTAGCTCGAGCAGGGTTTGAACAATTCGATCATACGCCTCCCAGTTCCGAGCGGCTTTCCCAATGCCACCGTAAACTACCAAATCCTCTGGCCGTTCTGCCACTTCCGGGTCCAAATTGTTCATCAGCATTCGCAATGCCGCTTCTTGTATCCATCCCTTTGCATGAAGCTGGGTTCCCTTATAGCTTTTAATGACCCTTTGTTTGTTAGGCTTTTCCCCCACTTCCGATCCCTCCCTCGGTTATTTCAGGCCCTGTTATTGAATATTGATTTTTCTGTGTTTGAAAAATAAGCGGAAAAATTTCGTTTAAATTGGGAAATACCCGTATTTCCTTAAAATAGAAGTAATATCGATTAACGACTGTACGCTCCAAAAAATCGCCAATACGGTCGTTAATCGCCTTTATTAGCGACCGTACACTCGAAAAAATCACCAGTACGGTCGTTAATCGCCCTTATTAGCAACCGTACACTCAGAAAAAGCGCCATAACGGTCGTTAATAGCCATTTATTAACGACCGTACGCTCGGAAAACTCGCCAGAACGGTAGCTAATACATATTACAGAATCCCATTTGATAAACGTAAGAAGGAAACAACAATCTCTACAAAAACTGTCTATTATTAAGAATATTAAAAATGTCATGAAAAAAGACACCTTCCTTCATGGATAGGTGTCTCAGTACTATCATAAAAATCTAGTTTACATAACAAGATTACCGTTTATTGTTATAATAGCTGAACCGGCAACCTCGATAATGGCTGATTCTTGTTTTGGTGTGACAGTGACAAACAGCGTACCAGGACGGCCCATGGCATGCCCTTGGCCAATTTTCAACTGATGTTTTTGATTTTTGGCAATGATTCCTTCCAGATAGAAATAACCTGCCAATGCTCCATTAGCAGAACCGGTAACAGGATCTTCGTTAATTCCGACTCCCGGGCCAAACCCTCTAGTATACACATCAAATTCCTCATTTGTATCAAATGTAAATAAATGTGTGGTAGAGATTTGGTATTCTCGGTTCATGGCTGCCAGCTCCTTTAGCATGGGTTCAGCGGATTCGATCGCCTTGCGGGACTTAACCGGTACAAGGAGATGGTTGTTACCGGTATTCCCTATCTTGATCAGGTATCGATCATCTAATTCCTTTGCATCAATCCCGATTAGTTCCGCCATTCTTTGGCTATCAAACTGAGATTCTTTGACACTTGGAGCATTCTGAGTCATTGAAACTCGAACCAACTGATCATCCTCCATGATCCATTTTACTGGAATAAGTCCAATATTGGTTTCAAAAATCACCTGATCATTTTTTTGAAGATAATCAAATTCTGTTGCAAGCAGCCAGGAGAGACCGACTGTTGCATGGCCACAAAAGTTAATTTCTTCTGTTGGTGTAAAAAAACGCACTTTGAAGTCGGCTTCCGGATGCTCTGAGGGCATCAAAAAGGCCGATTCCGGCAAACTTAACTCATTGGCAATTTTCTGCATTTCATTTTCTGTTAATTTTTCCGCCTCCAGCACCACTCCTGCAGGATTTCCCGAAAACGGTTCGGATGTAAAAGCATCAATATGATAAACTGGAATTTTTCTCATTTCATCCCTCCAAAAATATCATTCAGTCCTCCTGATTATAGCCTAAAGACAAATTAATTCGCATAACCATTTCTATGTATAGATACCGGGTATTAAATATTTCTTAATGACAACCAGAATCTGCTCCTGTTTGTTCGTTATAAACAACTACCTATTCACCAATAGGTATCAATTTTCCTGTGTATTCCAAGTGGATGACATAAAAAAAGCTGGCATCAGATACCAGCCCCAATTGTCCTCCACAGGCGGACAAAACTTGGGAAATATTCGATCATAGTGCCTGACTCCAGCTATCTTTTAGAATTAGTTCTTGTTCAATATGGCTCGCGCGAATGCCGAATCGAGGTGTAATCTTATCCATTCTCTCCCCCAGCAGGACCTTTATGGCGAGATATGGGAAGTTGATGCCGGAAAGGCAGCTGATATGAAGCCCGCCGCTCATTCTTGGATTGATTTCCAGCAGTTTCGGTACACCCTGATTGTATTTCACCTGAATATTGAAGACATACGGGACTTTATAAACGTCATGAAAAGCCTGTGCCATCTCCATCAGCCCACGGTGATCGACAAGCTCCCTTACCCGGCCGTCCCCCTTCATCCTTGGGATGGCCGCAAATAATTTTTCTTCCGAGGCCAAACAATCGATGCTATATTCGCGCCCCTCCAAATACTCAAGAACCATCAGGTCCGGAAAAGAAGCCTGCTGGCTTAAAATATCACAAGCATAGTTATAAGGAATCCGGTACCCCGTGGAATAACCGAAAAGCTGTTCGATGGAATCTTTTTTCTCCTTAATGACCCGGAACCCGGCAGCCCCTTCACCGATAACCGGTTTAAAACACACTTTATGGCCTTTCTTTTTCAAAGACTCATAAGCCCGCTTAAAATCTTCAAGATTGTTCACAACATGATAGTCGGGGATTGAAAAAAGCGATAATTCAGGTCTGGAAGTAAATTCTTTATATACTGCCGCCTTATTTTCCATCATGTCCATCAGTTTAGAATCAGGGCAGACAAGAACTTTGACCCCCAGGGCTTCAAACTTTTCCAGCCGTTGCGAAATCAGGACATTTTCCTTATGGGGAATAAAAATATCAATGCCATGCGTTAAGCAAAAATCAAGGCAAAAATCGATATAGGCATCCCCAGAAAGATCCGGTTCGATAAAGGCATGATCGCAATTTTGTAAATACAGCGCGTCAGGATTCGGATGGGAACCATAAATAGTAAAGTTACGGTGATCTTCATTCTCGCGAATCATTTCAATATAATGTAAAACTGTTGTAAACCATCTGTTAAACCAAATTTTCATGCTAAACCTCTTTCGTGTTGAAATCCAATATATACCAAACAAGTTTATATTATAATCAAATACTATTGGAGAATGCAAATTACGACAAAAAAAACCGTTCCGATTGTGGCGGAAACGGGTGTTATTCTTTTTTTAAATATCAAACCAAAACAGGACGGTTATTGATTCTGGAGGCAAATTCCATGATGGCCTTCAAATCGATTTCCGATAGATCCTTTGTCACTCCGTCGACCCTTTTGACGACATGCCGCTCAAAAAAATTCATTCTTGATACAAGCAATTCCCCACCGAATAATCCCATGGCCACGGAGTTTTTTCTCAATTCGGTTGGAAATGCATGATTGAATTGTTCAATGGCGATATCTCCTTTTCGCATGCAGCATAAAAATAAGCCAATGTCCTTTTCCAACAAAACATCATGATATTTTTCGATAAAGTGTTTCATTTTTCCTTGGATTTCCCCTGCATGAATTGATCCCCCAATGATTACCGTATCAAATTCCTCCGGATCGAATAAAACCTTATCTCGCCTTAAGTCAACGGCCAACACTTCCCCTTCCAAGTTTTCACTTAAGATTCGTGCCGCTTTTTCCGCAGTACCATGGGATGAGCAATAAACAATCAATGTTTTCATATCCCCTGCTCCTCCTTCATCAAAATGGCGAAGACATTCTTATCATGATTATTTCACTCCTATTATACTTCCTGTTCACTCGCTTTTACCGAAAGGCAATTGGCAATATTATGACAATTACGCCGTAGGATCGGTTTTGAAACCTGTCAAATAGCACTGCTGACTTGGCCTAGGAATATATTGGAATGAACTAATGAAAGAGGTGGAAATATGAATTTTCCCTTCATTTTGGCCGGACCGATTCTTAGGAGGGTTGAGCCAACCAAGGTTTACATTTGGCTTGCCACAAGCAAAAATGCCGATATTACTGAGGAATTTTTCAAAGTGACAGAAAATAACCCCTACGAAAAATTGGAAACCGTATCGGAATGCAAAACGATCCAAGCAGGTAAGAATCTATTCATTCACTTAATTGGTATCAAGCCTTCCAGCGATCCATCTTTTCCGCTCAATACGCTTATTGGATATAATCTCCATTTTCTTCGTTCCAAAAAGAGCCGCGATTTGGCCCGCCTTTTTGCAGACCAGTCGTTGACCTATGGAGATTTGCAATACCCCACCTTTCAGATACAGGCAGACAAGCTACCTTCCTCTTTTTTGTATGGGTCGTGCCGGAAACTTCATGGAGAAGGAGATGATAGGTTAGTTAAAGGGGATTCTATTTTGGAAGAACATGCGGCCAGTTTAGACTCCCGCCCAACAGCCCTGTTTTTAACGGGGGACCAAATTTATGCCGACAACGTGGCACACCCGATTATCCGCGTGTTATCCAAACTTGGGAAAGCATTACTCGGCACACGGGAGCCGCTCGAAAAAGTGGAGCCGCGTTTGGGAAAGGAAAGGTCCCGGAGTGCCAGAAGCCAAATTAATGGCCGCAAGGAAATCATCAAAGATTTCTGCCATTTCACCACGGACAATCCTGAAAATCATTTAATGGAGCTGGGTGAATATGCGGCGATGTACTTGCTTTCCTGGAGTCCTGCGCTTTGGAAAACCGCCCATCAATATGGCTTATTTCAAACGTTTGAAGTAGCCGATGCGGAAAATCAAATTTATTACGATTCCCCCTTCGGTGTGGGTTTACCCGGTTTGGATTCTTTGCAGAAACGGAAGCTAAAGACTCAGTACAACAACCAACAACAAGCCCTGGTTTCTTTTCAACAAAACCTGCATAAGATTCGCAGATTGCTAGCCAATATCCCGGTTTATATGATATTTGATGACCATGATATTACCGATGACTGGAACATTACTGCCAGCTGGAAAGACCAAGTGTCCCGCTCCCCATTGGGACGGCATGTGATTGCCAATGGATTGACTGCCTATTGGATGTTTCAAGGCTGGGGCAATGATCCTGATTCATTTGGGGAAGAATTTTTGGAAATCATGCAATCTCACTTTCTCTCACTAAAACGAAGAAACAAGGATTCGGGTTATGAAAAATGGGTCCGTACTGTTTGGGAGTTTGATTCGTGGCATTATATCGCACCGACCTCTCCAGAAGCGGTATTTTTAGACACACGGACACAGAGGGAATACAAATCGCACACAAAATCAACCAGTACTGCTCCTTTTAAATTCGAAAATGAAGCTGTGCCGGAGCTGGTGAATCAAATGTCGTGGAACCAAGTAACCAAAAAATTGGATGCAAGCGGTTGGGTAAGCCATACACCGTTAATGGTGGTTTCGGCTACGCCGGTATATGGCATGGGGTTGATTGAGTCTTTTTTGCATAATTATGTCTACCCTTTTCGGGCCATTGGGATAGACGTCGAAACTACTTTCGATTTTGAGGCATGGAAGTATAACGGGAAAGGTTTTACCGAGTTTTTAAAACGGGCGGCCGATTGGGGTGCTTCGCCATGCATTATTTTATCAGGCGATGTCCATTTCGCTTCGGAAGTTAAAGCACAGGTCACCTTCCATGATGGCGAGCAGCTTTCCATCCATCAGGTCACCAGCAGTCCTCTGAAAAATAGGAGTTTTTCCGGAATCTGGGGCATGCTGATGAAGGCGGTCATTACGTCGAATGCCGCCAAACGGAAGAATAAACAAATCCATCGTATCTGCCGGCCAGATTATGAAATTATCCATGTTGAACCTGAACATTCAGAGCCTTTTATTTGGAAGGACCAATTAGCCTATCAATTTATAGAAGAGGATTCGATTATGGTAACGAATAACAATCTCGGGCTTTTGGTGGTTAGTGCTGAACAAATCAAAAACACCGTCATAACTTAAACGAGAGTTATGATGGTGTTTTGCGAGAGTATTCCGGCTTCATCCGAGAGTAATCTCTTGTTATCCGAGAGTTATTTGCTTTGCGAGAGTATTCCCGCCTCATCCGAGAGTTAGTCTGTCCTGCCAGAGTATCCTGTTCACCATTTATTAGTTAATTTACAAAAATTTTGTAATTCAATTGTAACAAAGAATCTGACTTATAGTACAATTGAGGGGTAGTGGATATTTTTCTGGGGGGTTTTTATGAATCGCCTTACCGACCATTTGATTATTATTTCATTTGATTGTCTTTCAGCTTTAGACTTTCCTATTCTGCAAGATTTGCCTCACTTTCAGGACATTTTAAATCAGGGTGCATTAGTAAAGCATGTGGAAACGATCTATCCGTCCGTGACCTATCCTTGCCATGCGACCCTGGTCACCGGCAATTATCCAAACCGGCACGGCGTGGTCAATAATACACTGCTGCAGCCTGGCAGGCCTTCACCCGATTGGCACTGGTACCGAAGCTCAATTCGCGGCACCACGATTTACGATGAAGCCAAAAAGGCCCACATGACAACCGCGGCCCTGCTTTGGCCAATTACTGGAAAAGCGAATATTGACTACAACATGCCGGAGATTTTTCCTAACCGTCCTTGGCAAAATCAAATCTTGGTTTCACTCAGGAGCGGCACTCCCGGTTTCCAATGGGACTTGAATAAACGATTTGGCCATCTGCGCAACGGACTCAGCCAGCCCGAACTGGATGACTTTGTATTGGAAGCGGCCGTTGATACCATCGTGTCCAAAAAACCGAATCTAATATTGGTGCACTTTACCGATTTGGATTCCCAGCGCCATTATCATGGTTTCTCCAGTGAGGAAGCGCTCGCCGCAATCCGCCGCCATGACAATCGTCTCGGCCGGATTATCGAGGCATTAAAGGAAAGCGGCATCTATGAAAACTCCACCATTGCGATACTTGGAGACCATAGTGCTTTGGATGAAAACAAAGCCATCCATCTCAATTACTTGTTTCATAAACAAAATCTATTTACCACCAACACAAAAGGAAAAATTATCGATTGGAAAGCATACTGCAAAAGCTGCGATGGTTCCGCTTATATTTACTTGAACGACCCGAACGACACGATCACCTATAGGGCGGTCAAACAACTGCTTTTCTCCTTGCTGAAAAACCCTGAATCCGGAATGGAACAAGTGTTGACCGGCGAACAAGCCGCCAAAAAAGGCGCTGATGGCAATTGTGCCTTCATGGTCGAAGCAAAATGCGGCTATTATTTTTCAGAAGATTTCCAAGATGTTTTTATTAAAAAAGTCACACGTGAAGAGGCGTTCAGGGATAAAAAATATACGGTGGCCTGCCATGGTTACTCTCCCGAAAAAGAAAATTACGGAACCATATTTATGGCGGCAGGTAAAGGCATACATCCCGTCACGCTGCCCAGCATCCGGCTCATTGATGAAGGTCCCACTTTTGCCAGGCTCCTCGGTCTCAGTTTAGGTGACACGGATGGAAAAGTGATAGAAGAACTGTTAGATTTATCATCATATACTTGGGAGGAAATTGTATGAGCCGGTTATCCAAGCAAGAAAAAAGCTGGGTATTTTACGATTGGGCCAATTCCGCCTACTCGATTCTGATTACAACGGCTGTATTTCCACTGTATTTTAAAGCTGCGGCTAATTCTGCCGGATTGGCAGCGGCCGATTCAACTGCATATTGGGGCTATGCCAATTCCTTCGCCACCCTGCTGATTTCGATTTGCGCGCCTGTCCTCGGAAGCATTGCCGATTTCAAGGGACTGAAAAAACGCTTGTTTACTTTTTTCTTTGCGCTGGGTATCATTTTTACTTTTCTGCTGGCAGTTGTCCCCAGTAATCAATGGCTCCTTTTGCTCTTCTGTTATATGTTCACGGTGATTGGTTTTGGCGGCACCAATATTTTCTATGATGCCTTCCTCGTCGACGTCACGACGGAGGAAAGGATGAACAAAGTATCCTCCCGCGGATATGCGATGGGATATATCGGCAGTACGATCCCGTTTATTCTGGGCATCGCCCTGATTCTCTTATCGCAGCAAGAAATTCTGCCTTTTTCGGTTTCCGTCGCGAGCCAGATGGCCTTTGCCATCACGGCGTTATGGTGGGGGTTATTTACGATTCCGCTGTTAAAAAATGTCCAGCAGGTCTACTATAAAGAACCTGTCCCGAACCCGATTTCCAACGGCTTTAAACAGCTGTTTCAGACGTTTAAAAAAATTAAGCTGTACCGCCCTTTATTTCTATTTTTAATCGCTTATTTCTTTTACATTGACGGCGTCAACACCATTATCACGATGTCCACCGCTTACGGGTCTGATTTAGGGATTGATTCAACGAACTTATTGATTGTTTTGTTTGCCACTCAAGTTGTCGCCTGCCCGTTTGCAATACTTTATGGGAAGCTTGCCGATCATTTTAAAGCCAAGACGATGCTCTTGGTTGGCATTTTCATTTATATTGTGATTTGCACCTATGCTTATTTTTTAAAAACAGTGTTGGATTTCTGGATTCTAGCGATGCTGGTCGCTACTTCGCAAGGCGGGATTCAGGCGCTTAGCCGGTCTTATTTTGCCAAGCTGGTACCGAAGGAAAACGCGAATGAATTTTTCGGCTTTTATAGTATTTTTTATAAGTTTGCGGCGATCCTCGGTCCGTTTTTAGTCGGAGTAACAGCCCAGCTGACCGGCAATACAAACAGCGGCGTTTTCAGCCTAGTCATTTTATTTATCATCGGAGGCGTACTATTGCTGCGGGTACCCGACGCCCATTCAGTGCCAACTTCCAATTCCATTGCAAAATCATAACTTAAAGAAAAATGCACACGGGAAGTCGTGTGCATTTTTGTATGACGCAGGATTTACAGCACTTCCCCAAACAGATGAAGGACAGTTCAGCTCCTGCCGTGTGGTGTTTGTCCTTCATAACCCTTAAAAAACATTTTTTATCTTTGACGGAGTTTTTTTGTCGTTTATCGCCTTTATGAGAGACAATTCTTTCCTCTGTGGAGAAGTTTTGTCTTTCATTATCATTGGTGTATTCTATAAGGCTCCCAGCTTCGTGGTCGCCATTGCCGCTTTTTCATTGGCAAAATCAACATACTCTTTTAACATGTCATCGTCAGAAGGAGTTCCTTGATCATGAAAGCAACTAAGGATTGCGGCCATAAATGCATCCCCGGCCCCTGTTGTGTCAACGGCCTTCACCTTTCTGCCCGGAACCGTTATTTTTTTCCTATTATGTATGGCAATGGCGCCTTCACTTCCCATTGTTACAAAAAGATACGGAATGTTCCACTTTGTAATTCTTTTCAATCCATCTTCAACGGATGCTGTCTCCAAGAGAAAGCACAATTCCTCATCAGACATTTTGACAATATCCGCCCGCTCGATAAATGAACCTATCGTTTTCCTGCATTGCTCCTCGCTTTCCCAGCGTTTCAAACGGATGTTTGTGTCAAATGCCACAAATAAACGAGCATCCCTTGCATACTTTAATGCCTGTTCTGTTGTATTCCGAGCAGTATCATGAAAAAGAGTTCCTGAACCAAAATAAAAGATTCTCTTTCCCTGAAACCATTCCTTTTTCAGTTCCTTCTCTGACAAAAGTTCATCAGGAGTTGGGTTTTGATAGGAATGAAAATACCTGTCTCCTTTTTCATTCAAGTAAACGGTCACACTGCAGATCCGTTTCAAAACAGTCTGGACACAATAGTCAATATGTACGCCTTCTTTCCGCAATTCTCTTTCGACAAAGTGACTGTCCTCATCCGTTCCTAATTTCGTTACGTAATAAGAAGGAACACCCAACCGTCTGACCCCTGCCGCCACGTTAATGGTGGCCCCGCCTAAAAATGGCTGAAACTTACTGTTCGTTTGGTCCACCGATATATAATCAATAAAGGCATCCCCGAATATGATCGTTCCCTGACTACCCAAGTTAAATCCCCTCACAAATCAATTTCCATAAAGTATATCAAAAAAACAAGCACCCAAGTAATTTCAACTACTTGAGTGCTCTTTCTTAGTTCACATCGTATCCTTGATCATCAATCGTTTCTTTAATGGATTCGAGAGTGACTACGCCAGAATCAAATTCCACGTCCACTTCGCCTTTTTCCAATTTAACGGCTACCTTTTTTACTCCGTCCAATTTGCCGACGCTGCCTTCAATTGCTTTGACGCAGTGATTGCACGACATTCCGCTTACTTGTAATGTAACATTTTCCATCATGAAGTCCTCCATTATTTTTTCATCAATTTTTGAATGGTGACTAACACTTCATCCAGCACTTCGTAGTCGCCCTCTTGAATGCGCTCGACGACGCAGCTTTTCATGTGGCCTTCAAGGAGAATCTTTGCTACACTATTTAGGGCCGACTGGGTTGCTGAAATTTGATTAATTACGTCATCACAGTACGTGTCTTTTTCAATTAATCCTTTAATGCCGCGAATTTGGCCTTCAATCCGATTTAATCTGGTGATTAGGTTGCTTTTGACTTTATCTGAATGATGGCTCTTGCGATGGCTGCCATCTTCTGCACAGCAAGATTCATCAGGCTGTTCAACGTTTTTTTCCATTTCTAAAGACATTCGAACGCCTCCTTTTTTCCCATTATATCATACCCCCGTATCGTAAAGCGAAGAGTTTCGTGACCCTTTCTTTGGCATGATCCCCTATAGCAATGAGCTCTTTCTATTTAACATAACAAGCTTCAATCACGAGAATTTTGCTGTATTTTTAAGGATTCATCTTTTCTTCCTATTCTGTTTCTCTGTCACCCGTTCATAGCTAGAATAATCCCCCAAAATCAAGTTTGTGGATTTACCTGAACAATTGATAAGATAAAACCTGTTAACCAAAAAATTTGCTTTGCAATAAAAGGCAAATTAACAGGAGGAGTTTATTATCCAATCTCTATCATTGAATTACACAAGCGAAATGGAAAAAGCGTTGCTTAAAGCCCATAAAGTCAATTTCCACGTATACTGCCGGTCAAATAACGTTAGAGTAAAAGTGGAAAAACATCGGGAAAATGACTATAAAACCGCACAACGTATGATTGCCGAACTAGCTCGTCGAGTTCATTGCTAAATATAGGAAGGCTTATGTCAGACATTATCCGAAGATTCTCGTTCAGTTATCCCCTCCATTTTTTATAATTATTCGCAGGAAACCATATACTATAAAATTAGAAGAACTGGTATGATATTGCTATATTAGTAATGAAATAGGAGTGTTTTTTCATGAATGCAATCTTGCAGTTTGGCAATATCATTCCCTTTTTGGAGGAAATAAAAGAACGGGAGAATGATCAGGCGTTTTTTCAGCCGATCAGTGAGGGAAAATGGTCTACAGCTGCGATCGTTGCCCATCTTTTATACTGGGACCAATACATTCTTAATACCCGCCTGCCATCAATGATCACAATGGATGTTCTTCCATCAGGTCATATCGATGTTCAAGCGATGAACCATGTGGCTGAGACCTATGCCCATTCAGGCATCGGGAAATCAGAATTAATTGACAGCTTCCTAACCAACCGCAAGAAACTGTTAGATGAACTAAACCGGGTTAACCTTCAAAAAGCTTTTACCATCGGTTCTCACCAATTAACGATTGAAAGCTATATTCTAGACATGGCCGAACATGACCTGCACCATATCAACCAAATTAAAGATTCCTATACAAAAAAACTGTTTCGTTTTAAATAAAAATGGTGCCTGAAACAAATGTCAGGCACCACTTTTTTATAACTTAGTTGCTTTTTTTATCAGGCAGTAACTGTTCCAATATCGGTAGATTAAGGCCTTCTAAATTAAGCCGGTCAAGATGCAAATCCTCTAGGAATATTTGTGCCTCATTGGCTTCGTTCGCTTGTTTGATTTCGGAAATTTCATGATGCAGCCGCTCCATTTTTTTATCCAATTGTGAAGCCATTACGGCGGCTTCCTTTAGTTCCGCCACCATATGATGGGGAACTTCTTTATTGTATTTATAGTAAATCTTGTGCTCTAGACTGGCCCAAAAGTCCATCGCGATTGTGCGGATCTGGACCTCGACATAGGTCAATTCCTCGCGGTCAGACATAAATATCGGGATTTGCAAAATAAGGTGAAGGCTTTGATAGCCATTCGGCTTTGGATTTTTAATATAATCCTTGTAATCGACCACCGTCACGTCTTTTTGGCTGGAAATCATTCTGCTGATTTCATAAATATCGGAAATAAACGAACAAGTAATCCGAATCCCTGCAATATCCCTAATATTCTCTTTGATCGCCTCTAAGGAAAGGTCACAGCCTTTACGGTATATCTTATTAAAAATACTTTCTGGTGACTTTATTCTCGATTTAACATGTTCTATCGGGTTGTATTCATGAATATAATTAAATTCATCGCTAAGGATATTAATTTTTGTGCTCATCTCATCAATGGCGAACTTGTAGGCCATCATAAATCTTGTCAATTCCACTTTTAGTGCTTTTAATTCATTCAAATCAATAACATGTCCCATAGTTAATGCTCCAGTTCCTCTCCTGCTGTACGGTTTTCACAGTTTCTTAAAGTTTTCAATATTTCTGGTGGAAAAACCAGCCTGCAGATAACCTTCGCCAAAGCATAATAATCCGTTGGTTTACCGCTTTGAAGATATTTCTCAAAGCCGGTTTCAACTAATACCAATATCGACCAAGCCACGGTTTCCAGGTCCAGGTCCTTCCAGGTTAATCCGGCATCGTACGCCCGCTGCAAATCGGATAATACTCTTGCATGAATTTTTCGTTTCGCCCCTGACAGCATTTCCGCCAGCTCTGCATCTTTTAAAATAATTTCAGGCAAGACACGATAAAGGCCGGATTCGTTGAGGCTTGTTTCATGCTCCTCCAGCACTTTCGCCAGATAGATCTCCGGATCCTTCGCCGTCCAGCTTGGTTCAGGCGGCAAATAATTGTCGATTTTATCTTCTAACAGGGACATTAGCAGCTGCCGCTTATCAGAAAAATAACGATAAAAGGTCCCTATGGCAACGCCAGCATGGGCTGCAATATCTTTGGCTGTGGTATGTTCATATCCCTTTGACACAAACAAAATATGGCCGCTATCCAACAAGGCATTTCTCTTAGCCTGAGCCCGTTCCTGTTTCGGAATGATTGGAAAATCACCAATATGCAAATCCTCTCGCTCTGACATTTTACCACCTCGAACCCATCATATCATAAACCAATAAATTGAACCATAGTTCATGTTTTTATTGACAAGGTCTCTTCTTCATGTAATACTTGAACTACGGTTCATGTTAAGTCACTTCCCTGTTTAACACCCCTTTGACTTTAAAGAAATGATGTTAACATGGCCGAATTTTTTTTTTATAAAGATAATTATATGCAGGAAACCAAAGTGGTTTTTCCGAATAATAATATAATACAGTTTACTTGATTTTTTCTTTATTTTTTTTATATACTCGACCATATCGAAAGGTGATGATTCCTGTGGCTAACCAATCTGAATCAAAAAAAATCTCTGTTAATTCTACGATTTCGTTAAAGGGAATCGTAAAAGCCATCTTCAATGATACGGTTCATGTCCAAATCGGCGGTAAAATTATTACTCTGCCGGTATCGGACTTCAGCTTAGATAAACCAACTACAACTTCTTAAATACTAATTATTAAAAAGGTTCCCCAGTTACTGGAGAATCTTTTTTTTCATGTTTGGGAAAGCCGCGCAGTTTTTTAGTAACAATCACAGGTGGTAACGTGATCATTAACCATTCCCACTGCCTGCATAAAGGCGTAACAGATGGTTGAACCAACAAATTTAAATCCCCGCTTCTTTAAATCCTTGCTTAATTTGTCACTGAGCGGCGTGGTAGCCGGCACTTCCGACAGGTCATGAAAGTGGTTCTGAATCGACTTTCCGTCCACAAAGGACCAGATGTATGATTGAAAGGACCCAAATTCGTCCACCACTTGAAGATAGGCCTTTGCATTGGTTATGACCGCATTGATTTTTAGCCTGTTCCTGACAATTCCTTCGTTATGTAAAAGTTCCTCTACCTTTTTTTCATCGTAATGGACAATTTTATCAGCGTCGAAATGATCAAAAGCCTTACGGTAATTTTCCCGTTTTTTTAAAATGGTGTACCAGCTAAGACCAGCCTGTGCTCCCTCCAGATTCAGGTACTCAAACAATAGACGGTCATCATAGACCGGCACTCCCCATTCATGGTCATGGTAATCGATATATAACGGGTCCTGATTGACCCAGCCGCACCTGTTCATTCGTTTCCCTCCAAAATCAGCTCTTTCTTCATTATAGGTCTCTAAGTGAAATTCTGACAAGGCCACAGAAATTTGCCAGTTCCAGGATGGTGAATGGATGACCGTAATTTAAATGGATGGTATGTTCCGAGTATGACCAAGGCAGAAAAAGAAAAAGTGTACCACAATGCTTAGTACTTGGGATACACTCCATCACAATAAACTTATTTCATTTCGTTTTGACTCATTAATAACGATTATGATCTTGCAGTCCTTTTCATCATTATAAAAACATACTCATATTCATCGTTGTAATAACCGCTTGATCAGGATAAATGGTACGGGCTGCTATTTTGTATTCGTTGTTCTCTATTCGAATAATATCGTTTCGTTCACCAAACATCTCCTCAATTTCATGGGTAAACGCACGGCTTCGCTTAAATAAAAAATAACTTCTGACCAGAAATTCATTCGGTTCGGAACTTGGTTCTATCATGATATTGGATATAAAATGCCTCTGGCGGGTTGCCGGGTTTTCCACCCAAGCGGATTTTGTGTACAACCGGTTGACTCTTGTCGTTAAGGCTTGTTTTGTTTCTTCATAAAAAGAAGTATCCTCAGCAATATCGCTGACCCCCACACCTTCAACCGTCTCCCGCATTGGCATCCGATAAACGAGGTCATCCGTCAGCAAATCCAGCCATTCTTTGTATTTGCGATTATCCAAATAAAAGGCCTCTTGGTGCAATAACTGAATGATATCGTTTTGAATTTCAAAAGTGATTTTACTTCTTACTTCGGAAGTCATTTACTTACCTCCTTTAATGCCATGTCTTTGGATATATATTTGAACCATTCTTCATGCATGCTCCTGGCAATCGCATCAAGGAAGGTGGTGGGATAAGCGGTGCCTGGACCAGTAAATGTTTGATCCGGTTCAACGCGGCCGTAACCCATTAAATAATTATTAACGTTATTGTAATTTAATTCTTTATTCCGGACCATCAGTGCATTGCTGACTTCGACAATTCTTGCCCAGTTTTCTGTATCATCCTGCTCCAGAGTCCCGGTAGGTCCAAAAGAACCAAGATAGCCCCTATAAGCAGCTTCCTTATATTCTTCAGGTGCCGCTTTATCAATCATAAACCAACACCAAACCTCCACTTTTTCTGGTCCAATCGGCCTCCATACGCGGAAATTTAAATAATTGTGCAGATGCCCTTCCGTTCCGTGGATAGGGCTGACAAAGGACAGATTCGGATAAACTCCGCCAACCAGCACGGTCACACGTGATTGAATATCCAGCTGTTCGGGTGTTAAATGCTGCTCGAACAGCGGCCACATCGATTCCGGTGTAGCCTGAAAAGGCACTCTGGCCCTTCCCGTTTTGGAGGTGACCACATTAATTCCATGCCCATTTTCCAGGACGACTTGGTGGCCGTATGCTGCATAGAGAGGATCGGAAGGACTAATCCCCATTTCGACTGTAGAGCGGTGAGTCGTTTGAACATGATATGGATCGGCTGCAAAGTTTTCGGCAGTGGCTTTCCAGTTGGCTTTGGCAACCCAGCGCTGCGGCAGCCCCCTTACTTCCATTCCCCCGCTTCTGCCAAGCATAAGATCTAAGTACCATTTCATGTCTCCTAGATAATCCTCCAGCGGCTCGGCGTTTTCATCGAGATTTCCAAAAATCATGCCTTGGTAACTCTCGACTCGCGGAATCTTGCGGAGCCCCCAATCCGGCCGGCACATTTCTTCGCCATAGACTTGATTTCCTGCGACAATACCGATTAAATCGCCATCGGTGTTATAGCTCCACCCGTGATAAGGACACGTAAATGTTTTTTTATTTCCCCGATCAGCCGTACAGAGCATGGTTCCACGGTGCGTGCAGGAATTCAAGAACGCATTTATTTTTCCATCACGGTTCTTGAGAAGCAATATCGGATTATTGGCCATCCATCGGGTTATATAGCTGCCAGGCTCTTTTAATTCTGTCTCATGTCCAAGGAATTGCCATGTCACGCCAAAAATCTTTTCCATTTCCAATTCGTAAATATCAGGATCGGTTATGACCCACTGTGGAAGCAGTCCTTGCTCAAGTTTTTCTTTCACTAAACGAAACGCATTTTCATCAAGTGTTTTCTTTACTAGCATAAATCGTCCCTCCTTCTTAATAAAGCGTTTTCATTTTTGCTTTTTAGTTATTATTCAAACTGCTTAAACACGGCTAGTACTCTTAGATACCTCTAATGGCAAACCAACATAATTTTCTGCAAGGCTCTCCGCGGCAGCCCTTGACGATGTGACATAATCCAATTCTGCTATTTGGATGCCATATTCAAATGGACTGTGCTGAGTATTTCGATGCAGCATTGTTGTCATCCAGTTAGAGAACCTTTGTGCCCTCCAAACACGGCGGAGGCATATTTTCGGATATCGATCCAGCATCCCCGAGCTGCCTGATTGATAGAATTCCGTTAATCCACTTGCGAGCACCTGAACATCCGCTGCAGCCAAATTCAAACCTTTTGCACCGGTTGGCGGAACAATATGTGCCGCATCACCAGCCAAAAATAGCCGGCCATACCTCATTGTTTCACAAATAAAGCTTCGCATTGAAACGATATTCTTTTGGATAATCGGACCATCCGTAATCGACCAGTCATTTAAGTCTACCCTTGCATGAAGCTCTGACCATATCCGGTCATCTGACCAGTTTTTAATATCGTCGCTCGGATCAACTTGGAGATAGTGTCTCTGAATCTCAGGAGATCTAGTGCTGAGTAAGGCAAATCCACGTTCATGGTTCGTATAAATTAATTCTGGATTCACCTGTGGCGTTTTCGCAAGGATTCCCAACCAACCGAAGGGGTACACTTTTTGCATCTCCACACGTTCACCCGCCGGAATCGCTTTACGGCTTGGTCCATGGTATCCATCACAGCCAGCTATAAAATCACATTCCAACTCTTGCTGCTCACCTTGGTACGTAAACGTAATTTTTGGATTGTCGGTATCGATGTGATGAGGTGTAGTCTCTGAAACTTGAAAAAGAATTTTCCCTCCTGCTTGCAGGCGGGCAGCCACTAAATCTTTAATCACTTCATGCTGGGCATAGACCATAATGGACTTCCCGCCGGTAAGCCGGTCAAAATCGATTCTCCTTCTGATCCCATCAAATTGCAATTCTATTCCGTGATGGACCTTCCCTTCACGCATCATCCTCTCCCCAACACCGATGCTATTCAATAAATCAACTGTCCCTTGCTCTAAAACCCCAGCGCGTATCGTCCCCTCAATCTCTTCACGAGAGCGGGATTCTAAAATAACAGAGTCAATTCCTTGTAGAAATAATAAATGAGATAGCAATAGTCCAGCCGGGCCTGCCCCGATGATTCCCACCTGAGTCCTCATTACCCAATCGCTCCTTCTAACGGTAACCAACTGAAAGAATAGGAGATAAACCCTCTTCGTTCAGCTGTTTACGCATTATTTTGCATATTCACTCTCCATGCTCTGATCCACTATGTCAATCCGCTTATAACCAAAGGTAATTAGGGTATTCCAGCTTCCCGAAGACTGTCCATCCGCATAGTAGACAGGTTCGCTTCCTTCTTCAATGAGGCTGAACAGCATAGCAAGGTGACGGCCGCCTGATTCCACACGGGCTAACCTGGCATAATCCGGAAGCATGTGATACGCCGCTTGATAATTCTTGCTCATAATAAATTCGACAAATTGTTTATCCATTGCGTGTTCCGTAATAGTTGGCCTATTATGCCTTCCGCGCACTATATTGTGGGAAAGCGCTCCGCTCGACATGAAGACAATCCTTTTATCACTTTCTTTCAGAACTTTAGCGATTACCTGACCCCATTTATGTGTTTCTTCTAAACTCGCTGCCAGGGTGACCGATAGATTGATAACAGGAATATCCTCGTCCGGAACCAAATATCTTAGCGGGACGACACTTCCGTAATCCCATATGTAATAGGGATCATTAACACCCTGAACTGGCAGTCCTGCCTCTTGGCCCGCTCTGACTAGTTCATTGGCTAATTCTTCATTGCCAGGATAATGGTAGGGCACATCTTTTATCAGGTCCGGTGCCTCAAAAGCTGTTAATATACCTTTATGGACCGGTGTACAGTCAACATAGTGAAAAAAAGTGGAGGGCCAGTGACAGGACACCAAGACAATTAAATCTGGTTTGATTTTCTTTAATTCTTTTCCAAATTGTTTCATGGCAATAGCCAAATCCCGTTGAAAATCTGGTACTTGGTCCTCGTGGCAAAGACTAGGAACATGAGGAACGATCATACTAAATTCAATTGTCATCATTATCCCCCTACATTTTTTTGAAATTCAGTACTCTGGGATAAACCCCTGTGAAATCAGGGTTCCATTTGCTAAGGAATGTATTTAATCTATAAATCTTATGTTCAAGTAAGGAACCGGGCGGACTTATGCCGCCTCCGTCCTTATTTGCCAACCGGTTCTCCTGCTTTCCCCCAATGGGTCTTTGGAATTTCGGTTACTAGCACCCTAATATTCTCTTTAGGTGAATCCAAAGTCTCAGAGACCGTATTCGTTACATTCCGAATTAATTCGGCAACCTTCTCTTTTGGTCTGCCTTCCATAATTTGGACATTAATAATTGGCATTTAGGTATGCTCCTCTCTCAACCCTATTAATCTGTAACCGTAAAGGAAACTTCACCCAGGCCGTCAAATTTGCTGCTGACGACGTCCCCATATTTCAATCTAATGGCACTGGTAATACCGCCAGTCAGTATCACGTCACCTTTTTTGACTTTTTCTCCCTTTCTCGCCAGCATGTTAGCCAGCATGGCAACCGAATGGGCCGGATGGCCAAGGACCGCCGCACCTGCACCCAATTCTTTGATTTCACCATTTATGGAAAGTGTCGCCCCAACCAGTTCCAATTCGAATGGCTCGGGTTTTTTTATTGTGGTCCCAAACACGACCCTTGAAGTGGAGGCATTGTCCGCAATTACATCTGGCAGGGTAAAATTAAAATTTTCATAGCGGCTGTCGATAATCTCCAGTGCCGGCAGCACGTATTCGGTCTTCGCCAGAACCTGGGCACCTGTCACTCCAGGACCCTCGATATCTTCCCCAATCACAAACGCAATTTCCGCCTCCACTTTCGGGTGGATTAAATCATGCAGGCGAAGCTTACCGCCATTTTCAATGAGCATGTAATCAAACACATATCCGTAAATGGGCTCATGGATTCCCATTTGCTTCATTTTGGCAAAACTGGTCAGTCCCATTTTCGGGCCGACAATTCTACTGCCTTCCGATAGTTTCATGTTGACAATTTCCTGCTGGACAAGATAGGCTTCCTCTACCGACAAGTCAGGCTTTAAAGTGACCGTCACCTTTTCCACTTCGCGTTTCTCCAGCTCAGCTGATACAAGGTAACGGGCAATATCCTTATATTGGGTCATTCGAAATTCCTCCTTAAACCGTTGCGCCGTGTTTTTTCTTGGACAGTTCCGCAGCCAAATCCATAATCATATCTTCTTGTCCGCCGACTACTTTTCTTTTGCCCAACTCGATCAGAATTTCCCGTGAATCAATGCCAAATCGTTTCGCGGCACGCTGGGCAAACAGAAGGAAGCTTGAATAGACGCCTGCATAGCCAAGAACCAGGCTGTCCCGTGTAATTTCCTGGGGTTTTTCCAAAATTGGCGCGACCAATTCCTCCGCAATGTCCATCATTTTAAAAACATCGATGCCGGTTTTAATTCCTAGTTTATCTAACACGGAAACCAACACTTCTGTTTGGGCATTGCCAGCACCGGCCCCAAGGCAACGGACGCTGCCGTCAATTCGTGTCGCGCCTTCCTCAATCGCTGCCATAGTGTTGGCCAGAGCCAAGGACAGGTTGTTGTGGGCATGGAACCCGACATTGACGGACAAGCTTCCCCTTAAAGCATGAATTCTTTCCTTTACTTGATGAGGCAAGAGGGCGCCAGCGGAATCAACAACGTAAACCGTATCGGCTCCGTAGCTTTCCATCAATTTGGCCTGTTCCACCAATTTTTCCGTTGGGGCCATGTGGGACATCATTAAAAATCCGACGGTTTCCAAACCGAGTTCTTTGGCTGTGGCAATATGCTGCGGCGAGACATCCGCCTCTGTCACGTGAGTGGCAATCCGTGCCATTTTTGCCCCTAATCTGGCAGCCTGTTTTAACTCATGGATGGTCCCGATTCCAGGAAGAAGCAGCACGGCAATTTTGGCGTTGTTGACCACGGATGCGGCCGCTTCAATTAATTCCATTTCATTGGTCAACGAAAAACCATATTGCAGGGAAGATCCTCCCAAGCCATCGCCATGTGAAACTTCTATATAAGGTACATTCGCATCATCAAGGGCCTTGGCAACACTTGTGACTTGATCAATAGTGAATTGATGCCGAATCGCGTGGCTGCCGTCCCTCAAGGCGACTTCGGTAATAAGCACATCTCTTTCTACAGTCATTTTTAGTTCCACTCCTCTTAAGTTAAACGGTTAGTTGTGTAACCTTATGCTTCGCCCACTCTTCCGCCACTTTTACAGCGGCTGCCGTCATAATATCCAAATTTCCCGAGTACCTTGGCAGATAGTCCCCTGCCCCTTCCACTTCTATAAAAACCGTCACCCTGTTCCCGTCAAAAATCGGTTCCTGTCTTAAACGGTAACCAGGCACATAGGTTTGAACCTGCTTTTCCATGTCTTGAATCGAAGCGGTAATTTCGGCTTCTTTTGCCCCGTTTCCTTCCACAAGAACATGAATCGTATCCCTCATGATGATTGGCGGTTCGGCAGGATTTAAAATGATGATGGCTTTTCCTCTCTTGGCCCCGCCTATCTTTTCAATTCCCCTTGCGGTGGTCTGGGTGAATTCGTCAATATTGGCTCTTGTGCCCGGTCCGGCGCTTTTACTAGAAATCGTCGCCACAATCTCGGCATAATCTACCGCTTGAACGCGGTTAATCGCGTTGACCATCGGGATGGTCGCTTGGCCGCCGCAGGTGATCAAGTTAATGTTGGAAGCATCGATATGTTCGCCTATATTGACCGAAGGCACAACAATTGGCCCCACTGCCGCCGGCGTTAAATCCAACACCTGTTTGCCGGCCTCTTTTAATAGTTTCGCATGGCGGATATGGGCCTTGGCACTTGTGGCATCAAACACGATGTCCGCCAGTTCCGGTCTTTCCAAAAATCCCTTGATTCCGGTGTCTATTGCCACGAGTCCGCGCTCCTTGGCCTGTCTCAATCCATCCGAATCGGGGTCAATCCCTATTACTGTGGTCAATTCAAGGATTTCTGACCGCCCAAGCTTAATCATGAGATCCGTACCTATGTTCCCTGAACCTAGTACGGCAACTTTTACTTTACTCATATTGGCACTCCTTTCTATTCTTCCAGACTAAAACCGGACACTGACTTGCCCGATGTGAGCGAATCTTGCAGTGAATGTATCTCCTGCCCGAGCTTCCACAGCGGCTGACAGGGCTCCGGAGAGAATCACTTCGCCTGCCTTCAGCGAAATATCGAATTCGGATAATTTATTGGCCAGCCATGCCACGCAAGAGGCAGGGTTGCCAAGTGCCGCTGCCCCAACACCCGTGTTCACCAGCTCTCCGTTTTTAGTAAACATCATCCCGATTAACTCAAGGTCAATTTCAGAAACTTTAGTCGGCTTGCCGCCCAGCACATAAAATCCGGACGAGGCATTGTCGGCCACTGTATCAGCCAGTGTGATTTTCCAGTCTTTGACCCTGCTGTCGACAATCTCAAGTGCCGGAACCACATACTCAGTTGCTTGCAGCACCTCGAGCGTTGTCACGTTTGGCCCGCGCAATTCCTTTTTTAAAATAAAGGCGATTTCTGCTTCGACTTTTGGCTGGAGCAGTTTTTCAACTGAAAGGAGTCCGCTATTCTCTACCACCATGCTGTCCAACAAATGCCCGTAATCCGGTTCATTTACACCCAGCATCGTCTGCATGGCGAGTGAAGTCAGGCCGATTTTTTTTCCGACGATTTTCTGCCCTTGGCTGAGTTTGTGCTTTATATTCTCAAGCTGAACATGGTAGGCTTCTTCAACCGATAATTCAGTTTGGGATGTCAAAGGGGCAATACTGGCCCCTGTTAGCTCCGCTTCCCTCAGTTGTACTGCCAATTCTGTTACTTTATTGGTCATATTTGGCTTACCTTCTTTCTTACAGCTTAATAGTGATATTGGAAAGTTCGGAATAGAAGTCGATGCTGTGATTGCCTCCGGTTCGGCCAATCCCGCTGTGTTTCATGCCGCCGAACGGTGTCCGCAAGTCGCGCAGGAACCAGGTATTGACCCAAATAATTCCGGCCTCAATTTGGTGTGCCACCCGGTGCGCCCGTCTCAGGTCGTTGGTCCAAATCGTGGCACTTAAGCCATAATGGGTATCGTTTGCCTGCACGATCACTTCTTCTTCCATATCAAAAGGTGTAACGGTCACTACCGGTCCAAAAATTTCCTCCCGGACACAACGTGAATTACGGTCTAATCCGGTGATGATAGTTGGTTCTAAATAATACCCTTTGTCCAAGCCTTCAGGGCGTTTTCCTCCGGTCAAGAATACTCCGCCATCTTGTTTGGCAATCTCCAGGTACCCTTTTACCCGATCGTAATGTTCCTTGCTAATTAGTGCACCAACTTTGGTATCCTCTTTGTCAGGCTGGCCGACCTTCAATGTCTTCACTTGCTCTGAAAATTTTTCCAAAAACTCCTCATATACGGGCCGTTCCACATAAATCCGCGAGCCGCACAAACACACTTCGCCTTGGTTAATAAAGCTGGATTTTAATGTGGTTTCAATCACTTCGTCCAAATCAGAATCGGCAAAGATGATATTGGGATTCTTGCCTCCCAATTCAAAGGATAATTTTTTCAACGAATCAGCGGCCGCTTTCATGATAGCCGTACCGGTTCCCGGTTCGCCGATAAACGAGATCGCATCGACATCGGGGTGCTCAGTGATTGCGCCTCCTGCCGAATTTGGACCAAAACCGTGAACCAAGTTCACTACTCCGTCTGGAACCCCGGCCTCTTTACAGATTTCCATTAATACAGTTGCTGTCATCGGTGTCCATTCGGCTGGTTTAATAACAGCCGTATTCCCCATCGCTAAGCAAGGCGCCAGTTTCCAGGTCAGCAATAATAGAGGCAGGTTCCAGGGTTTAATCAGCCCGACCACCCCAACAGGACGGCGGTACGTATAATGGATGGCGATATCATCTTGTTGGTTGGCATCCGCGTTGACACCGATCATGTAGTCAGCAAAGAAGTGGAAGTTATAAGCGGCACGGGGGATATCCACACTATTGGTCAGCCATATTGGTTTTCCTGTATCCAATGATTCCAGCCTTGCGAGTTCTTCCTTTCGCTCGAGAATCAAGTCCCCGATACGGCGGATAATTTTCGAACGCTCGGTCGCAGTCATCTTTTTCCACCGGCCATTTAAGGCTCTGCGGGCAGCTGCAACTGCAAAGTCCACTTCTTCCTTTCCGCCTTCTGCAACGGTTCCCAGTACCTCTTCTGTTGCCGGGTTGATGTTATCAAATGTTTTTTTATTTTGTGATTCGACAAATTGCCCATTAATAAAGTGAAGGCAATTAATGGCTTTTACTCTTGTTTCTACTTGCATACCCTTTTTCCTCCTTCAAAAGTTGCATATTTTAAAATTTTCTTAAAACTATCGTAGCGCTTTCATGTTTCATAAACAACGCGGTTGTTTCGCTATATGCAACAACTTGAAAATTTTTGAGTATTATGCAAAAAATTAAAAATATTATCAATTTTCACTTTTCAACTCTATCAATTTTTGTTATATTGCACACTATAGAGCAACATTGTTTTCTATAATGAAATTTACTAGGAGGTTATGTCAGTTGGCTGTGAAGGATCAAGAAGATCAACATCTATCCTCTGTTAAGAACGCCTTGAGAATTTTAAAAAGCTTCTCCATGGACGAGCCGGAGAAAAAAATCAGTGATCTTGCCAGTTCGTTAGGACTAAACAAAAGCACAGTCAGCAGAACGATGGCCACATTGGCCAGTGAAGGTTTTGTATTCAAAGATCCAGACTCGAAAAAATACCGCCTCGGATTGTCGATTCTTTCATTAAGCGGGATTGTGAATAGCAATATGGATGTTTACCAGGAATCCCAGTCCATCTTAAATAAGCTTGTCGACAGCATTGGTGAAACCGCTCACATTTCACTTTTGGATAATCTAGAAGTCATCTATTTGCAAAAAGTGGAGTGCAACCATCCAGTCAGGTTTTTAACCCACGTAGGCAGAAGGAATCCTCCATATTGCACTAGTTCAGGTAAGGTTTTGCTTGCTTATGCAGATGATTCCGTTGTGGAGGCAGTCATCAACAAAGGCTTAAATAAGTTCACAAAGCACACGATTACCGATCCTAATCAGTTGCGATCCCATTTGCTGGAGATCCGCCAGAATGGATTTACCTGCAGCCTTGAAGAATACCATGAGGGGGTCAATTCAATTGCCGCCCCAATCTATGACCACCGGGGCCGTGTGACTGCAGCTCTATCTGTCGTGGGACCCAAGCAAAGGATTCAGTCTCATAGAGTCCAAGGATTAGCTAAAAAAATCATCCATGCTGCCACGGAAATTTCTGACCGGATGGGATATCGAGGATAATAGATTACTAGATTTCTTTCATAGAGGAGAATGCCTGATGCACGACTTTCATACTCATTTTATCCCTGAAGATGTCCTCCACTGGCTTAAGGACAACCAGCGAATGGTCCATGCGAAATGGGAACAAAAAGAAGCCGGTAAAAACGAATTCTTAACGGTAAATGAAAAGTGGGGATTTGAATTGAAGCCGGCGTTTATAGAGGATTCGGTTTATCTCTCTGAACAAGAGAAAGCCGGGATTACCCACTCGCTTGTTTCACCGATCCCACAGCTCTTCTTATATGATTTTCCTGCTGAAATTTCAGCAGATTTATCACGGGTTTATAATCACTCATTAGCCGAATGGTCAAAATCCGCACCGGAGAAACTCTCATCCTTAGGAACTGTCCCCCTCACCAACCCAGAACTATCAGCCCACATTTTGCAAGAAGCAATGAATAAAGGACTTAAAGGTGCCATTATTGGTCCTGGACTGCCAGGGAGCATGCTTTCAGATGAATTTTTCATCCCGTTTTTCGAAGAAGCTAACCGGTTAAAAGCCATCGTATTTATTCATCCCTTGCTGTGTGAAGACCCGCGGTTAAAAAGACGGATGATGCCCAATTTAATCGGGGTCCCTTGGGAGACGACGGTTTGTGGAACAGATTTGGTATTAAGCGGAATGGTCGACAATTATCCGGATGTTAAAATCTTGTTTGCCCACGGCGGCGGCTTCTTGCCCTATCAAATCGGCAGGCTCGATAAAGGCTATGAACAATGGAAGCTAGTATCCTCTAATTTGAAAGCGCCTCCATCTCACTACCTGAAACGGTTTTGGTATGATTCGGTTTTATGGAACCAGAATAGCTTGGACTTTCTGATTCAGACCGTTGGAGAAGATCGGGTGGTTCCAGGGTCCGACTATCCGTTTGATTTGTGTGTCTGGCCTCCTGAAGGGAAGAACTTAACGGGCACGCAAACGATTCTCAAATAAAACAAACAAGCCAACTCCAAACATGATTCGGAGTTGGCCTTATTTTTGTAGTTGTTAGAGTGGAACCTCTATATTCTTAAGGTTATCTTTCTTAATTGGTGCCGTTTCTTTCATTCCAAAAGTACAAAGAAACGCAATGACACCTGCGGCAGCGGCAACCCATAGGGGGGCAGTCAAAGAGATCTTATCTGCCAGAATCCCTGATAAAATGGGTCCTGTACTGCCGCCGATGATTTCGCTCGTTAAAATCACAAAACTGATGGATGTGGCTGAAACCGTCCGTGGAACCGATTCTGCAGGGATGACATTTAAAACGAGTGGCTGATAACCGTTGCCTAGGGCAAAAATGGCCATTGAGACTAGCAATAGTGAAAAGTTCTGGTACGTGAACGCTATCATAACAGGCAAGAAAATCCCTATCAATGAAAGGATTTTAATCACCGGCAGCCGCCCTATCCGGTCAGATAAAGCAGGGCCGCCTAATTGACTGATAAACATCACAAGCCCCATCAAACCCAACAGCATACCAATTTGATTTTCTCCATAATTGGTGGCACCCGCAAACATTGTAGGCAAAAATGCAGTCAAGGTCAAAATATACATCATATTGCAGATCCCGATGATGGCACCAAGCCAAACATTTCTAGTTTTAAACACCTGAGCATATTCCGCTTTGGCAGGTTTGGCAAATGCCTTCCCCTCAACAGTTGAGGCTGCTGATTTTGGCTCTCTTAAAAAAATCCAAAGGATAATGCCTGCAACGATCCCTGGCACAGCAATCATATAAAAAGAAGACCGCCATCCAAACGAGGCAGCAAGGGCGACCGTAACAACTGGCGCTAACGTCCCGCCGATTAACGAGGAAGCACTTTGGACCACCCCCATATTAAATCCTCTTCTTTTTTCAGTAGATTCCGCGATTACAATCGACTGCACCAGCGGCAGCACAGGTCCCTCTGCCAGCCCCATCAAAATTCGCAACAGCAATAACGCAGCAAAAGAGCCGACAATACCCGTTAATAGAGTAGAAATCGAAAATATGATGACACATATAATCAGCATCATTTTCTTTTTCCCCAAAAAATCTGAAAGACTAGCAAAAATTAAAGTAGAAAGTCCAAAAAAGACACCGGTTAATCCCACTATCAGTCCCAGTTGGGTATTCGACAGGTCTAAATCCTCAGCAATGAATGGGAACACAAACCCCAAGCTCAACCGGTCCAAGAACACCAAACCTACCACTAAAAACATAATGATGATTAGAAAATTTTCATACCTCCAAAAACGCTTTTTCCCCTCCATCATCATTGCCCCCCTTATCCATTGATTTTAATCCATAATAGCTACTGCCCGCGTCCATCCTCCGCTTGCCCCTTTGATTTTTACCGGAAATACCGATACTTTAAATCCAAATGGAGGCAGTTGATCCAAATTTGCCAGTTTTTCAATTTGGCAGTACTCTTTTTCTTTCCCGGCATAATGAGCTGCCCAAAGCACCCCTGGACGAGGGTTTTGTTTATAATCCTCAGCTTGAATCGATAGTGGTGTATCCCAGCCCCATCCGTCCGTACCCATCACTTTGATGCCTTGTTCAATCAGCCAGAGGGTGGCTTCTGCCGAGACTCCTACATGTATTTCACTATAATTGGGCTCATAGCGTTTTTTATCGGCATCGCAGCGGATCATGACAATATCAAAGGGTTTTAACTCATATTGGATGGCTTGTAGTTTTTCCTGCAGGTCCTCCATCGTGATGGCGTAACCGGCAGGCTTGTCTGTAAAGTCGAGCACGACTCCATTGTTAAAAAACCATTCCAAAGGCAATTCATCAATGGTTTTTGCTGGCTCTCCTTCCGCCGTGGGCCAATAATGCCATGGCGCGTCCACATGTGTGCCCGCATGGCTTGTTAATGTCAAAAATTCTCCGGCGAGCCCCTTTCGCTCAGGGAAATCTTCTGGTGTCACACCGACTAGTTTTGCTCCAAATTCAGCCCCTTCTTCATGCGTTTCATAGCGGATTGAAAATGGCAGCGGATCTTTTAATTCCTTTTCGATAGAAACACTTAAGTCAATTATTTTAGCCATTGTATATTCCTCCATCCGTCATCGTATTTAAACAATCTTGTTTTTTAGCTTTCCTAAACCCGTAATCTCCAATTCTATTTCGTCGCCTGGCTCAAGCCAGTGGTAATCGGTGGTGCCCAATTCTAAAATACAGCCAACCCCCACGGTTCCCGACCCAATTATGTCACCTGGATATAACGTGACATCCTCAGAAGCCCGTTCAATCATTTGCCCGAAGGAATAATAGATATCTTTAAAATTCCCCTTCGACCACACTTCCCCATTTACCTTTGCGGTCATTTCCAGGTCGAACTTATCACCCACCCGGTATTTCTCCAGCTCCTCCTTTGTGGCAATCCACGGGCCGATGGAAGTAGCAAAATCTTTGCCTTTTGCAGGGCCAAGCAATACTTTCATTTCTTTTGCCTGCAAATCCCTTGCCGACCAATCATTTAAGATGGTGTAACCGAAAATAAACTCCTCTGCCTCCTCGGCTTTAATGTCCCTGCCCTCTTTTCCGATGATGCAGGCCAGTTCCAGTTCGTAATCCAACCTTAAACATTTTTTAGGCCGTGCGACCTCCTCGCCCGGTCCTCTCATGACATTCGGATTGGAAAAATAAAAGATTGGGATCTCATACCATTCAGGTGCCACCGAATCCCCATGGGACGCCGCGGCATTTTTAACATGAGTCTCAAAAGAAACATAATCACGAAACGTTCCTGGGTTTGGCAGCGGTGCAAGCAGTTGAACTGCTTCAAGTGAATAGGCGGGCTGGACCCTTTCTTCAATGGTTTGAATCACCGGCATATACCGTTCTTGGTCCTCCAGTAATTCACGGATGCTTACGGGCAGCTTTCCTTGGCCTGCCATCCCCATATCGATGACTTCATTACCGGATAGCCATCCCCCACGTTGTTCACCCAGTGGGTTTCGAAAAGTGATAAATTTCATTTGTTTTTCTCCTTTCAGGCTAGTAAATGAATAATTAATATTCCTACTATGTTTATAGGTCGAAAACCCTCTATTACTACTTATGCAAGATTCGTGCCAACTTTATATCGCTTCATTCAATGGTTCGATGATCCAATTCTTTCAGCAAAAAGCGTACGATTTCAGGACAGTCTTATCTGACTGTCCCGGATTGCTACAACAACTTGGCAACAAAAAAAGAACCTACCTCTCCTGAGATAGATTCATAACAGATTGTATTGATATAGTTTATCGTATAAAGTGGATCGGGAGATGCCCAGTTTCCTGGCTGCTTTTGTTTTATTCCCATTAAGCTCATCCAGTGTTTTTATGATCAATTGCTGTTCCATCATTTTCTTGGTTTTCATCGAAAATGCCAGCTCATCATTTTCTTTTCTCGCGAATTTCTTGTGAGCTAATAGCCGTTCAGGCAAATGTTCCAAATGAATTTCATCAAATGCCAATATGACCGCCCGTTCTATCGTATTTTCCAACTCCCGGATATTCCCTGGCCATGAATAATGGGTAAACGCCTCGATTACTTCAGATGATATTTGCGGCCGTTCCCGTTTTTCCCGTTTCGATGTTTTCGTGAGAAGGTGGTTCACCAATACCGGCAGGTCATCTAAACGTTCCCGTAAAGAAGGTACCGTTAGATTCATCACATTAAGGCGATAGTAAAGGTCTTGACGAAAATTCCCTTGAAGTACTTCACCTGCCAGGTTTCGGTTGGTCGCGGCAATAATTCTGATATCAACGGGAATCGATTCATGGCTGCCGATTCTGGTAACGGTTCGGCTTTGGAGGACCCGAAGGAGCTTGGACTGAATCTCAAGCGGGAGCTCCCCGATTTCATCAAGAAACACTGTTCCCCCGTTAGCCCGTTCGAATTTCCCCATTCTTCCGCCTTTGCGGGAACCGGTAAAGGCACCTTCCGCATAGCCGAACAATTCACTTTCCACTAGATTCCTAGGGATGGCCGAACAGTCTATGACAATAAAAGGCTTTTTGGCACGTTCACTAAAATTGTGAATTGACTGGGCAATCAATTCTTTACCGGTCCCGCTTTCCCCCTCAATTAAAATATTGGAGTCTGTTCTCGCCGCTTTTTTTTCTACCTCAACCAAAAGGTCCATTTGTTTGCATTCATAAACGATATCGTCAAAATGGAAGAAACTCTTGCCAGGTTCGACTATTTCCACATCTTTTCTTATATCCTTAAAATGATAGATGACGCCGACCGGTTCATTCAAATTATCAAATAGCGGAGTAGCTGAAAGTATAAAGAAGAATTGCCCCTTGTTGATTTTCATTTTCACCTGTTTTTTCATCATCGGTTCTCCGGTTTCAAGAACAGAGAGGGAAAAGACACTTACATCTACCACATCAGCCAATGGCTTTCCGACAATGGCGTCGGTTTTTACCCCTAAAATTTCCGAACCCACTTCATTGATAAAAGCAATCGTTCCGTATCGATCAATTGATAAACAGCCCATATCGACTGTTTCGGTGATTTCCTTCATTGGCCTGTTTTGTAAAAAAACCCTGTTCATTCTAAACCGTTCCTCCAGACGGGAACTGATAAAGTTGGATTTGACTTCCAACAGTTGCAGCATCAGGGGATCGTTGAATGGGGTATGTGTACAAACAATATAAAACTCAGGTTTTTGGTTGATTAGGATCGGACTGGCATATAAATTTCCTTTTAAATAGGATATACCTTCTCCGGAATAGCATTTTGTTTTAGGTTCCAACCGGATATAAGGGATTGATTGAAAATGATTGTCCCTCATGACCGTTGCACCTTCACTTGGCTCATAATGACAAATATAAAATAAGTTCGCATCTGTTACGAACCACTTCGATTGAGTTTCACATCGATTATAAACTTCACAGACTTTCTTCAATTCGTCCATAAGGTAATTTATTACATTGTTCATCAAAGGCTCACCCAATTCGTATCATTAGCAGGATTCTACCTGCCAATCTCATATTTGATTAATTTGTCATATAAATTGGATCGGGAAATTCCCAATTTTTTTGCTGCCAAACTCTTATTTCCGTTGACGCTTTTCAGCGTAGAGATGATTAATTTTTTTTCGAAACTGCTTAAGGATTCCACTGCCTGTCCATCGGTTATATCCTCTTTAAGGATGTTTCGATTCATTTGTTTACTATTCTCGGCAAGCGCCTCCTGAAGCAGATGGTTGGGTAAATGCACGAGGTCAATTTGGTCGTGTGCCATAAGCAGGGCTCTTTCCAGTACGTTCTCCATTTCTCTAATATTCCCCGGCCAGATATATTCTTCAAACACGTTCATGACAGCTTGAGAGATGCTGGGTGATTTTCGATTGCTCCTTTTGGCGGCAATTTCCAATAAAGTCCTGGCTAAAAGAGGGATGTCCCCTTCCCGTTCATGTAAGGGGGGCACAATCAAATGGATCACATTCAACCGATAAAACAAATCCAGCCGGAAATTTCCGTTTTTCACTTCCTCTTCTAGAGTCCGATTCGTTGCGGCGATAATCCGAATATTGCTTGGAATCGGGTCATGGCCTCCCACTCGAGTAATCGAACGGGTTTGAATCACGCGAAGAAGCTTGACCTGAATGTCAATGGGCATTTCACCGATTTCATCCAAAAACACAGTACCGCCATTGGCCACCTCAAATTTCCCAAGCATGCCGCCTTTTTTTGCCCCTGTAAATGCCCCGTCCACATAACCAAAAAGCTCCGTTTCCACTAAATCTCTTGGGATGGAAGAACAATCTATGACAACAAACGGCTTTCCTTTCCTCCTGCTGTGATTGTGGATGGCTTGGGCAATCAGTTCCTTTCCAGTACCACTATCCCCTTCTATTAATATATTAGACTCCGTTTTCGCTGCTTCTTTCGCCACTTTAACCAATTTTTGCATAGTTACACTTTTAAAAATCAAATCTTCAAATTGAAAAACAGGATGGATATTGACCAAGTTTCCTGCCTTTTTCAGTACAATCGTGATTTCTTTGAAAGTCAATACAAGCCCAATGGGCACATGATACTCATCAAACATTGGAATCACCGACAGCATGAGGTGAAGCTTTCCCTCCGGCCTTTCGATAAAAAACTCCCGATTAACCCACATTTTCCCTGATTTAAGGGTTTCAAGAGGGGAAGGCTGAAAATTGGCAAGTCCATCGGCATAGTATTTTCCAATGATTTGCTCACTTTTGATTCCCAAAATCTCCGAGCCTCTTTGATTAAGGAACGTGATTGTGCCCTTTTTATCCATGGTTAAGTAACCTTCTTCAAGATGTTCTGTTATTTGCTTCTGGTATTTACTCTGTAAAAATAACGATTCCACATTTGGCTGATTAACGAGCTTATAGCTGATCTGCTCAGAGAGAAGCTGAACAATTTGCATGATGATGGGATTGTTATATTCAAGGTGCTTTAAAATCAATATGTATACAGGTTCGCCTTGGTATTTGATAGTACCATAATAAATGGATTCTTCTTCCGAAATTCGGCTAGAGCCTGGAAAGGTTAGTTCCTGACTAGTTTTTTGTTCCCGCCTCCAAGTTTCTAGCCACTTGAGGTTACCAGGGTCAAATTTGTTTGACTTCTCTAATAGATTGTAGTGACATTGGTAATCAAAAGTATGGCTCAACAGATAAACCTCATTGACAGCGCTTCCAAATTGATTTAACGTATTACAAGTTTCTTTAAAGGCTTGAACTGCAATCGTCATGAGCAATTGTCACCCATTCCTGTCTGTTTGAATTTTCCAAAAATATATTTCTATTATAACAATTTTTCCTAAAAATTTCACCATTTGGAATTATTGCTACAGGAAAAGGTCATGGGGAAATCAACTTCCCCATGACCCTGTATCAATCTGTAATGCTAAGCCTTTTCTTTCATACTATCAAATTGGTCGGATTCAAATATATTTTTATGGTCCCAAGCATCGTTCGGGTTTTCTTCTACTTTCCAGATTTTCGGGCCATAATCAGGGGCAAAATACAAGGGAGACCCACCATATATTTCAATCCGATTTCCGCCAGGTTCAATCGCGTAAGTAGTAAACGCCTCTCCAACCGCATGCTTAAATGGCTTCATTTCTAAAAAGTATCCATTGTCCACGACGTAATCGGCTGTCTCTAAGACTTGATCGCGATTTTCAACCGCAAAGCAGATATGGTTTAACACCCCATGCTGTTTAATTGGATCGGCAAAAAGGGCGACTTCGTGAGATAAACTGGAAACCGCAAGAAGTGAGCCAATTTCCGTTCCATTCGGGATGACGATTCCCTCGTTATACTTGAATCCTAACTGCTGATAATGATTTCGGTGCCGGGTTACATCACTGGTCCATAGCGTGATATGATCCAAACGTCTTACCGAAGCCCCGCGGCTTGGATTTTTTTGCGGACGGGACCGCCATTTGCTTTTCTTATGCTCGGGAATCTCCGCAAGTTCTACTTCCCAAAAAATTTCTTCTAAATGGCCATCCGGAGAGGTAAATTGAAAAGCGTTCCCATGACCAAGGTCCCCTTCCGTCCAGCCTTTGCCGCAGCCCATGTTTTTTATAAATTCTACAGCATCCAGCAAATCCTCATCGCTCTCGGCCCGCCAGCCGATATGGCCAAGGCCAGGTGTTTTCGCTTCGGTTACTTTCAGACTGTGATGAAAAAATTCCCCCCATGCCCGCAGGTAGACAGATTGGCCCAGCCTGCCGGATTCCTCCAAACCTAATACCGTTTTAAAAAATTCCACAGACTCCTCCGGTTTTGGGCTTAAAATTTCTACGTGGGCTAACTGGGAAATAAAATGATTTCTTTTTGGCATGATTCATCCTCCAAATAAAAGTTTGATAGTGGAACAGACTATGCGTTCAGTTGAACCTTTAGCCAATCATACAGTGAATAGGTCTCTGTCACATTGTCGACCTGGCAATGGGCAGAACCTGGGCTGCTCTTTGGAACAATTTTCAGCCATCTTGGACAAGTTAAATCATTGTACAGATTATAGGCATTCTCCACAGAAACCTGCCTGTCATCTTCTCCATGAATAATGTAGGTAGGCATGCTGATTTTTTCAGCCACCCCTCTCAGGTTAAACAAATCGAGTTTTCTTCTCGCCTCGTCCATGGATTCAGCCCCCACCACATGCTGTAAGATTTTTGCCAGCGGGTGGTTGTCGGGACGCTTGGCCCAAACAGATTGGTAATCGTAGACAGCTCCCCAGATGGCACAAGCCTTAAAGCGCGGTTCCAATGCGGCGGACCTCGCTGCCATATAGCCGCCCATGGAAACCGCCATAACGCCAACCCGATTCGCATCTACGTCCAGATTGTCAACGGCCCATTCATAGACAGTTGTCCCGGCCACGTTGTAATCGTAACGGGAGGAAATATGATTCAATCTCAAAGCTCCTCCCTGACCCGGGCCATCCACTGCAAGCAGGGCCATTCCCCGCTCGTTTAATAACTGGGCCGGACCAAAATACAGCTCCTCTGCCGTGGAATCAAGCCCGCCAAACATGATGACTAAAGGGGGCTCCGATTTTCCTGGCACAGGGAAAAAATATCCTGGCAGAAAAGAATTTTCATAAGGAATTTGCACAACCTGGGGAGGGTGATCAAGCATCGCAGCTCCCTTTCTAAACGATTCCACTCCTTTTAAGTAGGTTGGTATTTTCCTGGAATCATCTGGCTGAAGGAAAAATTCCGCCGTTCGGATATAGTTGGAACCTCTTAGGCAGGCAGCTCTCGCCGTTTCGACTTGTTCTTTGTCCAGCGCCTCATTGGCAACGGCCAGCGTTCGATTTCCAAGCTTCATCCATGCATGATGAAAGCTATCCGTATCACCAAGTTTAATATTTCCGGCCGCTTCTAAAATTTCATTCACTTCTCCACCGCCAAAATGAGCTTGGCTAAACATCCTTACAATTTGATAAGACCACATATAATGCTCGGGGAAATAATGCCACATTGCTTCGTCACTCCTATTTCTTTTATGTCATTTCATTGTCTCGGTCCATGCTGGATTAGTTGGATTAAATTGCCTCTGTCATTTTCATCAGACTTTGGGCAACAATCGCATTAGGGTCATTCTCTTTTGGAAGTGTTCCTTCCAACTGCAATAGTTCCCATTGAACCAATGTGTTGGAGTTGTCGACAACAAACTTGCAACGCTCATAGCGCCGATCCATAAACTCATTTAAAATATCTGGTAATGGTAAATCCTTCTGAAGGAGTTCGGCCAATACGAGACCATCTTCAATGGCAATGGCCGCTCCCTGCGCTAGATGTGGAACGGTTGCATGAACGGCATCCCCAATCAGGATAACCCGATCACGATACCAAGGTTTCTCGACCAATAGTGTTTCAAGCGGACGATACACTACCCCTTTTGGATCGGTTATTTGTTCACTTAATTCACGAATTTGACCGCCAAATTCCTGGAAGGCTTCACGCATCATCACATGCAGTTGATCTTCCTGCTTCCATGGATTTCCTGGTTCTGCGGTAACAATAAATACGTAAACACTATCCTTGGTCATGGGAACAATTCCAGCTTTAGCTTTTTGGCCATAAAACATCGTAATATTTTCAATATCTTCAGGCCGCTTTAAGGTGTACCTCCAAACAGCCTGACCGACAAATTGCGGTTCGATGTCGCCGAAGATTAAATTTCGAACCTTCGATCTTACTCCGTCGGCCCCTATCAGGAGATCATAAGTTCCTGAACTGCCATCAGTAAGCTCCACATAAACTCCATTTTCCACATTTTTGATACCCTCAACGGTTGTGCCCATTCGAATCTTTGTGCCATGTTTTATCGCAGCATTCAGTAAAATCTGATGCAGATTTCTTCTCGGGATGCCACCGCTTACATTAAAATTTCCAGAAGGCAATATGGGTGCTTCCAAAATCATATGGCCCTGTGCACTGCGAATATGTAAGAATGGATGAGTTTCCCCGACTACTAAAAATTCATCCAGAATTCCCAGCTCATCGATTGCCCTTAGAGCGTTTGATTGAAGAATGATGCCCACGCCATACACATTCCATTCTTTTTGCTTTTCTACAATTTCTGTCTCCAATCCAGCCTTTTGCAAAGCGATGGCAGTTGCCAAACCTCCAATGCCACCCCCGACAATAAGCACTCTGTTTACATTTGACATTTTTAACCCCCCCTTAAATTTGAAATTGGAATTCTTTATCATACAGTTCGGTAATCTTTTCATTGTGAAGATAGTAAAAATAAAGAATTCCTTTGCTCATTAAAATGCAAGAAGTGTGCCAACTTACTTTTTCACCTTAAAGTTAAATTCTCGTGGGATTTTTCTGCCAGCCGTGCCTCTGTTTTCATAAAAACTGTATGAATTCCGCACACCATTGACAGCCCTGTACGAAATTCATACGACAATTCCTTTCACCGGCATACAAAAAGCCAGGCTATGAAAGCCTGGCTTAGTAATTTAAGCATATTGCTAAAATCCTATGTGATAAATTCGCAGCAACCATACGGAATTAACAGAACCTTACATTGATTTCATATTTCAATCCTTGACTGTTCCCCTCTATAATTTTGAATCTTTACTCACTTTTTGCAAATGATTTTATATTTTGCTTACCCCAATCGTACATCATTAAGACAATGGGCATGAGGCTTTTCCCAAGTTCTGTTAATGAATATTCGACCTTTGGCGGAACTTCGGGGTATACCTTTCGAAAAACAATCCCATCTTCTTCTAACTCGCGTATCTGGGTTGTAAGCACCTTATGAGTAATTTTGGGAAACAACCGCTTAATCTCACTGAATCGCAATGTGCCGTCCGTTCCTAAATAGTAAATAATCGTGATTTTCCATTTTCCGCTTATAAGGGAAAGAGTAAATTCTTTTTCACAATTAAATTCACCATTTTCGATTTTCTTCTTTACTTCTGCCCGTAAATCTTCCATTCATGGTTTCTCCTTCCCAATCTAGTTTCAAAGTATCCTTAAGGTAACCATCTCACAAAAAAGTGCGTTCTTCCAGAAAAAAGTATTATTTTTTAGAATATAAATAAGATAGTAAATTTTCAGACTACATAATTTAACTGAGAGCTCTATCTTTTAGTAATCCAATTTCTCAATTTCAGGATGATAGAATGGAGGAAAGCATTATGGCAGGAAACAGAGCGGTAGTGTACAAAGGACCTGGTAGTGTGGCGGTTGAAGATATCAGCTTTCCGGACTTAATTTTGCGTGACGGACCCGGGGTAAATCCGTTAAATGTCGGACGAAAATGTGAACATGGAGTCATTCTTAAAGTGGTTACAACCAATATTTGCGGCAGTGATCAGCATATGGTCCGCGGGCGGACCACCGCTCCGTCGGGACTCGTTCTCGGTCATGAAATCACGGGTGAAGTAATCGAAGTAGGACGGGATGTTGAATTCATTAAAAAAGGTGACCTTGTTTCGGTACCTTTTAATATTGCCTGCGGCCGTTGCCGGAGCTGTAAAGAGCAAAACACGCATATTTGTGAAAATGTCAATCCGGACCGGCCCGGCTCAGCTTACGGTTATGTGGACATGGGCGGATGGGTTGGCGGGCAATCCGAATACGTCATGGTTCCATACGCGGATTTTCAGTTATTGAAATTTCCTGATAAAGATCAGGCACTGGAAAAAATACTCGATTTAACGATGCTGTCTGATATTTTCCCAACAGGTTATCACGGAGCAGTAAGCGCGGGAGTGAAGCCCGGTTCCACGGTATATGTTGCCGGAGCTGGACCTGTTGGTTTGGCAGCTGCTCATTCCGCCCAGCTTCTTGGTGCTTCGGTGGTTATCGTCGGTGACTTGAATAGCGAGCGTTTGGCACAGGCGAGAAGCTTCGGCTGTGAAACAGTCAACCTTAGGGAGTACCCAAATCTTGGCGAGCAAATCGCACAAATATTAGGGGTTCCGGAAGTTGACTGTGCAATAGATTGTGTAGGATTCGAAGCCCATGGACATGGATCTAGCGCAGGTGAAGCTCCAGCCACGGTATTGAACTCCATTATGGAAGTTACCCGTGCCGGCGGCCGTTTGGGCATTCCAGGGCTCTATGTTACCGGTGATCCAGGTGCAGTTGATGAAGATGCTAAGATTGGAACCTTAAAGGTCCGCTTAGGACTTGGCTGGGCGAAAGCACATACCTTTGTGACCGGTCAAACTCCGGTTATGAAATATCACCGCGACTTAATGATGGCAATTCTTAGCGGGAGAGCGCAAATTGCCAAAGCGGTTAATGCAACCATGATTTCTTTAGATCAAGCACCCGCAGCTTATTCGGAATTTGATCAGGGAGCTTCGAAGAAATTCGTCATTGACCCTCATGGAATGTTCAAAAGATAAAACTTTTCAATATCATAATCAATTTAAATAGGAGGTTGATCAGTTATGACTAAAATGACATTAGCGTTAGCAAAGGAATTAATTGCAGGAGCCGAACAGGAAGCAAAAAATATCGGTGTTTCAATGGTGATTTCAGTCGTAGATGAAGGCGGCAATTTGATTGCGGTCCATCGTATGGATGACGCTTGGTTAGCCAGTATTGAGATTGCCCAGAATAAGGCATGGACATCTGTTGCATTAAAAATGCCTACCGCCAATTTAGCCGAGGCAACCGTTCCCGCAGCCGAACTTTATGGCTTAAATACCACCAATAATGGACGCTTGGTGGTATTCGGAGGCGGAATCCCTCTGGTCAGCGATGGAAAGGTGATTGGTGCTGTTGGTGTAAGCGGCAGCAGTGTCCCGAATGATGTTCAAGTGGCAGAAGCCGCGGTTCAGGTGTTTAATCAAAAATTAATTTCAGTATAAAATTGGCTATCGTTTAAAAACCCCCCAAGTGAAGAACACTCACTTGGGGGGTTGCTTTTTCAGGACAAGAAAGATGATGACTTATATATTTTAGGGAACCATACCAAGGAACCAATGATAGCCAAACAAATATTTTGCCTGGCATCGTCCTTTCGTATTTTCTTTATTAAAACTCCGTCCTATAAATCTATCCTTTTAATGATCGCTTGAAGCTCCATATGCTCATGCAGCGCCTCTACACCGTGACCCCTTCCGATCCCGCTTTGTTTAAATCCGCCAAACGGCATGTTGACGGCTGATGCTCCAACACGGTGAATATTGACAAAAACACTGCCGGATTGGAGCCTGCGGCCCAGCTGGAAACCCTTGTCGACATCGTTTGTCCAAATGGAGTTTCCCAGCCCAAACTCCGTATCATTTACCAGTTTGATGGCTTCCTCCTCTGTTTCGAACGACAGGATCGGAATAACGGGGCCAAATTGTTCACTTTGTACGATGGGATCGGATTGGTTAACATCCGTTACAATCGTTGGAAGAATATAGTAACCAGCCTCCGGATTGATTCCCTCCACCCATTGGCCGACAACGGTTACCCTTGCTCCATTCTTTTCGGCTTCGCTGATTAACCTCATTACGGTTTTATACTGTGCCTCGTTATTTACAGGCCCCATGGTGGACCGTGGATCTAATCCCGGCCCCACTTTGATTTGGCTTGCTTGTTCGATAAATTTCTCGGCAAACTCTTGGTATTTATCCTGCTGGACGTAAATTCTTTTGACTCCATAGCAAATTTGGCCGCAGCCGATAAAGACACCTTGTATCAATTCCCTTACCATTTTTTCGTCAATATCGGCATCGCGAAGGATGATCGCTGCGTCATTTCCGCCGAGCTCCATACTTACATTTTTTATGGTGGCTGCCGAACTGCAGATAATCCCGGAACCAACTTCGGTGCTTCCTGTAAAGGTAACTTTGCGGACCTGTGGATGGCTCACCATGGCCTCTCCGACAATGGCTCCTGACCCAAGAACAATGTTCAACACTCCGTCGGGAAGGAGCTGTGCCGCTGTTTTTAAAATCTGTGTCAATGCTAGAGGACTATAAGTAGAAGGCTTTATAACAATTGTGTTTCCCCCCATCAAAGCTGGCCCCAGCATAAGGCAGGTCAGGTAAACTGGTGAGTTCCATGGGACAATAATGGAGACAACCCCCATTGGCTGGCGGGTGAGCACCATTTTTCCTTGATGATTCTCGATAACCTCCTCTTTTTCCGCTTCAGAAGCCAATGAGCCGTAATAACGAAGGACGTTTGCCCCTCCTAAAATATCGCCTTTCATTTCCGATAAGATTCTTCCGTTTTCACGGACAAGCAATTCCGCTAATTCAGCATGGTGTTCTACCATTGAATCGGCAATCTTGTGGAGCAGTTCTCCACGGAGGTATGCCGAAGTTTGAGCCCATCCCTCCCCAGCCTGCTCGGCGGCTTCTACAGCAGCGTTTACATCTTCCACCGTTCCAAGTGAAATTTCTCCCACACATTCGTCTACTGAAGCCGGGTTATAGATTTTTACTGTTTTTTCTGCAGGAATTTCCTTATTATTTATCCATTGGGATACTGCACTAATCGTTTGCATATAAACCTCCTTGAAATTATCGTAATTTGTATTATATTAGTCTGATAAAATATTCAATCGGGGTTATTAAATGGTGGCGGTCTTTACATCAATAACGGCCGACCGCCCCGCCTTTACTGCCTCCATCCCTTGCCGAAGCACGTCTTCAAGCTTTTTGGGGTTGGACACCGTCAAAGCTAAAGCACCACCTGCGGCTTCGGCAATTTTGGCTAAATCAGCAGGCTGGTCAAAGTTGACCCAGAACTCGTCATTCTGCTTGGCATACCCATCGGGATACAGCATCAATGTATTTTTCTTTGTAGCATTCCAGCCTTGGTTATTAAAAATAACGGTTAGAAAGGGTGTCTGATATCTGCGGGCCATCCAATGGACAGAAGAAGGGACGCTGAATAAATAAGAGCCGTCACCTGTTAAACTGACAATCGTTTATCCGGCCGGGCCAGCTTGGCGCCTATGGCTGCGCCGCCATTCCATCCTAAAGAGGAACCGCCATTGGCAAACATCGTTCCTGGTTTATTTCTCGGTATATGCCGAAAAACGGCTGGCACATTGGTAATTGTTTCGTTGAGGATAATCGTTTCCTCATCGATCACTTTGTTCAAACAGACCGCAATCCAATCTGGCGTAATCACACCATCTATTGGTTCCACCCCAAACTGCTGCCAATCTATCCGTTGCTTTTGATGGAGTTCTTTTAACCGTTCGTAACGGTCTATGATCAGGCTATCTTTTAAATCCATGGATTTCACATATTCATTTAACTGTACCAATGCTTGATAGGAATCTGCCCGAAAGCTTGCTTCTGCAGGGATATGGGCTAACGGGATATTCTCCTTTAATGGATCCGCATCAAGATAATAAACTTTGCAGTGGTCCCCTGGTTTATTAACAGTCGGCACCCACGGAACATCTGAATCTATTACCAAGGCGACATCCGCTTCCACTAATAGTTTCCCGCCATCAAACCCAAGATGCAGCGGGTGATCCGTCGGAAAATTCATACAGGTGGCATTGGATTCAATCACAGGAATGGCCAATTTTTCACACAATTCAACGAGAAGGTTGACGCTTTCCACGTTCCTGCCAAGGTGTGAGGTAACAATGATAGGGTTCTTGGCGGCGAAGATCGCTGAGATGATATGCTCTACTGCCTCCGGGGACAGAGGCACTTTTTCAACCGGCTTCCAACGATGGGATTGGTCACTAGTGGGATGTAACTCTTCCTCGAGCACCTCTCTTGCTCCCGTTAGGTAGACAGGTCCCTTGGGATCGGAATTAGCCAGCTGCATAGCCCGGTAGATGAGCTGCTTAACGTTCCTTCCCGTGCGGATATCGTATTCCCATTTGACATATTCCCTGACAATTCCCCGCTGATCATAGACATTTTGCAAATAATTAATATAGGAATTTCTGCTTCCGGCAAGTTCCCCTTCCATAGTGGAAGGAGTCTCACCGGAAAAAATAAACACCGGAGCCCGCGATCTTGCTGCATTATGAAGACTTCCACCTAAGTTTTGTGTTCCAACATCGGTATGAACCAATACTCCTTGTGCCTCTCCACTTAAGAGGTAATAACCAATCGCTGCACATAAAGCGACATATTCGTGGGGGGCCATTATTACTTCCGGTAGTGGCCGCCCTAACGCTTTGGCCTTAGCCAATCCCTCAATTAGGGCAGGATGATCGCTTCCTAAATTGCTAAACAAATAGGAAACCCCTGTTTCTTGAAGCGCGTCTAACATGGCATCGGCAGTTGTATAACGTGGTAATAGCTGGCCCAAATATTTGCCTCCCTTCACTGATTTTGAATTTTAAAAGCAGCCGAGGACTCCCTGTTCGCGGCTGCTTCATCATCGGACTACACTAAAATTTAGGGTTTTTCTGGAATTACCCACTTTTCTCCAGTTACAGGATGCGGGTAGTGGAATGGCAATACATCTGTGTCCGGCCACAAGACCGGCATCGGATTGACATTCATCAATTCATCAGGACCGATTGGGTCCTTTGGGTAGGTCTCAGAAAGAAACGGGTATAAATTGGGCGGTGTGTGTGCCCATCCAGTTTTAAAGTCGGCGTGCCAAAGTCCACGATAATCCAATATCTTAAACTTCCAAATACCGTCTTCTTTTACATAAGTATTTTCATAGGTTCCACCCTCCCACCATTGCCTGGTGAGTCCTTCTGCAAGTTCGTGCCGTCCGGCCTGCATCAGGGTTCGATATCTTCCTTTTGCTGTGGTTCCATCCTCGGATATTGTGAGAACATCCTGCATCATAATATGTTCCAGCAGGTAACCATAAATAGGGCCATTATGCCCGTTTGTATGCCGCATCCTCAACCGGTCGCAGTAAAACCGCCGAACCCCCTCTTTCCCCTTAAAAACTCCTCCCATAAAGCGGACTTCACTATCATCAGCAAAAAGGTCTACTACTTCATCAAATAGACACACATCAAAGTAATACCCATAAGCATGATGCAGTTTTCGAATATCATCGATATCCTGAAGATCGGAAATTCTCTTCGTTACATCTTTTATTTTCTTTTCTAAAACTGCTTCCCTAACAGACAAATCCATTCGGCACCTCCAAAAGTTTTATCATTATATTGCTATATTAATGAAATTCTCCTATTTTCACTTTTTCACCTAAGAGGTTAAAAGCAATTGTCCTGCGCAAAATTTCATCTGTTCCTTCAAATACCCGATACTTTCTGACTGTACGGTACCATCTTTCCACTGGGACTTCCTTTGTGATGCCCATCCCGCCGTGAATCTGCAGGACCCTGTCGACCACACGATGGACCATATTTGTACTATATAGCTTCGCCATGGAAGCATAATGGCGTTTATTATCCATTCCCTTTTCTGCCAATTGGGCCGCATTTAAGACCAACAATTTCGAAGATTCCACTTCCACAGCAGAGTCGGCAATCATCCACTGAATGGCTTGATATTCAGAAATGGGGCTGCCGAAGGTCACCCGCGATTTGGCATACTCCATGCCCATTTGGATGAGCCTTTCTGCGATGCCAACGGACCATGCCCCAATTTTCACTCTTCCCAGGGTGATCCACTTCATGGCCAGTTCAAACCCCTTACCCAGTTCGCCTAAAATATTTTCCTCGGGAACCCGGACATTTTCGAAAACAACGGAAGAAACAACCCAATCATCCATTGTCGGGATTGGTTCAGAGCGCCAGCCCATTTCCCGGTCGACCAAGAAGCAGGTGACCCCGCCACGCCCTCCTTTGTCCTTGTCAGTGACAGCAAAAACCATGGCGAAGTCCGCTTTATGGGCCCGGGTGATAAAGATTTTCTCGCCGTTCAAGACATATTCGCTGCCATCCTTTACGGCACTCAGCTGGATTCTTCTTGCGTCAGACCCGGCTCCGGGTTCTGTTAAAGCAAAGCAAGCCGTTTTTTCCCCGCTGATAACCGGGTATAAATATTTCTTTTTTTGTTCCTCATTGCAGTGGTATAGAATATTGTCTGCATCCCCTCCGAATGTAAACGGAATGAAGGTTTTTCCCAGTTCAATGTGAATCAGGGTCGTCATTAATGGCCCAAGGTTCACCCCCCCATATTCTTCAGGCGTATTTATTCCCCAGAATCCCATGTTTCTTGCTTTGATCTGCAGTTCTCTCAGCTGCTCATCGGTAACGCCAACTCGTCCAGCCCGTTCATTGCGGATGACTTCCTGCTCCAACGGAATAAGTTCCTTTTGGACGAATTGCCGCACCGTCCTTTGCAGCATCTCTTCTTCTTCGGTTAATAAAAAATCCATCCTGTACACCACCTCTGGCTTTTATTAAGTATTTATTATTTATAAAGAGGTATGCCTGATTTCCTTAAGCGCATACCTCTTGGTTCGGTTTCTATGAATCTATGTTACAATCAACGCGTCGAGGGCTAGAACTCCTTGTCCCTTCGGATATACCATCAATGGGTTGATATCAATTTCTAGAATTCCCGGGTTGCTGACCATCAATTTACCCACTTTGGCCACCACCTTTGTCAATGCCTCCACATCCGCTGGCTGTGCACCGCGGGCTCCTCTTAATAAATCGGCTGATTTAAGGGCCAGAATTTCTTGCTCAATAAATGGTTCTGCAAGGTGCGGAGACAGGAATCGGACATCCTTTAAAACTTCTATCCATATACCGCCCAAACCTACCATAACAATTGGACCCCAATCTTGGTCCCTTCGTGCGCCAACTACCATTTCAATTCCGCGTCCGCCCATTTTTTCTACCAGCACACCATCCAAGCGAAGGTCAGGACGGGCTAACTTGATATTTTGCTCCAAGTCTGACCAAGCTTCGACCAATTCTTCCTCGGATTTAATATTGACCAGCACCCCGCCAATATCGCTTTTATGAGCCAGCAGGCTTGATTGCGCTTTCAAAGCAATTGGAAATCCGATCTGCCTTGCCGCTTGTTTGGCCTCCTCAATCGTTTTGGCCAAGATTCCCGGAGGAACAGGAATACCTACTTTTGAAAAATACTCTTTCCCCACATATTCTGGCAGCACTCCAGACATTGGAAGCGGTTGCGGCTGCTGGGCCGTGTCAACGTTTTCCTGCCCCACCCTTGTCAAGCATTTTCCATACTTCGTGACGACTGCTAGAGCTCGCATTGCCCGTTCCGGTGAGCGAAAGAAAGGAATGCCGCTTTCCTTCATCTCTGTGATTAAATCATCCGATAGCTCTGAACCTTCCCCCATGACCACATAGGCAATCGGTTTTTCCGAAGTTTTGATTAGGGGCAGAAACGCCCTCGCCTTGGCCAACGAAATGGAGGGAGACCCTGGAAGTACCACAATGATTAAGCTTCCAATCCTAGGATCATCCATTAATGGCTTAGCCGTTTGAGGATATAGTGATAAATTGCTTAATACCTGCGCAGTCACATCCAATGGATTATCAGGAGTGGAAAACTCCGGCAGGACTTTTTCTAATGATAACTTAGCAGCTTCAGATAGTTTGGGTATTTCCAGACCGACTGTATCGCAATAATCCAAGGCAAACCCCTTTAAGGCACCTGAATCCGTCAAAATGGCTGTGCCGTTTACAGGCGGTTGGTCAAAATGTGTCAAAAACCAAGCGACATCGACCAGCTCTTCCATTGTTTCCACCATAATCACTGCTTCATGTTCCAAATGTGTTTTAATGACGGTAAAATCTCCGACCAGCGAACCAGTATGGCTTTGGGCAGCTTCACGTGAGGCTTCACTTCTTCCCGGATGAAGAAGCACAATGGCTTTCCCTCTTTGGCGGGCTTGTGCCGCCAGCCTTAAGAAAAGCTTAGGACGACGGACTTGTTCCATGTACATGGCGATTATTTTTGTTTGGTTATCATCAACTAAAAAGGAAAGATAATCCTCCACCCCAACCATGGCTTCATTCCCAGTGGAGATGGCATAGGATAAAGAGATTCCACGGGCTTGGGCCGTTTCTCTAAGGTTGGACATCATTCCGCCGCTTTGCGTAAGGACACATAACGAATGATCGGTTTTCACTTCCGTTTTCTTTAATCCTGGAGCAAAAGTTAACGGAACATTTTCAACAAAGTTTGTCAGCCCCATACAATTTGGACCTGCAATCAACATGCCGTGTTCAAGGCCAATTTCGGTAATTTCCTTTTGTGCCCTCTTTCCTTCTTCTCCGGCTTCTGCGAATCCGGCCGCAAAAATCATCACCGATCTTGCTTTTCTCCGGGCGCAGGCCTTTACTGATTCGACTGCAGCTGTATAAGGAACACAAAGGACAACACAGTCAATTCCTTCAGGAAGTTCATCGATACTGGCTAGGCAAGGCCTGCCTTCGATTTCAGTTCGATTTTTATTAACTAAGTAGATGTCACCCGTATATTCGAAGTTTTCTAGATTTTTAATAATGGTATTGCCGGCAGCGCCCGGTTTTGCTGATGCCCCGACGATGGCTATCGAGCGTGGGGATAATAACTTTTCTATTGATGCTGGCTGGAGTTCCAGCTCAACCGTGTTCTGATTAGGACTCACGGTTATAGCCTCCTAAGCCGGGGCGGTAGGTTTTATCATCCAAAAACTGTTTTAAGCCCTTCTGGCGTCCACGTTCAGGATCCTGGGAGATGTTTTGCGCCTGCTTTGCAAATAAGTATTCTTCAGCGGTATCCCAATCCATTTCAAATGAATATTTGTAAGCAATTTTAGCTTGGTTCACAACATGAAGGTTTTTGCTTAAAAGAATCTGAGCTAATTCCCTTGTTCTCTCACGTAGTTGATCTTTAGGTACTGCCTCATTGACCAAGCCCATTTCGGCGGCTTTTTTACCGTTAAACGTTTCACCCGTCATGATGTAATACAAGGCATCCCTGCGGTTTAACGTGTCTGCAATCGCTTTCGTAACATTGCCGGCCGGGATAATGCCCCAGTTTACCTCTGATAAACCGAACACGGCTTCTTCTGAAGCAATCGCCAAATCACAAGAAATCATAGGAGTAAATGCGCCGCCAAAACACCATCCATTGACCATGGCAATCGTTGGCTTAGGGTAATAGTTAAGCTTTCTCCATTGCCACGCAGTAGCATTGCGGCGAATTTTCATTACTCTGGCAGGATGATCATCATCAATATCACGGAAATATTCTTTTAGGTCCATTCCGGCGCTGAAAGAGTCTCCTGCACCAGTCAGAACAACTACACCGCAGCGGTCTTCAAGTTCAAGCGCATCTAACACTTCGTGCATCTCACTGTTTAAATCCGGGCTCATGGCATTCCGCTTATTTGGACGATTGAATGATACCCATGCGATTCCATTGTCAAACTCAACTAAAACGTTTTTTCCACCGGGTATGTTTTCTCCGGTTGCAGTTTCTTTTGTTTCATTATTTACTGCCACTGTTCATCCCTCAATTCTAGTTATTTTATAAAATGAGTTGTTCAACTCATTTTCTTAAAATTAGATTATCAAATATTCTGTAAATTGTCAATTATCGAATTTTTATTTTCTTAATAAAAACATAGGTTTATATAACTATATTTAAATAGTGAGTTGTAAAACTCATAATAGTGTATTACACTAGGTTTAAAACTAGCATTAATAAAATTCAGATTATTCTGAAGGAGGAACTTATGAGAGATATTAACATGACTTCGATTCGAACCATTGACCGGGCCATTGATGTGCTGCAAGCCTTTACTCTTGAAACTCCCGCATTAACCATTGAAGAAATTTCCGAAAAAGTGGACATCCCTAAAAACACCGTTTATCGCATCTTGTATACACTAGAAAGACGCGGTCTGGTAAAATTCGATCAAGATACGCTTAAATATCAGCCTGGTCTCAGATTAATAGAATTCGGCTATTTGCAGCAGGCTGTTTTAGATGTTAGCCGCGAGGCCGAAGACCTGCTCAACGAACTTCATGAAAAAACAAAGCAGACGGTATTAATGGCGCTTAAAGAGGATGATGATCAACTATTTTATATTTTTAAACGGGAAAGCAGTGAGGGCCTAAAAGTATCCACGATCGTCGGCTTGCGCCGCAATATCTTCTTTGGCGTTTTGGGAATTTCTATCCTCGCTTTTTTACCTGCCCAAAAAATCGAACATTTATTGGAGAACATTAAACCACACTCCCCCCACTCCGTGACAGACAAAAACATCATTCGCCAACGCATAGAAAAAATTCAGCAGGAATATGTTTACTCGCAGGCAGACGAAACAACCCTTGGAGTAAGAGGGATTTCCACCCCTATTTTTAACATGAATGGCGATCCCATTGCTGCAATTGGCGTAATTGGACCTTCCATCCATTTTGATGAGGATCAAGTACAGAAAGTGAAATTGCTTGTAAGAGATTGTGGTGAGCAAATCTCTCGTAGAATGGGTTACAAGCATAAGTACGGCAATTGAAAGGAATAGAAAGAAAAAATCTCCCCCGTCAACGTCAATGGGGGAGATTTTTTCTTCTACTATCCTATTTTACATCCCAATCCTGGACATTTAACAACATGCCGATATCCTTTGGTTCTCCAACCACCACCCGTTTGTTAACCGCACGGAGGCGTTTATCCAAGTAAAGAGTGATCTGTGGGAGTTCTTCGGCAAATATCTCCTGGAACTCATAATAATATTTTTTCCTCTCTTTAGGGTCCGTTGTTGCCAAGCCATTTGCCAAAGCCTTATCCGCATCCGGATTGCTAAACTTGGTAAGGTTAATGGAAGCACCCGTGCCAAAGAGCTGTGTGACATCCGGGTCGAGCTTAAAGCGATTGTTCCAAATACAAATATCATAATCACCAGATCGAAGCTTCTGGACAGCGGAAGCCGTATCTAGTTTTTGAATCTCTGCCTTCACGCCAATTTCACCAAGGTTTTCTGTTATGATATTCGCTGCTTGTTCCATTAAGGCGTCTCCTGTCGGAACAATAAAGTTTAACACTTTATTCTTATCCCAGCCTGCATCCTTTAATAATTCTTTTGCTTTAGCGGCATCATACGGATATTTATTTTCCAAAGCTTTGTTATAATACGGATGCACGGGTGCATAAGGGACATTTCCTACTTGCCCGGCACCTTTTAACAAATTATCGACCATCAATTTACGGTTAATTCCATAGGCAAAGGCCTGCCTTACCCGTGTATCAGAGACTTTACTATTATTAATGGCGATAAATTTATCATTTAACGGAATCCCTTCTTTGGTTGTCACGTTTTTCAGGGATTTAACCTTCTCAAAATCTTGGACCGCAATGGCACCAATTTCCGGGTAATTCATATCAATTTCCCCGCTTTGCAATTGAGCCACAAGATTGGCTGCTGGCATAATCTTGAAGAAGAGCTGATCCAGTTTGGGTGTGCCCCTAAAGTAATCCTTGTTTGCTGCTAACTCTACATACTGATTTTTTTGATAGCTGACGAATTTAAACGCACCATAGGATACAGTTGGATTTTGCATAAACTCATTTTGTTGCAATTTCTCCGGGTCGACATCTTTTAGAATATGCTTCGGCATGGCTTTCAGATTAAAGGAGATTTTTTCGTGAAAAGCCATCATATCCACAGGGTTTTTTGTCTTAAAAACAATCGTATGGTCATCGACTGCCTTGGCTCCTGGGAGATCCGCAAAACTGCCGGATTCAAGCTTACCGGTATTGCTTAAGCCTTGAAGGATAGAAAAATTGGAAGCAAATAACGAACTTACCTTTGGATGAGAAATCATCTCGAGAGTAAACATGACATCTTCACTGGTAACAGGGTTTCCATCCGTCCATTTGGCCTTTGGATTAAGCTTAACGGTAAAGGTTTGATTGTCGGTTGTTTCAATGCTTTCTGCAAGCAGCGGCACATAGTTAAAATTTTCATCTAAATCCATCAATGGATTGAATAGCAAGTTGGTAATATTTAATGTGGCAAAATCATTGCGGTCAATTGGATTAAATGATCCCGGAGCAACCGTAATTCCAATGCTGACGGACTTTTTTTCTCCCTTTGAACTGGTTTCATTGTTGGAATTACTCTTGGAGGTAGTGGTGGAAGAAGAATCCTGACAGGCTGCCATAAATAAGACGATACAAAAACTTAATAGTGACAAAAACAACCTCTTAGTTTTAACCATCCTCTTTTCTCCTTACCTTGTTAGATTTTAATAAAATGGGCGTGCTAAATGTAATCCCCCCAGATAATGGGGGGATTTCCTATTGAACTATTAAACTGGGGGTACAATATTTATTTAACATCCCATTCATGAACATTAATCAACATGCCTATATCCTTTGGCCCGCCAACGGTGACACGCTTGTTGACAGCACGAAGTCGATAGTCCGCATAAAGGCCGATTTCTGGAACTTCTTCAATATGCAGCTCTTGGAATTTATCATAAATTTCTTTTCGAACCTTCGTATCTGTCTCACGGACCCCTTTTGTCAACAGCGCATCCACTTCAGGATTGCTCCAGTGATGGAAATTGTTGCTGGCTCCCGTTTGATATACGAAAGAAACATCAGGGTCGAGCACGAAGGACATGGTGATGGAATACATATCAAAGTCATCTTTCTTAAGTCTTTGAATCATTCCTGGAATATCAGACTTTTCTACCTTCACATTCAGCCCAATCTCTTTTAAGTTGGCTGCTACAAGGTCTCCTGCCTTCTCAAGCTCCTGATTACCGATGGGCACAATGTACGTTAGCGACTTACTTGAATCCCATCCAGCCTCTTTCAATAATTGTTTGGCTTTATTCGGGTCATACGGGTAGCTGTCCTTAATTTTGTCATTATAATATGGATGGACGGGTGCATATGGTCCCTTTTGAACTTCCCCATTGCCTTTTAGCAGGTCTTTGACAATCCCATCCCGATTGATTCCATAGGCAATGGCCTGTCTTACTTTTTGATCCAGCTTTTTGGTGTTAAATCCAATTAATTTGTAGTTTACAGGCTTTCCTTCCACCGTTTTGATTTGGTCGATTTTTTTAACAGTTTCATAGTCTTGCAGTGAAAGTGAGCCGATTTCAGGAAAATTCATGTCAATATCGCCACTTTGCAACTGGGCAACAAGGTTGGCTACAGGCATAATCTTAAAAAACAGTTTGTCAATTTTAGGTGAACCTTTAAAATAGTCTTTATTCGCTTCCATGGCTACAAATTGATTATTTTGATAGTCAACAAATTTGAAAGCACCATAAGTTACGGTAGGTTTTTGCATAAATGGATTTTGCGCTAGACTTTCAGGACTGACATTTCCCAGAATATGCTTTGGCAGAGCTTTTAGATTAGCGGCAATCTTTTCATTAAATACATTTGGATCAACCGGTGTCTGGGTTTTAAAAGTAACCGTATGGTCATCGACCTTTTTTGCACCAGGAAAATCTGCAAAATTCCCGCCATCATATTTCCCGCCAGGCTTAAGCCCGTCTAGGATTTGAAACTGAGACGAAAGCAAAGAACTAAATTTTGGGTTAGTTATCATCTCAAGACTGAAAAGCACATCATCCGCTGTTACCGGTTTCCCGTCTGTCCATTTGGCTTTAGGGTTTAAATGGGCCGTAAACGTTTGGTTATCTGACGTTTCAATACTGTCTGCCAGTCTCGGAACGAAGTGGAAATTTTCATCCAGTTCCATTAATGGATTAAACATCACACTGGAAATATAAAATTGCGCCCAGTCTGCCCGATCGAGAGGATTAAACGAAACCGGTGATCGGGTGATTCCAATACTAATCGATTTGCTTTCCTTGCTTGCTGCCTCTTCTTTTTTTCCATTGGAACTCGTTTCAGACGAGGAACAGCCTGCGATAATCATCATGACCGCCAGACAGACTGCAAACAAGGAGAACTTCCCCCGCAAAACCTTCATACAAATTTCCCCCATTTTTTTTTATTAATAGCTTGATAATCACTTACTTGATACTTTTAGGGTCTAAGGCATCCCGCAGTCCGTCCCCAATAAAGTTGACTGACAATACGGTAATCATGATTAACAATCCTGGAGGGACCCAAACCCATGGTTGTGAGGAAAGCACTGTTAAAGATTGGGCATCTGTCAGCATGTTTCCCCAGCTTGCAATAGGTGGCTGAACGCCCAAGCCTAAAAAGCTTAACGATGCTTCTATGATAATCGCTGCTGCAATACCAAATGTGCCATTTACCAAAATGGGCGCCATCACATTTGGCAATATATGTTGAAAAAGAATTCTAGGGGTTTTTAAGCCAAGGACGACACTGGCTTTCACGTAATCAAGCTGTTTTACCTGCAAAACACTTCCCCTGACTAACCGTGCTACGCCAGTCCAATAAAGGATCCCAATGACGATAATAATGTTTATCAGGCTTGGACCCACCACACTAACAACCACTAGAATGAGCATTAAATGCGGAAAGGACATAAACACATCGGTAAGCCTCATTATCACCATATCCACCTTACCGCCGTAATAGCCGGCAAGAAGACCCAAAACAGTTCCGACTGACACACTAATAGCAACGGCACCAACTCCCACCATTAGTGATACACGAGCTGCATATATTAAACGACTTAAAATATCCCGGCCCACTTGGTCCGTTCCAAGCCAATGTGCAGATGAAGGTGGTGCCGAAAAAACGTCATTTACCTTATAAGGACTATAAGGAGCTATTAGCGGAGCAAAAATAGCCATGAGTGCGAGCACGACCATGACAACAAGGCCAATTACCGCCAGCTTGTGCTTTTTAAATCGCCTGACAACCATTTGCAAATAGCTTTCTTCCGCCATTGCCGATTCCTGTTCTACAACGTAGGGTGCATTTGAAACTTCTGATTGTGATTGCTGTTTAAGGTTTGCGAGTGACATATTCCCCCTCCCTTCACTATTCGTATTTGATTCTTGGATCGACGATTGAATAAACAATATCCGTCAGTAAATTGGCTGCCACAACAATCACAGCTGCAAGTAGATTCAATCCCATTAAAGTGGGATAATCCCGAGACATGATTGAGGAAATCGTCAGCTGGCCAATCCCCGGCCAAGAAAAAATTTGTTCAATTACAACGGCACCGCCGAGAAGCAGTGGTATTTCCAATCCAACTACTGTAATAATTGGAATTAATGCATTCCGAAGTCCATGTTTATTGACAACAACAAATTCCCTCAGCCCCTTCGCTCTCGCTGTGCGCAAATAATCTTGGCCCAATGTCTCGAGGATGCTTGAACGGACATACCGAATTTTTTTTCCTGCAATCCCTATTCCTAAAACAACCGCTGGCAGAATCAGATGCAGGAGCCTGTCTCCGATGCCATTATCGCCTCCCAGGGTGATCATGCCGCCGGTTGGAACTAAGTTAAGCTTGAGAGAAAAAATATAAATCAATCCTAATCCTAAAAAGAAATTGGGGATGGAAATTCCTAAAAAAGCGCCGCCAGTAAAAAAATAATCCAGTTTGGAATATTGCTTTGTTGCACTTATAATACCGAGAGGAATAGCAATGATGAGTCCTATTAACAGGGCAGTTCCCATTAATAGAATAGTAGGTCCTAAACGTTCCGAGATGATATGGGTGACTGGCTCGAATGTGGACATCGAGTAGCCCAGGTCCCCTTTTAGGAGGTTCATAAGCCAGTGAAAATATTGGATATAAAGAGGGTCGTTCAATCCAAGGGCCTCTTTGCGCGCATCAATGGCTGCCTGGGACTGGTTAGGATCAATCATCATCTCTACCGGATTTCCAGGGGCCATATTAATGATAAGAAAATTGATAATGGTTACTCCAAAAATAATGGGGATGGTTATCAGGAGCCGCCGAATAAGATAGGAAAACACGAAAACACCTCCTCACTTCATCCTTGGGCCGCAAAACATGCAGCCGCATGATCATTTCCGGTTAATGGTGGAACCTCTTTTCGGCATATATCCATGGCAATGGGGCACCTTGTATGGAAACGGCAGCCGGATGGAGGGTTTGCAGGGCTTGGCACATCCCCTTGCAAGACAATTCGTTCCTTATCCCGAAGATTAGGATTCGGTACAGGATAGGCATTCAATAAAGCTTTTGTATACGGATGCTTTGGGTTTCGGAAGATTTCTTCTGTTTTCGCAATCTCCACTACCCTGCCGAGATACATGACCGCAATCCGGTTACTGATATATTTGACAGCGCCTAGTCCATGAGCAATAAACAGATAGGTAAGGTTTAATTCCTTTTGTAAATCTGACAATAAATTTAATACTTGTGCTTGGATGGAAACATCCAATGCCGAGACAGGCTCATCACAAACAATAAGTTTTGGATTCAATGACAAAGCCCTTGCAATACCGATACGCTGCCGCTGGCCACCTGAAAATTCATGGGGATAGCGGTTTTTATAGTGCTTTGGCAAGCCAACCATCTCCAGCAAATCGTCAACTCTCTTTTGGACTTGTGCCGGTTCAACCATATTGTGAACCTTTAAAGGCTCTGCAATAATATCCTTGACCCGTTTACGGGGATTCAAGGAAGAAAACGGATCCTGAAAAATGATCTGCAAATCCGATCGATAATCGCTTAACTGTTTATTTGAAAATTGAGAAATATTATTCCCCTTAAAAATGATTTCTCCTTCAGTAGGTGTTTCCAAACGGACAATCGAACGGCCAATCGTCGATTTTCCACATCCGGACTCTCCGACTAATCCAAGAGTCTCCCCTTCATAAATAGAAAAGCTAACTCCGTCTACCGCCTTTACATGACCAACCGTCCTTGATAGGATACCTTTTTTTATAGGATAATAAGTCTTTAGCTCATTCACCTGAATCAAAGGTTCGCGTGTCTCCAATACGGCTTTATTCATACGCCACCTCCAAAGGTCGACTTGCATCGATAGCCAGCCAGCAACGTGCCAGGTGCCCTTCCCCAGAAGGAGTTAGTGGAGGTGCATCTGTCACACAGCGTTCTTCTGCATAGGGGCATCTTGTATGAAAACGGCATCCCCTAGGCATGTGCTCCAGCGATGGGACTGTTCCAGGGATTGATTCCAGTCTCTCTTGACTGTCTTCATCAATATGAGGTATGGAATTAATTAAACCTATCGTATAAGGATGCTTCGGATTATTAAATAAAGTATAGACATCTGTTTCTTCCACAACCTGCCCAGCATACATGACAATCACACGGTCCGCCATTTCGGCGATGACACCTAAGTCATGGGTGATCAGCATAATCGATGTCTTATATTCTTGACGTAATCCTTTCATCAGTTCCAAAATCTGTGCTTGTATGGTTACATCCAATGCTGTGGTCGGTTCGTCGGCAATTAATAGCTTTGGTTCACAGGAAAGAGCCATCGCAATCATAACCCTTTGCCGCATTCCACCTGATAGGGCATGGGGATATTCATTCATTATTTCTTCCGCTCTTGGGATTCCCACTTTTTTTAACATTTCAACCGCCATTTTCCATGCTGCCTTTTTCTTTAGCTTTCGATGCAATTTAATTCCTTCCATTAACTGATGACCAATCGTAAAAACGGGATTGAGCGAGGTCATGGGTTCTTGAAAGATCATCGAAATATCATTTCCGCGGATTTTCCTCATGTCAAACTCACTGCATTTAACAAGGTCTTGACCGTCAAATTGGATGCTGCCCTTGCTGACTCTGCCTTTTTCACCAAGTAATCTCATGATTGAGAGGGAGGTGACACTTTTTCCGCATCCTGATTCCCCTACTATTCCAATTGTTTCTCCTTGCTTCACATCAAAACTGACATCTTCGATTGAGACAACCTCTCCGTGGTCAGTTTTAAAAGTCACTTGTAACTGTTGTATGTCCAACAGCGGCTTTCCCAACCATCTCACCCCTTTTTCTGTTCCCTGCTCCGGCTTGACGGAGCAGGGAAAATTCCTAACATAAGGTGTAATTGTTTATTTAACAGGTTCGGATTTTTTCTCTTCCCACATTTTCCCAGTAACTGGGTGTGGATAGTGGAACGGTCTTACTGCCGTATCCGGCCATAAAACTGGCTTTGGATCGGTTACTAATTCATCAGGACCAATCGGATCTTCAGGGAATAACACAGATGAGAATGGATATTTATTTGGCGGAGTGTGAGCCCAGCCTGTTTCAAAATCGGCATGCCATAAACCGCGATAATCCAATTTACTGAATTTCCAAATACCGTCCTCTTTTACATATTCATTTTCATAGATTCCGCCTTCCCACCACTGTCTTGTGTCCCCACCAGCACTTTCATGCAGGCCGGCTTGCATCATGCTGCGGAATCTGCCTTTTGCTGTCTTTCCATCCGGGGAAACAGTCACAATATCTTGAATTTGTGGATGGTCAAGCAAGAAACCATAAATAGGGCCATTATGTCCTTTAGTAAATTTTTGGCGGAATCTATCAATATATAAGCGGGCCACACCTGCTTTTCCTTTATATTTGCCGCCCATGAACCATACTTCTCCTTCCTCGGAAAAAAGGTCCACCACTTCCTCATACAAACATTGGTCCAGATAATAGCCGTACTTGTGCTGCAACTTTCTGATTTCCTGAGTATCTTCCAAGATGCCTACTTTTGCCGTTAATTGTTCCAACTTTTCTTCTAAACTGCGGATGTAGTTTTCCATTAATTGATAACCTCCATTTTTTAATAGATTTATATATTAATGCTTAGCACCCATTAGCTGCGCTTCCGTTACCCAGCTGCCATGCAATCCTTGACGCAAGCGGATTGGCAGCTTAACACGGGCGACAGGCCCATCATTTAAGTGCTGAGCATCTAATACCACCAAATCTGAACGCATTTCATCATATCGATTTACTAGCGCAACTAAATATCCCTCTCCTTCTGCCGCATTGTCTGATTTAGGGATAAATGTTGGTTCCTGCAAGGTGGACTCCGGTCCGCAGAAATAGATCTGTTCTTTTCCTGTTGCTAGATCCACGTGACCTAAACAATTTATGAACATTCCTGTTATGCTTCCCATTACTTGTGTATTTCTTGGCCGGGAAAAATCAGTGACACATAAGAAGCCGTGACGGTAATGCTCCATTGCATAGCGCTCATCAATTCTTGGGAACTCCCCAACCGTATCAGAAAGCTGCCGGTGAGTGAATGTACTCGTTGCGGATTCCATATCCATAATCCAACGTGTCAAGTGGGAGGCTGCTTTTTCGCGGCTAAATTCCGCTCCATGAATGTCCGGGAAAAACGGGAACATATTGCCTTCTGCAACTGGCATATCCAGATAAATTTTCGTGCCTTCATTAAATGCATTCATAACATGAGAAGCAAATTGCGTAGGTCCTCTAAACCAGCGGACATCGCGTGCTTCGCCTTTTCTAGGTAGAACACCAAGGAATACTTCCTTCGTTCCATCCCAACCAAAGGTTGGCTTTCCTTCCCTTGCCCGGTCTATGCTGCTTGTCATCGGAATGACCGGGAATATTACATAATCTCGTGTCACGGCAAAGTCATGGATCATAGCTGGATAGGGGGATAGAAATTCTACTTCACGGGTGATTTCTCCTGATGGGCTGATAGCATAGTAGGTAATATCTGGGGTGCCGATTCCTTTCGTTCCATAACCAAAAGCAATCATTTCTCCTGTTTGCGGGTCAATTTTTGGATGTGCGGTAAATGTTTGGCTGGTCAGTTTTCCATGATAATCCCAATAGCCCTTTGTTTCGAGTGTGAGAGGATCCATTGCTACTGGGGGGCTATCCTCTTTAAGTGCAAATAATTCTCCATTATGAAAGATGACATGGGTGTTGGCAGTTCCGCGAATTTCCCCTTTTACACTAGGGTCATCGAAAAACGGGTTGCGGTAAGCACCAAATAGTGCACGTCCAGCCTGTCGTTCAAGGTTGAATTTGTCCGTTTTAACATAGCGGCACTTAAAATCCACATGGCCATTTTTAAAGTGGAACATACTGACCATTCCATCACCATTAAAGTAAATATCTTCTCCAAGTAATGGCGGGTATTGGGGATCCGGGCCAACTCGATAGTATGCACCATTAATTTCCGTTGGCAAATTCCCTTCGACTTCAACATCGTGTATATCTACTTCAGCCCGAAATGGCATGTTGAAGCCGGTATAAATCGGTGAATCAGGAAACTTAGTCACTCTACCTCTTCCTTTCTCCTTTTTTTATCTGGACTGCTGGGTCCGAAAATTTTATTTATGATAATTTATGGCATGGTATTCAATGAACTCGGATAAGCCGATGGTCGAATTTTCCCTGCCGATGCCGCTCTGCTTCACACCGCCAAATGGCATTACTTCATAGCCTAAATGGGATTGGCCAGCTCCATTAATAAACGTCATTCCCGCTTCTATCTGGCGTGCAATTCGCAGCCCTCTATCAAAGTTTGAAGTCCATACGGATGAGCCCAGGCCATATTCAGTATCGTTCGCCATTTTGACCACTTCTTCTTCTGTCCGGTACGATACTAGTGGGATGATCGGACCAAATTGCTCACATGTGACGATTTCTTGGTTAGGGTCTAAGTCCCGTACCACCGCTGGCTGGATGTAGTAGCCATTGTTCCAGTTTTCTGGCTCTAGTATTTCTCCCAGCTGGACGAGCTTTGCATCGCTTTGTTTAATCCTTTCGATCAATTGATTTACTTGATCGTATTGATTTTTATTATTCACTGGAGCAAATGTCGCTCTTTCATCAAGCCCGTGGCCGATTTTATATTGTTCAACAAACTCACACACTTTGTCATAGAAGCTATCATAGCGGTGTTCAGGGACATATACCCTCTTAATTGCAAAACATACTTGACCGGATCTTCTAAAAGCGCTCCCTACAATTTTAGGGATAATGTCATCGAAATCAGCATCATCAAGTACGATGGCAGGATCGTTTCCACCTAATTCAAAGTGGATATTTTTTAAAGAATCTGCTGCGTCCTTCATGATATATTTGGCAATTTGACCGCCGCCAGTAAAAGATATTTTGCGAACCAAGCGATGTTTATTAAGTGCGGCACCTACTTGTGCATCGCCATGAATGACATTAATGACACCTGGCGGTAAAAGAGAGGCAATCTTCTTCAAAATAATACTTACACCCATTGGCGAGTTAGGCGATGGCTTCATCACCAGGGTGTTACCGGTTACAATGGCGGGGGCTACCTTTTGAATCGTAAGCACTAATGGCGCATTCCAAGGAACAATCCCTGCAATCACCCCGATTGGCCTTTTCTCGATACTTACCCAGCTGTCCCCATCTTCCTGGATTTGCGGTTCAAAGAAATTCTTGGCATTTTTCATTGTTGCCTGCACGGCCCACACAGCCAAATTAACTTCACCTAGAGAAGTCGAGTAAAGAACCCCATTTTCTCTAGAGAGGATTTCAGCTATTTCAGTTGCTTCCTCAAGCAGCAATTTTTCAATTTTGGCAAGTACATCCATTCGTTCCTCTATGGATGAATGACGCCAAGTTAAAAATGCTTTATGCGCTGCTTCTACAGCCTGATCCACATGGTCGACAGTGGCTTGTGCGATTTTGCCAACAACCTCTGTAAGCCTTCCCGGATCTCTAACCTCTGCATAGGTGTTAGTGGGGACTTCTTGGTTGTTAATCAGCAATTGAATATCCCTCACCTGTGTCTTTTGTCTACTCATTTTCCCATCCCTTTCTCAATCTCCCGTAAAGTAAACGGTTACATTTAAACGCTACTTTACTGAAAACTACTTGATTCGCAACTAGTGAAATCTCATTACGAATCAACTTACCTTACTAGGATTCTAGAAGATTTGTATCTCATAGTGCGAGTTAGAAAACTCATTATTTCTAATCTGATAGTATTGGTAATCGAGATAGTTGTCAATATATTATGAATATTTTTTAAATTATTTTTTCCGCATGTTTCGACAACATCTTTAGAAAAATACGCCAACTAAACCACTATATACTTCTATCTGACATTTTTTATTGCATGACAGCTGGCGGTTCTCCAATCCCCTGTTCCCTTACACTGGCAATCATGGCTGAACCGAGAAGCCACTTTTTGGCCCGCACAGGGTCGCTCGCGAGTTGCCCCATTTCTTTTTGGAGTTGGATGCGATATTCTTCATTCTTTTCTTTCACGACACGTGTATTCTTTTCGCTAATTTCCTTCACATGTTCAATAGCCACTTTTCTCCGCACTTCACTATATTTTTCTAACTCCGCCACCGCATTGGCTCCATCCAAAATGCGCATTATCCTTTTGCTTAAATCCGTCGCATCATGGATGCCGCTGTTTAATCCTAATCCACCCATTGGACTGTTCAGATGGGCTGCATCACCTGCTAATATGACACGTCCCTTGTAGAATTTTTCCGCTACGCGCTGATGAATACGGTAGATTGTATTTTCAACAATAGGGAAACGATCGCTGGTTTTCAAAGCTTTTTGCATTGTTCTCTGGATACGTTCGGGATCCAATGCCACTTCATCCGGAGTATCTGGTGAAACTGGATACAAAAATCTCCAAGCCTCAGGCACCCGCAGAATGAATAAAAACTCATCAGGGTCTGATATATAATTTACATACGCTAAATCCGGGAGATAGCGGTCAAATGGGACAGGCGTGCCTACTAACAGCCAGCGCTCTTCATGGGTATAACCATCAAAAGCGACTCCCAGTTTCTTGCGGACCGTACTTCTTCCGCCATCCGTCCCTATCAAATACGGGGTACGGATTCTCTCTATGCCGTCCGTTGTTTGAACTATGACCGTCACACCGTTTTCATCCTGTTCATAATCAAGGACCTCAGATTGAAAGCGGACTTCCACTTCTGGCCGGGCTTTAATTCGTTCATAAACCACCTGGACATAGGCAGCCTGGGATAACTGAAGACGATAAGGGTATTTTGTTTCATCTTTCAACATGGTAAAATCAAATTCCGCATAAAGCCCCGTCTTCCGGTCCCGATATTGCACTTTTTCTGCTTTCAACCCCCGGGCAACGAGCTCCTCTGTGATGCCCGTCTCTTCTAGCAGCTCCAATGTGCCCGCGTGAAAGGTTGAAGCTCTCCATTCTTTATTTGGCGCCGCTCCTTTTTCTAAAACGATCACAGGGACACCATGAAAGCTTAATTTATCAGCTAATGTAATCCCTACGGGTCCAGCCCCTGCAATAACAATTGGGTGATTCGTCATTGTTAACTCCCTCCTTATGGCAATAATGGCTGAAATACTTCAGTCACAGTTTGATGGCCATTATTCTTCTGGTACTCTTCCACTCTTTCAAAATTAAACGCTTCCATAATTGGCAAATCATTTGTCGAGAATAGGTAGGCGTCATTTTCATCTGATAGATTGACATGTTCATGCCAAGTCCAGGCAGGAACGACAAAGAAATCTCCTTTTGACCAATCATATCGTACGCCATTCATAATGGTATAACCTTCACCGCGAAATACATGGTAGACATTGCTATGCACATGGCGGTGTGCCTTGCCATGGAAATTAGGCGGCAGCTTCTGCATTCTTGCTCCAATCCGGTCATTAGCATCCTTCCCATTGGTAGGATTGATGTACTCAACGGCGTAGCCATCTACCGGATCCGGGTCATACTGGCTCAACCCATCAAGGCCTTGCTTGGTTAAATGCCACTGATACCGGCCGAGAGGAGCGAGCTCTTCATTCCGATTGGCAATAGGTCGGGTCAGGCCGCCTTGGAAGCGATTTGTATTGTAATCATTGGGCACAATTAATTCTTGCTGCTTATTCGGTAAGAATTCTGTAAAACAAACGTTCAGGTATTTCGTGAATGGAGAATCCAGGCAGTCCATCCAAAGGACTTCCTCATCCCCTTCGTTCGCATGGTCATGCCAGGACATGGTTGGGGTGATTAAGTAGTCTCCCTCTTGGAAATCCAATTTTTCCCCGTTTACCGTACCCTTCCCGCCTTTTCCGCTAAGAACAAACCTCACGGCAGTGGTAGTATGGCGGTGCGCAGGGGCAATTTCCCCCGGCTTGACAGCTTGGACTGCTGCATATAATGTTTGCGTGGCTCCGCCCCAGCCATATGGGCCGATATCTTTCATTCCAGGATTAATCAGGAAAACGGCTCTTCGGTCGGCTCCATCCCCAACCGTTAAAATCTCTTGGGCTTTTTTCAAGTTACTTTCTATCAACTCACGTTTCCACAAGTAAGGAATGGGTTTTGCTTGTGGCTCAATTGTATTTAATTCATGGATGGCCGCCCACAATGGACCAAGGTTTTCTCTTTCTAGTTTCTCATGCAGTTCTTCAAGTTCAGGTTTAACCTTTTGTGTACTCATCAAAGTTCCCCCCTATTTATCATCCACATTTACTGAGAATTCACCAATACGGTCGATTTGAATCCGCACCTTGTCACCCTTCGTAATACTTCCTACCCCTTCTGGTGTACCCGTCGTCAAAATATCACCAGGCTCCAGCGTCATGGTTGCCGATGCAACTTCAAAGAATTTATAGCAATCATAGATTAAATCTTTCGTATTCGCCGATTGGCGCAATTCATTATTAACCCACAGACGGAAACCGAGTTCGTTCGGGTTTTCGATTTCATCTGCTGTCACCAGCCAAGGCCCAATTGGCGTAAAAGTGTCAAAGGATTTTCTCCATGGACGGTCTTCCTTTCCTCTGACCGTTATGTCCATTAAGGCAAAATAAGCGAAAATATAGTTATGCGCTTCAGATGCTGGAACATCTTTTGCCCTTTTTCCTACAACAAAGGCCAATTCGGCTTCATGGTCCGTTCTCCTGTCTTTAAACGGGAGCTTAACTGTATCATTGGGACCGATGATCGAGGATGGCGCTTTTAAGAAAAAGCCTAAATTCTCAATCGTGTATTCTGCGTTATTAAACTGCTGGTTCATTTCATCCTGGTGAAGGTAGTAATTAACTGGTGCTGCAACAATTTTTCCCGGTTTCGGCACTGGAGGACAAAGACTAACGTCTGATAAAGGATAGACTTCACATTTTGACAGTTCAGCTTCCACCTTCTCGCGGATTTCAGGGAAGTTCTTCATCAACTGTTCCAACGATTCTTGGGGCTTTTCTTCATTCCAGTCCGTTACGGAAGTAATATCATAGATATTTTCCTCCTTTACCAAGCCTAATTTACATTTATTAAACAAAGCTAGTTTCAATAAGTACCACCCTTTCATCTCATATAGTGAGTTGTTCAACTCATTTATTCTAAAAATAGATTAACAGAAAGGGTGCGTAATCGTCAATATTTTTTGAAAATTCAATTTTAAAAAAATACAGATGAATTGGAAGAATATTTTTACTATTTATTCCTGAATGACATAAATACTGGTATTATCAACTCATACTAGTTTTGATATATGGAGGAAAGACATGAGAGACGTGAATATGCCTTCGATCCGTTCGATTGAGCGGTCGATTGATGTAATGGAATCATTTTCGCTAAAAAATCAGCCTTTGACCATTGAGGAAATTGCAGCCATTACAAAGTTACCCAAATCAACTGTTTACCGGATCCTTTGCACCTTAGAAAAAAGAGAGTTAATATTATTTAACGAAAAAACATTGCAGTACCAGCCCGGCGTCAGACTGTTGGAGCTCGGGCTTCGGTATGGGTCATTTTTTGATGTGAAACGACAAGGGGAAGATATTTTAAGTGAATTATATTTAAAGACGAAACAAACTGTTTTAATGGCTGTACATGCCGGGGAGAGAATTTCTTATATCTATCGGCGGGAAAATGAGGAAGGTCTTAAGGTTTCGTCTGGCGTGGGGGAGCGCCATTACTTATATGGCGTTCTTGGTCCGATTCTGCTCGCGTATCTTCCTGAAAGGCAAATCGACCAAATACTCAGCCAGCCAATCCCAAAGCGCACCCCCTTCACTCTATTAGATCCTGAAAATATAAAAGCAAGACTTGAAACCATCCGCAAGGACGCATTTTTCTTTGAAAAAGATGAAACCCACGTTGGTGCCACTGGTTTCGGGGTGCCAATCTTTAACTCTGTAGGTGAAGTGATTGCCGCAGCCGGAATCATCATGCCAACCTTTCACTTTACGGAAGAAAAATTAGTCCAATACAGGGAATTACTATTAGAGGCTTCAAAGCAAATATCTGAACGAATGGGTTATAAGCCAAAATTGTAGGTCCCATGCTATTCTGCTTGCAGGGGCCGCTTTTGGCCCCTCTTGCCATGTTGATTTGATAGAATGCAAAAAATATCTTTGATGTTTCATATACAGCAACAACACGCTATACGATAAAAAAACGAGTTGATATACTCATCTTAATCTGAAATGGGATGGTATGTATGAAAAAAGTCCCAGGTGTATTTGCCTGATTGAAAGCGTTGCCATTATGAATTTTTAGGAGGAGATGAAGTATGCAATCGATTCTCGTATTAAACAAAAACTATATTAATGGGGAATGGACAGAAGGAAAAAGCGACCGGACTTATGACATTTTAAATCCATATGACCGGTCTGTGGTGGCATCCGTTCGTTTAGCAACGAAAGAACAGCTTGAAGAAACCTTTCTCATCGCAAAAAAAGCCCAAAAGGAATGGGCAAAATCAACAGTCGAAGAAAGAAGGGCCGTTTTACAAAAGGCTGCAGAATACTTAACTGCTAACCGTGAAGAGATTGTCGATACCATTGTCCGCGAAACTGGCGGGACGATTTTAAAAGGAAATGTCGAACACCATTTGGCTATGGAGTTTTTAGAGGAAGCCATTAAATATGCAGACGAAATTTATAAACTTCGGGAAATCCCAGGCTCCCCGGATAAATTAAATCATGTGTACCGCCTGCCATTGGGAGTTATTTCATCCATCTCGCCGTTCAATTTCCCTTTGAATCTATCAATGCGGACGATCGCACCGGCGATTGCATTAGGGAATAGTGTTGTTCATAAGCCAGATGTTCAGGTTGGTCTATCGGGCGGTTCGATCATTGCCAAGGCCTTCGAATATGCAGGTCTGCCAAAAGGAGTCCTGAATGTCATCCTGACAGATATTCAAGAAATTGGTGATGGCATGTTGACCAACCCTAACTTAGAACTTATCAGTTTTACAGGTTCCTCTGCGGTTGGCAGGCATATCGGGGGAATTGCTGGACAAAACTTAAAGCGCGTCGCCCTTGAACTGGGAGGAAACAGCCCATTTGTTGTGCTTTCCGATGCTGATGTGGACCAGGCTGTAAATGCCGCTATTTTCGGTAAGTTTATCCACCAAGGACAAATTTGTATGATTATTAACCGAATTATCGTCCATCAAGACAAATACGATGAATTCGTTGAAAAGTTCGTTGCCAGGGCAAAAAACCTTCCATATGGTGACCCTAGCGATCCAAAAACTGTGATAGGACCGCTGGTAAACGATCGTCAATTGGAAAAAGCACTCCAATATATTGAAGATGCAAAACGTGACGGCGCTACCGTGGCACTAGAAGGAAAACGTGTCGGCAACATTCTTACTCCGTATGTGTTCACGGACGTTGACAATTCCAGCAAATTGGCACAAACGGAATTATTTGCGCCGATTGCCACCATCATTAAAGCTCAAACGGACAGCGAAGCGATTGAACTCGCGAACGGGACGGATTACGGTTTAAGTTCTTCCATTTTTACCGGCGACCTAGCACGGGGAGAAGAATTGGCTCTGCAATTAGAGGCCGGAATGACGCATCTAAATGACCAAACTGTAAACGATGCGCCAAACATCCCCTTCGGCGGCAATAAATCAAGCGGCCTTGGCCGATTTGGAAATCCATGGGTGGTAGAAGAATTCACCATTACTAAATGGATCTCTGTTCAAACAACCAACAGGCAGTTTCCTTTTTAATAGAAGAAACACGTTAACAAAAGAAACAAGGCAGTGGATTCACTGCCTTGTTTCTTTTGGGTTTTCAACCGAAAAACTATCGCCGGTATTATTCTGGGTTTTTCAATTCTTTTATCGTTTTATCCCAGCGCCTTATTACTTCCTCAGGTTCCTTTAATTTGAACTTAATACCTGTGGTTATGACAGCATATTTAGCGATATCCTCTTTGACAGACATAACCGCCGCTGCGTATTTTTCACGACTAGTATCATGACTCTCGAGCTTTGAAAACATCATCTTCAAATAATAGGCTTTACCTTCCAAAATAACGACCAAAGTAGCCTTTCCAGTCCGGAGAAGATTCTCCGCGGTTCTTGTCCCCTTCCACAACGACAAGCGAAGCAGCTGTTCGTTAATGGCTGCGATTTCCCCCACACTAATCATGGCTGCATGGGGCCACCCCTCTTCGCTGACTGTGATAAGGAGCATTGCATCATTCTGTTTTTGCTCCAAGTCCATTCCATTTAATAGATTAACAATCTTTACGGGCAGTACCACCGTCTCCACCATTACTTCACCTTCATTTTTTCTTCCTGCCATCTTTTCGTAAAAGAGTTATCGATATCAAATTGATCCAATGTCCGTGCCACAATATGGTTGACAATATCATCAATTGTCACTGGATTGATGTAAAAAGCCGGGACCGGCGGGACAATCACGGCTCCCATTCTCGACAATGCTAACATGTTTTCCAAGTGGATATCGTTCAAAGGCGTCTCCCTTGTTAATAAAACCAGTTTTTTTCTTTCTTTTAACACCACATCTGCAGCTCTCCCCATTAGTCCATCCGCGATGCCGGTGCGAATGGTTGCGAGTGTTTTCATACTGCAAGGGGCAATAATCATCCCATCCACCCGAAAAGACCCGCTTGAAATCGCGGCAGCTTGGTTTTTGGAGTCATGGACAAAGGAAGCTAACTCCTTCACTTGGCTGATGGTATAGTTTGTTTCTAATCGGATCGTTGTCTCGGCCCATTTTGAAATGATTAAATGCGTTTCGACACCGCAATACCTCAAAGATTCAAGCATTTTAATCCCAAAGATGGCACCAGATGCTCCCGATATGCCGACAATAATTCTCATGGAACCACACACTCCGTTCGTTTCAGCCCTACAGGCTACTTATTGGCTTGTTCTTTCTCGGCTCCATCCTTGGCTGAAAATTCACTTGTGCAGAATGGACAGATCAAGTTAACGTCCATATGGAGAAGGTCGTGCTCACAATAAAACCGGCCTGAACAAGAAACACAACTGACCCATAAAATTTGATCTCCTAAATTACCGCCTTTTCCCATATTCGGTTCCCCCCTTACCCTTTTTGCAGTACAGGCTTATGACTTGTTACATAGTTTTCCAGTTTAATGGAATTCATAACATCTGGCGGAACCCTGAAACGTGCCGGTGATGGGACTACTGTTTGCCTAGTTGCATCAATCATGACCTTCCATCCGGCCCCTTCATTGTAAAAGTGGTTGCGGGCCCGAATTCTTTGAATATCTTTTTCAGGATTCACGTAACTAACAGCCGCAAAACGGACATCCAACTCATTAAACGGGTCGATATCTTCGTCCACAACGGTAATCCATTGTAACTGGGAATCAAAACCAAATGCCGCCATGGCAACATTAAACGGCTCCCCCTCAGTCCGTTTTTTAATGGAGATATGACATTCCAAGCGGCAACAGCCGGAATATGGCATCTTTACAGCCCGGATATTACCGAACTGCTTTTGCAGCATATTGTAGAGACCTCCCTCTTTTGCTATGCCGCCAAGCAGCCAATGCTCGGGGTGTCCCGAAAAGATATCTTGTAATATTGCCTTTTTTCTTCTGGTAATCGCCTTAATATTGGCTAACTGACGCAGGCATTGCGGCTGATAATCACGAGTCACTTCGCCAAATGGGTCGACAATCGTCCGGGCTCCCGGCTGGATTTCTCCTTCAATTAGGATTTCGGCATCAGCAGGCACAAGAAAATCGGAGCCCCATGTTTCACTGGGAACAAGCCGAACCGATTCCTGCAAAAACGCACCAATGGTTGCATAGTCATCATTGCCAAAGGGGACACGTGCAGCTGCTCCTAGAGTAAATGCAGGATGATGGCCAATAATGCTGACAATCGGGGCTGCTTGCCCTCTTTCCTCATACTTTGTAAGGATCCGTTCCAAATGCGGGGAATGGATAGAGACACCCGCTAGATCGGCTCCTTTTGGAAAAACCTTTGTAAACGACACGTCATAAAATCCTTCATCCGGATCCTTCATTACAAGCATCATGGTTAATACTTGACTCAGATCCATTTCATAATGCCTGACAATCGGCAGCTGTAATAAGTCAATTTCCGCGCCCTTTTGAATAACTTCTTTCACAGGCGCTTCATACGGTGAAAGAATGACGGGCTGTATCTGTTCCTTTTCCCGCTTGGCGTAGGCCATGCTAACCGCCATGCCTCCTTTTGCCGCCTCAGCATCCCCTATTTGGGCACCGATTCTCTCTCTTGTGCCAAAAAGGTTGGAAACAACTGACATAGCTGTTTTTTCTCCATGATTGTCTACCACTTGGTTGAACCAAGGAATTCTCGTATCACCTTGTTGATCCATTTTTTCCAAAATAGCTGTAACCTCAAAGTTATGAGGAATGACCATCTTTTCAATCTCAACAAGCTCTGGTGAGCCTTTTATTTTTAATTCCTCCAAATAGCTTCCTAGACTTTTTGCCATTAGGCACCTCTCCTTCTATATCTTCTTATGATGATCTGTTATATACTTACTGAATATTCCGGCTAATACAATTATGGCATATCCGCTATATACTCACAAATTCATTATTTTAATTGAGGTTATAGAGAAAATTAATAGGTAAAAAAAAAGCCCGAAAACTGGGCTTATTTATTATATAATTTCCATGTTATATCGGTCATTCTTGCTTTTATTTTCTCTTGTAAATCAGAGCGAAAGATCAATACGATACTGGTCATGGGCGGTGCTGCTTCCAATGGCACTTCTACTAAACTTCCGGTCTCTATTTCCTTTTTAACCATGATTTGCTGAAGAAAGGACACTCCAAATCCCTTTTCCACCAGCCTTTTAATCCAAGCCAAATGATTGATCTCTTCCTTTCGGTATGTCGGGAGGTGATGTTTTTTAAAAAAATCATCAATCATTCTGCTGGATAATAAATGTCTGTCATAGATGTATATTCGCTCGTTCCGTAAAGAACTAATCGAAACATTGTTCCTTTTTGCAAGTGGGTGGTCAGGGCTTGCCACCAAAACGTTTCGTTGATCTGAAATATGTACAGTATTAAAATCCTTGAATTGTTCCACCTTTTCAGGGGCCATATACATAAAACCAATATCCACCTCATGGTTTCGAATTCCACTAATGATATTATGAAACATGTTATTCATGTGAATATTAATAGAAAAATCAATACCAGGAAAGTCCGTATAAAGGGCACTCAATATTTCAGGCATGATTTCAGCCCCCATGTGATTCGGACAGGATATAATGACTCTCTTTCTTTCCAATTCCTCATCTTGTATGGTTTCACACCCTTTTTCAATCAAGCTATACGCTTCTTCAAGATAAGGCAATAGCTTCTCCCCATAAGGTGTTAATTTTACCTTTTTTCCCTCTATTCGGTTAAATAATGGCCGATTTAATTCCTTTTCAAGTTGCTGGATTCTCACACTGATGGTAGGTTGGGAAATATAAAGCTTTTCAGATGCGGAGGAAAAACTGCCGGTTTCGACGATTTTTAAAAATGCCTCAATATATTTTAACTCCATAATTGGACTTCTCCTACTCTCCTTTTCTACTATTTTGCCTTTTTCTTTAAGAAAAATAAACTAATTGTTTTATTACAGAAATAATATTTTAGGCATTTTTAAAAAGCCTATCCATAATCACAAAGTTTTTTGGTAGATAAATAAAGCCCATAAATGTCCCCCCTCACTCCTCTAAGGCATATACTAACATACCGAAATTACCTAAAGGAGTGATGTGAGATATGGGATTATATATCAATAACAGCAAAAATATTAAAATCTATAAAAATAACCGTCCGATCCAGGAGCCGAATCAGGCATATGCCAGACGGGATTTTATGACGGAGCTAATAAACGAACAGTTAAATGCCAATGAGACACTCAGGCAATCCTTGAACGAACTGCAGGTACGGACGGCCGATCAGGAAAACTCCCAAAGAACAAGATGGAGCCAAATCGATACCCATCTCAGTGACCTGCGCCAAAATGACCAAATCCAAAAGGATGTTGACCAACAAATCATTCAATCATTACAATCCATTCAAGTAAAAAATGAGAATTTCCAAACAAAGTTAGAGTCCGAAGAACAGTTGAACAGAGATTTGCTCGACAAGGTTAACAGTCTATCGCAAACGATAGAAGCATTGTCGACAAGGCTTGCCAACTATGAAGAAAGCACCCAATATTTATCCCAGCAGATGAACGAACAGCTGGTTTTACAAAAGGAAGTCTCAGAGAAAATTACTGAACAAGAGGGATTCCAAGGTGAGGTATTAACCCGGCTTGATGCCCAGGAGGCCTTGGTCGATAAAATCACCCACCAGCTAAATCATATCCGATCGATTATTTTTGAACGGACGAATTATCTTGCAGCTAGAATCGAGGAAGGCTATAAAGTGACCTCTTCTTACGTTTACAAATTAATGACTGGTTCAGACAAACCATTAACCTTTTTCTTATTAAATCAGAAAAAGGAAGAGAATCACAGCCAATCTAACCAAGAAAACTAAAAAACCGTTCATGTCTCTCATTAGGCATGAACGGTTTTTTGCTTATACGCCCTTGTTAAAGGTATCAGTTAACACAGGAACGATTTGTTTTTTACGGGATACTACACCTTTTAGGGTAGCCGTATTGTTTTCAAGCGTTACATTATAGGCCTTTTCAACGGCATTTGCTTTGCTTCCCAGGGCCAATCCAACAGAGTCGTTGGTTAAAATGTCAGTTACCACAAACAAGAATAAATCGAGGTTCTGCTCAGAAATTTTTGCAGAAATTGCATTCTCTATCTCATCTTGGCGGGCAAGAACGTCATTGACATCGACCACGTTTACTTGGGCAATGGTTACTTTACTTCCGCCCATTTCAAAGCCTTTGGCATCAAGGCTAAGCAATTCTTCAATGGATTTATCACGGACATCCGCTCCGGCCTTCAACATTTCAAGACCATATTGGTCAGCATCCACGCCGGCAATGGCAGCCAGTTCCCGTGCAGCCGCCACATCTTGGTCTGTGCACGTCGGCGATTTGAACAATAAAGAATCAGAAATAATCGCTGACAACATCAGCCCTGCAATTTCCGGTTTGATTTCTTTGCCGTTTTCTTTATACATTTTATTTAAAATTGTGGCAGTACAGCCCACCGGCTCACAACGGTAATACAACGGATCACTGGTTTCAAAGTTGGCGATACGGTGGTGGTCAATGACTTCCAATACGCGGACATCAGCAATATCATCGGCGCTTTGCTGGCGCTCATTATGGTCCACCAAAATAACGGCGTTTACTTCATTGGCCACAGTTTCCACCAAACGTGGTGCCTCTGCTTTAAATTGATTTAATGCATATTGGGTTTCTCCGTTTACTTGACCTAGGCGGACTGGCTCCACATCAAAACCAAGCTGTTTTTTCAAATCCGCATAAGCAATTGCAGAACAAATCGTATCTGTGTCTGGGTTTTTATGCCCAAAAATAAGGACTTTTTCCATTTACTACTTCTCCTAACCATTTATATTATGTAGTATTGCTTATTCTTAAAAAGAATAGCCCTAAAGCAAATTATATATGAATCCAAGTAAGGATTCAAAAAAAAATTAATAGTTTATTTCCGAATCCAACTAAAAGCTGCCTACTTTGATTTCATTAAGTATCAAGAACAATCAACTTGTTTTCCTTATACACCAAAAAGGTACAACACACCCTTTGGGCAGTTGTACCTTTTTTTATACAAATCTTTCAATTTTCTATTGATTATTGCGGGATATGCGGCATATCTAAGAATTTTGGTATGTTTATCACATGTGTTTCAACATAGGCTAAAATACCTTCTTCACCATATTCACGGCCGATACCTGACTGTTTAACTCCGCCGAATGGGAATCTTACATCAAGTCCCATAATCGCTGCCGTATTAATCATCGTCGTACCGGCTTCGATACGGCGGGCAACCTGGATGGCATGTTCCGTTTCTCCCCAGACGGAGCTGGTTAGTCCATAAATGCTATCGTTAACGAAAGAGAGGACTTGTTCTTCATCATCGTAAGGAAGGATTGGCACCGCTGGTCCAAATTGTTCTTCCGCTACGATTCGGTCCTGATGATCCACATTTAAAACTAATGCAGGTTGAATAAAGTAACCCTTCTCAAAAACTTCCGGTTCGAGTATCTGTCCGAGTGATATCACCTCGCCACCATGGCTCTTGGCATCCTCTAGTAATCCTTTCACGAAGTTAAGCTGTGCCAGATTATTTACCGGGCCCATTGTCGTCTCTTCGTTTAACGGGTTACCGATTCGAATCCACTTATTTGCCGCCTCAATATATTTTTCCACAAACTGATCATAGATTGACCGATGGACATATACCCTCTTTGCGATCATACAAATTTGGCCGTTATTGAGAAAGTTAGCAATAACCATTCTGCGCATGGCTTGTTCATCGTTCACATCAAATTCGGGAAGTACAATGGCCGCATCGTTGCCGCCCAGTTCTAGAGTAATATTTTTCAGCGTATCGGCCGCTGATCTCATAATGTGCTTTCCTGTTTCAGTACCGCCAGTGAACGCAATTTTGGCCACTTTTGGATTAGATGTCATTTCCATTCCCACATCTGTTTCACCATGTACCAGATTAATCACCCCTGGCGGAAACTCTTCAGCCATTAACTCAATTGCCTTACTGACAGCGAGGGGAGCAAACGGGCTGGGCTTTAACACCACCGTATTTCCGGTAAGTAATGCCGGGGCAATTTTAATAGTCGATAGAGAAATCGGATAATTCCAAGGGAATATCGCGGAAACAACCCCCATCGGGTCATACGTGGTGATTGTTTTTCCTTGTTCATGTTCTTGCACTTTTTCCTGTAGAACCTGCTTAACGGTACTGCAAGCATATTCCATCCACAAGTTCGAAACGAATATTTCGCCATGAGCGTCATAAAGTGGTTTACCATGTTCACGCGAGAGAAGCTCAGAAAGTTCTACTTCAGCGTCCTTTAGCTTCTGGATCGCCCGCTGCATAAGAACAATCCGTTCATCTAGCGGGGTTTTCGACCAGGATTGGAATGCTCCAGAGGCAGCTTCTATGGCAGCTTTCGCATCTTCCCGTGTATTGATGGGGCCATAACCGACTATCTCTGCAGGGTTCGTGGGATTTTCACGAGAATATTGTTTTTCGGTTTTTACTTTTTCTCCGTTAATAATCGAGTGAACAACAAGTGGCTGATTTTCCATAGAATCTTTCCTCTCCATCATTTTATGGATCTCAATAAACTATTAAACGCTTTCATTTTAAGCGAAACTGCGACCAGTTGGACGTGTGACCACAAACTGCCCACAATCCCAATTCGGTGCTGTGGAATCTGTAACAGTAAATGTCTTCCTGATGACGGTATTTTAGCAGACAAAATTGATTAACAATTTTGTCTATTTAAATTATAAGCCCTCTCTGTTTACCGGTCAATAATATATTGGAAAATTTTGAATTTTGCAACCCCCATTTTTACTATAAAACGCTCAAATTTATAGGTGTTTGGTTGTATTCACTAACTTGATTGAAATAGTACCGACAGTTTTACGTTTTTCCATTTTGACGTCTTGAGTTCTTTAATCCAAAGTATGCTCTGCTGCTTCAACAAATGGCCAAGCTGGCAGCATACTAGAGAGCGGCTTGTCCTGACGGTAGCCAAGGACATATTCACCTTGCATGACAGTATGGATTTCCCGGGTTCCTTCATAAATAACCGGCGCTTTGGCATTCCGTAAATAACGCTCAACAGGGTATTCATTAGAGAATCCGTAAGCTCCATGAATCTGAACAGCATCGTTAGCTGCTTCAAGGGCATAATCACATGCTTGCCATTTGGCTAATGATGTTTCGCGGGTATTGCGTTTACCTTGGTTCTTCAGCCATCCCGACCGATACACTAATAACCTGGATTGCTGCAACCCTGCCTCCATTTTGGCAATCATCTGCTGGACAAGCTGATGTTTGCCGATTTCTTTACCGAACGTGGCCCGTTCATGGCAGTATTTGACGCTCGCCTCCAAGCAGGCCATGATTGTGCCGCATGCTCCTGCTGCAACGGTAAACCGCCCATTATCCAGGGCGGACATGGCAATCTTAAAGCCCTCACCTTCCTCACCAAGCAGGTTCTCCTTTGGTACTTTTACGTTTTCAAAAAATAATTCCCCTGTGTTGCCGGCGCGAATGCCCAATTTGCCTTTAATTGCCTTGGAAGAGAAGCCTTCCCATTGTCTTTCCACGATGAACGCGGAAATTCCGTGATGCTTTATGGATTTTTCCGTATAGGCAAACACTAAAAAGTGGTCTGCCACATCACAAAGTGAAATCCAGGTTTTGGAGCCATTGAGTATGTAATAGTCACCTTGTCTAACTGCGGTCGTTTGCATGGCCGCGACATCGGACCCGGCATTCGGTTCGGTCAGCCCGAAAGCGCCGACCTTATCACCTTTTGCTTGAGGAACAAGATATTTTTGTTTTTGCTGCTCGTTGCCCCATTGCAGTAAGGTCATACTGTTCAGGCCGGTATGAACGGAAACCGCCGTGCGGAAAGCTGTGTCGCCTCGCTCTAACTCTTCACAGACAATTGCCAGTGAGTTGTAATCCATCCCGCTGCCACCGTAGCTTTCCGGAATGCAAACCCCCATCAGGCCTATTTCCGCAAGACGTTTTAGTATGCTTTTCTCAAAATGCTGCTGCTCATCCCATTCTTTTATGTACGGCATGATTTCTTTATCGACAAACTGGCGTACCGTTTTTCGCAGTAATTCTTGTTCTTCTGAAAAAGAAAAGTCTATCATAAGTAGGTCCTCCCCCAAGTATACTAGCAAGCAAGTATCGATTACTTCTTGATAAGTAGAAATTGTTTCACTTATTGCGGCCATGTGTTCTGATTTTTCACTTTAACATAGTCTTTAACTGGTTCAAATCACTTTTATTTGCGAATGATCTCAGTTTATTTGCGATTTTTGCCTTCATATTTTCGAATCGTTAAAAACGCCATCTTCAATCGCTGAGACGAACATTATTTATAATAGAACCGCCCAGCCAGTACCATGAAGTACCGACTGGGCAACTAAAAAACTATTTAACTGTCAAAGGCACCACTTTTTGTCCAATCGCCGCAATCAATTCCGCCGGCATTGGGTAACTTACGGAAGCCGGGTCCTTCATGACAGCCGGAATCGTTTGCTGAAGCTGTTCTTCACTGATAGTAAACTCCTTAAAGTCTTCAGGCAGACCCACTTTGCGCTGTAGCAAGCGTATTTTTTCAATGACCTTTGCAAGTGCGGTTTCAGCCGTATCATCCTTCGCATCGACATTCAACGCTTCTGCCAATTCAGATGCTCTCGGCAAGTAAAGCTGGGGAACAAGCTCCATGACAACCGGCAGGAAGACCGCATTGGCCAAACCATGAGGAATCCGGAATAACGCTCCATAGGCGTGTGCCATATTATGCACCGGAATCGCATTAAGGGCAAAGCTGAACGCAGTGATTCCCATCAAGCTAGCCTGCAGTAAATCCATCCGGGCATCCAGATTGCCTCCAGCGGCAACCGCCACAGGCAGCTGCTTCTCAATCAGCCGAATGGCATGCAAGGCATACGCATCTGTCAGTCCGGTCGCTGTTGGCGAAGCAAGTGCCTCAATCGCATGTGTTAGTGCGTCAAACCCGGTGAAGGCGGTAATCCGCGGCGGCAGGCCAACCGTCAAGTCTGGATCCAAAATGGCCATATCCGCATTAATAAATGGATTGATAATATTTGTCTTCATCTGAATTTCTTCATTAAAAATAACAGCGATTGGAGAAACCTCGGACCCTGTTCCGGCAGTTGTCGGAATCGCAATATGAGGAATCGGCATAAAGTTTGCCTGCGGGAATTGCTCATATAAAAGCCCGCCTGGAATTGCCTCCTTGATATCTGACAGACCCTTGTGAAGAGCATATTTAACCCCTTTTACAGTGTCGAGCACGCTTCCGCCTCCAACCGCCAGCAAGCTGTCCGCGCCGACCTCGCGAGCGTACCTGACCGCATCATTGATACAATGGCTTTCTGCATCTTGAGCAATGTCAAGATAGGTCCCTGCTAATTGAGGGCCACTTCCATGACCCGTCAATTCAAAAATAGAAGCCACTTTCTCGACTACTCCTGCCTGCTCCAAGCCCCTGTCACTCAATAACAATACCCGCTTGGCTCCGAGGCCCGCAAATAGGCTTGGCACCATGGCCCGGGAATTGGAACCGCTATAAATTCCTGTACGTAACATGAACTGCGATAAGGTTGTTTTCATTCTTTTCATCCCTTCCTGATTAGTTTTGGCCAAATAAAATTCCGTACCAGTTCCTTCTCTCAAGCTCCGGAGTCATGGAGGTATGAACATGCTTCACCTGGGTGTAAGCATCAAGTGAATGGACACCCATTTCACGGCCGATGCCGCTTTGCTTATAGCCGCCGAACGGGGCATCACTGCGGAGCATATGCCAGTCATTAATCCAAACGACGCCAGCTTGAAGCTTGCGTGCCACATCATAGGCTTTATTGACATCGCGTGTCCAAACGCCCGCAGCCAAACCGTAAATCGTATCATTGGCCATCCGGATCGCTTCGTCGACATCAGAATAACGGATCACCGACAAGACTGGTCCAAAAATTTCCTCTTGGGCAATTTTCATATCATTCGTTACATTGGTAAAAATTGTTGGCTCAACGAAATGTCCTCCTTCACAGCCAGGAACAGTCACTGCATTGCCGCCGCAAACCAAGGTGGCCCCTTCCGCTTTTCCTGCTTCAATATAGGAGAGGATGGTTTCTTTTTGTTTTTTCGAAATAATCGGACCCACATCAGTGGCTGGGTCAAGCGGATTTCCGAGCTTAATTTTGCTGGCAAGTGCCTTAAGGCCTTCCACTACCCGATCATGCAGATGGTCAGGGACAAACAAGCGAGTGCCGGATTCACACAGCTGGCCGGAGTGCAAGAACACACCGAACAAGCTGCCTGGCAGGGCAATTTCCAGGTCGGCATCCTCTAACAGGATGTTCGGTGACTTGCCGCCAAGCTCCAATGTTGTCTTTTTAATCGTGCCTGCTGCAAGCTCCATAATTCTGCGTCCCACATCCGTAGAACCGGTAAACGCCACTTTATCCACCATCGGATGAGTAACGAGGGCTTCGCCCACTTCCGCACCTGGACCAGCCACCACGTTTATCACACCCGGTGGAACAACGGCAGAAATCAGTTCTGCCAATTTTAAAGTGGACAACGGGGTATAGCTGGCCGGTTTGATGACCATCGTGTTCCCCATCGCCAATGCCGGGGCAATTTTCCAAGTGGCAATCAACATTGGCAGGTTCCATGGTGTCACCGCTGCACAGACTCCGATTGGCTCGCGCCAAATAAAGTTGTGGGCCGGTCCCGGGAACGGCGGAACGGGCAATGTTTCTGAGTATGGATAGTCAAGAACAAATTTGGCCATCGTTTGGAACAAATCGACCATTTGCAGAATATCGCTGGCACCAATCCGCCGGACCGTACCTCCCGAGCTTATCGCCTCCAAGTATGCAAGCTCTTGGGCATTGGCTGCAATCTGGTGGGCAATCCTATTCAGGACATTGGCCCGGTCCTTTGGCTTCATGGTTTTCCAATCCCCTTGATCAAAGGCGCCCCGCGCTGCCTTCACGGCACGGTCAACGTCCTCAGCCGTCCCTTTTGCTACCTTTGCGACAAGCTCACCTGTGGCCGGGTTCACGACATCAAAGGTTGCCCCGCTTGCTGCCGGTTCCCACTTTCCATTGATAAAATGGGGAAATGTTTGTACCTCTACATTTACTGCCATGTCTAATTCCTCCTTCAAAGTAATGATGATTGCTGCATTCAAAATTACAATAAACAACGATTTTTTATAGAACCCCAATCTCGCTATCTGTTACTTTATAAATCTCCTCGATTTTCTTGCCTCTCGCACGGCCTAGTATTTCCATTCGAACCGCCAGCTGCTTCATGGTAAAATTCATGACTTCATCCGGGTCGCCGCCAAAGGAAGTGACGTCTTTCCCATCAAGCCCCTCCTGATTGATTTGAAGCGCAAGAGGTGCCAATTCGCCCATTTTCGCCGTCACAAGGTCATAGATAGAAGGATGTTCACAGATTAACCGCTGCAAAAGGAATGTGCCGTAACCGATGTGGCGGGACTCATCCCGTTTTAAATTTCCAATTCCCTCTAACAGTCCTGGCATAATCCCGGCTTTCTCTAGTGAATTATAGAAGGAGAAATATCCGGTCTCTGCCATAACCCCTTCGACAAACATGTTATAAACAACGGATGCTTCCGCAATTGCCTCTGGAGACTGGTCTGTTACCAATCTTTCCATTGTTTCCGGCAGAATCTCGTAAAATATCTTTTTATAAGTATCGGAGTGGAAATGAGATAAATCGCCTTTTTCTCCGATCGCATTCAATACCAATCGGAAGAATTCGGTATGCTTGGCTTCCTCAAATAAGAAGGTTGTAAGAAACATTTCTTCTTCAAGGCGTCCTTCCTTGGCAATCGCCATAATCAGCGGCAACAGGTCTAATGTCACCGCTTCTTCTCCAGCTTGAAACATGGCGATTAGCTTTAAAATGTCTTCCTTCTGTTCTGTATTCAATGTCTGCCAATCTTTTTGATCCTGTGAAAAGTCAATGTAAGCAGGATTCCAGGTTCCTACCCGCTTGGCTTTTTGATAGAGGCGGTACGGAAACGAATCTTCCAGCAATCCACGGGTGCTTGTAGTTAAAATCGTCCTTTTCTCCATTCATCATTCCCCTTTCTTTTTTTTAAATTATTTTATAGAGAGATCGGCTGCTGTTTGGCGGAGATGGGTTTTTAAAATTTTGCCGACCCCGTTTCTAGGTAGTGCCTCAAGAAATACGATCCTTCTTGGCGTTTTATTTTTCGCCAAATGCTCCTGGCAATAGCGGATTAATTCTTCTTCCGTGATGGTGGTCTCCGGTTTTTTCACGACACAGGCAATCACTTCCTCACCCATTCGCGCATCCGGTATTCCCACTACCGCCGCTTCTAAAACGTCCTCATGGCCGTTTAACAGTTCTTCCACATCCCGCGGATAAATATTAAAGCCACCCCGGATAATTAAGTCTTTTTTCCGGTCCACGATATAGAGATAGCCTTCGTCATCCAACCGGGCCATGTCGCCTGTATATAACCAGCCGTCTTTAAGGACTCGCTTGGTTTCCTCCACGTTTTGATAATAGCCAGGTGTGATATTGTCACCTCGGACAATCAATTCGCCTACTTCACCGACAGGAACTTCTTTGCCGGAATCATCCACGATTTTTACCTCGACACCTGGAATCGGTATTCCCACAGAGCCCGGCTTAATCTCTATTCCTTTTCGGTGGGCCGTTACGATCGGAGCCGCTTCAGACAGCCCATAGCCTTCATACACTTGTGCACCAAACTTCTTCTCAAATGCATGCAAAAGTGCAACGGGCAGCGGGGCTGAACCCGAACCAATCGATTCCAGACTGGAGGTATTAAAACGATCGGCATTTGGGTAAGAAACAAGAGCATAAATCATCGCTGGTACAGCTGAAAAGGATCGAACTTGATAGTTTTCAATGGCGCTCAATACTTCTTCCACATCAAATTTGGAAAAAACAACGATTGAACTGCCGGTTAAAAATAATACATTGGAAACAGTTAGCCCATATACATGGGCGAGCGGAAGCACACCGATGGTCGTTACCCGCTCAGAATCATTATCCTTGGCAGAATTATCTGCATTGGAGAATAAATTTTTGTGGGTTAACATAACGCCTTTGGGATTGCCCGTTGTTCCGGATGTATAAAGAACCACGGCGGTGTCGTCTGCCTTTACATCGTCAGTCCCCCCGTTGTCTTGTGCCTCCAACACATCATAAAAGTTAGTAACTTTATCATTTGTTGGCTGGTCGGTGACAATGACCAGCGGGCGCGCAGGCAGCCCTTCTAAGGCGGTTTCTACATTTTGCAGCACAAAAGAGGAGGTAATGACCGCTTTGGCACCGGAATTTAAAGCGATAAAGTGAAGCTCTTTGGGATGAAGCAAAAACATGACCGGCACAATGATTGCACCAGCTCTTGTAATTCCTTGGTAAGCGAACAGGACTTCTGGACAATTGGGCATGCAGACCATGACCCGGTCGCCTTTTTTGATCCCAAGCTTCCGCAGGCCATTCGCCAATTGTTCGGCATGCTGCTTCGTTTCCACATTGGTGTAGGTTTTGTCCTTAAAATACAATAAAGGATATTCACCAAATTCCCTGATATTGGTTTCTAGCAGGTCTTTTAGCTTCACCAAATCCACTCCTTTTCAAATGGCTCTTTTCTAAAGGATTGTTGCTTTTTCTACATTAAAAGACTGCCGGGAAGACGTAATAGCGATAAAGAACCGTTTGCTTGGAAAAATGACCGGTCCGGTCGTTAATAGCCTTTATTAGCGACTGTCCGCTCGAAAAAATCACCAGATCGGTCGTTAATAGCCCTTATTAACGACCGGTCTCTCAGAAAAAGCTCCTGAACGGTCGCTTATACCTCTTAAAGAATCCCAATTATTAATAGGTACGCTTTATCTTTCAATGCGAATTATTCTTGGATAAACATGAGTAGGAAAACAACAATATCTACGAAAACAGCTTTTCAAATTCAAAAATATTCGAGGAGGTCTTGTTTAAATGGCGTAATAATACACAATCGGTCCTTGTTTTTCAAAACGTACTTGGTGTCTTTGTTCTAATAAATCCAAGTGGCCCTGAATTTGCGATAATCCCAAAAACACGGCTCTATCATGTAAATGGGGATACATTTGCCTGCTGATTTCGAAAACGGTTTTTGCACCACCTGCCAGGATATGTAATATTGCGTTGCACCGTTTTTCCTGTTCCTGCAATCGTTTGTCAACCAAGGCAACGTGATTGGAAAAAACCTCTCCATGCCCAGGGTAGATGGTGGTGAGCGGCAATTGTCTAACCTTTTTAAGGGAGTCCCGATATTGCAGCAGTGGTTTTGGCCGATGCTCTTCCCCTGGATCGGGCGGCTCGATGAATGCATTAACCGAAAAGGCTTTTATCAGATGGTCGCCAGCAAAGGCAATGCCTGATTCCCGATTCCACAGTAAAATGTCTGTTTGACTGTGACCCGGAACATGAACGGTTTCAAATTCAGCCCCGCCAAGCCGGACTGTATCCCCTTCTGTCAGATAGACAACGTTGTTCCAATGTTCCTTACGATAACGGCGCCGGACAATATGCTCGTTGAAATCAGCACCGCATCCGGCAATAAACTCATGAAAAAATTGCTGTGCCTTCTCAAAATCGTCCCTACCTGCATTTAATGGGCCTTGTGCCCACTCATGTACATAAATGGGTACATCGATTTCTTGCTGAATATAGGGAATTCCCCCCGCATGATCAACGTGAATATGTGTCAACACAATCTGATCAATATCACTTAATTGGACTCCATGCTCCTGGAGCTTGTTCTTGAACTGTTCGTAGGATTCCTTCCCGGGGTTACCGGTGTCCACAAGGCTAATGGTATCACCCATAACTAAAAAGGCATTGACCGTTCCTTCGGCAAAAGTGGTTTCCAATTCAATGGGAACAACGTTGACCAATTCTTGTCCCTCCCTCTCTATTATTCTTGAACCTGTATACTGTTTTGGAGGCACACGGTCTGTTATATGATTCAATTGACTAATCCAATAGTCTTATCTACTTGGTCTTGGACGGTAACAAAACTATCCTATTAGCGATTGACCAATATAATGAAGACTTTTCCAAAATTTATTTTTACTCAGGGAGAGGCCGGCCAAAACGGGTTAGCCCCTCGGTGGATTGCTTACTGTACTCCTGTCTTTTTCTTTTCTTCGTCTTGGAGTGTCCGCCAGAGGATTTTTCCGCTGGAGGTCATTGGAAACTCTTTTCTGAACTCTATCATTCTAGGATATTTATAAGCGGCCATATGCTGTTTTGACCACTCGATAATTTCTTCCTCCGTTACTTTTCCTTCATAATCTTGGTTGAGAATTACAAACGCCTTAACGGTTTCGCCCCGTCTTGGATCTGGAACGCCAACAACACAGGCCTGCTGGATGGCCGGATGCTTGTAAAGGTATGATTCCACCTCTGTTGGCCAAACCTTGAAACCGGAAGCATTGATCATCCGTTTCACTCGGTCGACGATAAAGAAGTAACCTTCTTCGTCATAACGGCCAATATCCCCTGTACGGAAGAACCTTTTCCCGTCGATGTCAATAAACGCATTCCGGTTTTCATCATCACGATTATAATAACCGACCATTACCTGCGGCCCGTTTACAATAATTTCGCCAACCTCTTCAATCCCCAGTTCTCTTCCTGTTGACGGCTCAATTATTCTAGCGTCCACATCAAAAGATGGAATCCCCAAGCATTGCATTTTGGGACGATCAGGCGGATTGAAGTGGGTCTGGGCAATCGTTTCAGACAGCCCGTAGCCTTCCACAAATCGTAAACCTGTCAGCTTAAACAGTTTTTCCCCAACGGCTTCCGGCAGTGCCGCACCTCCTCCGGAAATAGAAACCAGGGATGCAATATCCTCGGCCTTCAGATTGGGATTGGCAAGGAAATCGACAATCATTGTGGCAATCGCTACCCAATGCGTGCAGCCTAAATTTTTTATAAGCTGTACCGCGGCCTCGCGATTCCATCTCGTCATGATCACCATCGTCCCGCCGCTAAAGATTGGCATATGCATGCTGTGAACCATGCCCGTTACATGGAAAAGCGGTAGCGTCATCAGGTGCATAGCATTTGGTGTAGATGAAGACCAGTGATTGGCGCCGACCGTATTGGCATTAATCGTTCGGTTCGTGTGCATACAGCCTTTTGGCAATCCAGTCGTGCCTGAGGTATACGGCATACAGGCTAGGTCGTCTCCTTTTGAAGTATGCTCTGTTGGCGTCATGTTCGCGGAAATGGCCCCACTCCAGAGGTAATAGTTCGGTTCGAAAAAGACTGCCCTTTCCGCCTCGACCTCTTTTGGCAGCAGTGCTTCAAACCCTTCTCCTTTATAATCGGAATAGGCCGCAATCATCAAATTTTCGAGAGTTGTTTTTCCCACAAGTGGATGAACACGATCGTATAATTCCTGTCCCAGTAAGGCCGTCTTGATTTCACAATCCCGTACATAGAATTCCAATTCATCGGCCACCAGCATCGGATTAATGGGAACCACTACGGCATTGGCCCTTAATATCGCATAGTAACCAATCACAAACTGCGGTGAATTTTGCATAAATAACAAGACTTTTTCTCCGGTTTGGACTCCGAGTTTATGCTGCAAATAACCTGCCAGGGCATTCACTTCGTCATCTAATTGCTGGTAGGTTAGCGTGTTCCCATAGTAAAAGATAGCCGTCTGGTCCGGATACCGTCTGGCACTGACCTTAAGGTTGTCGTATAACGATGTGGCAGGAACTTTAAGTGATTTTGAGATTTTTGGCCAATGTTCAAAATGAAGAGTTAACATATTCCTTCTCTCCTCTACTAGTTTGTTAGTTTTTTATGGAAACGCTGTCATTTTTCGTAATACCTTTTAGAATAAGCTCCAAAAAGATGTCTACGACTTTTTCTTCCGGAACTTCCCCGTACGGGTTATACCAGTAATAACTCCAATTGGTAATTCCCAAAATGCCCATGGTCAAGATGTCCGCTCGCATCCCTGTTTTAATCTCACCATGTTCAATTCCCTGTTCAATTAATTTTTGGATATGTTTCCGGAATTCATTCCGTTTTTCCTTCAGTTCCTTAATGTTTGCTTCACTTAAGTGCCTCATTTCCCTTGTAAAAATCCGTGCACTTGGTCTCTTTGTTTTAATATTGCAGATTAGCATAAAAATAATTTCATAAAGCTTCTGAGCAAAATCATAGGATGGTTCTTTTAGGATTTCATCCTGCTGCTGAATCAAGCCTTCAATATACTGCAAGTGGATTTCCTTTAGCAGTTCTTCTTTACTGTTAAAATAGTAATAAAATGTCCCCTTCGTTACCCCCAGCTCTTGGACGATATCCTGAATAGAAGTAGACTTAAATCCATTTTGGTCGAACAACAGGATTCCTGTTTCCATAATTTTATCCTTCATAGGATGATTTCCTTTCGGCTGCAAGCTGCAGTGGCAGGCATCATAACCAGTTTTTTCTTTATTTTTGTCTCTGTTAAATCGGCTGTTGATTTCCGCTCCAGTCGCTAAGCAAACCCGCGGGCATACCTGGGAGCCTCCTCGGCCCCGTACTCCCGCAGGGGGCGGGCTTTTCCGCTCCAATCATCATAGCATTTAAAAAAATCTACAATATCGTATAACAGAACCTTATTTTTAAAATGAAGGCTTTTGATGCCTGACATCTCCCTACCCTATTTCTATTTTAATAGAATGAATTAGCCGGTATTTTAACCATGAGTAACAACTCTAAATTGTATTAAAATTCTCGTTCAATGATAGTGGCAATTCCTTGACCGCCGCCAATACAAGCGGTGATCAGGGCATATCGGCCCCCTGTCCGTTTCAATTCATAGCAGGCTTTGGTTGCTAAAATGGCTCCTGTTGCCCCAAGCGGGTGCCCATGGGCGATGGCTCCGCCATTGACGTTGACTTTTTCCATATCCATTTTCAGTTCACGGTTACAAGCAAGTACTTGGGCGGAAAAAGCTTCATTGATTTCAATGAGGTCAAAATCCTCTAAAGATAACCCTGATTTTTCTAGTACCTTGCGCACTGCCGGAACCGGGCCGATTCCCATGATATTGGGATCCACACCTGCGACCGCATACTCACGGATGACAGCTAACGGGGTTAATTGTAATTCCTCCGCTTTTTCGCGGGACATGATGACTAAGGCCGAGGCCGCATCATTTAATCCCGAACTGTTGCCGGCAGTGACCGTTCCGCCCTGAAGGAAGGCTGCGGGCAGTTTTGCCAGAGTTTCAAGGGTAGTTTGCGGCCTTGGGTGTTCATCGGTTTTGAAAACAATCGGCTCGCCTTTTCTGACCGGAATCATAATCGGAACAATCTGCTCATCAAAGCGGCCCTCTTCCATGGCAGTCGCCATTCGCTGCTGGCTCCTTAAGGCAAATGCATCTTGTTCCTCACGGGAAATCTGGTATTTCTTTACGAGATTTTCAGCCGTAATGCCCATTGGCGGGTCCCCGATTTCTTTAGTTGAAAGCTGGGCCTTTTTAAAGCTTGGCGGAGCGGAGTTAAAAGCTTTTTCTGGCCGCTCCATTAAGTACGGCGCCCTCGACATGCTCTCCGTGCCGCCGGCTACAAATATATCGCCGTCACCAGCACGGATGGCCTGTGCCGCCAGATTGATGGCATTAATTCCGGAGCCGCATTGGCGGTCCACTGTTAAACCTGGTATATCAATGGAAAGACCCGTCTGCAAAGCTGTTAATCTAGCAATATTCCCACCGCCGGATAACACATTGCCAAAAATCACATCATCTATCAGATCAGGCGCAATGTTCGCTCGCTTAACCGCCTCTTTAATCACTTCAGCACCCAGCACATGCGCAGGGACTGTTGCCAAAGCACTCCCCTGCCTGCCGATTGCCGTCCTGACCGCCGAAACAATGACTGCATCCCGTTTCATCCAAAACTCCCCCTTGTTTTTTTATTTCAAGGTAATTCAATGGAGCCAGACCCCCACTACATTCATTTGTTGCTTTGCTGGGGGACTGGGCCCCTCCCCTTCTACGTTACACTTATTCCACTTTATCTTGGTTTTCGGTCACGTAGAGCCTTTCTACGTTACCCTCAGTCCTCTTTTTCTTCGGTTTCGGTCGCGTAGAGCCCTTCTACGTTACCCTCATTCTATTTTTTCTTTGTCTTCGGTCGCATAGAGCCTAATTTACTTTACGTGGGCACCACCGTCGACGACGAGAATGTCGCCGGTGACGAAATCTGATGCAGGGGCTGCGAGGAATAGGGCGACTCCTTTTAGGTCGGAGTCGGATCCGAATTTCCGTAATGGGGTTCCTTGTAGGATGGCGTCCCCACCCCGTTCTAGCAGTATTTTTGACATTTTGGTCGGGAAAAATCCAGGTGCGATGGCATTGACATAGATGCCATGCGGTCCCCATTTGACGGCTAAATCCTTTGTGAAGGAAACGACTGCCCCTTTGCTGGAGTTATAGCCGATGGCATCCATAATTCTTGGGTCGCCTCCCTTTAGTGCAGCAGTCGAAGCGATGTTAATAATTTTTCCGGATTTTTGCTTCAGCATCACTTTTCCGACTTCTTGGGACATCAGGAAAGTTCCGGTTGCGTTGACATTCATGACTTTTTGCCAAGCCTCTAGGGGCATTTCCTCTACGGGTGCCCCCCAGGAAGCTCCACTGTTATTGACCAATATATCAATTCGCCCAAAATTCTCCATCGTTTTGGCGACCACATTTTTTACATCCTCAGGGTCCGAAACATCACATTTCAACGCTAGGCTCTCAACCCCAAGCGTCTTCAATTCTTCGCTTACTTCCTGACAGGCCTCGAGCTTTCGTGAGCACACCACCACATGGGCACCAGCTTCAGCATAACCCTCGGCGATTTGCTGGCCCAGGCCTCGTCCGCCGCCCGTTACAATGGCAACCTTCCCTGTTAAATCAAATAACTCTTTTACATGCACCTTGGTCTCCCCCTCTGACGATGTCATCGGTATTTTTTTAATTCGTATCTGGCAATTGCCCGCTTGTGAACCTCATCCGGACCATCCGCCAACCTGAGCGTGCGGATATTGGCCCAGCTGGCAGCAAGTGGCGTATCTTCACTGACGCCTGCGGCTCCAAAGGCTTGGATGGCTCGGTCGATGATTTTTAAAGCCATATTAGGGGCAATCACTTTAATCATCGCAATTTCAGCTTTTGCTTCCTTATTGCCTGCGGTATCCATCATATAAGCAGCTTTAAGGGTCAGTAACCGTGCCTGTTCAATGTCAATTCGAGCTTCGGCAATCCAGTCTTGGATGACGCCTTGGTCGGAAAGCCTCTTGCCGAAGGCGACTCGGCTTTGAACGCGCTTGCACATTTCTTCAAGTGCCCGCTCTGCTGCACCGATAGTCCGCATGCAATGATGAATCCGGCCTGGCCCCAACCGTCCCTGTGCGATTGCGAAACCTTTTCCTTCACCCCATAACATATTGGAGGCTGGCACACGCACATTGTTATACTCAATTTCTGCATGGCCATGCGGTGCATGATCATAGCCGAACACAGGGAGCAGCCGCTTAATTTTAACCCCAGGGGCATCGAGCGGCACCAAAATCATCGATTGCTGCTCATGCGTCGGGGCATTTGGATCGTTTTTCCCCATGACAATCGCGATTTGACAGCGTGGGTCCCCGGCACCAGAAGACCACCATTTCGTTCCATTAATGACGTACTCATCTCCATCGCGGATAATACTTGCCTGAATGTTGGTTGCGTCAGATGAAGCAACCTCTGGTTCGGTCATCGAAAAACAAGACCTGATTTCCCCGTCCAGGAGCGGCTTCAACCATTTTTCTTTATGTTCTTCCGTTCCATACCGGACCAGAACCTCCATATTGCCGGTATCCGGTGCGGCGCAGTTAAACACTTCCGGTGCAATGGCCGAACGGCCCATGATTTCGCAAAGCGGAGCATACTCTAAATTGGTCAATCCAGCCCCGTACTCGCTTTCCGGTAAAAATAAATTCCAAAGATCCGCTTGCTTGGCTTTTTCTTTAAGTTCTTCCATGATGGGAGGAATCTTTGAAAATGGATCGTTCTTGTCGAGTTGTTCGTGGTAAACTTGCTCATTAGGGTAAACGTTTTCTTCCATGAACTCATTCAGTTTCTTCTGTAATTGTTTCACTTTATCCGAGTAATCAAAATTCATTTGGTTTCACTCCTCATATCGGCTCGACATACTAACTAGTTAGTATGCGAATAACCATATAATATTAGAAATTTTTCGAATATTCAACGTCCATCCTTCGTCAATTTTCTCCATCAACCTCAGAGTCTCTCCAACATCATCGCCATTCCCTGTCCCCCGCCCACGCAAAGGGTGGCGATGCCTCGCTGTCCCCCTCTTCTCTCCAACTCATACAATAGAGTCGTCAGGATTTTGGCCCCCGTTGCTCCAAGCGGGTGTCCAAATGCAATGGCGCCGCCATTCACATTCACCTTTTCAATATCGAGCTTGAGTTCGCGAACGACGGCCAATGCTTGGGAGGCAAAAGCTTCATTCAATTCAAGCAAGTCGATGTCATCAAGGGTAAGATTCGTGCGTTCCAGCAGCTTCCGCACGGCGGGCACCGGTCCAATCCCCATTATTTCCGGCGATACCCCCACCGTTGCCCAATCGACAATTCTCGCCATCGGTTTGAGTCCCAGCGCTTCGGCTTGACGGGCAGATGCGAGGACCAGAGCGCATGCCCCATCATTCCGACCACAGGCATTTCCGGCCGTAACCGTGCCATCTGTTTTAAAGGCCGGTTTTAGTTTTCCCAAGGCTTCAAGGGTGGTTTCCGGTCTTGGGTGTTCGTCCTCCGAAACGATAACGGAAGCTTTTTTTCCTTTTACCTCTATCGGGACGATTTCTTCTTGGAATCGCCCTTCACGGATGGCTGCTGCCGCACGCTGTTGGCTCATGAGGGCAAATCGATCTTGATCCTCCCGAGAAATAGCAAATCGCTCTGCCACATTCTCTGCCGTCTTCCCCATGCCAAGCTCACTGCTGTATAGTTCCTGCGGCTGCTGGCCTGCTTCTGTATTGGAATCGACGAGTTTGGGATTATCCCCGCCAAACCGGGAATTGCGCAGATAAAGGGGAGCATTACTCATGCTTTCCGTTCCACCGGCGACCACTATATCCGCCTGGCCAAAAGCGATTTGTTGGGCGGCGGAGGCAATTGCCTGCATCCCCGAAGCACACAAACGGTTAATGGTAAACGCGGGTACAGTTTCCGGAACCCCGGCCCGTAAGGCCGCCACCCTTGCCACATTCGATGACTCAGTGGACTGCCGGACTTCCCCAAGAATCACTTCATCGATATCGTCTGGAAGAATACCGGCCCGCTTTACCGCTTCTTTTATCACGATGGAAGCCAGATGGCCTGAATTCAGGCTTTTTAGTGAGCCACCGTACCTGCCGACGGGTGTCCGTACAGCACTGACAATCACAATATCCTCTGCCAACTTTCATCCCCCCCTCTTTTTAAAACTGGTTTTAGCTATATTCTTTTTCAAGCTGAGCGGCAATGATGTTCTTTTGAATTTCTGATGTTCCTTCATAAATCCTTGTAATCCGTGCATCCCGGTAAAAACGCTCAATCGGATAGTCGGCGATGTAGCCCAATCCCCCATGGATTTGCACCGCCTTGTCAGCTGCCCGATTATAAACCTCCGAGCCGTAAAGCTTCAGCATCGCGGCTTCTTTAATCACTTTCATTCCCTGGTCGACCATCCAGGCGACCCGGTATGTGAACGAACGAAGTGATTCGATTTCCACGGCCATTTCCGCCAGCATATGGCTGACCGCCTGGTTTTTGATAATCGGTTTGCCGAATTGAATCCGTTCCAGCGCATATTTTGTGGACATGTCGAGCAGTTTCTGGCATGATCCTAGATTCCTTGATGCAAGGCCGGCCCGGCCATTCGCCAATATTTTCAACGCATTGACATAGCCCTGGCCTTCAACACCCAGAACATTTTCCACAGGAACCTCACAATCTTCAAAAATTAATTCGGCAGAGTGAGAGCCCCGCAGCCCCATCTTCTTTTCCACGGCTCCCACGCGAAAACCAGGGAAATCCTTTTCCACAATAAACGAAGTGATGCCTTTGGCACCTTTATCGGGGTCGGTTACGGCCATTACTGTAAATACATTGGCCTCAGTGGCATTTGTGATATAATGCTTCAGCCCGTTTAAAATGTATTTGCCGCCTCTTTTTACAGCAGTTGTTTTTAAATTAGCCGCATTGGAGCCCGCCTCTGGTTCCGTCAAGGCAAACGCCCCGATCCGCTCACCGCTTGCCATTTCGGGCAAATACTTTTTCTTCTGCCGTTCATTTCCCATTTCCACAATTCCCACAGTCCCAATGCCGGTATGGGCTCCAATTAACGTGGTGTAGCCATTGTGGGTCTGGCCGATTTCCTCATATAACGCGCACTTGCCAACCATGCCAATCCCCAGTCCGCCGTATGCTTCCGGAATGCTTAAGCCAAATAACCCCATTTCCTTTGATTGCTCGATAATCCGCTCCGGTATTTGGTTGTCTTCTTCAATCTGCTGGGCAACAGCTTCCACTTCTGTTTGTATAAATTCGCGGACATTCTTTTTTAATAAAAGGATATCGTCATCCAATGCAAAATTCATGGTTTATCCTCTCCATATAAGTCAATCGTTTCTCTTTTAATCGGATAGTCTGGCTCACCACTTCCCGGTTTCGGGACATCAGCCTGAATATAAGCTGCTGCTGCGGATAAGATTATCTCGCTGACCAAAAGTATGTAAAAGGCTGAAAGGAAGTGCGTACTTCCTTCAGGCAATATGCCTAATCCAATAAATCAGGCTGCTCCTTCACGATGCGGTTCCATAATGGCTGGAACTGAAACCAGCCTGCACCCGGGGTACCGACAGTGTTATAGGTGGCCCTTGCGTTTTCATCATCAATCAACACGGGACTTCCGGCGGATTCAGCCAGCAGCTGAGCCTGGCAGGAACGCTCCATCGTAATAAACCACCAGGCCGCTTCGTCCACTGATTTGCCAACTGTGAGCAAACCATGGTTTCTAAGAATGCACGCCTTTTTGGCCCCGAGCGCTTTTCCAATCCGCCTGCCTTCCTCAATGTCCAATACAACACCGGTAAAATCATCAAATAAGGAATGATCCTCAAAAAAAGCACAAGAGTCCTGTGTTATGGGGTCGAGAAGGCGGCCAAGCGACGACCAGGACTTTCCGTAAACCGAATGGGCATGCGCTGCCGCAATAACATCGGGACGGGCCGCATGGACTTGGGAGTGGATTACAAATGCTGCCCGATTGACAGGGTAATCTCCTTCCACGACTTCGCCGTCATGGTTACAAAGAATCAAATCGGATGCCTTAATTTGGCTGAAATGCATGCCATATGGGTTTACCCAGAAATGGTCTCGGCGCTCGGGGTCCCTTGCTGTAATATGCCCTGCTACCCCTTCATCAAAGCCAAATTTGGAAAACAGACGGAACGCCGCCGCCAGTTTTTGTTTCAAATGCAGCCTTTCTTCTTCCACGGTTGCGAAAACGGGAGGTTTATAGTTTACTTTCATCTGTACCGTCATATCATCACCCCTTTTAAAGCTGCAGTTAACGTTTTGCAAATGCTAAATAACAGTGAACCCAGCATTAAGAGAGTTGCCAATCTTCGTGCTGGGTCATGTTTTCTGTCTTATTTGATTTCTGATTTAGTAGAGCTGGTAAACCGCTTCACCCTTTAATACCTCTTTACCGTTCTGATTGACCGCTAGAACCGCAAAGCGCAGCTGATTTTCCTGTTTTTCCTTTACTTCTGCTTTTAAAGTGATCACATCATCCAAAAATACCATGTTTCTAAACCGGATGGAGTAGTCTTTTAAAAAGCCTTCCTGGTAAAATTCTGTAAACAACTTGGCCAGATTTCCCATCGTCCACATACCGTGGGCAATGATGCCTGGCAGTCCCGCTTTTTTCGCCTCATCATCAATGGTATGGATAGGATTAAAATCACCAGAGGCACCGGCATACTTAATCAGAGCAATTCTTGAAACAGGATTAAGCTGAATCTCCTTTAGGGACTCACCCACATTCAACTGTGAAATGGTACTCATTGGGTCAACACCTTCCTTACTGCTTCCGAAATAACGATTGTTGAGGTGGAACTGAAGATTAGATTCCCTTGGGCGTCCTCCCCATTGTTGGCGAGTACCATGAATCCCATTTCTCCAAAGCTGCCCTTTTTCTCAAAATAATTTTTTACTGTTGAGTAACAGTAAACATCTTCGCCAACCAGTAATGGCCGGACATAGTGAAAAGCCTGTTCCCCATGGATTAATCCTTTATTGGGAAGTTTCAACCCTTCAATGACCCCATAATCGAATACGCGCGGAAATGTTGGAGGGGCAATATTGGCCTGAAAACGAGAATTTTTTCCGGTTTCTTCATCCACATATATCGGATGAAGGTCGCCGATGGATTCGGCAAATTTTTTCACGGCGCCTCTTTCCACCGTATTCTTTACCTTATTTGACTGTTTGCCAATTTGATCATGGAACAATTTCAATCACCTCTCTATTATACTTTTGGTCCGCCGGCCACATAGATGACTTGGCCATTCACAAACGATGATTTCTCATCCGCAAAGAACGCTACCGCGTTGGCAATGTCAGCAGGCTTTCCGCTTCTGCCGACAGGAATTTGAGAAACACTGGCTTCAATCATTTTTTCAAATGGAACGCCAATTCTTTCGGCGGTCGCCTTGGTCATGTCGGTTTCAATAAATCCAGGCGCTACTGAGTTAGCGGTTATTCCATATCTGCCCAATTCGATTGCCAGCGTCTTGGTAAAGCCCTGCAAGCCGGCTTTCGCTGCCGCATAGTTGGCCTGGCCCCGGTTTCCGAGGGCAGAGGTGGAGGAAATATTGATGATTCGGCCATACTTCTTTTCCACCATGTACTTTTGAACAGCACGTGCCGCATTGAAGGAACCTTTTAAATGGACATCCATGACCGTCTGCCAGTCAGAATCGGTCATTTTAAATAATAGATTGTCACGAATGACCCCGGCATTGTTCACTAGAATATCAACAGAACCAAAGGTGTCATTGACTTCTTTCAATACATCTTCTACCTGCTGGGCATCTACTACGTTCGCTACTTTTGAATAGACTTGATAGCCTTTTTCCCGTAATTCGTTGGTCGTTTCAGCTAATGCTTCCTCATTTAAATCGATGAAAGCGACTTTTGCTCCTTCTTGTGCAAAAAGCTCGACAATGCCTTTGCCAATCCCCCGGCTTCCCCCTGTTACAAAGGCTACTCTTCCTTCAAATCTACCTGCCATTTTAATTCCTCCCGTGTATAAGATCCTTAAAGATAACGCTTACAAAATAAATTTAAATATATTGGCCGATTTTTACATGACCTTTAATCAGATTTCGTGAAATAATCATGCGCTGAATTTCGTCAGTGCCATCGTAAATTCTCCAAAGTCTTGCTTCACGGTACCAGCGCTCTATCGGCAATTCTTTTGTATACCCCATACCGCCATGAATTTGTAAAACTTTATCGACTACACGGTTGCCCATGTTGGATCCATAAAGCTTTGCCATCGATGCGAGATGACGGTTATCCTCGCCCTCGTCCAGGGTCCAGGCAGCGTTTATTGCTAACCATCTGGCAGCCTCAATATCTACCGCGCAATCAGCAATCATCCATTGAATCGCCTGGCGTTCAGCTATCGGTTTGCCAAAAGTAACCCGTTCTTTTGCATAATCAATCGCCATTTGCAGCAATCTTTCCGCAGTCCCAACCGCTCTCGCACCAACTACCCAGCGGGCAAATCCAATCCATTCCAGTCCAAGATTGTATCCTTTATGCAATTCACCCAGGATATTTTCCTCAGGAACCCGGACATTATCAAACACTAAACCGGCTGGACCCCATTCTCCCATGGTATGTATATACTCCGATTTCCAGCCCATATCACGGTCGACAATAAAGCATGTTACCCCTTCACGGCCTCTTGATGTCTTATGGAGTTCTTTATCGGTAATGGCCATTGCCATAACAAAGTCAGCTTCATTTCCTCCAGTAATAAAGGTCTTTTCACCATTTAATACATAATGGTCCCCATCTTTTACTGCCGACATTTTAATATTTTGTGTATCCGACCCAGCGCCAGGCTCTGTCATCGCAAAGCACGATTTCTTTTCGCCATTAATCGTCGGAATCAGGTATTTTTTCTTTTGCTCTTCATTACCATAATAGAGGATATTGTCTGCAGAACCGCCAAATGAGAATGGAACGAAGGTCTTGGACACTTCCATGTAAACGATGGCCATCATCATCTGGCCGAGGTTGGCACCGCCATATTCTTCAGGAGTATTGATTCCCCAGAAACCTGCTTCCTTCGCCTTCAGTTGTAATTCCTGCAGCTTGCCAGGTGAAAGGCCTGGCCTGCCCTCCCGCTCATTTCTTAGCACTTCATTTTCAAGGGGCATTAGTTCTTTTTCTACGAATTTCCTGATCGTTTGCTGAACCATTTTTTGCTCATCCGTCAATCGTAAATGCATCGTCTTCCCTCCATTCTTATTCTTGCAACCTAGTATTTTTGCAGATATAACATCTTATGCATCATCTTCTAAAACATACCTACCGGTTGGTATGTTACCCTTATTTTATTGCGAAATTTCAGAAAATACAAGTGATATTTTCCAATAAAAAATTTTTTTGTTTAATTATGGAAAAAATATCTATTCTCTTTGCTTGTAGGCTGCTAACACAGAATTCCCTCGTGCTAAGAATTCCCTTTATCCACACGTTTTCAGCTAATTTAACTAACTTTCTTTTGGTATTTGCAAGGAAATGGTTTATTTTTGATGTTTTTTACAAAAGATAGTACTGATATTCTTCACGGGATATCGTCGTTTCAAAATCCTTTGATGAGGTGATTTGGATGACCTACCGGGAGCGTTTGGATTCACATTCAGAGATGTTTCACCAAACTTGGACGAGGCCTAAGCGCCAAAAATCGCAGGTAAATGGTCAGACGCAAATGACGCAAAATACAATCATCTTAAGGAGCAATGCCAAAGCACACCATTGGTAAGCAATTGGCTCGTTGAAACGATTTAATGAGTAGCCTATACTCGACAAGAGGCCTTTTCTCGGTTCCATCAATCGAGGAAAGGTCTTCTTGATTGATGAATTGCCACCGCGCCAACTAGTTGTGTCTCTTGATTTTAATGGATTCAAAGTTTAAGATAGTTACTAGCTTCTACCAATACTTTTGAGGTGTCCTAACGTGATAGATCAACTTACAATCAGAGACGCAGAATTAAATGATTTACCTGCTATTGTCGAAATTTATAATACGACGATCCCCGGCGGGATGGTAACCGCTGATTTGGAACCCGTTTCGGTGGAAACACGGCTGCCATGGTTTAACGAACACTCGGCTGGTTATCGCCCGTTATGGGTAGTCGAAGACGGGGAAACGATTTGTGCATGGATAAGCTTCCAATCTTTCTATGGCAGGCCTGCTTATAACCACACAGCCGAAATCAGTATTTATATTCATGAGCAATATCGGGGAAAAAAACTCGGCCGGTTCCTGATGGAAAAGGCGATAAGTGAATCTCCGGAATTGAATATCAAAACAATACTTGGTTTTATTTTTGCCCATAATGAACCAAGTATGCGGCTGTTTGCCGGCTTTGGCTTTGAAAAATGGGCCCATCTTCCAAAGGTGGCCGAATTGGACGGGATTGAACGGGATCTGATTATTATGGGAAAAAGGATCGTCGATTAATATCATAATCAAAAACTGCCCTTCTCTTGTGGGAAAGGGCAGTTTTTTATAGGTCCTTATTGTATTCTTTTGAAGGGTGGCGGTTCTTCGTCCTGTTCCGGAAAAAGGCAATGACCAGCAAAATGGAAGGGATGATGATTTGGAACGGCCAGTGAAGATAAAGGGGAGCCACTTCAAGACCTTCCTTGATATGCTCCGCATAGTTCGATGCAATGGTAACCGAAGCGAAAAGCACCAAAGCCCCGATTGGGAATCCAAGTTTCTCGTGGGACTTTAATTTAAAAATATCCCCTGCCCCTGATACCGCTGCATAAAAATAGAGTGTGATTTTAAAGAAGCCGCCAATCACTAAATACAGCATAAATAACACATCAAGCCGTTCAATAAAATTGGCCAATTGAATTCGGCTAATGGTCGACAATAAAGGAAAATTTGCCCTGACAAAAATATTGGTGCCCATCGCGGCAATATTAATGACAGTCGTAATGACAATATTGGTTCCGCTTAAAACCAACCCTGTAATACCGATGAGTTTCACCTTCTTTGATTCATTCAGGTGGGGAAGGATCATGGTAAAGACCACCATCTCGCCGAATGGGAAGTTCAAGGTTTCACCAAAAGTAGTCTTTAATACGGGCATCCAACCGTTTTCCAAAACTGGTCTGAGGTTTTCCAAATGGATCAATCCGGAAGCGATGATTAATACGAAACCTATTAGGGCCATAACATATACAACCAGAAGATAAAACTCCCCTACTCTCGCAATAACCTCAATACCCTTATATAACGCATAAATAACGGTCAGAATCATTAAGCAGTTAATTACGATTAGCGGAGTGGAGTTATAGATGGTCGAAACGAGAAGTTCCCCAAAATCTCGCAATACCCGTGAAGCACAGTACATAAAGTATAAAACATACAAAAACCCAATCAGGCGACCAATCCACTTCCCGGTTATTTTCTGGACATAACTTGTTAAAATCAAATCAGGATAGTAACGAAATAACCGGTAATAAATGAGAAAGACTAAAATCCCCCCGGCTAACCCAAGTAAAACCGCAATCCAGGCATCTTGTTTGGCCGTGGTGCCCAGACCGACTAAAATCGCACTCCCCATTTCAAATAATATAACTAGGACGAATAGCTGTGAAGCATTAATCTTGGTTCGTTCCATTGGAGTCCCCACTCCCTAGATTATTTATTGTAATCGCTCCAGAACGGTTTTGTTCGAATCCCTTCCCTTCGGATATAGGACTCCACCTCAACATTGACTTGTAGTTTGGAAAACTCCTCATCCCAATGACTCTGAAGGTTCTTCCACCGTTTAGGATCCGCTATGTGGACTTTTTCTCCAAAACCGAAGATATCAACCTTTAATCCCTGCACTTTTTTAACGGATGCCTGCAGTTGCTTTTTCGTTTCCTTTTCAAGGCTTTTATCAATTTTCTCTATCACCTTTGGGTCCGTTAAATCAATGGCTGCATTGGCTTCACTGACCCAGCCTTCGTTTTCTACCTTTATGTTGATGACGGGTTTACCTTTCTTAAATTGAGCGGAGACTTTGGTTTTTGAACGGATAAGAGCAATGGACAACGCCTTTTTTTGACCCTCCCAATCGAGATTGATATCAGTGCTTTGGACTTTATTCGAGATCCAAACAACGCCCCGTGCATCTGGTCCGTCAATCCACGCATGCAACTTTCCTTTTTTAAAAACAGCCAAGCCGGCAGCCGCTAAAAACGCATCGGTGGTGGTTTTTTTTAGGTTTTCCTCTTTATTCACCATGTTTTTTTTACCGATTACCTTATACCCGTTTAAAAACGGCTCTTTTCCATTGCTGACCAAATTTGTCAGAAAGTCATCAATTGTCACTCGCATATTTTCTCCCAGCATTTTTTCTGTTGTTTCAATTTCCTTGGTAATCTTATTCACTGGGAGTTTATCCAAGATGGTCAGGCCAGAGACCAATTGTTCTGCCGTTGTATCGCCCCTTGCTATAATCATTTCGGTGGATGTCCGAAATTCCGGGTCCCGGTCCATCCCGTCTAACAACATCAGTAAATCTTCTTTTGCCACATCATCGCTGACAATTACTAAATTGGTGTGGGCATAGTAAAGGCGTCTGGATACCTTTTTGGTGGCATCTCTTGCCGCTTCCGTTATGGTATCACCCGTACTTTTATACACCGCAATTGGGAGGCCTTGGCCGCCGCCCAATTGTCCTGGAGCGACGTTACCTGGATTCACAATTTGATAGGACAATTTAAACTTCTTATCCTTCCCTTTATCAATTCCCAAAGCCATCACAAAGGCTAAATCCGTCAATTCTTTTTGATTCCAGCAAGCACTTAAAACTGGTATGATCATGAAAATAACCGAAATAATCAATGTGCATTTTCTCATGACTTCTCACCCTTTGTCCCCTCGTCATGCGGATCAGGCGGTCCTGGCTTTATGTTTTGCCCAGTCCTGGCAACGTTCCCTTTACTGATAAACGGAGGCCGGTTGGTAAACGCCCAAAGCGGGAAACGGACAAATACGTCCTGCTGGTTTCGAAAGTTAAATGGTGCAATAGGCATCATATATGGTACTCCAAAGGACCGAATTGAGCATAAATGGATAGTTAGAAACATGATTCCTAACATCATTCCATAAAACCCCAGCATGGCGGCCAATATCATTAAGGCAAACCTCAAAAGCCTTGCAGCAATGGCCATTGAGAAAACTGGTGTCGAAAAGTTGGCGATTGCCGTAATCGACACCACGATAACCATAATCGGTGACACGATTCCTGCTTGTACGGCAGCCTGGCCGATTACTAGTGCCCCCACAATCGAGACAGCCTGGCCGACGGCCCTTGGGAGCCTAAGCCCTGCTTCACGAAGAATCTCAAATGTGACCTCCATGACCAAAGCCTCCACAAAGGCCGGAAAGGGTACATTTTCCCTTTGGGCTGCAATCGCAATAACTAAAGTGGTTGGAATCATTTCCTGATGAAAGGTCGTTGCTGCGATGTAAGTCGATGGCCCAATCAGTGCAATAAGAAAAGCCAATATTCGCAGTAGCCTGATACCGGTTGAAATATCGAACCTGGTATAATAATCGTCGGGCGCCTGAAAAAACTGGATGAAAATCGCAGGGGCCGTAAGGACAAATGGACTGCCATCGACTACAATTGCTACTCTTCCTTCCATCAATTGGGAAACGACCACGTCGGGACGTTCTGTATGATAGGTGGTTGGGAATGTGGTCCAGGTCTGATCCTCAATTAATTGCTCGATGTACCCGGAGTCGAGAATGTCATCAATATTAATCCGATTTAACCTTTTTCGCACTTCTTCCACAATTTTTTCATTGGCGATTCCTTTTATATACATCATGCTTATATCTGTTTGTGACACTTTCCCCAATTTCATGGATTCAATCCATAAATTCGGGCTTTTAATCCGCCTTCTAATTAATGCGGTATTGGTCCGGAGTGTTTCAGTAAAAGCATCCTGAGGTCCCTTGATTGACAACTGCGTTTGAGGGCTTGATATGGACCGTTTTTCCCATCCCTTCGTCTCCGCGCTGATTGCTTTAGTGTATCCGTCTATAAAAACTACTGTATTTCCTGATAGCAAATTGTCAAAGACTTGATTCCAGTTTTGAATTGTAGTAATACTGCCAATGGCAATTAAATGATCTTTGACGTACTGAAAACTGTCGGTTGTTTCAGAATTGGAAGATGTATCGATTAGATGCTCCAACAGGAAATCTTGAACGATCTTGATATCCACCAATCCGTCAATATACACAAGTGCCCCTTTATAATTGTGGCCCTTAAACTCCCGGATCCCCACATCCGAACTTTTCCCAAACTCTTCTTGTATGCGGGTTATATTTTTATGGGTACTTCTCTCAATCGGCAAATCTTTGGGCTGAAAGGGATCCAGTTTTTGTCTAATATTATCGTCTTGTCTTTTTTTGCGTTTGGTTTTAAAAATCTTAGACAAAATAGACACTAATTCCGCCTCACTCAAAGAAACATAAATATTTGTTATTGGTTAGATTAACCAACCTTTGCTTGTTTATCCATTCTTCTTATGTATAAGGAAAAGCCAGCCATCAGAAAATATTTAGAACAACACAGGAAGGTGACGCCCATGAAAATCTTGTTGGTTTCCGTAATTCTCGCAGGAGGATTACTCAGTTTTATTATGTATTTAGATATATTAATGGGTGTCGAACCATCCAAGCTCGTTCTAAAAGCCCTTGATCCATTTCGGGTCATTGAGCCAGCTGAATTGGTCATAATCTTTATTTTTACAGGTTCTTTCCTCATGGAGAGCCTTTATACTTTTATAAAAAAGAGAAAGCGCAAGTCAGCGAATAAGAATTAACAAATCTTTTATTAGACATAAGAGTGAGAGTGTAGTATTTTTATTTTGTATTACGAAACTTTTTAAGAGGAGAATGCACATGGAATATCGTCGTCTAGGCAACACAGGCTTAAAGGTCAGCGAAATCAGCTTAGGAAGCTGGCTTACATATGGCGGTTATGTAGAGGAACAAAATGCAACCGCTTCAATCGATAAAGCATATGACCTCGGCATTAACTTTTTCGATACTGCCAACGTTTACATGCGCGGTGAGGCAGAAATTGTTGTGGGGAAAGCTCTTCAAAAATATCAGCGCGATTCCTATGTTTTAGCAACAAAAGTATTCTGGCCAATGGGAGACGGCCCGAATGACCGCGGCTTATCACGCAAACATATCATGGAACAGGCGCATGCAAGCCTGAAGCGCTTAAACACGGATTATGTGGATATTTATTATTGCCACCGCTTTGATAAAGAAACCCCACTGGAGGAAACACTGCGGGCAATGGACGATTTAGTTCGTCAGGGGAAGGTCCTTTATTTGGGTGTCAGTGAGTGGACGGCCGAACAGATTACCGAAGCCGTACATCTTGCCGATAAGAAGCTGCTTGACCGGATTGTCGTAAACCAGCCGCAATACAGCATGCTGCAGCGATACATCGAAAAAGAAGTGATTCCGGTAAGCGAAAAGCATGGAATTGGCCAAGTGGTTTGGTCTCCATTAGCCCAAGGCGTGTTAACCGGCAAATACAAAAAAGGTGCGACAGCTCCTGCAGGAAGCCGTGCCGCACAAGAGAATTTCAAAGCTCTTGGCGGATTGTTATCAGATGCCAACTTAGACCGTGTCGAATCGCTTAAGGAAGTTGCTGCTGATAATAGCATCAGTCTGCCGACTTTGGCATTGGCTTGGATTCTTAGACAGAAAAACGTTGCCAGCGCACTAGTGGGTGCCAGCCGTCCGGAACAAGTCGAAGAAAACGTAAAAGCCGCTGGTGTCAAGTTGAGCGATGACACATTAGCAAGAATCGAAGAAATTTTAAAATAATAAAATAAAAATGCCTCTGGGTTTGGTCCCGGAGGCATTTTCATTTAAGTTGCCTTCCCTTCACTTAAGGATTGGCTGCGCATGAAGGTTCGGTTCCCCGTCGCAAAAAAGACAACGCTGAACAGGGCAACGAAGGAAATGGTCCAGAACATCGCGTGTCCGCCAAAATGACTTAACAACGAACCGCCAATAATGGGTCCGGCAAAATTGCCAATCTTCCGGAACTGTCCCGCCCCAAAATAAGTTCCCCGTAAGTGTTCCGGTGCAAGCCGGTCAATCATCATGCTATTCGATGGGAAGATTAAAATTTCCCCCAGGGTAAATAGGATCATCGCCAAGATAGCTGTCACCCAGCCATGAACAAGACCAAATCCAGCCAATCCCCCAACCATAAACAGGGACCCCACGATCATGCCTTGCATCATGGTGAGCTTTTCAGCCAAGTGGCTGATTGGCATCTGGAGCACCACTACCATTACGGCGTTAATCGTCAGTAATATCGAGAATAGGTACACCCCGTTTTCGATATTCTTTTCTAAAAACTGTGGGAAATTGGAATCCACTTGGGAATAACCGATATTTATTAAAATAATCCCGGCCACTAAATACCTTAGTGCTTTATCGGTCCTGATGATATGGAAGGCATCCATAAATGATGTTACTTTTTTATTGGCACCGTTCTTTGTAATCGCCATGTTCCGCATGAGGATGAACAGAACGATTCCATATAATAGATAGGTAGAACCTGTAATGGCAAATGAGAGTTTTGCCGAAGTGTTGGCCAAGTAAGCCCCTAATAAAGGGCCGACGGATGCACCAACATTAATGGCTGTATATCGTAAGGAATATACCTTCATCCTGTTTTTCTGCTCGGTTAAATCGGCCATCAAGGCTTGGGCGGTAGGCTCAAAAAACGAATTGCTCAAACCGTTTAGCGCGTTTAGCAGGATAAACCAGCCTGGATCGTTCGCGGCAATAAATCCATAATAGACGAATGCTAACATAAACAAGGCGGTCAGCATTACCGGTTTTCGGCCAAACCGGTCTGACAAGTGCCCGCCGATGAAGCCGCCGACTGTCCCCATCAGCGGACTCATTCCCACGGTCAAACCAATAATGACGGGAGAAATGTCCATATTCCTGGATAAATAGAGCGACAAAAATGGGAGTGTCATAACAGCTGAGCCTCTTGATAACACAGTCCCGATGAGCAACGCCCAAATAATTGGATGGAACTGGCGAATATATTGTTTTAATTTATTCATATGTAACCCTCACACTTTCAAAGACTGCTTTTTCTAGTTAACTATGTTTTTATTTAAAAGTAAAGAATTTCCTGTAAGAAAATCGAAAGCTCCTTGGTCAGCGGCCTATGGCCTCCGCTTTTTGTTTGTGCGATGCCGATGCTGCCGATGCCTTCCTTATGGTGCTCTCCAACTGAGGTAAAGGAAACACGAAGAGCGATAGCGCATTCGTGCTTGACTTATCGTAGGCGGAGAGCGAAGGACACTAGGCGCTGGAGCTGGACAATTCTCGAAGTAAAAATATACTTTCTTATCTTTCAGTCAAAAGAGGCCACTCATTGGAAAAGGTTCTAATCCTCTATGAGCCGGCCTCTTTCGATTAATTCGGGTCTTTATATTTTAATGCCCTGACACTGTCCCGATAGCCTTTTGTTGTCGGGTCCTGAACAATTCCCAACAAGGAGAGCAAAACAAAAACGGCATTGACCAATGTCAGGATGGAATTTTGAATCGTTTCCGTCAGTTGGAAATCGGTGATTCCCAGTGAATTTAACCCTGCAAGGACAAATTGCGCAACAATAAACATCTGTGATAAAAAGGCCAAAACCCAAGTTTTGTTTTTAAACCGGACCTTCCAGTTAATCATCTTTCCATCCCCTTTCCTGCATAAGGTCTCATTACTAACATATGCGGTGGAAAGAAATGGTTGTCCACAGGTACCTATGTTTATTTCATTTCATGCACCAGCTGCATAGAAAAGATTACCATCGATTAAGCGATAATGAAATTAGTATATCTTTATTTATTTTTATAAGATCTACTTATCACCTTGCCAATATCAGTCAGTATTTTGATATTAAAAAAGGCATTTTTTCAAATTGGTAAAATTTTTATAATGTGGGTAAAATAGGTGCAACAATGGGTTTTGTTGGTCTTTTGCGGATAGAAATTCTATAATAGTAAAATCACCATTCCATAGAAGGCAAGGAGATATAATGGAGAAACTACGACCAATATGGGAAATGATTATCCGATTCTGGAAAAAGCGGCACCTTACTCAAATATTCCTTTTGATTATTCTAGTCGTTGTCTTATCGACGATTATTTACTTTGCATGGCTGGCAACACGAGCGAATGTCCAATCATTGAAAGAAGGACTAAGCCAGCCTACCGTTATTTACGATAAAGACGGCGAGGTCGCATCCAACGTGGCGACCAATCGGACCAAGGGCGTTACGATTGAGGAGCTCCCGAAATATGTGCCAAACGCAGTAGTCGCCATTGAAGATGAGCGGTTTTACAAACATAATGGGTTTGATATCAAAGGAATAGCCCGGGCGTTTTTTGGAAACTTGTTTGCCGGTCAGATTACTGGCGGCGGCAGCACGCTCACCCAGCAGCTTGCCAAAAATGCTCTGCTATCACCGGAGCGGACCTATAAACGGAAAGCGGAAGAATTATTTTTAGCCGTTAAAATTGAAAAAGTGTATACAAAAAATGAAATTTTGCAGATGTACCTGAATCAAGTTTATTTTGGGGGCGGCGCATGGGGAATCGGGAATGCGTCCAAAAAATATTTTAATAAAAATATTGAAGATGTATCGATTAGCCAAGCAGCACTATTGGCAGGGCTGCTTCATGCCCCTGACTATCTTAACCCGTACAAAAATTATGACGAAGCCATTCAGCGCCGAAATGTTGTTTTAGCAAAAATGAAGGAATTGAACATGATCAGTGATGCCGAATACACACAGGCAAAAGCTGAAAAAATTACCCTTCATGATGGCGGCGGCAGCAACGTGGAGCGAAAATTCCCCTATTATGTGGATGCCGTGTTAAATGAAGCCGAATCTAAATACGGGCTGACACAAGATGAAATCATGACCCGGGGTTACCGGATTTATACCGAGTTGGACCAAAACCTTCAAACCGGGCTTGAAAAAGTCTATGCCAATAATTCGTTGTTTCCAAAAGGAATGGGCGGCGAACTGGTCCAAAGCGGATCGGTGTTGATGGACCCGACAAGCGGCGGTGTCCGGGCGCTCGTGGGCGGCCGCGGCGAGCATGTCTTCCGCGGATTTAACCGGGCGACCCAATTGAAGGCACAGCCAGGTTCATCGATCAAACCATTGGCCGTGTATACCCCCGCACTGGAGGAGGGATATGACTATGATTCGGAGCTGCAGGATGAACCGATTTCCTTTGGAAATTACAAACCGGAAAACTTCACCAAGACTTACCAAGGAAAAGTCCCAATGTACAAGGCATTGGAAGAGTCATTAAATATCCCGGCGGTTTGGCTGTTAAATGAGATTGGACTGAACAAAGGCCTGGATTCATTGAAACGCTTTGGCATACCAGTTGAAAAAGAAGATGAAAACCTGGCAATCGCTTTGGGTGGTATGAGTAAAGGCGTGTCTCCCTTGCAAATGGCCAATGCCTACACCGTTTTTCCTAATGGCGGTGAGCGCCATGACAGTCATTTAATCACCAAAATTGTCGGACCTACCGACAATATCATTGCCGAGCACAAAGCGAAAACCACCAAAGTAACCACAAAAAAGGTCACAAATAATATTACTTCCATGCTGTTGAATGTAGTTGAGACCGGTACCGGCAAGCGTGCCCAAATACCTGGGGTCCAACTGGCCGGCAAAACAGGCTCGACCCAGCTCCCATTCAGTGGCGTGTCTGGCACGAAAGACCAATGGATGGTCGGTTATACGCCAAACCTTGTCGGTGCGATTTGGATTGGCTTTGACCAAACGGACCGTGAACATTATTTGACAAGCACCAGTTCTGCGAATGTAGTGCCGATTTTTAAGGAAATCATGAGGACATCGGTGCAGTATTTGCCGAAGGAAGAGTTTGAAGTGGTATCGGTTAATGCGCAATTGGCCGGAGAAAATAATCCGGGAAAAAGTGTGAAAGACCAAGCTGCAGAAATTAGTAAAGAACTGAAGGAAAACGCTGATAAAATTGGCTCTGTTATAAAAGAAAAAGCACCTGGGTGGAGAGCCAAGCTGAACCAAACCATCGACCAAGTCGGTGAAGCCGTCGATTCACTAATCGGCAAAATAAAAAGCTCACAAGAATAGCACGCCTGCGATGGCGTGCTATTTTCTCATGATCCTTACCGAATGAAACAGCTCTTTCGATAGTTGCTTCATGAACTCTGCTTGACTTTCGGGAAATGCCGCAATAAAACAGGTGGCCGGCCCTGACGATTTTAAAATATCCACACCGGTTATGACCGACTCTTTTTCTATTATTTCATGAGGAAACATTTGTCTCAACTCATGCAAGACTCCCTTTGAGCCAACCGGCCATGTTACCACGTCCGATAACGTGCATACTTGCCGAAACATTCCCAAGGGGGCCACCTGGTCCTTCTGTTCCATGACCTCGTTCCCGACCAATGGCATCCCGAATACCGCTAGGTTCAGCCCATCTGATGCAAGTGCCTGGGTATCCTTGGCAAGCGGCCTTTTTCCTATGACAACTAACCCTATTGCCGATTGTGATAAAAGAAAATTGCTTTCCGTGCTGCCTGTAACAGGAACCTCTGATAGACCGAGTTCACTTAAACCGGCGCGAATTCCCTTTACCAGTTCTCCCCAAGGTTCATTGCCGCAAAAATTATGGAGAACAACGGAAATGATTTTCCCTCCTGCTGCCATGCATTCCATGCTGGCCACACGAAAGGCATAGTAGCCGACTGTCTCGTACGGCACATGAACAACGTCATTTTGCCTCATGCCTATTCCGCCACTGTTATCACAGGCCAATACTAGACATTGTCCTTCACCAATTGGCACCGTAACAGCATTCCTCATCGATTGGCACCCCCGCCCGAAAAGCCTGGGGCAATTATTGCACGAAGACGTGGAACTAATATGAGTGCGATGACAGTGTTTATAATGGAGCCGATTAACAAGGAAGGAATCATCCCAACAAAAAAGCCGAAATTAATCAAAAAGATAAACGGTATTGGGGCAATCAATGAATTCCCTAAAACAAATACCCCGCCTGAAACCAGTTTATGATTTTTATATAACCTCCCGAACAACCAGACCAATAAGGCCATTTCAGCAGCAATCAGCAAATGCAGCGGTCCTAACGGGAACCCTCCCAGCATCGCTGACAGCAAATGCCCCAATGCTCCGACGGCAGCACCCTCTCCTGTTCCCAAAAGGACTGCGGCGAGCAGTGCCGGAAAGACATCAAGGGCCACACTGCCAATGATGGCCGGTACTTTAATAAACGCTCCAGCGGCTGACAACGCGATGAACATTCCCAGCCAGCTAATCATTTTCCCTTTATTTTTCATCTTTCCGTTTCCCATCCCGAAACACCTTCGCGCTCCGGACATATTCCACATCCTTGACATTTAAGCGGAAGTTGATGACTCTTGCCAAGGCAAAGAAGTAATCCGAGAGACGGTTTAAATATTGCAGGGCAAGTTCCGGGGTTTGCGGATCCTCCTTTAACAGTTTAACCACTAACCTTTCTGCTCTTCTCGTTACGGTGCGGGCTATATGGATGGACGCGGCAGGCTTTGTTCCCCCTGGTAAAATAAACCGTTCCAACTCTGGGGCTTCCTTGATAAACCCATCAATTCTGCTTTCCAAATAATCGATGGATTCCTGTTGAAGCTTTAAAACCCGCTTTTCGGTAATATTGGCGAGATCGCCGCCACAATCAAATAATTCATGCTGGACTTTTTCCAAGTCATCAAGCACGTCCTTAAACAGCACTGGCTCGAGTTCTGCCATCGCCTGACCAACGAAGCAATTTACTTCGTCCACTGTCCCGTACGCCTCGACGCGCACATCATCCTTATCCACCCTGCCTCCAATAATGCTTGTTTTTCCTTTGTCCCCTGTCCTGGTATAAATTCTCATTCATTATTTCCTCCTTTTAATGTTTGGTTAAGCCCATACCAAATGACATCCACTTTTTCCGCCCTTGCCGCCAAGTCTTGATAAAGCCATCCCACAGCATCCCGCCAAATTCTATGCTGTTTTTCGATTGGAACAATTCCTTTTGTGACATCGGTTCCGATAATGACCAAGCGTCGCTGTGTCTCCGCTTGTTCCCAATGCTCCCATTCGGTCAAGCATTGATTCCAAATTTCACGGGTTTGGTCAGGCTCATGTATTTCTATTAATTCTTTAATCCAAACCTCAATCCCTTCCAAAACCACTAAATCATCATGTTTACCCTCCAAGTCTATGGGCAGCGAAGCAAGGTCGTAGGCAGAAATCCAATCTTCGCTTTTCTTCATTATATAGGTTTTCTTTACCCAAGAGCGCTTGCCGTTAAAGGCACCTCCTGTAATAAAATGCATCTAGCGCCCCTCCTTAACCTCTCGCGAGTGAAAATCAATTCAAATCCAACATGATGTGGTGTATGCCAGCTCCAAAAATCACGTTCATCAGGAGCATATCGCGATAACAAATACTTAATGACACCACCATGGGTGATGACAGCACAACTCTTAAGGTTTTCCTCAAGAATATTCGCCTTTGTTTTCGTCCAGCCAGTATCCACCCGTTTGCTGAACTGTTCGTAAGACTCGCCCTGTGGCGGACCGGTAAGAAACGGATTAGCAAGCCATTGTTGATAGTCCTGAAGATGTTTTAGATCCTCGTAAGTTTGTCCTTCCCATTCGCCGAAATACATTTCTCTCCATTCCTTCATTAATTGAAGTCGGGAACCGGGAAATAAGCGGTTTGCCGTCAAAACACACCGCATCAAATCACTGGAAAAATAACCGTCATACACTCGGTTTGTGACAAGCTCTTTTGTATCCCCGCAAAGTGGAGAATCGGTCCATCCTAAATACGCTTTGCGCTGATTCTCTACGGTTATACTATGACGAAATAATGCAATAACCACACGGTCATCCATAACACCAGCTCCGTTCCTTCCACAGAAGCTCCTAGCACATCTCCCGTTATCCCGCCAAAGCATTCAACAGCTTTTCGCCTGGAAAAAACCAAACAGCAGGCCGACACCAGTACCAACACAACTGCCAATAAAAACTTCACATTCACCAAAACGACCGCAACGTATAACAGGAGCAGATAGATAGGATAAACCCAAAGGACTTTTACTGTTGCGGCACTTTGAAACAAGTGGCCCAGGCCCTCCTTTTTGGCGGCTTGAACAGTTAAAAGCAGGATTCCCATTACCGTTTTTCCCAAAAACGGGATGCTGGCGATCAAGATGAATAACAGGGGATGGACATATCCTGTTATTTCGTATATAAATAAAAACCGGGTACTTAGTAAAATGATAACTGAGAGAACACCGAATGCCCCGATTCTAGGATCCTTCATGATTATCAATCTCTTTTCTTGATCCTGATACGAGAAATATGCATCACTCGCATCCATCCAGCCGTCCAGATGAATCCCGCCGGTCAAACAAATCGTCAGCAGCCAGAGCAGGAAAGCGGCAGCCAGATGTGAAAAAGGCGTATAACTGATAATGATAAAGAAGATTCCGGAATAAACAATCCCCTGAAGCAGACCGAGCAGAGGGAAGGCCTGCACGGTACGTTTTAAATGAGCTTCATCCATTGAAAATGTTTTGGTTATGGGAACCGCTGTAAAAAATTGCAGCCCAATCAAAAGGCCAGTAAAAAATTTCATGGTTTGCTTCCCCATCTGTCAATGATGTCTTTGATTAACTCCCAGTTTAAATGGCACCTTAGCTGTTCCGCAAGATGGTCAAAGCTTGCATCCTTATCATTCCGGATCCATTTAATCTCCCGGACATGTTGGCCTTTACTGCTGCGGATTCGGTTTAACCAATGGTTCCTCCATCTGTCATTATGAAACAAATGATGCAAATAGGTTCCGATTATTTTCCCGTCTTTGCCAAAATATCCTTCTTCCCTGCCATCTTCCGTGACGAAAAAAGGATTCCCCCTCTCAGATAAAACGGTTCTGCCAAGATGGATTTCGTAGCCATTCAGCACCTCAGGTTCATGCAGGCCTGTCCCAGGGTGAAACCGTGCAGAAACCCTGATTGTTTGTTTTTCTTGATGAAAAACCGTTCTGGCGGGAATAACTCCCAGTCCTTGCACATGTTTATCCGGTATCCCGGTATCCGAACCCGCTTCATCCCTGATGACTTCACCGAGCATTTGATAGCCTCCGCAAATGCCTACTGAAAAGCCTCCCTTGCCAATGTGCTCGAGAATGCATTGCTCGAGGAGGGTTTCCCTAAGCCATAACAAATCGGCGATTGTGCTTTTCGTGCCGGGGATAATCACCGCATCCGGCTCGCCAAATTCAGCCGGATCTTTCACCCATCGAACGGTTATATCCTCTTCCGATAAAAACGGCTCCAAGTCGCTGTAGTTAGAAATAAACGGCAGTTGAATAACGGCCAGATCAACGGCACCTGTCCCTCTTTTAGAAAATTGCCGGCTGATCGACAATGAGTCCTCCCCGTCCACCATATGATGGTCGATATATGGCAAGACGCCCAAAACAGGCACGCCGGTTCTTTCTTCAAGCCATTTGATTCCATCTTCAAACAAACTGATATCACCACGGAACTTGTTGATGATGACCCCTGCAACCCGCTGCCGTTCACCAGGTTCCAACAGCTCCAGGGTACCCACAACACTGGCAAACACCCCGCCGCGGTCGATATCAGCAACCAGTACAACCGGTACATCCGCCAGTTCCGCCACCTTCATGTTGACCAGTTCACGGTCTTTGAGGTTGATTTCAACCGGACTGCCCGCTCCCTCGATCACAACCAGGTTATATTCTTTTTCCAAGTGGCTCAGTGATTGTTTAATTACCTCGAGTCCCTTCTCATAAAAGGAGTCGCGATAGTTTCTTCCTGACATGGTTTCAATCGCTTTTCCCAGATAGACAACCTCTGATTCCTGTTGGGACCGGGGTTTTAACAAAATGGGGTTCATCCAAACTGTCGCTTCTGTTTTTGCCGCTTCAGCCTGAATTCCCTGGGCACGGCCAATCTCCTTCCCGTCCATAGTGACATAAGAATTATTGGACATGTTCTGCGATTTGAATGGCGCCACTTTTAATCCATCATTGGCGAACATTCGGCACAGGGCCGTCACAATAAAACTTTTCCCGGCATCGGAGGACGTTCCCTGAATCATGATTCCTTTCATTCCCTCACCCCCTTCATCAAAATTGGGATCCCTGCTTCAATCAAGTAAGCACAGTCTGCTTCTTGGACAAAGTGCTGATGCAGATGTCCTAAGAGTCGTCCATACTCATGAACGAGTTCGTTGCCGGAAAATGGTTCATGCAATACTTCATTGCTTACGAGAATGAGAGCTTTGGCATGATGCTTGATTGCCCTTACTCCGGTGATAATGCGTTCTTGAACCTCTTTTAACAGGAAAGAATCCCACGTTTCCCCGTTTGAAAACAGTTCATTATTTAAAAGCGTCGTGATGCAATCCAACAATACGATATCTTGTGGAAGGATAAGATGGGCCGCCTCTTCTATCATGTTTGGCTTCTCAATGATTTTCCATGGCTGAATTCCTATGTTCCGGTCCAGCTTATGTTTTCGAATTCTTTCTATCATCTCTTCATCAGATGGAACTCCTGTAGCAAAATAGGTTAACTGCCCGCCAATTTTTTGCACCAAGTCTCCGGCAAGTTTTTCCGCGAAGCTGCTCTTACCGCTGCGGACTCCCCCGGTTACAAAGAATAAGGATGGGATTTTCTCCACTCCACCAGCACCTCCATCAGACGGGTGTTTTCTTCTTTGCCTTTTATGGCGAAGCGCAGCCATCTTCCTTCCAAGCCAGGAAAATTATAGGTATGGCGCGGGACTATCCCTTTTTGCAAAAGAAAGGTAAATAGCTCAAGCTGGTCCTCAAAATATGAATCTCTCAAAAGATAGAAATTGACTTTTGAATCAGAGGTCTGAAACCCGAAGGATTGAAAAAATTCAAACAGCCGCTCCCGTTCCTGCCCGATAAGCTGTTTGGTTCTGCTGATAAATGGTTCATCATTAAGACAAAGGACCCCAGCCTCTAAAGCAATAGAGTTGATGCTCCAATGCGGCTGCATCCTTCCAAGCCCGGCAATAACTGCTGGGGATGCCGCCAAATATCCCAGCCGTATTCCTGGGATTGCAAACATTTTGGTCATTGAACGAATAACGATTAAATTGGAAAATCGGTTTATGTACGAGATAAAAGACTCATAGTCTTCCAGAAAATCATAAAAGGCTTCATCCAGAATAACAGTACATGCCTGTTTTTCACATTTCTCGATGATGGAAACCACTAAGGAGGTGGAAAATTGGATACCGGTTGGATTGTTGGGATTGCATAAAAACAGTGCATCGGCCCCTGATGTTTTGGCGTAAAATTCCGCCTGGTTCCATTCGAATTCCGGCCCGTTTAACTGGTAATAAGAGATATCACAATCATTCGCCCGGCAGGCAGCTTCATATTCCGTGAAGGCGGGCTGGACAATCAATACTTTTTTTCCTGCCAGCATTCGCCCGACAAGTGTGATGAGCTCTGCGCCTCCATTGCCAACTAATAACGAATCGATTGGGATTCCTTCTTTCTCCGCGATCGCCTCCTTGAGCTGCAATCCGTACGGATCCGGATAGGTTCCTATTTTTTCATAAAATCCAGGCCAGCTTACTTTGATTGATTTTGGCGGCCCCTGCGGATTAATATTGGCGCTAAAGTCAATAAACCGCTCCGGGAGCCTGATATCCAATGCTTGATATAGATGCTTCGGATTAGAGCCATGTAAAGGCAACTTCAAGAATGGTCCCTCCTAACCATAAAAACAGGATAAATAATAACACGGTTTTAATCATTATCGAATTTGCCTTGATGATGTGGATGGCTTGAATCGGCTGTAAAGGATCACCCATCTTGGCCCTGTCCGATACTATTCCTTTATAATAATTCAGCCCGCCCAACTGGATTCCCAGTATCGCCGCGGCAGCGGCTTCCCCCCAGCCACTGTTTGGGCTCGGATGCTTTTTCGCGTCGCGGAATAGGATCCTCCCAGCGTCTCGCCGATTGGCAACCACAGGCCGGCTGCTTACCAGCATCATGATGCCGGTCATCCTGCTGGGCAGCCAATTCATGACATCATCCCACTTTGCTGAAGCCCAGCCAAATTCCTTATATTTTTCACTCATGTGTCCGACCATGGAGTCACATGTGTTAGCCGCACGGTACACCATTGCCATCGGGGCTCCGCCGAGTAATGCCCAAAACAAAGGCGACGTTACCCCGTCGATTGTATTCTCGGCCACCGTTTCAATGGCTCCCCGGGCAATTTCCCCTTCGTCCAATGATTCGGTATCACGTCCTACAATATAGGAAAGTTTTTTTCGGGATTCTATCAAATCACCTTTTGTTAACGGCTGATAAACAGCCATGGATGCTTCTCCCAGGCTTTTCTGCGCGATAGTGGAAGCAATTATGATCCCTTCAACCGCTACACCTGCAAATGGGTGTAACCGATATGCCAGCAGGACAATAAGTGAAACGACCGCCAGTACGGTAAGCAAAATTACGATGAGCATCGCGACACCTTTTGGCTTTTTATGGTTCCCTTGATTCCATCGTTTTTCGAGAAACGCTATGAACGATCCTATCCATCTGACGGGGTGAGGCCAATTGGGTGGATCCCCGATTAACATATCGAGCAAGTAGGCAAGTGTTATTGACATTAAGTGATAAATAAACATGTTTATTTCCTTTTTTGTGAATTTTGAACAGCTTCGGTTGTGCATTGATATACCGCTTTGCCAATCATTGTTCCCAGCGGGGTAATCGTTCCGGCAAATTCCAATTTCCTGCCGGCTTGTGTGGCTGCAACCAGTATACTGTCAGTAGAAGTGCCAGTGGCAATCGTGCCTGTCACACGGTCCTGAATCTGCAAGTCATGGAGCGCTTTTGTTTTTGCTTCCGTTGCCGTCATGATACTTTGGATAAACGCCTCATCCGTCAGGGTGCCGTTGACAAATATCCAGGTGTTGATCGTGCCTGGCACCATTTCATAAACATGGGCCTCGCTTTTGGAAACGTCAATGGCATTCCCGACCCCAGCGGTCACCACCACGAGAATCGAAAACCCATCGTCGGTTAACCGCTTAAACTCAACGTCCTCTAGAAAAACTGCCGTCATCATCCCCACCGTTTCAGTGGGTTCATAGCCTTTTGCCCTTAAGAAGGCACTCATTTCCGCGACATGATCTTCGCAGTTATAATCCTTGTCTACATGCCTGTTAATGAAGGTACGGTGCCAACCCGTTCCAGAACCCGTCACACCTGAAGACATCGTCCGTAAATCAACAGGTGATTCAAGGGTGATCAATCCAGGGGAAATCGACAGCATTTCTTCTGTAATCTCCATCGTCCTGTCTAAAAAATGATTTTCCGGAAGAAGGACCATTTGTGGAGCGGCAACAGTCGGATGTGGATGCTGTTGAATGCTGGTCTGGTAAACTTCCTTGATACGTTCTTCTTTTAAAACCTCAGCCGGAACATGCTGAATATTGATGGTGCCTTTTTCAAGGAGAAGCAGGCGGGTGCAATATAGGCCAGCCAGGTTGAGGTCATGGAAAATGGAAACGACGGTTAATTTATTTTCAGCAGTCCACTGGCTTAAAAGGTCCAATAATTCTTTTTGAAAGGATAAATCCAAGTGGTTCGTCGGTTCATCCAACAGGAGGATTTCCGGCTCTTGGGCAAGTGCCTGTGCCAGAAAAACCCGTTGCCTTTCCCCTCCTGACAGGTCTTGGATGTTTTTATCCTGAAAATCCCCCACCCCCACCTGGTTCATCACCCTTTGGACGACCGCTTCATCCTGTTTGCTCCACGACTGGAACAATCCTGTTTGATGCGCATAGCGCCCCAGCGAAACCGTTTCTTTTACCGTATAAGAGAAGGATTCCGATGAATGCTGCGAAAGGACAGCCACTTTTTGGGCCAGTTGCTTCGGACTAAAATCTTGAAGGCTTTTCCCGCTCATCAAGATTTCCCCTTCCAGAATCGGCAGAACGCCGCTTATCATTTTTAGCAGGGTGGTTTTGCCGCTTCCATTCGGACCAAGAATCCCGAACAATTCTCCCTTTTCTACTTCAAACGACACATCTTTTATAACCGCGTCACCCAAATAGCCCCCCGACACATGTTGAAGCTTTAGCATCCCTATCCTCTTCTTTCCATTCTTTTTCTTTGGATTAAAATCAGCGCAAATGCCGGTGCCCCCAGTAACGCGGTGATGACCCCAATCGGCAGCTCCGTCGGGGAAATGATCGTTCTGGAAACCAAGTCGGCCATTATAAGGAAAGCTCCGCCGATTAAAATGGATAAAGGCAGGAGATGCCTATGGTCAGGTCCCCATACCAGCCTGACAAGGTGGGGAATGACCAAGCCGACAAAACCAATTGTGCCTGATACCGCGACCGCAGCACCAGTTAAAATTGACCCGGCCGTTAGAATAATCAGTTTTCGTTTTTGAACATTTACACCTAAATGGTGTGCCCGCTCTTCTCCAAACGACATCGCATTCAGTTCCTTGCTATTCAGGAACAGAATGCCTGCCCCGATAATAAAAAACGGGAGAATCAATTTAACGTATTCCCAGCCCCTCATCGAAACACTGCCCAGCAGCCAGCCTATAATTTGCCGCAGCTCGTCTCCTGTCAACGCAATCATCAAGGATATCAGTGCGCCTAAAAATGAACTAAAAATAATGCCGGTTAAAATGATAGTTTCCACCCGCATTGATCGCTCAATTTTCCTGGCGAATGCCAGTACTAAAAAGATGGTGATAAAGGAGCATAGAATGCTTAGCAACGGCAGGGTAAAACTTCCAACAAAAGGAAGTGAAATTTGAAGAAAAATCGTCAATACTGCCCCGACTGATGCCCCGGATGATACCCCCAGTGTATACGGGTCAGCCAACGGATTCCGCAGCAGCCCCTGAAAGGCTGCTCCCGCAATCGCAAGAGCGGCCCCCACAAGACCTGATAAAATCACTCTTGGCAATCTTATATCGAAGACAATACTTGTATACATAGGATCAATGCTATCCAATGGGATGAATCCGGAAATCTTGGCAACGAATACTTTCAGGATCGTTGGGATGGAAACAGGCACCGTTCCAATCGAAATTCCCAATAAAATCGAAACGAACAAAAAGAGGCCGGCTATTAGATAGGCTAAATATTTATTATTTAAATACGTCCGGATAAATGGCCTTGGCAAGATCCTCTACTCCTTCGATAACCCTTGGGCCTGAACGTGTGACTCGGTCGGAATCGACATCCGTCACCTGTTTGTTTTTAATGGCATTGACATTCTCCCAGGCAGTCCTGCTCAGGACTTGTTCCGTTGGATTGTCCACATAATAGCCGTACGTTGTAATGATGACATCCGGATTTCTTTGGATAATAGCTTCTTGGTCGACCTTTGCCCAGCCATCTAAGTCGGCGGTCACGCTCTCCGCATTAATGGCGGTCAACATTTCGTCCATAAACGTATTTTTTCCTGGCGAATAGATTTCAGGAGCTGGTGATACTTCCACGAACACTTTTTTCTTCTCTTTTATATTAGCAGCCTTTGACTTAATTTCAGCCAATTTGTCCTTCATGCCGCTAACCAGCTCTTCTGCTTTCTTTGTTTCACCGGATGCTTTTCCGATCATGAGAATCGAATCATAAACTTGCTTAAAATTTTGCGCGTCATTGACGACCAATACAGGAATGCCGGCATCTCTTATTTGGTTTAACCCCGCTTCGGAGTTATGAGCAGAAGAGGCATGGGCCAGAACTAAGTCCGGCTGCAGCGAGATTATTTTTTCGACGTTTATTTCCATACCGCCTACTTTTTCCTTCTTCGTTGCTTCCTCAGGATAATTATCAAAGTCGGAGACGCCGACCACTTCCTCTCCAAGACCTAAAGCAAAAGCCACTTCCGTGTTACTTGGAATGACTGAGACGATTTTTTCAGGCTTTTGTTTAATCGTTACTTCTTTATCTACCGCATCTTTAATCGTCACCGGAAAGGCTGCTTGTTCAGTTTGTTTTTCCCCGGTGTTATTGTCTTCTTTTGGCTGGCTGTTTTGTCCGCCACAGCCTGCTAACACTCCTAAGGTTAATAGAATTGAAAACAAAAGTGAATACCATTTCTTCATTTGTGTTCCCCCTGTACTATGTATTGGTCCATATAAAAAATAGTGGCACGCAATAAAAAAACATCTCCCGTATAATTGGAGATGTTGGCACGAGTAGATTCAATTCATACTTTTAAAAGTAAAAACTGTCTAGGCTTCCACACCTCCCTATCCTCGTAGGTTTGTTGGCGCACAAGAAACAGGCAGGTCTCCTGGCTCATGGTCATCGCTTCCTATGCCTTCCCATCCTTTTCGGACAGTGGCATGCTTAGGTTGCTCCCATTTACAGTGGCGGGACCGCGCTGGTTTTTCACCAGCTTCCCAATTAAGTCAAAATCCCGAAAGATTTTAACACCTATTTCTTTCAAATATTTTTTTATGACAGGTCAATTATAGCGAATTAAAAAAATAAATGCATACATTTTTCATAATAATTTTCCTTTTATTCTATCATTTTCTATTTTATGCTTAACAGAAAGGGGGTAATCGTTTGAAAAAAATTGTCATTTCCTATAGTGGAGGAAAGGATTCCACTCTCGGTTTACATCGGCTGCTGCATTCGGGTGAATGGGTAGTGGATTCATTACTGGTAACTATTTCACAAGAAAGCCATCGGACCAGCTCCCACCTGGTTCGGGACGAGCTGATCGAGCTGCAGGCCGATGCCTTAGGAATACCTGTACGAAAGGTTTATCTTCCGAATCACAGTACAAATGGAGAATATGAACGTGCAATGGGTGAAGCATTTCAACAGATTGTCAGGGACGGAATCTCCCATGTCATGTTTGGAGATATTCACTTACAAGATCTTAAGGAATACAGGGAAAAGCTCGTTCATCCATTCTTGCTTGAAGCGGTGTTTCCACTTTGGGGTGAAAGTCCAGAAAAATTAATGGATGAATTTTTGGATTATGGTTATAAAACCATTGTTACCGCTGTAGATGGCACTAGGTTGGACCCATCATTTGCTGGCAGGGTCATCGACCATGATTTTCTTAAGGACCTTCCATTAGGGGTGGATGTGTGCGGTGAAAACGGTGAGTTTCATACTTTCGTGTTTGACGGTCCGGTCTTCACCAAGCCAATTGAATTCCAGCTTTCAGATTCAGTGATTAAAACAAAGGATTTGCACACAAACAAAGACCGGTTTTACTTTGTGGATTTACTGCCGGGATGAAGGAATGAAAACAAGGAGCAACTTTAGGCTGCTCCTTCTTCTTGGACTATTCAAAACTCCTGCACAAGTTGGCCATTTCAATGGCCGCTGTTGCTGCATCCCAGCCTTTATTACCAGCCTTTGTTCCCGCCCGCTCAATTGCCTGCTCTATCGACTCTGTGGTGAGGACCCCGAACATAACGGGTATTCCACTATCCAACCCCACTTTTGCAACGCCTTTCGACACTTCATTACAGACATAATCAAAATGCGGGGTCGCGCCGCGAATGACTGTACCCAACGTGATGACTGCATCATATTTTTTGCTAAACGCCATTTTTTGGGCGATTAAAGGAATTTCGAATGCACCGGGAACCCAAGCAACATCGACGTCTTCGTCTTTTACGCCGTGTCTTTTAAGGGCATCCTGCGCCCCGCCTAACAACTTGCTTGTTAAAAATTCATTAAAACGACCGACCACAATACCGATTTTTAAACCTGTTCCTACTAAATGCCCTTCAAACAATTGTCCCATTTTTTATAGCCTCCAGAATAATAAATTTTTTAATCTTCCATTAAAAATGAAGCAGATGTCCTAATTTTTCATGTTTAGTCCGCAGATATTTTTCGTTTTCTGCTCTTGTTTCCATTTGCAACGGGACACGCTCCACTACTTCAAGGTCATAACCTTTAAGGCCCTTAATTTTACGTGGATTATTAGTCAACAGCTTCATTTTCTTTATTCCTAAATCCTTCAGTATTTGTGCGCCGATTCCGTACTCCCTTAAATCCGCTGGAAATCCGAGTTTTTCATTTGCTTCGACCGTGTCAAAACCCTGCTCCTGCAGTTTATAGGCACGTAATTTATTTAGAAGCCCAATTCCGCGGCCCTCCTGGCGTAAATAAAGCAAGACGCCATTGCCGGCCTGTTCAATTTGGCGCAATGCTGAATGAAGCTGCGGTCCGCAGTCACAGCGATATGACCCGAAAACGTCCCCGGTTAAACATTCGGAGTGAACCCTGACCAGGGTTGGTTTTGCCGGGTCAATTTCCCCTTTGACAAGTGCCACATGTTCTTTATCATCAACCAGATTCGTATACCCAACGGCTTTAAACTCACCAAAGGCAGTTGGCAGCTTAATTTCGACTTCCCGCTTCACCAATTGATCCTGCTTATTGCGGTACTGAATTAAATCCTTAATGGTAATCATTTTTACATTCAACTGATCGGCAATTTTACGCAGCTGGGGAACACGCGCCATCGTCCCGTCTTCATTCATGATTTCACAGATGACTCCCGCCGGTTTTGCGCCGCAAAGTCTAGCAAGGTCCACGGCCGCTTCCGTATGGCCGGTTCTTCTTAATACGCCGCCCTTTTTGGCCACCAGCGGAAAAATATGCCCCGGCCGTTTAAAATCTGACGGTTTCGCTTCAGGATCAATCATGCTTAAAACCGTGGCAGACCGCTCATATGCCGAGATGCCCGTCGTGGAATACTTATGGTCAATGCTGACGGTAAAATTAGTTCCATGCGGATCCGTGTTTAACGATACCATTGGCATAAGATCCAATTTTGCCGCTATGTCTTCTTCAACGGGTACACAAAGGAGCCCTCTCCCATGGGTAACCATAAAATTAATCACATCGGGGGTCGCTTTCTCTGCCAAAGCGATAAAATCCCCTTCATTTTCCCTGTCTTCATCGTCACATACAATAACGGCCTTTCCCGCTTTTAATTCCACCAAAGCTTCTTCAATCGAGTCAAACATTCTAAACCACTCCTTGTAAACGATAGTTTTTTACAAAAAACCATTATCCTGTAAAAACTCAGCTGATATGCCGCCGGTTTTCTTCGGTTTTGCATTCGGTGCATTTTTTATAAAATGTCCAACATATTTCCCTATCATATCGCACTCCAAATTGACAATGTCCCCGGTTCCTTTTAAACCTAAAACAGTTTCCGACAAAGTATGGGGGATTAACGAAAGTGTAAAACTGGTGTCGGTCACGCCAAACACGGTCAAGCTTGTCCCATCCACCGCGATTGAACCCTTTAAGATGATATACTCCATCAAATCTGGCCCTGTTTCAATTTCATAATATACCGCATTTTCATAGGCCTGTTTTTTCTTAATAACGCCAGTTCCATCAATATGCCCGGACACAAAATGTCCTCCGAACCTGCCGCCGGCTGCCATGGCTCTCTCAAGGTTAACCTTAGAGCCCCGTTTTAAATCCCTTAAGCTTGTCGCTTTCACCGTTTCGGGCATGACATCAACTGTAAAAAACCGCCCCTTGAAAGACGTAACAGTCAAGCAAACACCGTTCACCGCAATACTGTCGCCAAGATGGACATCTTCGAGTATCCTTTTCGCCTCAATGGACAAGACAAATGATTCCCCAGACCGCTTGATATCTGCCACTGTACCAATTTCTTCAATGATTCCGGTAAACATAATTCGTACTCCTTTATACAGGTTCAGCTATAATCCTTAAATCATTGCCAATCAAGTCAACTTGTTTTATCGTTAAATTCACGGCTTCCTCTATTTTTTCAATTCCATACCCGCCGAAAGAAGCTGGTGCCTGTCTACCTCCAATTAGCTTCGGGGCAATATAGGTGATGATTTGCTGGAAGGCTCGTTCTTTTAAGAAACTTCCGTGGACTTCTGCCCCGCCTTCGACAAACAGGGAGGTGATCCCACGTTTGCCAAGGCTGGAAAGCATAGCTTGAATCGAAATTTGCGAGCTATCCATCTTGATGATTTCCACCCCTAATTCCCGGTAGGCCCTTTCATGATCTGCCTTCACTTCAGAACCTGTTATAATCCAAACAGGCGCCTCGCCATCCGTTAGCATCTTAGACTTTAAGGGAGTGCGCAGATAGGTATCCAAAATAATGCGGACCGGATTTTTTCCTCCCGAAGGAAGCCTTGTCGTTAACGTGGGATTATCCTTAATGATGGTATTCACTCCGACCAATATGCCATCGTGCCGGTGCCGGAATTGATGAACGTCCATTCTTGCGTCCTCGCCGGTAATCCACATACTTTCTCCGGTCGAGGTAGCTGTTTTTCCATCCAAGCTTACCGCCGATTTCAAGGTAACGTAAGGGAGGCCCGTTTGGATATTGTAAAAAAACACTTTGTTCAATTCGCGGGCTTCCTGCTCAAGCAGTCCTGCCACAACTTCGATTCCCGCACGCCTCATCCGTTCAATTCCCGTTCCCGCCACTTTCGGGTTAGGATCGGTTGTGGCAACTAACACTTTTTTAATCCCGGTTTGAATCACCAGGTCAGAGCAGGGAGGTGTTTTACCATAGTGGCTGCACGGCTCAAGCGTCACATATAATGTAGCTCCTTTTGCTTTATCGCCGGCCATCCTGATGGCATGGACCTCGGCATGGGGTTCTCCTGCTTTTAAGTGTGCCCCCATTCCAATTAGCTGATTATCCTTAACCAAAATAGCCCCCACTGCGGGATTGGGCGAAGTCTGCCCCAGCGCCCCCTTGGCAAGGTCTAACGCTAGACGCATATAATCTTGATCATTCATCCGACCATCTCCCATTTAAAATGTAAAAAGCCCTGAAGCGTGGTGCTTCAGGGCCTAAAAATGGCAATAGGAAATTAGGGCTTACACACTGTGCAATTTTTCAGTGAATAAACCTATCGTTCTCCTTCTCCCATCCAGACTTTAACTGTCGGCTCTGGAATTTCACCAGATCCACCGTTTAACCAATCGGCTAACCGGGTCACGGACTAAAAAGCATTTGCTTTATCACCGCCGGTTCGGAATTTCACCTGACCCCGAAGGAATTATTTAATTTGGTTTGGTTTTACAATCCTATTATACGTTAATGATTTAAAATGTAAAAATTTTTGTTCTGGCCAGAAAAAAATAGAGAGGAAGATACAGCCCTTCCCCTAAGATTTTATGACTATTTTCACTTATATGTCTTGACCGGCAAGTATATTTCCAATTGAAGATTTCCGTTCTCATCCCGGTCCGGAGACGTCTTTTTATAAACTTCCAAACTTAATGCTTGATGATCCTGGTCATAACCATACTCGTTCATCCATGTAAGCAGTTGCAGGTATGTACTTTGAATGTCGTCGGGTTTTCCGACATGGGTAGTAAACACATAATTCTTTTTCGGAATCGTAAAACCAACCATGCCATCCGGGATACTCTCTAGATTTTCCACAGGTGTTGTGACATAATAGGTAACTTCCGTTTCCCTGCTATGGAATGGCGCGATGAAAACAGGCTCTTCCGTCCTACTTTTAATTTCCTTCTCCCGTTCCTCCATTACTTTAAACAAGCTTGGAATTGAATCCAACTGGGAGTAACAGCCATTCCAAGAGATTCCTACGACTTTCATACTATCTTTCTCTATCACTTTAATATCCACTCATACCCCACCCTTATAAGATATTATCTCTAAATATTCTCATCCTTTCCCGAAAATCCTTCATAAAAAATTCGACTTTTTCCCACAAATTATTATTTTCAAAAAATTATAATTTAAGTAAGTTTTTGCCAAATTATCTTCTCCCATAGCTTCCATGGGATGAAATCCCTAAGAAACATAGTTAATTTTACCCCTTTTCCAATCGGGTAGCGAAGACTGGGCTTGTCCAGAGAAGTGATCTCTGCTACTATTCTAGAAACATCTTGCGGATCCCCATACTGGGCTTCCCCCGCCTCGAGGTATGTTTCTAATTTTTTCATATAAGGATGATATGGGGAATCTGGCAGTGATGCTGAGACTTGTTTGCCAGTGGACCAGATATTGGTTTTAAAGGAGCCCGGCTCCACAAGAACGACATCGACGCCAAACGGTTTCATTTCCAAGCGGAGACTCTCGCTCCAGCCTTCGATGGCATGCTTGGAAGCGACATAGGGGGACAACCCAGGAAAGGCCACTTTCCCGCTAATGCTGCTAATCGTGATGATTTTTCCTTTTCCCTGTTGACGCATATACGGCAAAACGGTTTTTGTGACTCGAATAACCCCGAAAACATTGGTTTCAAATTGCTTTCGATAATCCTCCAATGATATTTCCTCTACAAAGCCCCCAGCAGCATACCCAGCATTGTTGACAAGGACATCTACTTTGCCCAAGCTTCCAATAAATGAGCTAAAATTTTTTACAGATTCATCCTCTGTAACATCCAGCTCATGGATGATGATACTGGATTCCAAACGAAACTTCTTTGCCTCCTCTAGTAACGGTGCTGCTTTCTGTAAATCTCTCATGGTCGCAACCACTTGATAACCACTCTTTGCAAGCTCGATACTAGTAAGAAAACCAAAACCACTCGATGAACCCGTGATAATAGCAATGGGTTGATCCATCTTCTTCCCCCCTTTTAAGACAATTATATAATAGAAGGATTTATTTTCTATATAAAACGTGATGAAAAAACCAACCGCATTATGGGTTCCCTTTTCCCAAATGCAAAATAACAAATGGCAAAAAAAACAGACCCCCCAAGAGTCTGTTTTTATCATCATTATTGTTTGTGCACGTTAACGGCTTGCGGTCCCCGCTGGCCGTTTTCAATTTCAAACGTCACTTCTTGTCCTTCTTCTAAGGATTTGTATCCTTCACCTTGTATTGCAGAGAAATGGACAAATACATCTTCTCCGCCTTCACGCTCAATAAATCCAAATCCTTTTTCATTGTTAAACCATTTTACTTTTCCGTGTTCCATTCTAAATAATGCCTCCCTGAATAATCAAAGCTAAATTAAAATACTTTATATTCTATTTTTCCCATTTTTTCATTTTTTATTCGCCATTTTCCGCTAGTATCCAAGTTCGAATGGCAAAGGCCACGCCATTTTCATCATTTGTCTTTGTCACCCAATCGGCAGCTTGCTTTACTTTTTCTTGGGCATTCCCCATGGCAACCCCCAAGCCGGCCTCTTTAATCATCGCCAGATCATTCAGGCTGTCCCCGACTGCCATGACATTTTCCATCTTTATTCCTAACCGGCCGCAAACAATCTCCAGTCCTTTCGCTTTCGAGATCCCGACCGGGTTAATTTCAATGTTATGGACAAACGAATTAGTTAATTCAAATTCCCCTCTGGTTTGTAATTGTTGAAAAACGGTTTCCCGAATTGTTTCGTCCTCGATATTGAAACCAAATTTCATCCATTCCATATTATGTAAATCTTCGGGCATTTCATCATGCCAGGTCTGCTCCGTACTAATTGCCCAAAATCCAGTGTTGAATTGCCGGGACAGTTGGTACATCCATTCTATCTGTTCAGGTGTTAATAGTTCCCTGCGGAACAGTTCCCTGTTTTCATCCCATATTTCACTGCCATTTACGGTTACCAAATAGGAATTAAGCCCCAATGCATCTGCATGTTCCCTGCATGTGTTAATTGAACGTCCTGTACTAAGGACGACAATAATACCTTGATTTTGTGCCTCTTGAATGGCCAGTTGGTTTTCGTTAGATATTTGATGATTGCTGTTTAATAAAGTGCCATCCATATCCAGTGCCACCAATTTAATTTTCTTGCCATTTATGTGATTAGTCTTCATAAGTACAGCGACTCCCTTCTTCCTTTTTAGATTAACATGTTTAATAGGTAAGAACAAAAATATTCCCTTTATTTACATAATATTTTTATAGTAACGTCTGAAAAGTAAAAAAGCTGGCCCGAATCAGGGTCAGCTCGTCTTTAATGATTAATGATGATGGTGATGACCGCCCATCGCCGGGTTTGTAATCACCCATTCTTCTTGTGGGACTTGGAAATATTGAATCCACACCCCATCCAAATATTCGTCACCTTTTTCCAAAATAAAATCAATATCTTTATCCGTTTTTACGACTTCATCGTTTTCCGTCGGAGTATCGAGCATTAGGTCATAATGTGCATGATCCCCGTGAACATTTGTCACATATACGCGGAACAATTTTCCTTGCGCGTCTTCTGCTTCCATCATTTTTTTTAATGCTTTCGCAGCATTACGGTTAATTTTTACCTTCATAATTGAAATCTCCTCTTTAAAAAAATTCACTGTATTACTTCATTACTATAGTAAAATAGCCAATCCAATGCAAATGAATCCTACTAATAATAATGATTTAAATTACAATCAAAAGGTTTTTCCAAAGAATTCCTTGAATGCCTATTTAAATCCTTAACAAATTTGTCACAAATTTGTTCAAAAACCTATATAAACGTCACTGACATCTTGGTAAACTAATTTATGAACTTTCTTTGTCTGTTAGTAATTATTCTAAAATCATAATGATTATAACAAGTCCTAACAGGCTTTTCCAAATTGGCTCACTACATAAAAGATTGTGAACATATTCACATCAATATAGGCCAATGCATAAATGATTATAGAGAGGAGATTGAATAACAAATGTTTAAGAAACGATGGTTGATTCCCCTGCTTTCACTGTTTACCGCCTTGTTGCTGAGCGGTTGTGACAGCAAAATGGTGGTCTTTGATCCAAAGGGACCAGCTGCAAGAGAGATTTTGGATTTAATTAACTGGTCTCTTGTATTCATGGCCCTGATTGTGGTAGTTGTCGTCGGCTTGTTTGTGTACATTATTTGGAAGTATCGGGCACGCCCGGAAAATGAGGGCTACGAGCCACCTGAGGAACACGGCAGCACAAAACTCGAAATGATCTGGACGGCTCTTCCAATTGTCATCGTTATAGCGTTAACGATTCCAACGGTCAAAACCGTTTATGGCTTAGAAAAGCCTCCTGCGGAGTATGCCGACAAAGACCCTATCGTAATCAACGTTACCTCTGCTGACTGGAAATGGATTTTCAGCTACCCGGAACAAGGGATTGAAACAGTGAATTACGTGAATATCCCTGCTGGCACACCTGTTCAGTTTAAATTAACCTCGGCGGGCACAATGCAATCCTTCTGGGTACCTGCTTTGGGCGGTCAAGTATACACCATGAATAAAATGGAAACAAAAATGTATCTAACCGCAGACCAGCCAGGTGAATTCTTGGGAAGAAACACAAACTTTAACGGACGTGGCTATGCCGATATGGAATTCACGGTGGAAGCCAAAACTCCTGAAGACTTTGAAAAATGGGTCAAAGAAGTCAAAGATACGGCTCCTAAATTGTCTGAGAAAAAATATTTGAGCTTATTAAAGCCAACCCACTTAGGCCGCGAAACCTTCGTTGGCACACATTTACAATGGGTTGATCACGGTAAAATGAATTCAGGTACTTATACGAATCCTGAACTATACGAAGTCCATGGTGTCAAAGGGAAAATTTTTGAGGATGAAAAATCCCAAAGTGAATCCACAACCACGGATAAAAATACTGATGGAGGTGAGCAAAGTGGACATTAATTGGCATGATTTATTTATTGTCGGTAATCCATTAATATTAGGCTCTCAAATTGCGATTCTACTTTCAGTGATTGGTATCGTGGCATTGCTTACCTACCTTAAAAGGTGGAAATGGCTATGGCGCGAATGGCTTACCACTGTTGACCATAAACGAATCGGGATTATGTATATCCTGGCCGGTGTTCTCATGTTTTTCCGCGGCGGTGTTGACGGCCTGATGATGAAGGCCCAAACCTCCCGTCCGGAAATGAACTTTTTAGATGCACAGCACTATAACGAAGTGTTCACCACTCACGGAGTGATTATGATCTTGTTCGCTGCGATGCCGCTTTTAATTGGGATCATGAACTATGTGATTCCGCTGCAAATTGGCGCGCGCGACGTAGCATTCCCGCAATTGAACGCCCTAAGCTTCTGGCTGTTCTTCAGCGGTGCGATGTTATTCAATATTTCATTCGTTATCGGCGGTTCGCCTGATGCAGGCTGGACAGCTTACTTCCCTCTTGCTGGTAAAGAGTTTACGCCAGGTATCGGGAACAACTACTATGCAGTGGCGATTCAGATTGCCGGTATCGGTACATTGATAAGCGGTATTAACTTTATTGTCACGATTTTAAAAATGCGGGCAAAAGGCATGACGCTAATGAAAATGCCGATGTTCACTTGGACATCGTTTATTGCCTCTGTTATTATCGTTTCCGCTTTCCCTATTTTCACAGTTGCCCTTGCCTTAATGGCAATGGACCGTATTTTCGGTACCCACTTCTTCACGCTGAGCGGCGGTGGAATGGATATGATGTGGGTTAACTTGTTCTGGTTATGGGGACACCCTGAGGTTTATATTGTTGTTCTTCCTGCTTTCGGGATGTTCTCAGAGGTTATTGCTACCTTCTCAAGAAAAATGTTATTTGGTTATAAATCGATGGTGTTCTCTGTCGTTGGTATTGCTATATTAAGTATGCTCGTTTGGGTCCACCACTTCTTTACAATGGGTGCGGGACCAGCAGTTAACTCGGTGTTCTCGATCACAACGATGATGATTGCGATTCCTACCGGTGTCAAAATGTTTAACTGGCTGTTCACGATGAGAAAAGGACGGATTGAATTCTCTACCGCGATGCTGTGGGCTCTTGCCTTTATCCCATGCTTCCTAATTGGTGGGGTTACAGGGGTTATGTTGGCGATGAGTGCAGCCGATTATCAATACCATAATACGTTATTCTTAGTGGCTCACTTCCACTATACATTAATACCTGGTGTTGTTTTTGCGGTATTTGCCGGTCTTTACTACTGGTGGCCAAAAATGTTTGGGTTTATGCTGAATGAGAAGCTTGGAAAAATTCACTTCTGGCTTTTCACCATCGGCTTTAACGTTACGTTCATGCCAATGTTCTTCTTGGGACTTGATGGTGCGGTAAGACGTTCGTATACCTATTCTGCCGAATCTGGGTTTGCCCCATTATTTTTAGTTTCAGCGATTGGCGCTGTCATCTTGGCACTAGGTTTTGCTGCATTCTGCTACAACATTTATTGGAGCACAAGATATGCAGACAGAAATATTTCAAACGACCCATGGAATGCAAGAACATTGGAATGGGCAACAGCTTCCCCTGCCCCACTCTATAATTTTGCAAAGGTACCAGAAGTCAAAACATTGGATGCATTCTGGTATATGAAGAAACAGAATGAAGGTTTAACCCTTAGTGATGAGGAAATTAAAGAGATTCATATGCCTAATAATTCCGGTCTTCCGTTCTATATGGGAGTAATCTTCGGAATTACAGGGTTCTTGTTAGTATTTGAATGGAAACTTGCGGCACTTGTTGCTGCTGTCGGCATCATCATCGGGCTGATTATCCGTTCCTTTGATTATAATGACGGCTACCATGTTACGGTCGATGAAATTAAAGAAACCGAGAAATCATGGCGCTCAAGTGTTGGTAAAGGAGTGAAAAATCATGTCGGCTAATGTAAATACAGCCTTACCGCTTGAATACCAAACGGAACAAAACCGCTTGAACATTTTAGGTTTCTGGGTTTTCCTAGGGGCCGAGATTATCCTGTTTGGAACCTTGTTTGCTGTTTATTCTGTTCTTAATGCCCGCTTTGCCGGCGGGCCGACACCTAAGGATCTTTTTGAGATTAAAGATGTCATGATTGAAACGATATTACTGTTAACCAGTAGTTTTACCTGTGGGTTGGCGATCTATGAAATGCGCCGAAACCATAAAAACGGGTTGTTGCTTTGGCTCATCATCACCCTTTTGCTTGGTGCCGGGTTTGTATTTATGGAGGTTACTGAGTTTATCCATTATGTGCATGAAGGAGCAACAATGCAAACCAGCGCGTGGTTATCAAGCTTCTTTACCCTTTTGGGCACTCACGGACTCCATGTCAGCATGGGGATTGGCTGGGCGACCATGGTTATTATCCAAATCATGCAACGTGGATTAACACCGGTAACGGCCCGCAAGACCTTTATTATCGGCTTGTACTGGCACTTTCTTGATGTCGTTTGGATTTTTATTTTCACATTTGTTTATTTATCAGGGATGGTGAGATAGAATGGAAAAACATAAAAACGGATTTCCTATCACACACGTAGTAGGGTTTATCATGTCATTGGTCCTCACCTTTGCGGCCCTTGGAGTGGCATTAAAAACATCCCTTTCGTTTACAGCGATTTTCTGGATTATCGGCTCATTGGCAGTTATACAGGCGATACTGCAACTGTATATGTTCATGCACATGAATGAAGGGGAAGACGGCACCGCGAATACCATCAATATCATTTCCGGTTTCGGGGTCGCCCTTCTTGCAGTCGCAGGATCCATTTGGGTTATGTCATTTGGAATGTAAAAAAACAGGGTAATGAGCATGGGCTCATTACCCTGTTTTTATTTTGGCGTTTTTTTGCGGCGGCGCCTTCTTACAAACTGGTAACTTAAGTAGGCAATGTATAATGGGATCGCTATGTAAAGAAAATACGGAAAGCGATATTTTTCCCTTTTGTAAAAGAGAAAAATCGCGCAAGCCAAAAAGGCGGTAATAATAATTCCGTACTTAGGCAGTGGCACTTCTTTTAAACTTGGAATTTTAATGGTGCTGACCATTAAAAAACAGATGACAAAAAAAGCGATTGGCAAGAATATGCCAGGCATTTTCCCTTGGAACAGCGTCAACAGTGTCAAAATTCCCCCGCCTGCCGTGATGGGAACTCCAGTAAAATATTTTAGCGATGATTTTACGGCGTTTATGTTAAACCTAGCCAATCGATATGCACCAAATAACGGAAACAGACCGGAAATGGCCATGCCGATTATTCCATAAATGGAAAAGTAGGAATAATAGGCCATCATGGCCGGGGCCACGCCAAATGTCACGATATCGGCAAGTGAATCCAGCTCTTTCCCCAGATCACTCTGGACACGCAGCATTCTAGCAATGCGGCCATCCATACTATCCAACATCATCCCAATTAAGATTAATATCGCGGCATTTTTATAATCTCCTTGGGCGGAGTACATCACGGATAAGAACCCAAAAAGTAAATTGCTTAGGGTAAATAGGTTTGGAATACTGTTTCTAATAATATGTATCACTCCAATTTTTGCAAAGCAGTAATTGTCTAATCACCCGCCTAGCTTATTTTTATTATAACGCTTTTCTTTGTCGTATTGGAAAAATAAATTGGCGGTTGTAACCCAAAGCCAGAAAAAACAAATCAAAAACATACCACGCCTGGTTAAGAACGCCAAAATGAAAGCCAGTCATTATTATTATACTGAGTTGGTCCGCTAATACTATGACGAGGGGATGACATTTTTTCATCCCCCCCTTTTTGTATAATCTAGTTCACCTGATGGCTTGATTTCTTTTCCTTATTGACCATTTCCTTCTGCTGCCCCTTCGAGAAGAACCAGCCAGCAGCAGCTATTCCGGCCAGTACCACATAGAACGTAATCTTCCATTCAATCGAATGGGAAAATTCTTCGCTCAAAATCGCCAGCTGTGGATGGGATAACGTGTAAACGGTCAATTTGACACCCACCCAGCCGACAATCGAAAAAGCAGCAATTTCCAAGCCGGGACGCTGTTCAAGCAGTTTGACAAACAGGTTTGCCGCAAATCGCATAATGACTAACCCGATTACACCACCGGCGAAAATGACCAAAAATTTTCCTCCGTCAAGCCCTCCAATATTGGGGATTGGGGTATTGGGGAGCACCACCGCCATAGCCACGGCTGCCAAGATGGAATCCACTGCAAAGGCCATATCAGCCAGTTCCACTTTTAAGACCGTAGCCCAGAAACCTCCTGCCTTTCGAGGCTTCTGCCTTTTCTCCACCTTTTGCACTTTTCCTTTTGCCATTTTTCGGATGATATGGTGAATCGACATAAATAGCAGATAAACGGCCCCGATTGCTTGAACCTGCCATACATCGACTAAATAAGAGATCGCAAATAATGAAGCGAAGCGGAAGACAAACGCTCCGGCCAGCCCGTAGAATAATGCCTTTTTACGTTTTTCTTCAGGGAGCGGCTTTACCATAATCGCAAGAACCAAGGCATTGTCAGCGGCCAACAGCCCTTCTAGAGCAACCAAGATTACTAACACCCATCCGTATTCCATTAGGATTGAGAAATCCATATCTGTTTCCTCCTCTAAAATAATGAGTATCAAATATCCCCAGTGCCCATAAAAATAGGCCTTTACCGTTTACAGTAAAGGCCTTAAAAAAACACAAAAAGACCTTTACAGTAAAGTAAAGGTCTTGCTAACAACGTCAATGTTGCCAATAAAGCCGGAGGATTGAACCCTCGGAATGACGACTTTATTGTAGCAGCTACTCCCCTTTAAAAAGGAAATATTTAATTACTTATACTGTATTATGATTTTCACATATTGTCAATACAATTTTTCCCATCCATAAGTTGTAACATCGGAAATATGAGACATACTAACCATGATGATCTTTCAAGGAAAAGGATGTGTACCACTTGGAAAACCAGAAGCAGAAAAAACCAAAGTCCCACTTTCCTTATCGCTTGAATGTCCTTTTTTTTACTGTATTTTTATTGTTTTCTATACTTATATTACGGCTCGGGTTTGTGCAAATTGTCTATGGCGAGAATTTCAAAAGAGACTTGGAACGGAAAGAAACGACCACTGTAACGATTCCAGTTCCCAGGGGAAAAATGTATGACCGCAATTTCAAGGTAATGGTAAACAATGTCCCGAAAAATGCGATTACTTTTACCAATGAAGGATTCAGTTCCCTCCAAATGCTTGAAACGGCTGAGAAACTGGCAAGCTTGATTGTAAAAAACACTGATAAAGTCTCGGCTAGGGACAAGCGGGATTACTGGATATTAAGGAATCCTGAACGGGCGGATGCCAAAATCACCCCCGATGAGAAACATTTGTTTAACTCAAAGAAACTAACGGATGGCGAATTGTATCAGCTCAAACTGGAGCGGATCACTGACAAAGAATTAGCAGAAATAACTGGACAGGACCTTGAAATTCTGGCCATTTATAAAGATTTCAATAGCGGTTATAAATTCACTTCGCAAATTGTCAAGAATGAAGGGGTTACGGACGAGGAAATCGCAGCCGTGAGCGAGAACCTTCAATCCCTCCCAGGCGTTGACACGACAACGGATTGGGAACGGTCTTATCCCTTCGACCTGACCCTAAGATCAGTTTTAGGCAAGGTCACCAATTCAGAAGAAGGCCTTCCGGCTGAGCAGTTGGAATTTTTTTTGGCAAGGGGCTACAACCGAAATGACCGAGTAGGAAAAAGCCAGCTGGAACTACAATATGAAGACGTATTGAAAGGCCATAAGTCCAAAGTAAAAAATGTGATGGATAAAACCGGCACGATTATTGAAACCCGTCCGGTAACTGATGGAAAAAAAGGAAAAGACCTGATTCTAACCATTGACATCGATTTACAAAAAGCTGTCGACAAAATTATTGAAGAGGAGCTTTGGGCTGTAAAAAGACTCCCTGGAACGGCCCTGACTGACCGGGCCTATGCCGTGCTGATGGAACCGGATACAGGGGAAATACTTGCGATGTCGGGAAAAAAAATAGTGAGAGATTCCATAACGGGAAAACAGGAAATGCAGGATGATGCTCTTGGCGCCTTTACTACTACTTATAATGTCGGCTCCGCTGTGAAAGGGGCTACCATCCTGACGGGCTATAAGACCGGGGCGATTTCTCCCGGAACCGTGTTCGATGATTCGGGGATTAAAATAAAGGACACTCCAGTGAAAAAGTCTTATTCCTACTTAGGAAGGTTAAATGATATCAATGCCTTAAAAAAATCCTCCAACGTGTATATGTTTCACACCGCCATTCGCATTGGAAAAGGAAAATATGAATATGAAAAACCATTAACTTTAGTCAATAAGAATGCCTTTGAGGACATTCGTAATCACTTTGCCTCATTTGGTTTAGGCACCCGGACAGGAATCGATTTGCCCAATGAACAATATGGATATAAAGGGTCGAGCAGACTCCCCGGGCATCTCCTGGACCTTGTAATTGGCCAATACGATACGTATTCCGCCATGCAGCTAGCCCAGTACGTGTCCACCATTGCCAATGGCGGCTATCGGATGAAACCGCATGTCGTAAAAGAAATCCGCAGCGGCGGTCATGACTCAGAGGAACTTGGCCCTGTGGTCCAGTCGATCAACCCAATTGTTCTCAATACGATTGATGTGAAGAAGGAGTGGTTGAATCGGGTGAGACTGGGGTTTAAAAAGGTCATGCAGGAACCTGGAGGAACCGCCTACAAATCATTTCCAAACGTAAACTATGCTCCGGCAGGTAAAACCGGAACAGCAGAAGCCTTTTACGACGGTCCATTAAGAAAAAACTTTAAAGAGCCACCACCTGTCATGAACCTGAGCCTGGTTACCTACGCCCCAAGCGACCACCCGGAAGTGGCCCTAGCCGTATTAGTCCCCTGGGCCTACCAAGGCGACAACGAAAACAAAGCCAACCTCAAAATTGGCCGACGCATACTGGATACCTACTTCCAACTAAAAAAACACTAAACCGTGCCTGCCCCCCCACTAAAGTAACGCGTTAACGCGCCGGGGGACAGGCCCCCACCCCTGTACAGCGTTAACGCATCGGTGGGTGTCCGGTAATCCGTTTTTTTATATCGTCTCGTGGATCCCAGCAGTTGAATTTGTAAGTGGTTTTTGTTTGATAGCCCAGACGGCTGCAGAGGTAGACCATTTGGCCGTTTTTTCTTTCGGCTTGAAAGTTTTTGCATGTTGCACAGCAATGATAGTTTTTCATTCTTCCTTCCCCTTTTTTTAAAAGTTTCTTATTCTATTAATTTTCTATTCATGGTTTGTTCATATTCTCCCGTTATGATTATATCAGGTTCCGTGAAGAACCCTTTTAACCTCCGCCCCCTTTTATATATATGTGTTTGTGCGCCCGGCCACTAGCCGGGCCGTTTTTTTGTTTAAAAAAGGCAGCACGCATGTCAGCTATGCGTGCTGCTTTCGTTGTCCTTATTGACGGAAAGACTGATACTGGGAATTTGAATTTTGGAATGAATGGTTTTGGTATGCAGGATTTCCAAAGGATTGGCCTTGGAATCCGACTGTCCCCATCCCCATTTGTCCAGTTAATTCCCGCTCCAGCTGATTACACTGCGCGATAACTTCTTGACATCGCTGAATGGCCATTTCATGCCCTTGAAGGCTTTGCTGAATGGTTTGTACCGCCATTCTTTCCTTTTGCAACATTTGCTCCAGCATTTGAAGGTTTTGCTGTTCATTTTGTTGCATTTGCTGATAGATCCGGTTGCTTTGCTGCGTTTGATTTATTAATGCTTGAGCAATTTGACGGCATTGATTGATGTGTGTAATCGAATGTTGTGGTGTTAGCATGTCAGTCCTCCGTTTTTAAGTGGATTATCACTTCGGGACAATCGGATTGAGAACTCAACCCGAGTTTAGATTGCACAAGAAAAAACGAATTCATAACAGATATCATCTTCCAATAAATAAAAAGGATATTGCTTTAGACTAGTGTAAAAATAAGATAAATGGCGGTTCCCCACATAATGATAGCGGATATTTTGTTTAAAAGTATGATAAATTTTCCTGATTGGTCCCACTTTCCCAAAATTCGACCGGCTATCGATAACCCAAAAAACCATATCCAAGAAACTAGAATACAGGCCAGCATATAGGCAATCTTCCCAGAACCTGTATAGGATACTGACCCGGTGCCGATTACGCCAATTGTATCTAATATTGCATGTGGATTTAATAGGGAAACGGACGCGGCAAATGCAATTTGCTTGCCGGGCGTGAAAGTCTGATTTGTTGTTCCTGTGGCCCCCGACTTGCTCTTCCATGTCGAGTATCCCATAAAAAATAAAAACCCAATGCCAATTACCAGCAATGTCGTTTGAATCCAGCTGATTGCAAGAACAACAGCTGATACCCCAAAAACCGCCAGCGAAATCAGCAACGTGTCACAGAGTGAAGCAGTTAAAACTACCGGAAGCGTTTTTAGCCATCGCGGCTGAATGGCTCCTTGATTGAATACAAACACATTTTGCGCCCCGAGGGGCAAGATTAAACCAAATGCTAAAAGAAACCCATTTATGGAAGCACTTATCATTGCTAACTCCTTAATGTCAAAACAAATAAAGTATACTTCCCTCTCCAACTGTCAATACCATTACTAAAATAGGACAGAGGAAAGGACGAAGTTTAAATGAAAGCAATCTACTTCATTAATGAACGAATCCGCTTAAATGGTCTTTCAATGGAAGAGAGTATATCCCTCCAGGAAGTATCGATAAAACAATACCTGTCAAGCCTGAACATTGAAATTGTCAAGCCCAATCCCTTTCAACTTAAAGAACACTATACGATTCTTCACGCCCTTTTATATGATTTAAAAAAAGACCCTTTGCAGCTCGATTGCTTTATCCATTATTCACCAGCGGTGGTCGAGGATTTTATGTATACATACCCTGCCAAATGGCTGATACTGAAAAGTTTCTTTAAAGAAATCATTGCCATTGAATCCAAACCGGATTTCAATATTCAAAAGGCCCTTTAATGTTTGAATCCTTTTTTTCTTTTACTATTGAAAACGAGGATGATCAAAAAAATAATAAGCGTGTAAAGCCCATATAACCCCAAAGACAGCCATTTATTTTCATAAAATTTTGAGCCGGCATACGAAAATAACAAGATATTGGGCAGTTTACCGATTGCCGTTGCCCCAATAAATGGCAGCCAGTGCACATAACTCAAGCCGCATAGGATATTGACCGCAGGTGCCGGAATAATCGGAACTAGCCGGAACGCCAGTACTGCTAAAAAGGTGTGCTTTTGTAAAAAAATTGCGTATTCATTTATCTTAGCATAATTACTTAATTTATGTTGGGCATATTCACGAAAACCATAGTGACTCAGCAAAAAAAACATCATGGTCCCTGCCATGACACCGCCCCATGAAATCAACGCTCCATTAACGGGCCCAAATATAGCGCCAATGGTTCCGGCCAACAATGGGAATGGAATGATTGGAAAAAACACTGAAATGGCCGCCAATAGGATACTAATCAAAACGGATATGCCCCCGTCTTCGTTCATTAAAGAGAATAGCTCATCCTTCATGGTATAGCCAAAGAATACAACCAATGCCAAAATGAATAGACTTATCGCTCGTTTAGCCATTGTTCCTCACTTTCACACATCAATCAACATTTAATCCGGTAAGAGTAAAAACCTGTCACCTTACAGTTAAGTATAATAGGAATTGATGATTTTGATAAACAAAAACTTATTTAAATAAAAGGCTGAGTTAAATAAGGCTGTTGACTTCCGCTTCAATCAACAGAGTTTAAAAATCAACAATATCGTTAACAAAGCTAAATAAAAAAAGAGACTGTCCCAATTGGGGCCATGCCCAAGAGAGAAGCCTCTTTACCTGTAAATTAAAATGCTGTTCTTGCTCCTAAATAACGCGGTTTCCAATAGGTATTTTCCATATCGGTAATCGCGGCACCTTTTGAACCCACTTGGATAAATTGATTGTTCCCTATATAGATTCCCACATGGGAAGGCCCTGGGGCATAGGTCTCAAAAAATACTAAATCGCCGGGATTCGGTGCACTGACCGCCTTCAGTCCCGACCATTGTGTGGCTGAGGTCCGTGGGATGGTTACCCCCACTTTGTTAAAAACATAACTGGTGAACCCGCTGCAATCAAATCCTGCTGGTGTCGTCCCTCCCCATAAGTAAGGTGCGCCGATATATTTTTTTGCTTCAGCCACTACCAATTGTGCTTTGGAAGCCGTGACATTAGGCGCCGGAGCAGGCGAAGCAGCTGTGGAAGGAATGTTTAAAACTTGTCCAACATGAATGGTGTCAGTAGTTAATTGATTGATAGATTTTAATTGAGCAACGGTCACATTATACCGCGCGGCAATAATAGACAAGCAGTCCCCGCTTTGAACTGTATAAGTGGAAACCGTTGGGTTCTGTACCGTAGTAGTTTGGGTGCTGCTGATTGCAAGCTTTTGCCCGACATAAATCGTGTCTGTTGATAATGCGTTTAGTGTTTTAACGGCAGTAACAGTGGTGCCATATTGTTTGGCAATGCCCGAAAGCGTGTCCCCTGCCTTCACCGTATAAGTAATGGAAGGACTAGTTGGAACTGTTGGAGTAGTCGAAATGTTTTGGGTATTCGGTGCAAGTAAGGTTAGTTTTTGATTGGCATAGATCGTATCTGATGATAAATGATTCCATGTTTTTAAATCAGTTATGGATATTTTAGTAGTTTGCGAGATGTTCCAGAGGCTGTCCCCCGGCTGGACGGTGTATATATTTTCATCCGCGCTTACGGCTGCGCCGAAAGATGAAAACAAGAGGCCCGCTGTGGCTGCGGCTGTCAGAAAATGTTTCATGTACGGTAGCACTCCCTTTGTAAAGATAGATTTATCATATAGGAATCTGCCCGCTGGTTAAAATACCAAAGATATGGTTTACAGTGTAATTTTTTACTAAACAGGAAATAAGAGGTTCCACTATTACAATTGTTTTGCAAGGGGGTTACTTTTTTGACAGGGATTTCCCTCAAACCTGGCCCAAGTTCTGTAACGAATTTGTAACAGTACTGTAATACATTATTTTTCATTGTCTTTGGATGGACAGTAATGTAGAAATATTGTAACAAACCTAAGATTCATCCTGACACTGCCAAATTTATAATAAACCTATAGAACCTTTTAATATCGTTTTAAAAATAAATATGAATTTGGTGATGAACATGCAAGGAATAGGAAAAGGACACCCCCATGGAGTGGGAAAAGCTATAAATTATGATGAAAACCCATTTATTGTCATTTGGGAAGTGACAAGAGCTTGTCAACTTAAATGCATACACTGCAGGGCCGATGCACAGCTTACGGCCGACCCGCGTGAACTGACATTTGAGGAAGGCATCAATCTGATTGATCAAATATATGAGATGGATAATCCGATGCTGGTATTTACAGGCGGAGACTGCATGATGCGGGAAGATCTCTACGATTTGGCAGACTATGCCATAAAAAAAGGCATGCGCGTCTCGATGACACCGAGTGCTACCCCAAACGTGACGGTCGAAAAAATGAAGCGGTTTAAAGAAGTTGGACTTTCCCGCTGGGGCTTCAGCTTGGATGGGCCAACACCGGAAATCCATGATTTTTTCCGGGGAACACCCGGCTCGTTTGATCTTACGATTGAAAAAATCAAATACTTGAATGAATTGGACATGCCATTGCAGATTAATACGGTTATATCTCGGTATAACTATGACTCGCTTGAACAAATGTCCAAGCTGGTGGCAGAATTGGGCGCTGTGATGTGGTACATTTTCTTGCTTGTCCCGACCGGACGCGGACAGCTTGATGCCTGCATCTCCCCGGCTGAACACGAAAAGGTGTTCCGCTGGTTATATGATCTCAGCAAAACCGCTCCATATGATATCAAAACAACGGCTGCCCAGCATTATCGCCGCGTTGTTTTGCAGCAAAAGATGCGGGACCAATTGATTGATAAGGGAGAAATTCATTACGAGGACACCATCACCACTGATTTCGCCTCGATGCATGATGGTCTAAAACGGGCACCAAAGGGAGTGAACGATGGGAATGGCTTTGCGTTTATCTCCCATATTGGAGATGTATTGCCAAGCGGATTGCTCCCGATTGTCGGCGGCAATGTCCGTGAACAACCGCTTGCTGAGATTTATCGGAATGCAAAGGTATTTAAGGACTTGCGCCAGCCTGATAACTATAAAGGCAAATGTGGCGTTTGCGAGTACAATAAAATCTGCGGCGGCTCACGCTCAAGAACCTATGCGGTGACAGGCGACTATATGGAAAGCGAACCATTCTGTGTCTATACTCCACTAGCAATGAGAAAAAAAGAATCAGTACCACAAGCTTAAGTTAAAAAATAGGGACCATGCCGAATAAGGCAGGTCCCCTTTTGTTATTCAATCAAGCCAGTATCGGAGATTTGTACATCCGCTATAACCTTAAAGGTTATATTTGGATAAATACGCTTCCATTGTTCCCAGTCATTCTTATTGAAATGGCGGGCCCGGTAGCGGAGCCCAAACCCGATTGGGTCCAAATTGGCTTTTTGGAGTTTTACTAACACATCTTTCAGTTCTTTGCTCAGTTGTTTTTCAGCAGTAGCTTCGTACTTGTATAACTGCATGTTGCGTATAACCCGATTGGTCTCTTCTAGCCGTCCCTTTATCGATATACTCACTTGAATATAAGGGGGATTTCCTTTGGGTGTTATGATTTTATAATGTGTTTTCACTCTTTGTGTATCGATGGTATAGATATGTTTTCCTCTTACGACCTTTTGCGCACTCTTACTTTCCCTATTTAACATATAATTAACCATTTTCGTTTCTTCCTGGTCAAGTATTAATGTCATTTTACTCTTATCTCCAACACCTAGCGAGTTGATCTGAAATAAATTTTTCCCATCGGGCTCAATAATTGGCATCATCGGGTCTAATCCCCGCTCGATTAGTCTCTTTTTGAAATCAAATAAATACTGTGAAATGATATAAGGGGTCTCAGAACCATCTTCGCCGAGCGACAGAAACAAGGCATTTGCCGGAAGCCGCTCGGACTTGGGCATAATATGAAGAATACCAACTGCGGTTGGTTTTCCAATAGCCACCCAGGCAACTTCCTGGATATCCCTTCTTCTTGTAAACCAATAAAAAATCCCGCCGTTCCCTCCGCTTTTAACTACCTTTTCCCCTATAAGAACAACCTTTAAATGGCTGAAATCTAATTCTCTTTCCACTTTTGTTTTAATCGTTCTAACCGCCTCGCTCATCGTATCAGCTTCAGCGGAAACAATAATCGCATCAGTAGGCTTTTCCTTGGAGGCACGGGTAATCGCCATCTTTAAATTGACTAAATACTTCTTATTGCTATGTTTTGCAGGGTCAATACCCATGGCAAGGACAAAAAATCGTTTATCGATGTCTTTATATCCGCACCCATTTAACGTAAGGACTGCAGTTAGAATAAGGATGAACCAATAACACTTTTTTGAAAGCTTCATGTGGCCTTCCTCCTGCTCCAGATATAAAATGACACGACGAATAACGTTTCCACTACGAGCCTGACAATCATCCAATATTCGGTTATTTTATTTAACCGGATCGTATTAATTTGGTATACCGAGAATATGGAAATAATAATAAACCCAGCAATAACCAGCCATTTCTTTTTTTCTGTTGCTTTTTTACCAAACGTCCCCTTTAACAATTCCAAGGCAACATGCCAATGAACGGAAACACTGATTAGCGTGATCCCCATGTATAGCATCAAAAATAAGAAAATCACTCGTTCGATTGGACTATAGACAAGTCTTAAAGAATCGGCAGTAGAAATCCAAGGGAATAGGTATTCTTGAGCACCATCTGCACCATGATAACCAATTGGTATCATGAAGGTGGTAAACAAATTAAAAATGCCTACTAGAAGAACAAAAAGATAATTCCAAATTTTTAATTTTCCCTTTATGACACGGTTAAAAATGATTAAATTGACATATCCAGAAAAAACATAAGTTGCCGCCGCGAAAGCTTTTAAATTTGGCCATTCAAAAACGTAAGTAGTTACTTCAAAAATAGAATCCCAGCTTAACTCTTCACCTGTATAGGCTTTAAATACTATAAAACCAAGAAACGGAACACTGAAAAACAAAATGATCTCCACAAAATACATGATTCGTTCTGTCGGCATGCCGATCACAAGAAAAACAGCCGCCAAATAAATTATCAAAAGATAAAGTCTTGGTTCTTCAGGATTGACAAACCGGCTGAGGATATCCAGAAACCCAAGCAAGGTGATCAGCCCCGCTGTGAAATAGGCGAGTTGAATAAACCCCATGTGAAGGTTGCTTAACAATTTGTGCTTGGTATTAGCTAATATCTCCGGAAGGCCTTGTTCCGGAAACTTTGTAAGCGCCTTGCTGTAAAGGTAGGTCATAAGGATTCCATAAGGGATGGACAGAAGGACGGATGCCACAGCACCATTAAAGCTATACTTTATTAGAATGGAAGGCACAAAAATAATGGCATTAATAAACATATTGATTAGGACTAAATAAAGAAAATACCGATTCATGCACCCTCCCCCAAATGATTAATTTTTTGGCTTACTTTGTAAAAGGGTCAAATATGGCACACCAAAGCTGTCCAGTTTTACCATATAAGCATTGATCATTAAAAAGCCGAGTACTACCCCCACCAATCCGAAAACAGTTCCCAATGCCCATATCAGATACTTCAATACTCTGATGGTAAAACTGAAGGTGTTAATCGGGACGACAAAATTCGTAATCGCTACAAAGGAAACGATAATGACCATGATGTTGCTCACCAGACCTGCTTCTGTTGCAGCTTGCCCTAAAATCAAACCACCTACAGTTGTGGCGGTTGGACCAATCGCTTTGGGAAGCCGGATACTTGCCTCTGTCAGAAGTTCCATCATAAACAGCATGATTAAAACCTCGATAAAAGCTGGATAGGGGACTGCTGTCCTGCTGCCGGCAATGGATAACGCTAGCTGAACACGGAATACCTCAGGATTATAGGCAGTCATGGCAACATACAAGCCAGGCAGGACAACACTTATATTAAAGCCGACATAACGCAACATTTGGAGGAAACGGCCGACCCAATAAGTTTGATAGATATCCTCCATCGACGACATGAAATCCTTCATCACCGTTGGAGCAATGACAGCAAACGGTGAGCCGTTTACCAAAATAATGAGTTTTCCGGTCGATAGATTAATGGCCGCCCGGTCAGGTCTCTCCGTAACCAACATCGTTGGAAAAAACGATCGGTTATGTTTGGTAATGCTGTCAAGCAGCTGTTCTCCAGATTGAAACATTTGGATATGGACAGATTTCAGGAAGTCTCTCATCTCCTCGACGGTAGCCGGATCAGCAAATCGGCTATCAAAGAGCAGCATCACATCCGTTTTAGAAAGTGACCCAACCGAATGTTGTTCAACCGTTAATTCAGGTACAGGGTACTTTTCCCGAATAAGTCCGACATTGGTATGCAAATTTTCTGTAAAGCCTGATTGTGGACCTTGAACCGTTGTTTCCACAACCGTTCCCGAGGTGTCTTTTGCTAAGTTTGCTTTGCTATCAAAAGTGAATATATCATTTTGGTAAAAGATAATCACTAAGCCTTTCAGCAAATCGTCAACTGCTTTTTGCTCATCCTTAAAGGGTGTGGATTTTGGATGTGATTGCAAAAAGGTTAAAAATTCCTGTTGATTTTCCATTTCAAAAAAAGGGGTCAAAAGCTTATCATGTATGATTGCCTCGTCGCTAATTGTGCTTATGTATAATATTTCCATATACTTATCTTTTGTCCGTACTTCTTTTGTAATCAAATCCACTGAAGGTGCCTTGATTTTGCTCAATAAATTCTTCCTAATCGACTCTACCCTCGTTGTCGGCATAAGAATTTCACCCTACCCACTGCTTTTCCCTAATTTCCCCTATTAAAGGAATTTTATTCTAGCGCATTTACCATTACACTTTAACTAAGGTACATGTTTTCCGGTTAAATTATAAAGGTTTCGGGCATGTTGAATTTAGATTCCTATGCGAGAGGATTTAGAGAAATGCAGCCAGCTTTGATAAAAATCCCAACCGTTCAAATGATATGGGTCTTGCCGTTCTCTTACCCGGCAACTTCCCTGAATGACTGCACAGAGTTTTTAAACCATCATGGTTTTCAAAGGTTAAAATCGGAAGCTGCAAGGGTGGACAATGGAACCTATCCGCTTTTGGATTCTTTTTTTCTGCCCATGACCAACCATTTCCTGTTTCCCGAACCGGAACAGTCAAAAGGGCTTCATGGATTTGGAAAAACACTTGATTCAGTTATTCGGATTATGAAAAATGAACGGGATGTTCCATTACAGGTTCATGCTGTTGAATTTTTATTTTGTCCCTTTGAAATTGGATTTTTAACGATACGTACCCAACTAAATGATCTTCCCTTCCAGGAAAACTTAAACGCAGCCAATCAGTTTTGGGCACTTTTGCTGGAAAAATCGGCTGTACACGGAAACATGTTTAGGTATGATGATAAGGAAATAACCACTATCAGCCAATTAATGGGATGTTTAGTTTCAGGTATGCCTGAATTCTCGCTTCATAACAAAATAATCTATGACCCTAGTTCATTAGCGGTACAATCGTTATTCTATTTTGAAAAAGGAACGCCTATTAGTGAGGAAGAAGTTTATTTGGCCAGTACTTTAGGAACAAGCCGAGGGACCAATAAGGACTATATAACAGATTTTATTGAAAAACATAGTTATTGCCGTTGGGTGCCCAACACTTGGCTAGTATCAGATGATACTATTTTTTCTTGCTTGACCACAGGAGAGACAGAACATGATGAACCACTTACCCAACAATTTCTTGGGCCGATGTACTACGCTTTACTAATATCGATGTTTCACCAGCAAAAACTTCTGCAATTGATAGAGGAATATGCGAACATTAAGCTGGACCAAGACCAGCAAAAAATTAAAAAGCTCATTTATACCATTGACACCTTTACCTCCAATTTCTTTTTCACGGTACAGCCGGCTAATCGTACCAGCCGGGAAATTTTTGAATTAATCCAAAAAGGTTTTCAGATTCAATCCTTATATAAAAATATTAAAGAAGCTCAGGTCAGCTTGTTTAATTATGAGGAAACAGCCGCAACCAAACGGGACAGTTACTTACTTTTGGTGTTGACAGTATATACGGTTATTTGCGGTATTTTCAGCATGAATCTGTTCGCCCATGACCTTGTGGGCACGATTCATTGGAATCGTCTAAAATCGTATAATCCCTTTGAATATTTGGCGGTTGCTATTGTGTTCAGCGGCATTTTGACAGTAGGCAGTCTTTTGTTGCAAAGCCTTTTTCAAGGGATACAATCCAAAATTAAGCAAAAAAAATGGAAGAAGGAAACCGTGCTATCCACTAAAAAACAATGAAAGAGATGAAGAACCGCACTGTTATTTTTGCTGTCTTTCCTTTATAGTGGTGTTATAGATTTACCTATAAGGAGTACATATGATAAAGACCATTGCCATAACGAAGAATGCCGATATTGTACTGGATGTGGAAATTGAAAGGCTTATCAGCGGGGAATATAAATGGTACTGGATAGATTTTTACCAGCCCAATGAATTGGAAATCGGAAAACTGACCGATCCCTTAGGCTTTCATCCGTTAGCCGTTGAGGATTGTATTCAATTTCTACAAAGGCCCAAACTTGATTATTATGAAGACTACACTTTCTTTGTGACCCAAGCGTTAAACCAAGAAACGATTACCAAAGAGGAAATTGATTTTTTCCTCAGCAGCAAATACATTGTCACGTTCCATTACGAGCCATCCCCTGAAATAGACGAGGTTTGGAACCGGATGCGTCAATCAGGCCATGTAAAAAAGTGGGATCCGGCCCATGTGCTATACAATGTAATTGACAAAATGGTGGATAACTATTTTCCACTGGTCTATAAAATCGAAGATCGGCTCAATGAGATTGATGAAAACTCAGCGGACAGGTCAATGGAAGTATTGCTGGAAGATTTGTTTGACACAAGACATCAGCTGCTGTCACTCAGGCATACCGTAACACCGATGCGTGATCTGATTTATCGGATTCTGAATTCGCAGCGCATGACAGAGGTTCAAGGAAAGGTGGTTTATTTTTCAGACATCCATGACCATCTGTTAAAGCTGACGGAGATGATTGAAGCAAGCCGGGAGCTGACCACCGACATCCGTGACAGTTATATTTCAATTAATTCCAATCAAACCAATCATGTTATGAAGGTGCTAACCGTCATAACGACCATCTTTATGCCGTTGACGTTTATTGCCGGCATTTACGGTATGAATTTCCACTATATGCCCGAAGTAACCTGGAAATACGGTTATTTTGTCATACTCATCCTTATGTTCCTCATTGGGGTCGGCATGTCTTGGTGGTTTAAAAAGAAGGGTTGGTTTAAATAAGGTTAGCGGAAGCGCCTGTAAATGCTTTCGCTTTCCTTATTTATTCCAGTTCTCATAGGTAATGGTTCCGCCTGTTAGGTCAATCGTATTTTGATCCCCTTTGTAATACATTTTGCCGTTTTTCTCAACAATTAAATTTTCATAGGTATACACCTTCTGCCCGTTTGGCATATGAATCACCACTTTCTTACCAACGTTTTCTTCCGGGGCATCTATTCTGATTGTGCTTTGATAATAGTGGCTGAAGACGAACAAGGAAACGGAGAAAAAAACCGCCCCTAACAGGATAAGAATTAGACCCTTCCACGGGAATGGCCTTGAATTTTTTTGGTGTAGTTCGACTCTGGTCAACGTTCTCATCACCCCATTTTGACAATTTTTTGATTATTCCCATTTATGCCCGATTATATCTAGGCTAAACCTGTTTTTTCAATTCAACATTAGTAACCTATGCCAGAGTTCGGTAAATATTGCCGATTAGTTATATAATAAGAATGTATCTTATCGTGAAAGGGGAAAGAGAAATGACTTATTCCAATACCGATGAAACAATGAAATTGTTGTCTGAACTAGTCTCCATCCCAAGCCCATCCGGGAATACTGGGAAAGTGATTTCGTTTGTGGAAAAATTCCTGGGTGATGTTGGCGTGGAAACAAGAAGCAACAGAAAAGGAGGATTAATTGCCACCATTCCTGGCAATGATTCGAGCAGGCATCGGATGCTTACCGCGCATGTCGACACTCTCGGCGCTATGGTCAAAGAGATTAAATCCAACGGAAGATTGCGGATAGATTTGATTGGCGGTTTCAAATATAACTCCATTGAAGGAGAATACTGTCAAATCGAAACAAGCAATGGAAAGGTTTATACCGGAACGATTTTGATGCACCAAACCTCTGTCCATGTATATAAAGATGCCGGAAAAGCGGAACGGAATCAGGAAAACATGGAAGTCCGGATAGATGAAAAGGTACATAGTGCTGAAGAGGTTCGGGCCCTTGGCATCGAAGTGGGCGATTTTATCTCGTTCTACCCCAGGGTGGAAATCACACCAAGCGGATATATTAAATCCAGACATCTGGATGACAAAGCAAGCGTTGCTATCCTACTTCAATTAATCAAACAAATTAAAACCGATCGCATCACACTGCCTTTTACAACTCATTTTCTTATTTCAAATAATGAGGAGATTGGTTATGGCGGGAACTCGAATATTACCCCGGAGACGGTCGAATATTTGGCTGTCGATATGGGTGCTATGGGTGACGGACAATCCACCGATGAATATACAGTTTCCATCTGCGTCAAAGACGCCAGTGGCCCTTACCATTATGGGCTCAGAAAACATTTAGCAGGTTTGGCGGAAGCCAATCAAATTCATTATAAATTAGATATTTATCCTTACTATGGTTCGGATGCGTCTGCAGCAATCCGGTCAGGACATGATATTGTCCATGGACTGATTGGCCCTGGGATTGACTCATCACATGCTTTTGAACGGACCCATCAGCAATCCATTGAACAAACCGCGAAGCTTTTATATCATTACGTCCAATCCGATTTCGCGTAAATAATGCCGGACCCTATCTGCTTTTAATAGTTTTCGGCACTCCTACTAGCTACCACTCCCCATTGGAGTTATAATTGGCTTGTATGATGAACTCTTCACTAGGGGATGAAAATATGCTTTCTAATATTGGCGTTCCGGGCATGATATTAATTGTAGTCATTGCCTTAATTGTTTTTGGACCCAGTAAGCTCCCGGAAGCGGGCCGTGCCGTCGGAAGATCAATCCGTGAATTCAAGAATGCCACCCAAGGAATTACGGATGATATAAAAAAGGAAATCACGGAAGATGTACAAGAGGCCAAAAAATCCGCACCTGATTTAAAAAAATAACAAAAGTTAAAAAGCAAGCTGAATCGATGGATTCACCTTGCTTTTTTGCTGTTGAGTATGTTCTAGAGCCAATGTTACCTTCTGGACTTTTCAGCCAAACTTTGGAATTGGTTCATGATTTGTTTTCTTGATTTTTCGTTACGAAGCAAATAGGCTGCTCCTAAAGCCACCGTTGTCATCATCATTGTTTTTCTGCCCATCTAAAAACCCCTTTACCGTTTCTGGTTTACTTCAATTTCTCTCTCAGCATTTTATTGCGCTCTTTATATTGGACCAATAACTGGTTCAATATGGCGGTTGCTTGTGCACTATCCTGTTTTTCCACGGCTAGCCGCAGGTCATGGAATGACTTCCATTCTTCTATACCTTTTCCACCATGGATTTGTTTTATGAATTCCTCTTTTGTGATTTTGCCTTCCTCCAATTGTTTTCGGAGTTCTTTCATTTTTGCCATTTTTTCAGTTTTCCATTTTTCCCGCTTAGTGGCATTTTCCGGGCTCATCCATTGGTTACGAAGTTCTTTTCTTTCCGCCATTACTGTTGTCCATTCCTGTTTTTTGTCAGGAGTATATTGGTCAACCCAAGCTAACAGCTTTTGCTCCCTTTTCGCCTGTTCTGCCTGCCAATCCTTATGCATCATCTTATGATGGCTTCTGTGTTCCTCGCTGCAATTCAGACATGGCTTTTCATTTGTTTCCCCATTGCTGGAACCTTCCGCGCCGGCAATTCCAGGTAACGAAATCAATAAAGCCATAATCAACAATAACCTTTTCATTATTTTTCTCCCTTCACTATTCTAAATCTTCAACACAATAGGATCGTTTTGAACGAATTTATCATTCCCTGTTTATGGCAAAAAAATTTACCAAATTGACATAAATATTGGCTAAACCGTCTTGAGATTTTTGTAAAAATATCGTAATCTTATTGTTGTAAACACTTGTGAAGTATTTCACAATAAAATATTCCAGAGTTCGTCTTATTTTTTTGACTCTATTTGTGAATTATTTCACAAAAAATATATAAAAATAAATATCGGGGGCAGGAGTGGTTAGCATGTCAAAACCAAATATTGTTATTTTAGGTGGCGGATACGGAGGAATGATTACAAGCAAACGTCTTGAAAAGTTCTTGGAATCCGGTGAAGCCAATGTCACAGTTATCAATAAGCACGATTATCATTACTTAACAACTCAATTGCATAAAATTGGAGCAGCCACTGCTACAGACAAGCAGATTGCTCTTTCAATACCTGAATTACTTAATCCGGAAAAAACGACTTTCCTAAAAGCTGAAGTCGATACAGTCGATACGAACAACCAGGAGGTTTGCCTGGTTGGAGGAGAAAAAGTGCCGTACGATTACCTACTCGTCGCTCTAGGATTTGAGGTTGAAACTTTCGGAATCCCTGGCATCAAGGAACACGCCTTTGAAATCCGCAGTTTCAGGAGCTCAAAAGCGATCTATCATCATATCATAAAACAATTTAATTCATACAAACAGGACCAGGACCCCTCCCGCTTGACCTTTGTCGTGGCTGGCGGCGGCTTTACTGGAATCGAGATGGTCGGCGAATTGGTTGATGCCCTGCCAAAATTATGCAAAGAACATAATGTTCCATTTGAACAAGTTAAGATTGTCGCAGTGGAAGCCGCACCATCCGTTATACCGTTTTTCCCTAAGCAATCAATCGAATATACAACCCAGTTTTTCGAAAAGCATCAAGTGGAGTTAATTACTTCCAAGAAAATTTTAGAATGCACACCGGAAGAAATCCGTCTGGAAAATGGAGGAGTAATTCCTACCCGTACCGTCATTTGGTCTTGTGGTGTAAAAGGAAACACAATCGTGCAAAAGTTCGGTCTTCCAATAGAAAAAGGAAAGATCCCAGTCGATTCTTATTTACGAGTGAAAAACATGAAAAACGTGTTTAGTATTGGCGACAATGCATTATCTATGAAAAATGAAAAATCAGCATTGCCTCCAACTGCGCAAGTAGCGTTGCAGCAAGCGCCCGTTTGTGCCAAAAACATTGTCGCGGCGATTCGCGGTGAAGCATTAACGCCGTTTGAGTATCATCATAAAGGATCTGTTGCCTCCCTAGGTACATGGGAAGCAGTCGGCCTTGTTGGCAGTGTCCGATTATCCGGATTAATTGGCGCCTTTATGAAACAGGTCATTGAGGCCCGGTACCTATTTATGCTTGGCGGTCCTGCTCTTATTATGAAACAGCACTTTGGCGTCAGCCACGAGCCCGTCAAAATTACTGTTAAACAATAGTCATCTCTTATTACTGTTATCCCACAGGCAGCGGGGACCCCTCCCTGCTGCTTGGGTTATGGAATATAACATCCCAATTTAATTGCCTTATCCTTCCCCTGTTTAAGGCAAACAGCCCACTCCTAAACGGAATGGGCTGTTTTTTTATATACTAATACACATCTTTTTTCGTAAATACTATTAAAGAAACAGCAAATGCCGCTGCCCACCATACAAATAAGACCATCAGGGAAAACGAGAGTGTCATGCCTTCAATCGGGGGCGGGTTCCCTTGCATATAATCGGTTAAGCGCAAATTCACCATAAAAAAGTATTTAGCCGATTCCCACGAAGAAACCATATTGCTCAAGATAGCCCCTGAAATAAGCGCGGCCAGCATCACACCCATACCTGCTGCTGTACTGCGAATCAAAACCGAAAGCATGAAAGACAATGTCCCCACTACAAGCGCCACGAACCACACGAGTCCAAAGTCCATCAACAAAAACTTCCAAAGGCTCAAAAGGTGCACATCAGATGTGTTCAATCCTGTATCCGTGACATTAAATCCTGTTAATATCGGCGCATCCCAGCCTTTGTAGCCAAACACAAAACCAGATATTATAAAGGACAGAATACCGGCTATGGCGATAATCAGCGAGATGGCGAAACATAAGGTGATATATTTACTCATTAATACTTTCCAGCGCTTGACCGGTCTGGTTAACAGCAGCTTGACCGTCCCCATGCTGTGCTCCGATGACACAAGGTCGCTTGCGATGACCATCACCATCAGGGGAATAAATAAATCAATGGAATTCTCCAAAAAGATCCTCATAAACGTAGGTGCACCAGGTTCGGATGGATTAATATCATGATCCAAATAATATTGCTTCTGTTGCAGGGAAATCTGCAGTTCCTGCCTCCATTCATCAGATAACCGGTTGCTGCTCAGCCGGTTAGTTGTATCGACAATTTGCTGCTGGAGGATCGTTCGCCAGTCATTGGTCCCCAGCTTTTCACGTTCTCTCTGCACTTCCTTATATTGGGCATAGGTAAACAGGACGACCAATACGCCAATGATTAGGGCGATCACCACAAGGCGTTTCTTGGCAATCAGCTTCATCATTTCATTTTGAATCAATTTATTCAATGGATTCCCCTCCAGTTAACTCCAGGAACAAGTCTTCGAGAACCGGCATTTTTCGGTTCATTTCCAATACCGAGACACCGGCTTCCACCAGCAATTTGTTCCATTCCGGGGTTCTTTGTTCATTAAATTCCGTCAGGACCGTTTGGTTGTCCGCTTCCTCAATTGGGGTCAATGCCGCTAGTATATCCCTGCCCTTCTCAAAAGGAGATAGCCGCCATGCAACGCGCTCACGGTTGGACAAGAGTCTTTCCACTGTGTCCGTCCGGATAATCGACCCTTTGGCAATAATCGCCACCCGATCACACAATAGCTGGATTTCGCTCAATAAATGGCTTGAAACCAAAACACTCAAACCCTCTTTTTCCGCGAGGAAACGAATAAATTCGCGCATTTCCCTAATACCCGCGGGGTCCAAGCCGTTGGTCGGCTCATCAAGAATTAACACTTTGGGGCTACCAAGCAGGGCTTGGGCAATACCGAGGCGCTGACGCATTCCAAGAGAATAGGTCTTCACCTTATCGTGAATTCTCTCTGTTAACCCGACGAGCTTGGTGACTTCTTTGATGCGTACATCTCCAACGTTCGGCAACATTCTCGCGAAATGCAACAGGTTATTATAACCCGATAAAAATGGATACAACTCCGGGTTCTCGACAATACACCCCAGATTGGCCAAGGCCTTTTGAAAATCTTCCGCGATATTGGTTCCGCAGATTTCAATGCTTCCTGAAGTCGGTTTAATCAGCCCCACAAGCATCCGGATGGTAGTCGTTTTACCGGCACCGTTTGGGCCAAGGAAGCCGAATACTTCCCCTTGACGTAAATCAAAAGTTAACCCCTTAATAATTTCCCTTCTGCCAATGACTTTTCTCAAATCTTTCACTGCTAAAGTAATGTCTTTCTCCATGAATCCGTTCTCCTTACCAGGTAACTAATGAGGCCACTCGTTCAGCAATTAAGCGATACCCTTTTGTATTTGGATGAAACTTGTCTGTATACAAATAATCGTTCACCTTCAACTCAAACAAGTCAAAGGTAGGAACAAACACCACCTTCGGAAAATTTGCGCTTACTTCGGCACTGTCATAATTCCAGCGGCGGACAATTTTGGACATTTCTTTCCCCTGGTCCATTTCGATGAAAGGGTTATACAAGCCAACAAAAAATACCGTCGCCTCCTGATTGTTTTTTCGGATTTGTTGGAGGATAAAATTCAGGTTGTCCAAGTATTTTTTCTCGATTTCCGTTATATTGTCCGTTTCAAAATCCACCAAACCCTGGCCGCCACGAAACAAATCGTTTCCGCCAATGGTCACCAAGATGATATCGGCCTTTTGAAGCTGCCTGCCCACTTCACTTTGCTGTACCTGCTGTTTTAATTGATCCGAGGTTTGTCCATTGATGCCGAGGTTGGTTAACTGGATAGTCTTCTTCGTTTTTTTCTTCAATTCATCCACCAAATCACCCACATATCCCTTACCGGTCTCGTCCCCCGTCCCTCTTGTCAACGAGTCCCCTATAGCGGTAATCGTGAGTCCTTTTTTACTGTCGACTGTTTTTTCATGGGGACTGGTTTGGGGGATTGACTCCGGTTTGCCGGCATAATAATTCCCGACAGCCCAGCCAAGGCCACCCAGCCATAGGAGAGAAAATACCGCTCCAATGATTGTAACCAAGCGAACATAATTCTTGCTCAAGATTACTCTTCCTTTCTTGCTTTTAACCTTTTCTATTATTTAATCACAGTTTCTGGTGGTTTCAAACTTTCAAGACACTTCTTTATGGGGGAATTTTGCCTATCCGTTCAACTATTATTCATATTTATGATAAAGGCCCTGTTAAAGATGGCTGTTGATTTCCAATCCAGTCAGCAGGGTTTTTAAAAATCAACAATATCGTTTAACAGAGCCATAATAAAAAAACCGACTCCTTGGGTTTGGAATCGGTTTTTGAACTATTAATCTAAGTTGCCTTTGGGGCCGAAGAATTCAAAATGAATTCGCTCTTCATTCACACCTAAATCCTTCAAGGAGCGGTTTATTGCTTTCATGAACGGCACAGGTCCGCAGAAATAAAAATCACATTCATTAACAGCTAAGTTAGTTTGCAGCCATTCTTTGGTTACATAGCCTTCAACATCATAAGAATGGTTCTTACGGTCTTCCTCTGTAGGAGAATCATAAAATACATAAGATTTTACATTGTCGAGGGCTGATAATTCTTCTACCTCATCTCTAAGGGCATGAACATGACTGTTGGCAGCCGAGTGGATAAAGGTAACCTCTCGGGTTGGCTGCAGGGTTACAACCGTTTTTAGCATGCTCATCATCGGAGTTAATCCAACCCCGCCGCTCAATAGTACAAGTGGTGAAGTTTTTTCTGTATCCAGAACAAAATCTCCAGCTGGTGCACTTACATTTAGGGTATCTCCTTTGTTTATGTGCTCATGCAGATAATTGGAGACCACTCCGTCTGGATTCTCTGTGCCCGCTTCTTTCTTGACACTGATTCGATAGTGATTCTTTCCTGGGGCATCAGATAAACTATATTGGCGAATATGGGTAAATTTTTGTCCTGGGATTTCTAGTTTAATACTTATGTATTGTCCTGGTTTAAATCCGGCAATCCCTTTTTGGTCCACAGGTCTTAAATAAAATGAGGTAATGACCTCACTTTCCTTCACTTTTCGTTCCACTGTGAAGCTTCGGAATCCATCCCAGCCTCCTGTCTGATTCTTGGCTTCATCATACATTTCTGCTTCCAAACTGATAAATACATCCGCAATTAAACCATAAGCTTGTTCCCATGCTTGGATGATCTCATCAGTCGCTGCTTCTCCCAAAACTTCCTTAATCGCCAAAAGAAGATACTTACCGACAATTGGATAATGCTCAGGTTTAATACCTAGACTTCTATGCTTGTGATTGATTTGTTGAACAACCGGTATAATCACTTCAAGGTTATCGATGTATTTTGCTGCAGCATACACAGCCCCTGCAAGTGCCCTTTGCTGCCTTCCTTGTTTTTGGTTAGCATGATTAAAGATATTCAATAATTCAGGATGATTACTGAACATGAGTTGATAGAATTTTGTCGTAATTGCCTCGCCGTGTTGTTCCAATATGGGGACAGTTGATTTGATGATTTCTACTGTCTTTTGATCTAGCATTTTTACATCCTCCTTGCGTTTTCACTATGAACATGTTGTTAATTATACAATGGAAAACACAGGTACTAAGTGATGTAAATCACACTTATTATTATTTAACGAAAATTTTTTAAAACATGACAAATATAACTAGCTTACTAGCTATTATTTTAGTAAGGTAATCCTATTGTAAATGCTTTTTAATAAAACGTTTTATATCATTGGTAAAAGAATTCCTACCGGAGGAAGAGAAAATGGTCAAAGCTAAGATTGCATGGATAACTGACACAACCGCTTCTTTAAATAATGAATTTATAGATGAGCATCAAATACATGTCATTCCCTTGCATGTGGTGATAAATGATGAATTTTACAAAGAAACAGTCGATATTACCGAAAAAGAGTTCTATGAAAGGATGCAAAAGGAAGATGGCAAGTTTCAATCCTCTCAACCTTCCATTAATGATTTTGTAGAGCTTTATCAGAAGTTAAAAGAAGAGTATGATTTCGGTATCGCGATCCATGCTTCCAGCACTTTAACAGGAACGTATCAATCATCTGTTATGGCAGCAGAGATGGCAGATTTCAAATTGTTTGCGATTGATTCTCTAACAGGTTCTTATCCTCTATCTTTTATTATTAAAAGAGGAATTGAATTGGCTGAATCGGGCCTTGACATTGCGGATGTCGTTTCCCAACTAAATGCCCTGCGTGACCATACACGATTATATCTAGTTCCCTCTAATCTTGATCAGATGCACAAAAGCGGCCGCGTATCCGGAAGCCAAAAAATTTTGGCCTCCTTGTTTAATATCAAACCGATCTTGGCGATTGAAGAAGGTGCCGCCAAGATTAAGGAAAAGGTCCGCACTGATAAAAAGGTTTTATCATGGCTGCTTAATCAATTAAAAGAAGATGCTTCAGTTAAAACCATAAACAAAGTAGCTATTCTACATGCCAATGACAATCAAAAGGCAGCAGAACTTGAAAGATTAGTGAAAGAAGCCTTTCCGAATATGGAAACAGAAGTTTTGATGCTGATAACCGTTGCAGGTGTGCATACCGGTGTTGGGACAATTGGGCTGTCATGGGTTTGTGAATAGGAAAACTGTAAGCGCCCTGGGCAGCACACAACAGGCCTCCCTCCAAAAAGCTACCGTTTTTTTGTTCATGCGAAGCCTATGCTGACGAAGCTTTCCTTGTGGAGCTGGACAATCCTCAAAGACAAATAATGATGTTTCGTCTCTTAGAAAGGACTGATTGTACTCAGTCCTTTTTTGCTTCCAACTACAAAATCCCTTTTGACGTGGCTTCTGATAACCAAGATGGAAACTCATTTAGTAATTGGTTATACAATTCTTCATCTGTTGTTTTTTCGATATCTTGGATATGAAAAAAGTTGGCGTTATCGACGAACCGCCCTTCCATGGTGTCCAATTTTTGAAGAACTTCAAAATTAGAGTCCCCAATGCCGACAAATTGCCAAAAGATTGGCTTAGTGGATGATTCCACGACTGGTTTCTTAATAGTCCTTTTGCAACCGCCATCATTGATAAAAACGATAAAACTGGGATCCTTTGATGGTGACTCGACGGTATATTTTTTTATCACATCTTCCATTACAAGCGGCTCATCATTCCTGCCGAATTTATGAATTAAATCATTTCCTAGTATGTATTCTTCAACATAGTTATCAAAGTCCCGCTCTGTAACCGACTTTAAACGAGAGAATTCATTGTCGTACACCCAAACATCCAATGTGCCGTCATCATCAAATTGGCTGGCCACCGCGAGGATTCTCTCCACCACTTTTTGTACAGTTCCGTTTTTGTAAAGGGTCCTCATTGAGCCTGAAATATCCAAAACCAGCCCTATCCTTGCAGTGACATTTTTTAGATTTTTCTTTTCCAATACAATACTTGCCGTTTTTTTCATTAAAGTAATCGTTGACACGTATATACCTCCTAAAAAAGTGGTGCATTCTTTTTTCTATTATTATACATTATTTGAATTAATTGATAGAATAATAATACTGTTTAAATTTTTTATCGTTGATACTAACCAGATTGGAAGGGAAATATGAAAAGAAAAAAGAAAATAAAATATACGCTGGGAATCCTGTTAATTCTAGGCCTTTTATATGCTGGAATATTACAATATAAAATTAGTCAATACAGTCATTTGGAACCTCCTAAGAATGCCGACTATATAATCGTTTTGGGAGCACGAGTGAAAGGCACCACTCCGACTTCTGTATTTGCCACGCGTATTGATGCCGCCGCAGATTATCTGAAGGAAAATCGGAAAACATTCGTCATTGCATCCGGAGGCCAGGGCCGGGGTGAGGATATATCGGAGGCTGAAGCCATTAAGCGCGAGCTGGTGAAACAGGGAATTGATGAGTCCAGGATTATCCTTGAGGACCAATCGACAAGTACCTATGAAAATATTTTGTATTCTAAAAAACTCCTTCCTAAAAATATAGGACAAGGAGTGATCGTGACGAACACATTCCATATGTACCGGGCCATTGCCATTGCCCGCCAACAGGATTTGGACCTATCTGGCATGCCGTCAAAAACGCCTTTTATTTCCGTTCCTAAAAACTATTTTCGTGAATATATGGCCATTACTAAATATTTATTGGATGGAAAAATATAATGTCTTCTTACAAAAGAGTGCCAGTTTTGGCACTCTTTTAATTTTTGTTATTTTGTCTTTGCAAAAACGCATGTATCCCGAAGCTCCGTACCATCTGCGGATCTTCCATCCTTTTTTAAGATACCTTCCAATGTAAATCCAAGCCGCTCGGGAATCACCCTGGATTTACTATTATTTGTATCGCAGCGGATTTCCACCCGTCTTGCCTTGAGTTCCTGAAAGGCAAAATTAGTGATTGCCTCAACAGCCTCTGTTATGTATCCCCTTCCACTATGCCTGGTGTCAATCCAATATCCAATCTCAAACTTCGGGATATCCCAATTGATGCGGTGCAGGCCAGAGGAACCAATAAACTCACCGGTACCTTTATCATATAAGTGAAGCCGCAAATCTTCCCTAGCTAAAAACTTAACATGGGCATCGCGCATATTGGCTTCTACATCTTCTTCTGTTTGGTTTCGATGCGCCCAAGGCATCCATGGTTTTAATTCGTTCATTGAGGCCTGCATCGCTTGATAAACGGCTTTGCCATCTCCAGGCATCGGCTTGCGGATAAGTAACCGTTCTGTATATATTTCTTCTGGGAATTCTATTAATATTGGTTTCATAATGTTGTGCCCCCCTTAATACCTCTTAATATTTCGACCAAAAGTGCCAAAATCCTTTAACAGATTAAAAAACCGCCTTGATATACACACGTTGCCGGCCATTCACATGATTAATCCAGCATAATGGAATACCTTACCAGCGTTTTTTAGTATATTACCGGCACTTTTGGGCCCCTTACCGGTGCTTTTTTAAATTTACCGGCACTTTTCCATTTCGCCCACTTTCCAAATAAAAAGAGATTCTTCCAAATAGGAAGAACCTCTTTCAAATCTTTTAGTATGCTTTTGCCCAATACACCATATGCTTGGCGTCTTTGCCACAGCACACACATTTTTCATCTACTTGTTCTTGCTCGAATGGAATGCATCTGGAAGTCGCACCTGCGTCTTCTTTGATTTTTTCTTCACAGGCCAAATCGCCGCACCACATGGCTTTGATAAAACCTGGTTTGCTTTCCAATGATTGTTTTAATCCATCCAGCGTTGTCGCAACTGATGTTCTCTCTTCACGATGCTTGAAGGCTTTATTATAAAGATTGGATTGAATATCATCCAATAACTCGACAAGTTTGGTCTCTAGTTCGTCCATGGAAACCACGATTTTTTCCAACGTGTCGCGTCTTACTAGAACCACCTGCTTGTTTTCAATATCTTTTGGACCCACTTCTAAACGGACTGGGATTCCCTTCATTTCGTATTCATTGAATTTCCAGCCTGGTTTTTTATCGCTGGCATCAATATCCACGCGGGCTACTTTTGCCAGAGACTGTTTCAAATCATAAGCAAAATCAAGGACGCCCTCTTTATGTTGGGCAATTGGCACGATCATGACTTGGGTTGGTGCGGCTTTTGGCGGAATCACCAAACCGCGGTCATCGCCATGAACCATAATCAGTGCCCCAATAATCCTTGTAGTAAAGCCCCAGGAAGTTTGATGTACGTACTGCAGCTTACCATCCTTGTCCGTATATTGGATGCCGAACGCTTCAGCAAACCCGGTTCCAAAATGGTGAGAAGTACCGGATTGCAACGCCTTGCCATCATGCATTAAGCTCTCGATGGTAAAAGTAGCTTTAGCTCCCGCGAATTTTTCTTTTTCCGTCTTCTGCCCTTTGACAACCGGTATCGCCAATATCTCTTCACAAATAGCGGCATAGACATTCAACATTTTGATGGTCTCTTCCATTGCCTCTTCGTCAGTCGCATGGGCCGTGTGGCCTTCCTGCCATAAAAACTCCAGTGTTCTTAAGAATGGACGGGTTGTCTTTTCCCAGCGGACGACATTGGCCCATTGGTTATAAAGCTTTGGCAGGTCGCGATAAGAATGGATGATGTTGCTGTAATGCTCACAGAATAATACCTCTGATGTTGGACGGACCACCAGTCTTTCGGTTAACTCTTCCGAACCGCCATGAGTAACCCAAGCCACTTCCGGAGCGAAGCCTTCCACGTGGTCCTTCTCTTTTTGCAGCAGGCTTTCAGGGATGAATAAAGGCATATATACATTCTCATGGCCGGTTTCTTTAATCCGCCGGTCCAGTTCGTTTTTTATATTGTCCCATAATGCCATTCCATATGGACGAATAATCATCGATCCGCGAACACTTGAATAGTCAATCAGATCCGCTTTCGTCACGACATCCGTATACCATTGGGCGAAATCATCGTCCATTGCGGTAATATCTTTTACAAATTCCTTTGCCATGTTAGACACCTCATTATTATTCATATAAATATAAAAAGGCCTTAATCCACAAAAGGGACCAAGGCCTGGCGGTACCACCCTAAATTTTTTAAAGCAATTGCTTTAAACTCTCGACATGATAACGGATTTTATCCGCGTGCATCTTCATGAATATCCGATACAGAACTCGTGAGGCAGGTTCAAATAACTGTCTTAAGATACCTCGCACCAATGGTATCCTCTCTTTGTAAGACCGGTTCATTTTACTAGTCCCCGTCATCGCTTCAATCATATTTTATTGAAAAAATTATATATTTCCCGACCTTAAAAGTCAATTCTTACTAATAGAAAATTTTTTTGTTCCTCATAAGAACCAAATGAGTACAAAAGATATATTAACAGAGTTGCCAATCTTTGAAAAGCTTAAACCTTGGTTCCGGATGAATAAGTTTCATAAAACGTTCAAATCGTTTGTAAGCTAGTCCTATTTCTTACCTTTATAATTTACGTATGTTGTTAAGACTTACATACGAGGGGAAATACTCATGAATATTTTTTTCATTATTACTGCCGTGATTGTTGCCGCAGCTTCCGGATTCTCCATTTATCTTTTATATCATTATAAAACCAAGATGAGCAAAACCGCAGGGATGCTGGCATCGATTGCGGTTTCTGCCGTAACCGGGCTATTGTCTGGGGCTGTCCTCGGGTTAATGTCAGGGGAAATCTTCCTTGTGACAGGAATCAGCTTGTTATTGGGATTTTTTGTTGGGTTTTTAGCTGGGCATCCAGCAGGGCTCCCATCGATATTACTCAGCTCCATAGCCGGTTTATTAGGAGCAATTACCGGGGCGATTCTAGGAATCCTGCTCCAGTTCATCAATCCTGCCATCTTACTTGGAATATTATTAGGTTTGTATGTTGTAATCATTGGGATGGTGCTTCTGTACTTGTTGGCGGAAACAAATGAAAAAATAAAGGTCCAAACCGAAGAACTTACTCCATTTGCCATTTTAGTTGCCGGAATTCTGCTGATTAGCCTGTTCCTTTTTCTCTATAGCAGCGACTTAGTGGAAATTCCCGCAAAAGCATCCTCAACAGAGACCCAGACACAACCGGAGAAGACCAGTCAAGAAATCGATGCCAGGAGTGATACCAATCCAAAAATCAAGATATTGGTTACCGAAAAGGGATATTCGCCAAACGTGATTCGAGTGAAAAGAGGAAGTCTGGTGGAACTGCAAATTGATAACCCGTTTGAAGATAGTTGTTATGCCACCTTTAATCTTCCTGACTTTAACATTCAAAATGCCAGTTTAAAGCTGGGAACCACCTCTCTCAGCTTTACAGCGGACAAAGCAGGGGAATTTACCTATAGTTGCGGAATGAATATGTTAAAAGGAACCGTCATCGTCGAATAATAGGTCTAAACATGAAAAAAGCTGTTGGATAACCAACAGCTTCAGATTGTCGAGAAAGGTTATCTTTCTCGGCAATTTTTTATTTTAAGTTGAACTAAATTAGAGATTTCCAGAATTAATTGTTCCTGCAAAGTGGCCTGTTGATTTCCGCTCCAGGTGCTTCGCGGACCTTAGGGCGTGCCGGGGAGCCTCCTCGGCCCCGTACTCCCGCAGGAGTCTTCGCACCTTCCGCTCCAATCAACAGGAACAAATCAACCAAAAGAATTGCAACAAACTTTTTCCAGCCTTGCTAAATGTGTTGCAATCTTCTTTATATTTTGGCAGGCCGCGGTTAGAAGAGCCTGTTCACTTGCATTCTTCAATCCCCGCAACCGGCAGTAGCGAAGCCCGTGCAGCTCTTTTGAGTCTGCGAAGCTTCGCTCAATTTTTTCCTTTCTAAATTTATAAAGCATTTTACCTGATTTTGATAATCGATTTAGTCTAACCTTTTCCTTGTGTTCCTCCCATACATGTCGAGTTATGACTTTTACTTTGTTTTTTGATCCCTTGTACATCACTATAAAAAGGACGAGCTTTTTCTAGAATAACGGAAAAATCAATATATTTATCAAATTAAACGAAGAAGGTGATGCTCAGGTACTAATTCATCAAGAGACACAAATTCATATTGAATTTGGAAGGATTCTTTAGGCATAACTTTATAATTATATTATAACAAATTAACGCGGTGAATGGTTAAAGTATCTAGGCTAAAATAAAAGCTGTCGAGGGTTTTTCGACAGCCTGAGCTGTTGGATAACCAACAGCTTTTTTTAGACATTAACTTTTTTGGGTTCTCGGAAAAGTGATTTCAATACTGGTTCCCTTGCCAACCGTACTGTTAACCTTTATTTTCCCCTGATGTTTATCAATGATCCATTTGGCAATCGATAATCCGAGGCCGGTTCCCTCAGCGGCGGAACGGGCTTTGTCACTTTGATAGAACCGGTCAAAGATTTTCGGGATATCCTTCTCAGGTATACCGATACCTGTATCATTTACCTGTAGACAAATGGAGGAATGAGTCTGTTTGCAGGAGAGTAAAATATCCCCTCCTTCATGGGTGTATTTAATCGCATTGTCCAATAGAATGACAATCAGCTGATGAATCCTTTCTTTATCCGCAAAAAATGTTACGGATTCCTGGGCATCCAATTGAAGGGATTTTTCTTGATATAAAGCGAGATCTTCAAATTGCTGGGTAATATCCTTTAACAGTTCATCAAGCTGAAACGTCTGCTTGTTCATTTCGATTTGATTCGAATCGGACCTTGCCAGGGTAAGCAGATTGGAAACCAGTTTCGACAGTCTTCTTGATTCGGTTGATATCGTCGAAATATCCAGGATTTTATCCTTTACCGTCGCAGATGGGGAACGGAACAAAATTTCGGTCTTTGCTTGTATGACGGCAAGTGGTGTCCTCAACTCATGGGAGGCATCTGAAACAAATTGCTGCTGCTTATCCCAAGCATTCTTAATCGGAACAAGTGCCCTGCCGGCTAAAAAGTAACCTACTCCAACGGCGCATAGAACTCCTACGCCGCAGCCAATAAGAATAATCAACAGCAGTCTATTCAGTAATTCCCTTTCAGAATCTACATTGCGGACAAATTGTACGGTCAATTGTCCCAGTTGTTGTGTATCAACCTTAATTGCCGTATAACGGAACGTATAATCTTCTACATCTACATCGACAAGGGTTTCCGTTTTTTTCGGCTTAATAAGATTTTCGTTATCCTGAAATACTAGGGCCCCACGGTCTTGGTCCGATAGGAGTTCTCCATTCTCATCCCAAATCAATGTAATAATTCGTGGGTCGCGTCGCAAAAAGCCGGGTTCTTGTCCTCCATCACTTATCCTGTCATTTTCCTTATTCCCTCTTGGATTCTGAATCTGTTTAATTGAGTCCATCAAGGATTGATTAACATCCTTGTATAGCTGATGGTCTGTATATAGATAAACCGCGCTCCCTAATAGGCCGATTAATATAATAAATACCAGTGAATTTAAAAGAGTCAGTTTAATATGTGTCTGGCGGAACATTTGTATCTCCTATTCTTCAATAAGCATATAGCCGACACCGCGGATGGTTTTAATATCCGCATGATAGCCAAATGGCTCTAATTTTTTACGAAGATGATGCATAAATACCTCGACAATGGCGATGGTGGTATCGGAATCAAACCCCCAGACCCGGTCATAAATCTGCTCTTTGGTAAGGATCGCCCCTTTGTTTTGAATCAAATATTCGAGGAGCTCATACTGCTTTGTGGTAAGTTTAACAGGCCCTCCATCCACATGGATATCTCGTTCCTTGCCAAATAATTCAATCCCGCGATATTGGATCGTTTGGTTGGTTGTCAGACTGCCGGTTCTTCTTAATAAGGCGCGGATTCTTGCCTTTAATTCAGCCGCCTGAAACGGCTTGACCAAATAATCGTCCCCGCCGGAATCGAGCCCCTTGACACGGTCCTCCAAGGAATCCCGAGCTGTCAGAAAAAGAACTGGTATCGTCAATCCTTCCTTCCGTATCGTCTTCAATACTTCGAATCCGTCTATTTCCGGAATCATTACATCCAGAACGATCGCATCATGAATATTTTGCATCGCCAAAAACAGCGCATCCTCCCCATCCGAAGCTTGATCGACTTCAAACTCATCTGATAACAACTGCACAATGGACTCCAATAATGGAAGATTATCCTCCACAACTAATAAACGCATTTCTTTCCTCTCCTCACAATGGGCATTATCTTAAACTTTATTATATATAAAAAACGTGGCGTTCTAAAGCTAATCACCCATGATTTTATGATGATACAAGCCATGTTGCCAGCTTTGACACTTTCAGTTATTGAAAGTTTCGTATAACCTCATTATTCCTCCTGTTGCTTAACTTTTTCTTAAAGGCTGTGTTAAAGAACAATTTTGATTTGAAACATAGTTGATTAGAGTCAAAGGCACGAAGAATCATGCGGGAGAACAGGACATGGGAGACCCCCAGGTGAGGAGGCATCCCGAGTGACCGCGAACCTCTCGCGCCTGGAACGGAAATCAACAACTACGTTTAACACCGCCTTCTAAAAAAAACTTTTTATTATAGTCCAAACACTGACAAAAAAAACGATTGAATGTTCTCCGGAAAAACGAACAAAGGACTGACGTTTGGGTCAGTCCTTTGTTTGTTTTACTTTTAATTAAATTCAAGTAAATAGTCATAAACATGTTTACCAATTCTGCTGATGATCTGTCTTGCCATAAAGGTATCTTCAAGCTCGTCTGTTAAGATAGCTGCGTAGGCAGTTTGGTTATTATAACACAAGATGGCACAATCATTCTCAACTTTAGGCAAACCGCCTGTTTTATTCGCCACATAAATCTTATCCAAATCCATCATCGCAGGAATCTTATCTTGGAACTGCTGGGCATGCATGATTTTTAACGCCATTTTCCTGCCGTTCTCTGACAGAATGTTTCCCTCGTTGATTGCCTTTAGGCATCGGAGCATATCTGTTGGGCTTGTTACATTGTCAACCCCACGCTCGGTTGCTTCAAAATCCATCATTTTTCGTTTCAACATGGTACCAGTAAGCCCCATTTTTTTTATGGTCGTATTGATGGAATCGATTCCCAGTCGTTCAATCAACATATTGGTGGCAGTATTATCCGAGACCGTAATCATTAATGTCATGAGGTCCAGAATCGATAATTTGGCACCAGACGAAAGGGCCTGCAACACACCCGATCCTCCCGTCTGATTTTCAATCACTGTCAGATCATCCAAGTTTAGGATTCCTGCTTCACCTTGACGAAGACCTTCTATTAAAATGGGAAGCTTGATTACACTAGCTGAGGGATAGACTTCTCCCGAATTCAGATATATTTGCTCCTGGCCGATTTCAATCGCCAAGCCCATTCTACCCTTGAACCCGATGAGCTCTTCTGCTATTTTCTTCTCTAATGATTTCATGGCTACTTTGTTGCCGCCACTTGCGAATAATCTTGTCCGCCGGATTTTTCTTTATCATATAAGTGGCATGCCACAAAATGGCCTTTTTCAAGTTCCTGCCAATCAGGGCGTGCTGTTGCGCACACTTCCATGGCCATTGGGCAGCGGGTCCTGAATACACAGCCGCTCGGTGGGTTAATGGGACTAGGCAGCTCCCCTTTTAAAATAATTCGCTCTCGTTTATCCTCAACATCCGGATCCGGAATCGGAATAGCCGATAAAAGGGCTTGGGTATAAGGGTGCATCGGGTTATGATATAGTTCACCGCTAGTGGTTAACTCGACTAAATGCCCCAGATACATAACCCCGATTCTATCACTAATTTGTTTAACCATGGACAAATCGTGGGCAATGAACAGATAGGTTAATCCTTTTTCCTTCTGCAAGCGCATTAACAGATTCACGACCTGCGCTTGAACAGATACATCCAAGGCGGAAATCGGCTCATCTGCGATAATAAATTCCGGTTCCAAAGCCAAGGCTCTGGCTATGCCGATCCGTTGGCGCTGACCGCCGCTGAATTCATGAGGATAACGGTTGGCATGCTCCTTGCTTAATCCAACGTCCTCCAGCAGCTGATAAACCCGTTGCATGCGTTCTTGCTTATTGGCGAACATTCCGTGTACTTCCATGGGTTCAGAAATAATTTCAGCAACGGTTGATCTTGGATTTAAGGAAGCATACGGATCCTGGAAAATCATTTGCATTTGCCGATGAAATTCGAATCGTTCTTTCTTGTCAAACGAATGGATATTCTTTCCGTTAAACATGACTTCCCCATCTGTCACATCGTATAGACCAATAATGGTTCTGCCTGCAGTCGATTTCCCGCACCCAGATTCTCCTACAATTCCTAATGTCTCTCCCCTATTAATATGAAAAGAGATTCCATCAACAGCTTTAAGAATTTCATTTTTTCCTAGATTAAAATGTTTTTTTAAATTTTTCACTTGTAATAATGCTTGGTTTTCCATGCTATACCTCCGTATCCAGCCAGTAGCGTCTCGCTGCGCATAGCTCTTGCTCGTAAATGGTTCCCGCCAGCTCGATAATCTCCACCGTTTTTCCGGTTTTTGGGGAGTGAAGCAGCTTCCCGTCGCCATAATAAATCCCTACGTGATGAATGCTGCCTTTTCCTTCCTCATAGGCAAAAAACAGCAGGTCCCCTGGTCTGATTTCAGCTAATGGCACGTTTTTTCCGCTTCGTGCCTGTTCATGGGCATCCCTTGGAATGGTGTAACCGTTGGCCTTGCACATGGAGTAACTTAGGCCGGAACAGTCGTACCCATAACTGCTCATGCCGCCCCAAAGGTACGGCAGCCCGAGGAATTGCTCCCCAGCGGACACGATATCATTTCCGTTTCCTTTATATCGTTGTTCCAACGATTCGAAAACAACTACATTTCCCCACTCTAAAGTACCGGTTCCATCAGGAGTCCTTACCCAAACCTTGTCATCCTCCTCTTTGAGAAGAGGCAACACGGTTTGAAACGACACTTCCAGGGGACTATTTTTCAGTAAGGTGGCTTTAGGTTTTGTAACAACAGCTACCGGCTCCATGTGCAGATTCCAGTCTCCCCCACACTTGATAAGCTGGGATTTAGGTACCCATCCAGGATAGCCCAGTTCATTTTTTGAAGTAGGCTGTTCCGGTATCAAAACATGCGCCCATTCCCCTTTTTCTTCCAGCAGCAATACTTCCTGCCCATAGAGGAGCTGCGTTTGAACAAGATTATCATCACATAAACTTAACCTGGTTTCATAGGTCAATCCGTTTAACCATTCATCGATTTGAACAGGGTTGTTTAATGCATCCCAGTCGAGTTCTCTTGCTGAATCGCAAGAAGTCCAGACGGTTGCGACCGAAACATTGACTAGACACTTTTCCAACTTATACACCTCCATCAATATGGACCTGGTTAATGCCAAGACCAGGTGCTTCAGGCAGTGTGATATGCCTTCCATTATATTGAATGCCGCCGTCCACATTTTCCTTTGCCAGCATTAACGGTGCATCAAAATCATATCGTGTGATATTCTGTTTGCTTGCGGCGAAATGGGCTGCAGCTGTAAGGCCGATTTTTGTCTCTATCATGCTGCCGACCATACATTCCACGCCGCAGGTTTCCGCCAAAGCATTGATAATTTGGGCTTGATAGATTCCGCCTGCTTTCATCAATTTGATATTAATTAAATCCGCGCTTCGGGTTGTTAATACCTGAAACGCCTGTTTAGGAGTAAATACACTTTCATCCGCCATAATCAGTGTTTCCACGTTATCTGTGACCTGTTTTAGACCTTCGATATCGGCGGCTTTAACAGGCTGCTCCACAAGTTCAATCTCAAGACCGCTATCTTCGAGCTTACGGATTGCCCGAATGGCATCCTTAGGCGTCCATCCTTGATTTGCATCCAGCCGCAATTTTATATCGTAACCGACGCGATTTCTAATTTCCTTAATTCGGTCGAGATCTTTCCCAATATCGTCTTTTCCTACTTTTACCTTCAGTGTGTTAAAGCCGTTTTGAACATAGCGGACCGCATCCTCGCCCATTTCCTCCGGACCGTTTACGCTGACGGTAAAGTCGGTTTCCACTTCATTTTTATGGCCGCCGAGAAATTGATACAATGGCAGCTTGCAATATTGTGCCAAGCAGTCGTATAGTGCCATGTCCACTGCTGCTTTGGCACTTGGGTTTCCCACTAAAATCGTTTTTAGGCCTTGAAAAATAAATTCATAATTTAATAGACTTTTAGCAAGCAAAAATGGTTTCATAACATCATGTATGGCCGATTCAATGCTTAAGATGCTATCCCCTGTGATCACCACTGTTGGCGGTGCTTCTCCCCAGCCAGCAATACCGTTGTCGCAGGTAATCTTTACATATACTGATACTGCAGTGGTAACAGTACGTAACGCCGTCTTGAAGGGTTTGGTCAATGGTACAGCCACTCTATAAGTTTCCACTCGCTCGATTTTCATTTTGATCCGTCCTTTATAAGATGCCGCTTTCGACAAACAATCTTTTTTCATAAGTATTCAATGTAGCGTCCACTCCAAAAGGGATGGTGATATTTGGGTTGCAATGGCCGATTTGAAAACCTTTTATGGCCGGTTTTCCAGCCAACTGGACATAGTGCCGAATCACTTCATCCAGTGATAAGGTTTCCTCTCTTTTTGGGTTCGCATCGCTAAAGTCCCCAATTAAGATACCTCTTGCATCCGCAAGCTTTCCAGCCATAAGCAGCTGATTGAGCATCCTGTCCACTGAACGCGGTTCTTCATGCACGTCCTCAATAAACAACAGCTTGTCTTTTGTGTCCAATTCAAATTTTGTTCCCAGCGTACTAACAATGAGCGACAGGTTCCCGCCAACCAGTTCCCCGCTCGCTTGGCCTTCCACCAGTACCTCTAATGCTGACAGCTCCTCGGTATAAACCCAATCTTTAGGTTCGAACAATGACAGGAATCCGTTTTTGGACAGCTGTTGGACATCATCCTGCCCGATATCAGACGCCAGCATCGGGCCATGAAACGTCACAAGACCGGTCTCCTGTCGGATACTTGTATGTAAAAATGTAATATCACTATAGCCCCAGAAAATTTTGGGGTTATTTTTTAAGATTTGATAATCGATTCCAGTGGCAATTCTTCCGGTTCCATAGCCGCCGCGGGCACAAAAAATCGCCTTCACTTCTTGGTCCAAAAACATGTCATGCAAATCGTCCAGTCTTTTTTGATCTGTTCCGGCTAAATACCCATATACATTTTGAAGATTTTTCCCGATTTTAACGTTTAACCCTAAATCCTTTAAAAATTGAATTCCTTTTTCAAGGTCATTCAGGTCCGGCGGGCTGGCCGGTGCGATCACGCCAACTGTATCACCTTTTTGAAGGCGAATCGGTTTTAATTTATCCATATATATCTCCTCCTCTCTCTTAATCTATGATATTAGGCCAAAAGGGATGTTCAATCGAACACCCCCCTTGATTTTTTACTTCTTATCTGCCCATTTAAATTCTAAGTAGCCTACTGGGTGACGAACCACACCAGTCACATCTTTATTTTGCAAGTAAACTTGGTTATAGAAGTGAATAGGTATAATCGGCATTTCATCAAACAGGATTTTTTCAGCTTTGTACATCATTTCAAAGCGTTTCTTTTCATCTTTTTCAAGTTTGGCATCTTTGATTAATTGGTCAAACTCAGCATTGCTCCAGCCGGTACGGTTCATGGAAGAACCTGTGATAAAGTTCTCTAAAGAGTTAATCGGATCGGCATAGTCATTAAGGAAAGAGCTTCTGGAAAGCTGCAGTTTCAAACCTTTTTGCTCGTCTGTAAATACGTTGCTCTCCATATTTGCCAGCTTCACGTCAACACCAAGGTTCTCTTTGAACATTTGTTGCAACGCCTCAGCAATTGCCTTATGTGTATCGCTTGTACTGTACGTCAAAGTTACTTCAGGAAGAGTAGTATAACCCTCTTCTTCCATTCCTTTTTTCAATAGTTCTTTTGCTTTTGCCGCATCTGTTTTAACCAAGTCTCCGCTTGTTTTACGGAAGTCTTTGCCATTAGCATCTGTAAAGCCAGGTGAAACGAATCCATAAGCAGGTTTTTCTTGGTTTTTAGTTACAAGTTCAACCATTTGTTTTTGGTTAACCGCCATAGCGAATGCCTTACGGATATTGACATTTTGGAATGGTTCCTTTGTTACATTAAACCGGTAGAAATATGCGCCGGCTTGGTCTTCAACCTTGACATCCCCATCCTTGAACAGCTTGTCAGCCAATTCTGATGGAACATCGGAAGAATCAAGTTCGCCAGTCGTATACATTTGATATTCGGTGTTGTCATCGTCGACCATTGCCCAGTTAATCTTATCAATCTTTACATTCTTTGCATCCCAATACTTGTCGTTCTTTACCATCACGAAATTGCTGTCATGCTTCCATTCCGATAATTTAAATGGACCATCCGCCACAAATGTGTCCGCTTCAGCAAACCAATTTGGGTTTTCTTTCGCGACTTTTTCATTAATCGGGAAGAAGCATGGGTTGGTAATAACACTTAAGAAGTAAGCCTGCGGGCTGGTTAATGTCACTTCAAATGTTTTATCATCCACAGCTTTTACCTTTACGTCATCAGCAGAACCTGTACCACTGTTATAAGCTTCGCCGCCCTCAATGAAGTAAGCTAAGAAAGCTGCGGAAGAAGCGGTATTAGGATCTAATAAACGTTTCCAAGCAAATACAAAATCGCCAGCTGTTACATCGTCTCCATTTGACCACTTGGCATTGTCACGGATGTGGAAGGTGTAAGTTTTACCATCTTTGGAAACATCCCATTTTTCTGCAATGGCAGCTTGTGGCTGATGTTTCTCATCCAAGCGGGTCAAACCTTCCATCAAGTTGTTTAATGCATTCCAGGAAACGGCATCAAAACCGATTGGCGGGTCAAAAGAAGTTGGTTCTTGACCATTGTTCCAGTTTACGACTTTCTCGGTTTTTTCTCCAGACTTGCTGCCATTGTCTTTTGGTTCACTGCCGGCATCCTTGTTAGCCGTACATGCAGCTAGCGAGAAAGCCAACATGGCAGCAGTCACACTTGTTAACAGTTTTTTCATGCTTTACCCCCTAAGTAATTTTTATGTTAATTTTTTGAAACCAGTTGTTGGGCCCGTTCATCCTGCAGCCAGCAGTCAACAGTATGCTGATTGGTCAGTTGTGTCTTAAACGGGTAGACTCTGTCACAAACCTCCATGGCATACGGACAACGGGCGGCAAAAGCACACCCCATTGGCGGTAAAAACAAATCCGGAGGCGTTCCAGGGATTGGGACTAATTCTGCCTTTTCCATATCCAATCGAGGGACGGACTGAAGCAGACCTTTAGTATAGGGATGCTGCGGGTTATAAAAAATCTCCCGCCTTGAACCAATTTCTACAATTCTACCAGCGTACATGACCGCTATACGGTCCGCAACCTGGGCCACGACACCCAAATCATGGGTGATCAAGATAATGGATACACCTGTTTTCTTTTGTATATCGCGAAACAACTCGAGGATCTGAGCTTGTATGGTTACATCCAATGCGGTTGTTGGTTCATCAGCGATTAACACATCCGGCCGGCAAACCAGTGCCATGGCGATGACTATCCGCTGCCTCATCCCGCCACTAAATTGATGTGGATATTGTTTTAACCGGATTTCCGGATTCGGAATTCCAACAAGATTTAACATTTCAATGGCTACCTGTCTGGCTTGATCCTTAGAGAGATGTTCATGTTGTCTAATCCCCTCTGTAATCTGATCGCCAATTGTCAGCGTAGGGTTTAAAGCTGTCATCGGATCTTGGAAAATCATTGAAATATTCGCCCCGCGAACCTTCCTCATTTCCGGTTCCTTAAGTTTAATTAAATCCTTGTCTTTAAAAAGGATTTCTCCACCCGTTATCCTGCCTGGAGGTTCAGGAATCAATTTCATGATTGTTTGCGATGTGACACTTTTTCCGCAGCCTGATTCTCCAACGATGGCTAAGGTTTCCCCTCTATGCAAATCAAAACTGACCCCGCGGACAGCCTTGACTTCACCTCCGTAAGTGGAAAAGGATACGTGAAGATCTTTAACTTGAAGTATTTTTTCCATGCTGCTACCTCCTCAACTTTGGATCCAAGGCATCCTGCAGCCCATCGCCTAAAACATTAAATGCAAACATGGTTAATGATATAAATAAAGTCGGGAAGAATAGTCTCCACCAATAGCCTGATAGAATGACAGATAAGCCATCATTGGCCATAACCCCCCAGCTTGCATGCGGCGCTTGGATACCAAGTCCGATAAAGCTTAAAAAGGCTTCAGCAAAAATCGCTGACGGAATCGTCAAGGTCATTTGAACGATGATCGGACCCATGGTATTGGGTAACAAATTCTTGCGGATAATCCGCGCTGTTTTCGTTCCAAATGTTTTGGATGCAAGCACAAATTCATAGTTTTTTATTTGCAGAACTTGTCCCCTGACAATCCTTGCCATTCCGACCCATCCAGTAATCGACAATGCCAATATAATCGTTGTTAATCCAGGGCCTATTACCACCATGACAAGAATGACAACAAGCAGATAGGGAAGTCCATATAATATTTCCACAAAACGCATCATTATGTTATCTACACGGCCGCCTTTGTAGCCAGCAATGCCGCCAAATGTTACCCCGATGATAAAATCGATAAGTGCGGCCATTAAACCAACAAATAAGGAAATCCTCGCTCCATAAGCAGTCCGGGTAAACACGTCCCTGCCTAAATTATCTGTTCCAAACCAGTATTTACTGGATGGCGGCTGATTTTGGTCCAGCAATGTTTGCTTCTCGACCGTATGCGGTGAAATAATCGGTCCAAGAATGGCAAATATCGCTAGCAATATGAGGAATATTAACCCTGCCATGGCCAGCTTGTTTTTTAATAGCCTGTGCCAAGAGTCCTTCCAGTACGATAGGCTGGGCCTTACTACCGCCTCTGCCGCCATTGTGTTCTTCGCTTTGGGCACAAACCACTCATCAGGTATTTCAGGCGAAATGTTCATGTGTTCCTGTTTACGCAATTCCATTATTTCGCCTCCTTTTTGCCGAGTTTAATTCGAGGATCTAATAGTCCATATGCCAAATCTACTAACAGCAACATAAAAATTAATAGGGCACTGTAAAATATGGTAGTTCCCATAATAACAGGATAATCACGGTTATTGATGCTGTCGACAAAATATTTACCCATGCCCGGAATGGCAAATATTTTTTCAATGACGAACGTACCGGTCAAAATACTGGCAGCTAATGAACCCAATACAGTTACGACAGGTAACAGGGCATTTCTCAATGCATGTTTGAACACAATTTTTACCGGTGACAGACCTTTTGCTTTGGCTGTTTTGATGTAATCCTGGGTCAGCACCTCAAGCATGCTCGACCTAGTTAACCTGGCGATAATGGCCATTGGACCAGTAGCCAGCGCCAAAACCGGCAATACCATATGCTTTGGACTCTGCCATGTTGCTACTGGGAAGATCGGAAAATTAACCGCCAGCTCTTGGATTAATAGAGTCGCCATAACAAAGTTTGGGACCGAAATTCCAATGACGGCAATGCTCATTGCCAAATAGTCGATCAAGCCGTTATGGCGGAGAGCAGCAATGACTCCCAATATGAGACCCGAAACGATTGCGACAAGAAGTGTATATAGGCCTAATTCAAATGAAACGGGAAATCCTCTTCCCAGCATATCGTTTACGGTTTGGGATGATTTTTTTATGGATGGCCCCAAGTCACCTTGAACCAGTTCCTTTAAATAATTGCCGTATTGCACCAAAAGCGGCTTATCAAGATTGTAATACGCCTCTAGGTTTTTTTGCACAGCTTCATTCGTTCTCCTTTCCTCATTGAAAGGAGAACCTGGTACTGAGTGCATCAGGAAAAATGTCCCAGTTATTATCAGCCACAACGTTATAATCATCGAAATCAAACGTTTAAGATAATATGTATTCACGTATGACCACTTCCTAACAGTATGTAGTTTGCAATGCGAATTCGGCCATGGCAACATTTTTTGACAAGCTTCTCAAATCTATCATTAACCATCACTTCTTCCGTTCGTGATGAATCTCTAAGTGATTTGAAATTATTGTTATAATCATAACGAACTGGATGCGTTATCATGATGCTTGTCTCCAATCAACATGGTCCATCACTTGACCCTGGTGATTCTAAGGTATCATTCTGAAACGTTTCATCTCCTTCGTTTTCACTAATTTTTCTATTTTCTAAATATTATAGAATAATATATAGTTTAATTCAAACGGTTCTTAAAATAAATAGCGAATTTTGCAAATAATGTGAGATAATCTGACATTTTCAAAGAATTAAAAAGCTTGTTTAATTAAGTTTCCACTATTTCTTAAATACATTTATAATAAACATAACGATAATGATGGATAGGAAGTGATTTATTTTGGGTGTTACGTTAAGCAAAGGGCAAAAGGTCGATTTAACCAAAACCAACCCTGGATTACAAAATGTTGTCGTTGGATTGGGCTGGAATATCGGCAACATTGGTTCTAATTTTGATTTGGATGCATCCGCATTTTTATTAGGGCCAAACGGCAAAGTTCAAAGTGACCAGGATTTTGTGTTTTATAACAATCCTTCTGGTGGCAGCGGGGCAATTATATACAGCGGGGATAACCGCGTCGGTTCGGGGGTACGGGACGATGAGCAAATCCGTATTGACTTACAACGGGTGCCGGCCCACATACACCGTGTAGCCTTTACGATCACCATACACGATGCCCAAGTTAAAGGGCAAAGCTTCGGGCAAATTTCTGATTCTTATGTTAGGATTTTCAACGAAATAACCAATGAGGAATTGTTAAGATTTAACTTAGGCAGGGATTTCACGGTTGAAACAGCCATTGTTGCTGCAGAATTGTATCGCCATAATGGGGAATGGAAGTTTAACGCCATTGCCAGTGGCTTTCAGGGAGGATTAGCTGCTTTATGCCGGAATTTTGGTATCGATGTGGATGACCCACCGGCCAATCCTACACCACAGCAACAGCCATATCAAAACAATACGGCTTCCCACCAAAGCCATTCTTTTCAACAACAAACACAGCAACAACCATCCTGGCAAGCGAATCAAAACCATTATGACCCTTACAGGCAAAGCCAAACCAACCAGACAGCCTACCAGCAGCAACAGCCAATCCATTTGCAGCCCGATTCTTCTTATCAGCAGCCTGCCTATGGATACCCGACAACCGCCTTTCCTTCTGCTTCAAGTTCTCCCCATTCTTATGGTGGAGATGATATTGTCTGTCCACGCTGCCATTCCACCAATGTACGCACAGGAAAAAAAGGGTTTGGTTTAGGAAAGGCGGCCATTGGCGGATTAATACTGGGACCCGTCGGTTTGCTTGGAGGGTTTATCGGGCAAAACCAGCTAAAATTTACTTGTAATAGCTGCGGCAGTACTTGGTCGCCATCTCAAACGGACTATGCGGAGTGGGCCAACAATCAAAAGCGTAGAGCGCAGGAATTATTCAATCGCTATAAAAGCCAGGATGTCTTGGATGCCGTGGTAGCCGCATGCGCATTAGTGTCTATGGCTGATGGCTACTTGGATGCCTCTGAGCGCCAAAAGATGATGGACTTTATCCATCAGAGTGAAGAACTGCGGGTGTTTGATACGAACAAGGTGGTTCAAAAGTTTAACTTGTACATTTCCAAACTGCAAAATGACCGGATGCTTGGACGGGCTGATGCCTTTAAGGCGCTTGGAGCCATCAGGAACAAACCTGAAATAGCCAGATTGGTGGCCCGTTATTGCATTGCCATTGGTTATGCGGATGGAAATTTTGACCATAATGAAAAACAAATGGTATCAGATATCTGCCGGGAGCTTGGGTTAAATCCTGCTGAATTTTTATCATAAGTAAAAAGAGGCTGAAATTTTCAGCCTCTTTTACATTCTTGCACTATTAGAATTCTTATCTCTTCTTTGAGGATTGTGCAGCTCAAGGGCGCTTGCGCTTTTCCTATTTCCAAACTCGTTTATTCTCGGCCCGGATTGTGATTCCTTTGGCATCCAGTCTTTCCAAGAATGGAATGATATATTTTCTGGATAAATCCAGTATATCCTTGGCCTCTCCCACTTCAAAGTCAGAACCGGTCTTAACTTTTAGCTTTGAGACAGCTTCTTTAAAGATTTCCTCGTGATAGGCAAACTGGTCATCTAGCAGGACAATTTGACCAGTGTCCTCAAAGAACCGTTTGAAATCACCCACTAGCTGCTCCGGTATACCCGCAGACGAGAAGTAGTCCTTTAAATAACGGACCTTTAAACCGTCACTCTTTAAAGCAATCAGCAGGTTCTCAGCCCGTTTTGCCCAACTGTTTGGAACATGTGGAATAAATTCCTCTAAGGAAACAAATTGTTCCCTTCGTTTAAATACCCGATTTTCGATTGCGTTTTCGATTACAAAATCTAGAAGCGGCTTGGGAAACTTACTCTGCATGGCTTGAATCAGTTCGGCTTTATTAACCCCTGGTTTCATCGAGTTTCGAAGATGGAAATCCTGCAGTCGGTCATAAATATCTTCTTCAATAGAATGAATTAATTCCTTTAGCGTGTATTCTTTTCCGTTAAATAAAACAAAATCTTCCGTTGTCAGCTGTGAGGTTAAAGTAGCTTCATCAAGTGCCGTCCGTTTTAATAATTCGTTTACCGGCAAGCTTTTAGCTTCCAGTAATGCAGCGGTAATCCGTTCTTTGGGCGTACCTACCTTTTTCTTTTCTAATTCCTCAATGGTTTGGCTGCCAAACCGGTACTTATTTCCCCGTGGGTCGATTACCCAGCCGCCGCCAATGGTTTCCTGAGGACTTGGCCGGCGTAAAATAAACCGGTCGCCCCGCTTTGTCAGGATCTCCTCTTCCAGCCGAAGTTGGCAAAGGATTTCCCCGCCTTCTTCTTTTACTTCGTTCCTGTCAAAGAAAACAATCCGGCCCATCACCTCTGATGTGCCAATATGCAGCTTAATCGGCATCCTCTGCTTAATGATATGCTCCAAGTCATCAACCAAGCGAACCGCCACATCAATGATTTTGGTGACGATAAAATGCTCAGACGAGACAAGAACATCTCCCCGTTCCAGCTGTTCTTTTGCCACTCCCGACAAATTGATGGCTGCCCGCTGGCCGGCAAAAGCCTTGACAGCCGGTTTGTGATGAACCTGTATTTGCCTTGCCCGGACCTCAAGTCCCTTCGGCATGATTTTTAATGCCTGTCCTTCTTCAACCGTTCCTTCATAGACAGTCCCGCGGACCACAGTCCCTTGCCCTTTAACAGTAAATACTTGGTCAATCGGTAACCGGAATGGTCCCTTTGCATCTCGCATTTCCTGTTCTTTGAGCTTTGCAATGATAAGGTCCCTTATTGGGTCAATGCCTTTTTTCGAGAGACTATCCACTAAAACAAACGGGGAGTTTTCAAATACCGACCCTTTTAGCTCCTCCAGAATCTCATCTTTGACTAGTTCAATAAACTCTTCATCCACCCGGTCGATTTTGGTGATTGCTATAATCCCATTCTTCACGCCCAGAAACTTTAAAATTTCCAGATGCTCGCGCGTCTGCGGCATGACTCCCTCATCGGCCGCCACCACCAGCACCACTAAATCGATCCCTGCCACACCCGCAATCATCTGGCGGATGAACCGCTCATGTCCGGGAACATCAATGACGGATATTTGAATCTCCTCATCTTCATAGAGGGGCGCAAAACCAAGTTCTATTGAAATTTGCCGTTCTTTCTCTTCTTTCAAACGGTCTGTATCCACATTTGTTAACGCCTTCGTCAGCGAAGTTTTTCCATGGTCAATATGACCCGCCATTCCAATTGTAAAATATCTTTTTTCCAAGCTTGCCACCTTCTTTAACGGTCTTCCTCTTAACTGTAGCTTGATTGGCCGGAATGTTCAAGTGTCCAATTTCAAACAGATAGGAGTGCGCCATAGGCACCGGAGAACTCCCCGTTGCTCAAAAACGCCGGCGCCAATCCAAACATGACCAAATAATTTTCTAATGTTGTCCTTAACAATGGATTATCCAGTAAAGTACTGCCTATCAGGACAATATCTTTTACTTGGTGAAGAGCAGCTGCCTGCAACGTTAATAGGACGATGGTTTCGGCAATCATATTGGTGAGGGCGGCCATGCGGTCGGCTTCGGAATGCTTTACCTTGAAAGCCTTCGCGAAGTTGGCAGCCGTTAATTCCCCATTAATAGGCGGCTCGTCTGACTCATAAATATCCTTCACCAACAAATCGAGGTTTCCCTTTGTACCATTGCCAGCGAGTTTTGTCAGCTGGTGATAGTCCTGAGTTTGGGCCAGCAAGGAACCCAGGCCAACGAATGTCCCTCCGCCAAGTCCGCTGCCGAGTATCCGTTCATAGGTTTCCCCATTTACTACATGCCAGGAAGTCCCCGTTCCTATATTGATTAAAAGGAAGGAATCGATCGAATTATTCTCCTGGGCTAAAAAAAAGCGGGCCCCTTCACATGTGGCTTGAAATTCTGGAACGATGACCGCTTCCGGAAAATAAGTTTTTTGCAGGATGTGGGCTTTTCCGCCAGTTATCGCAGCTTGGATATCCAATCCCGCAGTCTTCAACCAGCCAATTGCTTCATCCGCTTTTTCTATAGGAAATTTTTTGTAGTGAATTCGGTTGTTTTCTTCATAAGCAATTTTTAAAAGGGATCCTCCAGCATCTAATCCTGCTTTTACTTTTGACATGTCCATCACTCCTGGGATATTTGTCATATCCATACTTTTTTTGACATTTATAGTTCATTTCCTGCTTGTAGTTTCACTATTCTTCCACAATCACATGGTTCCAAGCATTTTAATGTGTGATATCTTGGTAGAAAAGACATGTTAGAGAGAGATGAAATTATGAAAAGAGCTCTTATAACTGCGATGGCATTCGGTATGATGTTATCTGCCTGTCAAAATACCGGACCTCATGCAAATAAATCCAAGAAGGCAGATGCAAAAACGGTCCAAAAAACTGTTCAAGTCGGTACGACCTTTCCCTATCCGAACCTTTTGGCTGAAAAGGAAGGAACCTATTCTTTGCTTGTGATTGGAGAGGAAGAAACCGATGTGCCGATTGAGCAAAACGAACAGATTACTTCATCTGTAAAAAATATCCTTAGTTTACCGGAACACGAAATGGCTGAAAAGATATACCCTAAGCTGTCTATACTTAAAAGCACAACCTATCTGTTATTTGATCAGAAAGGGCTCATTCATGAATCAGGGAATTTAGAAAATTTAACTGCGTATCTTCAAACTCGTCATTGAACTACACAGCGGAAAATAAGAAGCCCCATCTTTTCCATAAATAAGATGGAGTGCCGCTTCCGGATACAGATCCACTTCCATTAATTTTTCCTTTTTTCAAAATGACTGATATAAACACCTGGAGCCACTTCGCTATCAGCCAAAAACCTAAATTGGTTTTTTTTATATAGATTTTTAGCTGGGAGGTTCTCCTTCCCGGTTGAAACAAGAATGACCTCCCTATCGGGTTGTTCAGTTTCAACTGCAGCCAGGAGCCTTTGGGCTATTCCTTTTCGAAAATGGCTGGGATGAACCACCATCCTGCATATGGTTAATGATGGTCCATCGATTGTATAGGAAACAGCGCCTGCAAGTGTTCCCCCCTCAAAAAATCCAAGGAAAGTTTCACCGCATTCCATAAATTCCGTCAACGTCTCTCTTAAAGGGGGTATCCCGTAAAAGTCAATTAGCTTTGCTTCCACCAAATAGGCTTCGCGCTGCAAGTCATACAACCTTTTTACTAACCCCTTATCCTGAAAATCAATTTTTTCAATCATTTAATCCGTCCCCTATTTTGATTTAAAAATCTTTCCAGGTAAAATCAATTGATAATACCCCAACTTTTTCATCCTCTTGAATATATGGATCCAAGACGGCAAGATATGGATTTCGGAAGCAAACCAAATTTTTATGGTACCCGAACTTTTTGCATACCTCCGGCCTCGCGGAATATATGCCGCATTTATCATTTTCGACATCGTAAAAGATACAGGTGCCGTGAAACCTTGTCTGCGTTTCAAGCCGGCTGCGTAGTCTCGACGGCATTGATTTTACCTTCTTTTTCATTTTTGCAAGCTCTTTGGCTGTAATGGAGACAGGGCCGCAGCATAATCCCTTGCAGCCCTTGCACGGTAATTGTTCCATAAGTTCACCTGCTTTATTAATCCATACAAATTTTATCCATGATTCCAACCGCTGCCGGAATTATAAAGAAACTTTTTCCAAGCTTTCATGATAGTAAACGCCCTTGGACCGTTGGCAAACCAGGAATACCAAGAGGACACTTGAACAAAAAATCAGAGTCGAGGCAGCGATCATGCTGTAACGGAGTGGCAGAAGTTCCCCAGAGAAACCGATCAGCAAGACAAACCCGATCTGCAGAATGCTTTGAACGGTGCCAAATACACTTGAAATTCTCCCCATAATTTCCACCGGTACATTATTTTGATAAAACGTCACTAAACCAGTATTAGAGTAGGAATTAAAGAAACCTAAAATCATAAAACCAATCGCCACCGATAAGAAGGAGGTAGAGAAGGCGTAAATGAGATAACCAGTGGCCACCATGACGTATCCTAGTCCGAGTAATAGTCTTATAGATAACTTCCTGGCAAAAAAGGATATAGTCGACGAGCCCGCCAGAAACCCAAGACCTGTAATGCTGACCAGCAATCCGTAGTCTGTTTCGGATAACCCAACTACCTTTTCAATAAAGACAACTTCTTGTGCGTCCATCCCTAACGCGATAATCCAAAAAAATTGGCCAAGGAAAAAAACAAGCGCGATGTAAAAATGGTTTCGTGAATACGATATGACTTGTTTCCAATCATCCATTAGCAATTTAATCGTAATCGCTTTGGGAAGATTCTCAGGCTTTTCCACGTTCGGCAGGACATACAGCATGTAAGCTGAAACCAAAAACGATACCGCATTAATCCAAATAGCCACATTGGCGGATGTAACTAAGAGAAGGGCACCCGCAATCGCAGGTCCTACCACTAATGCACCCGATGTGACAAAACTCCGTAACGAATTAAACTGTTTGCGGTTTTCCGCGGTGATTAAACTAGTAATATACGTAACAGAGGCCGGTTCAAAGAAAGCTTTAGCAGCCGATAAAAAAAACAAACACACATAAATGATCCAGACGGAAGGAAGAAACGGAATTAAGGCGACTAACAGAGCCCGTATCAAATCCGTCATAATCATCAATTGGCGCTTATTTGCCCTATCGATGATACTGCCTGACCAAAACTTGGTTAAAATAGCCGCGATGGGGCCAATAATCCACAACCCGGCCACCGCTGCGGCAGAACCGGTTAAATTCAAAATAAAAATATTGATAGCTATAATATAAATGAAATCACCTAATGAGGAAACCCCTACCCCCAACAATAACAAAAAGGAATTTCTCTTATTTATCAAATCAGTGGCTGCCTGCAATTTAAACCCTCTTTCATTGTTGTAATATGGTAAGCCCAAATAGATTCTTACATGCCTTCTAACGTTACAATTCTATGAAGATATTATTACATAATTAAGGCTTTATTTAAATTTCGTAAAGTTGGGAAATATTTAACCTATTTTACCTTGCTAGCGCTTGAATGAATTATATTGACTTTTCTGTATATTTTGAATACCATCGTGTCAAAGATCATTTAATCGTTTCATTAGGGGGAAGGAAATTGAAATTTGACGTGATTGTGGTGGGTGCCGGATTGGCAGGGCTGGCAGCCGTATCTGAGCTGGCCGCTGCCGGAAAAAAAGTCCTTCTATTGGACCAGGAACCGGAGGCATCACTTGGGGGACAGGCTTGGTGGTCGTTTGGCGGGCTGTTTTTGATTGATTCTCCCGAGCAGCGCCGAATGGGGATAAAAGATTCAAAAGAGCTTGCCTGGCAGGATTGGTTAGGGGCTGCAGGATTTGATCGTGAAACAGACGAAGATTATTGGGCAAAAAAATGGGCCGAAGCCTACGTGGACTTTGCAGCGGGTGAAAAACGCCAATGGTTATACGATATGGGTGTCCGTTTCTTTCCGGTTGTCGGCTGGGCCGAACGGGGAGGTTATCTTGCTGAGGGACATGGCAATTCCGTGCCGCGTTTTCATATCGTTTGGGGTACGGGTCCTGGTATCGTGAAACCGTTTGAGGAACAAACACGCAAAGCGATGGCGAATGGCCTTGTCGAGTATCGGCCGCGGCACCGGGTCAACGAATTAGTCACCCAAAACGGGGCCGTCATCGGTGTTAGGGGGGATATTCTCATCCCCAGTGATGCCGCCCGGGGAGAGTCCAGTTCGCGTGAAATGATAGGAATTTTTGAGTTTCAGGCACAGGCCGTCATCGTTACAAGCGGCGGCATTGGCGGTAATCATGAATTAATCCGGAATAACTGGCCATCAAGGCTGGGTTCTGCTCCAAACAACATGATTTCGGGTGTTCCCGAACATGTCGACGGACGGATGCTGGCAATCACAGAAAGGGCCGGGGGTAGAATCGTCAACCGCGATCGGATGTGGCATTATACAGAAGGCATTAAAAACTGGAATCCAATTTGGCCAATGCATGGAATACGGATTCTGCCAGGTCCGTCATCGCTTTGGCTTGATGCAAATGGAAAACGTTTTCCCACCCCGAACTTTCCGGGATTTGACACGCTTGGGACGTTAGAGGCGATTATGAAATCCGGATACGATTATTCGTGGTTTATTTTAACAGAAAAGATCATTGAAAAAGAATTCGCTCTTTCCGGTTCGGAACAAAATCCAGACTTAACAGGTAAAAGTATTAAAAAGGTTTTATCCAGGGTACTGCCAGGACCCACGGCACCAGTTAAAGCGTTTATGGAAAAAGGAGAGGATTTTATCATTGCCCAGACCTTGCCTGAGCTGGTATCAGGTATGAATAAGCTTACCGGAAACAATTTGCTTAATTTAGATGAAGTGGAACGGCAAATTCAAGCCAGGGACAGAGAGATTGACAATAAATTTTCGAAAGATTTGCAGATTACCGCCATGCGCGGCGCCAGAAATTATCTGGGAGACAAATTGATTCGTGTGGCCCCGCCGCATAAAATTTTGGACCCAAAGGCCGGTCCTTTGATAGCCGTCCGGTTAAACATCGTTACACGAAAAACGCTTGGCGGACTGCAAACCGATTTATCAGGCAAAGTGTTGAACACTTCCGGCAACCCCGTGCCCGGACTTTATGCCGCCGGCGAAGTGGCAGGTTTTGGCGGCGGCGGTGTTCATGGGTACCGCTCATTGGAAGGCACCTTCCTGGGCGGCTGCCTATTTTCCGGCCGCCAGGCAGGACGTGCCCTTGTTAAAGAATTAACATGATTCTTTCTGCGAAGTTTTACGATTCGAAAATAGAACTTAAACATCCGCAAATAGCGCTCAAGAATTCGTAAATAAATTTGGAAATTCTCAAATAGAAACAAAACAGGGCTTCCTTAAAGTGATAACTTTAAGAAGCCCTGTTCATTAATTGATAAATACAAACTCTGTCCTGCTTCCGGATTGACCCGCAATAACCTCCAGCCGAGCGTCGATCCGTTCCTTTAACTCGGGAACGTGGGATATGATTCCCACTAAGCGGCCGCTGCTTTGAATATCCATTAATGCCTCAATCGCTTGGTCGAGGGATTCGGGATCCAACGTTCCAAACCCTTCATCAATGAACATGGTCTCTAAAGAAACACCACCAGCGTAATTTTGCACGACATCGGCCAAGCCCAGTGCCAACGATAAAGATGCTTTAAAACTTTCCCCTCCGCTCAGAGTTTTGACATGGCGTTCCTGTCCGGTATATTGGTCAAAGACAAGCAATTCCAGACCGCTTTGGGCGTTCCCCTTCGACCGGTCGGTTTTCCTTAAAAGACGGAAACGTCCTGAAGTCATTTTCCTGAGCCGTCCATTCGCTTCTTGGAGGATATCATCCAGGAAGGAAGCCAACACATACCTTTCAAAGGTAATTTTAAAATTGTTGTCGCCTTTGGCAATCTTACTTAGATGTCCGATCAGATTGTATCTTTCCTCCAGCTGTTTAACCTTTTCATTCAACTCCTGGACGCGGTGATAAACGTCCTCATTGTTTTGCTTTTTAACGAGCAAATCTGTCCGTTGCTGGTTTAGTGATTCAAGTTCCAAATTCACCCTATCCAGTTCACTTCTCAAACCAGCGATATCCGGTATCTTTACATTTGCTAACCGTTCTGTCAGTTCCGCAAGCCGATCCGAGACCGACCGTAAATCCTCATAATAGCGGCGGATGTCTGCGCCCAGTTCTTGAATCGCAGCTTCGGAACGCTTGGAGCCATGATATTGCGTATAATTTTCAAAACCTTGTTCGGCTAACCGGTTTTTAAAAAGTTCGCGCTCTGCTTTTAGTTCTTGCTGCTTGGAGATAAAATGATTTTCTGCATCTTTCAATCTGGCAGTTTCAGCCGCGTGCTTTTCCTTCACGGCATTGAAATCCTTCTGGGCTTGTTCCAGCTGTTTGACCATTTTTTGATGGTTGAATTGCAATTGTGACAAGACTCTTTCATACTCCGCCTCGGAACGGAGATTTTCCGGAATCGAGCTCATCATCCGTTCAAGAAGGGTTTTCTTTTCTGTCACCTGTACCGTCAACTCAGTTATTTTTTTGGTCATCTCGGAAATCGCAATTTGGTAGTCAGCACTGGCATTCTCTGCTTTTTCAATCCGTTCTACAATTTGCCGAAGCTGATTTATTTTCAGCAATAGCTTTTCCTGTGTTTCCACCAGAGTGTGTTTGGCAGATGTAATTTCGGCCTTTACATAAGGAAGATCATGAACCGAAAAATCGTCACGGGATAGGAGAATTCCCTGCCGAATCTCCTCTAATGCATCTTTCTGGCGTTTTTCCTCCGCTTCGCATTGATAATAACTTTTTTCATCCGAGGATTTTGCGCTTTCCCACTTAGCGGCCTGGGCTTTTGCCGCTTTTAGATCCTCCTGGTTCGGAATCTGCCCGTCCATTTCCAAGGCCGGCGCTGGATGATGATTGGCCCCGCAGACCGGACACGGGTCACCCTCCTTTAACGTGGCAGCCAATACTGCAGCTTGTCCATGAAGCCAGTTTTTCTCAAGCTCCTCCATAAGAGCTTTGGCATCCATGAATCGGGCGAGACTATTTTCATACTTGTCTGCGGCTGCTTTTAATAACTGTTCTGCTTTTTGATGATGAGTGGACTTATCTTCAAATTTGGCCATGCGTTCCAGTTCTGCCTCGTATTTTTCAAGCATCGCTTTATTTTCTAGATAAGTAATTTTGCCTTTTTCAATTTCCTCTTTTTGCTGTCTTAATGACCTTAACTCCAGCTCATTTTGCTCAGATTTGAATTGCTGATCCCGATGTTTTGCATTGGCTGCATTTAAGGCCGCTTCGATTTGGGCAGTCTCCTTCTTCAGGGCCCCAAAAGAGTAGACATCCTCTTTCATGTTTTCTAGATTATTAATTTGCTCAAGGACCGCCTTCCGTTCACTTTCACGGTCCAGTTCAGACTGCAATCGATGTTCAAGCTGTTGAGATTGACCTTTCAGGTTGATTACATTGGCTTTTATGGCCTTCACATTTTCCTCTGCCAAGTCCATGTCCCGCTTCAAGCGGTGGCAAGCCTCTTCTTTGCTTTCCAAAAGCGCGGCCTTTTGGCCAAGCTGAACTTGCTTTTCTTTCTCGGCAAACAACGGTTGTTGTGATTCAAGTTCTGCTTTTTGGATTTCGAGTTCCTGCTTTTTCTGCAGCTGTTTCAGTGTTTCTTGGGCTTCCAGCAGCTTGGACGTTAGCCCTTCCTTGTCTGCGGCTTTTTGTTTGATCTCCTCTTCCTTTTGCGCAAGCCGCTCACCCATTACCTCAATTTCGTTTAATAACAACGGCATAATCAGGGCGTCGTTCAAACTCTCGGCATCCAGATAGGCTTGAAGCTCTTCATTATCCACTGTTTGAATCCGGCGAATTGCTTCATTTCTCAGTTGAACCTTATCGTCAACGGACTTTTTTAATTCCGACGCTTCTTCTTTTAGCTTTTCTTCTATGATTTTATATAGTTGGGTATGGAATAGCCGCTGTAAAATGACTTCTTTGTCTTTACTGTCTGAAGTCAGGAGTTTCCGGAATTCCCCTTGGGGAATCATGAGAATCTGACGGAATTGATTGGCATCAATCAACATGATCTCTTTTATCTTTTCCTCAACATCACTGATTTTGGTGGCCAACAGGTGCTTTTCGCCGTTTTCCATCACATAAAGTTCTGCTTTGGCCCCAATGGGTGTATATCCTTCCCCTTTATCTTTCTTTTTTAGCTGCTGCGGCGATCTGGTAATCGAGTACATTTTGTCCCGTAGTGCGAAATCGAGGGACACTTCCGTTAACAGGTCATCCTTGGCGAAATGGCTCCTTAGCTCAGGGCCATTGCGGTCTTCCCCACTCGCTTTCCCATAAATCGCATACGTAATTGCATCAAAAATCGTGGTTTTGCCGGAGCCGGTTTTGCCGGAAATCACAAACATTGTACGGTTACCCAGCACGGTAAAATCAATCGTTTCCGTTTCCGCATAAGGACCAAAAGCCTTCATGGTTAGTTTTAACGGTCTCATCTTACCACTTCCCCCCGCAACGCTTTTTCAATGATATCAATCATTGCCGATTTTTTTTCTTGGGAAAATTCGGCGGTTGTCATATCCGCGTAAAATTGTTCAAACAACTCTAGTTCTGACTTTTTTTCGTTTCGAATCGAGTTAAACGACTGCTTTTTCTTTAAGTCCGTTAGTTCAATTTTCCGTTCTAGGTGTAGGACGTTTGGATAGATTTGCCGCAATTTGTTGATTGGGTCGATGATTTCCCCTTCATCCAATAAGGTGATTTTTAAATAATCATGGACACGCTGCTTTTCATAGAATTGCGGATCCAATAATTCTTCCATAAATCCCTCAAGTTCACGCATGTCATGGGTTGGCCTGAGCAACCGCAGGCGGTGGGTAAAGCTGCCCTTCTCGTCCATTTCAATGATGGAGATGGACTTATTTTGCTTGGCTTCGGAAAATGAGTATTTTAAAAGAGATCCTGAATATTTTACTGTTTGATGACGTATGGCATCAGGGCTATGCAAATGGCCTAGTGCCGTATAGGAAAACGGCTCGAACAAATCCGCGCTCACGCATCCTGAGCCGCCCACTGATAACATCCTTTCAGAATCAGAGGTTTGGCCTCCCAAAACAAAGGCATGGCCAACCAAAATATTAGGTTCATCAGGATTGATATTTTCTTCTATTTTACCAATCAACGCCTTCATCGCTCCTTGATGGGAATGGATGGAATCATCATTCAAAAGCTGGCGGACAACACCGGGTTCCGCGTAAGGAAGCAGATAAAAATTGGCACCGTTCACCCTGACAGGTTCGAAGCCATCCGTTAATTTACCGGTTAAATAGAATTGACTATGCCTGTACCATGAGCTTCCAAATGAAAGCCGTTCCGCGCTGTCATGGTTCCCAGCAATGGCAATAATGGGAGTTTTTAGGATAACATTGATTTTAAAAAGAATTTCGTCCAGGAGATCTACTGCATCGGTAGGCGGTACTGACCGGTCATATAAGTCGCCAGCGATGACGACAGCGTCTGGCTTTTCCTCCGCAACAATGTCAACAAATTGCTCTAATGCCTCCCGTTGATTTTCTGTCATATAAACACCATGGACCAATTTGCCTAAATGCCAATCGGCTGTATGGATAAATTTCAAGGCACTCACCCCGTATCTAAACTTTTATACAATACTGTTATTATAGCAAAATATGAATCATAAATGGTTTGGAATTGATTTCTTCAAATAGGGGAAATTCGTAATTTAGTGGTTTGACAATGGTTAGTAGTGGCTATCGTTGTTACGAAAAAGAAGATTGGGTTTTGTCTTCAAGCGGCACCCTCGACGACACTTTTTCCAATTTCAACGGGAGTTTTGTCCTTAAGCGGCACTTCTTCTGGTTTACTAGTTATATTGTGTTTGAGAATCTTTCTTATCTACTTTTCTTCCAGTTCTTTTATATATGGCTATTAAACCATTAAAAAACAGTCCAGAGAGATCTGGACTGTTGTTATAGGCGTTATTTGAATTACTTCTTAGTTACGTTAGCAGCTTGAGGTCCACGAGCTCCTTCAACAACTTCGAAAGAAACTTCTTGACCTTCTTCTAAAGTTTTGAAACCTTCAGTTTGGATAGCAGAGTAATGAACGAAAACGTCGTTACCGTCTTCTCCTTCGATGAATCCGAAACCTTTTTCTGAGTTAAACCATTTAACCTTACCGTTTTTCATGTAAAAAAATCCTCCTATTGGCTTGCCAACAAGCCATGTGTAAAATTCACCAAATTACAACGTAATAGCTTTACTTTCATCCTCTTATCCAAACTTTGGTTTGAAACCTTTGAACAAGCTTGTAAAACATAAATCTATTCTCGTGCAACGGCTAATTTCAATTTATCATTTATAAAATTGTTTGTCAAGAAAGCCATTTGCGACATAAGTTGACACAAAACGCCCATCCTTTGACTTGACTCCGATGTCCACTTTGGGAAACAACTTTCTACCCTTCTACAAATCTGCAATTATAAAACTGAGAATACAAGTAAAAAATGAAGACCAGCCTAAAATTTGTCGGTTTTTGCGGAAAATTATTTAGGCAGCAAATCCATCGCCATTCGCTGCCCAGTCATGATTATTTATGTGAATTTTGGCTTTGCAGGACAATATTCCGATCAATTTTCCCGAGCCTGCATTTTACCCTCTTACCAATTTCCTGCATTAACAGTTCAAGCCCGATATATGTCAAGGAAGGAAAATCGGCAAAAAGTTTTTTTACCTCCCATTTCAACTCGTTCTTTCCGCAAATGCTGTGGCGATTGACCTGTTCCACCTCATCCTTTAATTTAGCCATCTCTAGCGCTTGGTCTTTTTCATTTAACAAGGCAATCTCATCCAACCGTTTCAGGAACTCAACCGATTTCATGATTTTATGGGCAACCTCATCATGAACATCTTTTTCAACCAAGTTTTGTCTATACTTAAATTCATTCAATTTTAATGCCGAATCATAGGTAGCACGGACGATTTCTTCCCTTGTCATTTTATTAGTTTCATAGCTGAGCATGTTTTTCCATGAAGGCTGCTTCATTGCCGATCGGAAATCTTCTAGTTTGTGACAGAATTTTTTGTAACCATACGTGTCGGGATGCTCAAATGCAGGACTCCCTGGATCAAGAAACGGCGAGAGCGGAGCTATAAAATAGGAGATTTTCGGACTCTCATGGCATTCTTTGTGAATATTTTCACAAAAATCAACATTCCGCATGGCACTTTTGTAATCTTGATTGGGAATTCCAGTCATGAAAAATAAATCTATTTTAGCGCAACCCTGTTTTAGGGCATATTGCAGCATTTCAATCACTTTCGCGTTCGTGCATGGCAGTTTGCCATTATACTTTCGGATTTCCTCATCGGCTGATTCCAAAGTCAGCTCGATACTGTATTTAGGCATGGCTTTATTTAACCGTTTAAAAAACTCTTCATCGGCATAAGTGAATAATTCAAAGACAATTTCATTTTTTATATCCATTTGTTCCAGCCCGGTAAGGAATTCATCCACATAATCCGGTCCGCCTTGACGGATATCATTTAATAAAAATATCGGGGCCCGTGTAAAACGCTGAATCAGCGCTATATCCTCGAGCATCTTTTTCGGTGACCTCATGACCAGTTTTTTACGGTTGCAATTCAAGGCATATGCATCTCTCGACCCGCCGCATATTAAACAATTATAGGAACATCCTTTAGAAGTCAATATGGCAGTGTTCGGATATCGAAGCCAGCCTTTGTACGGCAGTGGATCAAGCAGATTAAAGTATTTAAATACAGAACGGATCACGTAACCATATCCAGGAAAATTAAATTCATCCAGGCTATCCGGAACATAGGTCATTGCATTATAAAAGTACTTGCCGTCCCTTTTCCAAGTTAAATTTGGGATATCAGAATAGTCCTTATTATTCTGCTCTAGTTTGTTTAACAGCATCAGGATGAGTTTTTCTGTTGTATCTCCGCGAACCACAAAGTCGATCCAAGGGTACTCAATCAACTCATTATGAAAATATGTACTTGAAAGACCGCCAAAAAAGACGGGAGTATCCGGATGATATTTTTTCACTATCTTGGCTAATTCAACACTTCCATGGGCATGCGGCAGCCAATGAAGGTCAATGCCGAAAGCTTTGGTTTTTATTTTCTTGATTTTCTTTTCGACATTAAAGTTAGGATTCAACAGCATGCGGTTTGCAATATTAATGATCTTCACCTTTAATCCAAATCGTTCTAAATAATCTCCGATACTTGTTAATCCGATTGGATACATTTCAAAAACGGGTGAAGATGGTACAACATCGCTGATTGGTCCCGTAAACAGCATTTCTTTTCGGAAATCATATACTGTCGGCGGATGAAGCAACACTAAATCATACATTGTTCAATCACCTTCCTTTTTTTGTTAAAGGCTCTGTTCAATTTAGCTGCTGATTTCCACTCCAGGCACTCAGCGACCAGCTTGCTTTCCGGGAAGCCTCCTCGGCCCCCGTACTCCCGCAGGAGTCCAGCTTATCCGCTCCAATCAACAGAGCTTTTTTAAAAAATCAACAATATCGTTTAACAGATCCTTGTTATAAAATAATCTCAACTTAATAGTAATACAAAAAATTCGGCAAAAATCTGCATAATTATTACAATAATAAGAAAAAAGCCCTTTCAATCTCCTTTTTGGGTCAAATGAAAAACGCCGAAGCTTTCAATGCTTCGGCGCTGCTCCGGACTGTTCGTCATCGTCCTTAAACTTATCCAATATCGTAATGATTTCAACCAAATGGTTATTGAATATTTGCCGGGCGACAGCCAAAAGTTCAATAATCATTGGATCTTTAAGCGTATAAATGACCTTATTGCCATCTTTTGTACCGGAGACAATATTTTTTGCCCGCAATATTTGCAGCTGCTGGGAAACCGCCGATCCCTCGCTCCCTGCAAGGCTCTGGATTTCATTTACACTCTTATCTCCTTCAGCCAAAATCTCTAATATACGAATCCGTAATGGATGGGCAAGTGCTTTAAAAAATTCAGCTTTAAATCGCTGCATATCCAGATTCAATTCATCATCACCTTTTTCTTGTTACTAGAGGGTCGCCGTTAACTTGTTCCGGCTGCCGGATTCAACTGCCTCATTACCAGCAAGACGTTTGCATTCCCTGAATGCAAAATGTCTGCAGCCGAGACACTTATTTTGATTGATTTGATTTAGTCCATATTGGATGGCATCACCGGTATGCTCAAAAAAATGCTCCTTACCAATGATGCCATACAGACCGGTTTTTTGTAAAACACTTTCCGGCTGAGGATTCAACCCTGATATTAATACTATGCCACTTTTAGAAAAATGGCGGACAATACTAGAAAGATTGGCTTCCCCAGTTGTATCCATAAAAGGAACCCGGCCCATTCTAAGCAACAGGATTTTCGGGCGGTAATGGATGGTATTCATTATGGTTTTTTCAAAAGAATCAGCCGCACCAAAGAATAGAGGTCCTTCGACGTTAAATATGCTGATTTGCGGACAATCGTACGTATCTGTGACCACACCGGATACTACTTTTTCATTTTTGTGTTCATGGTTTGGCAGTGCCTTAGCCGTCACCATTAAGTCGCTCATCCGTTTTGTAAACAAAATCGCTGCCATGACAAGGCCCACTTCAACAGCAGTGGTTAAATTGACAAAGACTGTTAATAAAAAGGTTACCACTAGAACAAGAGAATCCGTGGACTTTGTTTTTAACACATGCGCAAACACTTTTCGTTCACTCATATTCCACGCCACCACCATTAATATGGGTGCCATACTCGCCAATGGAATGAAGGAAGCGTATGGAGCAAAAAATAATAGTACCAGCAGGACGACAATTCCATGAATGATCCCGGATAGGGGCGATACAGCGCCATTTTTAATGTTAGTGGCCGTTCGCGCGATGGCCCCCGTTGCAGGTATTCCTCCGAATAACGGCGTTACCATATTCGCAATCCCCTGACCGATTAACTCTTTGTTGCTGTTATGGCGGCTTCCGGTCATGCCGTCTGCGACAACGGCAGAAAGCAACGATTCAATGCCGCCCAGCATGGCAATGACAAATGCCGGTTTTAACAATTTAACAATCATGTCCATATTGATTTCGGGAACATGAAGCTGCGGTAAGGAACTTGGGATTTGGCCATAAGCCGTTCCAATGGATGCCACTTCATGCGGGTAAAAAATAGATGCCACAACGGTGGAAACCAATAGGCCAATAAGCGGGCCAGGTACCTTAGGCGCGATTTTAGGCGTGAAAATAATGGTAACCAAACAAATCACGGCAGTCATTACGCTAAAAACATTGACCGACCCCAAATGGACAAAAATTTCATTAAGATTCAGGATGAATTCTTCGTGTTTCTTGATCCCCTCTAACCCCAGGAAACTAGCAATCTGTCCCGTGAAAATGGTTACGGCGATCCCGGTCGTAAATCCGATGGTGACGGGTCTTGGAATATATTTAATCAACGATCCCAGTTTAAAGATTCCCATTAACAGGAGCATGACCCCAGCCATAAATCCCGCAATGAGCAAATTTTCATAACCGTATGTCATGACAATTCCAAATAAGATCGGAATAAACGCCCCGGTCGGTCCGCCAATCTGGTACTTGGAGCCGCCAAGTAAGGAGATGAGAATCCCGGCAACTACGGTTGTATAGATTCCATACTCCGGCTTTACACCGGAAGCAATGGCAAATGCCATGCCAAGCGGAATCGCAATGACCCCTACAATCACCCCTGACAGGATATCTTTTGGCAGGCTGCCAATTGAATATTGCTGGAACCTATTATCACTAAACATATTCACCCTTCTTATCTTGTTATTTTTGTATATCTGATTATTTGAATATAGAATAATACTAAGAAATAAGCAAGGACTTTTTTCATAAAATATCCATTTGTTTTCTTTCTCTGAGAATGTTATAATAATTGAGCGATGAGCTGAGTTGCATAAGTCGAGTAACGCTTCCTTTAGGAACACACAATGTGGAGTGTGGTTTACTCGCCGCAATACGCAAAAAGACGCCTGTTTTTTAAGCAGGCGTCTTTTTTATTCCCACAAAAAATTAGCACTTTTTTCCTAAATATTCTACAATAAAAGGGAATCAGATAATGTGGAGGGGAAGAGTCATGAATAACCATGAAATTGATTATAAGATTATTGGGGATGACATGCAGTTTGTTGAGGTAGAGCTTGATCCGCGGGAAACCGTTATCGCCGAAGCGGGAAGCTTCATGATGATGGAAGATGACATACATATGGAGACCATCTTTGGGGACGGTTCCGGCGGTGGCGGTGGCGGCGGTCTTATGGGCAAACTATTTTCTGCCGGAAAACGTGTCCTTACAGGTGAAAGTTTATTCATGACCACTTTCACAAATGTCGGATCAGCCAAACGGCATGTTTCGTTCGCCTCCCCCTATCCAGGTAAAATCATCCCGATGGACTTAAGCCAGTATGGCGGCAAAATCATTTGCCAAAAGGATGCTTTTCTGGCTGCGGCCAAAGGTGTTCAAGTGGGTATTGAGTTTCAGCGAAAAATCGGCGTCGGATTCTTCGGCGGTGAAGGCTTTATCATGCAAAAACTAGAGGGAGACGGTATGGCCTTTGTTCATGCCGGGGGAACCATTACAAAGAAAGAGCTGCTTCCCGGCCAGTCCTTGCGGGTGGATACGGGTTGTTTGGTTGCCATGACAAGCAATGTTCAATATGACATTGAATTTGTTAAGGGTGTTAAAACGGCTTTGTTTGGCGGAGAAGGCTTATTCTTTGCCACACTAAGGGGTCCTGGCTCGGTCTGGGTACAGTCCCTGCCATTCTCAAGATTGGCCAGCCGTGTATTCGCTGCTGCCCCAGCCCGCGGCGGTTCCAAAGACGAAGGAAGTATCGCCAGAGGCATTTTTGACATGTTTAATGGGGATTAATAAGAAATCCCTAAGGACCTGGGAATTGGACAATGCTTCGTGTCTAAAATTGTATACTTTCATTTAATAATTACGGGACTACCTGTCCCTAAGGCTGTCGAACTCTCGGCAGCCTCTTATTTTATTCATTTGATTTAATGATTCATTGCTTCATTTGCTATAATTTCATTGACATATAGGCAAGTCTTTCTGCTGCCTGCCGAAATAATAAAAAGAGGGCAGAAAACTTGTTAAGGTTAGAACAAGTGTGTTGATGTAATAAAAATCAAGTTTGCCCCCTTTTGATTGGAGCGGAGGGCACTCGACTCCTGAGGAATAGAGAGGTCAATAGAGACCCGCAGGCGCTTTCAGCGCCCCGAGAGGAGGCTCCAGGAACTCCCGGCCTAAAGCGAGTGCCTGGAGCTGATATAAACAGTAGTATTCGCAGGGACAATCATTTAATCGGATAAAAAATTGCCGAGAATAATACACTTTCTCGACAATCTGGGGACTATTAATTGTTTTTTATTTCAACTCTAAAAGTTGTCTATAGGCCTGTTCCCTTTTTAAATTATAGGATTGCCATGGGTGGTCCGCTGTTAATGCTTCATTTCCTCTTTCTTGTAAAATGCCCGAAAGTTCTGGTATCGAGGGGTCGCTTTGATATAATTCAATCAATCCAAGAACACCGGTATAGGACAGGCGATTCAAGTAGTGGACATCCACTTTTCCATAGGTTTCATACCGATGGATGTTTTCCCTCACCACGATTTTATCCAAATCAATCACAGTGATGGCCGTATAATATAATAACGCTGCAATGAAGTAAAAATGCAGCAACGAAAGCTTTACCACCCAAATTTTCACCAGAGTATAGGTAAAAATCAAGATCAAAAATATCATAAACGAATGCACAAGGACCCTTGTAAAGGTAAATCCGTAGGCCTCCTCATACAAGCTTAGGCGAATAAATGCCGAGGAAAGTATGACCGAACTGGCGAGTATTAAAATCGTTAACAGCGATTGGATTAACCGTTTAATAACATTTCCAGTTTGAAAAGACAACATCAGCACCGCAACCATAATCGATAAATTGATCAGGGTCACAACTAAAAGTTCAAAAAATCCTTTCCTTGCGTACTCCGCATACGTATAGTCGGCTTGCAGGGAACCCCCGAAAAAATATTTAAATTGGACAACGGTAAATAAAACATAGACTGCATTGATTAATACAAGTACCGTGATGGTTATAACCGCATCCAATTGAAAAGCCAGTGGTTTTTCAGATTGCTTCATGACTTTTGGTTTCTTCGGAAGAACTTGCATGAATCCAAAAAAACAAAGGGCCGAGATGCTAATGATCAACAACCGAAATACCAACTCGGCATCAATGACTTTAAACCAGTTTGGTATAGTTCCAACCAACCGTTCGAATTGAGTATCCGCAGAAATCAGCAGGGTTAACACCACAAACAAGACAGGAATCGCTATGACAATCCCAATAAGAATTTTTTTCCAAATAATGAATTTAGCTTTCTTATCCCCAATCCCATTCCCAATATTAGCCGCAAAATGAACGTTGAATTTGACCATTTCTAGCAATCTCGACAGGACGAAAAAAATGAATGTCGGTTTGTTCCACTTTAACTGCTTTGGACTCGTTACCAGTACTAAATGGAAAATCACTAAGCCTGGAATGACCAAGACATTCAACACATGAAACAGCTTGCTGGCCGTTAAAAAGTAACTGGCCGCCAACAGCCATATACAACACAAAATCAAATAGCCAAACCGCTGATGGGTCAACGGAACACGCCGATAGCGCCAAAAAAATACCGAATAAAACGCCACCATAAACACAATATAGGAAATGCCCACCTCCCCCCTAAAAAAAGCTTCTTCTACCAAAACTCCAAGAAGAAGGCACAAAACCATAAAAACACCATCCGTTTTGTTCCATTTCTGTTCCATTTCCATTCCCTCTCTTTATATAGATTATCTATATACATCTTATTTCTAGGTATATAAGCAAAAAAAATGCTCATATCGACGCTTTCCTGCCCCATCGGTATCCAAGCCAACTAATTGGGTATAGAACAATCGTAAAAATGATACAAGCGATTATAAACGTTTTCGTTAATAACGGTGCAAACCACCCATGTGGAATGATCTCAAATACAGTCAGGACCATTAACGTCAAATTAGGGATAAGCGATAGCAGAAAGGTGGTTCGAAGGAGCTTTCTCCCTCCGTGACCAAATCCCCTGCCAATTTCATAGCCCAGCAATGCCCAAAAAATCATATAGAGAAAGGCAATTAAGGTTGGAATCGCTGTTATGTAATTCCATAGTGTAGTCAGCCATTCCCATTCATATAGATTATGCACCAGGGTGAACAAGCTGCCGCCGCAAAAGAAGACGATGTTCAACACCAGAAACAACCATTTCATGTTACTGGGAGTTACAGATAGTTCTTCCTTCCACATCCCGACAATTTCATCCGGGCTGCCCAGCCGGGAAACAATCTGTTCCATCATCTCCTCTTCATCGGAGCAATCCAGTGACTCCAACAAAATTTCATCAATATGGGTTTCATATTCTAGCAGAATAGCCTGTTTTTCCGGATGATTTCCCAAGCCCTTCGCCAGTTCGTTAAGAAACTTACTCTTCGGCCGTTCCACGGTTTGTTCTCCCAATCACTTTGTTCATGACCTTAACAAAATCCTGCCATTCACGGGTCTTTTCAAGCAATAATTCCCTGCCGGCACCGGTAATCCGGTAATATTTTCTTGCTGGTCCCTTTTCTTGCTCCTGCCAATAGCATTCAATGTATTCCTGCTTTTCAAGCTTGTGAAGTGCGGGGTACAGTGTCCCCTCTTTTACACTCAGTCCATTATCACTGCGCTGTTCAAGCTCTTTCACTAATTCATAGCCATACATGTCGCGCTCATTCAACAACTGCAACAAGATCAATGAGGTGCTTCCTTTGACCAACTCGCGGTTAAACATGTTATCACCTACCTAGTTTTTTTAGGTATATAGAAATTCTACACTTTGATACAATATTTGTAAAGAATTTCAGAAACTACATAAAAAAGTGACGAAGAAAGACTCGTCACTTTTTGACTTACTTCATTTTTAGGTTTTTTCGTTGCCGTTCAATAAACTGATCACGTTCCCCGCCATCAGATAATTCCTCGGAAAATTCATGATCACCAGCTTGATTATCGATAAGGTTACCCATCCTTATAGTCTTTGGATGTAAATTATTATTCGGTGCGGATTGTCCGTTCCAATCTTTCATCATGATCACCTCATCGTTAGTATGGGATGATTGATGGAAAATATCCTTTGTTACTGGCAGTCCCCGCTAGGCATCGAGTGAAAAGTTTCTTAAAAAAATGCACAAAGCGAACTTCATTTCCATAAAATTATTATAACATGATAGCAAATTTTGCATAATATAAAACAAGAACAATTAATTGACCAATGTCTTTATTTAAAGACCTGTTAAAATTGGCTGTTGATTTCTGCTCCAGTTGCTCAGAAAACCCGCGGCGTGCCGGGGAGCCTCAACGGAGCTAGAAGCACCTGCGGAGGCTTCCCCGCCCCGTACTCCCGCATTATGCTCCAATCAATAAAATTTAAAAATCAACACAATGTTTAACAGACCTTTTTTTAAAAATACAAGCATAAATATTCCAATTTTACCCGATACTAAATGAAAAGTTCATATCCTTGATTCAAAGTCCAAGGCAAAATGAAAATAATGAGGTGAAATCAATGGGACTGCTCAACTCGTTTAATCAGTGGAGGGAATCAAGATACCAATCCCATGTCTCTACCATGAAAGAACAAGGCAAATGTCCGGATTGCTACGGCCGCGGCTACACGGTTTATCCATATAACGAATTTGCTTATTATAACTCATTCGATTGTCCCGGATGCCAAGGAAGCGGCCATTATTCCGATTGGGAAGAATTAAGATAATAACGAAAAAATAAAAGGGGCTTTCCTAAATGGTCTGACCCCTTTACTTTTGGAAAATTTTTGGGGGTGTTTTTTTATGTCGGTTCTGGTTTACCAGACATTTGTTATTAAACAGGAAAAATTCAAGGAAGGGATTGATAACCTGAGGGAAATCAAAAAATTCAGAACGGAAAACTATAACCATTCCGTTGAGATTTTAACGCCCGTCTCAGGAGAAGACCATACATATGCCCTGCTTTGTACATACGAGGGGCTGGCTGAAATGGAACTGCAAAACAAAAAAATGTTCGAGGATGAGGAATATCTTGAGCTAATCGGCCCCTTCTTCTTAGAACATATTTCAGAAGGCAGCATGTACACACAAATATACCGGACACTAAGTGATAAGAAAAAGATGCCGGATAAAGAAAAATAAATCATGCTTTTGGAGGCCGCCTATAAAGCGGCCTGAAGTTTTTTCACCATATCTTTGCCAGTTCTTGAAACTTGGGAGTAATAATATATAATGACTCGCGCTTGCCGTATAACTGGACCACCTGATTGGCGTAGAACACTAATTGCTGTTTAATATAATCCACTTCGTTTTTAATTGGAACGGGTGTAGTGTTGTGAATAAGAACAGCGAATTCATCCATCGTATCCCCAGCCCTGTATAAAACACTCCAATGATATTTTTGAAGACCAATGTCCCCTGATGCCTTTGTAAGGGCAAGCAAATGAGACTGAAATTCCTCGACAACGTACTGAATTCTGATTAGGAGCGGGTTAACTACCTCAATTAATTTTTCATTCACCTTCGCCAAAATGTTTGCACATGACTGTTGGAGCTCGTTTATTGAACCTATGTTCACTTTTAACATCCCTCATTGCTCATCACTTTTTCTATCCTGCAGGCTCCGTTCTTAAAATGCGGCTGTTTGGAAACTAGATCCCATGTATCGAGAGTCAACACATTGGCGGCTTGTTTTTCTGTTAACGCACCATAGTGGAATGGTATAAAAATAGCGCCTGGCCTGACTGAATCCGTGATTCTCGCCGGAACCTGAATCTCCCCCCTTTTGGTGATAACGCGGACCATATCCCCCATATCAATTTCAAGTTTTTTGGCGTCTGCCGGGTTTATTTCCACATAGGCTTCCGGTGACGCCAAATGCAGGATGGGTGATCTTCCGGTTTTTGTCCTCGTATGCCACTGGTACACCAGCCTTCCCGTATTGAGTTCAAAGGGAAATCCTTCAGACGGGGCTTCAAGCGGCGGTGCCCAATCAAAGCCATAGAGAATGGCCCTGCCATTCGCATTCAGTGCCTGAAACTCCTCTCTCGTTCTTGCCCTTCCCGTCAGTAAGTCCCTTCCAAATGACTCCGCTTCATCGACATTGGTTGGAAAACGGTTATCCGTATATAAGCGTTCTTTGCCATTAGGAAATTGTTCATTGCAGGGCCATTGAATTCCCCCGAGCCGTTCCATTTTTTCATACGTCATCCCGGACATATCACAAGGCCTTCCTTTTGAAACCTTTCTCCATTCGTTAAAGGCTTCTTCTGGAGTTGTGTATGTAATCAGCGGCCGGCCATCCCGGTCTTTAAAGTCCATCCGCTTGGCAAACTCCAGTAAAATTTCAAAATCAGAGGGAAGTCGAAAAGGTGGGTCAACCGCTTTCCGGAGCACATTGACTCTTCTTTCCAAATTGGTCATCGTTCCTTCTTTCTCCCCCCACATGGCAGTGGGGAGAACTAAATCAGCCAGCTCCGCTGTTTCACTAAAAAAAGGATCCTGGACGACCAGAAAAGCCTTTTTCATAATCTCTATCATTTTATTTCGATTCGGCAGGGAGACCGCCGGATTAGTGAATATCACCCAAAATAGCTCAATTTGTCCCTGATCGATTAACTGCATAATATCCGTGATAAAGGTTTGCGGCCCGACCGGAAGGAGATCTGGATCCACGTTCCACAGCTCAGCGATTTCCTGGATATGTTTTGGGTTGCTGGTATTACGGTACCCAGGATAGAAACCGGCCCCGCCCACTTCCCGATTGGACATCGAACTTGGTTGTCCCGCGTGCTGAAACGGGCCAGAGCCCGGCCTGCCAATTTTCCCCATGATCAGGTGCATCGAATTCACCAGTGTTGCCGCGGCCGTTGCATCCATGCTTTGATAAACTCCTTGCAATAAAATAGAGACGGTGGTCTTTGATGTCCCAATCCACTCGGCGCATTGAAGGAGTTTACTTTGTGGTACGCCGGTTATTTGCTCCGTCAAATCGGGTGTATATCGTGAAACGGATTGTTCCAACTCTAGGAAACCAATCGTATGGGCGTTGATATAATCACGATCAATCCAATTATTCTTAATTAGTAAATGAATAATGCCATTAGCGACAGCAACATTTGTACCGCTCCTCGGTTGAAGGGATAAATCTGCGAATCTATCGCTGATATCTTTTCGAGGATCAATCTCAATAATTTTTGTTCCGTTCTTTCTTCTTGCCTCTAAGACACGCTCCCAAAAAACCGTGTTTGTTTCGTTCGAATTTCTTCCCCAAAACACAACAACTTCGGTAATGTCTATGTCTTCCTGGCATGCTGGGGGTCCATCGGAGCCAAAACTTTCTATTAAGCTCCACTCCGCTGTTGCCGTACATAATCTGGTATTGGCATCAACGTGATGCATCCTAAGACCTGCTCGGGTTATTTTGGCAATCGTATAATATTCTTCAAGATAGGCTTGGCCAGTATGATAAAGGGCTAAGCCGCCAGGACCTTTTCTCTTTACTATCCCCTTGGTTTTCTCTTCCAACAAGGCATATGCATCATCCCAGCTGGCAGATAATAGTTTCCCATTGTGACGGATGAGCGGGGCAGCTAAACGGTCCAAACTGTTATTCGCCCACCACTGGTTTTCTCCCTTGGGCCCCATCCTCCCGCGATTCACGGGATAATGCTCATTTCCCACAACACCGACAATTTTATTATCCTTAACGGCAATGTAACAACCGCAGCCATTGGAACAGATATTGCAAGTGGAATAAACAAAACGATCGACCTTGCCTTGCGAATAAATATTCATGTCAACTCGAGATTGTTCCCATGCCATTGGTATCACACCCGCTTATTTTTATCATGAAGCTGAAGTATGTGAATTTGTTGTTGATATGATGGGTATTTGGAAAATCTGCCTACGCTTCTGTATGGGAGAAATGGAGGAACAACAGGGTTCATCGCAGCATAAATTGGGAGTTCGTCTATTGGTGTACCAGTTTCTTTTCTGAAGGGGGGAACTAATAATTGTTTATAAGAAAGAGAGGAAGAATGATCCATCCTTTCACTTCCTTTGCATCTTTTTAATCATCCTATTCAGGTTACATAATTTTTATCACTGTTTGGTATTGAAACAGACTGGGCAGGAACGGATATAAAAATAGGTATAGGAAACTCTGTACTTTTTGAGACAACCAAAGTTTTGTTTTTTTAATATAACGAACAGTCATTTGTGAGTGACAGTATTAATCAATTAACATTTTGACAATAGTCATCAATGAACTAACATTTATCCCGCCTGCATGTAAACGCTTACAGTGTTTGATGACTTTCTTTCAATCATTCCTTTGTCGAAATGCGAAAAAAATGTTGAATTGTGTCATATTTTTTCGACATTTACCTACTTATGGGATAAGCGTTTTCATGTTACTAATGAGTAAAATATTGATTTTTTTTTTATATATATATAAGGGACAGACCTATGGCCCGCTAGGAAATCTTCCTCAGCTGGACCTTAACCGCCCCTCCCAATCAATCATGAAACTGGGACTTCAATACGGACCTATTTTTAAACTGAAATTCCCTACCGGTACGGGGATTTTTGTCACGACAGGGGAATTAGTTAAAGATGTTTGTGATGAATCCCGGTTCGATAAACTGGTGAATGCCCCGCTGAAAAAGGTCCGGTCCTTTTCAGGGGATGGATTGTTTACCAGTTGGACGAAGGAGGATAATTGGCGCAAGGCACACAATATTCTGCTCCCCGCGTTCAGCCAGAGTGCAATGAAAGGGTACCATTTGATGATGGTGGATATTGCTTCCCAGCTCATTCAAAAATGGGCACGGTTAAACTCAGATGAGAGTATCGATGTCCCTGAAGACATGACCCGTTTGACATTGGACACCATCGGCTTGTGCGGCTTTAATTATCGGTTTAACAGCTTTTATCGCGAAAAACCGCACCGTTTCATTAAAAGCATGGCCCGCGCACTTGATGAAGCCATGCATCAAAGCAACCGACTAGGAATCCAAGACAAACTCATGGTAAAGAACCGGCAACAATTCCAGCGGGACATTGAGTACATGTTTTCCCTTGTTGACCGGATTATACAAGAAAGAAAATCAAGCGATGAGCATGACACCGACGACCTTCTATCCAGGATGCTCAACAGTGAGGACCCGGCAACGGGAGAAAAACTGACTGATGAGAATATACGTTATCAAATTATTACCTTCTTGATTGCCGGCCATGAAACAACCAGCGGTTTATTGTCGTTTGCCCTGCATTTTCTGATGAAGCACCCGGATAAGCTCGCTAAGGCTTATGAAGAAGTGGATCGTGTATTAACCGGACCGGTCCCCTCCTATCAACAGGTACGGAATCTAAAATACATCCGGATGATCCTCAACGAAGCGCTGCGATTATGGCCGACCGCACCGATGTTCTCTCTTTACGCAAAGGAAGACACCGTTCTTGCCGGGAAATACTCCATAAAGAAAAGGGATGTCGTGAACATCTTAAACCTTAATTTGCATAGGGACAAAGAGGCTTGGGGAGACGATGTCGAAGAATTTAAACCGGAACGTTTCGAGGACCCGAAAAAGGTTCCCCACTTTGCGTTTAAACCATTCGGAAATGGACAGCGGGCCTGCATCGGCCAACAATTTGCCATGCACGAGGCCACCCTGCTAATCGGTATGATTTTAAAAAACTTTGATTTAATTGACCATACAAACTATCAATTAAAGATAAAGGAAACACTGACCTTAAAACCTGATGGATTGACAATGAAAGTTCGCTCGCGCCTGCAGCAGGACTCGTACTCTTTTGTGCTTCCAGATACCGGTGCCTCCTTCGCTGAAAGCGAAAAGCCGCTGTTCCCTGTACAGGGTTCCCATGTTCCGGCCCATCAAACACCGCTTTTGGTGTTATACGGATCTAATTTGGGCACCGCAGAAGGCATTGCCCGCAATCTGTCGGAAACAGGAAAAGCGAAGGGATTCCAAACGACATTGGCCGCACTGGATGAGTTTGTTGGCAAGCTTCCTAAGGAAGGGGTTGTTTACATTGTGACGGCCTCCTACAACGGGAAGCCGCCAAAAAATGCCCGAAAGTTCGTCAAATGGCTGCAGGAAAATGAGGAACTGGATTTAAGTGGTGTGCAATATACTGTTTTTGGCTGTGGCGATACCAACTGGGCCAGCACCTATCAAAATATACCGAATTTAATAGATGAAAAATTGGCCGAAAGAGGGGCGAAACGTATCGCTTCCAAAGGTCAAGGCGATGCAAGCGGTGACTTTGACCGTCAAGTCGTAGATTGGGATCAACAATTATGGCCAACGGTAATCGATGCATTAGGTTTGGACCTTGATGACCCTTCCAATCTCCACGGCGAATCACTGTCCATCCAATTCTTGCATGAAAATCAAGAATATCTGAGTGCGGATCAGCGGGGGAATGCCGAAAAAGGAATCCTGTCTCCTGCTAACCCTGCTTCGTTGGTTGAGCGAGTTCTTCATCGATTTGGGTTAGATAAAGATACCCTAATGATTTTGACAGGCAACCCACAGGACTATCACCATCTGCCTTTACATTTTCCTATCCGTGCTTGGGATTTACTAAGCTATAGTGTAAATGCCCAGACCACAGCTACACTCGAGCAAATACAAGAGCTGGCAGAGCATACTGTCTGCCCTCCACACAAAAAAGAATTGGAAGCGTTACTGCAAGATAACCAATATGACGTACAGGTTTCGGAAAAAGGGATCACCATGTTGGATTTCTTGGAAAAATACCCGGCATGTGAACTGCCTTTCGAAAGGTTTATCCAGCTTTTATCGCCGCTAAAAACAACTAGTCATTAACTAGAATAATAACCAAAAAGAGAATCCGAGGAACATTTCCTTGGATTCTCCTTTTTATTTATCATCTTTTCTTCCTATAAAAACTCAGGTAAAAGATAACCAAAGGTATTAATAAAAATAAATAAAACCAGCCTCCCTGTGTTGCCAGAACAATAGCCGGAAAAATCAGAGCACACCCGCTAATTAAAAAGGCAATCCAGGACTTTTTCCATGCCCCCCAAATAAACAATAACCCTGAAACAATGATTAACCCCCAAAGAATCATAGCTGCCAAAAAGAAACTCCAATCAGCAAAAATAAAACCAAGCCAATAGTTTTCCACCAATATACCCTCCCGGTATTGTTTAACCGCCGGCAAAAAATTTTCGCTTATATTTCATGTATTTTTGAATCTAGTAATATATCATATACAAAATTGGAAAAACAGGTTCGTGGTTTAGCCCGCCCATTAGCCGGTAAATTTAACAGATAAGCATTGGTTTGAAGAGATGGTTAAACACATGACATTTTGACGAGACAGCAAATAAGGGTATAATACAATCAAATCAAACCAATTTACACACGTGTTTATCTTAAAAGGAGAAAGCCAAACCGATGTTAGCACATGAAATCATGATAAGTAATGTTCATAAAGTAAAAGAAGACGAAACGGTAAGGTCTGTGGTGGAGAAATTCATTGAGTACCGAATCAGTGGACTTCCTGTCGTGAATGACCGGAACGAAGTTGTCGCCTATGTAAGTGACGGGGATCTATTAAGATATATCGGCAGGCATGAGGACCGGATTGTGGATAATTTTTACTATACGTTTGTCATCAAAGGTGACCAAGAAGAATTTGAGGAACGTGAAAAACGTCTCTTGGACTTAAAAGTGATGGAAATCGCCAAGAAAAAAGTCATTACAGTCAAATGGGATGATGATATCGAAGTGATTGCCGCCCTGTTGGGAAAAAAACAGATTAAAAAAGTTCCGGTAGAACGGAATGGTGTTTTGGCGGGCATTATCAGCCGCGGCGATGTAATCCGGAACGCTTTTAAAGCATTGCTCTAACGATGTATAAAAAGAGGATGATTGACTTAGGTGCCCTGCCTAAATATCATCCTCTTTTTTTATTGATTAGAAAAACTATTGAGTTTGAGAATTGTCCCTCTCCACAAGGAAGGCTTCGGGAGCATAAGCACGAACGAACAAAATGCGATGGCATTTTGGAGGAGGCCTGTCGAGCGCTGACCAGGGCACTTCCGCCTTTCTCTTAATGTATATTTTTCTTTTTAAAATTGCCGCCTCTGACTTCGGCGATATCGGCAATGGCAAGGAATGCCGATGGGTCAATTTCCTCAACAATGGTTGTGAGTTTGGATTCTTCGAGTCGGCTGATAATACTAAATACGACCTTTTTATGGTCCCCAGTAAAGGCGCCTTCCCCTTTTAAATAAGTAACCCCTCTGCCTAACCTATCATTGACAGCATTGCCGATTTCTTCTGCCATGTCACTGATAATCCAAACAGATTTCGATTCTTCCAGCCCTTGAACGACAGTATCAATCGCTTTAGAAGCGATGACATAGGCTAACAGGGAATACATCGCCCGGTCCCAAGTAAACACGAAGCCGGCTGCAGATAAAATAAAAAAGTTCATAAACATGATGATTTGCCCAACGGAGAACGGAACTTTTTTGTTAATGACAATGGAGAGGATTTCGGTACCGTCTAATGCTCCGCCGTTGCGGATGACTAATCCTACACCGATTCCTAAAATCATTCCTCCAAATACAGTGGCTAAAAGGATATCCTCAGTAAAAGCGGGTATGGGGTGAAAAAATGAGGTAAAAAGAGATAAGACAATAATTCCATATATGGTAGAAAAAGCAAATGTTTTTCCCATTTGTTTATAACCCATATAGACAAATGGCAAGTTCAGAATGAATAGAAATAGCCCTAACTTCCAACCGGTAATATGTGCAATCATAATCGAGATACCGGTAATCCCTCCGTCAATGACGTTGTTCGGAACCAAAAAGATTTCCAGCCCTGTTGCCATAAGAATGGCTCCTATGGTAATAGCGATAATCCTGAATATAATTCTGGATAAAGGCAGTTTTCGATGCTGCTGGTGTAGAAGCGTTTTTTCGAGTTCTGTCATTCAATCACTCCTCGTTATGTTTTTATTGGATATTGCTTAATAGAATCACCCCAGAATCTTAAGAGATTTCTAAATATACTTATATTTTACCATTTTCCAACTCTAATGTGAACCTTTGTTCACTTTATTATTAGTTCCAAAGTCTTCTAGCCCCAATCAGCGGAAATGTGACTTTCCGCTGATTTAAGGTTCTTACTTTACCCTTCAAAACCGGCACTCATCGTGTCGGGATCCGAACCGACTCGCTCATCCTTATTCAAGGCATCAATCTTCTTCATGTCTTCATCTGACAACTCGAAATCAAATATGTTGGCATTTTCGATGATACGGTGTTCTTTAATCGATTTTGGAATAGTGATGACCTTCGTTTGTAAATCCCATCGTAAAATCACTTGTGCGGCTGATTTGCCATACTTGGCCGCAATCTCATTAATGACGGAATCGTCGAGTAATTGGCCTTGCTTTAATGGCGACCATGCCTCCAACTGAATCCCTTGTTCTTGGCAATAGGCTAAGAGGTCCTTCTGGGTTAAATGTGGATGGTATTCAACCTGATTGACCATTGGCTTAATTTCTGCGTCTTTTAATAATTCTTCCAAATGATGAATTTTAAAGTTGCTTACGCCAATCGCCCGGACACGGCCATCTTTGTAAAGCTGCTCGAGTGCTTTCCAAGTTTCTTTAAATTTCGTTTTCCCAGGCCAGTGTATGAGGTATAAATCCAAGTAATCCAAACCTAATTTCTTTAAGCTTGTTTCATATGCCCTTAGGGTTGACTCGTAGCCTTGGTCGCTGTTCCAAACCTTGGAGGTAACAAATAATTCTTCTCTCGAAACCCCGGATTCCCGTATGGCCTGTCCGACTCCCTCTTCATTTTGGTAAATGGCAGCGGTATCAATGCTGCGATAACCGTTCTTGATTGCGGCTTTAACCGAATCAACTACTTCGGTTCCTTCCTTTACTTTAAAAACCCCTAGTCCAAACCATGGCATTTTGACCCCGTTATGTAATGTGGTGGTGTCGGTTAAACTTGTTGGCATTTCGGTTATTCTCCTTTCGATATGTAGTAAGCCAGGACGAAGATATTATGTCCTTATTCTTATTTTACCTATTCATGGGAAAAATCGCATTAAAAAAGCACTCCACAAAGGAAGTGCTTTCTTGTCTGCAATCCATTTACTATGACTCCATGGCCCGTTCCATGATAATATCCTCAAATGCTCGGTGACTGCTTAGCGGGCCTGTATGGATAATGCTTTGCCCGTTTTTTTGCCGGTTTCGGACCTCCAAATTCACTTCAGCCAATAAAAGACCGGAAAATAATAAATAAGGAATGACAATAACCCGGCCACTTGACGTAATGGCCGAAATAGATTCAATGCCTTCTTTGAATCGGGGTTCGGTTGCAGCCAAATAACAAACCGAGATATTCCCTGCTCCAAGCCGATTTTGAATTCCTGCGGCAATTTCTGAAAAAGCGGCATGAATGCCGGGGTCACTGCTTCCCCTGCCAACGACCAGAATCGAATCCTGTTGACCGAGGTCCATGATTAATTGTCTGACCAGTTCAGCGATGGCATCCAATATCTTATCTTGCACGCCAAAAGGATTCCTGACATTCACCTTTACTTGTGGATATTCCTTTTTTAATAATGACAAAGCGTCCGGTATATCTTGTTTAATGTGGCCGGCGGCTAATAGAAAAAGCGGAACAACGGTAATCTCCGTTGCCCCGCGTTGTACGCAGCGCCTAAAGCCTTCCTCTATCGACGGCTCCGTTAATTCAAGAAAACTGAATTCCTGTATCGGCACAGGAATCCGTTCCATTACCCGACGGATAAAAGCTATTGCCTCTTCAGCCCCTTTTTTCGAACGGGTACCGTGCCCGATATATAGGATTGCTTTCATTGCGTACTCCTTTCTCCACTCGAAGCGGTTTATATAATATTCTTTTCTCTTAAATAATGTAATATTTGTTCAACCGCTTCGTCAACTGCCAACTTGGACGAATCAATGGTTATTTCAGGAGTTCCCGGAGCTTCATATGGGGAATCAATACCGGTAAAATCCTTAATTTCCCCGCGGCGGGCCTTGGCATAAAGCTGCTTTGGATCGCGGCGTTCACACTCTTCGATTGGGCAATTAATGTACACCTCGATAAAATCCCCTTCTTCAAACAAGGCCCGTACGTGGTCTCGGTCGGAACGGAACGGGGAAATAAAAGCGGTGGTTACGATCTTGCCGCTATCCACGAACAGTTTTGCCACTTCACCGATCCTGCGGATGTTTTCGGTCCGGTCATGTTCTGAGAACCCAAGATCCTTATTTAACCCATGCCGGATATTATCCCCGTCCAGAACATATTCATTTATTCCCAACCGAAATAATTGGCTGGACACAGCGTTTGCAATCGTCGATTTTCCGGAGCCTGAGAGTCCGGTGAACCATAATGTGCAGCTTCCGTGGCCATTTTGCGCATGTCTGTCTTGTTTTGTAATGGTGGTTTCATGCCATGTTATATTCGTTGATTTCGACATTTTTCTTCTCCTTAAACCGTTGTTTTTTCCCTCATGCCTTCAATCAGTACCTCCACGACCTCTTTACGGCTAAACGTTGATGGAGGCAGTACACCGGCGCGGAGCATTTCTCTTACTTTCGTACCAGAAAGAATCACGCGGTCTTCTTTGCCGTGCGGGCAGGTTTTATCAGAAGCCATGCCTTCGCATTTCGTGCAATAGAAGCTATGTTCAAAGAATAATGGTTTGATTCCCAGTTCTTCTTCAGTAAAATGGCTAAAAATATGTTGGGCATCATAGGTGCCATAGTAATTACCGACACCGGCATGGTCGCGGCCGACAATAAAGTGCGTGCAGCCAAAGTTCTTCCGGGCAATTGCATGGAAAATGGCCTCTCTCGGTCCGGCGTAGCGCATGGCTGCAGGATAGACACCTAACTGAACACGTTCTTTTGGATAATAGTTATCCAACAGTACCCGGTAGCTTTTCAAACGAACTTCGGCAGGCACATCGTCGGATTTGGTTTCTCCTACAAGCGGGTTGACGAACAATCCATCGACTGTCTCCAAAGCCGCTTTTTGAATATACTCATGGGCACGGTGGATCGGATTTCTTGTTTGGAAGCCTACTATCGTTTTCCAGCCCTTTTCCTCAAAAAGAGCCCTAGTTTCCTTTGGCTCAAACCATACATCACCAAAGACTCCTTTTTCTGATTTTTTGATAAGGACCACTTCCCCTGCGACATATATAGGTCCTCTTTCAAACAATCGTTTTACGCCAGGGTGGGCCAATTCGGATGTTTTGTAGACTTCTAAAGCTTCTTTCTCCAAATCCGGTTCAAACCATTCCGAGACTTTAATGACACCATAAACTTCCCCGCCAAATGTGAGTTTATACTCCTCGCCAACCGTTAACGTCCCGGCTGTTTCATATGATACTGGGAGAGTAACAGGAATCGACCAAACCGTTTTGTCTGCCAATCTCATGTTTGAGACAACAGATTCGTAATCCTCTTTCCCCAAGAAACCTGTTAGTGGACTGAATAACCCGATGCCGATCAGCTCCAAATCGCTTAACGCAATCGTATCTAGCTCAATCTCTTTCACAATATTTGATACCTTATAGTTAGGATTAAAAGCGTCTACCAGCTTTCCTCCATGTGGTTTTGGTAAAAATGACATATTAATCAACCTCTCTTAATGTGTTATTCATTTCTGCTACATTTGATTTATTGATTGCTCCGATGGCGGCGGCCTTCTTCATTAAAGAATTCACACCCAAAACGGAGATAATAACGCCTATCATAACGACGATTGGGTAAATATTCTGTTCAATTACCAATTGTATGATGGTATAGGAAAGAACCATCGATAATACCGGCGAAACAGCCCAAACAGTCAGGAGCTGAACCACAATGTCCTTTTTTAATACCTCTTTCCCGTGTTTGGCAAACCCAATTCCAATAATGGAAGATGTGGTGATTTGCGTAAGGGGAATTGGGATTCCAAATAAAGAGGCTGTTGTAACGATACTGGCTCCTGTGCCGGAAATGATACAACCCTCTTCCAGCCTGAGTGCGGTTATTTTTTTTCCATTCGTTTCAATCACACGGTGGCCAAACAAAAAAGCACCGCCAGCGACCGCTAAGCCGCCCCAAAGTACTGCATTCCCTTTGGTCATTAAGGATGCTGCCACTAAGGGACCTACAGCGTTAGCCACATTATTCATCCCCGCAGAGAAGGCTTCGAATAATCCCATAAAAACAACTAATATTGCTAACACTGGACCAGCTTTGGGTTTTGCCGTCCAAGTTTGAAAAACCTTCAACTTTAATAAGTTCGCGGCAGCAACTGCAATGGAAAAAGCTACGACAGGAGATAGCAGCCAGAAAAGGACAATCCAAATCAAATGGTTAACGTAGACGGATTGGTAAACAATACCGGCACCAACTACTGCACCTACAGCCACTTCACTGGTTGACAATGGGATTCCAAACACATTTGCCAAAAATAAAGAAAGAGCCGCCGAAGCTAACACGATCAATGCAATTGCGTTAGTAAAGGTACTGCTGGGGACAAGGCCGCTGCCAATGGTCTTGACAACCTCTCCCCCTCCAAGGTAAGCACCTAAGAAAACAGCTATGGAGCACAGAAATAGTGCAAATTGTTTCTTTACGACCCCTGCACCGTAGGAAATTCCCATTGAGGCAGCTGCACCGCTAGCACCAATATTGACTGCAAAAAATATTCCAATTGTTATAGCAATGATGGTTACCGTAGGAATCCCTCCTTATGTCGTGTGTAAACCACACTCTGTCTTACTGCTTCCAGTCCATCGTCCGGCACGGGAATCCCCTCCCGCCTCAACGGTTTGTGTGCATGGGAAGCAGCCGATACTTGGGTAATTACGGTCATGCAATTCGTTATATGGAAGGTCCTTTTCCCGGATATATTCCCAAACTTCATCCCATGTCCAATGGATTAATGGACAAACTTTGATATTCTTGAATTTTTCATCCTTGTTTAGGAATTGGGTGTCCTTCCTTGTCGGGGATTGATCCCTGCGCAGCCCGGAAATCCAAGCTTTCTTTGCGGACAACGTTTCCCGGAGAGGCAGGACTTTCCGAATGTGGCAGCATTGGTTCGGATCCCGCTTCCATAGCGCGGTGCCATACTCGGCCGCCTGTTCTTCTAAAGTTAACGAGGGCTGTTTTCTCTCAATATTTAAAGAAGGGAACCGGGCTTCAATCCGGTCAATGACGTCATAAGTCTCGAGAAAATGCAGTCCTGTATCTAAAAACACAATGCGGGCATCCGGTTTAACTTGATGAATTAAATCAATTAATACAATGGCCTCGGCGCCAAAACTAGAGGAATAAACGATTTGGTCTTCCGGATAGTGCCGGTAGGCCCACTCCAAAACCTGCAGGGCTCCTTTGGTTTTATTCTCTATGGAAAAGGAATCGGAAATTTGGTTCCAATTTTCATAGGTTAGTAAATTAGTCATTTCATCAGCCTCCATTTATTCCAATAAAAAAAGGCAGTCTTCCACCAAGTATTTGGTGTTGGACCGCCTCTAGTTTGTCTAGTCAGCGTGGTTTATTTGATTGAAGACGAACCTTTTCACTTTTCTCAATTTGAATAACTTTGCCGTCCTGTACAATTAATGTAATGGATCCAAATTGGATATTCGAAAGCATTCTCTCTACATGCTCAGCAATTTCTTGCCATTCTGATGGTTTCAGCGGATTCGCCCCCCTTTTCCACCTTGCTCCCGACTTTGCCGGGTTTCAAAGCCTTATTTGATAAAAATTTAATTAATTGGTTGAGATTAATCCTATTATACCAATAGGAATTTGTCAATATAATAACTTGAAATATTTTAAAAATTTAATTTCAGTGATTACCCGGGGCAACAGTCATGCACCCTTCTCCAGTGCAAGCAGCCCTTTTCCATTGGAATAATTGTATATCCTTGTTTAAAACTACTCTTAGTTTGTTACTTTTACAGGACAAGGGGTCATATCCATGGATAAAGAACTATCATATGGCAGTGATTATAAGTTCATTCCTGCTACTTCTATCGGAAGCGGGGTAGGAATAGCAGTCTTACCAGATATCTATTCTTATACGATTCAAATCGTCAATATTATTTTTGTCGGTAACCCAGGGACAAAGGAATTTGTGTTGGTGGATGCGGGAATGCCCTATTCAGCCGATGAGATTATCAGAATAACGGAGGAAAGGTTTGGGGAGGGTGCCTCTCCAAAGGCCATTGTTCTTACGCATGGCCATTTTGACCATGTGGGAGCCATTGTGGAACTAGTTGAGAAATGGCAGATCCCTGTTTATGCACACGAGTTGGAAATGCCATACTTAACCGGTCAAAAGAGCTACCCGGAGCCGGATCCTTCTGTTGAAGGGGGAATGGTCGCGAAAATGTCCCCCCTCTTCCCAAATGAACCGATAAATCTCGTAAACCATGTGACGGTCCTGCCTGCGGACGGAAGCGTGCCAAACATGCAAGGGTTTCGGTGGATTCATACTCCTGGGCACTCACCAGGACATGTATCTCTGTTTCGGGACTCCGACAAGGTACTCATTTCCGGTGATGCTTTCATTACTGTTAAGCAGGATGAACTATTAGACGTCATGACGCAGCAACAGGAATTACATGGTCCTCCACGATATTTGACGACTGATTGGAACGCCGCTTGGAATTCAGTCAAAGTACTGGAAGCTTTAAAGCCAGCCGTAGCTGTGACAGGTCATGGTTTGCCTATGTCTGGTGAACCATTAAAAAATGGATTGGCCATGCTTGTAAAAGAGTTTGGCAATCGTGAAATTCCAGATTACGGGAAATATGTAGATGGACAGCTGCAATAAACAGCATAAAAAAGGGCGGAAGAGGATTGTTAGTCAATCCGTCTTCCGCCCTTTACTGTTTTAATTAAACCATAATCTTGCAAATATTATTAGTGAATTCTGTTGGGTCTTCAATTGGCAGACCTTCAATCAATAAGGCTTGATTATATAGCAGTTGGGTATAAAGAGTTAGTTTTTCTTTATCGTTCTCAAATGCTGCCTTCAGTGAATGGAACACATCATGGTGGACGTTAATCTCCAAAACTTTATCTGCTTTCACATTTTGATTGTTCGGCATCATATTTAGGACTTTTTCCATCTCGATGGAAACATCACCATCCGCCGTTAAACATACGGGATGCGATTTTAACCGTTTCGAAATACGGACATCCTTTACCTTGCCGGCTAAAAGGTCTTTCATGAACTCAAACAGCTCTTTGTTGTCCTTTTCTTCTTCGGCAGTGACCTGATCTTTTTCGTCCGTCTCAATGCCCAAATCCCCGCTGGCAACGTTTTTAAATTCCTTCTCTTTGAATGACATCAGCATTTTAATGGAGAACTCATCGATATCATCCGTGAAATACAGAATTTCATAGCCTTTTTCCGCGACTAATTCGGTTTGCGGCAGCTTCTCGATTCTTTCGTTGGTGTCACCTGTCGCATAATAAATGTACTTTTGCCCTTCAGGCATTCTCGACACATACTCATCGAGTGTCACCAGCTTTTTCTCTTTGGAAGAGTAGAACATTAACAAATCCTGCAATTCCTCTTTATGAGTGCCATAATCGCTGTATACGCCGAATTTTAACTGCCTGCCAAAAGCTTTATAAAACTCTTCGAATTTTTCGCGGTCATTTTTCAATAAACTCAATAATTCCGTTTTAATTTTTTTACTAATATTTTTGGCAATCAATTTTAATTGACGGTCGTGCTGCAGCATTTCACGGGAGATATTTAAGGATAAATCCTCGGAATCAACCAATCCTTTGACAAAGCTGAAGTAGTCAGGAAGCAGGTCGGCACATTTGTTCATAATTAACACACCGCTGGAATAGAGTTCCAAACCCTTTTCATATTCTGATGAATAATAATCAAACGGAATATTTTCCGGGATATACAATATGGCATTATATCTGATAGCTCCGTCTACACTAATATGGATGTGTTTAAGCGGTTTATCAAATCCATAACGCTTCTCAGTGTAGAAATTATGATAATCCTCATCCGTCAGTTCTGATTTGTTCTTACGCCAAATTGGAACCATGCTGTTGATGGTTTCCTCTTCTTGGTATTCTTCATAGTCGTTTTCAGTGTCCGGTTTCTTTCTGCTTTTTGTAACCTCCATTTTAATGGGGTAGCGGATGAAATCGGAATACTTTTTAATGATGGACTTTAGGCGGTATTCTTCTAAATATTCATCATAATTTTCATCTTCTGTACTCTCTTTAAGCTTCAGGATAATTTCGGTTCCGACCGCCTCTTTTTCACATGGGGATATGGTGTATCCTTCCGCGCCGGTCGATTCCCATTTATAAGCCTCATTGCTGCCTAGTGCTTTACTAATCACGGTAACTTGATCGGCTATCATAAAGGCGGAATAAAATCCAACGCCAAATTGACCGATAATGTCATAACCGTCTTTTAATTCATTCTCGGATTTGAAGGCCAGCGAGCCGCTTTTTGCAATCGTTCCCAAATGGCTTTCAAGCTCTTCCTTGTTCATCCCGATTCCTGAATCGATAATTTTTAATGTGCGGTTTTCTTTGTCGGCCTCAATTTTTATGTAGTATTGGTCTTTGTCGAATGTTAACGTATCATCCGTGAGGGCTTTATAATAGATTTTGTCAATCGCGTCACTGGCATTGGAAATAAGCTCCCTAAGGAAAATTTCCCGATGGGTATAGATGGAATTAATCATCATATCCAGCAATCGCTTAGATTCGGCTTTAAACTCTTTCGTTTCCACTTTGACCTCTCCTCTAATTTAGTTCAAACATAATTATAAATCATTCGTTCTGCCATCTTCAACTGTTAGCACTCAATATAAGAGAGTGCTAACAATTATTTTAATATCATACATTTATAAATGAGTCAATACTTTATCATTATCGCATACATTATTTTAATAAATAAAAACGAACAATAATCATTATTGTCCGTTCATCAGCAGCTATAGCGGCAGAGTCATTTCAATTGCCGTTCCGTTTGGACTGCTGGATATATGAAATGTCCCATTATGGTTTTTAATAATCTGCATACTAATCATCAGCCCAAGACCCGTTCCATTTTCCTTAGTCGTAAAGAATGGCTGGCCGACCCGTTCCAACTGATGTTCCGGTATTCCAATCCCTTGATCAATCAACCGTATGACGACCGCAGTTTCACCCTGTCTCTCGACTTCAATCCTTATATCACCGCCACTTGGCATCGCCTCAATGGAGTTTTTCAATAAGTTGATAAATACCTGCTTTAATTGGTTTTCATCACAGATTAACAGCGGGATTTCAGATGGACAATCGATACTTACCCTTATATTATTTAAAATCGCCTGAGTATCAATAAGGGCCTTGACATCTTCGAGGATTTTCAAAATATAGGCTTGTTTATACTTTTGGCCCTGTGGCTTTGACAGCAATAATAATTCGCTAAGGATTTGCTCAATCCGGTTCATTTCTGAGTTGATAATTTCCAGATAGTTAGGTCTAATATTCTTATCGGCTTCCATTAACTGAAGAAATCCCTTAATAGCAGTTAAAGGGTTCCTTATTTCATGGGCGATTCCAGCGGCAAGCTGACCGGCAACCGACAGCTTTTCGGATTGTATCAGTAATTTTTGCGTTTTCTTTAATTCTGTTACATCCCTTATAATGATATGCCTTGCCGGCTCATTCTGATAGATGGCAGGAATGGCTTTGACTTCCACATCAATAATCTCACCGTCAAACCGGACAAGCTTTGCTTCGATAAATTCGACAGTATTTCCGGTTTCTACTTGTTTTACGCGTTTATCAATAATGTCATGAAAATCACTGACTAAAAAATCATACATATTACGGCCGATTAAATCCGACTTTTCCCTGGCCTCCAGCAATTTGATAGCGGTATTATTCGCAAACAAAATTTGCTCATGTTTGGCGATCACAACCGCATCCAACGAATGTTCGACAATTTCACGGTAAATTTCTTCCCGCTGTTGAATTTCGTCTGTCAGCCTTCTCCTGCGTTGTTTAATCTCGGTTATATCTTTGGCGATTCCGTAAACGCCAATAATTTCTTCATCCACAACAATTGGATAATTGGTAATATTGACATCGAAAATACCACCATTATGATGGATAACTTGACAATCAAAATTCTGCAGTTTTCCTTCCAATGCCTTATAAAAAAAAGCAAGTGCCCTGTCTAAATGTTCTACTGTGACAACTTTCATATAGGTCAGTTTTGACAAATGCTGTGATTCATAGCCAAAAATCCGTTCACATGCAGGATTTAACGGCAAAAAGAACCCGTCTAAATCCATCACATAGATGGCATCCGAATCGCATCCGAATAACGAGCTATATTGATTCAAACTCCCTTTAATATGATTTTCCAACAATTGCCGCTTGTGCTTTTTAATACTTGAAATAGAAGTATTCATCACTCTAATTTAGATCCTTTCTTCATATCTTTAAAAAAAACCAAATTAGAAACCATACTTCTAACTTGGCGCATGTCTAGGATCAATCATTCAACAACGTTCGTCATATTTCTTTTATCCTACTATAATAGTAATGGTTCATGAGTAGATTTTCAATATGTTTCTCCGTTATAAAAGGCTCGAAAAATGGCAGAATATGTTGGGAAATTTTTTCATTCCTTCATTCTCATTCTTCATTTTCCATTCGGTTCACATACTCACATCGTCGAGTAAACAAAGAGCATTCGGAATATATTAAGTAGGGATAGTCAGCTAACCCGGAAAACCACAAAAAGGAGTGACTGTTTTGGAAGCCCAAAACCAAACACAAGAGGCATTACTGCAGTATAAACAAGGAGTGGGAACGTTTACCGAAAAAATGCCTCAACTTGCCAGAGCCTGCAATGAATTTACTGAAATCTGTTTTCAGGAAGGGCAGTTGAGCCAAAAACAGAAACAACTGATTGCACTTGGAATCGCGCTAAACTCCCAAGACGAATATTGTATTATTTATCATCTTAAAGGCTGTTTGGACCATGGCTGTTCTGAGGAGGAGATTTTAGAGGCAGTCGGTGTTTGTGCAGCATTTGGCGGAGGTGCTGCCATGAGTCAGGCTGTGACTCTCGTTCAGCAAGCTATCGTTGATTTAAACCAGATGCCCCATTAATTCTGGCAAAAACTTAGAAAAGTTAGCTAGAAGTTGGTGCCGAATACACAATCATTTTTTCAAATGAAAGCGCCGGATCTACTGGTCCTGCGCTCCTAAATTTATCGGTTTGTATCTTATTAGCCAGGCTGCACTTTTCTCAGCAGGCTATCCCTTGTAAATCATAAGAAAATGTTCGAGGTGCGACGTATGGGCAGAGAGTCATCGCAAAATCCAAGTTACAAGATTTTGGCTTACTTAACAGCCAATCCTGACCGAAAAGTTACAGGTGCCCCGCTTTTTTTAACACTGAAGGACGAAATGGAATTAAGGGAAACCACGATGGAGATTGCAAATGCCTTAAAGGCCGATCTCGTAAAGTTAAAAAATAATGATTACCTGATTATTCAGGAATAGGCTTTCTATTTTTTCCGGTTCTTTCATAATTTTTTTAAGCACCTCATAGAATGGACAAGGAGGCAGCTTATAGGAGGAATGAAAGTGAAGAATAAATTCAATAAAAATAGAGATCAGTCCTATTTCCGATGAAAAGAACCATTTTGACCTATTTTTGCCTGCTGGTTGGGGCCACTTTGCAAGGAATGTCGATGTCCTTGTTTTTGTTTCCTCATTCTATTCCCTCCGGTGGCGCAGCGGGCATTGCTATTCTATTAAATCACTGGTTTCACTTGTCGTTAGGTTTTTCTTTGTGGCTGGCCAATGTAGTCTTTTTATTGTTTGCCTTAAAATATTTTGGTTACACCTGGACTTTTAGAACCATCGTCTCGGTGGCAACCACCTCTACGGTTGTTACAATTCTTACCAGCACCATACCGCATTTTCATATTCACACATTCTTTGACGTTGGGGCAGGCAGCATTTTCTTCGGAGTTGGGGTAGGATTATTAATTCGCGCAGGGGCTTCCAGTGGCGGGATGGTCATCCCTGCATTAATGATTGCAACCTACAAAAATTGGAGCCCTGGAAAAGTCATGATGGGAATTAATTTATTAATCTTTTTGTTAACAGCGCTGGTCATTGATTATAAAATCGTCTTGTATGCTATTGTCTGCCAGTTTTTCTCCACCAATATTATAGATTTTATTTATGAGCTAAAGTTCCAAAACTTGTTTTTCTTATCGGCCAATTGGAGAAAAAGATAGGAAGACCTCATAAAAGGATCTCCCTATCTTTTAAATAACCGATTATAAAAGCTACAGATTCCTCAATCGTCACTTTATTTGTTTCGATTTTGATTTCAGGCTGTACTGGCGGCTCATAAGGTGACGAAATCCCGGTAAAATCGGGAATTTCCCCTTTCCGCGCTTTTTGGTATAAGCCTTTGGGGTCCCGGTCCTCACAGACCTGAATTGGGCAATGCAGGTAGATTTCAACGAATTCATCCGGTTCAAACAGGCCCCTTACTAATTCCCTGTCTTCCCGGAACGGGGAGATGAACGCGGAAGAAACAATCTGCCCACTGTCGACAAACAATTTTGCCACTTCCCCGATTCTCCTTATATTTTCCTTGCGGTCCTCTGCCCTAAAGCTTAAATCCTTGTTTAATCCATGGCGGATATTATCTCCATCCAAAACATAACTGTTAATCTTGTTTTGAAATAATGCATAATCAACTGCATTGGCCAGTGTCGATTTTCCCGAACCTGAAAGACCTGTAAACCACAGGACACAGCTTTTATGGCCATTTAATCGATGCCGTTCGGCTTTTGTAACCGTTGTTTGATGCCAAGTGATATTTCGACTCATTTCAATATCCACACCCTCTGAACATTTGACTAAGGTAACAGATTTATTTTAGTAAATTAGAGATTTTTTGATTTTCATATACCTCTTTCATGCCCTCAATTAAAACCGCCACTACTTCCGGGCGGCTGAATTCTTTTGGAGGTTGCACACCACTCTTTAACATCTCCCGCACTTTTGTCCCGGATAAAATGACGCGGTCCTCATCCCCATGCGGACAGGTTTTTTCTGATGCCATGTTTTCGCATTTCCTGCAGTAAAAACTATTTTCAAAGAACAAAGGCTTAATTCCTAATTCTTCCTCTTCAAAGTGACTAAAGATTTTTTGAGCATCATACGTACCATAATAATTTCCAACACCAGCATGGTCTCTGCCAACAATGAAGTGAGTACATCCGAAGTTTTTACGGACAATAGCATGAAAGATGGCTTCGCGGGGGCCGGCATAGCGCATTGATGCCGGAAAGACGGAAAAGAACACACGGTTATTTGGATAATAATTTTCCAAAAGTACCTGATAGCTCTTCATGCGAATTTCACCGGGGATATCATCGGATTTTGTTTCTCCGACTAACGGATTCAAGAACAGTCCGTCCACAGTCTCCAAGGCCGATTTTTGGATATATTCATGGGCGCGATGGACGGGATTCCGGGTTTGGAACCCGACTACTGTATTCCAGCCTAATTCGCGAAACTTCTCTCTAGTCTGTTCTGGGTCCAAATAATAAGAAGGGAAATTGGATTTCTCCGGACGGCACACCATGGTAATCGGGCCGGCCACGTAAACAGCTGGACGGTCAAACAGCTTATTGACCCCAGGATGCTTTCTCTCTGTAGTTTTATAAACATTTTCTGCTTCCCAGTGTTTATCCGGCAAATACTTTTCGGTCACTTCCAGGACGCCGTAGATTTTTCCTTGGTGGATAAGATTAATTGTTTCCCCCATTTCCAGTTGCTCCGCTTGTGCATGTGGAACGGCCAAGGTGATAGGCAAAGACCAAGGAAGTCCATCAGCCAGTCTCATCCGTTCGACAACCGAACGATAATCGGCTTCGCCCATAAATCCTTCAAGTGGGCTATAGGCCCCATTTGCAATTAACTCTAAATCACTAAGCTCCAGCTTGTCGATTTCCACATAATTAGCCGAATAATCAACAAGCAGATCAAAGTTGATTCGGTTTATTAATTTGCCGCCATGCGGGGTATTTTTTTTCAACGGATTTCCTCCTCGTACCTGTTTTATTTTGTCGTTAAAAATTAGGATGGATGGAGCCCGCACTCCGTTTTCGATAATCCAGCCCAGCGCCCAGCCCGCGAATCGCCTGCATCACCAACAGATTGTGTGCAAGGGGCACAGCCAATACTCGGGTACCCCAAGTCATGTAATGGATTATAAGGGAGTTGATTAAGGTCTAGATACGTCCTTATATCACTCCACGTCCAATCAACAAGTGGGCATATCTTGATTTTTTGAAATTTATCGTCCTTGTTAATGTACTGGGTATGGCTCCTTGTCGGAGATTGATCCCTCCTTAGCCCTGAAATCCAAGCTTTGGCCCCGCTTAGTGCTTCCTTTAGTGGTTCAACCTTTCGCATCTGGCAGCATAAGTTCGGATTATACTTCCATAACTCCCCGCCATACTGTTTCGCTTGTTCTTCCAAGGACAATTTTGGTTTTACCATATGGATATTTAGCGATGGGTACCTTGTTCTCACTTGTTCAATTAAGGCGTAGGTTTCCGGGAAGTGCAGCCCTGTATCAAGAAAGATAATTTGGGCATCTCGTTTTACCTTATGAATCAAATCAATCAGGACAATTCCTTCAGCCCCAAAACTGCATGAATACACGATCTCATCCTGGTATTCTTGAAAAGCCCATTTTAGAATATCCAAAAAGTCAGGCTGCTGGCTTATAATATCACTGACCTCTTCCTCATTCCATGTTTCATAGGTAAGTGTACCGGCCAATGATCATCCCCTCCTTTTCGCTCTTTTATTTTAAGGAAACAATAGCGTAACGCAGGAATTGTTATCAAGATTGCGCTGGTTCATCTGATTGATATGGCCGAACTCCGCATAGGAGAGCATCGCTCTAATCCACGAGCCGTGGCCGAAGACCAATAAATTGGAAACCATTTTATACTTATCTAAAAACAGGACAATCCGATTTTGTAAATTTGCTAAGCTCTCACCCAGGATTAATTCTTTTGGATTGGTGATCCATTGTTCTCCGTAATGGTCGATTAATGTTTGCTTCGGCACTCCTTCAAATGGCCCAAAATCCAATTCATCCAGTAACCCTTCTGTTTCTGCCTCAAATCCATAAAGCCTGGCTGTCTGATGGGTCCGTTTCAGGGTGCTGGCGAGAACAAGGTCAAACGGGGCAAGTTGTTGCAACAAGTGCTGATTTTGGATAATTCCTTGCCGATATTCCTCGGCTAATGGCAAAATATCGATATCCCGTTTTCCTTGCAGCCACGTTATCTTATTCCATTCCGTGGGAAGATGCCGGATTAAAGTAAGTTGCATTCAATATCCTCCAGATAAAAAGTTTCACTTCTTAAACCAACCCGCTGTGTCTCCAATACTAGGACGTCGTGAATTTTCACGTTACCCAAATTGACATTAGGGCCAATCTCTTTAATAAAGTACATTTGATGTTTATGGGAAGGCGCCTCAAAAATAATTTTGTTCGGGTCCACCTCCCGGATCAGCTCACGGATTATATCAAATTTAATTTCTCCGCTTTTTTCGTAAATGCCCGAAGTCCCCGAATCCCTGCCCTCGGTTATGACATATTCGCAGCCCGTTGCAAGCAACTGGTCAATTTCACTCTTCCATTGGGATATGTCCATATCCTTTTCACAGTCCTTTGAACCCACTTCGGCAATAACATGAAATTCGCTCTTTAACTTGGAAATGAGATGGAGACGTTCTTGGATTGATATGTCAAAAGTCCCGTTGGATACCTCAATCCATTCGATACCTAAAGAATGAAGATAATTCACATAATCCGGAATTTTGTTTTGGTAATAGCATTTTTCAAATAATGTCCCGCCACAGTACGGGCGGACACCATATTCTTTGTATAAGTTAATCTTTTCCCGTAAATTTGGTGTTAAATAGGCGGACCCAATGCCAATTTTGGCGATGTCAATGAGGTGGCCATAATCGGCCAGTATATGTTTCAGTTCCCCTATGGGAGTGCCAAAATCCACTACTGAAGTGAGACCGTAACTTCTTTTCCCTGTAGTTCTTTCTGGTAGTGTCAAAAAATCCATAGGCAAAGCGCCTCCTCTTTTTTTCTAGGATAGAGTATTCAAAATATGGGTGAATGTGTAAGGAATTAGGCTGTTTTATTAGAAATTAGGCAAATGCCTTGAATAAACCTGTGTGCCAAATCAAACAATAAAGGAGGCTTATTATCACAGTTAGGGGTGTGCATTTTGGTAAAGCAAAAGCATAAAGGCTTGACAATCGCAGCCATCAGTTCCATCCCAATGATTTTGGTTTTGGGGAACTCCATGTTAATTCCAATTCTGCCACGGATGAAGTCTGAACTGGATATTTCTCAGTTTAAAGTAAGTATGGTCATATCTGTTTTTTCAATCGCCGCTGCTATTTCGATTCCTGTATTAGGATATTTTTCCGACCGTTTCTCGCGTAAAGCCGTGATTATACCAGCACTCATTTTATATGGGAGCGGAGGTTTGCTAGCAGGTGCAGCATCTGCATGGTTTTCGAGCGCCTATACCTGGATTTTGGCGGGAAGGATCATGCAAGGGATTGGAGCTGCTGGCACCGCCCCGATTGCTATGGCATTAACAGGCGACCTGTTTAAAGGCGGTGAACAAAGTAAAGTGTTGGGTTTAGTTGAGGCTTCAAACGGCTTCGGCAAAGTAATCAGTCCAATTATTGGATCACTTTTAGCACTTTTGTTCTGGTATGCTGCCTTCTTTGCATTCCCGATTTTTTGCTTAGCCTCAATCCTGCTAACCATCTTTTTTATTAAAGAAGGTAAAGCAAAAAAGGAACCTCCGCCCGTCGGTAAATATGTGAAAGGACTGGCCTCGGTATTTAAAACTGAAGGCCGCTGGCTATTTGCCGCTTATTTGACAGGAGCGGTCTGCCTGTTTACCTTATTTGGTATTCTTTTTTATATTTCCGATATTCTTGAGAAACAGCACGGTATTGATGGGCTGCTAAAAGGGGCCATTCTTGCGATTCCTTTGTTGTTTATGACAACCACTTCTTATATTACTGGGAGTAAAATCGGAAAAAGAATGAAGCTGATGAAGTCGTTAATAGTTTTAGGTCTGATATTGATGACGGCTTCTTTTGCCTGTCTCATCTTCTTCAAAAGTCTTGTTCCGTTCTTTTCCGTACTGGTTGTCAGCAGTATCGGAACGGGTTTGGTCCTCCCTTGTATTAACAGCTTTATCACCGGTTCCGTACCAACGGACCGCCGGGGATTCGTTACTTCTTTATATGGTTCCGTCCGTTTCTTAGGGGTTGCCATCGGGCCACCTATCTTTAGTACCTTAATGGAATGGTCCCTAACCGGAATGTTTCTGACTACAGCAGGGCTAACCCTTTTATGCGCGGTATTATGTATGGCACTCATCCATGTGGCCAAGAAAGAAAAACCTTCAAAAGAAAACGATACTTTATTCGAAAAACTGCAGTTTACTTAGAAAAAGCGGAAACGCTTGGTTAGCGGCGTGCGGCCTGGGCTTCGACTGAGATAAAGGAAACACGGTGAAGAGAACCGATGTTGAATTATCGAGGGGAAAAGACCGAAGGACACTAAGCGCGCTAAGCTAGACAGTACTTATTAGAACAGTAGCAGCGCTATGTAGCGTTTCCTTCATTTAAAAAATTGGTAAAGTTGACATATCCAAAAGGGAGTGTATATCATTGCAGATTTATTTTTCTCCAGAGGTCATTACCCCACAATATCAGGTGTTAAACGTCGTGGATTCTGAGAACAAGGCTGTTGGTAATGTCGCTTTTTTATTTGACGAAAAGAAGCTGTATGTCTATGGAATTTTAGAAGAAGAAGGTGTCGGGGAGGATTTCAAAGATCTAGTTACCCCCTACATTAAGGGTCTCGCTAAAGCAAAACCGGATGTGGAAGTCTATTCCTGCCTATACATTGGATGTCAAAAAATAAAGTTGAAAGAGGAAGAAGATAAACAGGAATGAAATGATGGAGTGAAACCATGGGTCAAAATTGGATCTCACATGAACACATTGTTATGATTGCAACCGCAGTTATTGTCGGGACATTGGCCAGAGGTTTAACCATTAAAGAAGATTACCGGCAATATCCGAGTTACCCTAATGGCTATTTAATCCATTTGTTAACTGGTTTTGTGTCTGCCTCGATTGGGGCGGTCGCCATACCCGCACTCATGACGAAAAACTTTATTGCTGTCACCTTTTTAACGGCTGCCGCCCAGCAATTCAGGGATGTCAGGAAATCAGAACGTGAGAGCTTGCAGGATTTAGAAAAAACAGAATACGCCTATCGCGGTTCCGCTTATATCGATGGGATTGCAAAAACATTTGAATCCCGGAATTACTTTTCGTTAATTGTGGCCTTGGTGACGGCCATAACGATGCAAGTGGTCAAAGCAAAAGCCGACTGGATCAATATTTTAGCCGGTACCATCGTTGGAATGATTGCTTTTTATCTGCTTAAACGATTTTCTAAAGGGAAAACGATTGGAGACATTGCTGAAGTTGTCCCAGGTACTATTAAAATGGATGGTTCAGAATTATATGTTAATGGAATTTTTGTTTCCAATCATTTAGGTGCCGACAACGCATCGGAATTGATTAAAAAAGAAGCCTTGGCCGTCGTCATTAAGCCACGTCATGAATTCTTCCGGATTACTTTGGAAAATTTCGGACAAAGACAGGCTGCCCTTTTCGAAGCAACAAGAGCCTTGGGCCTAAAACGTTATCATTTTACAAGGAGAGATTTTGACACCGGGAATGTTGTGATTGCCCTTGTTCCTATTGTCAAGGACATCGATGTGTTAATAGAAACCGTTAAAAAAACGCCGCTTTTGGAAAGCACTAAAAAAAGCAAGTCTGTACGGAAAACAAATCTTGCCGGCAAAGAGTAAGAGAGGATATGGAGGAACACAAACCTTCAAATCCTCTCTGTTTTAATTTTTGGCTCTGTTATATTTGGCTGTTGATTTCCGCTCCAGGCGCTCAGCGAACCCGCGGGCGTGCCGGTGAACCTCCTCGGCGCCGGAGCACCTGCGGAAACTCCCCTGCCCCGTACTCCCGCAGGAGTCGAGCATATCCGCTCCAATCAACAGAGTTAAAAATATCAACACTATCGTTCAACAGAGACTAATTTTTAAAAAAGGGCAAGTAACAAGGCATTTGGCCACTTCATACCTTATTGTATGCTTTAATTCAGAGATGGGGTGTGTGCCCAATGAGTATCGGCATCATCATGATGGGACTTTTTATTGGTTTCATGGTTGGATTAACCGGGGTTGGGGGAGCAGCCCTGTTAACACCCATTTTAATTTTACTTGGAATTAATCCTTCCATAGCGGTTGGGACGGATCTTTTCTACAACTCGATTACTAAATTATTCGGTTCACTTCAGCATTGGAAGCAGAAGACCATCAATCTAAAGCTGGTAAAGTACCTGGCAATCGGTAGTATTCCAAGTGCCCTATTGGCGGTAGCAATCCTCCACCTATTCAATGCCTTTTTCCACAATCAAGAAATAATTATTAAACATTCCCTTGGGTATGTTCTAATATTAGTCGCCGTTGCCACGTTAATCAAAACGTTCATGAAGAATAAAATTGAGTGGAACCGGATTCAAATGAAGCCATTAGAGGAGAAACGCGCTTTGACAATTACGATTGGGGCGGTTCTTGGGTTTATAGTGGGGCTGACTTCCATTGGTTCAGGTTCCATGTTTGCCCTGGCCATGCTCTACCTTTATCGCATGGGTCCGTCGGAATTGGTTGGCACCGATATTGCCCACGCTTTCTTACTCGTGACTGCAGCCGGTATTTTGCATGCCGGAATCGGTAATGTAGATTACCTATTGGCCGTGAACCTGCTTTTAGGTTCAGTACCAGGAGTTGTTATCGGAAGCAATCTATCTTCCAAATTTCCCGCAAAGCCTTTAAGAACTGTTTTGGCTATCATGATTTTATTAAGCGGGATCAAACTACTTTAATCATTCACTCTTGAAAGCCCCCTATCACTTCAACAGCATTTACAAGAAAGAGGATGACTTAAAGTCACCCTCTTTCTTGTGTTACTTTGCAAAATCAACTTAAAGAACGGGTCTTCCAGGGGTTTCAATGCTGCGCCTTGATTTTCTCTTAACCACTAGGAACAGAGCAACTATGATCAGTTCCAGTATGAGCCCAAGGGAACTCCAAGTGTAAAACGAGAAATGGATATGTTCCATACTATTTTTAAACATAAGAATAGAGATATACCCCAAAATGAAAGCAAAGGGAAACAAAAATTTGTTGGTGTTGGATTTATAATAAAAACTTAAGCAATGGTTAATGGCAAATAACAAAAACGCGGCTTTGGTGATAAGTGTCGGGAGCCAGACAGCTACAATGACTAAATCCAGCCTATCCAAAAAATCAGTCAAATTAATTTGCTGGATGAGCACATAAGATGGGAACGTTGCTTCCCTAACAATTTTCGTCCCCAAAACTGCAATCTGCATGACAATCACAATGAGGAATAGGCCTATACCCAGCAATGTGCCTGAAATTACTGCTTTCCTTGCCTGTTTAATTGGGTTAATATTTCCCACCGCTATAAGAAAGAATAACATTTCACCCAGCCATGCAAAAGTAAAATAGACGGACTTTGAAACTGACAAAACCGAACGAAAGGAAGGAAGAGGCTGAAAGTTTTTTATATCGGATTCGTTCAGCAAGAGAACAGGCAGCAAAACGATAACAAACGCGAGGATCACAAAATAAATCGCATTTATTCTTGCCGTAACCTCTAAACCTGCCAATCCAATGTAAGCAATGATGAAAACGGACAGTATCATAATGATAGAAATAGGTGTACTTGGCAGGAGCACTACTGCAACAAAGTCGATCATTGCCCTTAAATCACGGATAAAAGTTAGTATAACGAAGAGTAAAAAGAAGAAAATAAACCCTTTTTCCCAAATACTGCTTCGTTTGTTGATGGTAAAAAGATTGGTAAATGAATCAATGTACTTTCTTTTCCCAAACAACACTAAATTCATGACGATTAGGAGAGGTAGTATCATCAGAGGTACCAGCCATGCATTTTGACCGCCAATATGGACGGTAATTTGCGGCAGGCTGATGACCGTTGCACTCACAATGAAATTAGCAACTAAAAACATCATTTGTAAATTGGAAATCAATTGCTTCATATATTCACAACCATTCTTGAGAGATCCCCGAATGTATTATTTAAAAAAACAGTGACCATATTTAAATTAATATTCATTCCCTGTAACACAGTGCAGCCTAATACCACAATAACCAGCAAATACATCCATTTCCGCTCTTTCTTGGCTAAAATCTTTCCTTTTAACATGGCCACTACGTAAACAATAAGAGACAGCCATACTACAATAATGCCTATATCCATCCCATTCATTTCCTCTCGATATTTCCTGTATTCGTCGTTCTTTGTATGTCTGCATCTACGTGGATATTTACTTTCAGCGTCGGGAGAATCGTGTCCCAATTTTGCTCCCAGTTATTCTTCCAATCACGATAATGATTCCGGTACAAATTCCAGCCAAATCCATATATATCGGCCCCTTCGGAATGGGCATGATGTAAAATATCATTTATATTCGTTTTAATCATTGCTTCCATTTTCCTTATGATCAAATTGTACGTCTGCGGATCCTCTATTCTTAAATCAGGCTCATTCTCCAATAAGATACCTATTGCTCTTACGGATAAGCCAAACACAGGCTTTCCATCAATCATTCGGAAATCAGGATTAATACTGCTATTAATTATTTGGACAGAGATTTCCTTATTTTTTAGCACTTCAAATGAGAAAGGTTTCCGGACCATTCTCTCCTTAAGCCACATAATTCCTTGGGATTCACTCTTATTTGTAGTAAAGATCAATTTATCATTTTTAAAAATCGCATAACTTCCCATCAAGATTTCTTTCCCGTTCTTTTCCTTCTTTGTCGTGCCAGTGTGTTCTATCCATGGGACAATCATATCTTTTCCGGGCCGTGACATATCCTGCATAGCATCCATTGCTGTCATGTTAAGGGAGGTTTTAGACATTTCCCTAATAGCTTCTGCTGAAAATTGCTCCATCCTCGGCTGTGCTTGCAACATTTTCACAGCCTCTCCCTTTGAAATGACCAGAAAGGTAGATAGCCTTGATTGCGGATGAATAAAAGTAGCGTGCAATGCCTCTTGTATTCCATGTTTAGCCAAGTCTTCCCCGATAATAAAAACACGTCTGTGACCAAAAAAGATTTTCCTGGACAGCCTTGCTTGCACATCTTCTAAACTTTGCCGTATATTGTCACCCGTTCCGACAAGGATTGAAGCAGGACCGCCGCCACTGGTTCCTCCCCCTCCGCCGCTTGAACCCGCCCCCCCCAGCGAACTCGGCAAAGGAACTTGGATTCCCACTCGATATTTCTCCGGCCCCGCCTCATCCACACTGGTGGCAAGAACAAACGCAAGATCATTAATTTCAGTTCGATCCCAACACCCGGTCAGAATGAATAAAAGCAAGGTTAGAATGAGGATCAAACGAAGTTTTTTCATGAGGAACTCCCTTCTTCACTGATTTTTCCAGTATCCTTGGATTGCCTTACGATATCATCCTTGACCAGTTGGTTTGGCCTGCGGTCCATCGCCCACCATGGCACCCGTAAAAAGACATCCTTTAAAGACTTAACAGACATTGGTGCAAGCGGCCAGAAATAGGGAATGCCGAACGATCTGAGTTTACAGAGATGGGTTAAAACCGCCAAAACACCGAGGACTACTCCAAATAATCCGAACATACTTCCAAGAATAATTAACGGAAACCTTAACAAACGAAACGCAATCGACATGTTGAATCTAGGAATGGTAAAGGAGGAAATTCCGGTAAGGGAAATGATAATAACGGTTGGGGCAGACACTATACCTGCCTGTACTGCTGCCTGACCAATCACTAATGCCCCTAAGATTCCCACTGCCTGACCGACAACCTGCGGCAACCGGATTCCGGCTTCCCGAAGAGCCTCGAATGATAACTCCATGATCATGACCTCTACGAACATTGGAAACGGGATAGCCTCCCTGCTTGCCGCAATGGATAAGAGCAAGGATGTCGGAATCATCTCCTGATGGTAGGTGGTAACTGCCACATATATACCAGGTAATGTAAGGGCGATAAACACAAATGCTATCCGAAGCAGCCTTAAAAATATGTAGATTTGAAAACGTCCATAATAATCTTCACTAGCTTGGAAAAACTGCCAAAAGGTTGCCGGCAGAATCAACACAAACGGTGTACCATCCACAATGATTGCCACCCGGCCCTCCAATAGATTAGCTGCCACGGTGTCAGGCCGTTCGGTATTTTGAATCTGCGGGAACACGGTCCAGGCGCTGTCTTCAATCAATTCTTCAATATAACCGCTTTCCAGGATCCCATCAATCTTGATTTTGTCCAGCCGCTTCATCACTTCTTCCACTAATTCCGGTGCGGCAATGCCATCAATGTATAGAACGGCAATTCCGGTATTGGTCTCTTCCCCAAGATCCTTTGATAATATTTTCAAACGATTGGAACGAACCTTATGCCGGATTAAAGCCGTATTTACCCTTAATCTTTCGGTAAAGCCCTCCCTTGGCCCCCGCACCGCGGATTCTGTCGTTGGTTCGCCAACCGTTCTACGGTCGCCTCCTTTTGCATCAAAGATGATCGCCTTTGTTAACCCATCAACCAAAAGCACTGTATTGGCCTTTAACACATTGCTCACTACATCGTCCAATTTGGATGTTTCTGATACGGAGCTCAACGAAAGGACCCGTTCCATTAATAAATCTGCTGAAATCCTTTCTGTTTCCACATCCTCTAACAACTGGCGAATTCCATGCAGTTCCACCGACTTAGAATCTATAAACCCATCCACAAACAAGACATAAGCATGTGCTTTACCGGCTACAATCGGTCGAAAGACGACATCCGTACAATCTTTAAATAGATCCTTTAAGATTTCAATATTTGCTGTTAAATTTGCACTTATTTCTTTATGTGTTTCATCACTCGTTAAAGGTTTTGAATTCAAGCTCTTTCTTTTTCTGAATTTCTTCATATCTCAAAACTCCAAAGATTATTTTTTTATGCAATTGAGGAATAAACCTATTTGCCCGCTTGGCATAAAATCAGTTTTTAATATAACCCGCATTTAGAAAATTATCCCTTGGAATAAACAGCAAATGAACAGTTTTGGATTCTTGTCCTTCTATTACCGAAATTGAAACATATAATGGGGATGAAATATTTATTAAGGAGGTTCCTATGTTTATATTTATTGAAAAAGCAGTATTAGGAATGGCCTTGCTGAGAATACTTTCCGGGAGTATCGAGGTCTTTGCGGCGTTATTAATGATTAAATTGAATTCGGTGGAAAAAGCCCTTATGGTGAATAGTTCCCTTGCTCTTGTAGGACCGGTTATTTTAATTCTCACTACCACAATTGGAGTTCTCGGGGTGGTCGGAAATATTTCCCTAGTTAAAATTGGGTGGATTTTTCTAGGGGTGAGCTGTATCTTAATTGGGGTTTTAAAATCATAAAAAAAAGCTGCCAAAGGGAAAGGATGATCCCTCAAAGCAGCTAGTTATGATGCTATTCAGTTGTCTCTTGCTTGTGATTTAAATTATAGTCGTATTTTTCCCTGTCTACCTGGGTAAAATTCTTCGGAGTGTAGAAGCGAAGTAAATCACCATTCACAATCTTATCCGAAAGAGCCAATTTTTGTTCCACTAATTTCTTGTACTGGTTGGCCTTTTCAAGTTGATTTTTGGCCAGTTCCGTCCCGTTAGTGGAATCGTAAAACTTCCCATCGATTGACGAAATGTCCGGACTCACAAAATCACCGTTCCGGAAAGGAACAACCTGGTCGTGCTGTTCTGATAACAGGTCTGTTCCCAGTTGTACATATTCCTTCGAACCAATTCCAAGCAAATGAAGCAGTGTTGGGAGCAGGTCCACCTGACCGCCATATTGATGCATCACACCGCCTTGGACTCCTGGAACATGGATCAATAAAGGAACCCTTTGCAATCCTGCGCTTTCAAATGCATTGATATCTTTACCCATTACTTTTGACATGGCTTTATTATGGTTCTCAGAAATACCATAATGGTCCCCGTACATGATGATGATAGAGTTGTCGTAAAGACCTGATTCTTTTAAATAGGCAAAGAATTGCTCTAAGGCTTCATCAGCATACCGCGCTGTTTGGAAATAATTATCCACAGAAGGATCACCCGTTGTATCTGGAGCAATGGTTGCATCCTCCTTTTTCAGCGGGTACGGATAGTGGTTGGATACCGTGATAAATTTGGCATAAAACGGCTGCGGCAATGATTGCAAAAGTGGAATCGATTGTGAAAAGAATGGCTTATCCATGAGACCATACTCAGCCAAGTCTGCCGAATTTATTGTGTAATACTGCGAATCAAAAAACTTCTCATAACCCAAAGATTTATAAATTTCATTCCGATTCCAAAAGCTTCCCGAATTCCCGTGGAAAACGGCTGATGTATAGCCCTGCTGGCCCAAAATAGCCGGTGCTGCCTGATACGTATTCAAGCCTTTGGTCGTAAAAGCAGAACCCTGCGGCAAACCAAACAATGAGTTTTCGAGCATGAATTCAGCATCCGAAGTCTTGCCTTGTCCCGTCTGGTGAAAGAAGTTATCAAAATAGAAAGTGTTTTGATCATTCGTGAGAGAATTCAAGAACGGCGTTACTTCTTCCCCATGAAGTTTATAGTTAATCAAGAAATTTTGCATCGACTCAAGATGTAAATAGATGACATTCATCCCTTTGGCTTTGCCAAAGTACGCCGGGTTTGGCTCAGCATAATTGGATTTTGTATAGTTGATTACTTCAGTAATGTCATCGCTATCCGCCAAAACTCTTTGGGCGGACGCTTTTGTACTTTTTACGGCATCGTAAATGGTGTAATTGTACATTCCTAAATATTTAACAATATAATTCCGGTCAAATCCCCTTGTTAACAATTGGGGTCGGTCGACTTCAGCTAATGCGATATTGATACAGGAAATAGCCAATGACAAAGTAATTAGGACCGTTGCTTTCCGGCGATTCCAACTGCGTTGTTCCATCCTGCCCCAGCCAAACGCCAATAAGCCGATTAAAACAATCACATCCAGAAAGAACAACACATCATATGGTCTTAATAAGGAAAGAACACTGCCGCTGACATCTCCGAAATTTTGTGTCTGCGTAATCGTCGGCAGGGTAATAAAATCATTAAAAAATCGGTAAAATACAATATTAGCATATAGTAAAAAAGATAATAGGAAATCAATCCCTATCAGCCAAATATACTTTTTTCGGCCTTTAATAAGCAATGATAAACTCAAAAAAAGCAGTGCCGATCCTAGTGGATTTATAAATAAAAGAAATTTCTGTAATGAATTTTCTATACCTAAGTCAAATTGTGTCAGTTGGGCTGCATATGTCTTAATCCAAAGCAAAATCACAGCCAACAAGAAAAAGCCATTATATTTATGAAAGATAACTTGAACTTTAGATTTTAAATTTTCGTTATTCATCATTACACCCGCCTTCCAAGGGACTATTATGACATAAATCCTCCTGGGTTTGTCAAGCATATTGGAACCAAATCTGCCATCATATTCCTTATATTAGGCTGTTGATTTCCGCTCAGTCGCTCAGCGAACCCGCGGGAGTACGGGGCAGGACACTAAAATTCTTCCTCGGATCCGCCCACGCAAGAATAAAATGCTCCAGTCAATAGAGTTTAAAAAAACCAATATTATCGTTTAATCAATCCTAAATCCTTCTATTTTGAAATCATTTTCCTGGAATTAAATCTCTCTTTGTTTTGGCTGTAAGCTCTTTTCCTTTCCAATACGCCGTACCCGTTGCAGCCAACAGTAACAATCCTGTTACCATAAAGACCATACGGGCAGGAAAAATGCCGCCGATATAGCCGCCTAAGACTGGTCCAGCCATTCCGCCAATTTGGTTCGCGGTTTGGTTTAAACTAAATGCACGGCCACGGAAATTATCAGGAGTGGACTTCACAACCAGCCCGTTCAAAGCTGGGAAAACGGCACAGAAAAACACGCCGTAGATAAACCGGATAATCGAAAAACCCCAAATTTCGCTAAACAAAATTTGGGCCAGTGTCCCGATTGCGCCACCCAACAATCCAAGGACAAGAACGCGTTGAAAGCCGACTTTATCTGCCCATCGCCCCCAAAACGGAGCAAACAGAGCACTGGCGATGCCAGGAAGGGAGAACACAATTCCGGCTAATAACGAAGCATTTTCGGCATTACCTCCCAATTTAACAATATACAAGGGGAGAACCGGCTCAATCGTCATGACCGAACCCGAAGTGACAATGGTCAAAAGAAGGACAAGAACAAATGGACGATACGTCCATGCCTGTAGAATATCATTCTTTACCGATCCCTTTTGTTTGTTTGGGGTGAAATTTTCTTCTTTTACCCATAACACAACAAGTATGGTGGAAATAAACACGATCAATCCCGCACTGCCAAACGCCCACCTATTCCCTGCCAAATGGGCAATGGCCCCGCCCAGAAGAGGACCGACAATATTGCCTGACGCGGAAGCGGTCGAAATCAACGATAAAGCATATCCCACTTTGTTGTTAGGGGTATTGGTTCCGATTAACGCGATGGCGCCGGGAATGAAACCCGTCAAAAGCCCTTGGGAAATTCGTAACGCCAACAGCTGGTAAGGATTGGTCACAAACGCGGTTAATGAATAAATGACAAACAAAGAAAATCCCGCTCGGATAATCATTGGCTTCCGGCCATATTTATCCGCCAAGCTGCCCCAAAACGGAGAAGAAAGCGCCCCTGAAAAAAAGGCCGCGCTATATAATACACCCGACCACATTTCCACATGTTGACTCACACCTATTTGCGGAAGAAAAATGGGCAAAAACGGAATCACCATTGAAAAACTGGCTGCTGTAAAAAATACCCCGATCCATAACACATATAAATTTCGTTTCCACATGGGCATTCTGTTCCATCTCCCAAATACATCAAAAATGAATTTTTTATTGTTAGTTAATAATGGCTATCATACCACAGATTTTTAATATTTTGATACCCGAAATATTACATCTTACAAAAAACATCCTGTTTTGATTCGATTATCTCGTTGCTGCCATCAATCCTATCATTGAATTAAATTGATTAACCGTGTTTTTTCGTCTATATTTTAAAATGAATAGAGAGATAAGCTTATACATAAAGGAGAGGTACCATGACTACATCCCAGCCTAAAATTCTGGTTTTTCATCCAAAGCAGGCAAAAGAGTACGCGGATTATATTCGGGCGCACGGTTTCTCGAGGGTAACTGAAGCAGCAACTTACGAAGAGGCTAAGCGGAATCTGCCCAACACGGAGATTATCTTGGGATGGAAATTCCCCACTGTTCTCCTCAGTCAACCAATGGGTTCTACTGTCCGATGGTTCCAATCGATTGGAGCTGGAGTGGATGATTTGGTCAAAGACCAATTCATTCCATCAAACATTCTTCTCACCAGAATTGTTGACCAATTTGGCCCTGTGATTTCCGAATACGTTTTTACTTATCTATTGTATATTACAAAAAATGTCCCACGAATGAGACAAGCCCAGTTGGACAGACATTGGGACCCTTTTGTTTCCGGGTCGCTCTCTGGAAAGACGATTGGGGTGGCCGGTTTGGGCTCCATTGGGGCTGAAGTTGTCCGAAAAGCAAGGGCATTTGACATGCGGGTATATGGATTGAGCATGAGTGGCAAACAAGCTTCACTAGTCGACCAACACTTTACCCCCGACAATGTAAAAGGGTTTGTGAAAGACTTGGACTATCTAGTGTTAACCCTTCCGCTAACACAGGATACTTATCACATCATTGGCAAGAATATTCTTAATAGCATGAAACCATCCGCTTGCCTGATTAATGTGGGACGCGGCTCCTTAATCGACGAAAATGATTTGCTTTTAGTCCTGCAATCGGGCCATCTTCAAGCAGCAGTTCTGGATGTGTTTGAAACAGAGCCCTTGCCGTCAGGCCACCCCTTCTATAGGATGCCAAATGTATATATCACCCCGCATTTGTCCGGTCCAAGTACCGTTAATGGCGTGGGCAGTGTTTTTATAGAAAATCTCCATCGTTATGTAAAAAATCAGCCGCTAGCTGGATGGGTAGATCGAGTGCGCGGCTATTAAACAGACACAAAAAGCTGGCCTCATCAGGCCAGCTTTTTGTGTCATTCCATTAAGAATTACGGTTCCTTTTAAAACCTTCTTCAACTAAAAAGATTTCTGCCTCTTCATAGGTAGCAAAGGTTTCTTCCAAATTGAGTCCGTAATAAATATTCCAAAAGTCGTCTTCGTTCACTAACAACAATTGTTGGTTTTCATCGTTTATCCAGCGTTCGTCTTCATTTTCCCCGATGATTGCCTCTTCTACTACGGTCTTTTGGTCAGCAGACAAACTCTTTATCGAGTCTTGAATCAGCTGCCTAAGTTCGTCAGAAGAGATCTCACGGATATTCACCATTCCTTTATCATCGGTTTGGTACTTTTTCAACAAACCCGCATAAACAAAGCCATTTCCGTTTGGATGCAGATGGTAAACCACGTTTTTCTTATCAGAGATGCTTTCTTTAAACTGGAAATTGACCCGTCCAAGTGAAACATTTACCCGCTCCAGTTCCGGAAATTCTTCTATGATCGCTAGTTTTTCTTCAAAAGTCAGCATGTCGGCCTCCCGCTTTTTAGTCAATATTATAGTATCATAATAATAGCAAAAGCAAAGACCATGTTGACAATTTTGCATAAATATTGATTTAAGTTCACCCAAGGTTAAGCCGACTCTGAGACGTCAGATAATGGATGGATGGTTGAAATCAACAATGATGCTATCTTCCACGCCTATTTCATTCAAATATAAAACAATCTCCTGGTGCGCCGGATGCGGACCATAGTTATCCAATGAGGTTCTGTCTTCAAAACGGACAGTCAAACCGACTTCATACCCCTTGCTTCGATTGGAAAAGTTGATCCCCTGCTGAATATCGACGATTCCGGGAATAATGTCTTTTAACAACATGGTTCTGCGAATGAGTTCTTGTTTTTGTACCATTGTTGTTCTTGGTGAAAATTTAATTAAGACAATGTGTTCTACCATTATAAAACTCCTAGTTTCCTGTTTAATTTTTCACGATCAAAGCCGGCAATTTGCTTATATCGGTTCGCGATATCCTCTAATTCCTTTTGTGAAATAATATCATGTAAGTTTTCAAAACCATGGGGCGCCCGTTCCTCAACAATTTGCATAACCACTTCCGGCCCGTTTTTCCGGTTAGCCATTACGATATTTGCCGTGGGTTCCAATCTGGCAGCTTCATATGCCCTCAATGCACTCTCTTCATTTGGCTGTGCAGCAATGGCCTCTCCTAATGCGTCTGCATCAAGGATTGCTTGCGAAGCACCATTGGATCCAATTGGATACATCGGATGGGCTGCATCTCCCAAAAGGGTCACCCTGCCAAATGTCCACTGTGGCAGCGGATCACGGTCCACCATGGGAAATTCATATACATCTTTTGTTTCTTCTATTAATTTAGGTACATTAAGCCAGCCAAAGTTCCAATTATCAAAGGCAGGGGCAAATATGTCTTTTTCGATTTTTCGGTTCCAGTCAGCCCGTGATGGCATTTCATCGGTTACAGCCAGTTCGGCAATCCAGTTTACCAACGACCGCCCTTTTGCTGCTGTATCCGGGCAAACCGGATAGGCAACAAATTTTTGGTCCTGATAACCAGCCATAATCATTGATCTCCCTGTTAAAAACGGAGTAGATTCTGTCAGTCCACGCCATAAGATACGGCCGCTGAAATTCGGGAGTCCCTCATTAGGGTAAAAGAATTTTCGTACAACGGAGTGAATGCCATCTGCAGCAATCATGATATCCGCACTATAGGTTCCAAGGCTCTCCCCTGTTTTTCGATTGATAAACTGTGCAGAAACTGACTCCCCCGACATTTCAAAAGATTTCAGGTGATGGCCAGTAAATACTGCGTTTTCCCCTAATTCTTTTTTTACAGCATTCAATAACAGCATCTGCAGACGGCCACGGTGGATGGAGTATTGCGGCCAGTGGTAACCAGCGCCGATTCCCCGCGGCTCTTGCCAAATTTCCTTGCCGAATTTATTAACATAGATGAGTTCTGCTGTCGGCAAGCCTGTTTTTTGGAGTTCATCTGCCAATCCTAATTCAGTCAATACTCTTACAGCGTGAGGCAGTAAATTGATACCCACTCCTAGCGCCTTAATGGTTTCCACACTTTCAAAGACACGCGTTGCCACGCCAACGCGGTGAAGTTTTAGGGCAGTAACTAGCCCGCCAATGCCGCCTCCAACAATAATTGCAGTTTTAATAGTAGTCAAAAAGATCCCTCCAGAAGTAATCAGGACTTAATTCTTTTAAATTTCTTTTAATTATTACAACAATTTTTAATAATATCAATATAAAAAATCTTAACTCTATTATTCCAATATATCAACTAAGAGTCTTAAGTAGTCCATATTATGAACCGAAAAAATTCTATGCTACAATTTAATATGTCAAAAGGGTTAATTAGCAGTAAAGGAGTCTTTGCAATGGACTATGGTACCTCCATTTTTAAAAAGAACTACCATATTGATTTAAGGGATGTCGATTTAAAAAAACAACTGAGGTTAAGTACGCTGTTCAGCTATTTTCAAGAAACCGCAAGTTTGGCATCTGAAGCTTTGGGATATGGAATTGAATTTTTAGACAAGGAATTCGGTGTTGCTTGGGTACTAATGCGAATCCGTGTAGAAATCATCCGAAATCCGAATTGGGATGAGGAAATCACGATCGAAACATGGCCGCTTGAGCCAGGAAAAGTGGAGTTTGACCGAGATTATCTGGTTAAGGATAAAAATGGGGATATTATCATTAAAGCTGTATCAAAATGGGTGATAATGGATATTGCTTCAAGAAAATTAAGAAGAAGCGATAAGATTGGCATTCGCTACCCTGATAACATAACTGAAAGAGCGATTGAAGGAAGCTTAGGAAAGCTGAAGGATTTTGGCTCATTAGAGACAGCCTACCATAAAGTGATCGGATACAGCGATATCGACTTTAACGGACATTTAAACAATTCCAAATATGTGGATTATATCATGGATTGTTTTCCTGTCGATGACCATAAAAACTACTCGATGCTAATGATCGATATCCAATTCCAACATGAAGCATTGCCGGGAGATACCATTACCCTTCAAAAGGATACCTCCGCGGCTGATAAGAATGTTATTTATATTGAGGGATTCAATCAAGCAGACAACAAAGTCGTATTTAAATCCCAAACATTTATTGCTAGGAGTCTTTCCTAATCAGGGCGGACTCTTCTCCTGAGCAATTAATAGATTTAATGGTTAAAAATTTATAATAATTGTAGAATCGAAACGGTGATTTGTAGAATCCTTGTTTAAGTCAGTTAAATCCACCTTTAAATTTGTAGAATAACAATAATTTTTGAAGAATTCACCCTAAAAACAGAAAACTCTCCCTAGTAAAAAGCCAAGTCCCGAAACAAAGACTTGGCTTTCCCCTATTATTTCCTTATTCCCGCCTCTTCGGCCAGTTTGGTGTATCGATCTTTTTCATTTTTGACGTCCTTCGTGAAGTCAGCCGAATTCAAATACGCCGGTTCAAGTTTGATTTTCTCCAATTCGCTGATAAACGCTTCGTCTTTCTGCATTTTTGCCACTGCTTCATCCCACTTTTTGACGATTTCATCAGGAGTTCCGGGTGCAAAAGATAATCCAGTCCACCATTTGACAGCTAGGTTGTCAAATCCCAGTTCTTTTGCCGTAGGAACATCTGGAAATAACGGATTCCGTTCGTCCGATGAAACGGCAAGCAATTTGATTTTTCCAGCCTCCGCGAGAGCCGCCATTTCCCCTACTGTATGCACGGCCAACACAACATGGCCGCCGGCAACTTTTGCAGTAGAGTCAGATGCACCCTCTGATGACACCATCGAAGTCTTTTTAAAATCCACCCCAATTGTTTTCAGCCATTCCGCCACGCCAAAAGCGGAAAATCCAGCGGGACCCACACTTGCCCACGTTAACTTTTCGGGATTTTTCTTTACCCAGTCAGAAAACTCTTTTAAATCCTTCCATTCCGCATCAGCTTTTACTCCAAACGCAAGTGACCCTGCTGCAATTCTTGAAGCGAATTTATTATCTGCAATCGTCAACGTTGGATTAGCATTTCCCGCTTCATACATCGTGGTCGAGGAATTATTATTCACCAGCACCGTATATCCGTCGGGCTTTGCCTCTTTCAACGCATACTGGGCACCAATAATTCCCCCTCCACCTGGTTTATTGGTTACGACAATGGGTTCGCCCCATTCCTTGCTTAGATAGTCCGCAACAGCCCGAGCGGCTAAATCAACTCCACCTCCCGCGGCAAAAGGAACCACCAGCTCAATTTGCCTTGTCGGATAATCAATCTCCTTGTTAGCATTTCCACCGGCAGTAGTTGCCGGTTTGGATATAGAGTTAGACGAGCATGCTGCCACAACCAAAGTAAGAATGAAAGAGTAAAAGAGGGTCAGAAGCGATCTTTTTTTCAAAAATAAAACCTCCCCACAATCAAATTATGAAAATTCCATCTTCTCACCTGTTTCTTGCAGGAGTCGTTTTTTCGTTCTTCTCATCAAAAATATGGATAGAACCAGGAAAATGACAGCCAATATTAAAATGGTCAGCGAGATGGGACGCTGCACAAAGATGAATAAGTTACCGGATGACATTTCCATCGACTGAATAAAGGAGCTTTCAATTTTAGGGCCAAGTACAGTACATAGAACAAACGGGATAATCGGCCAATGAAACTTATGGAACAAATAGCCAAGGACGCCAAAAGTGATGGCGATCGCCACATCAAACATGCTATTTCGGACGGAATAAGCCCCTAAAACACTCACTAAGAGAATGATGGGTGCCAATATGCCAAATGGAACCTCTGTCAGTTTTGCCCACAATCCCACCAAAGGCAGGTTTAAAACCAAAAGGATCACATTGCCCACAAACATCGAGGCAATGACCATCCACACCATTTGACTGTTTTGTTCAAACAATAGCGGACCAGGAGTTAAACCGTAAATCATGAGTGCCGCCAAAAGAACAGCGAGAGGCGGAGATGCAGGGATTCCCAGTGATAATAAGGGAATAAAACCGCCCGAACTGGTTGCATTGTTGGCTGATTCAGGTCCGGCAACACCTTCGATGGCTCCTTTGCCGAATTTCTCAGGCTGCTTGGAAAGTTTTTTCTCCAAATCGTAGGATAAAAAGGAAGTGATGGTTGCGGAAATCCCCGGCAGGATCCCCAAGAAAAAGCCCAATAAACTTCCTCTTAAAATCGCATTCTTGCTTTGAAGCAAATCTTTTTTTGTCGGGTAGACCCGTTTGATTTTGACACGCTCCCGTGAAGCCCGATTTTCTTCGAGCCCTTTTAACACCTCGGTGATCGCAAAAAGGCCGATAATGATACTGACCATGTCGAATCCGCCAGCCAAAAAAGGAAGACCAAAATTCAATCTTGGCATGCCGGTTGTCATCCCAATTCCCACTAACGAAATCAAAAAACCGAATAGACCCATCAGGATGGATTTCCTTAGTGAGTAGCCAGTCAGATTAAACAAGACTAAAAGGGCAATTAACATTAGTGTAAAATACTCCGGAGGACCAAACTTTAACGCTTGATCAGCCAAGAACGGGGCAAAAAGGACAAGGCCGATTAATCCGATGATGCCTGCGGTAAAGGAACCGATTGCGGCTATCCCGAGAGCTGACCCGGCCCTGCCCATTTTGGCAAGTGGATAACCATCCAATGTGGTAGGCACGGATGATGATTCCCCAGGAATGTTCATTAAAATAGCGGTCGTCGATCCGCCGTACATTGATCCATAATAGATTCCGGCCATCATCATTAATCCTTGGGCCGGCTGCAGGACCGTGGTTACCGGTAAAAGGACAGCAATAGCAGAGGTGGGGCCAAGGCCGGGAAGCACACCGACCAGAGTGCCAAGCAAGGAACCCAGCAAAACGATTAACAGGTTAGAAGGCGTTACAACCTCACTAAGACCACCCCATAAATACATGATTGTTTCCATATTTAGTACCTCCTGTTAAAAAGCAAAGATGCCGATTGGAAACGGAGTTTTTAAGATCACAATGAACAGGTAATATAGAACAGCCGTAATCATTCCCCCAACCAAAATGGCATAAATCCAACGATTTTTGGCTATCAATTTTAATAGGCCAATGGATACAACCAACGTGCTTGCCACATAGCCGAAATATTCAATTAACAAACAGTAGATAAATAGAAGGATGACAGACGCCGCTAATGTAAATAGGGTTCTCCCGGCCGGCAGCACCGACTTGCTTACTTCTTGGGTTTTTTTCTCAAAAAACAGACTTATTCCAACAACAACCAGAAATATTCCAATTAGTCCTGGCAAGGCATGGTCACCTGTCACAATATTCAAGCTATATTTGTATAATTTGACAGATTCGAAAAATGAGAGAAAACCAATCACTATAGCAATGCTGCCTCCGATGCTTTTCTCTGTCAACAATTTGGCTGTCATTACCGATACCCCCATCCTCTGATATGTTGTTATGAGCCTCGATAATACAGAAAATGGCCTGCAACGTTCAATTCCTTTTTTAAACATTGCAAGCTCTTCAGTGGTCTGATCGGACCTTCATTCATAGAGTTTTAATTGGGATAAGTAAAGTAGTGACAATTGCTGGGCAGTCATGTAGAAAATGGCGTGGAAAAAACGTTTATTTATACTTATTTTGATTGGACTTATTTCATAACCAAAAAGCTTGATTAATTTTTACTGATATTTATGTATAATATTTTTTGAGAATATATTTTTGTTAAAGGAGTATTAAAAATGATTAATGTTTTATTCGTCTGTCTGGGGAATATTTGCCGGTCCCCTATGGCCGAGGCTTTATTTCGGGACTTAGTAAAAAAGGAAAATTTAACTGATAAAATTACCGTCGATTCAGCGGCAACGAGTTCTTGGCATATCGGTGATCCCCCTCATCAAGGGACGCTTAAAATCCTTAAGCAATACCATATTTCTTCAGAAGGCCTTATGGGACGCCAACTAACCAAACAAGACTTTGACAAATTCGATTATATCGTTGGAATGGATATTAACAATGTAAGAGACATCGCCAAGATGACCGGTCAGCCTAACCATCCCAAAATCCTTCGTCTGCTCGACTTAACGAAAGATAAGAAGGATGTCCCGGACCCATATTACACAGGAAACTTTGAGGAAACCTATGAGCTTGTTTCAGAAGGCTGCCAAGCTCTGCTTGAGAAAATCCGCAAAGAACATAACATTAAATAAAAGTTAATCCCGCCTGGTTAATCTGGCGGGAATTTTTAAACTTTGGCTCTGTTAAATTTTGCTGTTGATTTCCACTCCAGTCGCTCGCGGACCTTAGGGCAGGGGAGCCTCCTCGGCGCTAGAAGCGCCTGAGGGGTCTCCCCTGCCCCGTACTCCCGCAGGAGTCGAGCGCCTTCCGCTCCAATCAACAGAGTTAAAAAATCAACAATATCATTTAACAGTACCTAAACTTTTATTTCTTATGGTAATAATGCTTAACCATTTCATCCATAACCCAATTGGTTCTTGCACCCGTTACCCCGTTACTTGGACAGGCATTCCCCTCACCGGTTAACTCTGCTACGATGGTTTCAACCAGCGGCTGATGGACATGCTGGGGCGGCACAAAACTCCATTCCTCTTTACCGTGATTAGTAGTTAAGATGACTGGGTCATTGCCAAAGGTAGAAAATGTGATTTTTCCCTCACTGCCAATTATTTCATTGATATCGACATTTTCAAAAGCGGAAAAACACCAATTTCCTGTACCATGGACACCGGATTCAAATAAAAAGTTACCTGTAACGATATCTTCCGCTGTATAATGCCCTGCCTGATTGGAAGCCGTGCCCTGAACAGATTGTATTGGTCCCAGCAAAAAGTCGAACATATCTAATGTATGGCTGGCTAAATCAAAGAATAACCCGCCGCCAGCCAAATCCGGCTGCACCCGCCATGGCAAATTTTTCGGGTCCTTCACATTTTCCGAGGCTTTTTGATATTGTGTGAGAGTGACAAAACGAACTTCACCGATCGCTTTGTGTTCCAACAGCTGTTTTATTTTTAAAAATTTCGGCTGTGCCCTGCGGTAATAGGCCACATATAAGGGAACCCCTGCTTCCCGGCAGGCATTCACCATTTCCTCGCATTCCTTATAGTTTCTTGCCATAGGTTTTTCGACATAAACAGGTTTGCCGGCCCTAGCGGCTTTCAATGTATATTCTTTATGGGAACCTGGCGGGGTGGCAATATAAACAATATCGACATCAGGATCATTTATCAGTTCATCGGCATCATCATACCATTTTGGTACGTTGTGCCGTATCGCATAATCTTTTGCCAGGCTTCCTGTCCTTCGCATGACGGCGACTAGCTCCGAGTTTTCAACTTTTTGAAAAGCCGGCCCGCTTTTTACTTCTGTTACATCACCACAGCCAATAATGCCCCAACGGACTTTTTCAAATAACATCTTAGTTATCTCCTCTTAAATAAATAGAATGGGTATCCATTCCTTAATTGTAGCAATCCCCTTAGAGATTTTATAGTGATATTTTAAATATCCCGCCTTATACCAATCACTTTCATTGGGAATATTATCAATGGACTTATACCTAAAAACAGGAGTCAAGTATGAATGAATTTAATGATAGTGCTTATGACAATGATATTTGCATGCATTTTGCCGATGAACCTAACCGTTTTCAAGGTGCAGTCATCCCACCAATCTATCATAATACTCTGTTTGTTTATCCAACATTAGAAAGTTTAGGGAACGCCATTGCAGACGAGACTGAGCACTATGTCTATATTAGAGGAACAAACCCAACCGTTGAAATGGCCGAAGAAAAGCTGGCGGCATTGGAACGGGGGGAACAATGCAAATGTGTCTCTTCGGGGATGGCCGCGATTAGTGCGGCCTTATTTAACAGTGTAAAAAGCGGTGACCATGTGTTGTGTGTTGGCAATATCTATCTGTCCACCATGAGTGTAATTCAATACCTAAAAAAGTTTAACGTTAACCATTCCGTTATTTACTCAACCAACATTGAGGATATGGAGAACGCCATTTTGCCCAACACGAAGGTCATGTTTCTTGAATGTCCGACTGATATGAATTACCGACTAGTTGATTTAAAGAAAACAGCAGAATTGGCGAAGGGAAAAGGAATACGGACGATTATGGATAATACTTGGGCAACCCCGTTTTATCAAAAGCCATTGACATTTGGTATTGATGTCGTTGTGCACTCGGCCTCAAAATATTTAGGAGGACATAGCGACATAGTGGGAGGAGCCATAATCAGCAGTAAAGAAATAATGAAAAAGTTATTCAAAGATGAATTCCTGTTATTTGGAGGGGTTATGGCACCGTATACAGCCTCACAGCTGCTCCGTAGTTTAAGAACGTTGCCCCTAAGGCTTGCGGCGCATCAAGAAAGTGCCCTTAAGGCTGCCAAATTTCTGGAATCCCATCCACGAATAGCAACCGTTCATTATCCAGCCCTGACGTCCCACCCCGATTATGAACTGGGAAAAAAACAATTAACAGGATATACAGGGGTATTTAGTTTTGATATCAAGAATGGCACATATGAGGTTGTTAAAGGGATTATTGACAAGTTAAATATTTTTCAGATTGGGGTATCGTGGGGTTCATTTGAGAGCCTAGTGATGTCACCTAATTATGGGTATAACGAACAAAAGTTGATAAAAGAGCACGTGAGTCCCGGGCTGATCCGGGTTTCGATTGGTTTGGAAGACAGTGATAAGCTTATTGAAGATTTGGATCAAGCACTGGAGCTATAGCGTGATGGCAACTTGCGGATAAGAAGATTTCATTTACGCTTAACATCAGCTAACTTGCGGATAACGCCCCCCTACTTGCGTTCGTATATTAATAAACAAAAGACCCGAGCATGATCGGGTCTTCCTGTTTCCATATTAAATTTAAGCCTTTCCTATATACTCATCAAGGAAGTCTGCAACCCCTGTATAGGCTGTAATATTATTTTTCAGTTTAACAAAGAAATGCCCTTCGTCCTCAAAGCGGATATATCGGACAGGATGTTGGCGGTCGCTTAACTCTTTTACCATCTGTTCCGTTTCTTCAATTGGCACACGAGGGTCGTTTGCTCCATGCAGCATCATGACCGGGCATTCAATGTCCTTAGTCCGGTGCAGCGGGTCAATCTCATCAAAGAAATCCCCGTCATTTTCAATGCTTCCATACTCTGCTTCCCTTAGCTTACGGCGCCAAACGCTGGTGTTTTCCAAGAATGTCCTAAAACTTGATATGCCGACAATATCAATACCTGCGGCCCAGAGTTTAGGATAATGTGTGATCGCGGCGAGTACCATAAACCCTCCGTAGCTGCGTCCCATCACGGCGATTTTATCAGGATCTGCATTCCCGTTCTCCTTCAGCCATTCCACCAATAAAGTTAAATCCTTGACAGAATCCATCCGTTTTTGGACATCATCCAAATGGATATAGGTTTTACCGTACCCTGAACTTCCTCTTACGTTTGGAGTACAGACAGCATAACCGCGGTTAATGAAATATTGAAGGAACGGGTTGTAAACGGCACGGATTTGCGATTCCGGTCCGCCATGGACAAATACCACAACCGGCAGCTTCCCTGATGCATTCTTCGGTTTGTAATAAAATGCCGGAACCTTCAAGCCATCAAACGATTGGAAACTGATTAGCTCCGGTTCAACCAATTGTTCTTCCACAATCGGCAGTCTTGAAACAAAGGTCAGGCGTTTCGTTTGTTTGGTTTGCAGGTCCAGTTCCCAAATATCTGATGGGTGTGCAGGGCCATTAAACACAAAGGCTAATTTTTGATTGTCAGGGGAAAAAGTCAATTCGGTAATCACACCGATCGGCATATCCCAGTTATCAATGGTATTGTCTTCAATCATATATAGGATACCTTCGGATACCCCGCCGGCATTTACTGTATAGGCTAACCGGCGTTTATCCTTGCTCAACACTAGGTCCTCCAAATCCCATTCCCGCCTGTCAAGCCAGTTGAGTTCCTTAGTTGCGATGTCAAGTACGGCAAGGCCGGTAAACTCATGTCCTTTATTTGTTAGCAAATACAACTGGCTGCCGTCCTTGCTAAATTCAGGGTGATCAAATTTTGCTTCCTCATCATGGGGTGTTAGCCAAGCCACCTCCCCGGTAGCAAGATCAATCAGGCCAAGGTCATTATCCAGATTAGAATTCACTTGTTGAATCAATAGTGATTGTCCATCAGGCGACCATTTCAATGGTTGAAACATGCCATCCCCTTGAAAAACAAGTTGAATCTCAAGTGTTTCAAGATTCTGCACATAAATATCAAAATAAGCGGGGTGCCTTCTGTTGCTTGCCCACGCGATTGAGCTGCCATCGGGAGCACTTCCTCCGTAATGGTGGATATGGTCCAAGGAATCAGTCTGCGGCTGCAATTCCCCGTCCTCTTTTAACAGAAATAGCTGCTGTTTTTCATTCACGCCGGCGTCCATTCCAATAATTCTTTGTGAACTTCCTGAAATATATCCAACAAACATAATTCTTTCTTCTGTAAAAGAATTTTGTGATGGCCATCCTCCGGTTAAATTAACCTCCCATACTTGGGGAAGACCGGTAAAATCAGTGATAAAGTTCATTCTGCTGCCATCCGGATGATAGACAGGGTTACTGGCGGTCCGGACGTGCAAAAATGGTTGAATACCGATTCCCATTACGCTTCTCCCCTTTCGCGTTTGGACAAAAGCGGCTGATTCATGTTTTCTACCCCTACCAATCCGAGAATGGTTAAAAAGATTTTTTGCACTCCATAAAATGCATCTTTCGGGTCAAAGTATTCCTGAAGGGTATGGCATCCGCCAAAATCTCCCCCTCCCCCGAGAGTAGCGGCGGGAATCCCGAGACTGATTGGCACATTAGAATCGGTGCTGCCAGGTTCATCTAAAACTGGTTCAAATCCAAGGACCTCTGCGGAAGCCAGCGCGGACTGGACAATGATGCTGTCCGTTGATTGGCTGCCCGCAGGCCTGTCACCCACGAGTTTTATCTCTACTTGAATGCTTTCGGCACCCCAACGCCTATTTTCTTCCTCAGCCGCATTTCTTACGATTTCTAGTACCTTATCTTCTAATGAAGACAATTCGTCGGGAGAGACAGACCGCATATCAACCAGCATTTGCGCACTGGCAGATATCGTATTGACCGATGTCCCGCCATTGACGGTTCCAACATTAAACGTTGTTTTTGGCTCGCTTGGTGTTTGGATATCGCTGATTTTCGCAATCGCTCTTCCCAATGCATGGATGGCACTCGGCGTTCCAAAATCACTGAAACTATGTCCCCCCGGACCATTAAAGGTAATAAGGTATCTACGGCTTCCCGTGGCCAGGTAGGTAATCCGTTCGGGATCGCCAGGCTCTATGGAAATAAAGCCGTCAATATTTTTATTATTTTCAAAAAGGGCCTTAACGCCATTTAAATCCCCTAAGCCTTCTTCTCCAACAGTCGCGCCAAAAACAATATCACCAATTGTATGGATACCCGCTTTTTCAATTGCCCTTAACAAGGTTAGTACCGAAGCGAGTCCTCTTCCATCATCGGAAATTCCTGGAGCGAAAACTTTTTCATCCTTCCGTTTGGCTTTCACATCGGTTCCTTCAGGAAAAACGGTATCGAGGTGCCCGGTGACTACCAACCGAGGTCCGTTTCCTGACCCTGGCCGAACTCCTAAGACGTTTCCTTGTTTATCGATTTGGACATTTTGAAGCCCGTATTCTACTAACCTTTTTTGATAATCCAATCCACGTTCTTGTTCGTGGTACGTTGGTGAGGGTATTTCTGTTAGGGCTATTTGCTCCAAAACGGTATTTTCGTTATCCTGCTTCAAAAACTCGAGCCCCGCTTGAACTTGCCCATTCTCCATTAATTGCTCAAAAACCAGTCTTGTAGATTCAGATAATAATTCTGATTCGGAATTTTGGCTGATATTGCCCATTTTGTCTCCTCCTTGATGTATTGCATATTATATATACTAATATATTCCGATTATTTTTTAAATTTTAACAACCTATTATTTTTAAAAAACTATTATAAAAAAAGAACTGCCCCACATCGGGAGCAGCTCATGCTTATGGTTCCAGTACTAAAAAATATTGAATGTGATTCGGGGATATTGGGGTTACCCCCATGATGCGATAACCGATACTTAGTAGTTGGGATAAGGTTTCGGCACAGTTATGCCGCGGCGGTTCAATCGGTGCGTGGTAACTCTTGTATAGGTTAATGAATTGATTTTGGTTTGTGCAATGGAGCAAGATTACATGCCTGCCGGTCCAAGCTTGACCGATGACTGGTTGGGGTTGTGTTTCCCTGTAATACATATTGAACACCCTCACTATTTGGATACTACAACTTATGATGCTGATGGGTGCTAGTGTTCTTAAAATTTATCACTTTAGCTTTTTCAGAGGCAAAAGTGCAGTTTTTGAATAACTGCCCTTCATTCCCCCAAATGTTTTACTCTTGCAGCCGCGGTTTAGCAGGGTCACAATTAGGCGGCGTTAGGTTCGCTGACTCCGCTAACTTCAGCAGATAATAGCATTCCTCCCGGTACATATGGTCCGCCATTAACGGTGCAAAAGTTCCTAATGCTTGGTGGCTTAGCCGAAATTCTTCAATTTCAACCAGAAAATTTTGAAATAACTTTATTTCCAATTGGGCGTCGGAATTCATTTTTGTCAAAGCGGGAAACGAAGTCAAATTGGCTCTTAAATAGCCAGCAAGTTCCACTGCTTTTAAATAAAAGGCTTCAAAGTTCTTCGTGAATGAATCACTCTTCTCCCTCAGTTTCTTTTCCACCGCATCCAAGTTGGACGAAATAGCCTCTGAATGGCCGGCTGCATCTAATAACCACAATAAATGATGATGGAGTTCATGATAAATTGGCGGTATTTGACCCGATCTTAAATGGGTTAAAATCCTTTTATACTCTTCCAACTCGTTTACCATATGACTGATAAAGGTAGGAGACAAGTGAATCTTGATCTTCCCAATTAAATGCTTCCTGATGAGTTCTAACTTAAATTCCCTTAATTGGTCTACCTGCGGTTCAATTTGGGCGGATAATTGCATTAGATTAGGGTTTGACGAGTTTGCGCGTTCGAGGAGGGAATCAAAAACCTGGATAAAGCTTTCGGCCGCTCGGATTTCCTCCGTCTGAACAGGCGTTAAGGCCTCATGAATAAACCTTGAATGGTCTCCCAATATTTGAAGCCAAAACCGATGTTCAAAGCTTGCGGTGCTCTCAAATGTGCCATTCATGCTGTTTCCCCCCGATAAAAAATTCACCTCATTGTTTTGATGTTTATTCCACATGCTCATTCCTTATGAAATTTGTTAGTTTAGATTGCTTAACGACAGTGGAGTTGCCCTATGCGGCAGTTGTGGCACTTTAACCGACAATTGCGTCACTCCATGCGACAGTGGGATCAGTCTATCCGACAATAGAGCCATCCTTTGATTAAAATTCTGATTGACAAAAGAATGGATAGATTATAAAATGTGAGCGTTATCAAAAATAGAAAATTCTAGCAATCTAACCCTGCAGGTTTTTTATACTAATAAGTTAATTATCGAAGAGTACTTTTTCACCCAAAAATGTTAACGTGTGCATTATGCATCATCACCATCAAGAAACGGCTTCTCAACTCTATTACATAGTTTTAAAAACCTTCCTGGGAGCTGAATAGTATGGAGTCCGATATCCAACAAATTTATGCCAAAAATCAAAAGAGTTCTTTTAAGGTGCTGGTACGATTATATAAGGGGAATTACTTGCGGCTGTTTTTCTCCGCGGTGTTTTATATCATCAAACACATCCCTGCCTGGGTCATGCCCATTGCCATCGCCAATGTCATTAATGCTGCCACCAGCCATGACGGAAATCCTATTCGGACCATCTACATAAATGCCATTGTTATGTTCATATTGGTGCTGCAAAACATTATCACAAACTACTATCATACGAAACTGAATAGCTATGCAATCCGCAGTGTGGAATCAGGTTTACGTGGCTCACTAATAAAAAAATTACAGGAACTTTCCATCCCCTATCAAAAGGAATTGCAGTCAGGTCGGCTTCAATCCAAAATCATGCGGGACGTGGAAGCCGTTCAAACATTGTCTTCTCAAGTTTTTGTCAGCAGCTTAAATATTCTTGTGAATTTAGTAGTGGCACTGGGAATTACCTTATACAAAAGTCCCACCGTGTTTATTTTCTTTATTTTGACCGTCCCTATTTCAGCTATAATCATTGTGTTGTTCCGCAATAAAATCAAAACCTCTAACTCAGCTTTCCGTAGAGAAATGGAAGAAACCTCAGCAAGTGTTATTGAAATGATCGAATTGGTCCCGATTGCCCGGGCACACGCATTGGAAAAACAGGAAGTGTCACGGTTAACTTATCGATTTCAGCAGGTTTTACAAAAAGGGTTTCAGTTGGATATTATTCAATCGTGGTTTGGTTCAGTGAGCTGGGCCAGCTTTCAAATTTTCCAAATCATTTGTTTAGCATTCACTGGCATTCTAGCATATCGTGGAACCATCACACCTGGGGAAGTCGTCATGTATCAAACCTACTTTACGACAGTCGTAAACTCCGTTTCTGGTATTATTACCATCATCCCTACTATTGCCAAAGGGATGGAATCGGTGGACTCCATTGGTGAAATTTTGACGGCTGGAGAAGTCGAAAAACATGAGAACAAGCTAAAGCTCAAGCAAGTCCATGGAAGTTTTTCATTGCAGCATGTTAGCTATCGTTATCCAAACACTGAGCAAAATATCCTTAATGATATAAACATAGACGTACAGCAAGGGGAAACGATTGCTTTTGTCGGTGAATCCGGCTCAGGTAAGTCAACGATTATGAATTTGCTTATTGGGTTTATTCAGCCGACTGAAGGGAAAATTCTGTTGGATGGCAAAGATATGGCCGCCCTTGATTTACGCTCATTCCGCAATCATTTGGCTGTGGTCCCACAGGCAACCATTTTATTCTCTGGAACGATTCGCCAGAATATTACTTATGGGAAACCATCTGTTACGGAAGAAGAGTTAGAAAAAGTGTTAAAGGCTGCCAATTTATGGGATGTGGTTCAGAAACTTCCGGATGGTTTGGACACAAGAATCGGAGAACACGGAGATAAGCTTTCCGGCGGTCAAAGGCAGAGAATCTCAATTGCAAGGGCCCTAATCCGGAATCCAAAGGTGATTATTTTAGATGAAGCCACTTCAGCATTAGACAGCCGTTCGGAGAAGAAAATCCAAGAGGCCCTTAACGTTTTATGTCAGGACCGGACTACCTTTATAGTCGCCCACCGCCTTTCTACGATACGAAATGCGGATAAAATTGCGGTTATTGAAAATGGCCGGTGTGTGGAATTTGGCACGTACGATGAATTAATGACTCATAACGGAAAATTTTATGAGTTGAAGCAGCTGCAAATGTAATGAATGGAATGATGGGTATAATCCAGAACAACAAACCCGTACAGAAAGTGTGTACGGGTTTCCATTTGTTTGGAGAATTGATTTACAGGTTCTGAAGTATGTTCCACTTCATTTATTTATTTTGAAAATAAGCATCCAAAATTTTCCTGCCAATTGCCTTATTGATGCCGCTTTCTGTTTTTACATTCGGAACAACCACTGTAAAAGCCACTTCTGGATTATTATAGGGAGCATAGCCCACTAACGTTAGATTGTAATTGTAGCCGCCATTTCCATTATAGACTTGAGCGGTGCCTGTTTTGCCGGCAGGGTCATATGACGCTCCTTTAAAAGCTGAAGCACCGGTTCCCTGAGCATCACTCATGACCAGATGAAAGCCTTCTTGGACCCGCTTAATATAGGACAAATCCATGTCGATTTTGTTTAATAGATTGGTCTGATATTCCTCCTCAACTTCTCCAGCCTTTCCGCTTCCGTCGGTTACGCTGCGGACTTCCTTCATAAAATGGGGCTGAACACGATTTCCGTCATTTGCTATGGTTGAAACATATTGAAGCAGCTGCAAAGGAGTATACGTATCAAATTGTCCAATTGCAAAATCCATTAAGTTCCCAAGTTTTTGTACTCCACCATTGTAACCTGTTGCTTCATCAGGTAAATCGATTCCGGTTTTAACCCCTAATCCAAATTCACCAAAGTATTTTCTCATTGTTTCATAGGATTTCTTGGGATTGTTGAAACCTGTCTTGCTGGTATAATCATATTCTCCTATTTTCATAGCTATGTTAAACATATAAACATTGGAAGAACGCTCTAGGGCAGTTAATTCATTAATTCTTCCCATATTGACATACGATTTTTTAACAGGCGTTCCACTAATTTTTATTGGCTCGTCTACAAACGTATCCCCTGGGGAAATCGCACCTGTTTGATAGCCAGTTAAAACAGTTGCACCTTTTACAGCTGAACCCATTGCATATGAGTTGTAAAAAGTTCCGTATAGTTCATCGGTTATCCCATTTGAGGTTTTTTTCTTGCCTGCAATCGCCAATATTTCCCCGGTTTTTGGATTGCTCATTACCACATATGCACTGTTTGCATTTTGGTCTTTTTGCAATTCTTCCTCCATGATGGTTTCAACCTGTTGTTGCAGGTTAGAATCCACTGTCAAGATTAAATCCTTACCCGGTTCCCCTGAAGTGACTTTTACATTAGAGACTTCTCCATCTTTATCCTTTACATAAGTTTGTTTTTCCTTCGTTCCACGAAGCACATCCTCATATTGCTGTTCAATAAAACTGGTACCCACCAGGTCACTTAAATCATAGCCCGACTTTTTGTAGGAAGCAGAATCCTCCTCGGGTATTTGCCCGACATTGCCGAAGAGCTGTCTAAGGGTATTGTCTAACACATATTTGCGCTCTGAATCCACTTTCACCTCGACCCCAGGAAGATACTCTAAGTGTTCATTGACTATGGCCATTTCTTCTGTCGTTAATCCTGACTTTATTCGTTTGGCGGAAGAAGTGTCTACATCCATTTCCCGCTTAATCGCAAGAACTTTCATTTCATCATCCGTTATACTTTCTAGTTCTTTATCGCTAATCCGTTTAAGGATAAGCTGGTATTCCTCCTGATCATCCAATTTCTTTTTTTCTTTTTCCGTTAATTTCGCATAGGCTTCTTCTTTTCTTGTTAAGATCCAATAATCTTTCTTATCCCTTTCCGTTACCTTATCTGTCGTAACGTCAATATATGTTGCCAGCTTTTTCGCTAATTGCAGCCTGTCCTGCTGGGTATCTTTATTATAAGGGTCCGTATAGGTTAACGTGTAAATCGCTTCATTATCGACTAATAAAATCCCATTTCGGTCGAAAATTTTTCCACGCGGAGTAGTCCAGGAATATTCCGTTTTTGTCGTTTTTTCACTATCCTCCTTATATTCTTCCCCATGGACAATTTGCAGGTTACCAAGCCTTAGAATCAACGTTGAAAAAAGGAAAAACACAATGATGAATAAAATTCTTAACCTAAAAAAGAGTATTTTGTTCGTTTTCCTCTTCTCCCTCATGTTCCCTCTTACTCCTTTCTATAAAAGGAAAAATAAAACACAAAGGGAGTCCTCCATTAAAATTCAGACTCCCCTTTGTATGATTAATTTTCTTTTGAACCGCCTAAGAAATGCATGCTGGAATGCTTACCTGGAAAAAGCCCCAACTCCTCCAATTGATCCGGATGCTTCGTCATAATCTCCTCGAAAAGTTGATCAGCAGACTTATTTTGGGTTTCCATTCCCAATTTTTCAGCAGCCAGGAAAATTCGCTTTTCTCGGACCTCACGGGCAATTTCGTGAACGTTTTTGTTATCCGTAGAAATCCCCAGTTCTTTGGCGTCCTTTTTCACTTGAGTTTCGTGAACTTCTCGGGCTAGATCCATTAATTCTTTTCCTTCAGTTGAGATCCCTAGCTCTTTGGCCTTGTTTTTGATTTGGGTTTCCCGAACCTCTTGTGCTAAATCCCTTATTTCCTTGCCCTCTGCTGAAATTCCCAGCTCTTTTGCTTCTTGTTTAATTTGCGTTTCATAGACTTCCTTTGCTAAAGTATCGATATCTTTTCCTTTGGTGTCGATCCCTAGCTCCTGAGCCCTCTTTTTAATAAATACTTCCCTGATTTCTTTTGCTAGGGTTTCTGTATCTTTACCATCTGTTTTAATTCCTAGCGATTCCGCTTGTTTTTTTATAAACTCTGGATCCGGCCTAAAATGTCCATGATCATGAGCCATTTCAGTTTTACCATGGGACTGCTCCTCTGCTGCAAAAACTTGGACAGGGCCTGCCAATCCAATGATTAATGCAACAATAAAAAGGTAGGTGAGCTGCACTTTTCTCATCTGTAATTTCCTCCTAAAAGTGGGTTTGATGGTTATTACAGATGGTAGGATGCCCAAAAGTTGTTACCGAATTATGAACAAATTGTTAAATTTTGCAATATAGAAATTACCTCTGTTAAATATTGATTTCCGCTCCAATCAACAGGGTCTAAAATATCAACAATATCGTTTAACAGAGACTAAAAATTAAACAATCTTGAATTTGTCTTTCTTCTTTTCCATGTCCTGATTTAAAATTTGAGCCAGGATCTCTTCTGAATATCTATTGAATGAAGGGTGGGAACGATGTCTTGGCCTTGGCATGTCAATGATCTGGTCCAGAGCAACTTTACCATCTTTCAGTACAATAATTCGGTCCGATAGAAGGACTGCCTCTTCCACATCATGTGTGACCAATATCGTGGTAAATTGGTTTTTTTGCCAAATGGATTCGATTAACTGCTGCATCTCCATTCTCGTTAATGCATCCAATGCTCCGAGAGGCTCGTCCAAAAGTAAGAGCTGAGGTTCATGGACGAGTGCCCGTGCTAGTGCAACGCGTTGCTTTTGACCTCCTGATAGGGAGGATGGGAATTGTTGGGCCCGGTCCTCTAGTCCGACACTCCGCAATCTTTCCATCGCTTTGTCTTTCCAATCACCGGTTAGCCCCATTCCAATGTTTTGCAGGATTCGCTTCCAGGGCAGGAGCCGGCCATCTTGAAACATCATTCGGGCTTCTTTGTTTAAACCCTGTATTTGATTTCCGTTCATCAGGACATGACCGCCGCTTACTTTTTCTAATCCCGCAATAATCCGAAGCAAAGTGCTTTTCCCGCATCCACTCTTTCCAACAATAGAGATGAATTCTCCTTGTCTAAAACTAAGGTTAATTCCTTTTAACACTTGTAGCTGGTTATATGATTTTTTTACATCTTGTAAAACCAATTGCTCCATTTTCTAATACCTGCCTCTCTTAAAGATTTTTAAAAGTTTCAGGACAACTGCCTCCACACCAGCCACTTGTTTTCAAATAATTTTGCAATCCAATCAGAGAGTTTTCCCAGTAATGCATAGATCAAAATACTTAAAACAATGATATCCATCTGCATAAATTCCCGGGCATTCATCGCCATATAACCGATTCCGGAATTGGCTGAAATGGTTTCGGCCACGATTAAGGTCGTCCACATAATTCCCAGTGAATAACGAACCCCTACTAAGATTGAAGACAATGCCCCTGGAAAAATGACTTGGGCAAAAAGAGTGAAACCCTTTAAGCCATATGCTTTCCCCATCTCAATTAACCCTTTATCCACTGATTTTATGCCATGGTAAGTATTGATATAAACTGGAAACAGAACTCCCAATGCAACAAGGAATATTTTTGACGTTTCATCAATACCAAACCATAAAATCACCAGCGGGATTAATGCCAGATGGGGTATGTTTCTTAACATCTGTATGGACGTGTCAAATAGTAAATCAAAATATTTAAACAGCCCGTTAAACAAGCCAAGGGCAAATCCAAGGGAGCCGCCAATGATAAAACCGATTAGTGCCCTCCATAGGCTGATTGAGATATGGCCGGACAGTTCACCCGAAGCAGAAAGTTCCACGCCTGCCTTAATCACATCCGTCGGTGATGGCAAGATTTTAGAAGGTATGATGCCTGCTTCACTTAGAAGTTGCCATAAGATCAAGATCACCATTGGAATCAACCAAGGGAGCCATTTCGCTCCTCGTACTTTATTCCCCAATGTTTCCACCTCCATTAATCGTCCATTACTGCCTCTTTTACCGAAATCTTTTTCGGGATGATATTTAACTTGTAAAATAAATCAGCGATTTGCTGCTGTTCCTCGATAATTTCATCTGATATTTCCTCAACCCCATATACGCGTCTCTCCACTGCCTTTGTGACAGATTCCGTATCCATCTTTAGTGCCTTTGATAGGAGGGTAATTAATTCCTGATGGTTATTATTCGCCCAGTCCATGGATTCAGTTATTTGTTTAAGGATCGCATCGATCACATCCGAATTATTTTTAGCAAAATCTTCAGATGATACGAAGAAATCACGGTCAGTGGTCAAACCTTCTCCATTCACCAGAAGTCTCGCATCGGAACTCACTTCCGTTGACGAGGTATAAGGGTCCCAAACGGCCCACGCATCTACTTGCCCTTGTTCAAAGGCGATACGGGCGTTACCGGGAGTTAAATAAACCGGCTCAATATCTTTCAATGAAAGGCCTGCTTTTTCAAGGGCCTTTACTACTAAGTAATGAGAGCTCGATCCTTTGGAAAAAGCGATCTTTTTCCCTTTTAAATCACTAAGACTTTGAATGGAGGAATCCTTTTGGACCAATATCCCGCTTCCTTCATATTTGGACTTGCCGGCAGCAACATATCGTAACTTAGAACCTGAGCTTTGTGAAAAAATCGGTGGTGTATTACCTGTTCTGCCGAAATCAATGCTTCCTGCATTTAATGCCTCTAAAAGGGAAGGCCCATCCTGGAATTCTTTCCATTCCACTTTATACCCTAATTCCCCTAACTTCTCATCCAATGATCCTAATGATTTAACAATATAAAGCGGCCCATTTTTCTGATAGCCAATTCGGACAATCTTATCTTCGGTATTGTCAGATTGACTGCTGCTATTTCCACAACCGGCAGCTAAAAGGCAGAAGACCATTAGAAATGCCAATATGGAAATAAATCTTTTTGTTTTTTTCACTGTTTATCACAACCCTTTTGTATCATCCTGTTACTTTACCTCGAGTTTTTTGTTCTTCATATGTTGCAAGGAATCAGGTCTTAACTCTCTTAATCTGGTCCTTTGAATTTTCCCCGTCGGTCCTACCGGTATTTCGTCTACAATATAGACCTCGGATGGACATTTATAGCCTGACAGCGAATGTTGGCAATGAGCCATAATCTTCTCCTTAATTCCGTCAGGAGTTCCTTGATTTTCATGGCAAACAATATAGGAAACAACCATTTCTCCATACAGCTGATGCGGCACTCCGACCACTGCTGCTTCCTTGACTGCAGGTATCTGCCTAATCACATCTTCCACTTCATACGGACTAACCTTTTCTCCGCCTCGGTTGATCATTTCTTTTATCCTGCCGACAATAAAAACATAGCCATCTTTATCGACATACCCCAGGTCTCCGGTATGAAACCAGCCATCCTGAAAATCATCCTGATTGTCAGCTTCAATGTAGGAATGGATTACATTACTCCCTTTAATCACGATTTCTCCTATCTTGTTTGCCAAACATTGCCGTCCTTGTTGGTCCAAAATTTTTAAATCCAAACCGATTGGCAAGCCAACAGAACCTAAGACTCGTTTATTGGGAGGGAGTGGATTTACACAAATTTGACTGGCTGCTTCCGTCATTCCATAAGATTGGATAATGGGAACACCAAATCGTTGTTCAAAACGGCGGGCATTTACCATTGGCAGCTGGGAGGATGCGGATCGAATAAAACGCAGACTATTGGAAATATGTTCAGGCTTAGGTGTATTTAATAGAATGGAAATGACTGCCGGAACAGCAGAAACCCATGTCACCTTGTGTTTATTCATCACATTCCAAAACTTCGACGCGCTGAATTTTGGTGCGATAACCATTTTTCCATTAGATAGAATCGTGGATAGGACAACAACCACTTGTGCGTTTATATGGAATAATGGCAAAAAGCAATAAGTGACATCCTGCTCGCCCAATTTATGAGAGTCAATAATATTTTCTATGGATGCCAGGATTTGTCCGTGACTTAAACCAACTGCTTTCGGTCTCCCTGTAGTTCCAGAAGTATAGAGCAAAATCGCTACTGAATCCTCGGAAGTTTGATGCGGTTTATAATGGACTATTTTTCCATTCGGATCATTCTGCAGCCATGCTGCCCCCCCATTTTCATACCTTTTATATAAAAAAGAATTTGCATCAACGACAAACAATGTGTTTAACGATAGATTAGAAACATGGTAGTTTAATAAGATATTGCCATGCTCATGGCCAATAAAAGCACATACTGGCCGGCACCGCTCTACGAAGGTGAGAAATTCATATTCTGGCATGTTCGGATTAATCGGAACCACTACCGCTCCATAATTAATAATCGCAAGAAATATACTGACAAACTTATACGAATTGGGGAAACTCACTAAAATTCGCTCCCCTTTTTGAACACCAGCGCTGGCTAAACAATCCTGCACTTGAGATATATCCATAAGTAAATCATTGGTTAAATACCACTTGTCATCATCATGAATAATGGATTTGGACATTGACAGTGAAAATTTAAGCCGGTCTGCTAAAACAGACATATAATCATCTCCTTTAATATCTTTACAAATTGCCTCGAGCCGTTACGGCTCTTCCTGAATTCGTTATGCTTGATTTTCTCCCCACCACGTATGAAACGAGTGGCAATTTATTCAGCCAGTAGGACAGGAACATGGATGAACCATAGACAAATAGAATGGATAACGGTATAGCCAACACATACAGCCACTTCATGTCGGAAAGCATCGGAGCCACCTGTTTGACGATAAACAAGGGAAATGGCTGGACAAGAAACATACCAAACGAAGTTTTAGAAGCAAGCATGATATACGCGCTGAAAGGCTGCCACTTTTGCTCTGTTCGATGCCCTGCCCACCTTTTTCCAAAAATTAACAATGCTGCAATCACCAGTAGGCTATAAGGGAGAAATAACGGCTGATGCGGTTCCTGTGCTTTATTTTCCGTTAGCAAAAGAAAAAACCGATTGTAATAGTAATAAAACCACATGAGAAAAACACCCGATAGCAAGCTAATCATAATTGACTTTGTATGTTTTTCTATGAATCGGCTAATTTTTTCGTAATGGCACGCCACCATGCCTCCAGCAATAAACCAGCATTGATAGGTCAAAACAAACACCCCGTAATGTGAGAGCAAATAGGGCCAGCCAGACCGGTCAATGTGCGGAATCCCAAATTTATAAAAAGTCATGAGTGCCAATTGGAAGATGACACTGCCAATAAAAATCTGGGGATGCCATTTTTCATATTTCCTTATTGCAAATAGCAGGAAAGGAAATACAAGATAGAACTGAAAACTAACTAATACGAAATAAATGTAAAATTCATCCCCCTGGAGGAGAGAGGTTACCAGCTCTTTTAGAAATGATAAAAATGAGCCATTAAAATCAAGCGAATAAGTACTGCGGAATAAGATATAAACGATATTCCAAAACAGGTAAGGAATAGCTATTAACGAAAGTCTCTTCTTCCAAAATGAAAGAATATGAAATTCTTTAGGATAGTAAGTGATAAACAATACCAATCCCGTAATGAACATAAACCCCATTCTCGTTACATGCATGGAAGAGTGGACAGCCGACATAGCCAAAGAAGGAAATGTCCCTTTCTCCATTTCATTTGTAAAAATGGTCATGGTATGTACAGAAAGCACTCCTAGCATGATAAAAGTCCGCATGAAATCTATTTCGTAAAGATGAATTTTTTTCAAATAAGAAAATACCTCCTTTACTTCATTTGACCTGCCCGTTTACTATAACTGTTTAACCTTAAGAAAAAATTAAGAAATTCCTAAAGGACAATCAAGAGAAAAAAATTTCCAAAAAATGTTAAATTGTTTTTTGGTGCTATTACTATTGAAACGAAAAAGTATGAACATTTTATTACCAGATTTTTAACAAATTGGGCAATCTTGCTATAAAACCGTTTACAAAGAAAAAAAGGTGACTATAGTCACCTTTTTAAATGGCGGTCAAAGTATTTATGAACAATGTTGAGGATAGTGGGCTGTGAGAATCCGCCATGCCCTGCCCCTTGGATTTGGTACATGGTTACCTCTACATTTGCTTTTTTTAATGCTTGATATAGCAAGACACTTTGGTTATAGGGAACCCTCTTGTCTTTGTCTCCATGCATGATTAAAAATGGGGGATCATCCGGTGTGATGTAGGTGATAGGATTGGCAAGTTTCACTTTTTCCGGGAGTTCCTGAATTGGCCCACCAATCAACATGGACTCAGGTGAATCCGGCGCATCAAAGTCAACCTCCGATGGAAACTTACTCATTTGCAAAAAGTCAGTTGGACCATACCAATCCACCACAGCTTGAACACGGCTGTCCAAACTGGGATGTCCAACATCCCCTTCTAATGGGTCAACACCTCCGGTAGTTCCTAATAACGCGGCGAGGTGTCCGCCTGAAGAACTGCCCCAAACACCCACTCTTGCTGGATTGATATGGTATTGCTCCGCGTTAGCCTTAAGATAACGGACCGCAGCTTTTATATCATGAAGCTGGGCAGGAAATTTGGCTTCATGACTGGTCCGATGCTGGACACTAGCAACCACATAGCCCTGCCTGGCAAATTGGACTAATTGCGGAATAAAGCTAAAGGACTTTTGAGGATGATTCTTGCCCCAGCCTCCTCCCTTAATAAAGATAATCAGAGGAAGTAGTTTGTTAGCATTTTTAGGGATAAGAAGATGTAGTTTTGCCGAATTAGAGTCCTCTTTGGAGTAATTGATATTAGGCAAAAGTTCCACATTGTCTTCTTGTGATTTTTTGGATCTAATGGTTTTTATGTCTGGTTCTCTTTTGCTTGCATCGGCAAAGTCGGTGGCCAAGCTTGAACTGGATAATAGGAGAATAACAGACATTATGGGAATGAAATATTTCATTGAACCAATCCTAGTCTTTGAGTATTTTAGTCGTGAATTATTATTCACTCGACTTTCTCTTTTATTCCTATTATAGGAAGACCTGGGATTGATTTTGGATTTAAACAAGAGAGATGGGCGTTTTGACGTCATCGCTCCACAACATGATCACGAAATTTCTTTGGTGTTTGACCATATTTTTCTTTAAAAATTCGATAAAAATAACTGATATTATCATAACCAACCTGCTCCACGATTTCCGATATCGGCAGATGAGTTCCTTCTAATAATTCTTTCGCTTTTTCAAGCCGCTTTTCCTGAAGTAATTCTTTAAAAGTAAACGAAGTGGCTTTTTTGATGATCTTACTGAGTCCATAGTGGGGTTGGTTTAATTTTCCAGATAATTCATAAAGTGAGGCATGCTTAAAATGTTCCTCAATATATTTAAGTGATTCCACTATCAAGTAATGATGAACCGATGCCTCTTCTTTCCGTTCCACCTTATCGGAGTTTTTGATGAGTTCTATCATTAAGAGTCCCATATAAAGCTTGATGGCTGACTCAGAAAAAGTAGACGGATACATAATTTCATAAATCATTTTTCCCATGAAGTGTTGAATTGACTCGACCTCAGAAACTTTAAAGTACAAATACTGACCGTTTTGGGTGTTATTGTATAAACTGTTTAATAAGAAGTCACTGACGATATTTTCAGAGCTTAAAAAAGAAAAAATAAACTCAAAGAAGGCCGGGCGAATGATTAAGTTGATGACGATATCCTCTTTTCCAGAGGCTTTAATTTCATGTTCAATATGCTGGTTTAGCAGGAGAAGTTCACCTTTCTTTAAGGTGATTGGCCGGCCGCCGACTGTCTGTCTCAATTCCCCATTGAAGACAAAATTAGCCTCAATATAATCATGTTTATGAAGGGGAAAATCGACAAACCTTGTATGTTTTCGCACCATAATCATTTTATCTTTACTAAGGAACTTCTCACTTTCAATAATAAAATTCTTATTACTTGTGTATAATTCCTTACTCACATCTGACTGTTGCTCGAGGATCGCTTTTTCTTCCTCGGTTATCTCCAATAGTTCGGATAAAATGTCAGGATTCATTTGACTCACCTATTTCTTTCATTATTACTAAAAGAAATCATACCACATTCTCTTGTTTAACCAATAATAATAAAAGGGCATATCCTTTTCGCGGATATGCCCTTTGGTTTTATAGAAGTTCTTTAAACATTTCAATGACTTCTTCTTTTGTAGGCTGGAATGGGTTTCCTGGTGCACATGCATCATTTAAGGCATTAACAGCTAATTTTTCCAGGTCTACATTCTCAACACCAAGTTCTGCCAATTTAGTTGGAATGCCTACCTGTTTCGATAAAGATTTGATGGCTTCAATAGCTTCTTCTGCGCATTGCTCATCGGTTTTTCCAGACACATCAAGGCCGGCTGCTTTGGCAATCACACGGAATTTCCGTGGATCACGTTTTGCATTCTCCCTTTCAACGATTGGCAGCAGCATCGCATTACATACACCATGCGGCAGGTCATAAACTCCGCCAAGCTGGTGGGCCATCGCGTGCACAAATCCAAGACCCGCATTATTAAAGGCAATTCCGCCTAAAAACATTACATAAGACATTTGTTCACGCGCTTCAATGTCATGTCCATTCTCTACGGCACGTGGCAAATAATTGAAGATAATTTCAACAGCTGCAAGGGCGGTTGCATCCGTAACACCGTATGCACCAGGGGTAACGATTGCTTCAATCGCATGTGTCAGTGCATCCATACCGGTTGCTGCAGTTAATGCCGCCGGTTTATCGACCATTAATTCTGGGTCATTGACGGAAATTGTAGTTAAACTATTTTTATCAACCATTACCATTTTTATTTCCCGTTCTGTATCGGTAATAACATAGTTAATAGTAAATTCACTGGATGTGCCTGCCGTAGTGTTTACTGCAACGATCGGGATTGATTTATTTTTTGTTTTGTTGACACCTTCATAATCACGGATGTCACCACCGTTTGTTACATAAAGGCCAACTGCCTTTGCTGTATCTTGAGGTGAACCGCCACCTACTGAAACTAGGAAATCACAGCCATTCGATTTAAATACATCCACGCCCGCATAAACATTTTCAATGGTTGGATTTGGCTTTACTTCATCATATACAATATATTCAAGATTAATAGAATCAAGTTGTGCAAGAACTTTACCGGCAACACCAGATTTGCTTAAAAATTTATCAGTTACTACCATTGCTTTTTTAAATCCAAGGTCTTTCACTAATGGAGCCAGTTCATCTAAACAGCCTCTGCCAAACAAATTGGTACTTGGTACGTAATAAACACTCACACTAATTCCTCCTCAAAGTTTGTTCACTTATTCACAAATTTATTTATAAAATTAAGGAACTTTTACGTCCCTTAATTTGTATACGGAAGTGATTTACACATTTAGAATTCCTGGGCGTGGAACCACCTTAAAGGCGTCTGCCAATTGTTGAAGCTGTGCATCAGTAATGGTTTGTTTTTTGCCGCCTTGGGCACAAACAAGGGTATAAACTTCTGCTGCTTTTTCAGCGGTTTCAATCAGGCCAAATGTTTCATCCATTGTTGAACCAGCACCAAAGATTCCATGATGCGGCCAAAGAACCAGGCGGACATGCTCCATTTTTTCAGCAGTGGCTTCACCAATCTCGTTTGTACCTGGAACAATCCATGGAACGATGCCAACACCTTCAGGGAAAACAACCAAACATTCTGTACACATTTCCCAAAGGGTTTTTGTAAATGCATCTTCGTTTAAGCTATGTGTAAATGTCATGGCTATTAAATTGGTAGCATGGCAATGCATAATCACACGATGATTTTTATCAACAGAAAGTCGGGTCATGTGATTCATTAAATGTGTCGGAAGTTCGCTTGTTGCCACCGCGCCGTTTTCAAATCCCCATAGAATCTCATAGCTTCTGCCATCATCCGAAATCCGAATGAGTCCCATGTTGGAGGCAGGATCTTGTTTCACATTTTTAAAGTATTTGCCTGAACCAGTTACAATGAAAAATCTTCCGGCAAGTGCAGATGCATCAAAATTCATCGATACTCTTCTGATTACTTTGGTAACATCCAAGTAAGGAATGACTTCGTATTCGTTTAACAGATAGCTGATATTTCCTCCATTGCGTTCATCCCAGCCGTGACGATACAAGTTAGTGGTTGTTTCAATCATTTCCTGAAAAAATGGTGCCGTTTCAATTGAATTTTGGTTCAATATCATAGCCATGATTTATCGCTCCCTATATTTAAAAAGTCTTTGTTTTTTATCAAACACTTTTGTTAACTTCTCTACACTGAAATCATACATCGAAAACTCACGTAAATCAACATAAACACAGAATTTATTTTTGTTTATTTTTACTTTATTAACATTTTTGTCACAATTATCGTTTAACCGTCCTTTAAATCAAAAGAAAACAGACTTAAAATAGTCCGTTTTCTTTTGGTTTCTATTCACTTCTCAATCTATTCAAACTCTTCATCTTTCCAAACGAGATAGGCCAACTCCAGCTTCTTGCGCCTCTATCTCATTTAACTTTTCAATAATTTCCTCCATATGACTAATGGACAAACCCGTTAATGGATGATTTGCCAACTGCTTTAGTTGTTGCTTTTTTAAGCTGGCCAAAATGCTTGTATTGCCCTCGATTCTAGGAATATAACGAATTAAAACCTCAGCGGTCTTTTCATTGGCCAGCAGGTCAATCACTTTTGTCTCTGGGGAATATAAAGCAGCAAGTCCTTGCTCATTCGGATAAATGAATATATAGGTTCCAGAACCTATGTTTAGAGAAACACCATCTTCTGTTTGACAGAAATCAAAAATTCCAATAAGTTGTGCAGGAAGTTTTTCATTTACTATAAGATGGGAAAGCTTGGCATTTGGCAAATGGACTTGTGCAGTTGTATTAGCTGGAATTTCAACTTCTACTGTTATCTCCTCATTGGTTAATTTCCAAGCAACTGAAATTCTCCCATACATCGATTGATGGGCTGCACGGACGCTGGTCAATTCCCTGCCCGCGAAGTTTGGCTTAAATAGAATGCGCTTGTAGGCAGGCCTAGTTTCATCCATGTCCAAACCTGCCAATACTCTGTACATCCAATCCCCGATGGCCCCATAGGCATAGTGATTGTACGAGTTCATGTCATCGCTCCAAAACGAACCGTCCGGCTTAATGCCGTCCCAGTGCTCCCAGATGGTTGTTGCCCCTTTGGTGATAGAGTAAAGCCATGAAGGATAGGATTTCTGCAAAAGCAACTTCACTGCCGTTTCATGATACCCATTATTGGAAAGGGCAAAGCAAAGATAGGGTGTACCTACGAATCCAGTCGTCAGATGATAATCATGATCCAATACCAGTTCATTCAAATCATGGGCAATCCGTTCCCTCACTTTCCCTTCAACCAGATCGAACATGAGAGTAAGGACATGGGCGGTTTGCGTCGAAACAGCCAAACGGCCGTTATGGGTCACAAACTCGTTTCGGAATTCTTGGATGATATGGTCTAGTAATTCTCCATAGGTTTTAACATCTTTAGTCTTGTTTAAAACCGCTGCCGCATCACGGAGCAGCCGTGTCGAATAGGCGTAAAAAGCGGTTGCTATCAAATCATTAGGGGTAGCACCATAATAGCTGTCCTCCTTCCCATCCAGCCCGAGCCAATCTCCGAAATGGAAACCAGTATCCCAAAGGTATTCATTGTCCCCTTGTTTACGGATATATTCAACCCAGGCTTTCATGCTGTCATATTGTTCGGCAAGGAGTTTTTCATCTGCATAGCAGAGATAAACGTTCCAAGGACAGATAACTGCCGCGTCTCCCCAAGCTGCGGATGATGCACCGTCCACCACTTGCGGGATCACGAATGGAACGCCGCCATCCGGCAGTTGGTCTGCTTTTAGGTCACGTAACCATTTCGTAAAGAACTGCCCGCCTTGATAGTTAAAAAGGGCAGTACGGATAAATACTTGGGCATCTCCTGTCCAACCAAGACGCTCATCCCGCTGCGGACAATCTGTCGGAACATCGACAAAATTACCTTTCTGGCCCCAAACAATGTTTTGCTGCAACTGGTTAACCATGATATTGGAAGTTTCAAATTCCCCTGTCCGCTCCATGTCGGAATGAATGACCTCTCCTGTGAATTTTTGAAGCGGGAGCCCGTTTTCTTGACCTGGGTAGCCTTCCACTTGGACGTAACGGAAGCCTTGAAAAGTAAAATATGGCGCATATACTTCGTTTCCGGTTCCCTTGGTAATGTAGGTGACTGTTTGCTTGGCAGTGCGGAGATTGCCAAAATAAATATTTCCATCCTTATCCAAAACCTCTGCGTGTTTTAACACAATTTCGGTCCCTGGAGATGCATCTACGGTGATCCTGATTCGACCGACCATATTCTGTCCAAAATCCAAAATGGTGTCTCCAGCAGGGGTGACAAACGATGCAACTGGACTAATGGTTTCAGTTACGCGGACAGGGACGTTTTCTTGCGCAACAAGATTGCTCAATGGGGGTTGGCATGCAATAACGCTTTTCCAGCCGGTGTCATCACATTTCGCTTGATTCCACCCCGCAACTTCCAGCCGCGCATCATAGGTTTCACCATGATATAATTCGGAATAGACAATAGGACCAGTGGAAGCCCTCCAAGAGGAATCGGTCACGATCATTTCCTCAGAATGATCGTCATAGCGGATATGAAGTTGAAGCAATATCGCACGCTGAGCTCCGTAAATATTTCGGTTCTCTTCCCAGCCCAAGTTACCTTTATACCAGCCATCAGCCAGCATGATACCAATTGCATTAGCGGTACTATTAAGCTTGGCAGTTACATCGTGTGTTTGGTACTGAATCCGTTTGTTATAACTAGTCCATCCGGGGGCAAGCCATTCATCCCCTACTTTTTCCCCGTTTAAATACAACTCATAAAGACCAACCCCCGTCACATATAGACGAGCTGATTCAATTCCCTTCGTAAGTTCAAACTGCTTACGCAACATAAAGGCTGGCTCTGTTTCAGCACCGATTTCTTCAGGATTTGGAGTAATCCATTCTGCCTGCCATTCATTGCTTTCTAGAAAGGCGGTTTCCCACCATGCCGTGCCACTCCAATCAGACTCCCGGCCAAAATTGTCCCAAACCTTTACACGGTAAAAATACCTAGTTCGGGATACAAGCTGTGGACCATTAAACTCGATATGAAGAGATTGCTCAGACGATACACATCCTGTATCCCAAATAAGAGAATGAAAATTTTCATCTGTTAAAGAAACCTGTACCTGATAAGCTGACTGAATCGTCCCATGTTGATCCGAAACTATTTGCCAGCTTAATCTTGGCCTTTTACTATCGATTCCTAACGGGTTCCTTTGATACTCACATGTAAGGGATACTACTTTTAATGGTTCCATTGTGATTCCTCCTCATCTTTTTCAAAGACTTCCTATTACTTAATTGAGCCGGCAGTCATGCCAGCTACAATTTTTTTATTGAAGAAAATAAATAAAATAAGCGGCGGAAGTGAGATTAATAGAATATTTGTGAACAGCAGGTTCCATTGCGTGTTGTACATGCTGGAGAAATTATAAAGGGTAAGCTGCAATGTGGCATTTTCCGCGCCTGGGTAGAAATATAACGGGTTGACAAAGTCATTGTAAATTCCTACTGCTGTCAAAACGATAACCGTTGCGGAAACAGGTTTTAACAATGGTAAGATTATTGAGAAAAATAAGCGAAAACGGCCGCAGCCATCCATCAACGCGGCTTCATCAATCTCACGTGGAATGGTTGCCATAAAGCCTCTATAAAGCAGCACAGTAAACGGCAGGCTCAGCGCCACCTCCACCAAAACAATTCCTGGCATTGTTTTAAACAAACCGATTCCGTCTAACACCCAGATGGTGGGAACGATGGCTGGCGGTATAATAAGACCGGCAAGAATCAAAAAGTTAATAAACGGTGTGGCTTTGTTTACCTTACGCTGCAAAACATATCCGGCCATTGCACCAAGAATAATTAACAGGATGATAGAAAAGCCTGTAATGGCGATGCTATTAAAGAAAGCGCGGATAATCATGCCATCCTGTGCTTCGATTACGGCCCTCATATTCTCCATCAGGTGGAAGGAACTCGGCCACGCCATATTTAACAAAGAAGACTCCTGGACATTTTTCACTGCGTTAATCATAACAAAATAAAAAGGAACTCCGAAGATGACCAAGGTCAATAAAACTGCTATGCATTCCACTACCAGCCTTAGGATTCTTTTTCCCGTGGGTCCCTTAGTTTTTTCCATCACAATGGAAGGATCGGAAGGTTGAATCACCGTCTTGCTCATTACAAATCCACCTCTTTTCTGGTTAGAAAGGCATAAAGCGGGAATGCCAGCGCTGAAACAAGCAGGAATAAAATGACGTTCCCTGCTGTGGAAAGCCCGTAAAAACCAGCTTGGTACTGCTTGTAAATAATCGAAGCGATTAGGTCGGTGGTAAAGCCCGGACCGCCTTTTGTCATTGCCCAAACCAAGTCAAACGATCGCAATCCTCCGATAAAGGAAAGGATGATTACTGAGTTCATTGCAGGACGACTGAGCGGTAAGGTGATTTTCCAAAATTTATGGAGCGAGTTTCCGCCGTCCATCATAAGTGCTTCGTAATAATCGTTCGGAATCGCCATGATTCCTGCGATAAAAATAACAGTGGCAATTCCGACCCCTTTCCATACATCTACTAAGGCAACAGAAAGAAGGGCAATCTTTGTATCACCCAGCCAATCCAGACCAACAATGCCCATTGTATTTAATACCATGTTAATTAGTCCTCTTGATGGATGCATCATCATCATAAAGGCCATTCCCACCGCAATCGTACTAAGGAGCGACGGAAAAAAAATCATCGAACGGATAAAGCCGATTGTTTTCAGTTTTGTGCTTAAAAATACACCAAGCAGCAAACCAATCACGACCTTCAAAGAACAAGTAACAACGGCATAGATAATCGTATTTTTAAACCCGATGGTTAAGGACTCTTCGGTCAAAAACATTTTAAAGTTTTCGAGTCCAATAAATCTCCAGTCTGTGAGCGACCACCATGTCATACTAAAGAAAAACGACATAATGGTGGGGAGTAAAAAAAATACAAAATAAATAATGCCGGCTGGAACAAGAAACATATAAGTGTAGGTCCTATTGGCAATCTTCCCCATTCCGCAAGCTCCTTTCTTTTTTAGTGAAAAAGCCCTGTCGTATTTAGGACAGGGCCTTAGTTTCATGGTTACTCAGCGGATTACCAACCCTTTAAACCAAGCTGCTTTGCTTGCTTTTCTACATCTTTATCGTAGGACTCTGCACCTTCTTTTGCAGTTGTCAAACCACTGCCAACTGAAACGGTAATTTGCTCCAGGTTTGGTCCTTTTACTGGACTTAAGAATTCAAGAGCTGGGGCTGTTTTGCCATCTTCAAAGTATGGAAGCATGTCTTTTACGGCAGTATATGAATCTTCTGGAAGCTCTACGCCCTTTACGGCTGATGGACCAAATGGCTTCACTTTGGACATTAAAATCTGTTGGGCCTCAGGAGAAATGAAGAACTCTACCCATTTCTTTGCTTCTTCTACATGTTTGCTTGCTTTATTAATATAGACTCCACCCGGTGACCAAACTGTAATTCCATTTTTATCAGAGCTTTCACCCGGCTGCGGGAAAAATCCTATATCGTTAATTTTATCTGGATACAATGTTTCAATGTTTGGCAACGCAAAAGTAATCATCGGATACTGGACACCCGTGCCTTCTGCCAGCATCTTCAAGCCGTCTTCATAGCTTGTTGCATTGAATTCTTTATTCATATAACCTTTTTTGTAGATTTCCTCCAATTTTTCAAATCCTCTGAATGCTGCGGGTGTTGTCGCAATTTTTGCCTTGTTTGCGGTGAAGTCTTCCGCAAAAGCAGGCTCTTCTGCCGTCACGTTATAGAAGTCTGCCAAAAAGACAACCTGAGATGTCCAAGTAGTTTTATAGGAACTGATAACAGCTGTTTTACCGGCTGCCTTAATTTTTTCACTGTTTTCCTTCAACTCATCCCATGTTTTTGGAACCGAAAGACCCAACTCTTGGTATACCTTTTTATTGTAAAGCCAACCGCCTGCACTGAAATTTCCTAATGGAACCCCAAATACCTTTTTATTTACCGTTACCGAATCTTTAAAAGAATCCTCTAGCTTATCCATATACGGCTCGTTAGTTAGGTCCACAAAGTTTTTCTCTGGGTTCAGTGCTTGCATGAGTGAACCAGAGTTATAAGCAACCAGGTCTGACATATCACCAGTAGCGAGACGTGTTTTTACTAGATTATCCCCTTCTGTACCGCCGGGACGGGTTTCGATTTCAGTCTTAATGTCGTATTTCTTTTCAAACTCTGCTGCAATCTCCTTAAGTGCCTCCAGTGTGGAAGGATTTTCATTATCAGTTAATAATGTAAGCGTTTTGGTTCCTTTGGAATCCTCTCCACTTGAAGCATCTTTGCTTCCGGTGCAGCCTGCCAAAATAACTGCAAATAACAAGGAAGAGCATACAACTGTTAAAAATTTGTTTTTAATCTTTAACACTCTAATTGACCCCCTTTGTAAAATTTATTGGTGTGCCACTCATGATCTTTCTTTTATTGTAAGTGCTTACATTATATTTTTTAATAGGTTGATTTTTTGTGTTTTATCCTTTTTTTTCTGAATAAAGGCAGTGTTCACAAGTCAGATTTTTTAAATACGCTGTGTTAAATAGGCTGTTGATTTCCTCTCCATTCGCTCAGCGAACCCGCGGGCGTGCCGGGGATTCGAGCTTATCCGATCCAATCAACAGAGTGAACAAAGTCAACATTATCATTCATAAATGCCCTTCAGAATAAATGCAGTTCACAAGGTTGCTCTTTAGTTAGAAGAAACAGAAAAAGCCGGCTCATCATAATATGAGCCAGGCCCTAAATCTTTTTCCAGTTAATGTTAATCAACCTTTAAAAGGAATCACGAAATTGTCCGGGTTTTACTCCGACATGCTTTTTAAATAATTCGGAGAAGTGTTTGTAACTATGGTAGCCGACCAATTCACTTACTTCCCCCACCTTTTGTCCACTTCGCAGGAGTTCCTTTGCTTTTTCCATTCGCATTTGGGTCAAATATTTGATATATGATTGATTCATTTCTTCTTTAAATAATAGACTAAAGTAGGTTGGATTCATTTCCACATATTCTGATACTTCTTGCAGAGACAGGTCACGAAAGTAGTTGTTTTTTATATAGTCACAGGCTTTTTCAACTGCTTTATGTTTCGTTTCCTTCCGTACCGTTATCAACCAATCAATCATTTTTTCCATTTGTGTGCAGAACCAGCTGTTCATTTTTTCTCTCGTGTTCAAGGACCGTATCTCTACATGTGGTAAAAAGCCTGTATCGTATAATTGGGTGACGTCACCTCCACCTTCTTTTGTTACTTCCATCCCCAAATAAATGATCTTTAAAATTTCACGTTCCATCACATCTGGATTTAGCCGCTGCCCTTCTAAATGTCCTATAAAGCCGTTTACCTGATCTAAAAGCCCTTTTTTATCTCCGGTACGCATGCAAAAAATGATTTTTGCTTCCTGTTCCGATAAATGAACTGGAATTTTTGGATTGTCTCCAATGTCCTCAAAACGAATCCAGCCTTTCTCTTCCATAAACTGCGCATATCTAAATGCTTGTAACGCCTCATTGTAGCTTTTTTTCGCCTCTTTTAAATGGCTGTACATTTTACCGGATCCAACTGTCATTCCAAGCGGCTCCGGACAAGTTAACAATTGCGTCCACAAATCTTCCATTTCAGGCTGCAGATGAAAAACCACATGCAAATGTTCCGTCCCGTTTGAAACTTGAACTGACTTGTAGGTTGAATGATTATCCAAAGCAAAGTTCTTACTTGATACAGTTAGGACAGTTACGCCAACAATAGGCCCAGCATCATCCCCATAGATTTCCTTCCACTTGGGAATGGCCTCTTCACCCAGCAATAGCAAATCTAATGTGACTTTTTCCAGCAGCTCTCCCCTTGTGTCTTCCCATCTTGACTGTAAAGAAGAAATACTTTTTTGATGGCTAATTTTCTCCGTGATTTTTTTTATGGCTTCTTCAATCATTTTAATGGTGATCGGTTTTTCTAAATAATCGGCGACGCCCAATTTTAACGCTTTTTTTACATAGTCATATTCATTAAACCCACTGAAAACAATGCAAATCGTTTCAGGTGCCATTTCGAGGATTCTTTCAATTACCTGTAAACCATCCATACCTGGCATGCGGATATCGGTAAAAATAATGTCAGGACGGCATTCTTCAAATAACATTAACGCTTCCTTTCCGTTTGTTGCTGTTCCAACTAATTCGATTCCATACTGGTTCCAATCAATCATCATTTGCAAGCCTTGAAGTACAATGTATTCATCGTCGAATATTAACGCTTTTAACAACTGTTACTCCTCCCTTGCATGGGGCCGGAAGTGGATTTCGATGGACGTTCCCTCATTTACCCTACTCCTGACCGTAAACGTGCTTTCCGGACCATTACATAACAGTATCCTCTCTTGAACATTTCTCAGACCGAAACCTTGCTCGGTTACTTTTAGATCTTCAATCCCAACTCCAGTGTCGCTTACTGTAAAGGTAATCCAACCATCTTCTATTTTTCCGGTCAGCTTAATTAAACCTTTTCCTATTTTTGGTTCTAAACCGTGATAAATGGCATTCTCGACAAGTGGTTGCAGAAGGAGCTTTAAGATTTTCTTCTCCATTAATTCTGGTGTTACACTTTCCTCATAATGAAAGCGATTTCGATAACGGTGATTCTGAATCGTCATATAATGGCGGATATGTTCTAATTCCTTTTTTACCGGAATCATATCTTCCCCTTTATTCAGACTTAATTTAAAGCTTTCCGACAGAGCAACAGCGATTTGGGCAATATCGGGATTATTTTGCAAGGTGGCCATCCAATAAATCGAGTCCAAGGTGTTATATAAAAAATGGGGTTTAATTTGTGCTTGGAGTGTCCTTAGCTCCGCTTCTTTTTCCTTTAATTGTGCACGAACAAGCTTTTCACTTAATTCTTTATTTTCATCAGTGACCTTTTGGGAAATTTTCATGAGGTTATTTATGGGTCTGGCTACTGTACCAGACAAGAAGAAGGATAGAAAAAGGGCGATTACACCAAGAAACAATGAAATAAGTAGTGTTGCGATCCTAATTTGATTTGACTGTTGAAACAGTTCTTTTTCCTTTATTAATTGGAAAAAGGTCCATCCCGTTGTTTCATTTTGATAGCTGCTAAAAAGGTAGCCTTTCTTCTGAAGATTAATACTGGGGGTGTTTGAATCAATAGAATGAACAAACTTTACATTTGATGAAGTTGGGTAATGGAAAATAACATTTGTTTCTTCACTGGTTGGATCAAGTACAATCCATTCTCTCTTGCCATCCTCATGAAAGACTCTGGCGAACATTGATTTATTCATGTTCACCACCAATAAGCCAATTATTTCAGGGGCAAATAACTTTTGTGGATCTTTTAAGAGTTTGACAGATGAAAAAGTATTCTTCGATTGTTCTTTATTAAGTACATTATGACCAAAAAACACCGGGCTTCCCTGTGATTCAACAGCTTTCTCATACCAAGCAGAAGCAGAGATATCTTGATAAATACCACCATTGTCATACACACCAATGCTGGATGAATTCCCATAACAAACAGATCTGAAGTTCACATCAAAGAGGCAAACAGAATCAATATATTGAGTGTCTATAAGATATCTTGAAATTAAAGTTTGGATCCTTACAGATGTATCTTGATTAATGATATTTTCTCCTGCCCCGGCATTCTTTGCGCTATCAATTAGTTCCCGTCGGACATCTTGGTTCCAAGAAATCAACCGTTCCATGTTAATAATATTCCGGAATAAGAGGTCTGCAACTTCACTTGATGTTTTTAAATGGTTCTTTGTTGTTTGCAATTGATTTTCAACTAAGGTATTTTTGGCAATATTAAATGAAATAAAGCCCAGTAAAAGAAGCGGCAAAATAGATATACCTAATATTAAAAGGAAATATTTCACTCTCACATGATCCTGTTGAAGCAGGTTTTTGAGCTTTATCAGACTCCCTTTCATCAACCGACCAACCCTTTTTGTTGTTATATCTTCTATTATACCAAATATTCAGGAATATATTACTCTCTTTTTCTTTTGTAAAAAAATAAAGCCCGGAGTCGTTTTCCACGCCCCGGGCTTGAAGTTATTATTCTTCTTAAACAGCTTTATTTTTTAGGTCTTTTGTTTTGCCAAACCGTTCTTCTTCAATTTGTTTTAATGTTTTACCATTGGTATTTGGTGCAAGCAGTATACCGACGACACAATGGATGGCCAAGAATACGAGCATGACAATCCCGGCAACTTTGAAGCTTAATTTATCCATGATTGTTGGTAAGATGAAGGACCAAATGGCAATCCCAAATCGAACTAAGAAATACATAATTCCTTGTGCACCGGCACGATACTTCGTTGGGAAAAGTTCGCTTGCCCATAGGCCATAGAATGCTTGGGCGCCAAATCCTGCCGCACAGCCCCAAAGGATAACGAAGGCAAATAGCGAGAACCAGTTCATACCTGTAAAGGTTAGGATAAGCCATGCGGCGATTCCCATTACAGCACCTAATCCAAACAAGAATTTCCTGCTGTACTTATCGCCTAATTTCATGAAGACAAAATAGGTAGTTGCAACGGTTAAGCTCCAAAGCAATACTTGAAGCAAGTTGGCTTGAGTGCCTGTTAAGCCGCCGACATTTTGATAAATATATGGCATAAAATATCCCATGGCACCTGCAGTTAAGTTCCAGAACAAGTAAATTCCGATTAATAGAAATAATGCTTCACGGTTGGGTTTAAGGCTGAACAATTGCTTCAGCACACCTTTATTCTCTGTTTCTTTACCAAGTTTTGCTTCTTTTTCTTTTCCTTCTTTCCAAATGGCCGATTCAGATAAGCCTTGACGGATGTACCAAGTAATGAAGGCAATAATCAATAGATGGATAAAGATAAGACGGCTTCCCAGTAAACCAAGTGGCGCTAGCAGAACGGCAAGCAAGAATGTAAGAGCCGGACCAGTTGACCATGCTAACTGTGCGGTTCCAACGTGGGCTGCCCGCTTATCAGCAGGTGCCTCTTCTGCAATGTATGTCCAAGATGCAGGTACCCCGGCACCCACGGCCACTCCAGTGATGATGGTACCGATCAACAACATTGGGAAGTTCACCGAAACCGCTATCAATAATACTCCAAGCATATAAAGCAGTAAATCATAGGTATAAATGAATTTACGGCCATATTTGTCACACAAGTATCCGCCAAACAAAGCACCGACTGCTGCACCAAAAGCATTGGCACTCAGGGCACTTAATAGTCCAACTGCTATACTATCCAACTTCAAGTACTCTTGCCACATTGTTAAACTGCTGGCTGCTGCGATGATAGAACCTGCTTCAATATAGTTTGCCATTGCAACAGAGATGGTAGCTTTCCAGCCCGTTGTCTTTTTTGCACCAATTTTAGCCATGATATAACCTCCTATTTATTTTGCTGAATCCCGAAAACGGTTTCATTAGACTTGAATAAAATTCGAATTTATTCTCCTTATGGTTTAACTATATCGCGATAAACCGCTTACTTACAGGTGACAGAATTCAGACAGGGGTGAAAAAATTCAGAACATTGTAAGCGGGTGCATAAAAAAGAGACATGGGTCACCACGTCTCTTAAAACTCTATTCAGAGGAGGCTGGGGGGTGGTCTCTATACTGCGATGGGGTTATTCCCAACCACTGCTTGAACAACCGACTAAAATATTTGGTATCCTGATAACCGACAGATAGAGCAATATCAGCGATTTTTAAATCCGTATTCCCCAATAACTCTTTCGCTTTTTCCAGCCTTACGGTTGTGACATAATCCAAAATGGTCTCGCCTGTTTGCGCTTTAAAGTAATCACAAAAATAATTGGGATTCATGTATACCTGCTGGGCAATCTTTTTAATCGTTATATTTTCATGAAGGTTGCTCTTGATCCATTGTTTAGCTACCTGAACAGGGTTTTGCTGTCCTGTTTGTAATGTAGATATTTTCGAAAGCACCTTTAAAACCCATTGTTTCAGATTATCTTTTAACTGAACAAAACTCCCCGCATGCTTCGTTATGTTCAATCCTTCCGCCAATAAATCTGGGTCTTCATGATAGCCGTTATTTTCCATCCAACTGTTTACAATTCGAATCAATAAATAATGGATTGCTTCATTCATTTTGACCGGTGAAGTGATGGATTCCAGTTCATGGAAGAAACTCTGTAAGGAACGGATAAGTTCTTCCTTCTTGCCCCCTTCCAGCGCATTTACAATTTGCTCCGTAAACTTCAGGATGGAAGAAGTCATTCCTTGAGACTTCTCATCATTGGTGTTATTGATCATGCTAGATTCAAATATCTGATTGCTTCCGTGTATCATTCGGAACTGCATTAACGTTTGTAATTGATTTTTCATATGGCCCAGAATGGAGAGGTCGGTAAACTCATTCCCGATTGCTGCAGATATCGTAAAAGGAGTGTACTTTTGAACATTAACCCTCAATTCCCTAGCAAATTGATTCGCTTCTCTTGGAAACGCTGTATTTTCAGATACCGAAGGAACATTGAATAACACCCAGTAATCCAATTTCCCGCCACGCCACCACCATTTGTTGATAACCTTTTTGATTAGCAATGAACCAAGGAGTTCTTCAAGTATATTTTCTAATGCATACCTCCAAGTGTTCCATTCAATTGAGGTGAAATCTTTTGTCTTGGAATAAATATGGTCTATACTAACGTGGATTAATTGATAAGTACCAGCAGGAAATTCCCTCGTCCAGTCCAGGTAAGAGATATCTCTCTCCTCATTCCAAATCATTTCACTCAATAGTTGAACTTGTTTGGTATAGTCTAATTTTGCAGCTTTTTCCTCCATCCTCTGCCACTCAAGCTTTATTCTATTTTCTGATACGATTCTTTCTTTTACATCATTTAATTGTAATTGAAATTGATCTTTATCAATTGGCTTTAAAATATAATTAACCGCTCCATCCTTAATGGCTGTCTGGAGGTATTCAAAATCATCATAGCCGCTAATAAAAATGGTAAGAAAAGAATGGTGTTTTTTTAATTCTTTATTAAGGGATAATCCATCCATTTCAGGCATTCTGATATCAGACAGCAAAAGGTCGAATTCAAGTGAATCATTGGTTATGGTTTCGAATGCTTCCAAACCATCCGAGAAGGAACCAACCATTTCCCATTCTTCACCAAACGATCGAACCATTCGTTCAATTCCTCTGCGAATCCGTGGCTCATCATCGACAATAATGGTTTTTATTTTATACATCCCTATACCATCTCCTCTCTGGCCAGAAACTGGGGCAACTCATTTTTCGATATGACTGGAATTTGTATCGTGACCTCTGTACCTGAATCTAGTTGACTAGTTACCTTCAGTTCATACCGTTTTCCAAACATCATTGCCACACGTGCATGAACATTGGTCATGCCAAATCCAGACTCTCTTTTTTCCATCGGGTCTGATTGAAGTTTAAGATTGATATCAGCCAATTTGTCAGGACTAATGCCTGGACCATTATCACGCATGACAAAGAGAATGTCCTTGCTCCCATTCTCTTTGACCATTTCCTTAACCACCACTTCAATATTTAACCCTTTCCGCTTTTCCATTCCATACTTTATAGAATTTTCAATAATTGGCTGTAAAATAAACTTAGGTGAATAATATTCTTCAATGTCGGTTTCTACCTTTATATCAAATGTAAGCCGATCTTCAAATCGATATTTCTGTAATTTTAAGAAATCATGTACATGCTCCACTTCCTTAGCTATAGGGACAAGCCGGTCCTTGTTGCTAAGCGAATACCGAAGCATTCTGCCCAGAATCGTCACCATTTCCACAACGGTGTCCGATTCTCCATCCTCTACTGCCATACTGATGGTCTGCAAGGTATTGTACATAAAATGTGGATTGATTTGAGACTGGAGCGCATAGAGTTCAGCCTCCTTTTGTTTAATCTCAATCGAGTAGTTTTTCTTTATCAATTCCCTTAGTTTGGTAATCATGGAATCAAAACTTTGCGCCAAAACACCGACTTCATCTCTTCCCTGCACCGGAATCTCCACATCCAGATTGCCCTGCTCCACCTCTTGCATGACGTTACCAAGTTTTTTGATTGGCTTTGTGACCGTCCATGCTAGAAGAATGGAGATGATCGTGGTAAGCAAAACTAGTCCAATAAAGGCAAAAACGGTTACATTTTTTACGATATCGGTGCTTTTCGTTAAAAATTTCAGCGGGATGCTATGTACCAAAATCCAGTTATGGGAAGAGGATTGGTTAATGCTGATGAGTTTGTGCTCCTGTCCGGAGAGTGTTTGAAAAATTCCATTTCGAATCGGATAGTTTTTTAATTCTGGAAAAAACGTACCGATTTTTTTTTGGTTGGTATGGTAAATAATCTGTCCACTCTCATCCATGACCCACAATGTAGCATTCTTTTCCTCTTCTAAATCAGATAAGACTTTTTCAATAAAGGAAAGCTTAACAGCCAAAAAGATGGTGCCGAGGGACTTTCTGTTATCAAAATCGGTTATTTGTTTCATTATAAGTAAGTAGGCTGGATTACCGTCAAATTTTAATGCTGCCTGGTATGGAAGCAGGATTTGTGTTTTGTCCCCAAGGGCATGTTCCTCTCCATAGGGGAGGGACATATTTTCAAGGTCAAAGCCATAGTAAGGAGTACGCGTGCTTATAAAAGCACGATTATTAGACAGCAAGAATGCCCCCAAAATTTCCGGGTTATTGTCAAGATACGTTTTTGTTAAAAAACTTTCGACGGTAAATTTATCTTGCTGGTATTGCGATTGGTTTTTAATGGAACCGTCTCTTAATACACTCATCACTTCAGTCGAACTATAGATGAGTTCCGGATAATTCTCAAATTCACTTAAATTATTTTCAAGATTATGATTGGCTTGTTTTAATAGTTTCGGAATGTACTCCCCAACTTGTTCTTCAATGGACTTTGTGTATTCGTAATAAGCAAGGGAACTTAGCAGGCCCATGGGAATGACAGTTAATAGAATGTAGGTGATAATTAATTTGGTTGATAGACGGGTGTTGTTTCTTTTGCTGAAGACCTTAGAAATCATACTGGTCAATATTCTCCCTTGTGAAATCAATTGGCAGCCCCATAATGACAGAATCACCCTCCACCTTGATATTTCCGATGCTTTTAATATGCTGTCCATCCTTTGGTTTATTTCCGTCCAAAAGTTGTTTGGCCACACTCACCGATAAATAGCCAAGTTTCTTGGGACTCCATAGGGTGACAATTTGGGCGGAACCATCCTTTAAAAAGGATCTCATTAAATTAGGAGTGGATAATCCTGTGACAACCACTTTTCCGGTTTTGCCTGCATCCTTGACGGCTTGAGCAGCTGCCGGCGGCCCAACTGATGAACTTCCTATAATCCCCTTAATCGTAGGATAATTTGTAAGAAGCCTCTGTGCCTCCAAATAGGACTTTTGGGGATTATCCTCTGTTTCTGCCACTTCGATTAAATTCATATCAGGGTAAACTTGCTTCTGTTGTTCCTTTATCCATTTCACCCACTCTGCTAATGTAGCAGCATCTTGTGAGCCTGTCATAATGGCAAAGTCCCCTTTTTCTCCCATCATTGATGCTAGATTATCCATTAAATGCCGTCCCAACTTCTCAGGGTCGACCATGTTAATAAATAATTCTCTATATTCAGGATCTGTATCCGAATCCCAGGTAATAACTTTAATGCCCTTTTGCTTTGCCTTTAGTAAAACAGTTCCCAACTTTATGGGATCATTTGCTGAAACGGCAATAAGATCGACATCTTTTTGGATTAAATCTTCTATTATGTTTATTTGCTGCTGCGAATCAGCAATGGGAGGGCCGGTAAAAATAACGTTTACATTTAAGTTTTTCCCAGCTTCAAGAGCGCCTTCTTCCACTGCATTAAAATACGGAATGCCACTCACCTTCGGCACAATTGCTATTGTAAAATCATTACTTTTACTGATTTGGCCAATTTGGTCTTTCTTATTTTCTCCATTATATATAATTTGATATTTTCCCGTATGGTTCCATTGCGAGCAACCGCTTACAAATAATATCAATAAAAAGCATACGAAAAGCTTCCCAATTAGCTTTATGTTAAACACCTCACATATAAAAGAATTGCAAAAGAAAAAGAGACCTTTGTGTAATGGTCTCTTGTATTATATCATATGGTTGCAATGAATATTATTGTAAAAAACTGCATACTCGGTTTAAGATGTTAGGTAAATAAATCTCCCTTCTTAAAAAGTTAATTAGTAACAATAACTACTCTACTGTCCCTGGCAATCGTACATTGCGACTCGGCAATTTCTCTATTTGTTCCAAATATAGTTGGATACATGATATTACTATCTGATGCACTATGATCAGGGTCTGTATACGTTACTTCCCCTGTGTCAGGGTCTCTTTCCTCATAGGGGCCCGTCGGGTCATTCATATTCAAAACCAAATTCCCATCAGCATCGGTTTCAAGTCGTGAAAGTAAAATATGACCAACTTCGTGGGCAAATATATCCGTTTGAAAACCATCATTCGAAATTACGACTTGTCCAAAAACGGAATAATCGTTTTGATTAAACTCAAACCGTACACCACCGCCTCCTATGTCTCCACCTATAAATTTGCCGCCGCTTAAATAAACAATATATACGGCAATCGCACCTCCTAATGCTCTTCTTGCACTGTCAACGATAGGATCTACCTCTCTTAGTGCCTGATCCCAAGTCCTTGTCCTAGAGTTAATTCTGGTATTGGTAAGAGTGGGAAATGTTCCTGCTGCTACAAAATTAATACAGCTTTCCCCATTAATTCTCCAGATCTCATTCGCCCGCCTTACATCATCTCTTAATCTAGCACGGCGCTGTGCAGCGGTCCCACTAGACGAAGAGCCATTTGTAAAAATACCATATACATTCACTGTATAGGTTGGCATCTCACAACAAACTCCTTCCTATTATTTTCTTCAACATATAAATTACTAGTCTATTGGAGTTGCTAGACTGCCATTAATTTACATGTTTTTCCATAATAACTTATGTTGAATAGGACAAGTTTGTATAGAACATTAAACTATTTTTTTAATATTTTATTTTTATATGGTCTTTTGAAGGAACCGCAAGCAAAAAAGATCAATAAAAAGCAAACAAGTACTCACTCATTTGCCATTAGGTAAACCACTTATTAGCATAAAATTCGGACGAAAAGACTTTTCATTCAGGAAAGAACGTATAAAAAAGAGTCCTTTTTGAAAAACAAGGACTCAGGTCAGACAAACTATAAAATTGGTATACTAACTATCCTAACCTTCCCAACACTGCAACCGGATATTATTTTTGTAAAAAAATGCGTATAAAGCAGGGACTAAACACTCTATACATATAAGTTTATACTAATACCAAAAGACCATTTAATTCTTTCACTTTTCTAAAGTTTGGTCTTTCCATGTATAAATCATTAGGAAAATGCAAAGTGTACATCCACTCTTTTTCCTTATTTTGAAACAGCATTCCATGTCCCCCATTTTCTCCAAATAGAGGTGTTTCCAAGTGGCGCCACTTTCCGTCAATTTCTCCACTATCAGAACAAGCTATTCCAACCGCATATCCTTTTTCTCCCCAACTAGACCATAACATTAACAATTTTCCGGAAGAAGTTCGATACAAACATGGTCCATCTACGAAGTAAACATCTCCATCCATACCAAATTCTTTCTTGGCGAATGGAATTGGGAATGACCACGGTGCCTTTGATGCCTCAAATAATAATTTTGGTTCCCCTACCGGTTTTCTTAAGTCTTTCGAAAGTTCAATAACGTTCATCTCGCCACTTGGATGATCCTCAAATGAGTGGCCAAATATCATATAAGGTGTATCGTTTGCATCAAAATAAAGGGTCCCATCTAAACAATTCCATTCATTTGGGGTCACTGGACCATCACTATGCGGCTTAAAGGGTCCAACTGGATTATCAGCTATGAGAATTTGCGTACCCATATTTCTATTCGCAGACCGAAAAGTAGCAGCCAGGTAAAATGAGCCATGATAAAAATAACATTCCGGAGCCCAATAACATCTGTCTGCCCAAAAGTCTCCATGATTATGGAAAATCTCATATGGACCATCCCAACTTTCCAAGTCCTCACTAATATAACAATCAAACCCATCTGCCAATCCCCAAGTAGTGGCACTTCGAGTCCCATATAGGTAGTATTTTTCATCATGACGCAAGATGTATGGGTCGCGAATATTTATTTCTTTCGTTTTCATCCATCAGCTCTCCCGACATAAGGTCTATTTTCTAACAGTTACTAACCAGTTTGATTTTGGTAAGTTTTAAATCCAGCTCATCCATGACCTCTGCGGGGATCGGCATAAACGGCATATGCGATAATTCTCTCAAGGATTGGTGTCCTAAGTTCCGGAGCATTTCCTCTGGCAGTAATGCTTGGGGCGCTTTTTCCGTAACCACTTGTTTTGCTTCGTCATTACTTAACAGATCTTTTAACGGAATATGGGTGCTACAGTATTTAATATATTCCGCTTCAGGGGAATAGAAAAACTCCCAGATTCCACTGATTAACTCAGCTTGCACCTGTTCACCATTTTGGCTTACATGGATTCCTGCATCTTTTAACGTGTTTCCGTTCAATAACACATTTTCAAGCTTGGCATCCGGCAATACGACAGTTGCTGTTGCATTAAAGGGAATGACAAACTTAAATTTCAATTGTCCTTCCTCAGTCAGTTCCCATTGACTTTCGTAAAGACCTGCTGCAGATTCCAAGCTTGCCTTCACATACTTTAATCGATAATCGGGCTGCGGGGCTAACCGGACATGGCGGAAACCTGGCTTTTCTTCAACAGGGTTAATGCCTGCCGCATTTCGGTACATCCATTCCACAATAGAACCATATGCATAATGGTTCAAGGAGTTCATGTCTGTCCCGCTTATTTTCCCATCCGGCAATACCGAGTTCCACCGCTCCCAAATGGTGGTGGCTCCCATCGTTACGGCATATAACCAGCTTGGATAATCCTTGTTGAGCAGCAGCGTATAAGCGATATCATTATTTCCGTTTTCAGAAAGCGTTCTGCAGATATAAGGGGTACCCACAAATCCTGTCTTCAAGTGGTTCTTATCCTTTTTTAACCTTTCCCGCAAATCACTTGCCACCCTGTTTCTATGCTCCTCCGGAACAAGATCCATAAATAAGGCAACGACCAATGCTGTCTGGTTATACAATGCAAGGCGTCCTGTGGAAGTAAAGTATTCTGCTTGGATTGCCGCTCTTACTTCATTTGATAACTCTTCATACTCCCTTGCCATTTCCTCCTTGCCGAGTACCTTTGCTGCTTTAGCCACCAGCATAGAAGAATAGCCATAATAGGCTGACGAAATAAAAGCTGTTTCTGTTCCGCCCATTGGAGAATGGGGGTCATCCCCATCCAATGCCAGCCAGTCACCAAAATGAAAACCGGTCGTCCAAAGTCTTTTAGCACTTGAAGCGTCATCGGCCCTCTTGATATAATCTACCCAGCCTTTCATACTCTCGAATTGCTGTTCAAGGATGGCCTTATCGCCGTAGTGCAAATAAACATTCCATGGGATCACAGTGGCTGCTTCACCCCAGGCACTTGACCCGCCGCCTTTCGTTGTCGCAACAGGCACGACCATTGGGACCATCCCATCCTGCGCCGCTTGTTCCTGAGCCAGATCGTATCCATATTTATTAAAGAATGCATAGGTATCCATATTGAAAGCAGCCGTCCCAGAGAACACCTGCGCATCTCCCGTCCAGCCCATCCGCTCATCCCGCTGCGGGCAATCTGTAGGCACATCTAAGAAATTGCCTTTTTGACCCCAAAGCGCATTTAAGAATAACCGGTTCACCAGCGGGTTGCTAGTTTCAATACTTCCTGTTGTTTCCATATCGGAATATAAGACACATCCTGTAAAATCATTTGGATTGAGTTCACCGTTCCAGCCGGAAACCTTCACATATCGGAATCCATAATAAGTAAAGTGCGGTCTTACGAGAGCCGCTTCACCATTAGAGATATATTTGAACTCTGCTTTGGCAGTTCTAAGGTTTTCTTGATAAAAATTACCTTCCTGAAGAAGTTCCGCATACTGCAACAAAATTTCTGTGCCTTTAGGGGCATTCGTTTTAAATTGTACCCAGCCTACCATATTTTGGCCCATGTCCAGTACAGTTTCTCCAGCAGGTGTGGTCATGACTTCGACCGGTTTTAGTTCTTCCTTCACCAATACCGGCAAACTCAACCTTGCCTTTAATCTCTCATAACCTAAATCTATTTCCTTCATCTTATAAGAAGTGGCATCATTTGAGGTAGCATCGTAGATTTCCCCATCGTATAAGCCGCTGAATAAGATAGGACTCTTCCTTGCCTGCCATGATTCATCGGAATTGATGACCGAGGTTGTCCCATCCGCATACTGAATGATTAGTTCACACAATAGGGCAAATTGATCACCATAAACCTCGTACTCGCCGCCATCAAAGCCAAAGCGGCCCTTGTATAATCCATTGCCAAGACTAACCTCTATAGAGTTTTTCCCTGGTTTAAGCAATTCTATAACATCATAGGTTTGGTATTGCTGCCATTTGTCATAGGCATTAAAGTTGGGGCTCAGATATTCATCCCCGGCTTTTTCACCATTAATCTCCATTTCATATAAACCCAAACCGCATACGTAGGCTCGGGCAGATATCACTTCTTTAGATAGTTCAAATTCGCGGCTAAGCATGGGATGAATATCTTTATCCAATTCTGGCGTAATCCACTTGGCTGTCCAAGGTTCATCCAGTTTGGCCGTCTCAAACCATGCAGCTTCACTGGTCGCCTTATCCCCATTATCACCCCAAACGGACACACGCCAATAATATCGTGTATATGGTTCTAATTTAATAGGAAGTGCAAATCCTAGGCTATCAATGTCTTCACTTCTGCCGCTGTCAAATACGATTGTTGCAAACTCTTCATCAAATGCCACTTGTATTTGGGCAGCTGTTTGTTTGACAGCGGTTGTATCATAGGCAACAAAGGAAAAACGAGGCATCCCCAAGTCAAATCCCAATGGATTAGTAATATGATTTGTTTTCATATTTTTGATTTTCATTTTTCCACTATCCTTTCAAGAAAAATACCGTTTCAAAAAGGTGGCACTTCAATAAAATATGAAGTACCCCCTTCGTTTCTTATAATCTAGTATCCCATTTTCCGCAGAACGGGTCTACAGGGCTCTTCCCTTTAAACTCTGATTTACCCACGACTTTATCAACTATAGCCTCCACGACATATTCATTAGAAGAATAGGCATTGATATAGGTCTTAACCATTGGCACATCCTGCAGGTGGTATGGGTTAGCAACCGAAATAAACAAGGTTGGAATGTCGTTGACAAACCAAGGGGCATTAGCATTTAATGGCTGCTGCCAATTGATTCTAACAGTGGTTTGGTTGCTGGCTGTTTCCAGGTTAGCAACATATATGATTAGATCATATTTCTCTTTAAATTCGTTCACGCCCATAAACAACTCTCGGAAATTGACTTCATTGTCATTATAGAGTTCCACGTGGAATCCGGCCTTTTCAAGTGAATCGATGAATGGCTGAGTGACGGAACCACCCTCCTTAAGCCCTCCAGCTTGATCACCCAGTACGTAGAGGCGAACCCGTTTGTATTGTTCGGCCTTAATAGGCAGCAATTTTTGGGTATCTTTTACAAGAGTAATAGATTGGTCGGCACATTCCTTTGCCCAATCTTTATGTTCCTCACACTGAAGTACGGATAATTCCTCCTCGCTTGCAACAAGGGTACCCTGCTGTTGTTGAAAATGGAGGCCTAGAGTAGCTTTAAGTGCCAAAATTCTGGAAACCGCTTCATCTACCCTATCTATGGTCAAAATCCCTGTTTCGATTCCCTTTAACATAAATTCATAATCTTCTTTTATATTCCGATTGAATAGGAACATATCACACCCTGAAGCAATCGCTTTTGGGACAGCAATTTCTCTTTTTTCTGAAACTGTGAACCCTAACATCGGTGATGCATCGGTCACAATTAAACCATTAAAGCCTAATATTTCTCTCAACAAACCGTTCAATAATTCCGGTGCAAGTGTAGCCGGCATGATATTTTCATCGTCAATGCCTGGCAACAGCTTTCTGGAATAGGCAGGCAGTTTCATATGGCCAGCCATAATGGACTTAGCCCCGCTTTCAATCATTTCTTGGTATACCATGCCAAAGGTTTGATCCCATTCTTCAACCGATAAACTGTTTACAGATGGCAACAGGTGTTGATCCCTGTCGTCCACCCCATCACCTGGGAAGTGTTTGACGGCAGCTGCGAGTCCGCTTTCATGAATCCCTTTCATAAAAGCTTTAGACATTTGGGCAACTCTCTCAGGATCAGAGCCGAATGTTCTCACGTTTGTAATAGGGTTTCGATAATTCATATCAATATCGACAATCGGAGCAAAGGACCAATTACAACCAACTGCCCGGCCTTCACGGCCCGCCACCACCCCTAGCTTATACGCCATTTCTTCATTATCTGTTGCAGCCACCTGCATTTGCTTTCCAAAATAAGTACCATCAGTAGCAATCCCATTGCCGCCAGCTTCCAGATTGGCACTAATCAATAACGGCACTGGTGAAAGCTCCTGCAGGAATCGATGCGTCTGCTGTACTTTGGCGCCAGTATCCGGCCGATACATGATGCCGCCAGGACGGAACTCGTTGATAAAGGCTTCCAATTCCTCTTTATTGTCTGTATTGCCAATCGGGCAAAATAATTGACCCACTTTTTCTTGTAAATTCATAGACTGAAGAGTTTCTGCAACCCACTCGATTTCATTATCTTTTAGAAAAAATGGTTTCTCCTTTAAATGGGCTAAGTTAGTACCTAGTTTAATCATGATTTCAACTCCTAATCTCGTTAGCTTCCAATAATTGATTTATATTCAAGTTTGATAAGTTATCTATTTTTATATCCGCATCCATGCAATTGGCTGCAGACCCGACTCCCACTGCTTTCATTCCGGCAGCTTTTGCGGCGGCGATTCCAGCTTCCGCGTCTTCAATCACTGCACATTCATGCGGTTGAACTCCCAGCATTCCTGCTGCTAGTAAAAAGACCTCAGGATGCGGCTTACTTTTTTGAATGTTATTTCCATCCGCAATGGCATCGAAAGCAGCATTTAATCCTATCTGTTGTAAAATAAACGGTGTGTTTTTGCTGGAAGAACCGATTGCCATCTTCATATCCCGGGCTTTTATATTTAGTAATAGATCAATAACTCCCGGAAGAATATCACGTGGAGATAACTTGTTTAGCAGTTCGCGATAAATCTCATTTTTACGCTGGGCAAGAAGTTGCTTTTCATTTTCACCATACCTTTTATCAGAATGGCTTAGGATAATTTCAAGGCTTTCCATTCTGCTGACGCCACGCAGTCTTTCATTTATTTTTCTATCAAAATAAATATTTTCTTCATCACTGATTTGTTTCCATGCTTGGTAATGGTACTCATCCGTAGAAACAATAACACCATCAAGGTCAAATATAACGGCTGATATTTTCATGGTTCCCATCCTTATATCAAAGAATCTTAAATAAGTTGAAAACGTTTCCTATTACAATTAGTATGATATTAGAAATCATCGGAAGATGCCTTCCCCTTTTTGACGGAAACCATGCCGATATTTGTTCTGTTTTATACATAGAGACTTATCCTTCAAGATAAAAAGGTATAAAAAAGAGCCCCTGGTAAAAAAGGGCTCAGGTCTAAGAATTAGTAGTTATAATTCCTTCATTGCTTTTGCGATTTCAATGCACAAATCCTCCGCTTGTGGAGCATGTCCCAATTTATCGATAAACGCATGGGTCATTCCTTTATAACGGAAACAGGTAACGTCTACTCCTGCATCTTGAAGCTGCTTGGCATAGAACTCTGTGTGAATGCGCAAGCCGTCAAACTCAGCACCTGCCAAAATCGCTTTTGGAAGTCCTTCATGAGTTGCAGCAAGCATCGGGCTAACATATGGGTTATAGATATCTTGCTCTTCAGAAATATATGCACTTAGGAAAAGATCATCTCCGAACTTTGTGGGTCTTCCAAGCGTGAGCAGTCCATTGATTATATCTTTGTGCTCTTCTGACTTATCAAAGAAGCTTTCACTCCACTCATAACCATTCACCTTTGCATCTGCCTTCGTGACCGCCGGATAAATCAGCACTTGCATCGCAATCTTTGGTGTTCCTTCATCTCTTGCTTTTAAACAAACGGCCGCTGTATAGTTTCCGCCAGCACTATCCCCGCCAACACAAATTTTATCAGAGTCAATGCCGTATTCTTCAGCATGATCATAAACATGCTTGAGCGCGTAATAATTGTCATCTAAACCATTAGGAAATGGCTTTTCCGGTGCTAAAGAATAGTCTACGTTAAAAACGACAGCGTTTGCTAGTTCAGCTAATAGTTTGCAGAAGTTTTCAACCGTATAGACGCTTCCCCCAATCCAGCCGCCGCCATGGATGAATAACAATGCAGGCCGTTTCCGGTTTTTTTCAGATTTTCTTGGATAGTATCGCCAGAGGCCGACTGTATTTCCGCTATCTGTGACTTCTTCATATTTTGTGTGGATTTCCACTGTATTTAAGTTATAGTTTGGAAAACCCATATTTTCCCTCATGATGGGAATTAACACTTCCATAGGAGGGACTGCAGCAGGCTCTTTCCCTTCTAAATTGCCTGCCCAATGATTATCCAAAAGGCTTAACTCCAGAGGATCTAGGTATCCTGGCCGGTCTTCCCCAGGGCTTGGTTTTAAAATAACGTTTACTCCGTTATTTTGTATGATAGTAGTTTCCTTTTGCAACTGGTCGACTACGCTTGTGTCATATTTACGCATAGTTACTATCTTCCTTTCTATAGATTACTAGAGACAATAAGATATGTAATCGTTTTCTAAAACCATTATATAAATTAGCTAGTTTCCCTGCATTACCTTTTTTACCCGAAAAGGTGCCGTATTTTGTTCTAATTGAATAGAAACAGACACCAAAGAGAGCACGATAACGTGCTCTCTTGTTTAAATATTGTATTCAAACCAATCGAAATAAGCAGGAATCCTTATGTTTCGGCCATTGCCTGAAGCGTATAAGCCAAAGTAGACCCCCGTAAATCCTCCGGCTACTTCAGTTGAAAGAAGTGAACATTCACCAGATCCTAAAATAACAGGCTCTCCATCTGGCGGCTGATAGGCAAATGTGTAATCTTTGGCATCTGCATGGACCGTTAGGATTATCCCATTTTGTCCGTACACATGCTCCGCTTCAACTTTCCAAAGGGAACCGATTCGCCGTCTGACAAAGACTTTCTTTACGCCTTCACTCATTCCTAAGGCTATCTCATAATGGAATTTCTCATTCATGAAAACGGTTAGGCCTGCCTCTTCCCCCTCCACAGTTGGAGAGAATTCAAGAAGTGTTGAAACGTTGCAATTAAAATGCTCCTGCCTGCGGCCGACGAATGCTTGAGAGTCTAAGTCATCCAAACTTGTTGATCTCCCATATAAAGTAAGATATCCAGGCCTGTCCGTTAAAAACCAACTTTCCTCACCAGGATTACGCAGGAAATTCCAACAAAAATCTAAGGTAGTCTCATTAAAGTCATCTCTATATTTCAACTTTTCACTGTCGCCTATTTTCAATGTTCTTGCGTCCATTTCTAATTCAACTTGGGCACCAATGATGGGCCACCCCGCCTCATTCCAGTCGGCAGGTGCCAAGAATGTTTCCCGACCCAAATGATGATGCTTGCCGCTAAACGGAATAGGGGCAGGACGTATGCCTAAAAAGACGGTCCACCAGCTGCCATCTGTATATTGAACTAAATCGGCATGCCCAGTTGCTTGAATGGGACTAGCACTGCTGCGATGGGTCAGGATTGGATTATCAGGATGACTTTCAAATGGCCCGAACGGCCGGTCACTGCGAGCCATTGTTACCATGTGCCCGTATTCCGTTCCTCCTTCCGCAATCATCAAATAGTACATGCCATTTATTTTATAAAGATGCGGTCCTTCAGGATGGGCTCCGCCCGAACCTTGCCAAATGAATCGCCGCTCCGTCATTATTTCCCCAGTATCCACATTAATTTCGGCCTGGTAAATGCCCATCGGTTCTCCGGTAAAGATGTCCTGCGTTCCTGTTAAATAAACCTTCCCATCATCATCAAATAAAAGGGAGGGATCAATCCCCGGCCATTCCAGCCAAATGGGTTCCGACCATGGGCCTTCCGGCTTTTCGGACCAGACAATGAAGTTTTTTCCTATTGTTAGATTGGTAGTAATCATATAGAAGCGGCCATTATGGTATCTAAGGGTCGGAGCAAAAATGCCCATGGAACTCTTTGATTGATGTAAAGGCAGCTGGCTGTTACGGGTTAAGCAATGACCAATTTGCTTCCAATTGACAAGATCCTTTGAATGAAAAATCGGAACGCCCGGAAAATATTCAAAGGAACTTGTGACTAGATAAAAGTCATCTCCTACTCTACAAATACTAGGATCTGGATGGAAGCCGCTAATGACAGGATTCTTATAATTCATAAATATAGATTCCCTTCTTTTGAAATTAAGATGTGTTGACTACTCATTCACAGCATTGTTCTTTGAAATTTCACCGAGGACTCGACCGCTCATCTTTACCTTCCGCTCCTGTGTATCACGGTTCACAGCAATAACCCCAAACTTCGGGTCATAGCCAAACGTCCATTCATAATTGTCAAAAGTGGACCAATAAAGATAACCTAATACCGTAATCCCGTCCTCCATACAAGCATGCAATTCTTTAAGTCCCCGTTTAATGAATTCAATCCGGCGGCTGTCCTCATTCGTTGCAATCCCGTGTTCCGTCACCATAACCGGAATATCCAGCTCGTTTGCTACATTCCGAATGGTTCCGGCCAGTGCTTCTGGATAATACTCATATCCCATCGCAGTTACTTCCGTTCCTGCAGCAAGCGGAACCTGTCCGTCAGGACCATATATTTCTCGGGTGTAGTTCTGTACTCCAATAAAGTCATCATCTTTCATAACCGATTTAAATTGCCCAAAGTAGTCATGCCAAACTTTTGCGGCCTGTTCTTCCCCGCCTTCAATAGCTTGGATTTCCGGCAGTGCCAAGGAAAGTCCGACCTTGGTTGATGGGTTCATTTTTCTAATCACATCACGTGCTTTTCGATGTGCATCTTTGACAATTTCTAATGAATCCTCGTCGGAAGCCATATGGAAGGTGAAATACTGATCGATGGTGGTTCCGCATTTTTGCGCAGCGGATTCACGCCAGCCAGGAGCGGTCCATGTTTTGGCGTCCATGCCAACAGGAGGCATAAAATTCATATTAATAAATAATTCTTTCAACATGATTGGTAAGTTCACTTCATTCATCGTGACCACATATGGAATATCCTGACCCAATTCCTTAAAAACCGCTTCACAATATCTTGCGAAAAGATTAGCAGTCTTCGGATTTTTCCAGCCGCCTTTCCGCATCAGCCATTGGGGGGAGGTAAAATGCATCATTGTCACCACTGGAGTAATATGGTTGTCATAACAAACTTTGATCACATCACGGTAATGGTCAATTGCTTCCTGTGAGTAGATGCCTTCCTCCGGCTCAATTCTTGCCCACTCAATTGAAAACCGATAACTATTGAGCCCAAGGCTCGCCATCAGTTCGATATCCTGTTTATAAAGACGATAGTGGTCGACAGCATCTCCAGAAAAATCCCTATATGGCGAACCCTCTGAGTATTCCTCCGCCCACAAATCCGATTTATCATTGTTTCCTTCCACCTGATAGGCAGAAGTTGCTGTTCCCCAGAGAAAGCCTTTCGGAAAGTCATAAGTCATAATCAAGTACCTCCTATAAAATCAACCTAATTTAATAGTATCAATCACTTTCAATAGAAATAATGTTAAAAAGCAAGGTCTTGATTGCTCGAATCATAGTTTTTTAAATCATTTAAATATCCTCAAAACATATACACTTTTACTACTTATCAAGAAAAACATTTTTAGATTAAGATATATATTATTACTCAAATCCTTAATGACAGGAGCAATTATGTATAAAACAGAACTGGAAAATTACTTGGAGTCATTTCAATTAGGACCTATTAATCAAGAAAAGGTCTTAAATGAGTATAAGCCCATGATTGTAGAAGTGAACGGGGAACCTGTTTTTCTTTTCAATCGTACATTTGATATTACCGATTCCCCCATTGATGAAAACGTATCTATTTCCATGCAGCCCTATGAGTCGGAAATACCGCTTCACATGCATGATTATATTGAGATGATGTTTGTCTATAGAGGAAACTGTGAATTGACGATAAAAGGGGAAAAAATTACTTTGAGGAAAGGGGAGCTCATTTTAATAAACCATGAAGTTCCCCATAAAGTAGCTTCCATTACAAAAGATGATATTGTGATAAATATGATCCTTAAACAGGACTATCTATCTCCAGCCTTCTTAAGGAGGCTATCACAAAAAAGCATTATCTCTCAATTTATGATTGAATCGCTCGTTTCTCATCGTAAAAATAATCAATTCCTGATTTTCAGGCCGAAGGAGCATACGAAAGTTACCGAAATCATGGAAAACATTATGTGCGAATTTTTTGATCGTGACTTTGGTTCTAAGGAAATCATAGACTCATACTTAATCGTTTTATTTTCTACCTTAATTCGATACAATCACAACCAAACAAAAAATGAGACCATCAATCAACCGTTTATTTCTTTAGTAGCATTCCTAAAATATATTGAAGATCATTATCGGGACTGTTCCCTCGTTCAAATGGCTAAGACCTTTGGCTTCAATCCAAGCTATCTGTCCACCCTTCTCAAAAAAGGTACTGGTAAGTCATTTAAGGAGCTGCTCCAAATTCAACGTTTGAACCAAGCTGCCTTATTTCTGGCTAATACGGACATTGCGATACCTGAAATCGCTGAAGAAGTCGGTTATTCAAGTGTTACATTCTTTTATAAAAAATTTAAGGAACTGTTTCAGGATACACCAAATAGTTATAGAGAACGACATCAAACAAGTATAAAAATATTACACAAATAAAGCAATTCGCACCAATTTTAAAAGGGTTCACTACAGTAAACAAATGCAAATAGGGTGCGAAATCGCAGTGATTGTCTCACCCTATTTTTTATTGCTGTATCCATGTTTTGGGTGTTTGAAAATAAACGGTAAAATTCCGTTTAAATTGGGAATTACCCATATTTTCCTTTAAATAAAGGCAGTTTTTCTGTTTTATATGCTCCATATCTTGGGGTTTTTTCTTAGAATGAACAAAGTGATGGAGTTATTAAAAAATCAGGATTTTTCGGTAGAACAGGTTGCGCAGAGAGTTAGATATGCTAATGGGAATTACTTTAGTAAATTGTTTCGCTCTTATTTAGGGATATCGCCTGGAAAGTACCGAAACAATAAATCATTTGTTCTAGTGGATCATTTAATACTGGATTTTTAAATCGTTCATAAAAAATGAGTGCCAATTCTATATACAATTTGGCACTCACTTTCCAGTTTCCATTAAAGTTGGGTTTTAATTGGTACTGATAGATTTGTATCTTCTCCTACCTAAGATGTTTTTTCAACCAATTACTGGCAAGCTCCACCCAAATCTTGCAGTCTGCATTTAAATGGCTAGGGTTACTTGCTGTTGTTTCATCACATAAAGATAAACCATGTACTCCACTTTCAAAAATATGCAGTTCGTATGGCACTTTATGTTTAGCTAGCTGCGTGGCAAATCTAAGTGAATTCTCTGCATATACAAGAGGATCATCAGCCGTATGCCAAATGAAAGATGGCGGTGTTTGAGTGGTTACATAGTTTACAGGGCTAGCCTCTGAAAGCTGTTCATCACTAGGATTAGGAACGCCGAATACCGCTTTATTCGAAATCTGAAAAAATCCTTTTTCAAACTCTGCTGCTTCTGTTTCAAGCTTTTCCTTCATGACCTGGTAATCGAGTAGTGGATATCCAAGAATAACAGCATTAGGCTTGAATAACTCATTATCAGCATGAAACTTTTCATTTAATAGGCTGCTGTTCCAATGGACAGCAAGGCTGGCTGATAAATGGCCGCCAGCAGAAAAACCACAGATTGCTATTTTTTCAGGGTCCACATACCACTTTGATGCATTTTCCCGGATAATCAGCATCGCCTTGGCTAGATCAAACAAAGGCTGCGGATAAGCGGAATTCTTATTTGGCTCAGGAGGATTTTGGAAGTCCTTTACCCATTCCTGATAATAAGTCGTGTAGCGAAGAACAAAGGTATGATATCCAAGAGAAGCAAACTTTAACGCAACAGGTTCAGCCTCGCGGTCAGAGGTTCCTAAATATCCCCCTCCCGGACAAATGACCACTGCAGGACGCAACTGATCCTTTTGAAACTCCATTGAGTTATTAAGAATGTAAGTATGTAATGTTACTGAATCGTTATCATCCCAAAGCTGAATTTTTTCTATTAACATATTATCATCTCTTCCTCATGTAATGAATTCCCCTATTTTCCATTATACTCTAATTTTAACAACGATAGGGATGAATCTATATCCTGCTTGATTCATCCCTAGTTATTCATTATTGATTAAACTGCTTTAACATTAATATCTTTTTCAGTTTCCAACTTTGACGCCATTTCCGGGATTGGAAGAACGGCAACCGCTGAAAGGATGGAGAAAACAGCTAAAACTAGGAAGAAAAGTGTATAGCCATCTCCGCCAAATAACTTTACTCCTAACGCGATTAACGCTGGTGCAGCAAAATTTACTAGTGTAGAAGCCAAGTTTGTTGTTGTATTCATAATGGAGATATCTTTTGCTGCATTCTCTTTGGAAGGCAGGATACGGTTTACAAGGGCATTATCTACTGCACCATACATTCCAAAACCAAAATTGAAGATAAAGTTACCGACAATCACCCAAGTGATGCTAGAAGAGAATGCAAAAGCAATTAAACAAATTCCTGTTATAAGAGCTGCTCCGATGACAAAAGGCTTTTGTTTTTTTACTTTATCTGATAAGAAACCACCTAGTATTCCCGCAGCAACCATTAACGCAATAGTAGGAGCCGTAAGTGCCATGATTTGAAAAATCTTTGTCTCACTCAAATGAAATCTTGCAATATAGAATAATGTTAACATGTTCATGCCTGCATTTGAGAAGTTAATTAACAGCTTTGTTAATAGCGCCCAGGTATAAGAAGGGTACTTTTTAAAACTTGGATAAAAGCCACGAAGACCAATTGATTTCTTCTCAGCCTTTGCTGCTCCGGCAAAATAATTGTCCTTTATTAAAAGGGCTGCTAAAAATCCACCAATTAATTGTACGATAATAATCGTAATCATTTTTTCTTCAAGAGTTGATTTAGCAAAGGCTCCCATTATCATTTGACCGGTCATAACGAAAGCAGGGGCAGAGGCACCGATTAGACCAGACACCCGGCCAAACTTTTCCTGTTCTACTTGTTCAGGAACAACGGCGTAACATGAGAGTGAAACCATACCGTAAAAAAAGTTGGTTAAACACAAGGCAATGACAAACACTGGGATCGATGAGGAAAACGTAAGGGCTAACATAGAAAGAGCACCGCCAATACTGCCCGCTATCATCCAAAACCTTCTCCTGCCCATCTTTATCCGGGTTTTATCTGCGATCACTCCGCTAAAAAGTCCAAAAATGACAACGGCTATCCCGGAGATCCCTGTGGCTGTAGCAAAGGCAGCGGTTGCATGTTCTTGTCCAACAATTTTTATCACTATAAAAGTAGAAAGTCCGAATCCCAATAGTACTAACGGTGCGATTGAGGTTCCAACACCTAGCATGGCTGCCACTACTAACCTAACAAAGGGTGTTTTATTCAATGCAGTGTTCTCCATTATATTACCTCCTTATAATTTAAAAACTTCCATTCATAAAAATGATTTCGATCATTCTGTTTGAGTCCTTATTACTGGAAACGCTTCCTTATGTACTTCATTATAGAGAGATGAAAACCTTTTCACTATCCCAATTTTGTTCAAAGCAATTACCGGAATTGTCTTTTCTGTTTTTTTTAGTCCCTTTTTACTAATTTTGGGCAACAAAAAAAGGCAGGTGCTCCTGCCTTTTTCACGGCCACGTTGAACCTCTCTACGTGGCCCACTTTTGTTTTTTTGTCTGTACTCGGTCACGTAACTCTCTACGTGACCCACTTTTGTTTTTTGGTCTGTACTCAGTCACGTTGAACCTCTCTACGTGACCCACTTTTGTTTTTTTGTCTGTACTCGGTCACGTAGAACCTCTCTACGTGACCTACTTTTGTTTTTTTGCCTGTTCTCGGTCACGTTGAACCTCTCTACGTGGCCCACTTTTGTTTTTTTGTCTGTACTCGGTCACGTAACTCTCTACGTGACCCACTTTTGTTTTTTGGTCTGTACTCAGTCACGTTGAACCTCTCTACGTGACCCACTTTTGTTTTTTTGTCTGTACTCGGTCACGTAGAACCTCTCTACGTGACCTACTTTTGTTTTTTTGCCTGTTCTCGGTCACGTTGAACCTCTCTACGTGTCCCACTTTGGCTTTTTTGCCTGTTCTCGGTCACGTAACTCTCTACGTGACCCACTTTTGTTTTTTTGCCTGTCCTCGGTCACTTAGAACCTCTCTATGTGACCCACTTTTGCTTTTTTGCCTGTTCTCGGTCACGTTGAACCTCTCTACGTGACCCACTTTTGCTTTTTTGCCTGTTCTCGGTCACGTAGAACCTCTCTACGTGACCCACTTTTGTTTTTTTGTCTGTACTCGGTCACGTAGAACCTCTCTACGTGACCCACTTTTGCTTTTTTGCCTGTTCTCGGTCACGTAACTCTCTACGTGACCCACTTTTGTTTTTTTGCCTGTCCTCGGTCACGTAGAACCTCTCTATGTGACCCACTTTTGCTTTTTTGCCTGTTCTCGGTCACGTTGAACCTCTCTACGTGACCCACTTTTGCTTTTTTGCCTGTTCTCGGTCACGTAGAACCTCTCTACGTGACCTACTTTTGTTTTTTTGATTGTTCTCGGTCACGTAGAACCTCTCTACGTGACCTACTTTTGTTTTTTTGCCTGTTCTTGGTCACGTAGACCTCTCTTATGCCCACTTTCGTTTTTTGTACTAATTTTACAAATATCGTTTACGACAGATTTTGAGGAATCATTTCGAATAGCTGTACTTCATGCGGGGCGAGTTGGGTGGTCAAGATATAATCCTCCTCAATCCTTATCTCACTTATTTGAAGTCTGGGATGACTTGAAGTTTGCAAATAACTTACTTCTTCCGTTCCCAAAGTTTGAGGCGCTCCCATCTCAACCCATTTGTCATAAGAGCTGCCATTTTGCCTGTTTAGTTGGTACTGTTTCAATTTGTAGAATCCTTTTTCCAGTCCATTTATCATAAACTTCATTTCTACCGGCTGTTCATTAAGGAACACATTATATCTATTTTGCAAGTCTATATTTGCATGCTGATTCATGCAATAGAACCGGTCATAATGGCAGTAATGGTATAAGAGAAGCTGAAAGCCTTGAGTGTTTTTAGTAAGGAAATACCCTTCTCCTTGGGCAATCAGTTGATTCCCCAATTTTCCTAGCAACTCATATGCCACGAAGGCTGGTTTTGGAATATTATGATTGGTGATTAATCCAAGTCCCCCGTGGAAACTGTTAACAGCTGACCTTCTCTCCTCTTTTAAATCAGTAATTGTCCAATAGCCAAAACTTTGAATCGAGTCGATATTTTCTAACATGTTTTTTACGATAAAAGCCGCCTTAAAGCATGTGTCATTCGTTAAATCCCGATGATAGGCAGTGGAGTTCCATTCAGAAAGATGAATTTCAATATTCCCCAAACCGTATTCTGATAAAATCTGCTTAAGATCAGCAATCCGGTTTTTGAGAAAGCTCTCATCTCTGGAAATATATCCAAAATCCATCGCCTTTTCATTAGATGTATTTTTCTTTTTTTCAGTATCCATTTCCTCATGCGAATAGCAGTGAAAGGAGATAAAGTCAGGAATACAATTCTCTTTTTGACAAAAGTTTAAAAATTGCTGTAACCAGTCACTATTTTTAATGGAAACAATACTTGGTCCGCCTACTTGATAATCGGGATTCATCCCCTTAATGGTTTCATAGCTATTTTTATACAAGGAGCAATACCCCTCAAAAGTGCCTCTCCAGAAAATATAAAAATCCGGCTCATTCCATACTTCGAAGTACCATTTCAGTACTTCTTCTTTTCCATAAAGATTTTCATAATGGCGGATAAACGCTCGTAAAAGGTTATTCCATTTTTCTATATCCTTTGGTTTACTAACGTTGCTTTCTTTGTAAAAAACCGTTTCATGGCTGTCTGCTAAATCTCTCGGCATAAATCCTAACTCGACAAACGGCTTCACTTGTATACTTTGTAAAAAGTCCATAAGCTTGTCTGTGTATAGAAAGTTATATTCAGGATTACCTTGTTCATCTTCCCCGTAAACCATCATTTCATCATCAAATATCCCATGAAACCGCAGATACTGGAAATCAGTGGCCTTTTTCACTTGCTTTATCTGGTTTTGTATTTCACTGAAAAGACACTCTTTCGCTTTTCCAACTGTCATGAGGGTCTTCCAGGTATGACTTAGCGGTTGAACTCTTTCTTCTGCATTTATTTTAATAGACTTTTTATCCACCGCTTGATTTTTGACTACTATTGATTTCTCACTGCTGGGCAAAAAGGCAAACAACTGGTCAAATGCCTGTGTTTTGTCAATTTCAACATAGTTGGCGAGTGTCACCTTGTTACTCTCCGTTTTCTTTGGTTCCATCTCAACGGCACGGCGGTATTCACTTGGAGTCTGGTGATAAAACTCCTTAAATGCCCGGTTAAATGCCTTCACACTGGCAAAGCCATTATCAAGGGCAATCTGTGTCAGTGGAATATCGGTATAAACAATATCTTTCACCGCGTGATCAAGCCGAATGCTGTCCACATATTTGGAAAACGGCATTCCTAAATGCTTTTGAATGAACTTAGATAGATAATGCACCGACAAAAATTCAATTTGGGACAGCTCATTTAAGGTGATTGGTTGTTTAAAATTGTCCTTCACATAAGAAGTAATTCTAAGCAGCCGTTCAATATGCTTCTGGCTGGAAACCTTGTTTTCTTTTTCTGTTTCTTCTTTAAAATTCTTCATCAATAGAAAGATTAGCTGAAAATATAAGGATTTAATTTGTAACTCATACCCCTCGCTTTCTTTGTTAATCACCCACATCATTTGTGCTAACAAAGAACGCAATTCATTAAATTCCTCTTGATGGTTTTCATCGTATAAAAATGATTTACAAGAAAAGACGAAAGAGTCCACATCTTTGATATTCTCTTTTAATTCAGGAATAGGCACTTGAATGGTCAATAATAAATTTTCTTCTTGGTGCTGGATGGCATGAATATCATTTGCATTAATAAGCAATAAATCTTTTTCATTCAGTACATAACGTTTATCGTTAACAGAAACGCTTACCTTCCCTTTTAAGACAAAAATAATTTCGATACTGTCATGCCAGTGATTCGTCACATAATCCACGCTATTAAGAAAAATATGCATGGGTAGTCCTTGGTTCATTTCAATCATTTCATATGTAAAGTTCATTGTGGTCACCTGTGAGATTCATTTGATAAAAGTATACCTTATTTTACTTAAGACTCCATTAAACCAAAAGAAAAAACAGACCTTTACTGGTCTGATTTTCTTTTTAATCGGCTATTAATACTCTAATATTCATTTCCTCTAACTGTCTTTTTGTTTCTTCATTTAAATTGGAATCTGTAATGATACAGTCGACCTTTGAAATAGCACAAATTTGCGAAAAAGCCTTGTTCCCAAATTTGCTGGAATCTACCATGATGATTCTCTCGTCTGAGATGTCCATCATTTGCTTTTTCAGCAGCGCTTGCAATTCATTCGTGTCACTTAATCCTCGTTCAAGGTGAACCCCTTTACATGATAGCAACACTTTATTGACATGATACATACCCAAGGACCGCTCCGCAAGTGGCCCCACAAACGAAAGTGATTGGGCAAGCAAAGTTCCTCCTGTAGAAATGACCCTGATTTGTTCTTTTTTGCTGAGTTCAATCGATACTTTAATAGAATTCGTCAGAACCGTTAACGGCATGTCAGGCAATTCCTTTGCGACATACCACGCGGTTGTGCTGGCATCCAAAATAATTTGATCACCCGGCTCAATCGTTCGAACCGCAGCTACCGCAATCGCTTTCTTTTGTTCAGCATTAGTAATTTCTCTTTCCAGGTACGATATCTCTCCCTGATTATCTTTTTCAATGCTGACGGCACCGCCATGACTGCGCATTAATAAACTTTCTTTTTCAAGCTTTTCAAGATCACGGCGAATCGTTTCTTCTGTAACTGAGAATATTTTGCTTAGTTCGGAGACCCGAACACTTAAGCGTTCATTGACCAATTCAACAATCTTCTTTTGCCTTTCCGCTACAAGCACTTTGATATACCCCTTTTCTGCCACCCATTTTGATTTATGTTGTTTTATGTTTGTTTTGTATTTGTTGTTACATTAAATATAACATAAATTTTTGAAAAACAAATACATAAAATCAAAAAATAAACATGGAAGAGGCTGAATCCACGATGAAACAAGCCAATCAATGAAGCTGATTGGCTTGGGCTATACGTATTAGACTAGGACGGCTTCCCATTCAAGCTGGTTTAATTCCTCGATAATTTGTGTTACATTTTCACGAGTCAAAGGATTCTCCGGCATTTCAACTATTTCCTTCAAACTTTTTGTTTTAGTGCCGAATATGCCAGGCGGTTTGGTAATGCCAGGAGCATATCGCTCTAAGACTATCACTGCGTCTTTGTATTCCAAGAAGTCAATTAAGGGAGTCTCCTCCGTAAACCTTGGCTTTAGACCATGTTCATTTCGATAATTAAAGTGATAGGATCCTGAGCCGACCATTACCCGTACCCCTTCTGTATATTCTTCAGAGGAATGAATGTCCGCGGCTGACAATGGCTGGCCGCTTTCCAAAACCACAGAAAGACGTGCGTTAGGCAATAGAATTTCAGCCGTTGTGTTTGCTGGAATTTCTACTACGATTTCTACCACATCATTAGTGAGCCTCCATGCAGAAAGAACCTTGCCATACATGGATTGATAGACCGCTTTTGCGTGGGTCAGCACAATCCCGCCAAGCTTTGGTGCTATTTTAATTTTCTTATACGCTGGACTTGCTGGATCCATATCCAACCCGGCAACCACTTTGTACAGCCAATTTCCGATCGACCCGTATGCATAATGATTGAAGGAGTTCATTTGATCACTCCAGAATGAGCCATCCTGCTTAATACTGTCCCAGTGCTCCCAAACGGTCGTTGCCCCTTTTTTTACCTGATAGAGCCAAGATGGGAAATCATCCTTCATCAATAGCTTGACCGCGGTTCCATGGTAACCACCCTTTGATAAAGCGAGACAAATATATGGGGTGCCAACAAATCCCGTATTCAAATGATAATCATTTTGCATAATCAACTCATTCAGTTCGCGTGCTGTCCTTTCTTTTGCTTCCCCCTCCACCATATCGAACATCAAAGTAATAATATGTGCCGTTTGAGTTGGTGACACCAATCTGCCTGACGGTGAAACAAATTCATGATTAAATTGCTCGATAATCTTTTTCAATAGAAAGCTATATTCTTCAAAGTCTTCGGTTTTTCCAAGAACTTCAGCCGCGTCTCTTAGAATTCTTGTTGAATGGGCATAAAAGACAGTAGCAATAAAGTCTCTTGGCGTGGCTCCAACAAAACTGTTTTCTTTAGCATCAAGAGCGAGCCAGTCGCCGAAATGAAACCCAGTGTTCCATAAATATTCATTTTTTCCCTGACGGCGAATATATTCGACCCACGCCTTCATACTTTCGTATTGTTCAGAGAGTAATCGTTTATCACCGTAAGTCTGATAAACCGTCCAAGGAACGATGGTGGCTGCATCTCCCCAAACAGCGGAACCGACCCCGCCCTCCACATTAGGAATGACAAATGGCACATTTCCGTCGGGAAGCTGATCCGCTTTTAAGTCCCTGAGCCATTTTGTGAAAAAAGCCCCTCCATGATAGTTAAATAAAGCTGTTGGAATGAATACCTGTGCATCCGCGGTCCATCCCAGCCGTTCACTCCGCTGCGGACAATCTGTAGGAAGATCAACGAAGTTTCCTCTTTGCCCCCAAACAATATTCTGCTGCAACCGATTCACGAACGGATCAGAGCATTCAAACTCCCCATTCGGTTCCATATCAGAATGGATGACTTCGCCGATAAAGTTTTCCAAAGACAAACCTTTGTCTTGTCCCGGATACCCTTCAATTTTTACATAGCGGAAGCCTTGGAATGTGAAATGTGGAGCATAGGTTTCCGTTCCTTCGCCTTTTGTCACGTATTCAATCTTTTGCCGGGCAAATTTCAAATTTCCAAAATAGATATTCCCGTCTTGATCCAGTACCTCAGCATGCCGGAGAACAATTCTAGTGCCTGTTGGCGCACTTACTTTAAAGCAGATTCGTCCCACCATGTTTTGCCCCATGTCGATGACTGTATCACCAGTAGGTGTAACAAATGAAGCAATTGGTTTAAGTATTTGTGTCACTCGAGTTGGAACGTTTTCCTGTGCGGCCAAATTGGTAATGGGCAATTCCTGATGGATCGTATCAGCCCATTCATAATCGTCATAACCGGGATTACTCCAGCCTTTCTTTTCAAGCCTTGCATCATAAATTTCCCCATGATAGATCTCTGAAAATAAAATCGGTCCGGTGGAAGCTTTCCATGTGGTATCCGTTGAAATTACCTCTTCGGAACCATCATTATAAATTACATGAATCTGAAAGAACGCCGCCCGTCTGTCCCCGTAAATATTACGGTTACCTTCTTTGACGAGGTTCCCTTTATACCAGCCATCAGCCAATAGAATGCCCATTACATTATCACCCGTTTGAAGCTGCTCCGTAACGTCATATGTTTGATATTGCAACCGATTATGATAACTTGTCCAGCCTGGTGACAGAAGTTCATCCCCCACGCGTTTCCCATTTAAAAATAATTCATATAAACCTACTCCGGTCCCATAAATACGAGCAGAGGTTATTTCGGCTTTAAGTTTGAAGTCTTTTCTAAGAAGAAAAACGGCTTCAGAAAGCGGGTCGATTCCCGCAGAATCTGGGGTAATCCATTCAGCTTTCCATTCTACAGGTGATAACAGGCCCATTTCCCAAAAACCGAGGTCACTCCAATTCGACACATTGCCAAAGTTATCCCAGACCTTTACACGGTAAAAATACCTCGTGCGGGAGTTTAACTCCGGACCGCCATATTCAATATGTATCGATTGATCAGATTGGACCATCCCTGTATCCCAAATCGGTTCGGAGAAGTCCTCACGTTCAGTAGTTACCTGAATATGATAGGCCGTTTGCATCGTCCCCCGCCGATCTGATTCCATTTTCCAACTGATTCGCGGTCTTGTTATATCGATTCCAAGCGGATTATTTTTATACTCACATGTTAATGCATTTACTGTTAAACCTGTCATTTATCTATTCCTCTCAATCTACAAACTTGTTTACTTAAAATACAATAGGGATGAATTTATACCAAGGTACGATTCATCCCATTTTATATGATTTACTTATGAAATGATTGCATTACACAGCTTCTATGTCAGAAGTATCATTTCCTGCCTCCAGCTTAGATCCCATTTCAGGAATTGGAAGAACAGCCGCTGCAGAAAGGATGGAGAATCCCGCTAATACTAAGAAGAATAGTGTATATCCATCTCCGCCAAACATGCTTGCTCCTAAAGCAATTAACGCAGGTGCTGCGAAGTTTACTAAAGTCGACGCCAAGTTTGTTGTCGTATTCATTATCGAGATGTCTTTTGCTGCATTCTCTTTTGATGGAAGAATCCGGTTTACAAGGGCATTATCAACTGCAGAGTACATTCCAAAACCAAAGTTAAAGAAAAAGTTTCCAATCACGACCCAGGTCACGCTAGGTGAGAAAGCGAATACAATTAGGCAAATACCTGTGACCAGGGCTGCTCCCATAACAAAAGGCTTTTGCTTTTTAATTTTATCAGATAGAAATCCGCCTAGGATACCAGCTAAAACCATCAGCATAATGGCAGGAGCCGTGAGTCCCATAATTTGAAAAATCTTTGCTTCGCTTAAGTGAAATCTAGCGATATAGAAAAGGGTTAACATATTCATCCCAGCATTTGAAAAGTTAATCAGCAACTTTGTTAATAATGCCCATGTATAGGAAGGATATTTTTTAAAGTTAGGATAGAAACCCCGAAGGCCAATCTTACTCTTTTCCGTTTTTGCCGCTGCCGTTACAACATGGTGATCTTTTATAAGCAAGGCAGCTAAAAATCCGCCGATCAATTGAACGATGATGATCGTGAACATTTTCTGTTCAAGCGTGGAACTTGCAAAGACACCCATAATCATTTGTCCAGTCATAACTAGTGCGGGTGCTGCTGCCCCCATTAATCCGGAAACTCGGCCAAACTTCTTAGGTTCTACTTGTTCAGGAACAATGGCATAGCATGACAGAGAAACCATCCCATAAAAGAAATTCGTGAGACATAAAGCAATGACGAATACCGGAACAGATGATGCATAAGTTAAGGCTAACATGGACAGTGCCCCGCCAATACTTCCGGCAATCATCCAAAACCTTCTTCTGCCCATCTTTACTTTTGTTTTATCAGCGATTACTCCGCTAAACAACCCGAAAAGTACAATCGCTATGCCAGAAACCCCGCTTGCTGTAGCAAACGCAGCAGTCGCATGTTCCTGGCCGACAATTCCAATCATGATAAAGGTAGAAATTCCAAACCCCAGCAATACTAACGGCGCGATTGATGTGCCAAGCCCCAGCATTGCGGCAATGACTAACCTCTTAAATGGTGTTTTTACAAACTGAATATTTTCCATCCCTTCTTCCCCTCCCTATTGTTCGTTAAGCGTTTTCAGTTTTCTAATGTTTGATACTATCGATTGTTAAAATCATTGTAGCAAGCGCTTTCACCTTATTTAATATTAAAATCAAAGCAGTATTTTGCTCGAATCAAAGATTTCTTTACAGCCCCTGAGTATGACTCAGGGGCCATGAATGCCTAATACGCCACCAGTGAGTTCATTTGCGCAATTTGTCCTAGGAAGCGTCCGCTTTCCTTTACTTTTCTCTTCTGAGTGGATCGGTCCACCCCAATAAGACCGAATACCATGGAATAACCGGATTGCCATTCGAAATTATCAAAGGTCGTCCAGTGAAGGTAACCTCTGACGTCAATCCCCTCTTCCAGGCATGCTTGCACCCCTTCTAAAGCTTTACGGATAAATGTTACCCTGCGGGAATCATCATTAGTGGCAATCCCATGTTCCGTAACTATGATGGGAATCGGCAATTCTTTTGCAACCTTTCGAATCACGCTCGCAAGTGCTTCAGGATAAAATTCATATCCCATTTGAGTGAGCTCTGCATCCTCCGCAGGCTTTACTTGTCCTTCGGGCCCGTATACTTCTCTCGTATAATTTTGAAGTCCGAAGAAGTCGTCCCCTTCAATCATCGGTAAATACTGTTTAAAATAACTGTGCCACTTTTTCTCCGCCAGTTCTTCACCGCCAGGAATGGACTGAATATCAGATAGGGCCATTGATAAGCCTACTTTGGTATCTGGCTGAATCTGCTTGATGGCCTCCCGTGCTTTCTTGTGAGTTTCCTTTAGTATATTGATAGATTTTTCATCGGAAATCATATGGAACGTAAAATATTTATCAATCGTTGTCCCACACAAGCGAGCGGCTGACTCCCTCCATTTGGGAGCCACCCAGGCATCCCTGCCAATACCTACCGGCGGAATAAAGCCGATGTTCGTAAACACTTCACGCAGCATCACAGGCAGATTGACTTCATTCATGGTTAAAACGTACGGAATTAAATGCCCGATTTCCCGGAATACCACTTCACAATATTTTGCAAAACGGTCAGGAATCTCCGGGCTGGCCCAGCCGCCTAATCGCATTAGCCACCTTGGTGAAGAAAAATGATGCATGGCAACTACCGGGGTGATCCCGTATTCATAACAGGTCTCTAGAACATCCCGATAATGTTCGATGGCAGAACGGGAGTATTGCCCCGGTTCGGTCTCCACTCTTGACCATTCAATCGAGAATCGGTAGGCCTTGAATCCTAAACTTGCCATAAGTTTAATATCTTCCCGATAGAGCCGGTAATGATCAATGGTATCCCCGGATTTATCTTTATACGGTGAACCCTCTGCATGTTCTTCTGCCCAGAATTCACTGTTTATATTATTTCCCTCTACTTGGTAGGCAGCTGTCGTTGAACCCCATAAAAAATCTGGCGGGAATTGAAATTCCATCTATAACACTCCTTATCTGCTAATTACTAATCTGTTCTTCCATTTTAGCAAGCGGTTTCATTCACTTTAATATTAAAAACAAAGATGATTATTGCTCGAATCAAAGATAACAGTAACGCAAATGATGAGGGGGCTGATTTGCCAAAAATAAAACCGCCCATTCGGACGGCTTCAAATTCAAATTAACCATGTATAACATGATCAGTTCCAAAACTTTCATACTTTTGTTCCCGGTATTCTTTAGGCGTTACGTGGAAAACTTCATTAAATTTTTTATAGAAAAAAGAGACACTGGAATACCCCACTTCTTCGGCAATATCCGGGATGGGCAAATCCGTATTCGTCAAATATAAGGCTGCCTTATTCAACCGTTGATTCTGCAGGAGATCCTTAAACGATTTACCGGTCGCTTTTTTTAGAACAGCCGAAATATAATTAGGGTGATATTTGTAGTGGTTTGCCATCATGGTTAAACTGCAGTCCCTAAAATGATCATCGATATATTTTAAGAAGTTTAAAACAATCGTATCCTTATGCTTGTTTTGGTCATTTTGAGTTGTTATCGTGTTGCTGTGCCGGATTAACTCCGTAAACAAGATAAAAAGATACGCATCGATCATTTCTGCGGTAAACACATCTTTTTCAAAATACTCGCACATGATGTGCTCCATAATTCCCACGACATTTGATTTTGTTTCATACGGGAAAAAGAGATAATTGTTTGCTCTTCGAGTATCAATCAGCGAGTCAATCAGAAATTGTGAAATAATACTTTTATTTGTAAAGCGTCGTAGGAAACCAGCTGACAAATAGTCATGCTTTACTTTCATTTCTATCACGATATCCGATGTCGTCGTCTGTTTTATGGTATGAGGGGTATTTTTATCTATCATGATGACCCCACCCTCAAAAAGGTTTACTTCGTCCTCCTGCATAATGACCGTACATTTTCCTTGGTACACATAAATCAGCTCAATATATTGATGTATATGCATAGGGACATAGGCATGTGGTGGACAATGGGAGATGAATATACTATCTTCAATCGGATTGATGGTGGGGTCGAAAATCATATTGAATTCATAAACCGGCTGACCATCTATGAAATCAATTGGCAGCGGATTATAGGTATTTTTAATATCATTCCAATCCGGCGGTTCCATTCTGTTGTTGGCCGCAAGTAAAGACCCCAATTCTTCACTATTCAATAGAATCCCCCCTCAATCGCTTATACTTTAGATTTATTTGCATTTTTGTAAAATCAAACCGTAAATATGTAGAATAACTCTCTCAAATTTGTAGAATAATTCAACCTTTTGTAGAATTCCACTAATATTTTGTAGAATTCCCCTCTTTTTATTGAGTCTAATGTAAAACCCCCTCCATTGTCTATAATAATTAAAAAAAGAAGACCCAATTCGGGCCTTAATATGTCCCGAATTGAGTCTTCTAGCCCTATTATCGTTTTAATAAAACCTCTTGCTCGTAAGCTTTTACTTCTTCTAACCAAGATTCTTTAACTGGAACACCCATTTGCTCGCAGTAGTAATCCCAAACAGCACCGAATGGATAGGTTTTGAATTCTTCCATTAATGCTAATCTTTCAGTGAAATTGCCTTCTTCTTGAAGCTGCTTTAATTGCTCATTTGGAACAAGCATAGCAGAAAGAAGAGCTTTGATCATGTTGCGTGTACCAATAGTCCAAGCAGCTACACGGTTGATGCTGGCATCAAAGAAATCAAGGCCGATGATCACTCGGTCTAACGCATCATTACGTACGATTTCTAAAGCGATTTCCTTTAACTCGTCATCAAGGATAACGACATGGTCACTGTCCCAGCGAACAGGTCTTGATACGTGCAAAGCAAGTTTCTCGCTGAACAGAAGCATGGAAGATATTTTGTTGGAAACTGTTTCAGTTGGATGATAGTGACCTGTATCCAACAAGCACAATTTATCGTTTTTCATAGCATAGTTCAAATAGAATTCATGGGAACCGACCACATAGGATTCTGATCCAATACCGAATACTTTACTCTCAACTGCATCCAAGTTGTACTTTTCGTCTACATCCATTGCAAAAATCTTATCCAACGATTCTTTTAATCTCTTTCTTGGAGTAAGGCGATCGCTTGGAACATCTTTATAGCCGTCTGGGATCCAGATATTGGTTAAAGCAGGTGTGCCCAGTTCTTTTCCAAAGTACTCGCCAATTTTCCGGCTGACAATGCAGTGGTTAATCCAAAACTCACGAATTTCTTCATCAGGATGTGAAAGGGTAAGACCATCAGATGCTTTTGGATGTGAGAATAGAGTTGGGTTAAAGTCTAAACCAAGACCGTTTTCCTTAGCCCAGTTTACCCAGTTTTCAAAATGCTTTGGCTCTAATTGGTCTCTTTCCACCACTTCGCCATTTGTTTCTGCGTAAATCGCATGCAGGTTTACACGGTGTTTACCAGGAATTAAGGATAACGCTTTTTCCAAGTCAGCCCTTAACTGCTCCGGTGTAGTGGCTTTACCAGGATAGTTACCGGTTACATCAATACCACCAGATAATTCATGTTGGTTCACTTCAAATCCGCCGATATCATCGCCTTGCCAGCAATGGATAGAGACTGGAACTTTTTTTAATGTTTCAAGGACCTCATCAACGTTAATTCCCCATTTAGCATACGCTTGTTTCGCAAGTTCATAGTTTTCTTTAACAGACATGGTTCATTCTTCCTTCCTTAGTTAGCTTTTAACGGGCTGTGCCGGTAAATACTTTTTTACTTCGAATGATTCTTTGATGATGGCGCGGGCCTGCTTAATGTCTTCTATTTCTCCCAGCGCCAGCAGTTGGGCAGCTATATTGCCAATGGCTGTTGCTTCAACAGGACCGGCATTTACTTCTTTATTGGTCACATCGGCGATTAACTGATTGAGCATTTCATTCTGGCAGCCGCCGCCGATCACATTAATTTTTTCAAACTGCTTTTCAAAAATTTCTTCAATTTCTTGAACTGCATCTTGATAGCTAACAGCTAAACTATCATAAACGCATTTGGCTACTTCACCAGGCGTGCTTGGAACGGGCTGTCCGGTTTCCACACAATAATTCATGATTTCTTGGACCATGTTGTCAGGTTTTAAGAAACGGTCATCATTCACATTGACAATGGCCTTGAAATCCTTTGCTTCTTCCGCTAACTCTACGAACCTAGCAAAAGAATATTCATCATTATAGTTTCGTTTCACTTCCTGAATCATCCAAAGGCCCATAATGTTTTTCAAGAAACGGAATTGGTAATCGATTCCACCTTCATTGGTAAAGTTATAATCCAATGCTTTGGTGACACAGATTGGGAAATAGTTTTCCGTTCCAATCAGCGACCAAGTGCCGGAACTGATGTAAATCGTGCCGTCTTGTTCTGGAACGGCAATCACTGCAGAACCCGTATCATGGGTTGCCGGGAGAATGACTTCCATATCAAAACCCAGTTCTGAAACCAAATCTTCTTTAAGTGACCCAAGTACTGTTTTAGGTGCTTTAATTTCTTGGAACATGTCTTTATTGATACCAAGGACATCCAGGAGCTGATAGTCCCATTTCTTCGTAAACGCATTCACTAGCTGCGTTGAAGTGGCATTCGTATATTCATTGGCCTTCTTGCCTGTCAGTAAGTAGTTCAAATAATCCGGAATCATTAAAAAGGTTTTTGCTTTTTCAAGAATTTCCGGTTGAGTTTTTTTAATAGAATACAGCTGATAGATAGTATTAAACTTCTGGAATTGGATACCTGTTTCCAAATACAATCTTTCCTTGGAAATAAGTTGGAAGACCTCTTCCATCATTCCGTCAGTCCTTGGGTCACGGTAAGAAACCGCCTCCGTAATCGGCTGGTCGTTTTCATCCAACAGCACAAAATCCACGGCCCATGTATCAATCCCAATGCTGTCTGGTTTAATGCCTAACTGGGCACATTTCTTTAATCCATTTTTAATTTCCTGGTACAGTTTATCAACTTCCCAGCAAAAGAAGTCACCTTTTTTGACAATTTTGTTTTCAAATCGATGAATTTCATCGAGTTTCAATGAACCATTTTCCATCCAGCCCAATATCAATCGTCCGCTGGAGGCACCGATATCAACGGCAACACTGTACTTTGTCATGATCATCACCTTCCGGTCGTAACCGCTTACTTACATTTCTATTCTACTAAAAATATCGTTTTTTCCAATAACGAAATTGAACTAATTTATTGTCCTTATTTGCCAACATGTTAAATATGGATGTTGAGTTCCATTCAGTCGCTCAGCAAACCAGCGAGCGTGCCTGGGAGCCTCCTCTGCGCTGGTAGTGTCTAAATTAAAAAGCCTGCAGAAATTGTTGCCAAATTTCTGCAGGCTTTGGGGGATAGTTCTAATATACGTCTTTCCACTCAGCAATGTTACTGGAATCGAATTTAAATGGATCTCCCAGCATGATTTGTGTGCCGTCTCCGTCGGCCACAACTTCTTTTTCGCCGAGGTCACCTGCGGTAAATTTATCGCCGACTTTACCGGTGATTTTACCACTAACAAGTGCTTCAGCGGCGAAACCGGACAGATAACCAACATCAATTGGATTCCACAGATACATCCAGTCACACACGCCGCTCTCAATATACTCGGCCATTTCACTTGGGAGCCCAAGGCCGGTTAGTTTGACTTTACCTTTTAAACCTTTATCTGTCAGCACCTTACCTGCCGCTGCAATACCAACGGTTGTCGGAGCAATAATTCCTTTTAGGTCAGGATAGGATTTTAACAATGCTTCCGTTTCAGAAACACTCTTATCGCGCAAATCATCCCCGTAGGCCACTTTTACCAGTTCAATATCTTTGTATTTTGGATCCTCTAATTCTTTTTTCATCCATTCGATCCAAGTATTCTGGTTGGTTGCTTGGGAAGTCGCACTAAGAATGGCGATTTGTCCCTTGCCGCCAATCATTTCGGAAATGGCTTGAATTTGAATGCGCCCGATTCTCTCAGGATCAGCCTGGTTGACGTGGACCATCCGGCTTTTGGCATTCACAGCAGAATCTAGGGAGAGAACCTTAATTCCTTGATCCATTGCCTTTTTTAGGGCAGGCTGCAGTGCATCAGGATCATTTCCGACTACGGCGATACTATCCACTTTTTGAGCGATGAGTTCTTCAATCATCTGAATTTGCGCTTCCGCCGTTGGTTGGTCCGGTGCTTTTAGGATGGCTTCATCGCCCTGCTCCTCAATTGCCTTCTTGAAACCTTCCATCTGCTTTTCCCCATAAGGATTTCCTGTATTTTTAAAAATAATCGCAAAGCGCTTCTTGCCATCCTTGCTTTCCCCGCCGCTTTTACTTCCGCTGCTGCTTGGCGCCGATTGGCTGCAGGCTGCCAAGACGGAAAACACCAAGAAGAATGAAACGAATACCATTACCCATTTTTTCATATCCTTGCTCCCCTTTTCATATTGTTTTTTATACAAACAGTCAGAGACTGCTTCGTAACGAAGGTTATCCGGCTGCCTGATGCGATTGGTTCTTTGCAGGCTTCCCTTTTGCTTTCGTCTTTGGCTTTAGGTTCGGTACCATGACAGCAATTACGAGAAGTAACCCAATAATGATCATCAATACTTGGGCAGGCATGTTAATGAGTCCGAGACCATACCGTAGGAAGCCAATGAGAAATACGGCAATGACCGCCCCGGCCATTCTGCCTTTCCCGCCCGCCGTACTGATTCCTCCCAGTACAACCATGGCAATCACATCAAGCTCATAACCTGTCGCCACATTTGGTCTCGTACTGCCCATTCTGGATGTTAAAAATAGAGCTGTAACAGCCGCCATTAATCCGGCCAACGTAAAGACAATAATCTTGATTTTATCCACTTGAACCCCGGAATAACGGGCAGCTGTCGGATTGTTTCCAATTGCGTAGATTCTGCGGCCAAAGGTGGTTTGATGCAGCAATAGCCCAAACACGACAGCACAAACCACGAAAGCAATCAGGATAAACGGGATCCCGAAAAAATATCCCCAGCCAAAGAAGCCAAACCACTCGGGAAACGAGCCGACTGACTGGTCTTCAAGGATGATATAGGCAATTCCTCGGTAAATTATCATAGTGGACAACGTCACAATAACGGCCGATAATTCCTTAAATTTCACAATCAGCAAACCATTGATGAAACCGCATAAAGCCCCTGTTGCAAGGCAAAGGATTACAGCCAATTCCATCGGCACTCCCAGTGAATACAAGTAGCCCATTAGAACTGATGCCAGGGCAACGATGGAAGCAACGGAAATGTCGATATCCCGAAGAATAATAATCATTACCATCGGAAACACCATAAAAGCTTTATCAAGGAACGTCATCGTGGCATCCCTTAAACCGCCATAGTTAAAATAATAGGGGGATAAGCTCATATTCACGATGTTAACCAGAATGAAAAGTAAAACGAGCATCCATTCCCATTGAAGAAAAAAAGTCTTCAGCGAGAATGGTTTCCGGTTTAGATCCTTCATTTAGATTTTCCTCCTCATAAGGGCATTCAAGTCCACTCCCCGTTTAACAAGAGCGTTCAAGATAACGGCAATAAGAATAATCGCCCCCTGAATACCCATTTGCCAGAATGGCGAGACATTAATCAGCGGCAGGGCGTTGTTGAGGATGCCAAGAAGGACGGAGCCCAAAATAATCCCGGAAATCTTCCCTGACCCACCAGCAATGTTCACCCCTCCCAGAACACATGCAGCAATGACCGTTAATTCATAACCAGTTGCCGTATCCCCTTGTGCAGAGGCAAATTTGGACACCCATAAAACGCCTGCAAGACCTGATAACCCGCCCATCAACGTGTATACCAGCCAGATGATTCGGTCATGAGGAATACCACTGATTTTTGCCGAATCAGGATTGCTTCCCACCGCATAAATTTGCCTGCCAGTCCTTGTATGATTAAGAAAATAGTAAAATATCAAATACATAACGGCCGCAATCAAAATTAAATGATTCATTCCGAGAAAGGTTCCTGTTGCAATGGCTTTAAAACTGGCCGGCATTTGATGGGCGCTTACCCATTTTCCGCCGCTGACCATAAAGGTCAAGCCCCTAAAAATGTACATCATTCCGAGAGTGGCGATGATTGGCAACACTCCGCCTTTTGCGATAATGAGTCCGAGAACTGCCCCACTTGCCACACCAATCAGGATTCCTAAAGCAACTGCCCAAATCGGATGTAGATTGGGATATGCCCCTACCGTAAGCGCCGCTATCATTCCTGACAAAGCAAGTGTGGCTCCAATGGACAAATCTATGCCCCTTGTAATAATCACCAGCATCATTCCAATCGCCAGGATACTTAAGATGGCGGTGTTGGTAATCATATCGTTCAAATTTTCGAACGTTAAAAAATTAGAATTTCTCAATTGCACGATGATAGACAAAAGAATGATAAATCCAAGCAATCCAGCTTCCCGAAACCGGGCAATTCTTACACTTAAAGAGGTCTTTTTCATTGTTTTTTCTTCCAATATGGATTCCACCTTTATCAACCGGCAGCTTCGGTTATAGTGCTGTCTTTTTTATTGATTATCGCTGCTTCTAAAATCGCTTCCTGTGTAGCTGAGTGTCTCTCGAATTCTGCTGTCAGCCTTCCTTCGCGCATCACGAGAATGCGGTCACACATCCCCAGAACTTCCGGCATCTCGGAGGAAACCAAGATGATGGCATATCCTTGAGCTGCTAAACCGGAGATAATCTCGTATATCGCTGACTTCGCCCCGACATCGACTCCTTTGGTTGGTTCGTCAAGTATGATAATGTCCAAGTCCGATGTCAGCAGCTTTGCTACTGCCACCTTTTGTTGATTTCCACCTGAAAGTGAACTGACCAAGTTATAAATACTTGGTGTTTTTACATTCACCTTTTTTGAAAGATTGCCAGCCAATTCGGCTTCCTTTTTCCGGTTCACCCAGCCTTTATTGGATAAACGGCCTAGCGCTGGAAGTGTAATATTTTTATCGATTCCCCAAGATAAAATCAGCCCCTGCTGCTGCCGGTCTTCCGGCAAATATCCGATTCCCTGTTGCATCGCATCCAGTGGTTCAGAAACGGTTAACTCTTTACCTTTGATAAAAATTCTCCCTTTATCCGCTGGCGCTATCCCAAACAACGCTTGGCATACTTCACTCCTGCCGGCACCTACAAGACCTGTCAGGCCTAAAATTTCCCCTTTTCGGAGATGAAAGGATATCCCTGCAAAGAATCCGGTTCTTCCTAAGTCTTCGACCCTTAGTACCTCTTCTCCAATCTTGGCTTCCAGTTTAGGGAACAGTTGATTGATTTCCCTGCCAACCATCGCAACGATCAAATTCTCATTTGATATATCAGAAATTCCCCAAGTGCCAATGTACTTGGAATCACGGAATACGGTCACTCTGCTGGCAAGACGGTACATATCTTCAAATCGGTGGGAAATAAAAATGATGGACGTTCCACTGTCCCTTAGTTTTTCGGTGATCCTATACAGCTCTTCACTCTCATTTCGGGTTAACGCGGCGGTCGGTTCATCCATGATAATGATTTTGGCATTAGTAGAAAGAGCTTTGGCAATTTCCACAATTTGCTGTTCTGCGACGCTAAGCGTTCCCATAAGCGCTTTAGAATCAAATTTAGCACCAAGTTCTTTTAAAAGCCGATTGGCTTCTTCATGCATCTCTTTCCAGAGAATCCTTCTCGTTCCTTTCTGGATCTTTTCATGTCCCATAAAAATATTTTCGGTCACACTCAAATCCGGATAACAGGTCACATGTTGATAAATGGCCGCTATTCCATGTGCTTGCGCTTCCCTGGGATTTCGTATCTCCACTTCTTGGCCGTCTAGAAAAATTTGCCCGGCATCCGGCTGGTGCACACCGGTAATCACCTTTATGAATGTTGACTTTCCTGCTCCGTTTTCGCCCATTAACGCATGGATTTCACCTGGCTTCAATTGAAATTGAACAAAGTCAAGCGCCGTAACACCTGGAAAGGTTTTGGTGATCCCCTTTAGTTCAAGCACATATTCCGACATCTTCCCACTCCTAACCTTGCGCCGAAATTCCAGAACGTATCATACACAAACGTTCTAACAATCAAGAGTTTTATGTTTCTGTATTCGCTTACATATAATTTACTCATTCTCCCATTCACCGAAAAGGCGATAAATTTCGGTTCTGGGTGTCAGCCTTCGGAAGTTTTTTTAAAAATTAAAAAACTCCCAACCAGTGGTTAGGAGGTGAATTTGGCTTTATCTTTAAATTTGGACGGGACTTCTCCAAAATACTTTTTAAATAATTTACTAAAATACTTGGTATCGGTGTAACCGACATCCCGGGAAATGTCATAGATTTTTAAATTGGTTGACAACAATAGCGCCTTGGCTTTTTCTAGCCGCAATCTTGTCACGTAATCAAGGACCGTCTCTCCGGTTTGATTTTTGAAGCACTCACAAAAATAGGTAGGGTTCAAATGAATAATTTTTGCTATTTTTTCAATGGTTAGATTCTCTCCAAGATGTTCGGCAATCCAGTTCTTGGCTGATTCAACAGGGTCAAAAGCTTCTTGTTGTTTTTCTTTTTCTAAAATCCGCCATACTTTTTGCAGCCATTCCTTTATATTATTCTTTAAACCTGAAAAATTGGACGAGTGTTTCGTCAACTGCAGCCCCTCTTGAATTAAAAACACTTCTACTTTTACACTTGCATTTTTCAACAAAAGGTTTGCTGTCTGAACTGAAAGGGATTGGATATTCCTTTCGATTTCATCCGGTGAGACTAGCTTTTCCAACTCTTTTAGGTACTGATTCAGAAACGCGAACGCTTCCTCCCCTCGCAGCCGTTCAAGAGCTTGCAATAGTTTCGTAACCAATATTTCCAACTCTTTTGTGATCCTTTCCTGATTCAAAAGGTTCTTTTCAATTAGACCAAAGGTATAGATTTGACCCCCTCCATAAATGAGACGAAATTGAAGTAAAGAAAGCAACTCATCCCGTTTGTTCGGAAGCAGAGTCAGGTCATCAAACCGTTTACTTATGGTAATGGAACCTGAAGACCGGATAGTATATTTAATTATTGACAGCAATTTTTCCGCCAAAAGCAGTTCCTGCATGCTTTCTTCCGATTCATTCTGGAGCAGCAGCCACCAGGAAGATAAATCTCCCTTCCAATACCAATAGGCTGTACGAGTTCCTTGGTAAAGCTCCTTTAGCAGCTTTTCTATTTCCACTTCCATTTTGGTCACCCATGCATCAGGCGAAGCTACTCGATTTAAATTGGAGTCGGTGTCTTTGGAGACCATTAAAAGGGTGTAGCGACCACTAAGAAACTCCTTTGTCCACTCCATCTCGGACAGATCAATGTCGTGCCCTCTAGTCAGCTCACTTAATCTTTGAACCTGTTTTACATAGTTAAGTTGCGTAGTAACTGCCTCATTTTCTTCCCATTTTTTTTGAATGTTAAATTTTACTTTTTCCATTTGATGACGGAACTCTTTCCGTATCAATGGCTTAACCATATAATCAACAGCCCCTTCACGAATGGCGCCCTGCAAATATTGAAAATCATTGAACCCACTGATGACAACCGCTTCAAAGTTTGCTCTGCTTCTCATTTCCTTAATCAGTTGCAAACCATCCATGCCAGGCATTTTAATATCAGTAATGAACAAATCAAAAGGCATGTGAGCCTTTTCCAAACATTCCTGCCCGCTATGGAAACTGCCGACAATTTCAAATTCCTCTCCGCATGACACAACTAATCTTTCAATTCCCCTTCTGATTCTATTTTCATCATCGACAACAATCGTTTTAATTTTTCTCGGTTCCACCCGCACCATCTCCGTCCATTTTTACTCCGGATTGTTCTGCGTCATTAATGGAATCACAATATTGACATCCGTACCTTGGTTTAACTCACTTTGAATTTTTAATCCGTATAGTTCTCCAAACATCATGGCCAATCGTCCATGCACGTTGATTAGCCCAAATCTGGCATCACGTTTTCCTAATGGATCTGATTTCAGTTCATTCGTAAGTTTTGTTAAAATTTCTTTTGGCATACCTGGCCCATTATCGGTTATTTTAAATATCACTTCTTCTCGGTTCTTTTCAACGTTTAACTGCCTTGAGATAAAGATATCCAGTCTAAAATCTGGTCGATGGTCCAGACCATGTTTAATGGCGTTTTCTACTATTGGCTGCAAGATAAACTTTGGCGTTAGATAGTTTTTTGTATCCATGTCTTCATGAATGAAAAACTCTATCCGATCTTCAAACCTTATTTTTTGTATGGTTAAATAATCCTGCATATGCTGAATCTCTTGATCGATGGTGACCATTTTTTCTTTATTGCTAATGGAGTACCTGAGCATCCTGCCAAGCAGCGAGACCATTTCAACCACCGTTTCATCCTCATCTTCTTCCACCGCCATCCCAATCGTTTCTAACGTGTTGTACATAAAATGCGGATTGATTTGCGATTGCAATGCGTATAACTCTGCCTCCTTTTGCTGTAATTTGATTTGGTAGTTTTGCTTAATCAAATCCTTAATTTCAAGAACCATGGAATTGAAACTTTTAGCCAGCATTCCCACCTCGTCACTACTCTCGATGGGCAGGTCCACATCAAAATTCCCTTTTTCCACCTTTTTCATTAAGCTCGTTAATCGATGAATCGGTCTTGAGACGTTCCAGGCCAAAAAGATGGAAATCAACGTGCTTACTAATACAACTATGATAAAAACGATAATCGTGGTGTTACGAACCAAATCTGTTTTTTCCGTTAAATTTTTTAACAGTATACTATGTTCCAGAATCCAGTCCTCGGGTCCTGTCCTGCTAATACTAATCAGCCTGTTCTCGGATTCATTTGTCGTTTTAAAGCTGCCGTTAATTTGGGGATAGTAAGCCAGATGTTTGTTAACCTTACCAATAGAGTGTAAGTTCGTGTGGTATATGATATATCCTGTATTATTCATAAGCGAGATTTCTGCTTGTTGTTTTGTGTTTACTTTTCCAAAGATTCCCTTAAATGTGGACATATCCACGGCAATAAACATTGTGCCAAGATTCATCCGGTTTTCCGTATCGGTAATTTGGCGCATTAACAAGATGTATGGCGGGTTTCCTTTAAATTTAAGATTGGTTTGGTTTGGAAAGATAATTGCCTGCTTCCCGTTTAAATCCATGTCTTGGCCGTACGGCAGGGCGATGCTCTCAAACCCCGTATAAGATACTTTGGAGCTCTTGAACAACCTGTTTTTTGATAAAATAAATACTCCTAGGATATCCGGATTCCCTCCATTTATAAAGGTCTTGGTCAAATAACTATTAACGATAAACTGGTCCTGCAAAAGGGATGAATTATTTTGAAATGTATCTTTTCTCAATACTTCAATAACCTGAGCAGAACTGTAAAGAAGGTCCGGCAATTGCTTCACATCACTAAGGTACGCATTAATCTGTTCATGTGCCTGTTCAAGAAGTTTCGGAATATCCTCTCCCACCTGTTCCTCAATCGATTTTGTGTATTGGTTATAAGCGGTAAATCCTATTAATGCCACGGGTATGACTGTAATAAAAATATAGGTGACAATTAATTTGGTCATTAACGGGAGATTTTTGATTTGCTTCCATTTAAAAATCATACTGATCCACATTTTCCTTTGTAAAATCGATTGGTTCTCCCATGATGACTGAATCGTTCTTCACACTGATTTTCCCCACTTGTGGAATATCCTGCCGGTCAAAAGGCTTTTTTCCCTCCAGAAGGTTGCCAGCAATCGCAACAGTCAAATACCCGAGTTTCTTGGGGCTCCAAAGGGTGACAACCTGTGACGCGTTTATTTTTAAATACTCATTCATGGGGTTTGGCGGTGACAAACCCACCACAGCGACTTCGCCGGACTTGCCCGCTTCTTTTACGGCTTGGGCGGCTGCCGGCGGGCCAACGGAGGAATTCCCAATTATCCCTTTTAAATTCGGATACTCCGCTAAAAGCTGCTTAGCTTGGATATAGGCTTTATGGGGGTCATCATCGGAGGCGGTGACTCTGACAAGATTCATTTTCGGATAATATTCTCTTCGTTGGACCTTAATCCAGTTGAGCCAGACATTTAAATTTGCCGCTGATTCGGAACCGGTAATGATGGCAAAATCGCCTTCCTCGTTTACATTCCAGGCTAGCGTGTCCATCAAATGCCTTCCCAATGTCTCAGGGTCCACCATGTTGATGAACAGCTCTCTAGAACTTGAATGGGTATCCGCATCCCAAGTTATTACCTTTATGTTTTGGTTCTGGGCCTTTTTCATGACGGGGACCAGTTTATCGGGGTCGTTGGCAGAAACGGCAATCACATCCACCTTTTCATCGATTAATTCGTTGATAATTTTGATTTGCTGTTCCGCATCTGCGACAGCGGGCCCCCGGTAAATGACATGAACACCAAGGTCTTCCCCCGCCTCAATAGCCCCTTCTTCCACTGCATTAAAGTAAGGAATGTTGACGAGCTTGGGGACAAGTGCAATTGTTACCTGCTTCTTCTCACTTGTTACCACAGGGCTTTTGACCTCTCCGCTAGAATAAACGATTTCATAAGCCGGTTTTTTACTGCAACCGCTTGCAATAATAAAAATAACCAAGAGCATCAACAAGGCATTTTTTCTAAACATCATCCATCCCTTTCCGTCATTTTTTATTTAAAAATTGGGACTATTCTAATTTTAACACATCGTCGCTAACTACTAGTATGGAAATAGGAAAAAGGTGCCAGTTTTTAACCGACACCTTCCAATTTTCATAATATTATAGAGTTACAGACCGACAGCCTAAAAGGTCCCCTACTTTATTAAACAGTGAAGCATTATGACCAATTGACATGGCACAATGATGGGTTGGCGCTTCATGAAACCATTTTTCCATATAAATATCTGGATGTTCTCTAAACTTAACCGGGGTCTGTGTATTCCCAATTCGCATAATGGGTCCGTCCGTTGATTCGGCCTCACTGATAATTAACTTAAGTTTCCCATCACCGGTTTGCGTGACATTCATCGTGGTGATTGGGCCTGTTTTGACCTTTGCTTCCACAGAAACTCCAGTGCCTTGCTTTCCATGGTAAAGCCCCATCCCCCGGAGAATCGGTTTGCCATCGGAAATAGCGATATGGAATGGACCGTCATGTCCCAAAAGAATTGTCTCATCGACATAATCAACTACGACGATTTCCGAAAAACTGCCGCCCTTGCCAAGAATGTCACAGATTTTCATGCTAATCGCCGTTTTTAAATCACCTTCACCAGAGCAGGGAATTCCTCTGGCAGTCAACAAGGAATGACCGACAATAAACCCTGCTTGCAGTTTCTCATATTCGCTGTCTGGTGCTCCATGATAATAATAGGAAAGCGCATCTAAATCAAATTCGCGGACCAGCTTCTCTTGAGCCGCAGCCACCCTGCAGGACCACTCCATTTGTTCTTCTGTTGGCTTTTTGGCAATGGGATCCGATGGTGAATCTCCGCTGATTTCGAAAATCTCGTGGATTTCGTCCATTTTACGCTTTGCTTCCGCTTCGGTTACCTGCTTCACTAAACGGTCTAAATCACACATTTCAAGTATTTCAACATGAAGTCCAGTCTGCGCTTGAATCATTGTAAAATCACTGTACATATCCAGCATCCCGCTGTAGGTGTTCCCCAAGAAGCCAAACCTGCTAGTCCTGAGTGTCCTTGGAACGGAGGCAGCCCGAATCCATTCCTCTATCTGCTGCCAGGCACGAATCGCCTCTTTTCGTTCGTTGGTAGTTTCATTGGTTAGCGAAATCTTAGGAGTGTAATCTAACCCTAATAGTCCATTAACTACTCTAAACTTAATGCCGCTCCGATTGAATGAATTGGCAATCTCCGGTGTCGGACACGCACCGCAATGTGCAAGCCACTCCCCTGTTGTGGTGAATTCATAATTGATTCTTTCAGTTGGCTGCAGATTTAAGACGACTACAGGGGACTTGCAGATTTGATGGACAGGTAGTATAGCAGAGCTGGTGGAATAGGTACCGGAATGGCAAAAAACAATGTCCACGTTCTTTTCATTCAACCATTCACCTGCACGCCGGGCTTCCGCCTCGGTATCTACTAATCCGTAATGATGGACTTCGCCGAACTGGGTCATTTTTGACTCAATGAACTTGCCGTATTCTATTAGTCTTTCTTTTAAACCAGGAAATTGGTTCCAGTAGGCTTGCAGGCCAATGGTGTATAAACCGACCCTTGCCTTTTTTACAGGTTTAATGGGTGCCAGCATTTGTTATCAACCCCTTCTCGTATCCGTTTACAATTATGATAAATAATCTTGATTTGTATTGTAAGGTGTTAACCTTCGGGTACGGTGGGCAAATTTCGGGTTTCTGGTTTTCTAGCCATGTGGTGTAGGTTTCTTCTTTTTAAAGTGACTTTATTCATACAAAATGATATTGTTACACTATACTTAATAGCTAACAAAGGAGGGTGTAACGTGGATACTGCCATAATTGAGAAACAATTAATGGAAATGAATAATTTCGAGAAAAAGTATTCAGGTACACCTGAACACCCTAGACATTTCTCCCATTTACAAGAATCAGAATTAACATACCTTCAAAACTATCAATCACTTGACATTGTTCCAGTAGATTATTTTTTTAAACCGGGCGAAAATGTTGTCTTTTTAAAACACCCCAGGTTTATTAAGTTCACTGAACATAGGCATTCCTTTATTGAAATGAACTATGTATATTCAGGTACTTGTACACAGCACATCAATGGTAAAGAGGTTATCCTTAAGGAAGGAGATCTCTGTTTGCTCGATACCAATGTGACGCATGGAATTGAAAGCGCCTCCGAAAACGATATCATCATCAATATCATGATTCGGACAGGCTATTTTGATTCCGCCTTGCTTCAGAGATTATCCGGAAATGATTTGTTGACAGATTTTTTTGTAAATGCCATATACCAGCAAAAGCAAGACAGCCGATATATTATTTTTCCTAAGGGTCCGAACAATCGACTTAAAGACATGATCACCCAAGCTTTGAGTGAATTTTTAAATCCACAGCTTTGTTCAAATGAGGCCATCAATTCTTATATGTTGTTGATCTTTACTGAGCTGTTAAGAATCTATAACCATACTTCAAAAAGCAAACAAGAACCTACATTTAAAAAAGCGGTCATCTCGGATATTTTATATTTTATGGAACAAAATTATCAAACTATTACGTTGGAAAAAACAGCTGAGAAATTTCATTTTCATCCCAATCATTTGACTAGGCTGCTGAAAACCAATTTAGGCAAGACATTTATCGAATTGTCTCATCAGCTAAAAGTAAAAAATGCCTGTATCCTGTTGGAGAATACCGATTTAACCATCGATCAAATCGCTAATAAAGTCGGTTATACCAACATTACTTTTTTCTATAAATCCTTTAAAAAAATTCATGGTGTAACTCCCGCTGAATATCGTAAGAAAAACAACGAAAGCCCTACTCAGTTATAAAAGCAGGGCTTTCGTCTTTTCCAATTTTATTTCCAACATCTAATTATTGGGCTTACCTAAAGCTCTTAATTTAGCCTCGAGCTCTTTTTTAGCTTCGCTTGTTTTAACTATATTAGTTGTCCTTTATTTATCAAGTGACAAGGGTCATGCAATTGCCATTTAACATTAAACTCTCTCGAACCTGCAGTGAATTCGATTCTTTTATCTTCCAGATGGTATTCGACATTTGAAAATCCCTTATCATTTACAAGATCATGAAGTTCCTTAATACATTCGGGATGTATATTGGTTAGTGATATCACAGCCTCTGTATTCGCAGGTACTTTGACCTCCAGGAACATATTCTTCTCGTCTTGAATCTCCCATTTCACCAAAATATCGCCATTCACTGACTCATATTTGGTTACAGCAGAATTTATTCGGCCGCCAAAATGCGGTTCGACCTTAAACTTCCTGTATCCAGGTTCAATTGGGGTTAAACCGCCAATATGGCGAACGAGCCAATCCCCGATACAGCCAAATGCATAGTGATTAAAGGAAAAAGCCCCTACGGTCCCATCTGGTTTTATCGCTTCCCATGATTCCCAGATAGTTGTTGCACCCTTTTGCACTTCATATAGCCATGAAGGGCAGGCCGTTTGGAAGAGCAGCTTATAAGCAATATCCTCATATCCATTATCACATAAAACATCCATAATATAAGGAACAGATAGAAATCCAGTATCGATTTTAAAATCATTTTCCTTGATTAATTCAACTAATCTTTCTACCGCTCTTTTCTTTTGCTCTCCAGAGAATAGGTTAAATGCAAGAGCAATCGTGTACACGCCCTGGTAATCAGTTGTTAACAAGCCTGAATCATTAACGTACGCCATTCCAAAAGCATCTTTTACCTTATTATGAAGATCATCATAATAATTAGCCTGTTCATGTTTTTCAAGGATCTTGGCAATCTCAGCTAATAGACTTGATGAATACGCGTAAAACGCTGTGGCTATGGGATCCTTTGTAGCAACTGCAGAAGCAATTGGTCCTTGCGGCTCTTTACCCAGCATAAAGCTCGGAATCATCCAATCTCCAAAGTGAAATTTTGTATCCCATAAGTAGCGGACATAGTCTTCTTCCGCATTTTCTTTATTTTGTGCCGCACTTTTTTGCACATAATCGAGCCATTTTTCCATTTCCGGGAAGCATTGTTCCAGGATTCTTTTATCTCCATACTTCTGATAAAGCACCCATGGAACAATAAGGATGGCATCTCCCCATCCTGCTGAGGATATCGTCCCTGTGAATTTTTTATCATTCCAAATATCCTTCGGTGCAGGGCAGTAATTAAGGATTTCTCCTTCGTCTGTTTGCTCCATCTGCAAATTCCATAGCCATCTGGTCAGAAAGGCTTGAACATCCATGTTAAACGCAGCCGTTGGAGCGAAAACCTGGATGTCACCTGTCCATCCAGCGCGTTCCCGCTGTGGGCAGTCTGTTGGAATGGACAACATATTGCCTTTTTGACTCCATTGGATATTTTTCCAAAGTTGATTGATTTCCGGGTCAGACGTAGTAAAATGCCCCGTTTGTTTCATATCTGTATACAGAACAATGGCTGATATATCCTCTGGTGCAAGCTCAGAGTGATAGCCGGTTAGCCGGACATAGCGGAAACCGTGGAAGGTGAACATAGGTTCAAAAACCTCACCATCTTCACCACTAGTCACATAATAATCCGTTTGCTCTTTATTTCTGCCTACAATGTTGTTAAAAAACTCACTATTTTCATTTAAGACTTCACTATGTTCTATTTTTATCTCCAGTCCTTTAGTACCATGGATATGGAGACGGATACGGCCTGCAATAACCTGGCCAAAGTCGATGATATACGCTTGGTTCTGATCTTTCGTAATGGAAACAGGTGCTAGAACTTCAACAGGTTTTACGAATGCTCCATATTGCGCCCGCAAATTGTCTAACTCATAACCCGCGACTGTCACGGGCAGCCATTCGCTGTTTAATGCATCAAATCCCGGCATATCCCAGCCTCGCCTTTCGAGACGTTTATCCTGTTTTTCTCCAATGAATATATCGCTATAAACAAAGTGGCCATTAGAGGACACAAAGGAATTGTCGGTTCCCATGATTTGCGTGGTCCTATCATCATAGGTTATTTCTAATTGAGCCAATAGCCCGAGCTTATTGCCAAATTGGGCGCTCCCCCCTGGAACGCTTATTCGACCTGCATACCAGCCATCTGCTAAAGTTACCCCAAGCACATTTTCTCCTTCACAAAGATAGGGCAAAACATCATAGGTTTGGTACTGAAGGCAGTTGGAATAGGATGTATAGTCAGGAGTAAATTCTGCCTCCGTGATTTTCTGGCCGTTGATTTTTGCATGATAAAGGCCGTGAGCCGTTATATAAAGCCTGGCTTTTTTTATTGTCTTTTGATCGATGCTAAAAGATTTACGAACCAGTTTCGGCGGGTGCAATCTTTGCTCCGGAGATGGCTGTTCGGATTTCTTCTTATTTATAAACATATTTTCTAATGTCAGTTCAGGCTCTTCTTTTACAAAATCCTGTTCTGGCTCAATCCATCTTGCCACCCAGTCTTCCATATGGAGAAGCCCCATTTCCCACTGTCCTTTATGACTCCACTCGGACCCCTCTCCATTGGAACACCAGACGCGGACCTGCCAGGAGTAAATCGATTTACTCTTTAAAGAAGGCCCTGCATACGGAATATTAACCGATTCTTGTGATTGTACCTTTTGGGAATCCCAAATTAAAGCGGAAGTTTCTTTTTCGATCACATTTATTTGATAGGCAATCTGCACAATGCCTGGATTTTCACTTTCAATATTCCAACTGAATCGAGGCTTAAGGATGTCGGTTCCCATGAGCCCGTCTTGATTTTCAATTTTTAACTTATTGACCTGTACCACAATTATTTCCTCCTCATGTTTCGTCTGTTCCTCAAGTTGTTTACGATAAGAGGTGCTCCGATTATTTCAAAAAGAACAACTGCTGTTGCAATAATGATAAGGGTGATATTCATAGGAAATCTCCTTTACAGATGGATAAAATCCACGCAGGAAAATGCGCGGATTTTATTTCACAGTTTTTACTGAGCAATCGTAAGATTTGGATTTTCTTTCTTTTCCAATTCAGGAATCGGTTTCACTATAACTCCAGCTAAGATACCAAATACAGCCAACACTCCAAAGAATAGCGGGTAACCGCCTGCTGCGACAATTGGGCTTGCAGCTGAGTTGGCAAGTGATTGTCCAAGATCATTGGCAATGTTTACAATTCCCATATCTTTTGCTGCATCTTCAGGGTGTGGAAGAACTCTTGTCATTAAAGCAATATCGACGGCTAAGAACATTCCAAATCCAGAAGAGATGACGGCTCCACAAATATAGGACAAGGCAATACTTGAAGCAAAACCAAAACCTAAGATACCAGCTGACGTTATAATGGCAGCAAGAAGGATAAATGGTTTTTGGCGCCCGAATTTATCTGAAAGACCGCCGCCAATAATACTTGAAATGGCCAAGATTGGAATCGTAATATTCATGCTGGTAGCAACAATGCCTGCCAAGGCTTCTTGGGAAACATGAAAATGTTCTAAATAATATACACTTGTAAAAGAAGAAGCTGTATAGGCAATTCCCATGAAAAATCTTGTTAACACTCCATAAGTAAAGTACGGATATTTACGTGGACTTGGATAAATCCGCGACATTTTTTCTCCAATTGTCAATTGTTCGATTGAACCATTCTCTCTTTGGTACTCCACTTTTCCTTCTTTTACTAATAAGCATGTAATAATGGCTAAAACCACACAAATAATTCCAATTAATAGAAACTTATTTTCAATACTCCAACTGTTTAAGATGTTCATTAAATTGACTCCGGTCATGATGGCAAGCGGGCTGACCAATCCATATATACCAGATGCCGTACCACGTTTGTCTTCCGGCACTTGGTCAGGAATAAGGGCTGTTAGGGCCGTCATCATAAAGGCTAGGATGATTTTGGTCAAAATCCAAAACACCAACAGCATGGAAAAAGATTTAGCCGCCCCTACCCCATAAAGGGCTGCAGCTCCACCAATGGAACCTACTAATATCCAAGTACGGCGCCTTCCAAAACTGATTGACGTCCGATCGCTAATCATTCCGGCAAAATATTGGCTAAAAATACCGATTATACCTCCAACAAGGCCAATGATACTAAAGTGCATGGTAACGCTTGCAGGATCAAGCATGGCTAATTTAACTGCTAGCAAGAATGCGAGCGGTGTAATCATCGCAATGTTATAACCAAAGCTGCCAATCGAAATGCCTGTAATTAAACGAGGAAATGGTGTTTTAATTACATTAGAATTCATTGTCCCAACCTACTTTCAATTATTTTTAGAAGTTTGAAAGCGCTTCTATAATTAGTCTATAGGACATATCAATCTAAAACTATGGCGATATGTGACATTTTTCCTATCCATTTCAAACATTGTTTTTTAAGTAAGGTAAAATATTCACACATCCCATAAATTTTTAAGAAATCCACGGCATTAGTTCCGTGGATTTCCTTAGGATCATGATCATAGAAATGTCAAAGATTGAATCTCTAAAGCTTGAACGTTTCTAAATTGTAACCTGATTTCATGCTTTCCTGAATCCCCATAAAACGCGGACTCAACTATTAGTCCTTCTTTTATCGTTACACTGCCGGAAGCTTCATTCTGATTGTCTAGGAAAATATGAATTTCACCGCTGCCAGCACCTTCTATCAAAACACGATTAACAGGAGCTTCCCATTTTACATATCGGTAAATCGCTTCATCTTCATCACTTATACCAGTTAGAACCTCATCTGCATTTTTTGATGGTGCTAGGTAAACATTGCCTGATAACTGACAAGCACGATAGGCTTCTATCTTTTCATAGATAGCAAATGGCTTGCCTGCTCCTTGTGTTGTCATAGGAATTTCCTGTATAGTCCCATCCTCATTGAAAAAGATGGGCTCAATGCAAAGCCGGCGTTTTTGCTGCCGATTCTGGGAACTACGATGGTAGAAAACGTACCACTGGCCATTCACTTCTTCAATGGAATCATGATTATTCCAGCTTTGCGGGTCACAGCCATCGTTATCTATAATAACTCCCCGATACTGAAAAGGGCCAAGCGGTGAGATACCGGTTGCATAGGCTAGGGATGTTGGTTTGCCGCGTACCATGCTGGAATAGACAAAATAATAGATATCGCCGCGTTTTCGAAGAGAACTCCCTTCGTGCAAATAATGCTCTTGTTCCGTTACAATATTATTTACAATCGAACCTTCCTCAAACTCTACCATATTATCTTTTAACTTTGCACCTTGGGCAAAGAACTGTCCCCAATAAAAATAGGCCTGTCCGTCATCATCAATAAAAACGGCCGGATCAATTCCGCCGAAAGCCAATTGGATCGGACTTTTAAACGGGCCCTCCGGTTTATCTGAAATAGCTGCTCCTTCACTGGAGTCTGCCATACAAAAATACAAATAGTATTTTCCATTCTTATGAATCGCAACTGGCGCAAACAGCATATTCTTCGGGAAATTAGGAATCTCTAACTTTCCGTCTTTCGTATCTTTTTCAATCATTTTTTTCAAAAACGGCGTTGGCTTTGACCAATCAATACTTGATGGATATTTTGGAGCATTTTCATCAAATATCCACGGAACTTGGCTGGCATCAAATGATTTCCAGTGGTCCACCCAATCAACCATATTCTCTGAAGAAAGGACCCGATATTCCTTACTGCAATAGATATTCTCCTCTTGATCCCAAGAGCCCTATACATACACTCTACCATCTGGCATAACATGAGCCTCCGGATCAGGAATATATAAATCCGGCGGCAAAACTGGATTACGGGTATCCTTGTATACTTTCATAATTTTTACCACTCCTCTAGGAAGATTGAAAGAAGAACCTATCTTTGTTAAAAGTGCTATATAGTTACCCTATCGTACATTCTCTTTCATGACTATGGCGGAATCCTACAAAATACTATCCATTTCAAACATCAAAAAACGCCCGATTGAATTCAGGCGTTCGATTGTATAAATCGCTTACATTGGTTAAAGTGCTTTGGTAATAAATTACGATTCTATTATTGTGTTTGGGGGCGATAGCTCACTTGGATTTTTAGTATGACCTATTTTTACTGGTGCAGTTTCCATAAGAAGCAATGAAAGCAAAAAGAAAATCACAGCGGTTCCGCTGGCCATCCACAATGTCGCATAAAGACTAAACTTATCTGCCAGGATACCTCCGACAACCGGACCAACTGTGCCACCGATAATTTCACCCGTTAATACCACTGAACCAATGGCAGTGGCGGCGAAGGCTCTTGGAACGGACTCAGAAGGAATAATCGCCAGGTAGAGCGGCTGTCCTCCCAATCCTGCTGTCAGCAGCAACACTACTACTATTGTCAGCCCAATTGATGAATGGAAAAAGGCGACGGCTAACGGCAGGAAAATCGCAATAAAGGCAGCAGGGACAATCACCGTTTTACGACCAATCCGGTCGGAAACGGCTGGGAAAATTAACTGCCAAAGAAACATCGCGATCCCAAATACAGCCATAATGAGCCCGTATTGTGATTCATTATAATGGGAGATTTCTGTTAAAAATAATGGCATAAAACTGGTGAAGGACAGCAAATACATCATGTAAAAGATAGCCATCAACATACAGACCCACACATTACGTGTTTTAAATACACTTTTGTACTCTCTAAAAGTCGGCTTGGCTTTGCCCTCATCAGAATCCGCATGATGGTTTAATACCGGCTCTTTCATATAAAACATTAAGATGACAGCGAGAATCAGGCCCGGAACGGCTAAGGCGAAAAAGGAATAACGCCAATCGGAAGCGGAGGCGATGGCCACAACAATAACTGGTGCGAGGGCGTTCCCCAATAATGGGCCGGAACTTTGGATAAATCCCATATTAAAGCCTCTTCTTTTTGTTGTCGATTCTGCCATGATAGCAGATTGGATTAAAGGGACAACCGGTCCTTCTGATGCCCCCATCAAAAGCCTAACAAGGATAAGTGAACCTAATCCCCCAACAATCCCCGAAGAAAAGGTGGCAACCGAAAAGACCAGCATAAAAATAATTAATGTTCTTTTCTTTTTTCCGATAAAATCAGATAGACTGGAAAAAACCAGCGTTGAGAGTCCCCATGCGATAGAAGTGGCACCCATAATGGCACCAATCTGTGTATTGTTTAATTTTAATTCTTCTTCTACAAAAGGAAATAAGTAAATAATACTCAACCGGTCCATAAAAACCAGTCCGAAAACAAGGAACAACACGATTAAGATTCCGTTTTCATACCTGAAGAATGATTGCTTTGTTTGATTCATGCATACTTCTCCCTATTTTAAATTTTTATATAAAAAAGGAGCACCACCTGTTAAGAAACGATGTGTGCTCCTGTTGTATTTTTAATTAATTATGTCTTAGAAGTTGGTAAACTTCTGTATCTAGTTTTTGGGCAAGGACTGGATTATAAGTCTTCTCATAGGAAGGTTCCACCGTCACCTTCCCCCCATAGAACATGACATTTTCAACAGTTTTAACGTCTACGGTCACCACGCAATATTTCATGGTGAGTTCCACCACGTCGGATACCACGGCATTGCCGCGGACTTCAAAGCAGCTGCCTGCTCCGATCATCCCCAAGACGACGTTTGGATTGGTTTTGATATTTTTGATACTCGATGCTTTATGGCCAAGAGCAATCTTGATTTGTTTTCCATCTGGGCTTGCATTTACCCAGGAAACCACACTCAATTGTGGTAATCCTGTTTCAGCATCCATGGTAATCAAGGACACCATCTTTTCTCCCTTTAGTGAGGCAACTAATTCTGGACTCAAACATTCTAAAGTGGCAGACATGCCGATTTCCCTCCCCTACTAATATTCCACACCGACTGGAAGTCCTAGCTCAAGCTTTCCGAAAAGCTCCCCTACCCAGTCAAAGTTGAAGGCTGTGTGCTGCGCACCGGCATGGACATCCCGCCAAAATTGCTGAAGCGGATGGCTTTCCGCAGATGCCGCCGCACCGCTGCTTGTGTATATGGTCTCCATTGCTTCCGAACACATTTCTGCGCAATATGCATAGTTACAGCGTAACCGTAACCGCTCGTCATACTCCAACACTCGTCCTGATTCCACCAGTTCCAGCGATTTATGAAGAAGGGCGTCGATGGCTTCTATTTTCGCCGCTACTTTCGCAAGCCGAATTTGCTGATGTGTCAGGTTCGCCACAGCCGATCCCGTTCTGGTCTTATTTTTTCCAATTACCCGATCGCGCCAAACAGCATATGCTCCCTTTGTTGCTCCAAGAATGGCGGATAATAAGGTTACAGGCATAACAGCTGACAACTGAATTCGGTATAACGATGACGTATTTTGGTCCATACCGGGAGATATTCCGTGCAGGTTCCAAGGTTCCAGCTCCATGGTTCGATAATCGGGGACAAACACTTCCTTCAGCTCTAATAAATTACTGCCTGTACCACGCATTCCAATCACCTGCCAGACATCGATTACTCTTAAGTCTTTCTTAGGAACAAGAAAATATAATGCCTTTTTTTCGTTTTCCGACACTGGTGCTGCCGCACTAATCATTACCCAATCGCAATGATTGATACCCGAAGAAAATCCCCACTTGCCGCTTAATCGGTAACCGCCGTTCTCACGGGTAATTTGGGCATCGTGGCTCGGATTAATCGATGTGGCCAAGCAGGCATCCGGGTTGTTTTTCCAGACATCTTCCTGAGCTCGATTTGGAAAAAAGGCAAGCATCCAGCTATGCAATAGAAGCAATGAATAGCACCAGCCAGCGGACGCATCTCCTTTTGCGATTTCAATCGCCGTATCCGCCAACGTTTTCCAATTAAGTTCATGACCGCCCCAGCGTTTAGGAACCAAAGTACGTACCAGTCCTGACTTAATATATTCCTCAATTGTTTCTTGGGGCTGATGACGCAGGCTTTCTCCAAGATGCGATCGTGTCCGCACGAAATCCGCTAATTCTTTTGCCCGCTCCACGGCTTCCTCATAGGATAACTTGTTTAATGTTTCGTTCATTTTTCCAACCTCCTTTTATTTGCTAATGTCTGGTGTGCCATATATGTGGAATGTAGAAGGCAACGGCGTCCCCCATGCCAATCCTTTTTTTCGTTCTTCGGGTGTCCATGTGATGGTTTCCCAATCCGGAGAAAAGATGAGAAATCCTCCGGAACATACCTCAATCCGGTTGCCTCCAGGCTCATAGACATAAACAAACATCGTTTGGCCGGCAACATGTTTGTTAGGAGGTGCTTCAATGAAAATACCATTATCTAAAAACACATCTGCGGCACGCAGGACCATCTCGGAACTTTCAACCTTGAACGCCGCATGATGGAAACGGCCTTTTGCTCCTGATTTATCAAGCGAAATGGCAAGGTCGTAGGATTTATTGGTCACATACAGCCATGCGGTTGTTTGCTTTCCCTCGTCTGTGATCGCTTGTTCACTCAGGTTAAAGCCGAGATGTTGACGATAAAATGTGCTATCGGCGTTGACATCGGAACTGAACAAATTGATATGGTCAAGTTGGGTAATCGAAGCACCTCTGGCAGAGTATTTTTGCGGCATATTTTTCAATCCTGGCTTTAAATGATCCGGTGTAACATATTTTTCAGCTTCAAAAAATACCTCTAACTGATGTCCATCTGAGTCGGTGAACTGGTAGGATCGGCCATGTCCGTAATCTCCTGCTGACCACCCGATGCCGAATCCTGCTTGTTCAATATCCTGCGCCCTTCGCTCAAGTGCGGCAGGTGAATAGGTTCTTAATCCCACATGTCCTATACCGGCATGGCCCGCTTCGGTCAACTTTAAGCTGTAAAGCTGCTGGTCTCCCCAGCCGCGCAAGAATACGGATTGCCCTTCCTTATGAACCACTTCCATCCCTAGCAGGTTTTGAAAAAATTCTAGACTTTCTGTTGGTTTTGGGGTTAGAAGTTCAATATGGGCTAGATGGGCTATATCTCTGATGGGTTCGTTTGTTGTCATGAGGGGGTCGCCTCCATAATTTTCGTTTCAATAGCTCCGATGCCTGAGATTTCAACCTTTACGATATCGCCTTGTTGAAGGAATTTATTCTGCGCTTCGCCTACACCGCCTGGGGTGCCGGTACAGATGACATCGCCTGGCTCTAACGTCAGGATGCCTGATAAAAATTCAACGAGATATTGGACATTGAATAACAGCTGTTCCGTATTCGAGCTTTGCCGGACCTCTCCGTTTACCGTTAAGGAGATATCGAGAGCGTGCGGATCAGGTATTTCGTCCTTCGTCACCAAAACCGGTCCCAGCGGGAGACTTTTATCCAAAGTTTTTCCCTGAAGCCATTGCAATGTCCGTTTTTGCATATCGCGTGCTGTGATATCGTTTGCCACTGTGTAGCCGTAGACATAATCTAAGGCATCCTCATAAGAGATGTCCTTACCAGTTTTCCCGATTACAAAGGCAAGTTCCCCTTCATAATCTAGCTTTTTGGTTAATTTCGAATGGAGTGGAAAGGAATCGTTTGGACCTGCAACGGCTGTTGCAAATTTCGCAAATATAACCGGATGCTCCGGGAAATCCCGTTTCATTTCAAGGATATGATTTTTGTAATTTAGACCCACACAAATGATTTTATTGGGCTTCAGAACAGGCGGACCGATGTGGACCTGTTCCTTTTTATAAATGGCTTTCGATAGATTGATGTTTCCCAGGGCAAAGCTAATGGCCTCTTTTGCAGTTTGGATTGCCAAGGGGCCGCTTGCGATAAACTCGTTTGGATTGTCCGGCAGTAAAGCGCTTGCAATTTCGAAGGCACGCTCCTGTCCGTTTTCCTTTAACAGCTGTATATAGGCTTGCTGAGGATCGACGATAGTATTTTCGTCTGCCAAGACGCCAACCCTTAGAGGTTGACCGTTTGTGGAATAGGTTAGTAGTTTCAAGATGATTCCTCCTTGCATATTGTTCTATGAATTTATCATAAGACAGTCTGAAATTTTTTTGAAATACATATATTGTATTTGAGAAATCGTGATTTCTGATGAGTAGGTTTGTATTGGTGAATTTTTGCGAACTTCCTATCTTTCGGTTGCTTGTGGACTACGTTACCCTGAGTTCTCTTTTTCAACCGTTTGGGGCACGTTGAAGCCATCTACGTTACCCTGCGCACCTTTTTTCAGCCATTTGGGGCACGTAGAACCTGTCTACGTTACCCTAGGCACCCCTTTTCCTCCGTTTGGGGCACGTAGAAATACTCAAAAAAAATAAGACCCCGCTTTTGCGAAGTCTTATTTTTCCAAAAGGTGTTTCCTAAAGAAGGTTTTAATATACTCAAATATTCGCATCTCCTGCTGCCCAATCTGCACGGTTTCTCCAGATTTTTCACTATGAAGTGTAACGGAAAAAAGCTGTTCATCCAAATCATTTTTATTAAAAAATGCATGTCCTAACCCTTCGATTAAGCATAGCGTGGCCTCATTCCCTTTGGCGATCAACGCCTCATATAACAGGACACTTTGCTGGGCATGGATCGCTGTGTCAGACAACCCATGCATAATTAAAAACGGTGGTGCATCTTCTTGGATATAGGTAATCGGATTTGCTTCACGGACCTTTTCCGGAACGGTAAAAATAGGCGCTCCAAGTAATTGTGACTCGCGGGAATCCGGGTCAGAATGCCGTTCAATCGTTCCCATTAAGTTCGATTCAACATCGATGGAAACGGCCGCCTCATTACTTTCGGGATCATCCAACTGCAAAAAGTCAATAGGACCATATCCTTCCACGACAGCCTGTACGTCACTGGAAAAGTCAGCACACCCTAGTTCCAATCCTTCCAGTATTCCGGCGCCAGTCGTGCCGGCCAGTGCCGCCAAATGTCCCCCAGCCGATGAGCCCCAAAGACCAATATGCCCACTATCAAGACCATACTGATCTGCAACTGAACGGAGCCAGCGGATTGCAGCCTTAACATCATGAAGCTGTGCCGGAAAAATAGCTTCACTGCTTAACCGATAATCAATGCTTGCCATGGCAAAACCGTGTTCCGCAAACCTTACTCGCAAATCAGGCGCTAACTTGCGGTCCCCTACCCGCCAGCCGCCACCATGCAGCCATACAATCACAGGAGCAGGTCTATCCATCCCGATAGGCAAGTAGAGGTCAAGGAGCGACGGCTTTCCATCAGGGGCCGCAAACTCTAAATCTTCTATACACTTTACTTCATACCTCATTAACTATTAACCTCTTCGACCTTCTCTGGTTGACCTGGCGGCTTTCCTAACAATATGAGGTCTACCTCACTAATCCGTTGGATAACTCGATCAAACCGATACGGTGCCGGCTCACTTGGAAAAATCGCATATTCATAAGGGTCTCCCAAAATGCGGAAGAAGTTTTCAAACGCACCAGGAGTCAAAACACCCAAGAACTTTGTATAATGGGCATCACAACGGAAACGATGTGGCGTTCCCGCTGGCACATACGCAAAATCTCCTGGCTGCAAATGCAGCTCTTCCCCATCAACCCATAATGTCATTTCTCCATTCAGGCACATAAAGGTTTCGTTTGTACGTTTATGGGCATGCTCTCCTATTGGCAAGCCCTTTGGTCCTTCAGAGACGAGCGCAAGAAATTGGCCGCCCGACGCCGCTTCTGTAGCCAGCAGAGAATGGACAGTATCACCGCTTAATAAATGGATCCCTTCCCCCGATTCAAGCACATATGGCTTCACTTCCTGTGGTATGGCATTCCCTCTTACCAATTGCGGCAGTCCAGTAGATGGTTGTCGGCTCACAAATTTTATATCCAAGTTTGTTGGTATTTTTGTAAAAACTTCTGGCTCAAATGTTTTTTGGGTTACTGGAGGTCGTTCACACTTATCAAATGGCTCCCCAAGAAAGGCGTACATTTCGGCAACAGGTCCGTTAATGGTAAATGACCAAAAGCGTGTCCGGTGGCTCTGCATCCAATACGCATGTACAGTCCCCGCCGGGATCGAAACATAATCTCCAGCAGTCAATAAATAGACCTGCCCATCCAGTTCCACCTCAAGCCTGCCATCAAGCACTACAATTCCTTCGTGGGCGTGCTCATGAACGTGAGCAGGGAAGCTATCCCCTTTTCCGCCCCACAGTTGAACAATTTCCATCTTGTCCCCAGTACTATTTTGAGTCGCAACAATTGATGCAACCTGGGTGCCGAAAAGGTAACGCTCTCCCTCTCCATTTCTAATATAATATGGCATCTTTTCTTTAAGAAGCTTACCGGTCAATTGCATTACCATCTTTCCACACTCCTTTAATTTCTGTCCGTTTTGAAGCGCTTTCAATTTAAAAATAGTATGAAACTAGTAAAAATGGAAATATATGATTTCGATTTCTGTAATTCCATTTTCATATTAATCAGGTTTTATAAAGATTTGCAGTGTTTCTTTTTTAATACTTTTAATATTTCGTCTACTATTATTTCTTATGATAAAATAAGAAAGAACGATTAACAAGTGGGGGCTTATATGGATATTCGCCAATTGCGTTATTTTATTACTGTAGCAGAGCACTTAAACTTTACCAAGGCAGCCAATCAACTTTATGTGGCTCAATCTGCCATTAGCCATCAAATCGCCGATTTAGAAGATCAGCTGGGAGTAAAACTATTTATTCGAAACAAGCGGTCGGTGCAGCTCACCCCCGCTGGTTCAGTATTTCTGAAAGAAGCGATTGAGATTGTTGATAAAACGTCCACTGCTGTTGAAAAAGCAAAACAAACCGAAGCTGGAAGTATTGGCAGCCTTTCAATAGGTTTTCTGACCGTTCACGTAAAAAGTTTTTTACCAGGTGTTATCAAACGGTTCCGGGAACTTTACCCAAAAGTGGAACTTCAGCTAAATCATTTACCCAGTAAAATGCTAAAAGAGGCATTGGAACAAGGGGAAGTGGATTTGGCGTTTACCTTGCCATCCGGTTTGAACAGAATCGAGGAAATTGAAATACAGACGGTGGCAAGAGAACCGTATTGTATCGTCATGCATAAAAATCACCCTCTAGCGAACCACCAAAAAATTAAACTATCAGATTTAGCATCAGAACCATTTATCATTCATAACCGCCACGACTCCCCCGTAGGTTCTTATGACTTTATTGTCCATTTATGTGAGCAAAGCGGTTTTACTCCGAGAATTGTGAACCAGCCGAGATTTGTCGACACTGTCCCCGTCCTGGTCGAGGCTGAAATGGGCATCTCCATTTTGCCGAAAAGTTTCGAATCTATCTCAAGCCCATCTCTTTGTTTTATTGAAATGGATGACGTGAAAAATAATGATTGCGAACTGGTGCTTGCTTGGAAGAAGAACAATTTGAATCCCTCGATACGAGCTTTTATTCATACCATGGAAACCTCTATTCAAGTTCATGACGAATAAAAAAAGTCCCAAAGAAATGATAGCCTCTTTGGGACTTTTACTATTCTACTTCATTAACTCCTGAGTCAGTTGGATTAATAGTTTGGCTTGGTCTTCTTTGATGTCCTTATTCGTTCTGGCCTTCAATTCGTTGATAAAGGCATTCAGCTGGCCATCTCTGGCATTCTTGTTGCCTTGTTCTTGGGAAGCCTTAGCTGCATTCAGTTTAGTAACATAGGAATCCAGCACTTTACTGTCGCCGCCATTTTGCGATAGGAACGATCCAGTAAGTCTTCCTAAGCTGTCAAAGTCAACCGCTACCGTGATTGTGATCGATTTGGCTGAGCTGTTTCCGGCGACATCGGTTGCTTCTGCCTTAAAGGAGTGGCTTCCTAAACCAAGTTCATAAGCTGGCAAGGAAACATCCTCACATGTAGAAGTGGCAACTCCAGATAAAGTATCCGCTGCATGACAGGTGATACTAATTTGCTGGTCCACTGTGAAGACAGCGCCGTCTTCAACGGAGAATGTAATTTCCGGACCTGTTTGGTCAATATTGAACGAAACTGACTTTTTCGGTTCAACATTTCCGGCGTTATCGACACTCCAGTATTCCAGGGTATGTCTTCCATCTTGATTAACCGTGATGGTATTTCCTTGCTGCTCTGCTGTACCATCTAACGAATAGTAGGTTGCCTTAATACCAGATTGCCAGTCTATTCCGGTCAAACTCACCGTAACCGGACTATGGTACCAACCTTGTTGTTCTGCTCCTGTTACTTCATGTTGGGTGTCCGGCTCAATCCGATCCGGTAAGTCCACTACATCAATGCTCGGAACAGGCGGCTTCTCCATGTCTGTTCCTAGGAAGAAACTCGTATGCGGCGGTTGGTTATAGCCGACGTTCTGCCATGCGATTGATAATCGGTACTGAGGGTCATGCATTAAGGTGTAAATCCGATGTTCCGTTTCTTCGGTTGTCATGTATACCCGTAAGGCACTGCTGTCGTCCGTTCTCCAGATTACCTCTTCTCTCCAGTCGCCGAACAAGTCAGCCTGAAGGACAGGATTTCCTTTTGTGCTGTTATTGGACTGGGTTCCATCTGCCGTTAAAATGTTAACTAGCTTATTATTTTGATAATCCCACTTATCGATGGTTCCTACACCAGTTTTACTGATATCATCCCATTTGTGGTCGAGCAGTTCGCGGGATAGGTCTCCGTCCCACCAGATGGCAAAGTTGCTGGATGGAATATTTTCGGAAATTTTCTGGCCTTGTGCGGAATAGAGTCCGCCAACGGTACTGTTCCATTCGCCATTAATAGCCCATGCTTCTGTTCCCGGGTATCTTGGGTCAATATCGGCTGCCAATCCGCGGCCTGTATCTTCGCCAGTGTATGCGCCCCAAAGGACTTCACCGGTTTCTGCATCGTGCATTTCATATCCATACAAATCACTGTGCTCATGCACGGCGTACACTTCAAGCCCTGGTCGTGTAGGGTCAAGGTCACCCACATGTTGGGCATCTCCATGTCCTAAACCGGTTGCATATAAGCCGGTTCCGTCATCATCGATGACAGCCGCACCGTAATTAATTTCATCTTTACCGTCATGATCGACATCTGCAACGCTTAAATTATGGTAACCTTGTCCTGCATAATCCCCGTTACCTTCAGCGTTTGAGTCAAATACCCACTGCTTAGTCAATTTGCCGTCTTTAAAGGTATAAGCTGCAAGCACAGCTCTCGTATAATATCCGCGTGCCATGATAATACTTGGGGTTTCACCATTTAAGTAAGCCACTGCCGCCAAGAAACGGTCCACACGGTTACCGTAAGAGTCTCCCCATGCCGCAACATCCCCACGAGGCGGTTCATAGTCAATGGTATTGATGGCTTTACCAGTCTCTCCTTCAAATACAGTCATGTATTCTGACCCTTGAAGAACGTAACCAGAGCTGTTGCGGTGGTCAGCATCCGCTCTGCCAATGACATTGCCTTTACCGTCAATCGTTCCATCCGCGGTTTTAAAGACAATCTCCGCTTTTCCATCTCCATCAAAGTCGTAAACCAAGAATGGTGAATAGTGAGCGCCGGCGCGGATGTTTTTGCCTAAGTCAATCCGCCACTTAAACGTTCCATCCATTTCATAAGCATCCACATACACATTGCCTGTGTAACCTGCCTGCGAGTTATCCTTGGAGTTGGTTGGGTCCCATTTTAACACTAATTCATACTTTCCATCACCGTCTAAGTCGCCTACACTGGCATCATTGGCACGATAGGAATATGGATCACCAAGTGGAGTTACCCCATCTGCCGGCTTTTTAAGTGGAATATCAAAGTAATTTTGGTTCAACACGTTGGTTGTATCCTTTGATTTCCGTTCTTTGCCGTCAATCACTGCCCGAATTTCATAGGTCGATTCAGCTTTTCCGTCTTTATCCACATAGTTGGTGCTGGAAGTGATCGGATCAGAATTAATTTTTTCTCCGTCACGGTAAACGTTAAAGCTAATGCTGTCAGGGTCGGTTCCGAGCATTCTCCAGCTGACAAACACTCCTTCTTTCGTTTTCATCGCAACAGGAGCCCGGTCAAGTTCTTCCATTTGTCTTTTCAGCTTTGTGACCGCAGGTGTTTTTAATACTTTTGATTGTTCAGAAATACCACCTGCGTTAACGGCAGCAACCTTATAGAAGTAAGGAATCGTCGTTAAAACAGTCTCATCTTTGTAGGAAGCGATTTTCGATTTACCAATCAATTCGAACGTTCCGTTCTCCTTTTTGGAACGGTAGACATTATAGGTAATAGCTCCATCCACTTGGTCCCAGCTAATGGTCAGATCATTCTTGTTCACTTCGCCAGTCCTTAGATTGCTTGGTGCAGAGGGTTTTGGCTGTGCTGGATCAACCATCGACACTTTAAGTGATAGGGATGGATCTGTTTCCACACCTGCATTGTCTACTGTTGTAGCCACATACTCGTATTCCATTCCAACATCCACTGTTTTATCAGTATAAGATGTAGTGGTGGAGCTGCCGACTAACTTATATTCTTTAGTCCCGGCCACTTTGCGGTAAACATTATATTTGACCGCATCTTCAACCGCTTTCCATGATAAAGTCACATATGGGTTATCAGCATCCAATGACTTTTCATCCACTTTCAGCGCAGATGGAGCAATCAAAATTGGGGTAAGCTCCAATCCGTTGACAATGGCTGTGGAGCCGCCAAAGCTAAAATTCATTTGTCCATCTTTAACAGAAACTTGGGACACCACTTTAGTCGTATAGTTGTTTTTAGATGCAGAAATAGTGCCATAATCCTGGCCTTCTATCGCAAGTGTTGTTCTTGCACTTCCTAAGTAATCACCTACATATAGTTTTACGGCATAAAGTCCATTTGGAACATCCACATTGAACTTCCAACCTACGTTAAAATAGCCCAGCCAATCACGGGTGACATCATCTCCTGTCTTGCGGTCACGGCCAATCATACCAGTGGCATCGACAATCCCGTATCCTCTTTGAGCAGTATACACCGTCGACAGGTTTACTTCTGTATAGCCTTGTGCTGCCGGACTTCCAGCGATTCCAAAGTCATATTTCAACGTTGCTTGTTTCGTTGTAAATTGCTTAACATCTGATTTTTCGGATTCACCTTTTCCATTGACTGCGATTACATAAACATCATACGTTTTCCCATCTTCCATACCCGTAATACTTAATCTTGGGATGGTAGATGACCCAATCATCTTATAATCACTGTCAGACGATAGTTTTCGGTAAACCCGGTAGATGTCTGCACCTTCTACTTGTTTCCAAGTCAAAAGTGCACCGGCATTACTTACACTGCTTACGACCACATCAGCCGGCTTTTCAGGAAGGTTAGCTGGCGGTTCAATACCTGTCACATACTGAGATAGCGGAATATTTAGGTTTTTAATCTCATCCGACACCATACGTGCGAGCTGGATTGCACCGTATTCTTGGAAGTGGGTATTATCCTGTGACCCATTCGGGAATGCGGTATATACACCTGGGTCTGTATGTAAAAATACAGAAAGGGATCCTTCAGGGCCAATCGTGTCATAATAAGCACGGCTTCGGGCACTTAAATCGACGACATCCACATTTAGTTCGGCAGCCACTTCTTTCATTCCCTGAACATATTCCGGGAAGCTGACATTGAACTTACCTGTCTCAGCATTAAAATCACGTCGGCCAACCGGGGTTACCAAAATCGGAGTGGCACCACGCTGACGCGCGCCGTTAATATAAGTTTTTAAATAATTCTTATAATCAGGTACGGATGCATAACGCTCTGGTATACTGATGGTTGCATCGTTATGGCCAAACTGAATTAAGAAATAGTCACCCGGTTTAATTTCATTCAAGATGGCATCTAAACGTCCTTCATTTATGAATGATTTTGTGCTTCTTCCGCCAATCGCTTTATTCTGGAATGTGATATCAGAGCTAAAAAAGCGGGGAATCATTTGGCCCCATCCGGCTTGCGGCTGCCAGTATGCATCATATGTCTGGACCGTTGAGTCACCGGCGATATAGACAGTTGGCAATTCGGCAGCCAATCTCGCCGGGAGTTTCTCGATGATGATTCCGTTTACCTTTGGAGTAGTACCCGTAAATTCAAAATTTAATTGCCCATCTACGAGTGATATGGTAAAAGTCCGTTCAATAAAGGCACCTTTTTGAATATCAGTGTTTTGAATTTTCTGGATATTTTCTGCCTTAATACCTGTATTTGCAGTGTCTTGGGCATCCCCCGCAATGACAGTCACAGAATAATCACCATATGGTAAATCTACGTTAAAGGATGTCTCAGTTGTTGTAATAAAATCTGATTTCAAGGGGTCTGCTGTGTTTCGATCTGTTGAGGTTACCTTGGAGATATCAGCAAAACCATAGCCTGTCTCTGCTGAATAAGCTGTTTCTGAAGATACTTTGGTGTAGCTGTCTTGCACCGGACTAGTTGGTGTGCCAAAGTCAAATTTTTTCACTACAGTTGATTCTTCCGCCGATACTTGGTAAGGTACTGCCGGTAAAGCTGTAATGATTAATAAAAGACTAAGAAAAATGGCAAAAAACTTATTTATTTTTCTTTCTTTCATTTGAAATGCCTTCCTCCCCTGCTAAAATAAAAAAAGTTTTTATTCAAAATCTCTCATTTTTCTCCTAAAAATCACATCCTTTCCAGCACTTGGTAACGTTTACAATGTGTATATTAGCTCTATGAACTATTTTCAGATAGAAAAAAATCAGTTATTCTTGTTTAAAAATCAGAGGTTAGTAGAAAATAGTACTTTTTACCTACTTGTAAACAGGACTTCTAGCATAAAAAAAGCGGTGAAAGACGATTCATCTTCCACCACTTTTTTCCATTGCTATGCCAGTGCAACCTGCTTCCCGGCTTTTACCTCTACTATATTACTGTCAACACTCAGCCAAACAGACATCGCGGATGGATTATATACAAAACTACTATCTGCCGAGAACTTAAGGTTTTGGAAAGCCTTGAAATAATCTACAATTTCAATGTTAGTCGCATACCAAATATCACTCCGCTGGCCGATAAACTTACAAAAGTTCTCTATCAAATCCCAATTTTGATCATTGTCAAACTCATAGCTATGGCCCCATACATACATCATGTACAAGTATTGTTTTTTATGGAGCTGGACAAATTCCTCTGCCAGTTTCATTAAATCCCGTTTATGATGGCAGGTTGGATTCCATTCGTGAAAATCATCCGGAATGGAAAAGTTCATTGTGCTATGGACAGTTCTTGCATATTCAATTCCCAAATATGGCAGCATTTCTTTGATTAATCGATTATAAGAACCATTGGGATAGGATAGTCCCCTAACCGTATATCCTGCAATTTTCTCCAATCCTTTCCGGTCTTCCATGACTTCCTCAATAATTTGTTCTTTGGGAGATCTGGCAATGGTCGGATGTGTTACTGTATGGGTTGAGATTTCATGTCCCTTATACAGCTGCGCGACCTCCTCATGGGGAATCCGGTCCCCGGTCCCAAATAGCCCGGAATTAATATGAAACGTTCCCTTAATTCCATTTTCATTAAAGATTTCTACTAATCTTCTATCGGCTGCCCTGCCATCGTCGTAACTCATAGTTAATACCTTATGTTTTCCTTCAGGAAAAGTCATAATCACTTTGGGCATAACAATACCTCCCATTCTATTAAAATCAATCGCAATCAAAGCATCATTTATTTATTGATAAAGTTTTAATGTCACCGGGCCAATCAGTCCGGATTTAACCGGTTCCTTGGCATATTCGTTTGCCTTACTATTGGTAACGATTACTTTTATGCTCAAGTGTTCATTGTCGGCAAATTGGGTGATGTCAAAAAGATACGGACCCCACAGCTTTACTCCTGCGGTTTTCCCGTTAACCATTACTTCAGCCAGTTCGCAAACCTCACCTAAATTCAATTCAGCCTTTTTATATTCTTTTATCGAATGAACAGTCACGTTAGACTCATAAATAGATTCCCCGGAAAAATATTTCATCTCTTCAAACTCAGTCAAAGAAACCAAGTCTTTGAGTGGTTTTTCATGACAGAAAGGATTGGTTACAGTCCAATTGTCGACACGAACATTCATCTTCGGCTTAGATTCTGTATAACCCTTTGCAAATGATGGCGTTCCATCTGAGTTTACACAAATAATGGCCGACTCCCGGCGCTGCAAGGAAAGCTTGAACCTTGTATAGGTATCATCCGCTCCCTTAATCTCCAATGCCTCTATAATAGAATTCCAAGCATCCCATCTTTCTAGTGCGCCATGACACTTCACAGCCAATTCACCTTCTATGGCATGGTCGTCTTCATTCACTAAAACGTAAAAATCAATGCCTTCTTTTACAATATGGGTAACCCGTAACCCAGGATTAATCGGTGTTAAATAAACATCCCGGGAAAGGACACGATCAATCGCGCCGATTAAGCTGTTATAGTTATAGATTTGGATAACATTGCCAGATAATGGGAGATTGTTCCTTCCAGGATTATAAACAATCACCGCTCCGCCGTTTTCAAGAAACAGATTGAGTTTAAGGGCAAGGTCATTTGAAACGAGTTGTTCAAGATTCTCAATAATAAGAACTCGATAATTTTGGTTTTGTATTTTCACTTTATTTTTCTCAAGAATACAATCTTGAAGAAAAAGTTCTTCTTCTAGATAATTAAATTCAATCTGATTAGTATATAATGGTTCGGCAATTTTCCATGGAAGATGATCTTCTTCGCATAAAATGGCGATATCCGTTACATTCGTGCATTCACTCAACAACCAAGACATGCGTCGTTCGTAATCTGCAATATTCTTATAATATTTCCACCATGCGTTATGAGGACCATTATCCGGTGCACGTTCATTCAGTCGTTCACCTTCAATAGAATAATAGAATGCATGCGGATAAAGTTTGTTCACGCCCCGAACGAACAGCCAGTCAACAAACCATTTCATATCATCTACTGAAAATTGCCATTGGTGTCCGTTTGGACCGCAGCAGCCAAAAACTTCATTGGCATTGCGCGGCAAACCACGATGCCGTGCTGCATCCGATGAACATTTTCCTAATGTACTGTCACGGCCGGTGATTCCTTTATTATCTTCCGGACCCACCCATCTCCACACCAAATCCTGGCCTGGCAGTTGAAAGTATTTTAAAAATCCAATATCGTCACTTGTTTCAGGATGTCCTGTCAATTGAATGCCATGACTATCACACCATTCCGAAATCGGACGGTAGTAAGTTTCTTGAAGCCGTTTGTTGACGGTCTTTTTAAAATTTCTCCTCTTGATGTTGGTGTCAGATCCAACGTTAAACCATAGTGATAATAAATCCGTGCTGTCATTTCCATGTTCCTGATAATAGTCCATAAAGCCGATTGTCCATGGCTTAATTTTTTCGGTGTCCACACAGCGTCCAACCACACTCGGTTCATCGGTGAAAAGCGCTTCGATCGTATTCCCAAAGTACTCCTTCAAGTGTTCGTAATAGACATCATGCGTCACACGAATAAACTTTTGCATGGCATCGGGATTTAATAAATCCCCTGCCGGCGGTGCTCCAGGCTCACCATCATCTTCACCGAAATGAATTCCGCGCACTGTTCCTTTTGAAAAAGTAGAAATAAGGGACACCACGAACCAATCGCCCGGCTCGGTCGGTTCAAACGAAACTGTATTGTTTTGAACTTCCAAAGAAATAATGGATTGGGGATCAATTTCATTTTCTCCGACAAATTTCGCAGCCGCCGCGAGAACTATCTCCTCGTATTCCTCTAAGCTTTCTTCAATTTGTGTATATCCGCTTGCTGGGTGCAACGACATTCTTAAGCCGCGTGCGGCATACTCCGGATTATTTTCAACTACCTTGCCATGGGCTGATCCCGATGGATACATGCCCTCATCATAGATAATCACCTTCATTCCTAACTGAGTGGTTTCCTCCATGATAAATTGCATTAAATCCATAAACTTCGGCCCTAAATATTCGATATCCTTTGGTATGCCAATTCGTGGATGGGCAACCACGCCGAGAACTCCTTTAGATTTGAAATCTCTCAATTGTCTAGAAATCTCTTCTTTCGTAAGATCCCCATTTAAAAACCAAAAGGGAAAAACAGAATACTCTGCGGATGGATTTTGAAACTGGTTTATTAATTGTTGTAATTGGCTCATTGGCTCACCTTCTTTTGTAAATTCACTACCTTAGGCAGTTCTACATTTTGACAGTTTTCCGTTACGATGTCTTCATCCGACTCGATATGCAGCCTGACATTGTTCATTTTCCAATCTTTTATATTCTTTATGTATCCAGCACCTTTTGCATATATTTCAATATCATGGAAGTTTACATGATGAATCGGCTTCTCCAAAAATGCAGCAACGGCAAACGCTACCTTAGCATCCGATGCTTTCAAATTAAAAATTTCCATATTTTTAAATTCAGGTATTCCTAATTCGGGCGGATTAACTTTTTTAGCCAGTACTTTCCAATGTTCAGGAACTTCTCCTTTATAATCTACTGGAATTTCACAGTAGCTATATTTTGGATGCCAGTTTAATTCAAAGATTAACGGATGTGCCACGTCTGTCATTTCAATGTCATGAACAATAATATTTTCAATTAAACCGCCCCGTGTTTTGGCAGATTTTAGTCTGAACCCGTTGTTTGTTTTATTAGCTTTGATGTTATAAAATTCAATATTTCTGATGTCTCCTGACGTTTCACTGCCGATAGTGATCCCTTCGCCATGTCCGAGCACACAATTCCGGACAGTAACGTCTTGACATGGACGTTTCACGCGCAGTCCATCATAATCGCGCCCGGCCTTAATGCACAAATTATCGTCATTGCAGTCAACAAAACAATTTTCAACCAATACATGTTCTGATGAATCGATATCGACTCCATCTGTGCTTGGTCCCTTACTATCAGTAATGGTTAAGCCATTCACTTGAATATGATGGGAATAACAAATATGAACGTTCCAGAAAGGGGAACGTATCAAGCTTAATCCAGATAGTTCCACTTCACTGGATTCGTGAACAATGATCATGCGCGGACGTTTGCAGTCATAATCAACAGCCCAGCGCAACCCCTGGGCTTCGTAAAATTTCCGCATTCCCCCCAGTTTATCTTCCCCCCAATACTTTTTCCACCAATACTCCCCCTGGCCATTTAGGAGGCCTTTTCCTGTAATTTTCACATTTTTTTGATGGAAGACATTAATGAGCCCGGCTGGCCAATTCATTTCTACTCCTGCAACGCGTGACCACATTTCCGGATAGGCTGATTCATCCACAATCCCTCGAATTTCCACACCTTCATCAATTCTTAATTCCACATTGGATTTGACAAAAAGAGAACCCGTTAAGTAAATTCCAGGATCAAAAACAACGGTTCCCCCCGATTCAGCCGCATCATCGATTGCAGTTTGAATGGCTTCTGTTGCACGGGTTTTGCCATCGCCAATTGCCCCATATTCGCACACATTAAAATATTTATTCTGCATGTACATCCTCCCTAATGATATTCCCGATCCGCTCCACCAAATTTCGCCAATCCACATACAGATGCATTAATCTCATTTTGAGAGAGATGCTTGTATCCGTTCTGCTTTGGAAAATGCAAAAAATGCTGACCACATCAAAATCACGGATAATAAGCTGCCGCAAAACAGGGGGATAAGTCCTGGGATTGTCGTCAGTAAAAGGTAGATTGCTACAACGCCAATTGCCATCAAGCCTGTCGAAAGCGGATTGAATAGCATGATGAAGAACGATGTTTTGAATACCTGATGAACTTTAAGCTCATAATGAACAAACGTCGGAAACACATAGCACAATGTTAATATATATCCTAAGCAAATAAGTAACACAGGATAATAGATTAAATTCATAACCCCACCGGTGCTTTTAAGCAAGTGTAGATCAACATATAAGAAGTACCCAAGAATCACAATAATGAGTCCGAGGAGGTTACTTTTCAGAAACTCCTTTTTGTAAGACTCCCAGAAAGTTTTAAACACGGGAACATCAAAATTCCCCATCAACAGTTTCCTCACCACGACAAACATGGCGATGGTTGCAGGAAAAAATCCAAATACCCCTAACCCGGCAACCGAAAAGGCAAGCCATAAAATATTAAGATACGCTAATTTCAAAATCCACTCGCAAAGTTTATATAGCGCTCCTGTAAGCCCATTCATTTGCATAGAAATTACCTCCTGTAGCCTTAATAGATTGTAAAAAGAAATGTCTAAAAAATGTAATCGGTTACGTTTAAAAGTAATCTAAGCTTTTCCTTCAAATCCAGCCCTGTATATCCGGCTAAAGAGGTCATGGGATTTGCGTAAAGGCATTCACCTTTTTCAAACCGAGTACTGCTCATAACAAAATCCCTCCTATGATTTAAAGGAAATGTGCTTTTCTAACTTAATATAAAGGGATAAAACTTTTCCTACAACCATACTTTTGTGTAATCATGAAAAAACGGCTGTTCATAAAAAAAAGTGATGGTTAACCCCGTTAACCATCACTTCCTGCTTTCATTTGATTTGCTTCTTGATTCAGCTTTCGGTATTGGCTCGGTGGAATACCGATTTGTTTTTTGAAAATCCTGTTGAAATAACTATGCCTGTATCCCACGCTCTCGGCAATATCATTTATTTTGATATCGGAATGGATTAATAAGTCTTTTGCTTTATCAATTCTTAATTGTGTTAAGTAATCAATAAAGTTAATACCGATAATCTGTTTAAAAGCTTTGCTCAGCGTATAAGGGTTCGTTCCCACTTCATCGGCACAACTTTCTAACGATATATCATCCATATACCTTTCCTGAATGGTAATAACGACCTTTTCTATAATACATTTTAATTCCATATTCATGCGGCTCTCGAGTTTATCTATATAAGGGCCGATTACTTCTGTTGTAAACCAAGTTACAATTCTCTCAGGGTCACGGATATTAGAAAGTTCATCCATCATGTTTTTTCCGTTAAAAAGGTCAAGCGGATGGATTCCTGAATGCAATATTTCATGCTGAATACTGCTAAAGAGTTGAATCACAGCCTGTTGCAGGAATATTTCACTGATTCCTTTACGAATAAATTCCTGAATGAATTTGTTAATTAATGCTTCGATTTCTTCAACTTGGCCCATTCGAATGGCTTGAATAATTTCTTTTTCAACGGCAAACGGATATTGAAAATCACTATTTCCCGAATGCTTATACTTACGCAAGTCGATAATCTGATTGCTATTCTCATAGATTCGGAATCGGATGCCTGTTTTTACATCTTCAAAAATATAAGGTATTTTCTTTACGCTGTCGGTCTTATCGCTAATGGTTATGGTTACATGCATATTAATAACCTGATTGACAGTTTCACTCACATCTTCTGCAAAGTGATGCAAATCCTCTTCAATGGCATGTTCTGGTGTATAAATAACCAACATTCCTACCGAGAAGTCGGAAAACTTGATAATATCGAATTGTGAAAACATTCTTTGAGCCAATTCTTCCATGATATTAGCCGCCATATACGTGACTACTCCATGATCATTAGGGGGGGTACTTTCTTTGGAACCGGATGGTCCAGTCAGTTGAAGCCCAATAGCAATAAAATTCTGATTTTTCACATTCCAACCATAGGTCTCCATGCGTTGGCGCAAGTCCTCTTCATTGTAGTGATGTAAATCCCCCTGAACCAGTTGATAAAGGAAGTTGTCTTTTAATTCGGTTAATTGCTCAGAAAGCCGGCTTTGGAGTAAATTGCTTTTTTGCGACAACTCTTTCCATTGCTGCTCTATAATGGAAAACGCATCCTTACCGATTTTCTTCCAATTATCGGTATCATCCTCCGAAAATACTCGCATCAGATTTCGGATTGGCGCATAAATACGCTGTGAAGTAAACCATGACAAAATGATTGCCAAAAGAAGGGCCGAACCACTGATAATCATGATTAATCTTGATATAAACAAAATAGGTTTTGTAATGGATGTCATTGGTGAAGCAGAAATATAGGTCCATTGGGATTGAATTCGGCTAAAATGGCCAAAAGAAATCAAATAGTTTATATTTTTATATTCAAATTGAAACGATCCGCTCTCATTCTTTTGTTTACCCAATTCCTTTTTTAGTACATTCATAAAGTTGGATTGACCGGTACTGTTTGAAGAAAGCAGTAATTCATCCTGTTCATTTAAAAGAAATGTGGCTCCATGATCATAGGGATTTAATGTTTTCAATAGATTGAGAGCTTTGTCATGGTCAATCTTAACAATAATCGCACCGAATGGTACCTTATTAATGATTGGAATATTGCTGACAAATGCCAGAGTCGAGGTTTTCTGTCCTTTGGCCGGCGATATTTCTTCCCAATGGAGTCTAGTTCCTTTTGACAGCATATTTTGATAAACTTGGTTCTCTTTTTCATCCAATACATTGTAATTCGTGTTAAATAGCACTGGTTTATCCGAATCCAAATAAAGTTCAGCACCGCTTATCAAATTATGGCTGCCTTCCAATAGCCCCAAAGTTTTGGTAATGTCATTTGTTTCCGTAAACTGTTTGACAAAATCAATATTTTTTAAGTTGTCTCCAAATCGAGGCTCAAACGCCCAATGGGTTGTGTATTCCTCAATGTATTTAAATTGCTCATCAATATTTTTTGCCCGCTGATAAGTTTGGCTTGCGTTGGATGCTCGAAGTTCATTTTCTACCTTACCAACGGCAAACCAATAGATTCCTAAACCTATAATCAATCCTGGTATACTGGTAATTAGTAAGATGAGAATAAAGCTATTCCTATGGTAGCTTCCTTGCCATAAGTTTTTCATTTTAGCAATCATGTTTGTAGGTCCCATTAAAAACACTCCGTTGCCTAAGCATCATTTATATGGTAATAAGACTATTATGGCATAACTATTTACAATTCGAAAGCGCTTTAATGAAAAAGTTTTGTGACATCCCACAAAAAAACACAGCACTGCAGATTCTCTTACCCACCAAAACCCACAAACAAAGAATATTTTCCCGTCTTTTAACAAAATGAATAAAGACTAGTTTTTAATGGACCAATACGATCCATTATAAACTAGTCTTTATTTCTCAAAATATAAAATCTATCATCCTTTTACAGATCCCAGCAGCATTCCTTGGGCAAAGTGCTTTTGCAGGAACGGATAAACGATTAATATTGGCAAGGTGGCCACAACCACTACAGCCAATTTCAAAGATTGGGCAGGTGGAGCTACATATTCACCCATCTGAGTCGTATCTGCCAGATTACCTTGCGATAAAATAATAATTTGCTGTAACAGCACTTGTACTGGCCATTTTGTTGCATCACTAATATACAATAAGGCATGGAAGAAATCGTTCCAAATCCCCACCGCATAGAATAACGTAAAAGTCGCAAGAACTGGTGTCGATAATGGTAAAATAATCCTCCAAAAAATCCCCATTTCTGTACAACCATCCATCTTAGCTGCTTCCTCTAATTCATTCGGAATCCCTTGAAAGAAAGTTTTGACAATAATTAAGTTAAATGGATTAATTGCCCCTGGCAGGATCATAGACCAATATGAATCCAACAATCCCAGTGATTTAACCACAATGTAAGTCGGAATCATACCGCCGCTGAATAGCATCGAAAAGATAACTAGGTTCAAAAAGAAATTACGTCCCAATAAATTACTTCTCGATAACGGATAGGCCATGGTAAAGGTAAAAAACAGACAAACGATCGTCCCGACTACGGTGATACCTATCGATACGAGTAAACTCCGTGAAAATGTCGCAGTAGAGAAAATATATTGATAGGCATCGAGCGTAAATGTTTTCGGCCAGATAAAAAAGCTTCTCGTTGTCAGCTCAGCCTCCGTTGCAAAAGACCCTGCAATGATATACAGAAATGGCAGAATCATCAGAACTCCAATGATTCCTAGAAAAATAACGTTAAATCCATCAAATACGCGCCCTGCACGTGTATTATGCATTTTTGGCATCGACATACGCCACACCTCCTCGATGATACACCATTTTAAAAGATTCCTTCTTCTCCAAATTTCTTGGCTAGTTTGTTCGATCCCAACACCAAGATGATTCCGATGACTGATTTAAACAAGCCGACCGCCGTACTATAACTGTACGCACCTTGGGTAATCCCGACAAAATAAACATATGTGTCAAAAACGTCCGCAACACCGCGGTTTAGTGAATTACTCATCAAATAGATTTGTTGGAAACCGGTATCCAGAAAACGTCCAAGCTGCAAAATCAGCATAACGATAATGGTGCTTCTAATCGCAGGCAACGTGACATGCCATAACCGTCTGAATCTTCCGGCGCCGTCTACAATCGCTGCTTCATATTGCTCTTTATCAACGGATGTGAGCGCGGCTAAAAAGATTACGGTTCCCCAGCCAGTTTCTTTCCAAATAATCTGTAACATAATTAATGGGCGGAACCACTCTGGAGCAGAAAGAAAATCCATTTTCCTGCCATAAATTTGCTCGACGATTTCATTCACAACACCACCGCTAGTTGTAAAAAAGACATACGTGATACTGGCAATGATGACCCAGGACATAAAGTGCGGCACATAGATAAAGGTTTGCATAACCCTCTTATACGAATTACTGCGCAATTCATTTAGCAATAATGATAAGATAATCGGAGCCGGAAAGAAAAACACCAAATTCAACACCGCAAAGATGGCCGTATTTTTCAATAATCTGAAGAAATCCGGATTTTTAAAGAAGTTGGTAAAGTTATCAAAGCCGACCCAGTCACTAGCAAACACGCCCTTAAATGGTGAATAATCCTGAAAGGCAATGACCACTCCCCACATTGGCAGATATTTGAATATGATAAAATAAGCTAAACCAGGGAGCAACAGGACATACAGCCATTTATCCCTTATGATGCGTTGAAGTGGAGTTATATTTGATTTTGCTTTTGTGTTTACTTCTGTTTTTAGGCCGCTTAATTCCGTTTCAACGGTCTGTGCATCAGCTCTTTCCATTGTTCCTCTCCTTCCACTTAACAAATTCTTTTTTTGAAACAGGCAGCTATGGAAACTGCCTGTTTCTTTCAAATCTTACTTTTTGCTTTTGCTTTTGTTAGCTTTGTATAACTTATTCATTTCAGCAACGTAGTCGTCCCCACCGGAAGACTTCCATAATTTAATCGCATCTTTAAATCCGTTTTCATCAATTTGGCCAACGATATATTTGACTCTGGCATCGTTGATAATGTTGTCAAGCTGCTGTCCTTTTTGAGCATAAACTTCTGAAAGCAATGAAGCAGCTGGATTTGCTACAACAATTTCTTCATTATCTACCATGATCTTGTTTTCTTTTAAACGAAGTGCTGAATAATCAGCATGTTTGAAATTGCTTTCAGGAATCCCTGGTATGAATTGGTTAAGGTCTTGGAATTCTGTATATTCTGGGTCTGTAGATGTTGTAATGGCTACGAGTTTTCCATTCTCCATCTTATAATTGCGTCCTTCAACGCCATCATAAGCAATTGTTTGAGCAGGCTCGTTATTCAATTTATCAATGAAAGATAGAACTTGTTTTAATTCCTTTTCAGTTTTTACACTTGATTTTGGAATAGCCAATAAGCCGTTATAACCATCAGTAGGGAGATTGAACAATCCTTCATCTCCTTTGACAGCTCCTGCTACATCCACAACGTCTTTATTTTTTGGATCGATTTTTTCCATAGCCTCTTGATTTCTATGAGCATCGTCCAATGTGCTGATTTGAACGCCTGATTTTCCAGTTTGGAATGGTTCATTCCATTTTGCGGTATCCATTACAGCAAAATCCGAATTGATTAATTTTTCATCATATAATTTTTTAAAGAATTTCAATGAATCCATATATTGAGAAGTCATGAAATCTGGTTGGAGCGTGCCATCCTTTTTGATGCCCCATTTATTCGGTGCGCCAAACCATGTTTGCATAATATCAAACGGTCCATACCATTTCGAAATGGTCATGCCGTAAGTGTCATCTTTCCCGTTTCCATCTGGATCATCGTTTGTAAATGCCTTTAAAACATTATAAAAATCGTCAATTGTTTTAGGTTCACTTAATCCTAAGTTTTGCAGCCAATCTTTACGGAAGAAGAATCCATTTCTTCCTAGTGGACGAGCCCGGTAAATGCCATAAATTTTTCCATCAATTGCACTGTTTGCTAAGGTAATTTCATTAGCTTTACTTAAGTTTGGATAATCTTTTAAATATGGTGTCAAATCCCAGAATGCCCCATCACGGACAGCGCTTACAAAACTTGGAAGTTTACTAGGAATCATAATGATTTTTGGCAAATTGCCAGAAGCTAAGGTTACATTTAATTTATCAGTATAGTTTGAGTTGAAAACATAATTGACAGTTATATTAGCATTCGTGTACTTCTCCAGAGCCTGTAAGGAAGGGCTGCTTTCTGTTGGCGGAGTAGCTGAATAGGCAGTCGTCATGATACTAATATCCAGTTTTTCAGAAGTTTTTTCACCACTTGCTTTACTACTTGCTTTCGTACTTGATTGTGCAGAATCATTGCTGCAGCCGATCAGGGAAGATACCAGCAAAACGGATAATGCCGGGATGGCTGCCTTCTTTCCTATTGATTTTTTTGCTTTGTTCATTCAAATTCCCCCAATAAAAAATAGTAGATTCATTGCCAACATTGTTCAGTTACCCCAACAGCCCACTAGAGCGATTAGTTTGTCGTAACTGTGTCCTGTATTGTCTTTAAATTAAACCGCTTTCATTTTTCTTGCAATTATCAATTTTTGTACTTGAAAAGCCCTTGATACAACAGGGTTTTTCAAGCTCTTTTCACTTTATTGCCGCATTATCACTTTCTTGTGTTTGTTCCATTGGCAGGTAATTTCCTATCAGTTCTAATGCTGCAATCGTATTTAAGCACCACTGTGAAGTTGTGTTTGTCGTTATTTCCGGTATTTCAGACAATTTCTTCCAAATGTCGATTTCCTGGCTTTCTATCGGCAGCACCATTTGACTTATTTCATCATTTAATAACAGATTCCAAGCTTTTTTTGCTAAATTTTCATCTTGCCTTTTTGCCGCCGCATAGGCTACCATCCCGGATGCCAGCATGGGAAGACTAAACAGTTTATCATAAAGAACACCATTACTTCTTTCCAGTTTTTCTTCATTGCTTAACACATAAAATTCTCCGAATTCGGCTAGCATATCATCCCATACTTCATCATCCAATGCCTGGGCAATTTCCATCCAGGCCTGAGGCCCGCCAAATGCAATGACCATATGATAGCCGCCTTCATTTCCATCCCCCATATGAAGAAGGGAACTTGTTTCTGGATCGTAGCCGAAGGTTGGGCCGGAAAGTAATCGGAACGGCAACTTTTTAAGAATGTCAATTCCCGTGACAATTTTCTGTTTATATTCGATATTTTCCGTACGTTCCCATTCAGAAAACCAATTCGAACAAAAGGCTGCCCAATCAGGACCCGTACGAGCATGTGTTGGATATTCTTCAGCAGAATAAAATTCCCTCATTGGGTCAAGTCCGTAAAGGGCTTGATCCGCATCTCGCACCTCTGTTAACAAATCGCGTGTTCTTTCATCGGTTGTTAAAAAGTAGTAATATTTATGCAGCCCGGCCATGCTAATACGGGCTTCTTTGCACCCGCAGCCCCAATGAACGACATTGTGCCTTGAGCCTAGTCCTGCATATTCGCCTAAGTGGTAACGGTCAACTTCGCTGGTGTGCCGGGTCATGGCTTCCGCAAATGTAAAGATGTCTTCCCTGCCTGAACGCAAGAAGGCATACCAAAGCCAAATATTTGGAACCAACTCTGTATTCTGCCATGCAAATCCCCCTAGGTCGTATCGCCATTGATGGCGCACGGGATCATAGGTGTGCATGACATCTCCATAGTTCCAATAACCGTACCATTTACGTTGTTCCACTTCATTTTTGTAAAAAGCAAAGGCATAATCCAATTGTTGCTCTAACATCGCTTTGGCAGGGGTGCTTCTATCGGGTAAGCCCCAAACTCCCAATGCTTTCGTAGCGTAATAGTACTCCGGTTCGCAAACCAGCAACAGAGGCGATTGCCACTCATCGATTTTTTGGACTAATTCTTGATGTGTTGGGGCATTGGCGTATAGTTGCAAGTAAACTTCGCTTGTATTGGCAATGCCATTTGCAGTTGCCCTCATTTCATCAAATCCCTCGTAGGCACTTACCACATGAGTTTCTTGACTGTAATGCCTGAAATCCATTGCCTCGGAATCAGGTGCCCAAAACCATACTTTTACTTTCGATACAGCTTGACTTAATTGGGAAACCTCTAAACTAGACGGAAACTTCTGCCAGAAGTTTTTCATGCCAATTGCAATGCCGCCATCTTCCCCCCCAACATAAATCAAGCCTTTTGCTCTTGTTCCATGTGTCGATTCTACCCATGAGCAGCCGTCCCCAGTTCTTTTTACGATTTTATAATGATCAGAGGAATCTTGCGTGATTTTAAAATCGTTCCAAACCGCATTTTGCTTGGCATGCTCAAGCAATGGTTGATGGTCAGGTCCTGTTAAATCCAATATCTCCCCATCAATCTGTTTTTGGTACAAACCGTTTGCATTGCGATGTCTTCTGGTAAGCAGCAGCTGGGCTGGTTCCGAGTAGATTCCCGTATCACCCGTAAATCTGATATTTCGATTCCAGAGTTCCCCTTTTACTGGTACGGAAAATTCCATGCCTAACCCTTTAATAAAATCAGTTTGCGGGTCAGCATCATATAAAAAGGTATGGACCAGTCGAACCGTGGATGTACCGGCAAAAAAGTACAATCTTAAGATAAATGGCAACAGAGTAGTTTCCTTTGAATGTTCTTGATGGACACCTTCAATTTTAATGACACTTCTTAACGGACCTTTTTGTTCCATTTCTACCTGGATAATTTTACTTTGAAGGGCTGTTTCCCGCGTGACCTTGCATCCGTTCTCCTTGCTGCAGCTTTCTTTAATCGCAACTAATCTTCCGTCTGTGCCAAAAATTTTAGAGCCGTTTTTTATGGTTTGGATAAAGCTGCTACCCCGTTTATTCACAATAAATTGGCTTTCGCCGGTATCTATTTCAATGGTATTATCTGTTTCTGTGATCTGTAATGGACGCTCATTGGTTGCATTTTCGTCTTTTACGATTTCAAATGAATCTAAATCCCCCTGTAGGATGGCTGCATGCCCAGTCCATTTTACGCTTCCATCCGGCCAAAAAGCCATGTGCCAGCTTTGTAATGGAGTTTTTTCCCCCTGAACATTTTCAAGAGAAAGAGAATCCTCCTTCCGCAACGCACCTTGCTTCCATGGCACCCCCCAGGAGACACCCGTTTGCGCTGCCGGTTTTGTGTTTAACCATTTTACTTTCATCGATGTCATTCTCCGTTCTGTCATCCTATTATTTTATTAGTTTCCCATCTATTAGTCTTGGCAGACTTTCAAAGTCGGGAACATCTGCTAAATAAACGTTACCATAGCCATTCATATCGCTTGTGAACAAGATTTTTGTCCCGTCCTGACTAAACCTTGGATGGACATGGATTTGCTGAACATGAAAGCTGCCGCGATGTTTACATAAAACTCTTGGTCCTTCCATGCCTTGATTGGTGTTTTTCCATAGGAATATACAATCCTGGTACCTTTCGCCATGGTAGGCACTCGACTGCTGTCCATCCCCCACTATGAAGGATGAATCATTGGAATGGATGTGCATATTTTGATAAGGGAATTCAAACTCTTGGCAAACTGAATTATCATAAGATGCGAACCCTAGAAACTTGCCATCTGTTCTGTCCAAAGAGTCCGTGAACCCATGATAGCCAATCGTGAGTCCATCCGCATGCCAGTATTCATGGCCGGCATATTGATTGCTTGTTCCCTCGCGAAGCTTCCAAACTTCTCCTGATTCAATATTCATAACCCAGATTCGATGGTCGACTTTTTCCCATGGTCCCTCGTGGCAGAATGTAATCAAATGTGGCTGGGTGGGTGATGCATTGACATGACCAATCCAGCGTTTTTCTTCATGAATGATTCGGGCTTCCCCTGTTTCGAGATTGAGCAAGTTAATCATGCAATAAGGTCTTGCCGCTTCTGTTTCTTCAAAACCTACGTATCCGCCAGAAAGATTGGTTTTGATAGTTTGTGACAAATCTTCTGAAAGACCGAAACATAAATGTTTTCCATCCGCTGTACAGCTTAAATTGCTAAAATGATAGCCTTTTGGCTGATGGTAGATAGTCCGTTCCTCATAGGTATCCAAGTTAATGGAGATAATTTTTTTATCATAAGTAAAATACGCTTCATGTTTGAGCGGATTTAAGAAAGTTCCCTGCAATCCATTTGTAAGCTTTGGATCCAAATCCGTAAGCTGGGTTAATTCTCCGGTGGACAATTCAATGCTGTATAAATTGATCGAGTTCCCGCGGTCAGAACATATCAAAAGCTTAGATCCGTTATCATACCAGCCGTTATTCGTGAAATAAACGTGATAATCGTGTGCCTTGTAGTTCGTTAATTGAGTAATTTTGACATTGGTAATGGAATCCCGAAACTCGCTCCATTCACTTGGCCATATTGTGCCCTTTCCCAATTTGAACGCCTCTTTTCTGTTGTAGTTGCTTTTTAAAAAGTGTTGCTAAATTCCACCTTACAAGCGCTTTCTTTTTCCAGCAATAATACTTTTTTGCACTTGTTTCTAATCGCTTCGGAAATTCGTGTAAAAAAAGACCACCAAAAAAAGGGTGATCTTAAATATCATTCACTTATTTAAAAAACTTAGCGATTGGCAGATTCAGTTCTTTTACTCCCTCGACTACCAGTCTAGCCATCTGGTTTGCACCTGTTTTGGTAAAATGGGTGTAATCGGTTCCATTGACTGACACCATAAAGTAGGCAAGTGCTTCCTCATACCCAATATTCTCAAACAACTTCAGACTTTTTTCCATTAAATCGATTAATGCTACGTTTTCATTTCTTGCAATCTCTTTCATAGCCTGGCAGTATTCCGGAAAGTCATTGATAAAACTTCCATTCTCTAGATGCAGTCTGGCTACCGGGGTAATCAACACCGGTTCTGCCTGACACCTTTTCGCAACCTCAACATATTCTTTTAAATACTCTTTATAGGTTGTGAAAGGTTCCGTATACCGTTCTGGCTTGCTTTTGGTTGCGTCATTATGCCCCATTTGGATGAACAAGTAGTCACCGGTTTTTATTTCCTCCGCAATTTTATCTAAACGCCCTTCCTCGATAAAGGTTTTAGAGCTTCTTCCACCGATTGCATGATTGGCTACTTCTACCTCATCCGTGAAATAGTTCTGAAGGAACTCTCCCCAGCCACCCTGATTTTTTTCAGTCACGTCATACCTTTGTACAGTCGAATCGGCTGCAAGGAAAATTTTCAGCTTATTTGTAATCATTAAAATCCCCTTCCCTTTGGATGCAAATGAAGAAGGGTTTTCCAAAAAGCAAAGGGGTCAGACACCTCTCCGCAATATATAGAGAATTTTTTAAAAAACTCGTTCTATATATTGGTCGAGGCGTAAAGTCAGACCCTTATTGGACAGCCCCTTCCCATCTAGTTCATTTAATTTTTGACAGTTTCAAATTCCCAACCAGGCAGATAGCTTTTTGTATTAAACAACATTTTTTCAAAAAGCTCTTCTGTTTCCTCAGGAGTAAGCGAACTTAACAAAGGATCCTGTCTAAACGCGCTCAAAGCCAATTGTTTGTCACACTTGATGGCCGCCTGCAGCGTCATTTCTTGGATATGGATGTGGCGCAAAACCATATTATTGACAGGAGTTGGCAGTTCACCCGAGACAATTGGCTGGACACTATTGTGACCAAACACCGCATTCGTTTCGACAATCACGTTTTCTGGCACTCCGGCCATTTGCCCCTTGTTCGGTAAATTGACATTCGAAATGATGTCACCCAATCCAAGGATCGCTTTGATCATTTGAACGCCCTCTTCACCTGTAGCGTTTAATACAAAGGATTCCTCTCCATTGGCAAGGCGCCGGCCCTTTTCATAAAGCTCTTTGCCTCTTTCAGCCCGCCAATCAACCGGTGTCAAACCAAATTTCCATTCTCTTACTTTTTCAGGGCTTTGCAAATACCAGGTGTTCGGCATGAATTCCGCCAAATGCCGGTCCCCGGCTGCCGCAATGACACCAAACTTTTTAAACAAGTCGAACTTTACTCTTTGGGCGGAAGAGAAATGGTCGTTCAGCCAGTTCCCCGTGTTTTTTCCCTCAAAACCGGACTCATAATATTTATCAGCAAATTTTTCATATATCGGCAAAAGATTGATATTTTGATAAGAAGCACGGTCGAGCCAAGTAAAATGGTTAATCCCCAGCACATTCACCTTTATGTCACTGCGTTTAACCTTTTCAAATCCTTCCAATTCCTCCAACATGGAAGCCAAAAGTTTTTGGGTGCCAAATACTTCATGACAGCAGCCAAATGCTTTGATTTCTGGGAATACATGATAAAGAGTTCTCGTACAAAGGCTCATTGGGTTTGTATAATTGATTACCCATGCATTTGGCGAATGCTCCTTAATGGCATTGGCAATTTCCACAAAGAGTGGAATGGTCCTTAGTGCCCTGACCATACCTCCGGGACCCACTGTGTCCCCAACAGATTGATAGACTCCGTATTGTTCCGGTGTATGTACATCTGACTTCATCTCTAAGAATGTCCCAGGCAAAATGGAGATAATCACAAAATCTGCACCTGTTAATGCTTCTTTTAATGTTTTAACAGCTTCATAGTTCCACTGGCCGACCACATCGTCACGTTCACGCAAACGGTTGCCGATCGTCTCATTTTGTTTTGCCGCTTCGTAATTGATATCGTACAGTTTAACGGTCCCAGAAATGCTTTCCTCTATCGCTAGATCACTCATTAAGCCCCACGCCCAGCCGCGCGACCCCCCGCCGATATACGCGATTTGTACATCTTTCATTTGCTTAACCATGCAAAACTCCTCCTTTGATTTGTTGAGCCATCCAATTTTTCAGTCTTAATGTCTCAATGCCTGAAAGTAAAACAATGCCAATTCCATGTGTGTCATTCAATATCCATGTTAGGTCATCTTTGTAATATTCCTTCGTGAAGGCATAACCCGAACCTTGACAAACGCCATACACATTTCCATATTTATCAACACCTACTTTAGAAAGCCCTTCAAAGCCTAGAATAACAGCTTCGATAAATTCTTCTGGGTCTTCCAGCCAGCCGTAGCGAATGCCACGTGCAAAAGCATAAATAAACATTGCCGTACACGATGTTTCCTCATAGGAGTCTGGTTCGGTTAACACTTGGTGCCATAAGCCGTTTTCCCCCTGTAAGGCTAAATAACCTTCCGCTAGTTCTCTAAAAAAGGTCAGAAGTTCTTCCCGCTGCGGATGGCTTTCCGGCAGCACAGCCAATAGTTCCGATAAGGAAAAGATAACCCAGCCATTACCGCGCCCCCATGGGATTCCTGTCGCTGTATTAAATTTAAAGTCATAGACATGTGACATAATATTCAAGCCTGGAATAAATAAAAGTTCCTTATATCGTAAAAACTGATTAACAGCATCATCAAGGTAAGCGCTGTCTTTTGTTACCTCAAAATATCTGCAAAGAAACGGTACACTCATGTACAAATCATCGCACCATACCGTATCCTTCATAAATTCCACACTGCCGAAGCTGCGATATAATGCCTGGTTTGGAAGTCGACTTTGTTTATAGGAAATATAATCCGCAATGTCATCGGCAACTTCTCTTGCATCGCGGATTGGTGCCATTTGCTGGCCAACCAGCATGGTTGCTCCAAAAGATCCGCAATCATCTAAACTATCAATCGCCGACAATTGGGTATTAATCCCGGAAGCGCCATACTGCTTTCGGTCCCATAGGGAATATTGATAGAAGGATGTGCATGTCTCGATATGACGCAAAGAGTAGTCGACAATATCCTCGCGGTTTAACTCTTTCCCCGTCTGCAAAAGTCCATACAATGTCACGCCAAGGGGATAATCCCATTTACCAAACAAAGGGTTCTCCAAATAAGGACGTACCCATGTATCCGGCATGTCCAGCCGCCAATAGGTTGGGCCGTCAACACCATCTAATAACGTATCCATCCTCAGTACATCTTCTAGCACAAGAGGCGCCGTCAACGAAAAAGGACCTGCATATATCCAAGCGCCCTTTACACCTTCGATAGGTACCGGGAGGGTAAAATTTTCTCCCCCAAGCCGAAAGCCCCAGTCTTTGTTACCCTGACAGGTGCTTTTGATCACCATCTGATGTTCCCCGTACGGGAGATCAACGGATACTTGAAACTTCTTGTTCTGTGTCGACTGGTAAAGACATTCACCATTTACATATAGTTCAACTGGGCCGTTATTTTCTCCATTCAAGATAAAAGTCCGGATGGCAGGCTTGTTATTGACTAGCTTTGTCCAAGCAAGGGCTTGAGTATTTTCCTGAATCCCAAACATTCTGGAGAGCTGCGGCCTTTGCTGATCCCATTTTTGTTCCGGAAGCCACTTCACATCATCATCACATTCGTATGTACCTTCTTGTGGGAGCTGGTCCATTACACGTTCAAGCGGCTGTGTAAATAGCCAGCCTTCTTGTCCATTTCTTTCTTCTGATGGCATTAAGAAGTGCAGCGGAAACCGTTTAAATGACCCTGTTCCAAATATCCCCCCAAATCCGGAAGGCGTTTTCATAAATTGCAGAATGAAATGATTCCAGCCTTTTTCCAGCCTTACACGGAAATTAGTTCTTCTCTTCGGATTCGTTTCCTCCACAATACTGGATCTAAAGATTGGCTCGTTACGAAGGTAAATCCGTACCGGACCAAAACAGTTTAACCCCAATGCAATATCTTTTTCGTCATCGCTCCATAATTTGGCCCAAGTATAGACCCATTGTCCATCACTTGCTTCCGGGAACTTTTCCTCCAAATTCATTACATAGCGGTAATCGCCCCCACGATGAAACCCTTTTTTACTGAATGCCCGGAACGTTATGGGGTGAGGTGGATTGGATCCTATATATCTATCGGAAATGGTTGCTAGGATTCCTTCTACCTGATTTCCGAGCTTCGCATGGATGCTTTCATTCTCATAAAAATAAGATGGCAATTCTTATTCACTCCTCCTTATATTTAATTAGGGTCATTTAATAACCTCGGCAACAATCCCCCCTTTTCTTTTACTTTAGTAGAGCAGAGGTTTTCCAACAATAACACTTTTTTAAATCCCTTGAAGGCAAAATAAGACTTTTTTGCGGACTTTGGACAAAATTGTTTTAGTAACGGATACTGCCAGTTTCATTGCCTTTTTTTATTTTTCGCGTTACAGGCAAAAAAAACTGCCGTCGATATCCGTTTTTCCTCAGGATATCGACGGCAGTTTAGGCTGCCTAATCAAAGAGTTTCTTTTTCAATACACTTATTATCTAGTAAACGCTGCTGGCACACCGCCATCGACAGTTAACATACATCCGGTAGTTTTGTCTGATTTTGATGAAGCAAAGAATGCAATCGATTCTGCGATATCACTAGGATAAATGTTTACTAACAAGGTAGTACGTTTACGGTAGTGCTCTTCTAATTGGTCAGGGGCAATGCCGTAAGCTGTGGCACGCTCTTCACGCCATTTTGAGTTCCAAATAGCGGATCCCTGGAGTACAGCATCTGGAAGAACGGAATTCACACGGATACCAAACTCGCCGCCTTCAGCTGCAATACATCTTGCCAAGTGGGTTTCAAGTGCTTTAACCGAGCTATAAGCAGCAGCACCTTTACCGGCATAAACAGAGTTTTTAGAACCGACAAATACCATGTTACCGCCAATGTTCTGTTGCTTCATTTGCTTGAAGGCTTCACGGGCTACTAAGAAATAACCAGTTCCTAGTACATTTAAGTTTAGGTTCCATTCTTTAAGAGTTGTTTCGTCAAGCGGGCTTCCTGAAGCAAGACCGGCGTTATTCACAATGATATCGACCCCACCGAAAGTAAGCGCAGCTTGATCAAATGCAGCTTGTACTTGTTCTTCACTCGTTACGTCCATCTTTACAGCAAGAGCACGATCGGCACCAAATTGCTCGTTGATTTCAGCAGCAACCTTTTCTGCCCCTTCAAGATTTAAGTCAGCTAGAACAACTGCAGCTCCTTCAGATACAAAGCGGCGTGCTGTTGCGCTACCGATTCCGCCTGCTCCTCCAGTAATGAATGCCACTTTTCTAGAGAACTCTGCTTCAGCTGGAGCAAGAGATAACTTATATAACTCTAATGGCCAATATTCAACATTGTAAGATTCGTTTGCACTTAGAGAAACAAAGTTTCCTAATGTTGTAGCACCCTTCATTACAGCGATGGCACGGTGGTATAATGCGCCGCTGATTCTTGAATTTTTAACGTCCTTACCAGTGTTCACCATACCAATACCAGGGATCAAGATAACACGTGGTGCTGGTTCGAACATTTTGTCGCCTTCGTTTTTGTTTTCTTCAAAGTATTGTTTGTAAGCTGTTTTAAAGCTTTCGACTCCCTCTTTGATGCTGGAAATCAGCGCTTCAACATCTTTTGTTTGCGGATCCCAGTTTACATAAAGTGGGATCATTTTGGTATGAACAAGATGGTCAGGGCAAGCAGCACCGATTTGCGAAAGTTCTGGTGCGTTGTTGCTGTTCACAAATTGCAGTACATCTTCACCACGGTCAAAAGTTAACAGCATTTTCTTCTCATCACTTACTGCGCCACGGATAACAGGCAATACTTTAGCTAGAACGCTAGTAGCTTCTTCTTCAGAAAGAGATTGATATTTTTGACCGCCAAAAGTTTTAGCCTCGTCAATTCTTTCATTAATATATGCTTCAGCTTCGTTAATAATTTGAATGGTTTTTGCATATGCCTCTTCAGAAGTTTCTCCCCATGTTACAAGGCCATGTTTTTCCATTAATACTAATTCTGCATTTGGATTATTTAATACTCCCTGTGCAATCATTTTTGAAAGAGTAAATCCAGGGCGAATATACGGTACCCAAACAAAACGGTTTCCAAAAATCTCCTCTGCTAATTGTCTTCCATTGTCTGCGCAGCAAAGGCTAATGATTGCATCAGGATGTGTGTGGTCCACATGTTTGAAAGGTAAGAATGCATGCAATAATGTCTCGATTGATGCTCTTGGGTGTTTGCTGTCAATCATACAATGTGAAAGATAAGCAACCATGTCTTCATCAGACATTTCTTCGCGTTCGAATAATGGGCGAATGTCTTCTAAATTAAGACCTGTGAAATTTTGAGCCTTCATTGTGGCTAAATCGGAACCGCTTCCTTTTACCCACATAACTTCAACATCACGGCCGCGGAAATCCTTTTCAATTGTCTTCATAGAAGTGTTACCGCCGCCAAAGTTACATACCGCACGATCTGAGCCAATTAAATTGGAACGGTAAACGAGCTCTTGTACCCCTTTTGTTACTTGTGATGCATTTTCTTGATTCCAAAGGTTCTGTACCATTCTTACTCCTCCGTTTGTTTGCATTTATGTTTGTTATCTTCTGTTTTATTATAATATATCTTTGTTTATTTTTGAATAGAAAAGTTCATAAAAATTTCATTTTTTTATTTTTATATTATTTTTGTTAATGTCTCGGCTATTTTAGACTATTGATTTCCACTACTGGCGTTCGCTTTCCGCGGGCGGAACGGGAGCCTCCTTCCTATCTCCCCAAACGTCCCTTTTTCCTTCTGCTCGGTCAATATAAAGATTTTCGGCACTTATAAAATATGGTGCACTTTTTCAGCTCCTGCTCCGTTCTCCCAACGGTCCTATATGCCTTCCGCTCCAATCAACTTGTTAAAAAAATAAAATTAAACTTTATCCCAGCCAATTTTAAATAAAAAACTGTCCTATGATGGTTTGAAAAAGTCACCATAGGACAGTTTGATTTCATTTTTATCTATAAATCATTGATAACAATATAAGTCGCTTTAACAGGACCGTGGACTCCGACTACTAAATTCAATTCAATGTCGGCTGAGTTGCTTGGTCCGGTTATAAAATTAATACAGGATGCCACATGGCCCGTTTCCTGATGGATTTGCCTCATTTTTTGAGCAGCCTGCGTCATTCTAGACACGATCGAACTTTTTGGGATTAAGGCAATATAGGTGGTTGGCAAGAAACTGACAGTCCTGCCTTTATTTTCGTCGCTAAAAAGAACAACCGTCCCTGACTCGGCGAGTGTGATTTCACTAATGGTAATACCCACATTAGCCTGTTCAGCCTTGGCGATATTTTCTTCACCTTTTTTATGGTCCCATTCATATACATCGATTTCTTTATTCGGCCATTCTTGCTTCATCAAAGAATCGAGTCCCCACCGGGTGAATCTTTCATCCTTCCAAGTCACAACCGAGCCGCCGCCGTAATCGCTGACGACTTCGTCCAGAACCGATGATAGTTGGCCGCTGTCGGTTGTATGAATGGTGGTATGGATTTTTTTGCATTGTTCAATTAAAACCTCTACCAGTTCATCCTGGGTTGCGCCCTTTAACACCTCGTCTTGCGGCCTGAATTTCCAGTTTGGCCGTTCTACAGGCGCGGCAATACGCGGGCGGCCAAGCTGACTGGCAATTTTATTTAAAAATGCATCGCGGTTTTGTATCGTTCCAGTCATGTTATTCGCCCCCCTTTTCCCGGTTTTTAAACCAATCCCGGAATCTTTCTTTATTTGGTGCCGGAAATTCACGGATTTCAGTCCAAGCCTTTAATGGTCCAGGCCCTTTGGAAATTTTATCTCCATCGGTGAAAGGATTCATCGCGGTTGGAGCCAGTTTCGAACCAATTTTATATAAAGTTGGAGATGCAGCCCCTAACCCAAATGCTTTCATAGCCAATTTTTCCGAAATAGGTGCTTTTCCTTCTTTTTCCACAATCACTTCACGGTGTTTGAGCAGCAGATTATGCAGCGGGATTTTCACCGGGCATACTTCCGTACATGCCCCGCAAAGTGAGGAGGCATACGGAAGTTCTTTAAACTCGTCATAACCTCCTAGCAATGGAGAAAGCACGGCACCAATTGGCCCTGAATAGATGGAACCATAGGAATGCCCGCCCACATGGCGGTAAACTGGACATACATTGACACATGCCGCGCAACGGATACATTGAAGCACCGATTGAAATTCTCCGCCCAATATATTGGACCTTCCGTTATCCACAATGACAAGATGGAATTCCTCCGGCCCATCAACATCCAGTTCCTCTTTAGGACCCGTCAGCACGGTAATATAGCTGGTTAGCTTCTGTCCAACCGCGCTTCTGGTTAACAAGGAAACAAGGACCTCCATTTCTTCAAAGGTTGGGACAAGCCGTTCCATCCCCATGACGGTAATTTGCGTTTTGGGGAGTGCCGTAACCAAATCAGCATTTCCTTCATTAGTCACCAAACTAAACGAACCTGTTTCGGCTACAGCAAAGTTACACCCGGTAATCCCGATATCCGCCGTCAAATATTCCTGACGAAGCATCTCCCGGGCATGGGCAGCCAGTTCCTCCGGTTTGGAAGTTTTGGTATAGCCCAGTTTTTCCGTGAACACATCACGGATTTGTTCTTTATTTTTGTGGAGTGCCGGAACGACAATATGGGACGGAGGATCATGGTCATCTACCTGAAGGATATATTCGCCAAGGTCAGTCTCAATCACTTCACAACCTTCCTGTTCAAGAACATGATTCAGACTAATCTCTTCGGTCACCATTGATTTCGATTTGACAATTTTCTTGGCTTGTTTCTGCCTGACAATACCGCGTATATAATCGTTCGCTTCCTCTTTCGTTTGGGCAAAAAAGACATGGCCCCCGCGTTTCGCCACATTGTCACTTAGTTGTTCTAAATAATAATCCAAGTTTTCCAAAACATGTTGACGGATTTCCTCGCCATGATTACGCCAGTCTTCCCAGTTTCCCAGTTCTTCGGCAGCGACCCGTCTTTTGACACCCATGCCATCCTGAGCACCGGAAACGGCACCGCGCATAAAGTCGTCATGGATTCCTTTATTGACACGTTCTTTGAACTGCTCGTTGCTTATTTTCATTGGCATACAAATTCCCCCATTCTCTGCGCCTTCCCTTTTTGAACGTATCAAGGTGATTAAAGGCTGTTTAATACTTCTGCTATATGCATAACCTTAATCGGTTTCCCTTTGCGGCCAATTCTTCCACCGATGTTTATGAGGCAGCCCGCATCGGCCCCTATCAGGATGTCTGCATCTGTTTCTTCCACATGGCATACTTTTTCATCGACCATCTGCTCGGATATTTGGGCCATTTTAACGGAAAAAGTACCGCCAAACCCGCAGCATTGCTCTTTACCAGGAAGTTCGGTGAACTCTAAACCTTTTACATTTTTCAAAAGTTTCATCGGTGCTTCCTTCACACCCAATAATCTTGTCATATGGCAAGATGTGTGATAGGTCGCCTTTGCTTCTAGTCGCGCCCCGACATCTTCGACTTTTAACACATCGACGATGAACTGTGTCAGTTCATACGTTCTCTCTGCCAAACTTTTAGCTTTCGGTTCCCAAACAGGATCACCTTTAAAGATATGTTGATATTCATGGAACATAAAAGCACAGGAGCCGGATGGGCACACGATGTATTCCGCATCCTTAAATGTGTCGATCATCCGCTTCATGGCTTCCTTCGATTCTTTGGTGTAACCGCTATTATAGGCAGGCTGACCGCAGCAAACTTGTGATTCCGGAAAATCTATCTCACACCCTAATCTCTCAAGCAATTCAACGGTGGCTTTCCCCACATTGCTTTGGAAAAGATCCACGAGACATGTGGCAAATAAACTTACTCTCATCTTTCTTACATCCCCTTTTTGACATAAGCAATTGGCCTAACTAAAAAACTTTTATTTATTTTTGTTTTATTATAATACATTTTTGTTTGTTTTTGAAAGCTTCAAATCTTGTTTTTCTATAATGTCTTCAACAAGCCGGATTAAAAAGGGGAATTATGGAAAATGCCATCACTTCTTTATAGTGCCTTTGACCCATAAATTCTAATTTCATTTGAGTAAAATAATAGCCATATAGGCAATATATCACATAGGGAATAATAGAAAATTCTCCAGTTTTGTGAGAGAAAGGAGAGATTGGGAAAAGTTCATATCTTATATAAGCGTTTGAAAAGATAACCAAAACGTCACTAAAGTTTAATTTATCGAAACATTAAGGAGAATGAATCAATGAAATTCAAAAAACTTTTACGGCTGGGTGTTATGGCACTAATCCTAACCATTATCGTTTCATCGCTTAGTCCAGTATCTGCCCAGCCAAACCGGCCGTGGATGAATACCTCTCTCACTGCAGAAGCACGAAGGGATTTATTACTAAAGGAAATGACTTTAGAGGAGAAAGTTTCCTTCGTCACTGGAAACATGAATAATAATTATGGGTTTTATAACGCTCCATTGGAACGTCTGGGAATTCCTGCCCTGCAAATGGCGGACGGTCCTGCTGGTGTTCGTGTTGCCAATCCAAATATACAAGGTAAGAAATCAACCGCACTGCCAGCTCCACTCTCACTGGCGGCTACATGGGATGTGAATGCCGCCAAGACTTATGGTGATTTGATTGGCAATGAGGCATTTAATACCACTCATAATGTCCTCCTCGGACCAGGCCTTGACATAGCACGTTTTCCTTGGGGAGCAAGGAACTTCGAATCACTTGGTGAGGACCCTTTGCTTCAATCAAGGATCGGAACAGCCTATGTTCAAGGAGTACAGCAGCATCCTGTCATTGCTACAGGCAAACATTACCTTTTAAATAATCAGGAAACTAATCGGTTCACCATTAATTCCAAGGCTAGTGAGAGAACCATTCAAGAAATTTATGCACGGCCATTTGGAGATATTATCAAAAATGCCGACATGGGTTCTGTGATGTGTTCCTTTAACAAAGTGAATGGCACTTTTGCTTGTGAAAACGGACCATTGCTTACCGATATTCTTAGGAAACAATTTAATTTCCAAGGCTTCGTCATGAGTGACTATGGAGCCAATAAAAGCACGGCAGCGTCTGCTCTTGCCGGCTTAGATCTGGAGACACCGGGAGACCCAATTGGATTATGGGGGGATAAGCTGCTGGCTGCCGTGCGGGATGGGAAGGTTACAGAACAAAGAATCAACGAGATGGCTGGCCGGACTTTGCTGCAAATGTTCCGCAAGAAATTATTTGATCAACCAGTTCAGAATAACCAGATTCCTGCCAGAGCCCATGGCGAAACTGCGCGTAAGCTGGCTGAGCAAGGTATGGTTCTATTGAAAAATCGGAATTCAGCACTTCCATTAGATCGTAAAAAAGTCAAAACCATTGCAGTAATTGGACCCGATGCAGATAATGCTTCAGCAGCTGGAGGCGGAAGCTCACTAGTCAATCCAACTTATACCGTCAGCCCTTTAGAAGGGATTCGCAATAAAGTGGGGCAGAATGTAACGGTAACTTACTCTCCCGGCAGTGACCCGATTAGTGCTGGAGACATTTTGCCTGGCCCTTCGGCTGTTCCATCTTCCCTTTTGACATCTACGGATGGAACTAAAACCGGGCTGAACGCTGAGTACTGGACCAATATTAATTTCGAGGGCAATCCTTCTTTGGTGCGCGTAGACCCGCAAGTAAACCTGAATCTTGGTTTTTACAACTATGGAGGGTTTAATGCCCAATCGCCAAAGCTGCCCTCAACGCCAACAGATTTTAATAATAAAATGTCTGCACGATGGACAGGGAATTTAACGCCACCTGGGACTGGGAATTACACTTTGTCACTAACCAGTCTCGGATCAGGCAAACTATATGTTAATGATCAACTATTTATCGAAAATAATAATCCAAATTTGACTACGACTACAAAGAAAATGCAGCTCACTAGCGGCCAAAAATACAAAATCCGAATTGAATATAGTACTGGCGAGCCTAGTCCAGGGGCGCAAGATTTCGGTGGAATGGTTCGTTTCGGCTGGGTGCCGCCTGCAGGGGCAATCGATCCTGCCATGAGAAAAGCGGTTGACCTGGCTAGTAAATCAGATGTGGCTGTAATTGTCACAAGGACTTACGAAAGTGAAGGCTATGTTGATCCTTCCCATCTGGATTTGCCAAACAACCAAGAACAGCTGATAAAAGAAGTCGCTAAAGTCAATCGTAAAACCATTGTCGTCCAGATGAGCGGACGGCCAGTTCAAATGAATAGATGGCAAAATGATGTATCTGGGATCATCCAGGCATGGTTTGCCGGCCAAGAGCAAGGGAACGCAGTTGCCAATGTCTTATTCGGTGATGTGAACCCATCCGGTAAACTTCCTGTCACTTTCCCTGTTGATGAAAAATCTACCCCGGTTTCCAATCCTGCACAATTCCCAGGGGTGAATGGAGAATCTCAATATTCAGAAGGAGTATTTGTTGGCTACAAGGGTTATGCGAGGAACAAAATCAAACCTGCGTACCCATTCGGATTTGGTTTGTCTTATACCACTTTCGGATATAGAAATTTGAAAGCCACAGCCAAAGGTGATAATGTCCAGGTTTCGCTTAACCTTCGCAATACCGGTAAAAGGACCGGTTCAGAAGTGATACAAGTATACGCTGGAAAGCTGCCAGCCAAGGTCGAAACACCGATAAAACAACTGGCTGGATTCGCTAAAGTCAATCTTGCACCTGGCAAACAACAGCGGGTAACCATAACTCTTGATCCAAAGGCTTTATCCTACTGGGATGAAACAACTCACAAGTGGGTTATGCCGACTGGCAAAGTCCCAATTTATGTCGGATCATCTTCAGAAGATATACGGTTAAGCGGCAATGTTACCATTGGCCGATAAGTTTAAAAAATAACCAAAAAATCCTTTTAATAATTTGAATCAAATTTCAAAAGAGTTGGGATCAATAGCCCAGCTCTTTTGTTAATAACGAATTAAGAAAATTCATGAAGGAGAAAAGCATGAACGGTGCAAACATCTTAAATACAACTAAAAAGTGGCTGCTGTTCGGGTGCATTCTGTTTATTATTTTTACTTTTTCCTCCCCCGTCCAGCCTCGTCAACCTACCATAGTAAATGTATGGCTTACGACTGGAGATCAAAAGCATCTATTATCCCCCCAGACCTCTTTGGCCTTTACAACCGATACCGAGAACCATTTACCGGCAATTGATGTGAATCCGACCATACGATACCAGACTATGGATGGTTTTGGTGCCGCTATTACAGGCTCATCCGCCTACCTGATTAACCAAAAAATGAGTACTGTTCAACGTGAATCACTTGTAAAGGAGTTGTTTTCTAAAAAGAGCGGAATAAATATCAACTTTATTCGCCACACGATTGGAGCTTCTGATTTTTCAGTTGATGAATATGGTCAACCCAGCAGTTATACTTACGATGATACCGAATTAGAAAAAGACTACGATCTGAAGGAATTTTCTATAAAAAAGGACGCCCAAGTCATTAAGTTGTTGCAAAAAATATTGAACAACAGAAGTAATGTTAAGGTGATTGGTACACCTTGGACAGCACCTTCTTGGATGAAATACGGCACAAAAACCTTGAATGGCTGGTACCTAGATTATACGGACGAGAAGGTGTATGCCTCTTATGCCAATTATTTTGTGAAGTATATCAAAGCCTATAAGAACGCAGGAATACCGATATATGCCGTAACGGTTCAAAATGAGCCGGAGTTTACAACAAACTCCTATCCGAGTATGAGTATGAATGCAGCTGAACAGGCAAAGTTTGTGGGGGAATATTTAGGCCCAGCATTTGTGACCCATAATATTTCTACCAAAATCATCGCCTACGATCATAATTGGGATAAGGGTATTGATTACGCCACTATGGTATTAAGTGATAATCGGGCAAGTGCGTATACAGATGGAACAGCCTTTCACTGCTATGAAGGCCCCCCTGATTCAATGACGTTGGTTCACAACGCCTTTCCAAACAAAAGCATTTACTTTACGGAGTGCAGCGGCGGAAATTGGGGTAGTGATTTTCGGGATAATTTCACTTGGTATATGTCTAATTTAATGATTGGGGCACCGAAAAATTGGTCTAAAACAGTCCTGTTTTGGAATCTGGCTTTAGATTCAAGCGGAGGTCCGGCTAATGGCGGTTGTTCTAATTGCCGTGGCGTCATAACGATCAATCCCAAAAATGGTTCATTTTCAAAAAATGTCGAGTATTATGCACTCGGCCATGTCAGCAAATTCGTTGATGCAGGAGCGGTTCGTATTGACTCTACTGATTATAAAGGAAATATACATTCTGTTGCATACATGAATTCAGATGGTTCTATTGCTTTGATTGTTGCTAATGTCAGCAATGATTTGATGAGGTTCAAAATACGCTGGAATTCAAAATCATTTATTTACACCTTACCATCTAAATCGGCTTCTACATTTAAATGGTCTTCTAATAGCGGAAAAAAATAACGGAAAACACACTCATCAAAAATAGATTTTGCATCTTGCCAAAAGAAGTGATCCAATTTGTAGTCCAGACACAAAAAAACCGAACAAAGGACTAAAGGTGTCCCTTATTCGGATGATCAATGAATATTCAACTTCTTTGCTCGGTCTAGTACTAACTTATTATAATTGGTAACTGATTGCTTGGCTTCCCATTTGCGTCCAGGACGCTTCAAAATTAGCTCTTGAAACAGCTTTATATGGTTGCTCAGCTAATGGATCATTGATGTAAACGTAGGTATCATCATAACCTACAATTAACACGCTGTGCTCCCGATAAGTAATTTTCACTTGGCCTGATGGTGTACTCCATGTTGAAAATTCACTGTCAGGAAGCGAGGAAAACCTTGAGTTCGTAATGACCCAGACTGGTGACCCTTGCTTAACCATTTCGTAAACAGAATCAATGCTTTGCCCTGATAAATCGACTATCTTTCCAGGCAAATATTTCTCCGCTAAATCAGCAATCGGTCCATGATAAACAGCGTATCCCGATTTATTAAATGTATAAATATTACCTACAAACCCGTCATTTGGATTGCCTTTTAGACCGCTTTGGTAACGGAAAGGGACAGTGGTGATTTCCTTAGCAAGTGTTAATTTGTCAATGGAAACCCCGGCATATTGCAGCATCATGGTAAGACTTGTTACCTCACAGCCTCGTGATAGTTCAGGCATTTGCTGGACTAATGGAACATCATTTATGACGATTTTTCCATTTTCATCTTCCGTTACATTTTTTGGTTGATTGTCAGTTGTAGATTCGGTCTCATTTTGGCTGGTTTCATTGTCATTTTGTGCGGTACCTGCGGTACTTGCCTGAGAGACATCCGATGCCGATTCTACTTTATTAGACAGTTTTTGTTCTGTTTGCGTACTTTCGCTTAGTTCACTGCTTGCACTTGTATTTTTGGTAAGCACTGTTTTGGCCCCAACATAACCTACACTTGTTAGTATCCCAAGGATGAAAATAACTAGCAGGACTTTTCGCTTCAATGAATTAACTCCTCTCGAAATTTCTCGTCTGCATATTCTCGTCATATAAACCTATTAATCTACATATTAATTATAATATGTCTTTCTTAAGAGAAACTTAATTTCATGACCAAAATAATTTAAGGATTCAAAATAATACCTATTAAAATACTAACCTTAACATATTTGACGAATTTTGACAACCGATGTTACCATCTTCGAATATTCCTTCTTATTTTTTAAGTAATTTGGAAACTAAAATAAACCGCAAAGTGACTTTGCGGTTTATTACTACATGCAATAATAAAAGTACAAATGTTAACGTTAACATTTTTATATGCCGTGTTTAAACTGTTTCTGTTTGCTTACTAATTTCGTGTTTTGCTTCCTTAGTACAACCAAGGATATTGCCAATAAGCCGACAATCTCACCCGTGGAAGCCGCAATGGCCCCGACAGACCCATTTAATTGCGGATAGAGGGTTACTAACGGGATCATGATTAGAACAACCGATAGCATATTTAAAATTTGCGGTGGCAAAAGGGATTTCGTGCTCTTCTGAAGCATCAGCAACCCGCCGAAAAAATCCACCCATGGAAACACCGACGTTTTAATGAGAAAATATTTTAATACATGCAGGCTTTCTGCCGCAAGCCTCAAATCAGCTCCTAAAATGGTCCTCATGAACCAGAGGCCTGCCGGTGTAAAACATAAAATCCCCAGAAATAAAGTGGGAACAAAGCTAAAAACGAGCACGCATTTTATAACGGCAGCTCTATTATGCTTATAGAATTGCAAAACAATTTGATGGGTATACATAAAAAAGCTCAAGACCAGGTTTGTAATACTAAAAGCCAACGCAAACGAGGCGATGCCCAGATGCGCGTCTTGGATTTTTCCCAGAAAGGCATAAATGACGGGAATCAGAATACTTTGAAAGGACATATAAAAAACCAAAGGATAGTAGAACGAGCGAATTTCCTTCTGTATAACAGGCGTCTCCTTCTTGGTCATGCTTCCATTCACAATCTTATGTCCCCGCCAAACACTGATCAAACATTCTATGGCCATGCCGATTAAAAAAATAATTGCTCCGACTGCACTTGTATTGGCGTGACCTGTAAAGACAAGAAAACTGGCAACGGCAAACATCCCAGCCAATCTAATAAGGACCCCAACAGTCACCCATTTTGTTTCTAGCTGGTTAATGATGATGCCTTGATACAAGCATCGCAAACCCGAAAAGACGATAACCGGAGATAGGACCATGAACGTAATTTTTAAGGAAGCCATTGAATCCGCTTCCGCATTGAATCCATATACGAATAACCAGTCACCAATCTTGGTAAAACCGATTAAAGCACTTAAAACGGCGATGACGAGGCAAACTTTAATAAAAAAAGCCAGGATTCGGTAAAATGAAGCCTTTTCTCTTGCCAATGCCGAGGCCGTTTGCCGGAACACCAAAACCGGCCGCTCAAGAATCCCGAACAAGGATAGAGCAATCGCATAATTGGCTATAATGATTTCGGCATGTTCAGCCCTGCTTAATGTCCCGTTAATGATGACGTGGGAAATGGCCGTTAAACTGGCCGAAATAGCCAATGGTATAAAGAATACCAGCATTGGCATCACGGTAAAGTTCTTCGTTGCGTCTTCCGTTTTGATTGAGTTCACCCCTATTCTTTCTATGTTATATTCAGGATTTTACCAACCTGCTATTTTGCTTTTTAAACTCTGCCGGAGAAAATCCGGTATACTTCTTAAAACTGCTGCTGAAGTAATGAGAATTGGAATAACCCGTTCGTTCTGCCACTTCGTATGTTTTTAAATCACTCTGCTGAAATAGCTCAATAGCCTTATTCATCCGCATTTCCAGCAGGATGTCACCAAAATTCAACCCCAGTTCCACCTTAAAAAGATTACTAAGATAGGCATAACTGACATGGACCTCATCTGCAACCGTTTGCAGATTTAAATCGGTTCGATGGTAATTGGCATGGATAAAATCAATGGCTTGTTTGACTAGAGAATGCTTTCGCCCCCCATTGATCCTTTTAACGCGATTCGTGGCATCCAAGGCCATTCGTTCGATTAGGGTAAAAATTTCATCTATGGTCTGCATTTGGACTAGATCATTTTCAATTTCAAGAATTTTAGCTTCATCCCAAATCTTATTGATTTTGGAAGATTCATAGCCCAGGAGATTGATGATTTTTATTGCTTGCAGCACCATTGCCTGTAAGGTCAAATTTTTATTTGCATTGATTTTCCTTTTTGTCTCCTCCAGCAGTTCCGTTACCTTTTCAGGAAGTCCATAAGTAACATATTTTAATAGTTCTTGTTCTATCTCGGTTGTGAACCCCCTTTCCTCCCCTTGGCAGGCTTCAATTGCTTCTATGTTATAGACACTGTTCATGCCCATTATATGACGGAAGTTCATGGCTTTCAATGCCTCTATATAAGAACAGGCTATGTCCGCCACCTGTTGATAAACCCTTCCTCCGGTAATTGTAACAGTTGTAGGATATTTATTTCTTATCATATTTAGAATATTTTTTGGCAAATTCGCGATGGATTGAGTAAAAACATCTTTGTTCCCGGTACCGAATAAAAAAACCGCAATATTCCCGGCATCACCGTTTAAAACATAACCCTCTAGTGGAATAGTTTTAATATATTCTCTACAATCCTCCAATATGTGGTTTTTCAATACCGGTGTGACTTCCGTCTGATTCAGAGTAACAGACAGAGCGGCCGTCAAATGACCGAAAGGATGGATACCAATCATAGAAAGCTCCTGAAACATTTCCTGTTCATGAAGCGGCCTAAAACAAAGTTTTTTCAGAAATTGCTGTTGCCGGTACTTTTGGCTTTCATGAATCTGGCATTCTATTTGTCTTTCCTGTTCGATTTCCATTGATGCCTGCTCAAGTTTTTCAATCAGTTCGCTTGTTTCTATTGGTTTCAAAAGAAAATCAAATGCCTTTAGTTGAATCGCCTGATGCGCATATTTAAAATCCTGGTAACCTGTTAATAGGATAATCTTGGCTTTGGAATTAAACTTCTTTACTGCCTTTGTCATTTCCAGACCATCCATAAACGGCATTCGGATATCCGAAATGACGATTTGTGGATCGGTTTTTTTAATCACATCCAAACCTTCTACTCCATCGGCTGCCATCCCCGCCAATTCAAACCCGTGTTTGGCCCATGGAATCACTTTTGATAACCCTATGCGGATGATTCGGTCATCATCTACAATTACCACCTTATGCATCCAGTAATCTCCTTCCTTATTGCTAATCCTCACACGCAGCATTGGGAGCGGTTACATTTTTTAAGGCATTTCTCCTTGCTCCTTTCCTTCTACTACTAAAAATAACCTACTCTCCCCTATTGTTAAATGGGTCTAATAGGTTATATTTTGGGGAACAAAAAACCAAGGCTTTTTAAACAATAGCCTTGGTTTTTGGATTTATTCATCAATCTTGCCAGTACCGGCTTTTGCCTTGACAAGGGCTGGGACTGCCTGGGTCGGGTAAACCTTTGTAAATAAAGTTGGCTGCCACCCGACATTTTCATCAAGCTGGACATCACTGATTTTGTTATGGGCTGCTACTAAATCCACTTGACTTGCAGAACTCTTGCCGTCGACAAAAGACCCATCTTCATAAATAGAAGTTCCCTTCCAATCTTTAATAATGGTTCCAGGATCTACATCTGTGTCAAAATCAAAGTAGTTATTTTCCGCATATATTTTGGAGTTGACTCCAACTCCAAGGGCATAGCTATACTCATAATCAGAATTACTATTAAACTCGTAATAGTTATTGTAAACATGGACTTGACCATAACGAACTCTTGGCAGGCGCTGGGTCAAGTTTTTGTAATAGTTATGATGAATCGTGACCTTTAAGTGTCCCGTGTCGCTCGTTTTACTATCGCTGGAGCCGATCAGTGAAGTCTTGTCATGGTCCTCTAACACATTGTAGGAAATGGTTACGTAGTCAGCACCGTTAGTTACATCAAGCAGACCGTCATGCTGCTGGTAGGTGCGTCCAAAAACTTTTCCAAAATCCTCATCATGGTGTTCTCCATCCGTTAACTTGTTATGGTCAATCCAGACATTATGCGTGTTGTTGGTGACGGTGACATTGTCATATTCGGAATTCCACTCGCCATAATCGCCGTCTGTCGGGTCCCATTGCGGGAAGAAATCAACAGGTGCTTGGAACTCAATATTACGGATAATGATATTTTCAGCTTTACTTATAATAAAGCTGCCTCCGATAATCTTGGCATCATCGCCTACTCCGATAATCGAGGTGTTAGAGCCAATATTAACGGTAATCTGCTGTTTTTGTTTTTGAGCGGAGCGTGCACGGGCATCTTCAAGCGGACCTGACACTACTTTCTTACCCCAGACTTCAGGTTTGTAGGCATCAAGGTACGCTTGAAAATCATATGCCGGATCCGCATAATACTCCGGCCCGATTGGCTGGTTATTTTCGTCCACATTAAAATCGATCGTACCTTTAATATAAATGATTTTGGGGGTGTTTAAATTTTCACCGCCAAGCGCCTTTAAGAGCTCACTTTTATTGGTTACGGTAAAAATATGATCCACATCTGCTTTTGCCCCGCCTGTTGTTCCCTCTCCAAAGGCAGCCCACCCATCATTTGGTGCAAGGACTTCCTTTCCTAAATCTGGTGAAGCGGCCGAAACTGTGGATATACTCATTGCCATTAAGGAAGCTGTCAAGATACTGCTGAATGCTTTTTTCATCTTCATCTACTCCTTTTTATTGGTTTCTATTATTGCAGTCTCTTATTCGAAATACGGTATATGTATTTCTAAAGGAAGGCTAACAAACTAAGTAGAATCATTGTTTTTTTATTGTTCTTTAGGATTCCAGCCTTTTAATACATTCTCAATCGTATACTGTTCTGCCTCGTCATCTGTCAGCTGTCTTCGGTCATCATTGCTCACTGTCCCAGGGCCGTTATTATGGTATTCGTAAAATCTGGCATCTTTATATGAAAAACCCGACATATCAGTCCAGCCTTGCGGGATGATATGCGGACCAAGGTAGCTGTTCATGATGACCACGCTGCCGATGGCATTCGGATCCCCACTTGGATGCCATGGCCTTCCCAAATATACGGTGCCGTTTGGCGCGTTGCTAAGAAATCTGCTGTTCAAGAAAAGATAACCGTATGGTTCGGTAATCAAGGTACTCGCTGCTGTGACATAGCCATTATTGGTGGTGGAGCCGCGGTCAAGAGAGAATATGCCGCAATCCTCAAAGACTGCACTTGAACGGCCAAAGATAAAATCGACATCACCCTCGATATAAGATTGATAGAAATATTGAGTGCCGCCATTAACATATAAGGTATCCTGATTTCCGATAAACCGTGAGTTTTTAAAGGACTGACGGTCACCTCTTGCATAGACCGCAACAGCTTGCTTATTATTCACATTAACACTCTGCTCATCAAAAGAATTTTCAAAGGTAATATTTTCAGCAGTAAAATCATTGCCATATACATAAACACTAGCACTGCCGGATGTCCCGTAGGTTCCTCCTTCTGCCTTGGGTTTACCGGAATAATTGTCATATGTGATAACAACTTCGGAAGCGCTTTCGCCTTTAAGATAAATAAAAGGCTTATTTTGTGGGATGGTAACTAGCTCTTTATAGACCCCACATTTGATAAACACTTCGACTTGGTCGGTATTATTGGCAGGAATGGCGTCTATCGCCCCTTGAACGGTGCTGTAATCAGCAGTCCCATCTTTTGCTACGGTCAATAGATTGGGTATGTCTTCTAACTGGGGAGTAGCATCTTTTAATTTTCTGTGATCCCCTGCCTGCAGCGAATTGCCATTGATGTCAACAGAGTTTGTATTCATTACAGAAGCATAAATTTTGTCATCTACGGTGAAGGATTCTGAATCAATCGGTGTGGGAGATTGGTAGATCACTACTGTTTGGCCTTGTTTGTTTCCTAAGACGGCTGCTTTATTTACATCCATAGCCTTGCCATCTTGAGTAAAGGCAAGGTCATTCGCATAAACTGTGGCCAAATGCCTGTCCAATGTAACAGCAATTAGGTTGAAGCCAATATAATCAACCTGTTTCACTTTCACTTTGTTACCCTCAGGAAACTCCAAGGGCCTTACGACTTCATTAGTATCTGCCACGATTCCTAGCATCTTTAGCTTTATCATCAACAGCCCGCTGATTAGCTGAGAAGGCTCAACGACTTGGATGCTCGTCTCCGACTCAATGATAGAAGTTTGGTCCATCGTAACGTTCTGCCCGGTTGTTTCAGCGTAACTGATCCCAGGCAAAAATCCACCAGCCACTGTTAGGACTATTGCTGAATGGATAACAGCCTCCTTAGTGCCCTTCAATCCTGACAATTCTATCACATCCCTTTTCTACTCTAAGGGTAATTATAATAACGGGTAAATTTTTGAGAATACAATATTTTTATGAAAACGTTTTATATTTTTCGATATTTTACATATATAGGTAATTAAGCCTAATCGCAAATCGATTTAATGGTATATAAGTAACAGCTATCAACTTTCAAACATTCCTGGCCTTTCACATTTTTATACTTTCTCATAATAATTGGAAAAAAGATTGACATAAACTGAATTGGCAACTTATACTTTATTTGTGTTAACCTTCATATAAAATTGGTTAACATTAAACATTGGAGGGGATATGATGCTTCAATCACACAATCAATTAAAAATGTGGATTTTTAGTGCTTTATTTGCTGCCATCATTGGTATTTTGGCACAAGTTACGATTCCGTTGCCACTTGTACCAATTACAGGGCAAACACTGGCAGTCGGGTTGGCTGCGACCATTTTAGGATCAAGATATGGCACTCTTTCGGTTATTTTTTATGCCTTAATGGGCGCGATTGGCGTTCCTGTTTTTAGTGGGATGTCCGGCGGATTCGGGGTCATTGTCGGCCCTACTGGCGGTTTTATTATCGGTTTCATTCCTGCGGCATTTTTGATAGGGGTCATTCTTGAAAAGACAAACTTCACTGTGTGGAAAGGGATGATTGCCAATACGGTCGGCATGCTTGTTACCTTGACCATTGGAACCTTTTGGCTTAAATTTGCTGCGGGAATTTCTTGGACAGCTGCCTTAACTTCAGGATTTTACCCATTCATTGTCGTAGGCTTGATGAAAGCATTCTTGGCATCATGGATTGGAATTACGGTCTATAAAAGACTGGTTTCCGCAAGGCTATTACCTTCTCCCCATCAAATATCCGGTTAAATTCCTTTTTACATAGGCACTGTAAGATATTTAAATATAAATCAAGGACCACAAGTAAGGTCCTTGATTTTTTTCATATTGAAGAGAAGTAACCTGATAGTAAGTACATATCTTGACTCTCTCTAATAAAACTGTTTTCACATTTCATACTTTTTCAAAGCAATGACTGCATTATGCCCACCAAACCCAAATGAATTGGAGATCCCTATTTTGAGATTTGTTTGGCGGGCTTTGTTTGGTACATAATCTAAATCACATAATGGGTCGGGGTGTTCTAAGTTGATAGTAGGCGGAATGATGCCCTCTTGGAGACTTTTTGCTAATGCAATCGCTTCAACCCCGCCAGCTGCTCCTAATAAATGTCCTGTCATCGACTTATTAGCCGTAACGGGTATCCTGTATGCTTGTTCACCAAACAATTTTTTTATAGCATTTGTTTCAGATATGTCACCCATCTCTGTACTTGTTGCATGAGCACTAATGACATCTACATCATTAGTAGAAATGGACGCATCTTTTAAAGCCATTTTCATGGCAAGATAGGCTCCTTTCCCTTCTGGATGTGGAGAAACCATATGATAGGCATCAGTACTAGCACCATATCCAATTACTTCAGCATAAATTCGTGCATTTCTGCGTAGGGCATGTGTTAAAGATTCAAGGATTAAAATTCCTGCACCTTCAGACATGACAAATCCATCTCTATTAGCATCAAAAGGACGGCTGGCAGCATTGGGTTCATCATTCCTCGAAGACAACGCTTTTGCATTCCCAAAACTGGCTAGAGACAATTCTGTTATGGCTGCCTCCGCCCCTCCAGCAAATGCTACATCAGCCGTACCATATCGAATCATTCTGAAAGCCTCTCCAATAGCTGTATTTCCAATTGCACAAGCGGAAACAGGTGCCATAGATGGTCCCAATGCCCCCCATTTGATACTTATTTGTGCTGAAGCTGCATTTGCCATCATCGCTGGCACCATTGTTGGACTTACCCTTTGTGGTCCTCTTTCTCGAAGTACATCAATATTTTGCACCAACGTCTCAATTCCACCTATTCCCGAACCAATATATACACTAAGACGCTCTAAATCGATTTCCTTAATGTTCAGGTTGGAATCGTTCCATGCTTGTTCAGCTGCAACTAGAGCAAATTGACAAAATCGATCCATACGTCTTGCATCCTTTTGACCAAGCAGATCCTCGGCATTGAAATTCCTAACAAGACCAGCAATTTTTGTTTTATGTTTACTTATGTCAAATGTATTTGTATGAATGAAAGAAATGCCAGACTTCCCTTCGACCAAATTCCCCCAAAATTTTTCAACATTGTTTCCTAAAGGCGAGACAACTCCCATTCCTGTAATCACAACACGTTCCAAATTTATTCCCCCTAGTAAAAGATTTAACCATATTTTTACACAATACGTATCCTATTACAAGTTGTTGTTTATCCTAGTATAATTAGTAATATGATGACACTTTGTGACGGGAGTAATGTTACATGAATAGTAAAACTAGATTAGAAGCCCTTTCCACTTTTTTAAAGTCTAAACGTGCAAATATTCAACCTCAATCATTAGGATTTCCAACGGGAGCTAGGAGGAGAACACCAGGATTAAGGAGGGAGGAAGTCGCCCAGTTAGCGGGAGTGAGCACTACCTGGTACACCTGGCTAGAACAAGGGCGAGATATTAAGGTCTCTTCTTCTGTACTAGATTCTATAGCCACTGCTCTACAATTAAATAACGATGAACGAAAGTATCTATACGATTTAGCATTAGAAGTAAACACAAATGTGTATAAACAAGAAGTTTTACAAACAAAAATTCCCCCATCTTTAGAAAAAATTTTAACAGAATTAAAATATTGTCCTTCTCTGATCACAGACCGACATTTCCAAATCGTTGGTTGGAATCCTGCTGCAGCCTATGTTTTTTTGGACTTTGAACAAATTCCCATTGAACAGAGAAACTTAATCCGTTTAGTGTTTACTAGGAAAGAATTGAGGTCTTTAGCTGTCAATTGGGAGCATTTTGTGAAAGGTTTTCTATCCATCTTTCGGGTTTATTATGGACAATATATGGGGGATGAATGGTACACTCAATTTCTCGAAGAAATGACTAATCTTAATCCAGAGTTTGAGTCTTTATGGCAAGAAAATCAGGTAAGTATGGCACCCGAAGTTTTAATTGAATTTAGGCATTCCAAGGCAGGAAAAATGCTATTTAATTTATCTTCTTTACAAGTTCATGGTCATACAGATTTTTGGTGCAGCATTTATACTCCTGTTGAGGGTTCATCTACTGAAGAAAAATTGAAGAGAAGGATAAATAAAAGTGAAAAGAGTTAAGGAAAAATCATAATAATTATACAATCAGTTTGGCTTGGACTGGATGAGGATTTTCACTTCTATCTAAGCCTCCAAGCAGAAAAATATTCAAAAAACCCCTTCCCAAAGCTCAAGAAAATCGTTATAATTAGTTTGTTAAGTTTTTCACAATGTTAAGAAATAAAAAACCCTCCATTCATGGAGGGCAAACAATTACATTAACCAAGAAATATAGACAGGCAATGATATTAAAGAAAGAATTGTACTAATGACAAACGATGAGGCTGTTTCCGTTGTTAAGGAATTGAATCTTGTAGAAATCATCGCAGCAACAGCTGATCCTGGGAAAGCTACAAGCAAAATAGCCTTAATTGTATCTTTATGATCTAAGCCAATCAGGCTTGTGACTAGAATCATAAATAAAGGAATAGCAATAACCTTTAGGATAGAAATACCAACCGCAACCTTTTGGAAGCTGATTTTTCGAATCCCTACAGTGACGCCTACAGCAAACAAGGCAACACCAGAAGTTACAGACCCGATTTGTTCAAGTGAGTTCTTCAAGATGTCGGGAGCCTGGAAGCCGCAAAGTGTTAACACAACTGCAAGCAATGGAATACAGGCAAGCGGTTCGCTTACACCGTGTAAAATAATGCCTAATTTATTAGATTTGCCACCCTCTGTTTTTTTGCTAGATTGGCCGATGGTGCCGACAATAGTTGCAATTGGATCTAATAACGCATTCACGACAATCCCAGTAACGGCTACTGGAATCGTGATTTCCTGTGCACCGAATAGACTGCCAAGGACAGAGATTCCCATGAAGGCAAATGCGGGCTGGGTTGAGTTTAATGAAAACATGGAAGCTTTCGTTAAGTCATATTTAAATACGGAACGTGCAATGATTAACAGAATGATATAAAAACCAATAATGCCGATTGTCATGGTTAAAAAGAATGACCACTGGTCGATTAATGTTTGTTTTGAAGTGGTAGTGATCCCAATAAACAAATGGGCAGGCAGCGCAAATTTAGTCACTAATGTGTTAAGACCTTTAGATGATTCTGTATTAAAAATCTTAAAATAGCCGCCTAGATAACCAACAATAATCGTAAAAAAGATAGGTATTAAAGTCAAAAAGATATTTCCGACTGACATAAAAAAAACACTCCTCTTTCCAAAAAATTAAGAAAAGCAAAGGGCCCGCCCAATTTTGGGCAAGCCCCAGCCGACTTAGCAAGAACTTATTTTACATAACGGGTAACTGCTTTATACTCAGGTTTCCACATTGCCTCACTGACCACTTTTTCAATATCGCTAATCTTCGCTCTGGCAATGCCCTCTTCCATTGCTGTTTTAGCCACTTCAATAGCTACAGCCTTCGATACTTCTTGTAATTGATCAATAGAAGGCAACAAGGATGCTCCTTGTCTGCTAATGTCTGACATTTTGGCAACGGCATCCGCTGAAGCTGCCAGCATTCCCTTTGAAATTTTTTCTGCTTTGGCCACAATAGCTCCAAGGCCAAGTCCTGGGAAAACAAACGCATTGTTAGACTGGCCAATCTCGTAAGAGACACCATTGTATTCCACGTTATTGAACGGGCTTCCTGTAGCAATTAATGCTTTCCCTTCCGTCCACTTTATTAAGTTTTCCGGTACTGCTTCTGCTAAATGAGTCGGGTTAGACATGGGCATGATGATTGGGCGTTCCACATGTTTAGCCATTTCTTTCACAATTTCCTCTGAGAAAGCCCCTGCTTGTCCAGAAGTTCCAATTAAAATGGTTGGTTTCACCCTTTTAACGACCTCTAACAAAGAAATATTACCAGATTCGTTGCGTTGCCAGTCTTTCACCTCTGCAGCTTTCCTTGTGTAAGGCTGTTGGAACTTGAATACATCATTTATTTCATCTGTTAATAATCCACGGTAGTCAACAGCCCAGAAACGGTCATATGCCTCTTCTTTCGATAGTCCATCTAAAACCATCGTATCTACCATTTGGTCGGCATTTCCGATTCCAGCTGCACCAGGCCCAAAGACAACAATCCGCTGATCTTTTAAGGACTGACCGGTTACTTTGAGTGCGGACATAATGGCTGCTAAAGTTACGGCACCAGTACCTTGGATATCATCATTGAAAGTAAGAATCTTATTGCCATATTTTTCAATAATATTGCGTGCATTGACATTGCCAAGGTCTTCCCAGTGGATTAATACTTCAGGGAAGAATTTTTTAGCTGTATGGATAAATAGTTCAATAAATTCATCATAACGTTGGCCACGGACACGGCCGAATTTGTTACCAATGTATAATGGATCTTCGATTAGTTTTTGATTATCTGTACCAACATCGAGTACTACTGGCAATACCCGGCTTGGGTCAATTCCAGCAGCAGCTGTGTAAACGGCCAATTTACCAATTGCGATATTAATCCCGCCAACTCCTTGGTCTCCGATTCCAAGGATACTTTCCGAGTCAGTGACAACTATTAAATCAATCGCATCGCGGCTTAAATTTTTAAATGCATCTTCTACTCCAGCTATGTTATCAATCGATAAATACATACCTCCAGGACGGTGATATTCATGAGAGTAACGTTGAATGGCTTCCCCAACTGTAGGTGTGTATATGATAGGAAGCATTTCACTTAAGTGATCTTTTAATAAACGATAGAACAGCACCACGTTGCGGTCATGCAAATCATATAAAAATCCGTTTTTACGGAGATTAGTCGAACGGGATAAGTATTGTTCATAGGCTCTTTTTGCCTGTTCTTCGAGATTAAGCACTTGTACAGGCAATAAGCCGTTTAAACCAAGTTCTGCTCGTTCTTTTTTTGTAAAGGCAACCCCTTTGTTCATATAAGGATTAGCCAGCAGTTCTCTTCCCTTTAATGAGGTAATCAGTATATTTTTCGTTCTAGGTTTGACAGAAGTAGACATACAACTTCCTTCTTTCTAAAATTTATATTAGTTCTATCCTGGATATTTTGTTGCTCTCCGGTAAGCAAAGTTTCAATTCTTTTAAAACATCTTGTTAAAAGGACCTCTCCTATATTAGACACATTCTGTTCACATTTCTATGTTATTTAACTTTTGAAAGTAATTATGTAAATAAAAAAAGCAAGCAACCTTTTGTAAATAGTTTGGATTAGAGGTGGAAAAATAAAAATATCAAGTGTTTTAAGGGACGAATTCATATAGGAATTCTTCATTATGTATATATTGATGTAATAGGATTTATTTGATTTTAGCAGTATTTTTATTGTTATACTTAAATTAGTACAACATTAAAAAAATATATAAAAAAGTAAATTATCATTTTACAAGGTGAGACAGCAGCCGAAAAAAAATAAACACGGGGGAGTTAAAAATATGAAACAATTGGGGACGCTATACTTTTTCTGTGGAAAAATGGGTGCAGGAAAATCAACTAAATCAAAACAATTGGCAATAGATAAAAATGCGGTACTGTTGTCTGAGGATGAATGGCTTTCCTCTCTTTACCCCAATCAGTTCGCATCATTTGAGGACTATCTAAAATTCTCAGCACAGCTCAAACCGTTGGTGAAAAAGCATGTCCAAAACATATTAAGTGTCGGCACAGATGTAGTGATGGATTTTCCAGCCAACACTCAAAAACTTCGAAAATGGTTCTTGGATATGGCATCAGAAGTCAATACAAGCCATCAACTAATTTTCCTTAACCTAAATAACGAGCAATGCCTTCGTCAAATTGCACAAAGGCGTAACGAACAACCAGAAAGAGCAGCTTTTGACACGGAAGCGATGTTTATTCATGTTACTAGTTTTTTTGAAGCACCAAAAGAATCTGAGGGTTTAAATATTTTAGAATTTAGCGGAAAAGAATAACAAGAAGTTCATTACAGCGTTAAGAACCATAAAGCACAGGTTATTAGATTATAAAAAATGCAGAGGATGCTAAAACCTCTGCGTTTTTGGTGTGATTTTTTTGTCTAAAATTCGTGATTTACCTTGATATTAGCCTTGTGAATTCGGTTTTTCTACTTCACAACCGAACTGCTACAGCCTTTTGACTACTTACAAATAATGTTGCATAAAGTCTGTGTTTTTTTCGATTATTCGGTGCTCAGAGTAAGGTCTTCCAACGGTGCCATAGTGAACTTGCACCTCTAAAACACCTATATCATTCAGAAACTTTAAATATTTCCGAACGGAAACACGGGAAATTCCCGACTTTAGCACGATATCATCTGTGGAAAACGGAGTGGCCTTCATTTCCACAACAGAATTCCAAATCACTCGTAACGTTTCTTTAGATAATCCTTTTGGCAATTCCTCTGGTAAAGTATTTTCCTCCTTATGCAAAATCATTTGATCTAGTTCTTCTTGATTTAGTAGATTATGTTCATTGATAAACGATAAATTTTCGCGATAAGCCGTGAGTGCCGCATTGAAACGGTCAAATTCAAATGGCTTAATCAGATAATCTACGGCGCCCAATCTTAATGCCTTTTGAATTCTTTCTGTATCAGATGCAGCGGAGATCACAATGACATCTACTGCTAAATCCTGTTTTCGTAAAGAAGAGAGTAGTTCGAGACCATTCTTTCCCGGCATAAAAATATCTAATAACAGCAATTCGACTTTTTCTTTTTTTAGTGTTTCAAAGGCTTGTTCCACTGTCTTGCATATTGCCGTCAGTATAAAACCGTCGATTTGTTCGAGGTAGCGCTTGTTCAACTCTGCCACCATTGGATCATCTTCTACAATAACGACTTTAATCATCCGGCCCACCCTTTGCTATATATGGAATGTAAACGACAAATTTAGTCCCCTGTCCTTCTATAGAAGAATAGTTTAACTCTCCACCTAATTTTTTCACACTAGAAGACAACAGATGAAGTCCAAAGCCCCGGTTTTCACCTTTGGTAGAAAAGCCCTTCTGGAAGATATGCTCAAGTTCGTTTTGGGATATTCCTTGTCCTGTATCCCGTACCTCAATCGTTAAAACTTGGTCTGCATATTCGAATAGAACATCAATCCGTTTTATGGATCTAATTTCCACAGCTTCCACGGCATTATCAATTAAATTACCGATGATGGTGATTAATTCATGAGTGATGTCAGGATTTATTGGCTGTGGCAGCGGGAACTTAGACATCACCTTAAGTTCAGCACCTGCCTCGCGGGCAAAGCTTTGCTTGCCAATCAAGAAACCTGCCAAAACAGGGTCCTTCACCGTTACCGAAATGGTACTTATTTGATTCTCGTTATTATTTGCAATCTCGTGAATATATTGGGCAAGCTTATCATAATGACGCAAATGAACCATTCCTAGTATGACATGAAGCTTATTCATGAATTCATGGGACTGCGCTCTCAAGGCATCGGCATATAACTTTACTCCCGTTAACTGCATTGCTAGCTGTTGAAATTCTGTTTTGTCCCGAAAGGTCGCTACCGCGCCAACAATTTTGTTTTTTACGATGACTGGTACCCTGTTTACCAGCAGGGTTGTCCCCTGCAAGTCCATCTCTTCATCTAAAATGGATTCTCCGGTTTTAAGGACTGTGTCCAATCTGCTCATAGGTAATATACGGTTTGCCTTTTTTCCGAATGGGTCTTCAGTGATGCCTGCATTTTTTAATGCATGTAAAGCAGATTTATTTACAAGAGTGATGTTGGAATCCTGGTCAACCGCGATGATTCCTTCACGAACCGACTGCAATATCGCACTTCGCTCTTCGAAAACCTTAGCAATGGCAAATGGCTCTAGCCCGAATAAGATTTTCTTGAAATAACGGGCCAAAAGGACAGCACCAATTATTCCTGCTAGTATCCCAAATAAAGTGCCAATATAAATATTGTTCCGGCTCTGTCGGACTGCTTCCTGAACAGTATGGAGGGAAATTCCTACTGCAATCGCTCCAATTTGGACTCCCTTTGCATCATATACGGGGGTAAAGAACCGTAAGGACCTGCCAAGTGTTCCTTTCGAAATAGAAATGCGTTCTTTTCCTCTTAGAACCTGGCCCTCATCTCCACCAACAAATTTTTCACCGATTTTACTAGGATCCGGGTGTGATTTCCGAATCCCATGGTTATCCATCACCACAATAAATTCAACGCCCGTCATTTTCCTGATTTTTTCTGCATAGTTCTGAACCGTTCCTTGAGGATCTAAGCCGGTTAAAGCATTGGTGACTAAGGGGGTTTGCGCTACAGTACGAGCAATGTTTTGCGCTTTTTCTTCTTCGCTTTTTTCAATGGTGTCAGACACAGTTCTACTGATCAAATTATCTGTAAGAATAAGGGCGAAAGCGACAACCCCACACACTAAAATCATAATGGTAAATTGAAGACTCCATTTCCCTTTTTTCAAATATGTCACCTCATGCTGATATGCTTATAATCCATTCCAGTCAAACTTGTTTTGCCCATCAAATGTTTCACCTTTTGAATCGGCAACTTGACGCATATTGTCACCAAATCTGGCAGCTTTTAATCGTTACCTCGATTACTTCAAGACACTCCTTCCAATAAAGCATAGGAATTCCCGATTACAAGTTGTACGTATAAGTTAATTGAATCTTAACGTCGTTTTATTTTTTTATGATGAATATGAAAAGATTTCTTTTCCTATTGGATGCAGCCATATAATTAATATCCAGCAGGAGTCATTAGGATGAAATAATTAATTGGAGATATATGATGTTTTTTGTTAATATGGTATTTAAGGGCTTTTCTATTTGTACGTACAAGTAAAACAGCTAAGATCGTGAAAGCGGTGATACGGTGGCACAACAAGCAAAATATATAATCATAAAAGAGAAGATAAAAGATTGGATCTTCAGTGGCGAAATTAAGCCTGGTGATAAAATCTATTCAGAAAATGAAATGATGAAGATGTTCAATGTCAGCAGACATACCATTAGACAGGCGATCGGAGATTTGGTTCACGAAGGCTGGCTGTACAGAGAACAAGGGGCTGGGACATTTTGTTCTACTAGGTTGACAAAAGAATCATCTCCCGTTCCTTCCTTCGAACAAAAGACAGGAAAAAATATTGGTGTCATTACCACCTATATCTCTGATTATATTTTTCCATCAATTATTCGAGGAATTGAATCGTATTTAACGGAAAAGGGATATACTTTATCGCTTGCCTGTACGAATAATGATACTGACAAAGAAAAGCAGTGTTTACAGATGATGTTAAATAGGAACATTGATGGTCTTATCGTTGAGCCGACAAAAAGCAGCAATTTCAACCCTAACATACAATACTATCTTGAACTGGAACAGAATAATATACCCTACTTGATGATTAACCAGTTTTATTCACAGCTAATGCCGCCACACATCGTTATTAATGATGAAAACGGAGGCTATATGGCAACAGAGCATTTAATTAAACTGGGGCATGAAAAAATTCTAGGTTTGTTTAAAACGGATGACCTCCAAGGGGTTAATCGTATGAAAGGATTTATCCGAGCCTTTAGAGAGCATGGAGTGACTGTTCCTCCTGATTCCCTCTTTACATATAACACTGAAGAACGTTATGTTCAGCTAATTCAAAGACTTAAGGGTGTTATAAACAACAGTTCAAGGCCTACTGCTATCGTTTGTTACAATGACGAACTGGCGATCCATGTATTAGAACTATTAAGAAATCTTGGATTGAGTGTTCCCGATGATATTTCTATTGTTGGCTACGATGATTCTTTTTTAGCGGAGGCAACTGATACAAAACTAACTACCGTTGCTCATCCCAAAATGCAAATGGGAATGGATGCGGCGAAATGGATCATTTCTGCTGTTGAGAATACTGGAAATATCCCTCAATCGGTTGTATACGAGCCCGAGTTGATTATCAGAGGTTCCACTGCTCCGGTGATAATAAAAGGACAAAAATGATTGTAGGCAGCAGCAATATTCTATCTACTCTATCAATAAATCATAAAAAAGTCGGAGAAATACCCCGACTTTTTTAAGCATTTAATAATTAGGCTTTATAAAACTTCAACAACACTTTATCTGGTAACCTTTTGGCATAGCAAATAAAAATGCAATCCATCATCCAACGATATTTTTCATCATAGACTTCCAATTGTGGGACGGTTCGAAAGTAATATAGTTCAGGGTCCACAAACTTTCCTGCTTTCACATCCTCAACATATTCACTGGGAACAGTGCGGATCCCATTATTTTCAATATAAATAGATGCACCGTCTTCTAACTGGATGGCGTACCTTGCGGAAAGTTCACATTTTCCATCCGGTCGGATAATCTGACTATCGATTCCTCCTGGCAATACCGTTCCTTTAATGTCCCTGCCAGACACTTTCCCCGATAAAATCGGAATTAACTGCCGTCTTCCTACTACTTCATCTTGCCCGACTACGATCGGATGTCCTACCTCAATTTCTATACTAAATACATGTTCGTAACCCAAATTATGGGATGGTTCATTAGTTGTCACAAAATCTGATCCCTTCTTTAGTTCTATCTCATAACGATTATACAAATGTTCATTCTAAATAAGTAAGAATAAGCCCTAAAACACACGAAACATTGCTCTAAATTGTCACTTTTCAATAATCTCGATAGAAGAGATACGAGTTGGATTAACCAAAATCTTGCTTTCACCATCCAAATACACCAGATTATTATTCAAGCTTCTTGATCCATCCGGCAAATCTGCAAAAAAAGGACGAGTAAAGTCATTAACAGAATAATTGCTCTCGCATATGACATATTCTTTTCCAGAGTCCATAACAACCTTTATTTTCAACTTTACCACTCCTCGTTAAAGTGTTTTCACTTTTCAGAATTCTATAGCCGTGTCTGTAAATCCTTCTTGTACAGTAATACAATTTTTTCCATCTGCAATTAAGGTTAAACGATAAAAAGGGAATACCAATTTTAAACGGTATCCCCCTCTTTTTATTATGGTTCTACAACCTCAACATCACTTTTCTTAACAAATCCTACACGATGATTGAAAGTAATTTGGTAGTACTCTTCTGTCCCTTTGACGACTTTGTTAGTCGATGGGTCATTGAAATACTTGGCGTGATAATAATCGGATTGTACTGGTCCTGCAGCAACATACTGTTGACCTTTTGGCAGTTGGTATAATGCCCCCGCAACTCCTATAGCATTGCTTGCAATACCAGTCCCTTCATAGGCAGAGATTTCTGGGTACGCTGCCCCGTAAACTGGAATCGAGGTAAGCCCCTCTTTTGGTGTAATTACGATTCCATCTCCTGGTACAGTATTTTTGTTATTAGGATTGTAGAACCATGCCTTTTTCCCGCCAAAGTAAATGGCTGTCCAATCTCCCTGCTGGTCTGCTTTCACGTAACTTTGTCCAGTGGCAGCTTTGTTTCCCCAATCGCTAATGCTTATCGTTCCCGGTGCACCGTTACTTTGAAGGGCAGTGTCACTGATAAGCGGTGCACTAAAGTTAGGTTCGGTCCGCAGCTGAATGAAGCTGGAAGACAATGATTCAAGCGCTCTGTTTCCATAGGTATAGCTTTCGATATTCGTGTTGTAATTCGGATTAATGGTGACTATTGAGCTATTTCCCGCATCACTTGGATTAATGGATTCTCCTAGCACATTAAAGAAATGAGACCAGTTCCAGTAGGCACCTGGATCCCAGTGCATAGCTTTTTGCCTTGCCACCGAAAGCCCTGGTATTTCATCATGACCGAGAATATGCTGCCGGTCTATTGGAATGTTATATTGTTCAGATAAATATTTTACCAGTTTAGCAGTGGAACGATACATTTGCTCGCTATACCAGTCCGCTCCTTCTGCTGCAAATCCTTCATGTTCAATCCCAATGGAGTGCATATTAAAATACCAGTTTCCCGCATGCCACGGTACATCGTTTGGCCGGACCATTTCCGTGACCTCACCAGTTTTTGAAACGATGTAATGAGCACTTACAAAGGAATTTGACAAGAAAGTGCTAATAGCAGATTGCACGCTTCCCTCTATATCGTGGATGACGATATAGCGGATATCAAGCCCATCCTGCGGACGGTTGGCAATATCATAGTTGCCATAGTTCGTCTTACTGCTGGAGAACTGTTTGTATGTAGCTGGAATATACGTACACTCTAAGCCATTTGGACAATCGGCATTATTATATTTTGCATTCCGCAATGGAATATTTTTGGCCGTATCCTTATTTGGAACAATATTCTCGGCTGTTAATTGGAGTTTATTCCCGTTTTCTGTCGCTTTTTCTTGCCCGCTTTGGATCGTCGCATATACGCCATCTGCAAACTCTGTTGCGGTCTCCGCAATGTCAGTACCGCTGTATTTGACTATAGCCCCATACCAGTCGGCCGCATTGGAAGGAAGCTCGCCTGTTGTTTCTTTGGCATATTCAGCGAGCAAGGCAGCACCGCCGCGAATGTTTTGTTCTGGATCGTTCTTTAGCGAACTTGAGTCCGCATTTAGAATTTGGGCCGCATGACCAAGCATGTCTTCTCCCTGTTCATCGGATACCGAGGATGTACCGGTGACCGTTTCATCCCCTCTTGCGCTCAGGTCATGGTCACTCTCAACCAAATTCATGACCCCATATCCACCCATTTCACTTCTTCCTTCGTGCTGCTCCCAACGTGATTCATTGTAAGATACAGCCATCAGGACATTTACCGGCACTCCAAATTCTTTTGCCGCATTTTCAAATACTGCTTGGGAAACTTCGGTAGGTGAAACTGTTTCCGCATAAACTTTAACTTCTTTTTGTGAAAAATTCCAAGATGGTACGGAGAATAATGAAGCTGTTAGTACAGAAGTCATAACCAAATTTGCAACTTTTCTCATATGAGACCCCCCTTTTTACAGAATAGTAAATTAATATTCTGTCATTAAGGGGGTACTTCCTGCAATCAAACCAATAAATGAGTCAAATTACACAGGAAAAACATTCATTTTTTACTAAAAATAGGATGAATTAACTAAAAATTCTTGTTCCAAATGTTGACAAAGGAAGACACAATGTCCTTCCCTTTGCCAGCATTTGCTACTGTGAAATATGCAAAATTTGATAGACTGTAAGCTTATTACTACCGTTGATTTCCGGTTTTTCTCGATAAAAACTGAAATGGCTGTAGCCCCATTTATCCGGATTATAAATTAACAACTCCCCCATACTTTTCGGATTTGGGACATATTGTTTACTAATTTCAAATTGCGTATTAATTAACGATTTGCCTTCGGGAATCGTTCCTGCATACTCAACAGCATATCTGCTTGCATTAAAATCTTCGCTTAACTGAATAGATAAAGGAACTCCAATATTTATCTGCCGCCAGCCAAATGATGCTAAAATGTTGTCATAAGAACCTTCAAAGATAAATCGGTTCATGCCCTCAGGATTATTCCAAATATATAACGGTGCATATGAATTGTATAGATTTCCGTTTTTCTCCACTTCAGTCATCATATAGGCTTTAAAATGAAGCCCTGGGAAACCATCTGTCTTATATCCATTGTCCGTCACCCTTTTCCTAATGATCCCCATGTCATAATCATTTGGCAAAATGATTTTATATTGCATTCCTATCATGATTATCCCCTCACCTTCTATAATTTTATGATATCCAGGGATAAGTTCCGTGTAAAATAGCTGTTATTTATAGGTGATATCATTTATAATGATGACTAGGAGAGGTGGTAATTAATGGAACTCAATGATCTTATCATTTTTAAAACGGTCGCAAATGAAGGTTCCATCAGCAAAGCAGCAAAAGAGCTGGGCTATGTACAGCCAAATGTAACGGAAAGAATAAAAAAACTGGAACACGAGTTAGATACACCGCTTCTGCATCGCGATCATAAAGGGGTTACACTCCTGCCATCTGGTGAAATATTGCTTGACTATACGAATCAAATCCTCCATTTAATAGAAAAAGCTAAACATGAAATTAAAATGACCAATGATTCCTACCGAATCGCAACAACACAATCTATTTTATCCATATATTTAAGTAACCGAATCAAGGACCATTTCCATAAATTTCAGATTTATTTGCCAAACAGCAGCGAACTGCCACAACTATTAAAAAAGCAAGCGGTTGATATGATCATAACTTATTTGGATATTTGGGAACCATCCATTCAAAAAGTTTTCACTACTGGCCTCCAAATGGGGTTACTAAAAGCAAAATGTACAACTACTATTGACTATAAAAAGGAATACTATTTTATCAGCCATGACCAACAATGCCCATTTCGTCGTTATACTCTTGAATTTATTGCGGAACATGGTATTTCAAAAGAGCAAATACATCAAGTAGATTCTTATTCTCTTGTTATGGAATTTGTTGCAAATGGTAAAGGTTTGGCCTTTTTGCCGGTTAACAATCTTCAATTAGATATCATTAAAGAAGTACCAATTGTAGAAATACCCATTCATTTTTTCATTTCTCGAGGCCCTACTAAGGGGTTCCCAATCGAGCTTTTCAATTAAAAGAGGGATTAAAAAAGACATTACATTAGCTGCAATGTCTTCCATTTATAACTCAATATTAAACTTTAATAATGATCCTCGTGTCTTGAGCTTGAGCTTGAGCTCGATTCGGATGATTCAACATGATGTCTTTCCTGTTCGTGGTCATGTTCATGTTCTTCTCTCGGCGGGGGCCCCCAAAAAAATCCCCATGGATCTCTCCTTGGAGCATGATCTCCCATGGACGATTCTTCGTGTTTCCCGCGATTAATTTTAACGTTCTCCGGGTCGACAATTTCAACATTTTTAGCGTGGATAATTAAATTGTCAACATGGATTACTTTTTCTTTTTTCCCGGACATTGTTACACCTCCTCCAAATATCTGCTTTATCCTATTCTTTTTTAGTACTAATGTATGGGCGAATGGCAAAAATTTTTTACAAAGAAAAAGCCTTTGTATAGGCTTTTTCCCGCATGAAGTCATTCATCTTTTAAATTCCACTTTTCAATCAATAAAAGCAAACGGCACCAACGATAATTAAGAGGATAAATAATACGACGATTAATGCAAATCCACCGCCATAACCAAACCCTCCGTAGCCGTAGCCAGAAAAGCCTGGATATCCAAATCCATAGGACATCGTTATTCCTCCTTCAACCTTTATTTTTTAATAAAACCAACCGCCAACATAGGCTGACCCTACAATAATCAGCAGGATAAATAAGACAACGATTAACGCAAAGCCTGCACCGTATGCACCATCTGCCATTTGCGAGAGCCTCCTTTCTAGTTGTATTAACATGATATGTAAAAAAATAAAAAATGGATGGGCACACTCCCAAACAAAATCAATTTAAGGTTTTCTTAAGCTTGGCTTTCTATAATACAACAATTGGAAAATATGATGGTTTAACGGAGAGAATCATGTTGAATATCGAAATGGCGGTTGAAAAATTGAAGTTAGAACTTGATATTGAAATGCTGAGGCAAGAATTGATTTGCACCGGCATGACGGAAGGATTAACAAACAAGCGGACCATTGAAATTAGTCAAAAGCTCGACCAATATATTCTTAAATATCAGTCATTATGGGCACCATAGGAAACCCGATAAAAAAACTCCCTTCCTGTTCGGAAGGGAGTTTCTCTTTACATCCGCTGTCAAAGACGGAATATATTTTCGCTATACTATTTTAGTACACATCGCGTTGGTAACGGCCTTGCTCTTTCATCGAATTTAAATAGCTTTCCGCTGATTCACGGTTCATGCTGCCTTCTTTTTCAATCACATTGATAAGAGCTTCGTGGACGTCTTTCGCCATATGCTGCTTATCCCCGCAAACATAAAAGCAGGCGCCGTTTTCCAACCACTCAAACAATTCTTTACTGTTTTCAATCATTTTATGCTGGACATACACCTTTTGGGCTGTGTCGCGGGAAAAGGCTGTGTCTAATCTTGTTAGCACACCATCCTGTTGATATTTTTCCAACTCGTCTTGATAAAGGAAATCCGATGCCGAATGCTGATCCCCAAAAAACAGCCAGGTCCGGCCTGTCGCTTCGATAACTGCTCGTTCTTCGATAAAGGAACGGAATGGTGCAATGCCTGTTCCCGGTCCGACCATAATGATATCTTGGTCTGGGGACTCCGGCAGGTGAAAGTGTTTATTTGGTTGGATAAAGACTGGCAGCGTATCACCTTCCTGAACACGTTCCGCACATAAGACGGAACAAACGCCTTTCCGTTCGCGGCCATGGGAAGTGTAGCGCACCGCCCCAATGGTCAGATGAACTTCATCGGGATTTGCGCTCAAGCTGCTGGCGATGGAATAGAGCCGTGGCGGCATTTTTCTTAGCATAGAAACAAATTCTTGGGCCGAAGCCTTCCATGGGCCAAAATCACGCAATACATCCAGTATATCCCTTCCGTCGATGAATTCTTTTAACTGTATGGCATTTTCAGTTAATACCAAGTTTTGCAATTCATCGTTTTCTGTGAATCCCGCTGCCTGCTGCATGATTTTTTTCGTTAACAATGTGATTTCAAAGTAGGTCAATAACGCTTCTTTTAATGAAAGTGTATCACCTTGCTTGTTAATCGTGACAATCGTTTCGGGATCCCAATGCATTTCCTCAATGAGGGTATCCACCAGCTCCGGATCATTTTCAGGGACAACTCCCAGAGCGTCACCAGGGGCATAGGAAAGCCCGGAACCTTCTAATGATAACTCGATATGCCTCGTTTCTTTATTGGAACCATTTCCATTTAAATTAATATTTTTGAGAACCTTGGCAGGAAATGGGTTCGTTCTTGAAAATAGGGTTGGAACTTTTTTAGAATGGTCTGCCGTAAGTTTCATTATCTTCACCTCTATGAACTATACATATTCATTATATTATAATAGAGATTTCGCTGTTTCTCCATAAAAAGATTTTCCAAAATCCTATACCTTCTATTCGGTAATTTTCACATTGACGGTGGTTTGTTTTCCATCACGATAAATTCCTAATTTTACTTCATCACCGTTGCTTACTTTCGTATATAAATATTTTCTTAAATCGGTGGAACTGGTGATTTCTGTTCCATTCATAGAAACAATGACATCGCCTTGCTCAAGTCCCCCATTTGCTGCGGCCGAATTGGCTTCCACCGTGGTGACGTACACACCGCCTGTGACTGAATCCGGCAGGTTCTGCAAGTAATTTTGCGGCACTTGTTCGAGATCCGCCAGTCCCACACCTAGATACGGACGGCTAATTTTCCCGGTTTCAATTAGCTGATTAACAATTGGTATAAAATCATTACTTGGGATGGCAAAGCCTAATCCTTCAACACCGGACTCGGCTATTTTCATGCTGTTAATCCCAATCACTTGTCCCTGTGAATTGATCAAAGCGCCGCCGCTATTCCCTGCATTAATGGCAGCGTCCGTCTGAATAACATTTGTTTCCCAATCCCCTGCAGATGTGGAAACGGAGATACTGCGGTTTGTGGCACTGACAATGCCTTGTGTGACGGTTCGGGATAATTCAAGACCAAGCGGATTTCCAATTGCATAAACCTGGTCACCGGCCCGCAGTTGGGAAGAATCACCGAACTCGGCGGTTTGCGTAACGTATTTGGCATCAATTTTTAACACTGCTAAGTCGGTTAAAGCATCCGCACCAACCACTTCAGCAGTTGTCTTCTGTCCATCATACAAGGACACCTCCAAGCTAGAAGCCCCTTCAATGACATGATTATTGGTCACGATATAGGCATAAACGCTATTTTTTTGAAAAATAATCCCTGACCCTGACCCGCTTTCTACATTTTGGGAAGTGCTAGTAGCAGAGTAATAATTACTAGTTTGCTGTTGGTAATTCACAATACCCACAATCGCTTTCGATACATTCTCGACCGTATCCGCAAGTGAATTCGAGGTTGAAGTACTTGTTTGGGCTGTAACAGGCTGTACGGAAGTGCTTGTGCTTGATGTTTTTGCACTCACGGATTGCTGGGTGTCTGTGCCAGATACGAGAGTCTTGAAAGAGTCCATATTAGGAACAACAGCTAATGTCAAGGCTGACCCAACCACCCCTGCTGCCAATGTGGAGACAAATCCTTTCATTTTGCCTTTTTTCTTTACTGGGGCGGGTGTCCCCTGTTGATTCATAATATTTTCATTTATAGAGTTTGAATTGGTATCGAACTGATCTTGATTATTAAAATCCATTTTGAATTCCTCTCCTTTTACCGAGTCTATTATCATTTCCTTGTCTAGTACTTTACCCTTCAAAGCTTAAGAAATTATTAAACTATTAATTTGGTACAAAAAGACTAGGATAATAGGCTCGAAATGCTTTTTTGGAAAATAAACCCACTGTTTTTTCAAAAAAGAAGACGGTTTATTAAATGTTTTGGCTAGAATATTTAAAATATAATAGACTCGTAATTCCTTAAAGGAGAGGTAGGCGCATTACTATTTTGTAAGCGGATTCAATAAAAGGAGGAGGATCACAAGATGAAGAGACGTACAATAAAAACAAAAGTACTAACCTCAGCATTAGCTTTACCCCTGCTATTAAGCGGAGTTTCAACGGCATCAGCAATTGATTTCCCAAAAAACAAACCGGGAAGCCTTGCTGGAATCCAGTTAGAATACCTTGACAGAGGCTTAGTGGCAGCCCAAACATCTGAGGGCATTTTCTTAAGCTGGAGATTATTTGCCAACGAAGTAAAGGGTTCTTCAAAAACCGGGCTTACGGGAGTAAACTTTAAAGTTTACCGTGACGGACAATATGTCGCGACGGTCGAAGACAGCACAAACTTCTTAGATAAAGATGGGACTTCCGCTTCCAGCTATTATGTAAAATCCGTCTTGGATGGCAAGGAATTGGACCAAAGCAGCACCATTAAACCATGGCAGCAATCATACGTGGATTTAAAACTGAATAAGCCAGCCGATGGGGTTACCCCAAAAGGTGAGGCGTATACGTATTCTGCCAATGATATGAGTGTCGGCGATGTGAATGGGGACGGGCAATATGAATTTTTTGTAAAATGGGATCCTTCCAACTCTAAAGATGTATCACAAAAAGGTTATACCGGCAATACCTATATTGACAGCTATAAAATGGATGGGACTTTATTGTACCGAATCGACCTAGGCGTGAATATCCGCTCTGGTGCCCACTATACGGAATATTTAGTTTATGATTTTGATGGCGACGGCAAATCCGAAGTAATGTTCAAAACTGCCCCTGGCACAAAAGTAATTAATTACGATATGGACGGAAAAGCTGCCTCCGAAAAATTTATCACTATGCCGCAAAAAGACATCGATGCAGGTTATAGTAATCAAGATGATTATCGGATGAGCGCTGCGGATTATTATAACCATGTGGTGAACATGTTTATGAATTGGCAGAATCAAGAAGAGGTTAAAAAAGGGAATTGGCCAAGTACGCTTGAAGAAGCGTTCGGTATTGAACCAAAATATTCGTATCCACTGTCCGAACAGGATGCCAAAAGCTTAGCCGATTACTTTATGGACGTGTATGCCCCAAGCCGTAGCGGCAACAATAAATTAAGAGAGTTTGAAGGGTTTATTTTAGAAGGGCCTGAATATTTAACGGTTTTCAATGGGGAAACAGGCGAAGAAATGGATACGGTTGATTACAAACCCGGCAGATATGATGACGGCCTAATGTGGGGCGACTATGCTATGGCCAGAATCGAACCGGGCAACCGTGTCGACCGCTACCTGGCCAGTGTTGCCTACCTTGATGGTGAGAAACCTTATGCCGTATTTGCGCGCGGCTATTATACCAGGGCCAATGTGGTTTCCTATAGCTGGGACGGCAAACAAATAAAAGAACACTGGGCAGTAGACAGCGGCTGGACTCCAATGAGCAATCCATTCAACGATGGACCACACGGCAAAGATGGTACAGATCCGGTATTTGGTACACTCACCACACAAGGTGCCCACTCCTTGAGTGCAGCAGATGTTGATGGTGACGGCAAACAAGAGATTGTCTATGGCGGGGCCACAATTGACGATGATGGCAAAAGTTTATTATACAGTTCCATGGATGTATTGCCTCCGCAAAGTGCAGCACCTGGCACCACAGCAAGACTGGGCCATGGGGATGCGCTGCATGTAACCGATATCGACCCTAACCGTCCAGGGTTGGAAATCTTTATGGTCCATGAAGGCGCTGCATACGCACCATATGGATATTCGCTGCGTGACGCCAAAACGGGTAAAGTCATTTACGGCGGCTATACCGGCAAAGATACCGGCCGCGGAATGATTGGAGATGTCGACCCGTCACATCCTGGTTTAGAAACATGGGCGGTTGGACTTTGGACGGCAGATGGCACCAAAATCAGTGATAAGGCTCCTGGAACAAACATGAACATCAAGTGGGCTGCCGACATGACCACGCAAATTGTCAATGGGTCTGGCAATTCCACACCAACTATTGATGATTGGCAAAAAGGCACCGTGCTTAAGGCAGAAGGAACAAGGACCAATAACAGCACAAAGGGAAATCCAAGTTTAGTGGCTGACGTCTTTGGGGATTGGCGCGAAGAACTGCTGGTCAGAACTGCCGATAGTTCCGCCATTCGGATGTATCTCAGCACGGATGTAACCAATCACAAATTATATTCGTTAATGAATGATCCGCAATACCGTGCCGAAGTGGCAAGACAAAATACAACCTATAACCAGCCTTCCTACACAAGCTTTTATTTCGGAAGCGATATGGACTTTTCTAAGGTTCCTGTGCCGACATACTGGACTCCAGGTTTATTAACAGGTTTAGAAAAGGATCTGGCGGCATATGAGGATAAGAGCGAGCTAACTGACCCATTAAGCAGCCAGCTTGAAAGTGCCAGCAAGCAAGCGCAGCACCAATTAGAAATTGGCAATGCTGAAAAAGCAAGCAAATTTATCGAGAAGTTTATTTCAGAGATTGATAAGAAAACCAATGAAGCCTATAGTTCCTCTGAAGCAAAACTTAATTTGACACATAAGGCCCAATTAATATTAGATGCATTAGCAGCCAGCAACAAATAACAAAGAAAGGGTATCCCCTCTTATTGCGGGATACCCTTTTTTAATTCTAGAAAACTACTAAATTATTATTTCTTATTTTTAGCTAAAATAGCCTCTGCCTGCTGTCTGAACTGCTTCGCAGCATCTTCCGGCTTAATCGTTCCATAGGCCATTTGATCTGTAAAGCTTTTTAACGTGTTAATGACTTCGCCTGCTCCAATTGGATCTGGACCATTAAATTCGGAACTGTTTTTACCAGCCCAAGCCACATACTCGAATACTTGCTGTTGTGCCGGTGAAAGCAATGGTTTTAATGCATCTTGGACTTTAGGTGATCCCGGAACACCACGGTCACCAAGCATTAATTTATTAGCTTCAACATTATTGGTCATAAAGTCAATAAATTTGGCTGCTTCTTCTTTATGCTTGGAATTATTGGCAACAGACCAGATCATACTTGGTTTTAGGAACAATCCTTTATCGCCATTTGGCCCAGGCATGCCAACCATTTCCAGCTGACGGTTTGCCACTTGTTGGATACCAATAAATTGGTTAGACCATTGGAAAATACCGATGGATTTTTGTTTTACAACTGGGTCATCTTCCAGTCCTTTAACTTGTGCAGCGGCATCTGGTGCTTGGATAGCTTTCTCTTTTACCAGATCAGCATACATTTTAAAGTAGTTAACGAATAGCTTGTCATCTGTATAGCCTAACTTTGTGCCATCTTTGCTATAGAGGCTTTTCCCTTGAGTCCTCAAATAGTAGTTAAAGAATACGTCTGGAGCCGTTCCCGGTCCATTATCAATATACAGCCCGGCTTTGCTGGCTTTCTCCGCCATTGCTTTGTAATCATCCCAAGTCCAATCTTCAGAGACTTTGTCAACGCCGATTTTCTTGAGCAATGCAGGATCATACTGATAGCCAATTGCGTTTACACCAGTGCTAAGGCCATAGTATTTATCACCAATTTTTCCGCCAGCAAGAAAATTATCACTGAGGTCACTGGTATCAATTTGCTTGCCAAAGTATGGTTTTAAATTGGTTAGCTGGTTGTTCGTTGCATACTGTGTGATGTAAGAAAGGTCCATTTGAATAATATCAGGAAGCTCGTTTGCTGCTGCTTGTGGAGAAAGCTTCTTCCAATAATCATCCCAACTGGCATATTCTGGTTCAATTGTCACGTTAGGATGCTCTTTCTCATACATCTCAATAATTTTTAGCGTATAGTCATGTCTTGGTTGAGAACCCCACCATGACATGCGCAGTGTAATTTTTTCATCTTTACTTGATGTCTTGTCCTTCTCGGAATCTTTTTCGCTACTTTTGCTAGTCGTACTGCTGCCGCCGCAAGCTGCAAGTGAAAAGACCAAGAGAACTGAAAGAAGCATGACCACAAACTTTTTCATTGCACAAATACCTCCTTGAGTTATGTAAGTGCTTACATCTCGAATTATACATCCTTTAGTAAAATTGTCTTAATGAAAAAACCGACTTTTTTGTTGAAAAATCAGACATTTATATTAAATGTGACAATAAAATGAAAAGGCGCACTTCAACAGTGCGCCTCTGAAATTTCACTTTTGTATTCTAAAAATAATCATTCGGGATGTAAATTGTTTTGCATGAGCTCTTGTACTTTGCCAATCTGCTCGATTGTGGCAAGCTCGGTTTTGTACCAGCCTTTATGATTCATCGTTTCAAATAGTTCAAATTGATTTTGGCTGGCGGTTTCAAAGCAATTCTGATAAATTTCACGCAGCCCTTTGTGAGTTGTTTCCAACATTGTATTGGAGATGCTGCGGCACCGGCCCTTCTCTAACTCCAAACAAAGCTGAAGCATTTCTCGGTCCGTTAAACCGCGTCCTTCTATATTATTTGGCATCCGTTACACCTCTTTAGTATTTATTGAACATGATTGGTCCGGTTAAAATACTGGGACAGCTCGGCGATTTTTAACTGATGCCTCTCTGCCATTTGTTCTAGCGTTTTTCGGAGTTCTTGGTCATTGCACTCTGAGGCGCACCAGTTCATTGCCTTGGCCGTGATTTCTTCAGCCCGAATTTCATCCTCTATAAAAGCCAGTTCCTTAGTGGTCAACTGTGTCATTCGCTCTCACCCCTCATTGAAGTTACTCAAGGTTAGTTTTGTTCGAATGCACTATTTTTATCCATTTTCTTATCATTTTTTTCCATCTGTAAGACAATAAACACGGCTATCTGAATAGATAGCCGCTTCATATGGTATTTTATATTACATTTTCTTCAATCCTTAATTCCTCTTCCTCTTTTTTGGAAAATAAATTGGCTAATGCACTTGGCAAGGCAAGCATCGCCGGCAAAAAGATTGGAAGCAGCACGAAGCACAGTACCACCAGACCTGTAATGACTGCGATGGCCAATTCAGCTAATAACAGCATTCCAGATGGCATAAGGGTGGCAAAGGTTCCTCCAAGGATGATCACCGCTGCTATGATAACACCGCCGATATGCCTTGATGCCAATACGATAGCCTGTTTCTGCGGCATATGAGGATATTCCTTAAATCGCATCATCAAGAATATACTATAGTCCACTCCCAAGGCCACGATAATAATAAACGAGAAGAATGGAACAAAGGAGGAAATTCCTTCATATCCTTTTAAATCGATAAAAATATAATTGATGATGAACATCGCCGCATAATAAGCTCCTAAAAGGGATGCCGTTATGAAAACGGGTGTCCAGAAAGATCGGATGACAAAGAACAGTACAAGCAATACCCCGATAATGACAATCGTTGTCGTTCTATTGAGATCCCGGCTCAAGATATCATTCATATCTTTCGTAGTGGCGCTTGGACCGGACGTGCCAAACTTGGCATCAGAAAGTTGTGTGCCTTTCAGTCCATTAGAAACAGCGGCATTGACTTTATTGATTGTGCTTAACGCTTCTTTTGAATAAGGATCTGCTTTTAAAACCACAATCATTTTGGTGATTTTTCTATCATCAGACATAAATGCGTCCAGTGATTTTTTAAAGTCTTTGTCAGTTAATGCTTCCTTTGGAATGAAGAACGTTTTATTGGTTTTGTATTGCGTTAAAAATCCGTTCGTTTGACCAAGTCCATCGGAAATTTGTGTCAACCCGTCATTAACTTTTGAAAGCTGCTGGCCAAATACACCAAATCCATTAAGACCATCTACCAGCTGCTGCTGGCCTGATTTCATCTGGCCAAGTCCGTCCGTCACACTATTCATATTGGTCACGATTGTACCTATTCCCGAAGAAGCTTTATCAAGGCCGCTTTCCAGCTGCTTCAAACCGGCCGCCATTTGGGATAAACCGCTGCCCATGCTGGCAAGGTTTTTATTTGCTACCGCAAAACCGGCGGTTGCTGCATTGTAATTTTGATTTAATGTTTCTATTCCTTCCGGTGTAATTTCACTTAAAGAGGATATTAACCCATCGATGGTTTGCTTTAATGCCAGGTAATTGGTATCACTACTTACATCAGTATAACTACCGAGAGCATCCACCATTGGTTTCATTTGAGAGATTGCCCCTTTTACCCCTAAGAGGGCTTGAGCCGCCGCTTGGTAATGGGTTCCCATCTCCTCGTAACCTGCCTGCATCTTCCCAAAATTATCGGCTAACAAGGATACGCCGCTGCTCACTTGTGAAAGATTGGTTTCGATGGCAGCAATCCCATTGCTTATGGTTTGTGAATTGCTTGAACCATCATTGATCCCATTTTGAATTTGTTTTAATCCGTTTGTTAAGGCATCCATTCCATCTTGAAGCTTTGCCGTGCCGTCAACCATTTGAGAGACTTGAGAAAAATCGGCTTCTCCTAATTTTTCTTGAGCCAGTTTCAATCCATCATTGATTTGGTCCACACCATTTTGAGTTTGTGAAACTCCATCGGTAACAGACCCCATTTGTTTGCTTACGTAAAAATCAGCAATTTGCTCACCCTGAGGCTGTGTGACCGAAGAAACCTGCTTCACTCCATCAATATCTTTAATGCTATCTGATATGTTATCAATGACGGCAAGAGATTCATTATTATTTAACACTTTACTAGTTTCAATTACGACCGTAGCAGGCATGGCCTGGCCTTTGCCGAAATGGTCCGCAACGATATTAAAACCTTTAGAAGAAGGATATTTATTGCCCAGTTCTCCAACCGTATCAAAATTCAGCTTTTCCTGGTGCAGGTACACCATTGGCCCTAAGATTAACAGGATAACGACCACCGTTATAAGTGGACGCTTTATGGCGAAAGAGGATGTTGCACCCCAGTACTTATTTTCCTTATGCCCATTAATACTCTTGGAAGGCCAGAAAAGTTTTTTCCCCAGCACTTTCATGATAAACGGGGTTAATGTCAGAATTTCCAGCAATAGGATGGTTACACCGATTGCCACCACGACACCAGATTTATAAATTGGCGATTCGGCAAAAACGAGACCCAGGAAAGCAATAAATACCGTGAGTATACTGTATGCAATTGTTTTTCCAGCCGTTTTATAGGTATTCACGATGGCCTCATCTATCGAGAGGCCATGGGCCAATTCTTCCCTAAACCGATTAAACAAAAGGATGTTGTAATCAGTCCCTATCCCGAAGAGAATCAGGATCAGAAGCATTTGGGTAAGACTTGTGATCGGAAAACCGGCTTTATCAATTAATTGGGCCGCAATCCCCATGGAAACAAGATAGGAAAACGCCACAGCTACCAACGACACTAAAGGTGTCACTACAGACCTAAAGGCGATGATCAGCACGACTAAAATAAAGATGACGGTCAAGGCAGCACTCTTCTCAACCCCTGCCATGGACGCCTTCAAATAATCGTTATTGATAAAGTCTTCCCCGCTTAGATAATATTCGACAGGAATGTTTTTGAGCTTGCTGTCCAGTTCCTTTTGAATGTCATCTACTTCTCTGCCCTTTTTATCTAGCTTAAAGCTTACCATCACTGTGGTACCATCTTTAGAAACTAAAGAGCTTTTTGCATCAGGCATACTAAAAGGATCAATCATACTGGTAATGCCAAGCTTTTTGCTGCTATCGCTAATAGCCTTTACCGCATCTCCGACCTTTTCCATTTCACCGTTTGATATTTTATTTTTATCATAAAATACGATGATGTCGTTTGTTCCCTTGGTGGTATCCATCTTTTTTAGGATATTATCTGCTATGACGGATGGGCTGCTATTACCAGTGCCCTGCTGCCCTTTTTGCCTTAGTATGGCATTGATGTCCGGCTGAATGACTGTAAGCAATATCGTCGCAATCAACCATATGGAAAAAATCGCCCACCGGCCTTTAATGATTTTTTTCACCTTGTATCCTCCCCATTATTCTTTTAGCATGTTATTTTTCTGTTGTTTCTTCCCGGAAGGAACAAAACATCAACGAAATTTTTATACACATTAGTCACTATAACAAGGGATACGGAAGGGTTCAAAAAGCAAAATAGAACGAGTGTATTAAAATGATACATTTATGAGGATTTGTTTCATTTTAAAGCATGACTTGATTGAAGATTTCGAATAACTCCTCTTTTTGGTAATGATATTCTTTACTAATCCAATTTTGCAAAATGGTCATGATCGAAGTGGCATAGAGTTCACACATGACTTCAGGATATTTGGACTGATTGATTTTATTTGAAATTAGATCATTCTCTGTTTTTGAGTGTTCACGTAATATATTGCTAGCGATTTTAACCAAGCTTTTAAAAAGTATATGACCGTCCGATCCTAACAAAGTATTTTCAAATAACACGAAATTTTCTTCTATATAATCGACCAATAATTTGAAAGGGTCCGTGCTGGAATTTTTATTTAATTTAATCAGTTCCTCAGATAAATGATAAATAAAATCCCTGAGCAAGCTGTATTTATCTTCATAATACCGATAAAACGTAGTACGATGAATCATCGCCTCTTCACATATATCTTGAATCGTAATCGAAGAGAATCGTTTCGTTTGAAGGACATGCATAAAACTCTGAATGATTTGTCGACGTGTGCGTTCGGTAGTATAGGTCATGATATACGTTCCCAGTTTGATGTTTTTCTATATCGAATAATCAGCGTTTCTTTCACAACCCATTCCCCCTAGTGATACATTATCAATAGTATAATCTTACAACATATTTAAAGCTATGATAGGAAGTGATGATGACCTAATTTATTCTACAAAATTAAAGCAGGATTCTACAAAGTTGGGAGTTATTATAAAAATATTACTAGTTATTCTACAATATTTGGGGTAAATCCCCCAAAAAAACAGCGAACAGTGCCAGGCACTGTTCGCTGTAGTTCCATCACATTCTTCTAACCGCTGCCTAATATGAACCCTCATCTTTCTGTTGATTCTTCACTTCATATATTTTAGGAACCGGCGGCTTCTCCATATTATGCCCAAGGAAAAATCCTGGGTGTGGAGGCTGGTTATAGGCAACATTCTGCCAGGCAATCGCCAGCCGATAATTGGGGTCATGCATGAGAGTATAGATTCGATGGTCTGTCACATCGGTCGTCGTATAGATTCTTAGGGCCGTGCTATCATCGGTACGCCAAATAACCTCTTCTCTCCAGTCTCCAAAAATATCTGCTTGCAAACAAGGGTTTCCCTTTGTACCGTTGTTTGACCTCGTGCCATCAGCCGTCAAAATGTTCACAAGTCTTCCATTCTCATAATCCCATTTATCAATTTTTCCTACACCAATACCCGTTTTTGGATCGTACTCGTGGTCCAGGAGTTCTCTTAACAAATCCCCGTCCCACCAGATGGCAAAATTAAACGACTGCGGATTGGAATCAGAGATCTTCTCACCAGAACTGTTATATAGACCTGCTCCACCTGTTTTCCAATGGGTCGATGACCAAACTTCCACTCCTTCATAGCGCGGGTCAATATCTGCGGCCATTCCTCTTCCTACATCTTCAACCGATGGAATTCCCCATAGAATTTCCCCAGTTTTTGCATCATGGATTTCCGTTCCTTTTTCTTGAGGCACCTCATGGACTTGAAAAATCTCCAAGCCTGGCCTGCTTGGAATCAAATTCCCCACATGGATGGCGTCCCCGTGGCCCAAACCGGTTGTATACAGTCCTGTCCCATCATGGTCGATGACACAGGATCCATAGATAATTTCGTCTTTTCCATCTTCGTCGACATCCGCCACACTGACACTATGATTTCCCTGTCCGGAATATCCTTCATTTCCAGGCTCGAGACTATCAAACTTCCAAACTTTCGTCAGCTCTCCATCACGCCAATTATAAGCAACTAGGACAGCCCTGGTGTAGTAACCACGGCACATGACCAGACTTGGTCTTACTCCATCAAGATAGGCAATACATGCCAGAAAACGGTCGACCCGGTTGCCTTCATCATCACCCCAGTCAGCACCTTTTCCCCGTGGAGGGTCGTACTCGGTTGTCACTAGTTCTTTTCCAGTCAATCCATCAAAAATGGTTAGAAATTCTGGACCTTCCAAAATAAAGCCATCTTTATTTCGGTAATCGGCATCCCTATCACCAATCACCTTTCCTTCCCCGTCAATGGTACCATCTGCCGTTTTACAGGCAATTTCAGCCTTCCCATCTCCATCCAGGTCATAAACCAAGAATTGGGTATAATGTGCCCCAGCCCGGATATTTTTTCCTAAATCGATCCTCCATAAATGTCTTCCGTTTAATTTATAAGCATCTAAATAAACATTTCCTGTATACCCCTTATGGGCATTATCATGTGAATTGGATGGATCCCATTTAAGGATAATCTCGTATTCCCCATCTCCATCCACATCCCCCACACTGGCGTCATTAGCGCTATAGGTATAAGAAACGCCATCGGGGGAAGTGCCTCCCTCCGGTTTTTTTAGAGGAATGGTCAAATAGTTTGTATCCCACACTTCTGCTTTCTCTGATGGGGGCTGTTCCTCCCCCTTTAATACAGCACATACCCAATATGTAGAATCTTCATTTTCCTCACTGTCCAAATAATTGGTACTGGTTGTTATAGGGGAAGGATTGACTTTAACCCCATCGCGATATAGGTTAAAGGAAATCTCATCCGGGTCGGTTCCGAACAGGCGCCATCCGAGATAGACCCCATTTTTAACCTTTACGGCAATCAAGCCCCGATTTAGATGTTCCATTTGACGTAATGTTTCTGGTTCCATTTAACGTTCCTCCAAATTTGACAATTGATTAGTAAAATTTATTTATTTATAGCGCTGTCATTTTCCGCCGATTTAAGAATTTTTGCAAACCCTAAATTAGCAGCCCACATGAAAACTATCGCCACAAGACTGACACTGAATAAAGGCAGAATGGCAGGAAAAGCCCAAACGATAAAGCACATGGCGAATAGTGCACCCATCATGATAATGGTTCCGGTTACATTTGTAAGTCCAAACAGGAGCGCATATTTAAAATATTGCGGGATCTTTAAATCGTAATGTACGAATATCGGAAAAATGTACATGAGCAAAAGAAGAAAAAAGAAACAAGTGACAATAAATGCCACTAAAAGGGCAATGGAATGAAATCCATTTCTGGCTGTTAGATAAACAAAATCGATATAGATGATAAAGCCTATGACAAACAAAACGACCCCAATTAGATTAGTTTTCGCAAAACTCTTTCGATAATTTTCCCAAAAGCTTTGAAATATCGGTATTTCCGGCTCTCCTCTGATCCATTTGCGGACAACGGCAAAAACAGAAGTGGTCGCAGGCATCATTCCAAACACAATCGCCCCCATCAGTGTAAACAGTAACCAAAGGATATTTAGGTAGGCCAATCGCATAATCCATTCGGAGATACGGTAGATTCCATTAGTCATACCACTAAGTTGCATCATTCATCACCTCCGCCCCATGTTGTTTTCTAGTGAGATATAAAAACCAAACTGATTTACCTTTTTAGAAATTCAGTTTGTAACCCATCTCCATTCAGTACTGACTCAGTTATATTCCCCACCAGGATAAAGTGTGGAACTGTACAATCTTTTCGATTGAGGTAAACTCCTGTTAGCTAGCTTTTCATTATTTTGGCTATGGGAAAAAATAAAGGCATGGTGATCATCATAGATAATAATTTGCTCTGTTCCATTTCCATATAGATCACCGTGAACAACGTAGCCATCGACAGGAAAAGTGAGAACAGGCTGTAAATATCCATCATATAAACCTGGCAGCACACCGTCTCCTCTTCGATAGGCCAATATATAATCCAGATCGTTGTCGTCCCAGTTAGTGACCGTATCGATAATCGTCAACCAGCCTTCTGATTGGCGATTTTCTTTGCAAATTTCGTTACCATGAGCATCTAAGAGAAACATCCCGTCTTTTCCATTTTTATTTCCGCCACGGCCACGGATGATCCGGTCCAATCCGGCAATCTGCAAGCCCGGAATATCCTTTCTGAACTTGCCGACACATACATGCTGTGACTCAATTGACCCTTCATAACGCCATATTTCATTCCCTGTATGGTCATACATAACCGTCACACTGCCGCCGATAATGAGCTGTTTATTTTCTGGAGGAGTTTCATACACGTCAGCAACCCAAATACAGTCCGCATGGTCCTCCAGATTGTGACAAGCCCATTGCTTCTGTCCTTTATGGTTAAGGAAGTCATAACCGGCCATTACTTCGTCATAACCATCGCCATCAAAATCATACACCCAAGGAAAATGCCCCGTATTTCCTGAGTGCGTCCATAGTAAATTGAAATCGTTGTCAAAAGCCCACATTTTTTTGTACCGATTTTTTAGGATAATATCCTGCGGGAATGGGTTACCAGATAAATTGGCGATGATGATACAATCATGTGCTTCCGGATCAGGCAAGTCATACTGTTTTTTGACAGTCCCTGTTGCGCCATCCAAGATGGTAAATTTCTTATCCATGACACATAACACTTCATTATTCCCATCACCATCAATATCGTAAATCTGGGCAGGATAATCGGAACCTGGTCCCCCTGCATCAGGGTCGGGAACCCCTGTCTGCCATAGCAAGTTCCCCTCTAAATCAAAAGCGGTTAAACATTGGACTTGATGGGGAACATAACGGTCATCAATTCCTCCATCCGCTTGCACCATTAGCATTTCCATTCGGCCATCTCCGTTCAAATCGCCAATGAGCATCTTGCTGCGAAAACCCGCTTCGCTAATATCAATTTTCGTTAACAATACAGGCTCGTTTTTTCCCATTTTGGAGTGTGCAGTTCCTTTTGTCATTTGGTCTTTCTCCATGTACGGATGTCCCCCATAGATTATTTTTGTTTGATTTCATAGACTTTCAGATTGGCATATTCAGCGATTAGTGGCGAGGTTTGCCGGAATCCAATTTTTCCGCCCGATAAAAATGGTCCATAACTTTCTCCATCGTCCTCCCAGCTAAAGACAACTAGTTCGTTAATGGAGAATTGTATTTTTTCTTCATATTTCTCCAGTTTGATTTGGTAGGGCCCTTTTGCATCCGCGACGGAAGGGATGGGGTCTGCCCCTTGTGTCACTAAGTGAAACCCGTAGCTTTTTCTTAGGTTACACGTGTGAAAAATGCGTTCATCCGGTTCTTTTCTGCGGAAATACGATACATGAAAAGCATTGATATCCCCGTGATGATACTGATCATAAACACCATTCCTATTTTGTAAGGATGGGTCAAAAAGGTCTTTTCCCTCTTTACCTTTGGCGGCAAAGAATAATATACAAAGCCCAGGTTCTGCAATCGGCCAAAAATCCCAGGTAACCGCGATATTGGAAGGAAACTCTTCCGGACACCAATAGACAAAATTGGACTTTTGCCCTTCTTTTGGGTCACGCTTATTCTCCATCCTCATTCGGTTTAAGGGAAAAGTAATGGCCGCCTCTCCTTCCATTCTAAAATCGGCCACATCCTGCTCAGATTGCAGTGCATTTTCATAGATCAATGTGTATTCAAAGTTATCCCTGTTGAGCATCTAATCTTTTAAACTCCTTTCGGAAATGATTCAACCTGTTTCACAGTTTCTTTTTGTACAAGAGCGTCCCCAATAAATCCAATACACATAATCGCATTAATCGACCATTGTGAAACGGTATTAGTGGTTACCCATGGGAGTTCATGAATGGGTCGAATCACCTCATCTTCTTTTACTAATAAAGTTTCTTCATTAATAGATGATTTTCCTACTTTATCATTCAATAATATGGACCATGCTACTTCTGAAAGTTCGGTATTATTTTTTTTCATGGCAGCATAGGCAGTAATACCCGTTGAGAACATCGGCCAGGCATAGCTGCCTTTTCTAAATTCTACAGATGTAGAACGAACCTTTTCTTCCCACGGAAGATTATAAAACTCGCCAATTTCAATTAACATCTCTTCCCATTCAGGATCATCGATTAATGGCGTAAGCTCGAACCATACCTGTGGCTCACCCATACAAATGGCTAAGTGTCCCCCGGCAAAGTTCCCTATATCATAAATTTTTCCGGTTTTTGGATCATACCCATAGGCAGCTAAAGCCTTCATTTTAAGCGGCATCTTTTTCAAACAGTCTATACCAGTCAAAATTTTGTCTCGATACTCTGTATCTTCATATCGCTCCCAGCGGGTCATCCAATTGGATACAAATGCAGCCCAATCCGGTCCAATTCGAGTGTGCGTTGGATAATTGTCTTTCGGAAAGTAGGCCCGCATCGGATCAAGATTAACAGTGGTGTAATCGGCGTTCACCACTTCATCCATAATGTCGCCAATGCGCTCATCGGCTGTTAAATAATAATAGAATCGGTGAAGGCCTGCCATCGCAATCCTTGCTTCTTTACAACCACAGCCCCAGTGGATGACATTATGCCTCGACCCGAGCCCGGCGTATTCTCCCATATGATAAACATCCACCTCACTTGTATGACGGGTCATTGCTTCCGCCATACGGAAGATGTCGGATTTTCCTGACCGTAAGAACATGTACCATAGCCACATGTTCGGCACCAATTCGGTATTTTGCCATGCATAGCCGCCAATATCATAGCGCCACGTGTGCCTTACATGATCATACGTGTGCATGACATCCCCATAGTTCCAGAATCCGTACCACCGTCTTTGTTCCACCTCTTTTTGGTAGAAATCAATCGTCTGATCTAGTTTTTCTTCTATTTCTTGTAGTGCTGGTGTACGGCGGTCTTCCAAACTCCATTCACCAAAAGCCTTTACCTCATGGTAATATTGTGGTTCACACACAAATAATGCCGGGTTCTCTTTATCACGGTTCCATTGCAGCAGTTCGCCATGTGATGGCGTACGGTCGAAGCAATGAATAACAAGTTCACTTGTATTGGCAATCCCATAAGGAGTGCTGCGCATTTCCTCAAATCCTTCATAGGAGGATTTCAAATGCGTTTCCGTATCATAATGGCGAAGGTCCATTGTCTCTCCATCCGGTGACCAAAACCATGCCTTTAATTCTGCTGTATCTTCAGCCGTACCGCTGACTTCTAAAGAAGAAGGATATCTTTTCCAAAAATTCCGAACTCCTGTTGCCATCCCTCCATTTTCACTGCCTACATAGATCGTTCCACCAGCACGATGGCCAGCAGCCGCATGCAGCCAGCTGCACCCTGTTTTCGTTTGTTTGGACAGACAATAGCTGTCCGCTGACTGCTGCACAAGTTTAAACCGGTCCCAAACGGCGGCATCATCCAAAATGTCGAGAAACTTCTCATCCTGATTTTCATCAAAGGTAATAAAGGCACCAGACTGTTGCTTTTTAAATAACTCTTCATATTTTCCTACAGTCCGCATGGTTGCCAAATTCTTAGGCGACTCGCTAAATAAACCGGTATCACCGACTAGACGGACATGACGATTATATAAAGGACCTTTCATCGGTACAGAAAAAGACATGCCCAATCCTTTAATGTAATCTTCATGCGGATTGCCATCGTAGACGAAGGTATGATTGATTTTAATCGATGCTTGATTCACATAAAAATAGAATCGTAATGTAAAAGGAATCCAGAGTCTTCCCCCATTTACCCGCTCATGTCTGCCCTCTACCTTTACGGTACAGCGAATCGGGCCATCCTGTTCAACCGCTGCTCGAGAAATATGACTGACAAAGTCCTCCTCTTTCTTGATGCGATAACCCGTCGTTTGACTCCTTTCTTCTCGAATCAGGTTTAATTGGCTTCCTGTGCATATGACTCTATTTTCCCGGGTGATTTGTTTAATAATGGTATTTCCACGTTTATTCAATTGACACACGATACTGCCTGTATCAATTTCTATGTATTCTTCAGATTCTTTAACAGTTAGGGTGCCATCTGAATATTCGCTTTTTCCTAGTTTCATTTTGTATTGGTCTTCCACTTTTCCATCAAAAGACGCAGCATGCGCTGTCCACTTAACACTTCCATCCGGCCAAAATGCAGTGGGCCATGTTTGGATTGGCTGCGGCTTCCCTTGTTCGTTGACCAACACCAGCTGATCCTGTCGCGAAAGAACACCCCGTTTCCACGGGACTCCCCATGTGACCCCCTTTCTTCCTGACGATTGATGATCCAGCCACTTCAGTTTGATATGAGATGTCATGAAACCGCCCTCTTCCCTTCAATAGTTAAATGAAGAATCGAGCTATGCTAAACACAGCCCGATTCGATTCAGTTAAAATCATCCATTAAATTATAACGCTTACTTTTTGGTTTTGGAGTATAGTTGGTTCATTTCTTTTGTCACTTGGTCTCCGCCTTGGGATCTCCACTGGTCGATTGCGGCTTTAAGACCAGCTTTGTCGATTTGTCCGGAAATATACTTAATTCTTGCATCGTCAATAATTTGATCAAGTTGGGCTCCCATACGACTATATGTCTCTGAAATCAATCCCGCAGCCGGGTTGCCCACTACATATTTTTCGTTTTCCTTTTGAATTTCTGCTTCTTTTTCTCTTAATGGTGTTTGTTGTGGTTTAATCGTTAAATCCTCAGGGATAAACGTTTGAAACTGGTTCAAATCCTGCAGGTCTTTCAGCACTGACTTATCAGTAGTTGCAACAACATAGCCATTTCCATCTAATGTATACTGTTTGCCTTTAATCCCATGGAATAATAATCTTTGATTTTCTTGATTATTGGTTTGGTCAATGAATTTAAGTACTCTTTTCAATTCTGCTTCTGTTTTAACGGCAGGTTTGGGGATTAACAATAGGTTACTAAATCCAGATGTTGGCAGATAATGCTTTTTCCCATCCGGATCAGCCACACCACCAAGAGCCGTCATAAATGTTTTTTGTTCTTGCTGTTCGGCAGTTGAATTTTCACCAAATTCAAGCTTATCCAGCTCTTTTTCGATTCTGTGCGCTGAATCTACAACGTCTACAATGACCCCTGCTTTATTATTTTGAATATCGTCGTACCATTTCGACGGAGGCATGGCAGCAAAATCTTTGTTGATGAGACCTTCATCAAATAACTTTTTGAAGTAATCCAGTGCTTCTTGATATTCAGGGAATTCAAAATACGGTTTTAATTTTCCTTTTTCCACTCCCCATTCGTTCGGGACACCAAACCAAGTTTGGATGTTATCCCATGGACCACTGAATTGAGAAACTGTCATACCATACGTATCATCTTTTCCATTTCCATCCGGGTCATCATTTTTAAACGCAACGAGTATCTTGTATAAGTCATCAGTAGTTTTCGGTTCTTGTAATCCCAGTTTGTCTAACCAGTCTTTCCGAATCATTATACCATTTCTTCCCAGTGCTCTTATTCTTGGAATCCCGTATAACGTTCCGTTTATGGAAGCATTCTGCCTAATAATTGGGTTCAATTTCTTTAAATTTGGGTAATCATCTATGTATTTGCCTACATCCCAGAATTCCCCGGATTGTGCAGCTTTCACATAGCTACTTGCTGAAACCATGATGTCAGGCAAATCTCCGGAAGCCAGCGTGATGCTAAATTTGTCTGGATAGGTATCATTCGGTGTCCATCTTAAATGGATATCTGTATTCGTTTCCTCTTCCAGTTTCTTCACAACCGTACTATTTTCGTCAGCTAGTTCTTGATCAAAGGAAGGCATCATAATCGTAATATCGAGTGGTTTGTTACTATCACTTTCACCACCCTTTTTACTTTTAGTACTTGCTGATTCATTGTTTGAACACCCAGCAGTAATTCCTGCGACCAATAGACTAGAGACAACCACTGGTAATGCGCGTTTCGTTAACTTCATTCCATTTTCCCCCTTTGTTTTTTGAAAAGAAATAAATGCAGCTGTCATGTCCCCTTAGCTTTTAACCGATCCTAGCAACACCCCCTTAGTGAAGTACTTTTGTAAGAACGGATAGACTAAGAGAATTGGGACCGTTCCTACGGCAATCGTTGCCATTTTAACGGTTTGTGCCGGCGGTTCTACAAAGTTAGGATCCAAACGATCACCAGCAGCCACCACATTTTGGGACAATGCCACCACTTGCCTTAAAATAACTTGCAGCGGCCATTTTTCCGGACTATTAATATAGAGCAGCGCTGCCGTAAAATCGTTCCAGTGCCCTACTGCATAGAATAGGGAAAAGGTTGCGAGAATGGGCTTGGATAAAGGCAAATAAATTCTCCAGAGAACCCCCAATTCATTACATCCATCGATACGGGCTGCATCTTCGAGCTCCTTAGGCAGTTCTTGAAAGAAGTTTTTAACAATGATCAGGTTAAACGCACTGATTGCACCTGGGATCATCAATGCCCAATAAGTGTCTAGCAAGCCAAGGCCCTTTACGACCATATAGGTCGGAATCATGCCGCCACCAAACAACATCGAAAAAATCACTAAGCCAAGAATTTTATTTCTGCCCCTTAAATCTCTTCTAGACAGTGGATAAGCCATTGTCATGGTAAAAAACATATTCACCAGTGTACCTATTACGGTTACATAGACTGAAACACCAAGGCTTCTAACCAAGGAACCATTAGAGAAAATATACTCGTAGGCATCCATTGAAATCGTCTTTGGTATAATAAAAAATGCTCTCGACCTTAATTCCGCATCTGTTGCAAACGAACCCGCGATAATATAGATAAATGGCAGCACCGTACATAATGCAAACAAGATCAAGATGACGTAATTTAAACAATCAAAAATTTTGCCGCCTGTTGAATTCCACTTCCGCATGTTTGATCCCCCTTAGTAAAGTCCCTCTTCGCCAAATTTCTTGGCCAGTTTATTCGCACCCAATACAAGAATGATAGAAATGACTGACTTAAACAATCCAACAGCCGTTGCAAAGCTGAATTGCCCGCTAGTTAAACCAATGTAGTAAACATAGGTATCGAAAACATCCGCAACCGAGCGGTTTAACGAGTTACTCATCAGATAAATGTGTTCAAAGCCATTGTCCAAGAAATGTCCCAGTTTAAGAATTAACAAGATGACAATCGTGCTTCGAATAGCTGGCAATGTAATATGCCATAGTTGCCGCCATCTTCCGGCACCATCCATCATAGCCGCTTCATACAATTCTGAATTCACACCCGTCAAAGCAGCCAAAATGATAATGGTGCTCCATCCGGTGGTCTGCCAAACGGTTTGAATAATAATTAAGGGTCTAAACCATTGGGGATCCGTTAAAAATGGAATCGTATGACCGGTTACATTTTTGACAATTTCATTGATATAACCGCCGCTAGTCGTAAAAAACACATAGGTCATACTGGTAACTACTACCATCGATATAAAGTGTGGAACATATATTAACGTTTGAATTCCTCTTTTTATGAGTGCGTTTTTCAATTCATTTAGCATCAAGGCAACGATAATCGGTAACGGAAAGACAAGGACCAAATTTAAAAACGATAAAATTAAGGTATTTTTAAATAACCGCAAGAAATCAGGGCTTTGGAAGAAGAATTTGAAATTATCGAGTCCTACCCATTCACTATGCCAGAAACCCAGAAACGGCTGATAGTCTTGAAAGGCGATCAACACGCCCCACATGGGCAAATACTTAAAAAGCAGAAAGTATAGTAGACCTGGCGCAGCTAAGAGATACAACCACTTATCTCTTTTTAAACTTTGAAACAATGCTGACCTCTTGTTTGGCTTTACCATTAACGCCGGTTCACTCATTGCTTCTACTGAAGAACTTGCATCTTTCACTAAAATCTCCCCTTTATTGATGCCATCTTGATTTACTAAATCAATGATTGCTAATTATTTCACATTTTACTATTGTCAAAATATTTTAAAAATTTATAGCCCGCACGTTCCTTTGCTTCATTCCATCATGGAAGTTCAATCCTGAATAAGTTTGCCTTTTCGTCATAATAGGAGATAACGCCACTTATATAGGACACGACCGCATTGATTTCCAAAATAAATACTCCTTGATCATTTATAAATGGTTCAGCATTCAATAGATTCTCTTCCCCATCTACCAAAAGATGCGTCCGGCCCTTTTCAGCTATGATGGTTTTGCCATCTGACGTCAAAGTAAGGAGCCCTTTTTCCGCCTCGTAATCATAGTCAAATAGATGAGGCTGTGTATTTTTCATTCTTTCTAATATGAATAGAATCGGGCTGTAAATGCTTCCGTGTTCATAAGAGCTATAAATCCCCCGTGTATCCGGTTCTTGGCCATTTACGACGATCTTGCAATACACCTTATCATCGGGTGTATACTTTACAGCGTCTGCCTCAAGGTTCGCCTCGAATGGATAAAAACTCCTAGGCGGGACCTCAGCATAAGTGGGAGCCAATACCTGAGGAAACTCAAGTGACAAAGCTCCTGTATCGACTGGCTTGCTTTGAATCGTAACGGAAGCTTCCGGAAGTCCCTTCATTTTTGCCGTCAATCGAATATTTCCCGCATTTCTGGTAGAACGGATGAATACTCGATTATTACCGCACTCCGCATACACATGATTTTGATGAATCACGCTATCCTCTTTTCCGTACCCATTGAACCGTCCGCTATTATAGCCGCCAAGGAAAATTCCTTCACCTTCTATGGTAAAATCAATTCTGTTATCGGCTATTGGATGCAGGCGGCCTTTTTCATCCAGGACCTCCACATCTACATAAGCAATGTCCGTTCCGTCGGCTAACAGTCCTTGATCACCGGCATGTGCCCTCAGCCTCAATTGGAATGGTTCTGCTGCCGTTTCGATGGTTTCGTCCGCTACCTGATTTCCCCCATAATCATAGCCCCTGGCAGTAATGGAACCCGATTGTGTGATATCAATAGGATAAAAAGGGAAAACAAAGGTATTTACCGGTTTGTCACATATCCCAGCCAATTTTCCATTGATGAAAAGCTCGATCTTGGCAATGGAATAACTGCCAATCACGTAAACTGTTTTGTCCTTAGGATTCCGTAACCTATATTCGCCTGTTTTTCTCCAGTGAGTGCCATCAAATTCCTTCACCGCATAACGATAATTCGTATCTCCCTCGGGAGGATAATTCCAGTGTCCTACTATTTTTATCATTGGAACAGGTGATTGCATGGTTCGAAAAATTTCAAAGTTTTGCTTCTTTATTCGTACAGGATCTACACGTCCACTCATTCTGGCATTTTCACTGGCTGCTTGTCTCCCATGCTGGGCAGAGTCAGTCCAGCATAACGCTGCCGCTGCAGAATAATAATTTTTCCCAGAGGCCCCGCCGATACGGTCATTGAAAAATTCCGCATACCCTTTGGCTGCATGAAGGGCATGATCCTCTGCAGTCAGATCGTGACAGTCAACACCAATTTGTTTCCTTCCGCCACGCCCAAGCCATACATTATCATAATCAAAATCTGGGGGTGTGAAATCATCCCAAACACGTCTTGGTGCTTCCTCGCGCAAATATTCCGTTTCCGTAACTGGCATTTTTTCCGATTGGTAGCGTCCCGCATGACGATTTAACATCGTGCCTGCATATTCTGCCTCGGCCAAGACTTCTTCCGTATTTAAGGTACGGCACCCCATATATCTGCCGCCATTAGGGTCAAGCTTTTCTTTTAATAAGCGCATTTCACGCATATGTTCCTTACTGATTGCGTTATTCCCCGCCTCCCAGAAAAAAATCGACGGATTGTTTCTAAAATAGATGATAATATCACGCATTAATTCCACACGCTGATCCCACTGTCTTCCGAAGTTTTCCTTTTCCTTATCGCCCGCTGGCTGTGTACATACCACTCCATAGCGGTCAAAAGATCGGATATCAGCCGGGGAACCCGCAACATGCATAAATCGGATATGATTGGCATTACTTTCACGGATTAATTTCGCATCCATATCTTTGAGCCAGTCCGGGGCCGTACCAATCGCAGCCCATTCATTGGCAGCACGCTGGGCATACCCTGTAAGCCATACTTTTGTTTCATTAATAAGCAATCCACCCTCAAAATCATAGGAAACCTTTCTAAAGCCTGTCACAGTCGTTACTGAATCACAAACCTCTCCATTTTGAATGAGGTTTGTTTGTACTGTATAGAGATAGGGATCCTCTGGTGACCAAAAACGCAGGTCTGAAATTAAATTGGAAACACTTACATTCGAAACCTCAACTGACTCTGTTACGGTGGGTTGGACATCATCTTCAGATAGCGGTATGTAACTATTTCCTTCTTTTTTGTATGCATCTGGTGGAGTAATCGATAATGGTGGGTATTCAGGGAGATTCTTCGCTGCTGGAATAAAGACCTGGTCTGAAGACATACGTCCTACTTCTTTTCCCTTATGGTCAAAAATAATCGATTCTAATGTAATGGACTCATCCGAACTAGTCTCATTTCTGATTTCCGCTTGCGAATGGATCGTGGCTTGTTTTTGTTTTAAATCAAATTCCGAACCATAAATATAAACGCCTTTTGTTTGGAGATTGCTATAAATGGGAAGTGTTATATACAGCTTTGGCTTTACATGTAACTTGATATTCTTAGAGATTCCTCCAATACTAGGATTAAAGTCATTGCAATTCCAAAAAAAGCCAACACCTCGAACAGATTCGGGTATACTATCTGGAATTTGCGAGGCCATAAAGGATCCTGGTTTTGCTCCTGGCATATTTGGTGTCTCCGCTGCAAAGGCATCCAAATTTCTAGAGGATGTATTGTCTGTTGCAACGGCAATTAAATTCTCGTGGTCGTAATCAACATACGGAGTTAAGTCAAAGGCAAAAGGCGCCACCCCTGCTTCATAATATCCTGCCATTTTTCCATTTACATAGAGGTAACAGGTTTGACGGATCCCTTCGAATTCGATGAATACTTTTTTACCATGATGAATGGCAGGAAGGCTGAACCATTTTCGATAGAATGCAAACGTTCTTTTTTGTCCGCTTCCAGCATCTTCAATGCGTGAAACGAATAAATCCTTGTCATTATAGGTGTGGGGAACCCCAACCACATCCCAATCCTTTTCAGCATATTCCTCTTCAAAAAAATAGCTTCCCGCGTCATCCTTCCATTTCTTTAATGCTTCATTCAGTGGAAAGGCGTCGGCAACTATAAATTTCCACTCGTAATTAAAGTTATAAACCTGTGACTGATTTTCATCTAATGGTGCTATTTCCCCTTTTGTTTGACTGTTCACTTGCATTTTGATCCCCCTAGCACCTATCATTTAGAAAAGGTTTTTAAGCTTCATTAATAAATTGACAATCCTTTTTCTCCTCAACTATGCAATCTTAAACGTGAACGTTGATATTCTTTTGCCGTAACGCCCACTTTTAATTTAAAATAACGGCTAAAATGTGAAACGCTTTCAAATCCACTTTCAAAAGCTACATCTTTTATTGGCTTACTTGGCTCCATCTCAAGCAAAAACTTCGCTTGATTCAACCGGCACCCCATCAAATATTCCATAACAGTAAACCCTGTCATTTCTTTAAAAACATGGGAGGTATACGATTTACTTATATTGAGATCCACGGATATCTGATCTAAAGTAAGACGTTCTTTATAATTATTTTGAATATATCCTGCAATATTCTCGGCATGCTCTTCCTTTTCAATTTTACTCGTTGTCAGTTTCCTCGAATCCATTTGACCAAGACGATTAACCGTAAATAATATCTCTACCAGCAATACTTTCATCTCTGGTACCACGCTGTGATCATCTAAGTTATATTTATCTCTTAATATAGCAAGCCGCTTAAATAGTTGTTCTAAGAGCTTCGATTCTTCGTTTTCACTGCTGCGAATTAAACAATGATGCAACTTATCAAAAACCTCTAATAGGTGTAAAGCTTTCAATTCGGATAAAACTCCATAAATCCATTCCGGCGAAAAATGACAAGTGCTCCGTATATATTCTTTGTCTTGCTGGACATTTGCTCTGTGCAGGGTTTTGCCATCCATCAATAAAATATCCCCAGGCTCTAGGTCGTATATCTGGTTATGGATCAAATATCGACATGATCCCTCATGAAAAAAATAAATTTCGTAGTGTTCTAAATGGGCATGATAATCAAGCTGCTCCCAAATTCCCTTTGATCGATACCTTACTAATAACGGTTCAACCACATGAACCCATCCTTTCATGAAATTATTTATAGTATATAATTCTCGACATTTTTAGTCATTGCATTAAAGTGTTAAATTTTCTTATAAATTTTACCAGAAATGCTTTTTGTAAACCATTTTAAGTCAAGGAAGTTTTAGAAACATAACTTAATACTTACAAGGGATTATGCCAAAAGAAGGCATTCAGTACTTATGGACTAGTGTTTTTATATTTCATTAGTTCATTTTACTTATCCCAAAATGTTCTGTTATCAGCTATTTAAAACTTCCTTATTAGCAGAATCTCTTACATTTGGAAATTGATTTCCACTCTCGTTTGTTTAAAGAGCCTATTAAAAAAGAGAGAAACACCCACTTGGCTAAATTGGGTGTTTCTCTCTTTCTGGTTATTCCTTATTTGGTTATCAATACATTTGCTTCTTGTAGAAGAAAATCTGCTGGATCCTTATCAATATGCTTTCCTGATTGTGCCTCTATCTCATGGATAAAAGAAGTTAGGTTGTGATCTTTTAGTTTCATCTGGAGGCTGTTGGCGATTCCATCATTATCTATTTTTCCGTCTTTGGTGAATGATGTCACTAGTTGCTGTAAGGAAATAATGGGATCTTGGTCAGCAAGGTAGCCTAATCCGTATTTAGAAAGAGGACTAGTTGGTACAGCACGCATAAATGAAACTTCAGGTAAGCTGCCGTCCGCTTTTCTAGGTGAAGATAATTGGGCCACATCCAGACTTACAACATCTTTTGCAGTAATTGGAAGACCACCATCGATGGTCCATGAATTATTCGCTAGATTTTCTGCCGGTGTTTTATCATAGTCTATATTATCGGTTAATGTACCGATATAAGAGATATTATTGTGTAAAACCTCTCTGTAACCTGGGATGTTGTTTATATCAGTCGGGTCAACGCGCTCTAGCATATTGAAGTTCGCACCATAAGAAAGGCCATTGTTATAGGCCGTGTTATTCGTCCAGTTAGCTGATTGCCCTGGCATATGGTTCGCATAAAAGCCATTGGCCCCGTTATTAACAGCCAAGCAATATCTAACGGTATGAAGTGGCATGGGGTCTGGAATTCCAGTTGTCCGATATGTATATCCGCCGACCTTGAACCCATTTTTGTCTCCGATGCCATTCTGATTACCTTGATTATTAAAAGACCAGTCATGGTCATAAGTTACTGGACCATTTGAACTGAGACTGTCAAATCCATCATCACTGTTATTCCATGCACGGGAGTTAATGAACCAAACGGCATCTCCATGTGCTCCAAAACCATCTGTATTGGAGGCTGAAACATCTGTTGGCCCAATGTTGTTATAAGCATCAGAATTTAGAACAATTCCCGTTCCATGTCCAGTAAAGTTAAAGCCATTCGCTTCATTATCATGGGCAGCCATATTCTCGAAATCAGCTTGACCCCTAATTCTAAAAGCTTCCGATTGCTTTTGGTTCCCTACTTTAACGCCTGTCACCTCAAAACCTTTAAATTTGATACCGGTTACGCGATCTTCCACAAAAAAGGCAGCGACCCGTAAATTAGTGGGTACATTTCTGAAGTCAAAGACAGGTCTTTCTCCAGGATAAGCTTCATAGGTGATTCCACTTTTTTTAATATCATGTACGTAATTATAATCTTTATCTGTCTTTGCAATTTTGAAATCATCATAAATTCCACCACGAATATATACGGTATCCCCAGAGGAGGCTGCTTCTTGCGCTTTCATCACACTTTTAAAAGGAGCTTCTATCGTTCCTGGATGGCTATCACTACCAGTCGGCGAAATGTAGTAGGCATGCTGATCAGCTTGTGTGATTTCATCTGCGTTAACTGCGGTAGTCATAAACAACGAGGCAAACATACAACCGCTCAAAAACAAACTCCCTATTTTTTTCAAAGAAATTTTCTCCTCTCGTCAATCGATTTAATCCCAGCTGATTTTCCCTTCCTTTTAACGTTTCAAGAGTGAAAGTCCAATAGGAAGGAAAAATCCGCACATTCTAAGATATCTAACGGGTATAAAATTCAGAAAGCTGTTCGTCTGTCAGTGGATATCCCGGTTTATCTTCAAATCCCATGACATATGCCTTCAAAGTTTCCTTTTGCTGCACATCCACCGTTAAGTCCGTTGTGAATGTAACAGTTTGTGTACCTTCTATTGTGTTATCAATTTGCTCATTTGCATAGGCAGTGCCTTTTAACTCGCCATTGGCCTTATGGATTTCGACAATTCCCCGCCCATAGGTGGATAAGTCACCTTGTTTTGTCACAGTCATCGATACTATTTTTCCATTTGCATCCAAAACTACGTTTTCGATGGCTAGCGGATATTTATGAGTAACTCCAGGTACATATGGCTTGGGGTACGCACTATTTGGTGCCGATCCTAAACTTGTGATGGAATCAGGAACCGTATAGGGAAGTTCATCTCTTACACCCTCCAATAGACCTGCTAATACTTTTGCTTGCGGTGTTTCAGGATGATCATTCACGATAGCTTTAACACCATCAAAAAACAGTTTCGCAAAATTGTCCGCACCTGCATCATTCGGATGAGTGCCGTCTACCTTCTCGCCTTGCATTCCCCTAAAATAGTAATCTGTACTCTTGGCTGTTTTCCCCAAAGCTTCACAAAGCTGCGAATACCATGATAGTGTTGGTGCATTTAGGTCGACAAAGGCAATATCTGTTGCACCTGCAGCCACTTTTTCTTCCACATATTGTTTTCCAATCATAGAAAAACCATCTAAAGTAGAAGACCATGTGTTTGCTGCCGCATCGTATTGATAGGCATTATGCCGGTCTACTGGGCCAACAATAATGAAATTAGCTCCCTTACTGTGAACATAATCATAGTAATAAGAAATGCCATTATAGTACCCTGTTGGACCGTCCGTTTTATGATTGTGTCCAAACTCAAAGTAGACAAAATCGCCGGGCTTAATCCGATCTTTAAACTGTTCAAAATGTTTGATACTACTATAGTCATTCAATCCGCTTTCTGCATGATTAGATACAGCAATATCTTGGCCAATATATTTAGATAGCGCTTGCCCTACACCTGAATAGTTTTGAAGCCTAAAATAAGGGAGTGAAGCTAATTGGTCATTCACGGTTGAGTCACCAAGAACCCAAAGAGTTTTACCTTGCTTCATCTGCATAATTTTAGCAGAAGAAATGGCCGCATTTTCACCGCTTACGGCAATATTCAGCATTGTATCTACGTATGTCCCCGTTACCTTGGAATACACATCTTGAACATTTACATTAAATTCATAGGTTAAACTAGTACCTGCAGGAATCACCTTCTCTGTTAAAAGAAAATGCCTTTTTTCAGAAAACAAATTGACCTTAGCATCCTTGCTTTGATCAGCACCGGTTAAAGTGACTTTTACTTTGTAATAGGTATTTGGTGTAACATTAACGGCAAATCGAATTGGCATATCCGGGTCTGTAACAGCCACCGCATCCTCATCGGCATTTTTCGGATTTGGCTTTGATACATCTTGAAGCCTAATCTCTTGTCCTTCTTGCATGACAAATCCATCACTTCTATTGTCCTCTTTGTAGCCATCGGGTCCCAATCCTAAAAAGCCATAGCCTCGTGCCGCTGTGTAGGCTAAATTGGCAGGTACACCTGTATAACCATTTGCCACATTTTTAGCAGAGCCGAAGTCGAACCTCCAAATTTTGGATTCCTTGTTGAGCTGGTCAGCAAGATAACCTAAACCTTCTTTGTACGGTTGACTGGAAGGAGACGGACGCATAAAGGATACATCAGGTAAACTGCCATCTGCTTTTCTAGGTGCAGATAATTGGGTGATATCCAGACTTTCAAAATCTTGATCTTTAATGTTAAGACCCCCATTGATGTTCCATGAATTGTTCGTCATATTTTCTGCCGGCGTCTGAGCATTGTCAATGTTTTCGATTAATGTCCCCTTATACGAGATGTTATTGTGCAAAACTTCTCTGTAACCAGGGATGTTATTTATGTCCGTTGGACTAACACGTTCTAGCATATTGAAGTTGGCACCATAGGAGAGACCATTATTATAGGCCGTGTTATTGGTCCAGTTTGCTGATTGCCCCGGCATATGATTCGCATAAAAGCCATTGGCGCCGTTATTTGCAGCTAAACAATATTGAACCGTATGGAGTGGCAGTGGATTTGGAATTCCAGTGGTGCGATAAGCATACCCGCCGACTTTAAATCCATTTTGGTCACCGATGCCATTTTGATTTCCCCGGTTATTAAAGGACCAGTCATGGTTATAGATTACCGGACCTTGTGAACTGATACTGTCAAATCCATCATCGCTGTTATTCCATGCACGGGAGTTAATGAACGAAACAGCCTCCCCATGTGCTCCAAAACCATCTGTATTGGAGGCTGATGCATCGGTTGGTCCAATATTGTTATAAGAATCCGTATTTAGAACCGTTCCTGTCCCATGGCCGGTATAGTAAAAACCGATTGCTTCATTATCATGGGCAGCCATATTTTCAAAATCGGCTTGCCCCCTAATTCTAAAGGCCTCCGATTGCTTTTGGTTCCCTACTTTAACGCCAGTGACATCGAACCCTTTAAATTTGATACCGGTTACATCATCTTCCACAAAAAAAGCCGCCACACGTAAATTAGTCGGTACATTTTTGAAGTCAAAGACCGGTCTTTCACCAGGATAAGCTTCATAGGTGATCCCGCTTTTATAAATATCATTTACATAATTATAATTACTATCGTTTTTTGCAATTTCAAACTCATCATACACTCCACCGCGAATATATACGGTATCCCCGGAGGAAGCCGCTTCCTGCGCTTTCTTCATACTTTTGAATGGCGCTTCTTTCGTTCCTGGATTATTATCACTGCCGGTTGGAGAAATGTAATAACTTGTTGGACCTGTTGGAACTGTTGGCGTTACTGAACCTGGTACGGTAATCCAATTTTTATAATCACTCGGATTCTGGCTTCCTGTGGTTAAGTATATTTGCTTAATGGCAAAGCCATCTTCTCTCACCCATAGATTGAGGTCATGCAATCCCGCTTCGTCGACAACTAATGGCCCTAACTGGTTCCAAGTAAAATTACTCGTGCCTTTGAGCCCTTTCCAAAATTTCCAGCCGCCATCCACTCCAACATGAATGGAATCACTTGATGTATCCGGCGCCTGGGCTTGCACCCACACATTATAAGTTCCAGGAGTGTCAAAATTGATTTTATAAGTGAGTCCAGGTGCATTCCCATTGAGGTTGTTGGTATCTGTCCAGTATTTACCATTATTAGGACTTTGTAGTGCTCCATTATCCTCTGTCCAGGTATGCCCGGATACATTCGTGGTTTTTGCGATATCCGAATTCTGTAGTGCTATATTGGCATCAAATCCAATTTGTCCATCCTTCACATCTAGTGTGATTTTATCTTCAGCATAAATAGTGTTTGGCATAAATATGGAAATAAGCATGCAACCGATCAGAAACAATCTTCCTATTTTTTTCAAGTATGACTTCTCCTCCCGATAATCGATTCATTTGAGTAGAAAATCCCCGTTTTAAAAGTTTCATAGTTTCTTGAACAAAAGGTTTAGGCAACAACAGTAAGGATAAAATTCACCTCCTATAAAGGGCTCCCACATATCCAATAAATGGTATTCACTACAATAATAGAATTATAGTCCAAACATTCAGTAAATTCATGGCCTGATACTATGCAATTTTCCTTCAAAATTATCTGAGAGACTTTGATTAACCTCTTTTTGTTTTGGCTCTGTTTACCTTTGTTTTACAAAGCAATAAAAAACTTGGCAGCCCATCAGCCTACCAAGTTTTTTCCAAGTAATTTCTTGAAATAAATTACCTCTATCTTTTTATAGAATTGACTGTTTTTTTAAATAATCTACCGTGTTTTGTGCTGCTTCTTCGCCACATTCATTATATGCTGCTTGATGATAATGAAATGGATCCTTCATTAAGCCTCTTTCCGCCATCGTTTTTAGACATGTAGAAACGAGAGTAATATCGCCAAAGTCTGAAGCCATAGTAGTTTGTGCTTCTTGGATAGGTAAATACAAGGCTTGATTATCGCGGTGATGGCCAATTTGGAACAGGAAGATATGTTCAACGCCATGTTTTTTGATTTCATCAAAGGTTATTCTTGTCATCGAAGCGTATTTTTCAGGCGGCGTTTTGAAATCGCCATCCGATTCGCCTTGGAGCCAAAGCAAATAAATATGCTCAACTCGAATATTATTTTCCACAAGCCAAGACTTGGTTTTATCCAGACGATTAAGCAAATCTATTAAATATGGTTGACCTGGCTGCCACTGCGCGATGATTGATCCGCCTTTGCTTGCTGAAACACCAATTATTTTTCTCCTGCTTAGCTCGTAATACTTTTGAACAAAGCTTGAAACGAGACTTCCCGTTTTCCTATTGGGCTCGTTTATACCCTCAGGATTATTTTCACCAGCGCCAAACGGTTCAGCCATTTTGTACAGTCTAGTTGGATCAGAGATGGCACGAAATTCGTAGCCGATATTTTCGCCGATGACGGGTGCCTTTTCTGCTTCGCCCCGGCCTGCCATATTGGATTGACCCCCAAAAACAAACAGATCATAACTTTCCATGTTAATGCTCCCTCTTAACGAAACTATATCATTGATAAAACGAGTTCTTCATTGGCTAGAATGACTTTTAGATTGTCTTCATTATATCGAACAACAGGTTTTTGTTCCCATTTTCCCCTGGCATATTGCAGATCTGGATGTGCATAGACACCCGTTACGAGCCAATGGGTTCCTTCAGTCAATGTAACCTCTAAACCTGGCAAAGCGGTCATTTCCGGCGTCATCAAATTGGTATTGGGCAGGCAATTCACTAATGCCGCATGGCGCATATTCACCCATGACAAATCCACGATTCCAGTAAAGCCTTTTGGACCATTATAATAATTCTCATTGTCTTGAACGATGGATGTGCCCGGTAAATCAGGATTATTCTCCACCGCAAAACCCGTTTCGTATAAAACAGTGGGCTCCTTTAATTCCACTTTATGAATCCGAATCTGCCAGCCAGATATACTTGTCAGCCAAGTACGAACAGAAATCGTATGGGACGCTTTCCAAGTTGAAGCCACAATACCTTTGCTAATCTCGACGTCTGTTACTTTATTGCGGACTAAAAATTGCCCCGTTTCTTCAACGGTTTGCCCGCCACGACTTGTTAAAATGGTCAGGTCCGGGGTTTGCACCCCAAGCATTGAATCCATCGCGTGTTCTTCTTTGAGTTGATTCGTGCGTGGAATAGAAAAGCCAAAGTAACTGGAATAAGCAAACTTCAAATATTTCTCATTTGTTAATGTTTGATAGTTAGCCCCGGGTTGACCAGCATTTAAAAGTTGCGCATGTCCATTGTCATGGAAGGCCAGCATGTTTGCCCTATTCAATACTTTCACTGCTTCCACATCTGGGAACGCACTTTCTTCGACTGTCCAGTATTCATGGTCATCAGGTAAAGCCAATAGTAGAAATACCTTGTTTGACCAATAGGGTGACAACGAACTGTTGTATGGTTCCGTCAGTGTCAATTGCGGGTAAGTATATCCAAGAGATAATATTCCATTGTCATCAAAAATCGGTTTTTCCATCCACCAACGAAGATGTCGGTTGATAAGTCCTTTCAACGCACTTAGAGGAAAAGCTTGAACATCGGCGTAAACTAACGCCGACCAGAATGATGCTGCCGCATAGCGATAGATCATGCTTCGGCCAAAGGCGATATTCGCTCCATCTTCCGCAAAGAAATGAATATATTGCTGCGCAAACTCCTTCGCACGGACACGGAACTCTTCACTATGCCAATCGTCTGGAACTAACGTACTGTAGATCAGACCATAATAATGAAAAGCAAACGGTGTGTAATAATCTTGACGTCCTCGAGTGCTGTCTTGATACCAGCCATCAGCCAAATAGCATTTATCAATTTTAGTAAGAGGCACGTCAATGCATTCGTCCGGAATTTCATAGCCTAAAGCTCTCAACACTAGACTCACAATGACTTTAAAGAATTGCCAATTTCCATCCGCACATTCATATTCGGTAATTTGGAAAAACCAGTTAAAGACATTTTGTTTTTCTGAATCTGTTAACCTTTTCCAAATTAATTGATTATCATATAAAAGCGATAAGGCAACAGCCGGCATCTCTACCATGCGTTGGTCGCGATCATGAAGTTGGCCCCAGTATTCTTCATGATTTGGGTTCGTCCCATTGCCAATCCCTTGAATAATTGGATGCACTAGGTCCTCTACTTCCGCATTTCCTATCGCTGGACCTAAGCCCCATAACAAACGGGAAAACCCCTCAAAGCTGGCGATGCGGCTTCCGTACCCAACCCCGTTTGCACCGTACTTGATACTCGCGTTTCCTTTTGAAAAATAGGTTGTCAGCGGACGATTGATAATATTAAATAAGTCGAGATACTCTTTTTTATTAGTTAATCCTAACTCCTTATGTTTCATTATTAACACTAATTTCACTCCAATGTCTGACGTTTCAAATTCATCGCACAAGGTAACAAAATAACGTTCTACCAACTAAAAAGTTCTTTTTCATCTTAAGACACCAACTTGGCGATTTCTAACAGGGCACAGCCTGCACAAAGTCCGGCACTTGTATCGGGGGTTTTTGCATCACGAAAATTTACTAATGGGAAATTACCAGTTTCATAGATGTCTTTGTTAAAAAAATGAGACAGTTAGACTTTTCACTGTCTCATATATTCTTTATGAATAGTTGCTTTTTGATTAAAAGTACAAACTAAATTTATCGCTAGGAGTTGTTGATAACACCTCCTGGCTTTCTTAGGTTATTTCTTTGCTTTCTTATACAATTTATTCATTTCTTTAATATAATCGTCTCCACCGGAACTGCGCCATAATGCAATGGCATCTTTAAAGCCTGCTTCATCAATTTGACCAACAATAAATTTAATTCGTGCATCATTAATAATATTGTCTAATTGCTGGCCTTTTTGAGCATAAACCTCAGAAACCAACGATTCAGCCGGGTTTGGAACGACATTTTCTTCATTTTCTTTTTTAACTTCTGCTTCCTTATCTAATAACGGTGTTTGTGCTTTTTTATAGAATCGCTCCTCCGGGATGAAAGTTTGAAATTTATCTAGGCCCTGTCCCTCACTAATAAGAGCTTGATCTTCTCCCTTTAGGTCTACCATATTGCCGTCTTTCAGTTCAAAATGGCGCCCCTCTATACCATTACTAGCCAATATTTGGGCTTCCTTATCATTTAGTTTGTCAATAAACGTTAATACCTTTTTCAATTCTTCTTTGGTTTTTACGCTGGTTTTAGGTATTGCTAGCATGCCTTCATATCCTGAAGTTGGAAGGTTATGCAATCCTTCAGGTCCTTCCACGGCACCAATCACATCGATTGGATCTTTTACATTTGGATTGATTGTTTTGATTTTATCTTCCGCACGATGAGCTTGGTCCACCACATCAACGACTACACCGGCTTGCCCATTATATAGTGGGTCTAGCCACTTTTGTGAGTCCATTACGGCAAAGTCTTTATTAATTAATCCTTCATCATAAAGCTTTTTAAAGAATTTTAACGCATTCATATATTCCTTTGTCATAAAATCAGGCTGCAAATTTTCATCAGCGTCTTCGCCCCACTTATTTGGAGCTCCGAACCATGTTTGCATAATATCCCATGGACCGGTATATTTTGATATCACCATACCGTAAGTATCGTCTTTTCCATTTCCATCTGGGTCATCTTCCTTAAATGCTTTCAACATATTGTAAAAATCATCGATGGTTTCTGGCGACTGCAACCCGACTTTTTCCAACCAATCTTTTCTAAAAGTGATTCCCATTCTTCCTAGGGGCCGGGCACGATAAATTCCGTAAATTTTTCCGTCAATTGAGCTATTTTTCAAAGTAATTTCATTTACTTGGCTTAAATTAGGGTAATCCTTTAGATAGGGACCGAGTTCCCAGAATGCACCATCCCTAACGGCACTGATGAAACTAGGAAGCTTTTTGGGAATCATCATAATCTCAGGTAATTTTCCAGATGCTAGGGTAACATTTAGTTTTTCCTGATAACTACTGTCAGGAACCCAAGTTATTTTAATATCGGTATTCGTATATTTTTCGAGCGCTTTCAAAATAGGGCTGTCATCGGTTGGGTTAATGGCAGCAAAAGAAGTTGTCATAATACTTATGGTGTTATTCGATTTTGCTGCTTCTTTTGCTTTTCCCGATGTTTCTGAATTGCTGCATGCTGCTAACGGCGAAGTTAGGAGTATTGCTGACAATAATGGAAGGACCATTTTTTTTCTTAATTGAATTCTGCTTTTCCCCATATAAAAACACTCCAGTTTTATTATGTATTTTTATTTAAAAACGTTAGCGCCTGGCTCTATTAATCCATCAATCCCGTAAAGATGATCATTTTCTATGAAACTGACTTTATTATAGTTTATACTCTCAGATAATTCATGGCCTGAAATTATCGAATTTTCATAAAAAATTATCTGAGAGTCTTTGCAAACCTCTTATTTTTTCGTTTAACAACAAAAAACTTGGCAGCTAATAAGCATACCAAGTTTATTATGAGTGACTATCTTGCTGTTTCTTCGCCGCATTCTTTTTAAGCATTCTTCGAGACTAAACGTTTTTCCCATAAAATTCGATTTGTGTTAAAGCAGGGAATGGTGAGTCATCTTCGGCCTTTTTCAGCTTGCAAAAGACAGCTGAATGAACTTGTCTCTTTTCGAAAGTGAAAAACTGCGGTGCTGGAATTTTTTCCAGCGAAAACGTTTCACTGCTTCCATCGGAAAATTCAACCGTCACTTCCGTCCAATAACTGTCATGCGGAAAATCGTTTCGAAGTGTAAAACCAACTTTATCGATATCCACTGCACGTCCGAATTCTATCGTTAGTGCTGCATCTTCCCGGCGATTAATTCCCCATGATTGATATGGATAGGAGCCATGGCTATTGTTTGCAAAAACACCATCAATAGCATTGCAAGCAAAGAAAGTGGCATCATTGCGTGTTTCAACATTTGCGGAAGCATGTGGATAAGCGCCACTAAATTCTTTTTGATTGTGTGGGTTTAACGCCCAATTGCGATAGGAGGAAATCTCTTCTTTTGTCGCAAAACGCGCCTGAAGATAATGACGTTTACCTTTAAAAGCTTGATCGCTGCGCGCTTCAAGAGCCGTTTCATTCATCTCAATTACATAATCAAAAGAATAGTTTGGTACAAAGAGAATCGTAGAATCCAAGGTTTCATCTAGCTTTACTACAAGGTAAGCATCCAACACGTCAGTTTCAACACGAATCGTATCGCCTTCAACATAGGTTAAATCCTGCGTAGCGAGCCAGCAGTAATCATCACTTTCTTTGATCATCGGTAAAACGTTTTCTTCATAGTCGTTCTTTCCATTCTTTACGTTTCCATCTTTACCTAAAATTGATAAACGAATCATTAACTCTCACCTTTCTGCTGATACAACGATTGTTTTTAGCCTAGTAATCAAATAAGACAGCTTAATTATATAATTTAAACGCTTTATTTACTAGGATTCAATCATATTAGGTGATCTATAACACTTTAATGTTATGCTCTACCAAATAAACAATTCTTTCTCTAATAAACGAAGTATTGCTTCTGTAAAGAAATAATCGGAATAAATTAGTGGCACTTCATAGGTTGCCGGACGATGATAGGCTTCCGTTCCTCCCCCAATAATCCCGTCTTCTTCTTCATTCCAATTGGCATATTTTTCTTCGGTAGCTTTTAAAATTTTGATAGCAGCCTCTTCATAATGTTCTTTTTCCTCTATTGGCACCCATTTAGCGATTTCCAACATGCCGCAAGCTGCACATAGCCCGGCACTTGTATCATAGATTACAGGCATTTTGGGTGCACGAAAATCTACTAATGGAATATAACCCGTTTCACAGATATGAGCGATAAAGTAATTGGCGACACGTTTGGCAATGGAAAGATAGTAAGAATCTTGTGTGTGGTGATAACTTAGGGCAAAGCCGTAAATAGCCCATGCGTTGCCACGGCTCCAAGCGGAGTCAGCTGCATATCCTTGACCGCCTATTAGCTCGATAAACTCACCTGTTTCCGCATCAAAGCTTGCGATATGTCCAACAGACCCATCCTCACGAACCAAATATTTAGCTACCGTGTTCGCATGCAGGCGTGCTATTTTTACAAAGCGTGGATCCTTCGTCACTCCTGATGCCCAGTAAAGCAATGGGATGTTCATCATGCCATCGATAATGACCCAGCCAGGTTTATGATCATTCCAAGCAACCAAATAGTTTCCATCAACATTAAAACGTCCGGCTAATAAGTTCGCAGCATGCAACCCCGTTCGAAAGGCTTGTTCATCGCCAGTTTCACGGTAATGCGCCACCGCCGTGTGAAGCCACATAAACCCGACGTCATGGTGTATATCACGAAACAGGTAAAGCGCTTTGTCTAAACGTTTCTCCTGAGCAATTGCCGCCTTCATATATTCTTCATCACCCGTAGCATGTGCTAATTGCCAAAGAAGGCCTCCCCAAAAACCATTGGTCCACCAATCTATTCCGCGTTCTTTCGCTACATCTGTGTAACTTCCATTAAATGGTACATAAGGAATGGCATCCCCTAGCCGTTCAAGTTCTTTTTTTACTTTTTTTCCAACAAGATGAAGCTTCTCTTCAGCCCACCGTTTCATGTTATCATTTGTCATTTCTCTATCCCCTCAGCTTATCTGAATCTTAAAATCTATTATTTTAGCAAAAAAGGAGACAGCTACAGGGTTACACTGTCTCTTATACAGCTTATAAAGTTCGATGATTATTTATTTGCGGCGCCAATATCGCTTTCTTTGAATTTTGTTTGTCCCCAAATGTACAGAAGGACCATTGGAATAACGGAAGTTGCAAGAACAAGCATGATGGCACCGTAGTTAATCGGATCACCTGTACTGGAAACGGTCATATTCTTAATAATCAAAGGTACTGTAAACTTATTCTCATCTGTCAACATAACTAATGGATAGAGGTATTGATTCCAGCTTCCCATAAAAATCAAAATAGCATTTGTTACAACAGTTGGTTTTAAGATTGGCAGTGCAATTTTTATAAAAATTTGCCACTCGCTCGCACCATCAATGCGCGCTGCTTCCATTAAGGAAGCTGGGAATTGACGACAATATTGACGCATCATGAATACTGAAGTCGTACTTGCGACAGATGGAATGATAATCCCTGCAAATGAATTGGTTAATCCCATTCGACTCATGATGTAAAACAATGGGATAAGGGTTGTGAAGAATGGGACCATACGTGAAATCATTACCATGTTAAAGAGTAATTTATTTCCTTTGAATTGGTATTTTGCTAAAGCATAACCAGCCATCGTTGAGCTGATTGTTGCCAAGAAAGTGCTAATGACAGCAATGACCATTGAATTGAATATAATCAATGGATAGTTGTAGCGAGCCATGAGTGCTTTCCAATTTTCCACAAGATGCGGACCAAATTTAAAGTTAATACCACCACTTAAGATTTGTTCGTTACTTTGTGTTGAAGCAACGAGCATATAGAAGTATGGAAGCATGAAGATAAATGCACCAATTACCAATAGGAGATAACTAAACAACTTTCTTCTTTGCTTTTCCTTATTCATCGCTATCACCGTCTAGCTTAAATTGAAAGTATGAAAGAACGGCTGCCACGAACACCATTGTCCAAGCAATAGCAGAGGCTTTGCCGAAATTAACCATTTCAAAACTGGTCTTATAGAGGTTAACCCCTACTACTAAAGCCGCGTTGTCAGGACCGTTTGAAGTTCCGAAGAAGATATTTGGAATATTGAAACTTCCAAGACTATTTATCGTTGCTAAAACTGTTGCCATCATAATGATCGGCTTAAGCATTGGGATCGTAAGTGAGAAAAATTGTCGTGTTTTTGAAGCACCATCGATTTCAGCACTTTCATAAATATCAGTCGGAATCCCTTGCAAACCAGCAAGGAATAGTACTGTGTTGTATCCAACACTCATCCATATCATCGTGATGATCATTGAAATACGTAACCAAATGGGGTCTGTAAGCCATTGAATAGTAGGTAATCCGATTCCCGATAACAGGCCGTTGAATAAACCTGCTGGATTAAAAAAGGTCATGAAGACAGAAGCTACCGCAACCGTAGAGGTAACGGCCGGGATATAATAGACTGTCCGGAAGAATCCCTTCCCATTTAAATGCGGTTGATTGAGTTGTACCGCAAAAAAGAGAGCCAGTAACATAGTGATTGGAATCTCGCCAATCATAATAATTAAAATATTTGTATACGATTTTATAAAAAGTGGATCTTTAAATGTATCTATATAGTTTTGCAATCCTACAAACTCAAACGTAGATCCAATTTTCATAAAGCTGAATGCAAAGGAAATGATAATCGGTATTAAAACAGTTATAAGGAAGAATAGAACAAATGGCAATACAAATCCATAAGCACTGAGGGCATGCTTGTTTGCCACACCTTTTTTCTTCGTGACATTACGATTAGTTTTCGAAAGTTCTTTTGAAATTTCCATAGTTGTTTCCTTTCTAACTTTTATCCAAACAGGACGAAAGTCTTTCTAACTAGTTTTGAATAAGATTTTCGTCCTGTACGTAACAATCCTTGCTATTTGTTCTTTACTTTAACACTGTATTTTTGTGCGAAGTTTTCAGCTTCCTTAAGATAGGAAGTGTCGAAGTTGCCATCCTTCCAGTAAGAGTATGAAGCTGTGGAAATGTAAGCAGTAGCATCCGAGTAGGAAGCCGGGAAAAATACGTTTGCAGTATTTTGGTTTGCTGCATTTAACAAATCATAGTATTTTTGTCCGCCGAAGTAGTCAAATGCATAGTTGGCTGCATCCGTTTCGTAGGCTTTCTTATTTGAAACAGGAACACCATCCTCAAGTGCTTTCGCTAAGCAGTCTTCATCTGAAAGAATGAATGATAAGAATTGTTGGGCCACTTCAGGGTGATTGCCTTTCTTGGGAACGTACCAGCTTGAACCACCGGATACTGGAGATTTCCCCGGGTCGCTTACCGAGAATGGCACGACCGAAGACATCCGCCATTTTCCACTTGCATTAGGGAAGTTAAGTGACATATTTTTAGCATACCAGCCGCCTGCAACAAACATTGCGGACTCCTGGAAAGTCTTTTCACCGTCGTTTGCACCGTAGAAGTTGACGATGCCGGCATCTTTCATTTTCTTGATGATTTCAGCAGCATTTTTCGCCGCTTTAGTTCCTAGGTTGATGTTGCCATCCTTGTCAAGAAGAGGAGTGTTTTGTTGAGTCATAATGTCAACGAATAATTCTTGATCTCCTGCTTCTGGTAAAGCAATTGCACCAATACCTGTTTGTTCTTTGATTTTCTTGCCAACCTCAATGAATTGGTCCCAAGACTTGATGTCATCAAAATTAACACCAACTTGTTCGAATAGTTTTGGCTGGTAGTAGCTGAGTGCTGGAGTAAAGTCATTGGCCCATGCAACAACTGTCTTATCAGAAGTAGTAGCTTTTAAGATATTTAACTTTTGATTGTAGAAGTTGCTAGCGTTTTCTTTGTAGAATCCATAGTCTGTTGCACTGTAGAACGAATCCTGAAATTTCTCCATTATCCCAGCAACACTACTATCCTGTATGGAAACAATATCCGGCATTTCACTTTGTGAAACAAGTTTTGGTGTAATCATTTGGACCGTTGCTGTACCCGAGGCCACTGTTGTGAACTTCAGGCTAATGTTGGCGTCATTTTTTTCGTTATAAATTTTTGTAACATCAGTTAAATAAGTTTGGTTTTTTCCAGCTGAGGCATACACTTCTAAAGTGGTTGCATCTTTAACAATCTCGCCGCCCATTTTCATGCCGTCTGATTCAGCTTTGTCAGAAGAACCACCACAACCTGCAAGACCTAACACTGTTGTTGCACACAATGCAACTAAGCCAACGCCTGTAAAAAGCTTTTTCATCTTCATTTTACATTCTCCTCGTTTCTGGTTGAAGCTATATTATCGTTTTCATATGATTGTGTTTTACATTTTTTATATGTCTTTTCTTTCTTTCAAAAAAAGTATAAATTATGTCTTGCCACTAAGTAATAATAGAATACTTCAAACGCTTAATGCTCCTGTTGTTCCTATGATTTCCCGGGATAACCAGGAACAACATTTACTAAACCATACTGCTTCTTTGCCATAGGGTTAGAAGGGAGCTGTATGAAAACGATTACCTTACGTGTTCATATTACAACTTCAGGCAAGAGAATGATTTGCTTAAAAAAATATTTTATTGTATAAATTTAGGGATAGGTTAAAATGAGGAGTATCTAAATTTACAAACCTTTGTAGCTTTTTTTGCAACTAACCAATAATGTAATGAAATATTTAATTTTCGGTTGCAGTAACAGTGTTTTTTCGACAAAATGGTTTATAAGAGGTGACTATTATGGACAGAATCCCAAGATATCTCAGTATTGATGTCACTGAAGTAATAAAAGCAACCGAGCTTGATTACGAAGCAGGAAACACACTAGTATTCAAAAATAAAGACTGTTTATTACTTCTCTATGTTAAGAGTGGATGCACTCTTTTACAGGCAAATGGGGAAGCCTTCAGTTTATCCGATAATCAATTATTTATTATAAAACTTAAAGGAAATGCAAGTTTCTTGCGAATAGAGAACAACGCTAGAGTAATTAGCATCCTTTTTCGGGCAACTTCTGATATCATCGATCAAATTACCAACCGAAGCTTTACTATTGAACGAGGTCATAAAACTATTTTAGATTCAGTGGGTTTAGAAATCGAGGCCATTGATTTTCTAAAAAAACAAAAACCTTCTATGACATACGATAAGGAAATCGGTGAATACTTTAACCTCACCTCTTCCTTGCTATATTCCTTTTTGACACAGGTTCTTTTATTGTTGACCAAAGATATTGTGCGTGAAAAATTACCTGACAGTATCACACAAAGTGAAATGGAGCTTCTCTCAAGAAGTGACTCACAAAAGCCGATGAAAGAAAAGTCAACCAACGGCGAAATCAACTATAAAAATCCACTAGTCCATCACATCATCGACTATATGAAGAACAACTTGGATAAAAACTTCACAATTGATGAATTAGCACAAGAATTTTTTGTTGGAAGTGCCAACCTGAAAAAAATCTTCAAAAAAGAAACAGACCTCAGTATCATGACTTTCTTTAAAAATCTAAAAATGGAAACAGCTCTGATGTGGATTCGTCAAAATGAACTAAGTTACACTGAAATAGCGGAGCGTTTAGGCTTTTATTCCATTCATCATTTCTCTGCAGCATTCAAAAAATACACTGGGTATTCACCATCAAAGTTTTATCAATCATTGAAACCAGGTTATGTAGAAAAAGTCAACGACATCGATCGTATTCGCAGTCATAGTTTGTGGTTTTAAACGGAAGCATGCACTTGTTGGAAGTGCATGCTTTCTTTATTAGTACTAATGGAACAGCTACATTCATATTTTTTAACAAAGAACACCATAAAAAGGAGTGCGAAGTTGGTGATAAAAGTGAAGGTTGGTTTAAGACCCCTTGTTACGAATATAAATTTACCAACTGTTTTGAAAACCGCTATACTCCCGGGTGACTCCATGGAACGACTGTTTATTGCAACACAAACAGGAGAAATCTATTACATTGGTAACGGAAGTATCAGGAGTTTTTTAGATATTCGCTCACAGATTATAAACTTAGGTGGTTCGGGTCGTGGTTATGATGAACGGGGATTGCTGGGGGTAGCGTTTCATCCGGAATTTTATTATAACGGCCTATTTTATCTCCATTATTCAGCAGCTGGAACACAAGGGCCTGGTGCCCTTTCTCAACCTTTCGAACCTAATCCATGTGATCCCAAAACCTTGAACTTAAAATGGACCAATAGAGAAACTCAATATGACCACATTGATACAGTTGAAGAATGGATTTTACAATCTAATGGCCAGCCTCGAAAACAGCGGACATTACTTCATTTAAGAAGACCATTTTTCAATCATAATGGAGCCAATAGTTTAAACTTTTCACCTGAAACGGGAAAACTGATTTTAACCACCGGAGATGGCGGGGCGGGCTATGATCCCTTTAATTTAAGCCAGAATCCTATGGAAATAGCGGGAAAAATCATTGAAATGGACGTTGGAAAGAATACGTATTTAGATAACCCGCCAGTAGTGACACGTTTTAATGAACTACCTGTCCCTATTCAAGAGACGCTCACGGTCATTGCCAAAGGTGTCCGCAATATACCGGGCATTTCCTTTCATAGGTATTACAATCAGTATATAAAATACGTAGGAAATGTCGGGCAGGATCTGGCAGAGTCGATATTTTCATTCGTTTATTATCACCCAATACCGGTAACACAGCTCGTTCAAGCATTTTTAAGCAACACCGAACCTGACCAAGAGGGATTGATTAACTTTGGCTGGCGTGGGTGGGAAGGAGCGTTTCCTACTTCGATTATAAGGGGATGCTCTGGAAATCCGGCGGTGGATGAGAAAGCCATTGCTTATTACGATGAAGCAGTAAGCACTTCAGTGAGGCGCCTTCAGCCGCTAACCAGTTATTTTCATAAAGATCCCCGAACCGATAAGTTTGGAGGAACCGCCCTTACAGGAGTGCAAGCCTATTTGGGGAATGATATCCCCGGTTTAACAGGAAGCGTTGTGTTTACCGATCTTGCCCGAAAGGAAGATGCGGGGAGTCCGGTTAGAGGAGCTTTAGCTTATACCAGGGCAAGAACGGATGGAAAACTAAATGATTTTAGTGTGATAGAAACCGATTATCATTTTGGGCCACAATCTGCATACTATGTGAGTTTGGGAAGGAATCATAATCAAACCAAACTATATTTAGGGGTTTATGGCTCGATGAACGTGACTGATTTAAACCAAGGTACTGTTTTTGAAATCGTTCCATGATTCGTATAATCCAGTTATTAAGCCAAAGGCCGACTTTCCTTCCAAAAAATATGGATAGGAAACTCGGCCTTTATTGTGATTATGAAGCTTCTTCAAATTGGCTGTTATACAGCTCGGCATAGAAGCCATTTTGCTTCAATAGTTCTTCATGGGTTCCTGTTTCAATGATGTCGCCATCCTTCATGACTAGAATCATGTCTGCATTTTTAATGGTAGATAGCCTGTGAGCAATAACAAATGATGTTTTCCCTACTGTCAATTTGTCCATTGCCTCCTGGATCAGCATTTCTGTCCGAGTATCGACTGAACTTGTAGCTTCATCCAAAATAAGCAATGGCGCTGTTTTTACCATGGCACGGGCAATGGTAATTAACTGCTTCTGGCCAGCAGACAAACTCGCTTTATCATCAAGGATAGTATCGTATCCATTAGGCAAGGTTTTAATAAAGTGGTGCAGCCCGACTGCTTTACAGGCTGACTTGAGCTGTTCATCAGTAACTCCCTTGCTGGAATAGACGATATTCTCACGGATTGTGCCTTCAAACAGCCAAGTATCTTGAAGCACCATACAGAATAAATCATGGAGGTTTTCCCGTGTCAGCTGGCTGGTTGGAACACCGTCAATCAGGATTTTCCCGTCATTTACTTCATAGAAACGCATCAAGAGATTGACCAGTGTCGTCTTGCCCGCTCCGGTAGGACCGACAATCGCAACTTTTTGCCCTGCTTTGACGTTAACCGAAAAGTCTTTGATGACTGGTTGATTTTCGTTATAACCAAAACGGACATTCCTGAACTCCACATCGCCTTGAATCGTTTCAATCCTGTCTTTCTTTTCACTTTCATCCGCAAGTTCCTTTTCATTCAGGAATTCGAAGACACGACCACTGGCCGCTGCTGTCGACTGCAGCTGTGTTGCACCCTGGGCAATCTGGGTGAGCGGCTGCGTGAAAAGACGAATGTACAACATAAAGGATACAATGACACCAAACGAAATGTGGCCATTAACTGCCAGGGCCGCACCTACAATACAGACCACGACATAGCCGAGGTTCCCGACAAACATCATGAATGGCATCATCAGACCGGACAAAAATTGTGATTTCCAGGCGCTGTCATACAACCCAGTGTTTATTTCGTGGAAAGTTCCCTTGGCCATTTGTTCTCCATTATAGGCTTTCACCACGTTATGGCCCGAATAAATTTCTTCTATATATCCATTCAGTTTTCCGAGCTGTTTTTGCTGCCGCCCAAAGAAGACTTGTGACTTGGATATTAAGAATGACATCAACGCAAATCCAATAAATGTGGACAAGATTGCGGAAATCGCCATGATCCAATTCGTCCAAAACATCATCACCAACGAACCAAGGAATAAAGTGATGGCTGAAGTCAAACCGCTCAAACTTTGGTTTAGCGTCTGGCCGACCATATCAACATCATTAGTGACACGACTTAACACGTCACCGGTACTGTTAGAGTCAAAGTATTTTAATGGCAAACGATTCATCTTTTTCGAGAGATCGTTCCGCAGGCTTTTGGATATCCGCTGCGTGGCTGTCGCCATGATAAAACCTTGGATATATTGAAACACAAACATTAATACATAAAGAACCACTAGAATGGTTGCCACATGGACAACGTCATCCATGTTAATGCTTGTCATCATTCCTTCGGTTATCGTATCGGTTATATCACCGAGCATATGAGGGCCAACGATATTGAAGATGGACCCCGCCATTGAAAGGACCAATGCGATGACAATCGCCGGTACATAGGCTCGGGAATAAGCGATTAATTGTTTGAAGCTTTTTGATATGTTAGCGCCTTGCCCTTTTTGGGAGCCTCTTTGGCGTACTTTCGGCCCACGCCCATGAGGACGTTGTGCTTCCTGATGATCGCTATTAGCAAATTCTTTTTCAGCCAACTTCAAGCTCCTCCTTTGACAATTGCGAGTAGGCAATTTCTTGATAGACGTTACAGGTTTTCATGAGTTCCTTGTGGGTACCAATACCTACCACTTCGCCCTGGTCAAGTACAATGATGCGGTCCGCATCAATAATCGTCCCGATACGCTGGGCAACAATGATGGAGGTAGCATCTTTTATCTCTTTTTTAAGGCGTGACCGCAAAACTCGGTCGGTCTTATAATCCAACGCTGAAAACGAATCATCGAAAAGATAGACTTCAGGGTTTTTATAGATGGCACGGGCGATCGATAATCTCTGCTTTTGCCCCCCGGAAATATTGGTCCCGCCCTGGGCAATATCAGCTTCGTACTGGCCCTCCATCTTTTCCACAAACTCTTTGCCTTGTGCGATATCAACCGCTCTATGAACATCAGTGACTGCCTTCTTCTCATCTTCACCGAACGCAACATTCGAAGCCACGCTGCCGCTGAACATGATTGCCTTTTGGGACACATACCCCAGCTTATTCCTCAATGCTCCAAGCGAATAATTTTTCACATCGACCCCGTCAATGAGCACAGCACCTTCGGATGCATCCATGAACCGTGGAATCAAGTTCAAGAGCGTACTTTTTCCGCTTCCCGTAGAGCCGATGATGGCGACTGTCTCACCGTGGTGGGCTTTAAAACTGACATTTTTTATAACATAGTCTTCCGCGTCAGGATATTTGAAGCTCACATTGCAGAATTCAATTTCACCGGTGTTTCGGCCTTTTTCAGCATCTTTTGGATTACCATCCTCGATTTTGACCTTGGTATCCAGCACCTCATTAATCCTTTTGGCGGATACGGCTGCGCGTGGCATCATGATAAACACCATTGACAGCATCATGAACGACATAATGATTTGCATGGCATAGGAGGAGAAGACCACCATATCGGAAAACCGGGATAATCGGTCCGGCAACGCAGCATTGTTGATGATGACAGCTCCAATCCAATAGATGGCAAGGTTCATCCCGGACATCATCAGGCCGATGGACGGGAACAAGATTGCCATGGTCCGGCCTGTGAATAGGTTTGTTCTGGTCAATTCATTATTTGCCTGTTCAAATTTTTCTTCTTGGTATCCTTCCGCATTGTAGGCACGAACCACCCGGATGCCAGACAAGTTCTCTCTTGTCACGCGGTTTAATTGGTCCGTCAAGGTTTGAATGACCCTGAATTTTGGCAATGCCACCAAGACGACGATAGCAATCAACACACACAAGAACGCAACCGCAGATCCTGTAGCAGCAGTCCACTCCCAAGCCTTGCCTGTTATTTTCAAAATCGCCCATACTGCCATAATTGGCGCACGGATGACAACCTGAAGTCCCATAATGATTAACATCTGGACTTGCATAATGTCATTTGTGGAACGGGTAATCAGGCTGGCTGTGGAAAAACGGCTGATTTCCTCTATCGAGAAAGACATAGTTTTCTCAAAAACCTTGCCTCGCAAACGGACCGAAAAGCCGGCCGCTACCCTAGCTGCCAAGAAAACAGTGCACATCGACGCCAGCATACTGCCAACAGCGCAAAATAGCATATAGCTGCCTTGAACAAGGACATCGCTAATTTTGCTGCCTTCTGTTTGTACAAGCTTGGTGATTTCCGCCATGTAGTCAGGTATTTTTAAATCTAGCCAAACTTGTGTCACTATGAAAACCAGGCTGCAAAAAATCAATAGCCAATCTTTTTTCTGAAAATACTTGAAGATTTTCAGCATTCATGAACCCCTCCTTGGGCATAAAGTTGTAAAAGTCTGTGTACTTACCTATTCCAGTTTTTAATCAGAAGGGCTCATCGAATGATTCCATTTGCCCAAAACCATCTCTCTCCATTTTTTCTCTCACAGCACTAATTAGCAAGTGCATTCCCTGTTCTACGGTCCCCTGTTCTTCTGGAGTTAACAGACTTAATGCCTCTCTCACTGCACGTTTCACTGGTTCATGAGAGTTTTCTTTTATCACATTGAGAACTTCTTCACTAACGGAGATGTTCACCGAACGTTTGTCTTTTGGATTGGGAGTTTTCAATAGGATTCCTTTTGAAGACAATCGTTCCACAATATCCGAAACCGTACTCTGGGTCATTTTTAGATTTTTAGTCAGTTGTTTAATGGTAATTTGCTTATTGATCAACACTTGTGCAATGACTCTTAACTGAGGAACAGTCAGACCATGCTCCTCTGCATGTTTTTGAATACTTTTTACTAAAAAGCGATGTAAATAATCGATAGATTCACGAATAAAATCGGCCCGATCTTCCAATGGTTACTCTCCTTCCCAATTACATCTTGTACGATAAATCGCATCCGATATATCTTATGCGATATATCATATAATCACACGTAAGTTTTGTCAATGAGGTTCTTCCCCATTTAACTAAAGCTTTGAAGAAATTTACTTTTCTAGACAAAAAAAGATGTCCGGCTAATCAAGGACATCTGAAAATAAGAAAAATTCACTACCATATTAATAGATCATTTGTTCATTTAATACATTTGCATCCCAAGCGCCTAGTAAATACATCACGCCTAAAGCGCGATCATATAAACCATACCCTGGCCGGCATACTTCATCCCATATATGCCTGCCATGGTCCGGGCGGATATAGCCATCAAAGCCATTGTCATATAGTGCTTTGATGATTCCTGTAATAGGGACGGAACCATCTTCGGTCAGATGGGAGGATTCGATAAAACTGCCATCACCAAAATGCTTTACATTACGGATATGGGCAAACGGAATTCGGCTAGTAAACGTACTAGCAATATCTATTAAATCGTTGCTAAGGCTGCCCCCTAATGAACCGGAACAAAATGTTAAACCATTGGAAGGACTGTCGACCGCACTTAAAATATTGTGAATGTCCTGCTTGTTTTTTACAATCCTTGGTAATCCAAAAATAGAAAACGGCGGGTCATCAGGATGGATGGCCATCTTAATGCCGCATTCTTCAGCTACAGGACAAATCTCCTTTAAAAAATAGGTCAAGTTGGCAAGCAAATCTTCTTCGGTCACATGTTTATAAAGATCAAATAGACGTTTTAAATCTTTTAATCTTTCAGGTTCCCAACCAGGAAGCGTTAAATCCTTCGTATTTTCTTCCATATTTTTAACGACCTCTTCAGGTGTAAGGGAGAGGACTTTTTTCGCGTCGAAATACAACGCCGTGCTGCCATCTTCCGCTTCTTTATACAGGTCGGTACGAAACCAATCAAATACAGGCATAAAATTATAGCAAACTACCTTCACGCCATATTGGCTTAAATTTTTCAATGTTTCTTTATAGGCTGCGATATATTTATCTCTTGAAGGTAATCCTAGTTTGATATCCTCATGAATATTAACGCTTTCGACCACTTCCGTATTCAAGCCATATTGATTGGCTTGACTGACGACTTCTTCAATCCGTCCAACGGGCCATACTTCACCGGCCGGTACATCATGGAGTGCCCACACCACCCCTTTAACTCCCGGAATCTGGCGGATTTGTTTTAAGGTAATGGTATCATTTCCCTCGCCATACCATCTGAACGTCATTTGCATTTGATAGCCCCCTTTGTATTGTTGGTGATACCTAACTGGAATTTCCTTATACCTGTAATTATAGTTCCTTTACTGACATTTTCTGAATCAAATAACCGATTAGTTTGTTTAGAAAACAGTTATTTCCCTAAGGTCCTTTAATTGACATAAAAATAAGATTCTATCCCCACTCTGAATTTAGTAGAGATAGAATCTTAATGATAGCAAATCCGTAAAAAGTTCCGCTATCAAATTGGTTATGGATTATTTTTTATTTTGAGCCAAAATTGCATCGGCTTGTTGTCTGAATTGTTTTGCGGCGTCCTCTGCCTTTACAGTTCCAAACGCCATTTGATCGGCGAATGTCTTTAATAGATTGATGATTTCCCCTGCACCTGCTGGGTCAGGACCATTAAATGCTGAACTGTTGTTTTCAGCCCAAGCTACATAATCGAAAATCTGTTGTTGTACCGGAGACAATAAAGGCTTTAACGCTTCTTGGACTTTGGAAGATCCAGGAATGCCGCGTTCACCAAGCATTAATTTATTTGCCTCAATATCGTTGGTCAGGAAGTCAATAAATTTGGCAGCCTCTGCCTTTTGTTTGGAACTGTTGGCAATGGACCAGAACATACCTGGTTTGATGAACAATCCTTTATCAGCATTCGGTCCTGGTAACCCGGATATGGCCAGCGGTCGATTTGCCACTTGCTGGATGCCTAACAACTGACTAGCCCATTGGACAATGCCGATGGATTGTTGCTTTACAACAGGATTATCTTCAAGTCCCTTTACTTGTGCAATGACGTCCGGTGAAGGAATCGCTTTATTTTTTACCATATCGGAATACATTTTAAAGTAGTCAACAAAGTATTTGTCATCCTTATAGCCCAAGGATGTGCCATCTTTGTTGTAAAGTCTTTGCCCATTTGTTCTTAAATAATAGTTAAAAAGTACATCCGGGGCCGTGCCTGGTCCATTATCAATGTACAGTCCTGCAGCGCTTGCCTTTTTCCCCAATTCTTTATAATCATCCCAAGTCCAGTCCTCAGGGACTTTGTCCATGCCGATTTTTTTCAACAAGGCAGGGTCATATTGGTAACTGAGGGCAACCATGCTGGCTGTTAACCCGTAATATTTGCCGCCAATTTTTCCACCATCAAGGAAATTTTGGCTGAGATCCGCTGTGTCAATTTCCTTGCCATAGAAAGGTGTTAGATCCGCTAATTGGTTATTGGTAGAGTACTCGGTAATGTAAGAAAGATCCATTTGGATGACATCCGGAAGCTGATTTGCCGCTGCTTGGGGGGCCATCTTCTTCCAATAATCATCCCAGCTGGCATATTCAGGTTCGATCTTTACATTGGGATGCTCTTTCTCATAGAGTTCAATCATTTTTAGAGTATAGTCGTGTCGTGGCTGGTTTCCCCACCAGGCTACACGCAGCGTAACCTTTTCGTCCTTGCTGGTATCCTTATTTTTATCGGATTCTCCCTGATTCTTACTGGTTGTGCTACTGCTGCTGCATGCTGCTAATGAAAAAAACAGGAAAAGCGATAGCAGAGATATCATTAATTTTTTCATAGTTAGAAGTCCCCCTTTAAGTCATGTAAGTGTTTACAATTGTTTATATAGAAATAATAATTTTTGGTTTTAGACAACTACCAAATTATGAAACAATCCTTCTTGCTGGAAATATTCTTTCAACCTTTGAGCGAGTTCATCATCGGAAAGTGGATTGCGATGGGTATTTTCCAAATAAATATACTTTTCCGTTTCCGGCATCAGGTATTCCTTATACCAAGCGAAGAAATCAGGGCTGTCGCCGTGCATACGCAAGAACCGCCGTAGTGTGTCCACATTTTGAACCGTGCTCTTTATATTCGTGAGCCAATCTGCTTGGTAAAAGCGATCCCATTTCCCATGCTCGCAGTCTCTTAAAACGTCAAGCCCCATCTCATAGCACCACTTTGATTCCGAGGCAAAGACGAAAGCTTGCGGATAACGCTGGTCACAATACTCTTTATAAGACCGGCACAGCCAGTAAAACCCTTCACAGCCGGATAAATGAAGTGCACCGTGGAACCGTAACTGGTCTATGGCCCTTCTCTTATCCTCTGAATCAAGTTTTGATAGAATATCATCACACCTCTGAAGCCAAGCTCTCCATTTTTTTATGCCTTGCTCCAGCAGCTTTTCAAACGCTTTTACTTGCTCAGCGAAAGGTACCTCTCCCACAGCCCAAGTTAATCTCACATCCGGTTGATGCCTCTTACCTTGCAGCCAGTGGCCGATAATTTTTCTTGCCGGGTGGTGATAGTACTCGTCACCGGCTAAATCATCGGAATGGGGTCCGTATTGGATCGCCGCTTCTGTGTAGCTATGATACAGTTCCTTCAGCTCATCTTGATTAGTAGAATAATAACTGTTGATGAATTGACTCAAGTGCTCACTCACGTCGATGGTACCGGCACTCCAAAGCTCGCGAATCACATCAAGCGCATAGACGTGGGGACGAATGTTGCCACAATTGAGGAGCAAATAGTCATCGGCTCCAGCCGCAAAGGCTGCCTCCATCTCCTGTTTTAGGAACGAGGCCGGACCTGGATACATGGTTAAATGATTAGAAGCCTGCAGATCATGGAAGGTCACATGATAATACAAACCATGTTTGCCACTGTCACCAGGTTCCGGAAGCGATGGAACCCGTAAATTCCTATTGCCATTCCTGCGGGAAACCATTTTTCCATAGCCATTATCCGCCCAAATCTTGATAACATCATCTGGCAGTTCAACATAGCCCTCTTTATATAATTCTGCGATTTCACCATACAGTGCTGCACAATACACAGGATTCTGTACTGCGCCTGCAATCATGTCATATTGCTTCCGAATGACTTTGCTGATCATCGCCCCACGTTTTTCTGGAGTATCGAAGGTTGGGTCATCTTCCCAAAAAGGCCTGTCTCCTTGCCCCCGGAACGACAGCACCCAAAGCACTTTCTTGTCTTTTTGCTTTTCGATGGCCTCTTGCCACAGCTTCTCAAATAGTTCTGGCTCCTGTTGATAGCTGGCTTTTCTTCCAGGGTAAGCGCGCAAAAACATTTCAGCACCCAGAGGCTCGGCATGATGGTGGGTCACCCATAGACCCATTTCTGAAGCGACCTCGTAATGCACTCCGGTTCTCGGCAAGTCTGTTCCAGGAATCACCATGTTGCCTCCGCAACGAAGCAACGCTTCAAATACAGGCTCCCACACCTCTCTGGAAGGCGGATAGGGTTCCTTCCAACCAATTAAGCACACTTCGTCGTTGACAAACCAACCCCGGTATCGAACTTTAGGCATTGGTGCGTCATACTCCCTCATTGGTATATCAATTTTGGGACGGGAAACGATGGATTGGTCTGACCAAAACCAGAATGGTTGTATCCCCAAAAATCTTTTGCTGAACTCCAGGATCCCGTAAACGATGCCCAACTCATCATAGCCCACTATATCCATCCAAGAAACGTTTCCATCTGAATGGAAGCGAAAACCATATACCTCAGGACGTTGCGGACAATTGTCTGGTTCTTCCGCATATCGGATACAAAGATCGGCCTCTTTTTCAGTTCCAATTACCAGCTTGGGCTTCTCGCCCAGCACTGTTTCCAAATCTCTGGCCAATATCCGGATGGCATGCTCAACTGGGGTAGTCCGTTTTTCGGGAACTTGTATTCGCAATTGTCCCTTTAACTCTAGCTGTCTATTTGTATTCACTTAAACATCCCTCCTTGTACCATGATACTTTAAATTTTCTGTTTCGGATTTTCTAAAGTTGCTCCGTTTTTATCGAAAATTGCTTTTTTAACATGGTATTGTACTTTTTCCGAAAATCGGAGGGAGTGATGCCACTGTACTCTTTAAATAGTCTGCTGAAATGGGACACATTTCGGATGCCTACACTTTGTCCAATATAGGTCATTGATTCAGGTGAAAACTGCAATAATTTTTTAGCCTCTTCCATTCGTTTGTGCTGGATGTAAGTGGTTATAGTGTATCCGGTTACATCTTTAAAGCAATGGCACATGTAATGTTTATTAATATTAATGGAATTGGCAATGAAATCTAAATCCATTTCTTCGTTATACTTGCTATTAATGATTGATAATATTTGCTCTACATACATTTCTTGTTGTGTCAGATGCCGATATTGCGATTGATTATTCATAGCTTGAACCTTCCTGTACACCAATACCAACAACTCAAATAAAATCGTAGCAGCCATTGTTTCGTTACCAAACTCGTCTTTATTTAACTCAGTGTTCATTTTCGAGACCAATTTTTCAATCTCGTGCTGATCATTTATATCGCAATGAATCAGCAGCCCATTATTTTGAAACATATGTAATATTGGTTCGAGAATCTTGTTTGGAAACATTCTTATAGGTGTATCCAGAAAATGGATAATACTTCTGATATATGGGGAATCTTTATCCGGCTTAGAAATATGAGGGATTTGACCTGGAATTAAGATCATGTCGCCCTTTTGAAGCGGATAAACTTGATCGCCAATAATAACTTTTGCGTTCCCCTTGTAAAACAGGTAGATTTCATATCCCATGTGGAGGTGTAATAATCCATCTCCGTCAATTCCGTTTTTTTGATACTGGACAAATATCCCCTTATTTTGGAGCTGGTTATCTGTTTCGTTGGATTGTTTAGGAAACAATGTCATCCGATCACTACTCTCTTAAAATTATGAAAGCAAGCGGTTTCTGCTATACTTCAAAATTAAATGATTTTTACTGTTCTGACAATTGTTTTTTCCAGTCATTGAAGTTTTGGTATTGATTTCTTGTGATGCTCATCAGCCTTTTCCTGTCTTTCTTTTCAAAAGGGTGTTTAGGTAGATATTGTGTTTTCCTTAAACTATACCGACAAAGTGTGTTCCCCAATATTGGTATACTATATGATGGATAAGCGACTGGTCCGGCGGTTTTTCCATGTGTTCAGTCGTTTATAAAGGTTATTAACGACTGTTCTCCCGGTTTTTTCATGCGTTCGGTGGTTTATAAAGGTTATTAGCGACTGTTCTCCTGGTTTTTTCATGCGTTCGGTCGTTTATAAAGGTTATTAACGACTGTTCTCCCGGTTTTTCCATGTGTTCAGTCGTTAATAAAATGTAAAATTCTATTACTTCTTCAGGTAGTCTATTAATCCAGAAATAACAACACCCCTTTCAAAAAGAAAAAAGATGACTCCCCTATTGAGCCATCTTCACTATTCCACTCTATTCTATTAATGGCTTCTATCATATCAGCAAGCATGAAATTTAATCGCAGGGATATACGACTCCCCATTCTAAGCGCAATTGATCCATAAGCTTCATTGTTTCTAGCGTTTCATGAAGCGGCATGATTGGACTTTCTGATAAGCCCCTATCAAGGCAGCGCATAACCTCTTCAACCTCATATTCATATCCATTCACCCTAAAAGGGATAGAGATTTCCTTCACACCTTGAGCATTATGAAGATTCATTACTTGTGGGCAGTGAAACGGCGGAAATACTTCAATATAGCCATCGGTCCCAATCACTTTTGCACTTATGCTTCCAAGGCGCTCCATTCCAAAGCTCAGCTCCGCCTTTTCTCCTGTACTCCACTCAAAGGTGACAGAATCCACCCCATCCACTCCTGTGGATGCCAGAATACAGTCTGATGTGATGCTATCAGGGGTTCTTCCCACCATCCAATTTGCGAAGGTTATGGGACAAATTCCAAGGTCCAGAAGGGCACCCCCTCCAAACTCGGGCAATCGACGGTTAGAATCAGAGGTAAACTCAACAGAGAAATCTGCTTCGATTTTTTCCACTCGGCCAATACTGCCTTCATTAATTAATTCCTTTAGCTTGTTTAGAACGGGGTTAAACTTCATCCACATTGCTTCCATGAAAAACACATTCTTTTTGCTTGCAATGGATAGCAGCTCTTCTGCTTGATTTGCATTTATCGTAAGTGGTTTTTCACACAATACTGCTTTTCCAGTTTCTAGTGCAAGCTTAGCAGGTTCAAAATGTTGGGGATGAAGATTAGCAATGTAAACAACGTCCACCGCTGGGTCTTCGATTAACTCCTCATAGGTACCATATATTTTTTCAACAGGAAATTCTTCTGAAAATGCTCTTGCCCGATCCAATGAACGTGACGCAACCGAATAAAGCTCTGAACCCTCCGATCCGTTGATCGCTTCTGCCAATTTCTTTGCAATGCTGCCCGGACCAATGATTCCCCATTTCAAAGGACTTTTAAAAGCCTCTCTATTGTAATTTTGAACACTTGTAAAAGTTATTTGCTCTATTTTTGGTGCTTCTATTTTTGCAAGGTCCTCCACACATGCTCTCAGTTGCTCAACTGTAATATTGGATTGTGGAAACTGTGATATTTTTTTAAGAGTGAATCCTTTTGCAAATTCTATCGCAGGAGTTGAAGTAAAATCTGGGAAGTACTTTTCCAAGACAGCCATTGCCGCCTCACTTTTTAATAAATCACCTATTCTGGTATTTTCTGAAAATGGCATATTGCCAACCTCCTTGTCTTGTTCCAACTAACTTTTCGTGAATATATGCGGTAAATCCTGCTATAATGAACTCAGACAATTTAGTTAATTTGGTCAAGAGGTGATTCAGAATGTATTGGACTCCATTATTTGAAAATGATGTACCAGCAGCACGCTTCTGCTCTTAATGGAGGGAAGGTGACTACATCTCTCCGTTAGGGGCATTTTCGACCTAAATAAAAGACGGAGGGAATAATAATGAAAAACACCCTATTAGGATCGATATATTTGGCTTTAGCTTCCAGTATTTGGGGCAGCATGTATGTTGTTGTTAAAATTGTAGTATCGGTCATACCCCCATTGGAACTTGTGTGGATGCGATATTTAGTGGCTCTTGTGGCACTTCTCTTGATCGGCTTTATTACACGACAAAAATGGCGAATCGATAAACGCTATTTCTTACTCATTTTCGCCATTGGCATAATCGGTAACGCCATTTCAATTGTGACCCAAGAAACTGGCACCATGCTGTCCTCAGCACAAATGGGAGCGATAATAACTTCTTCAACACCAGCTTTTATGGTTATTTTTGCTCGGTTTATTCTAAAAGAACGATTAACATTAAAAAAGGGACTCTCGGTTTCTTTAGCAACTGTTGGGGTATTGCTCATTGTTGGAGTCGGTCATGTGAATTTGTCCAGTAAACTTGGTGGGATTTCCCTTCTTATTGCTGCTTTAACATGGGCACTCATGTCTGTGCTTGTGAAGAGGGTACCGAGTGTATATTCACAGATTGTGGTAACGACTTATTCCATCTTGGTAGCCCTAATCGTGTTGACCCCTTTTGTTTTGCCACGGTTACACGCGATTCATTTCTCGCAACTCACTCACCCGACCATATGGGGAGGAGTCTTGTATTTGGGCATTATATCAACCGCCTGTGGATTTCTACTTTGGAATCGTGGATTACAAATGCTTAAAGCCTCTAGTGGAGGGCTATTTTTCTTTTTTCAACCCGTGGTTGGGGCACTCCTGGGTTGGCTTATTCTTGGCGAGACACTAGGGGTAACGTTTTGGATTGGCTCTATGCTAATACTTTCTGGTGTTTTGTTCGTTATTATAGATAAAAAATAGTATGTAAGAACCCCTTCATTCATAACTGAAGGGGTATTGTTATTTTATTAATTCAATTGCCCCTGAATGAAGAAAACAAGATAAAATGTAAAAATTATAATATTACCCCTGAAAAATCCCCTTTTAATACTTCTTTTTCATTCTGGTTTTTACATAAAAAGGTTGCATGAATAGCTGTTCTATTATTTTCTTGCCGTTCGTATTTTTCAATTTTCACTTCACAAATGATGGTATCCCCTGTAAACACAGGTCTTAAAAACTCAAAATTCATGTTACGGGCCAGTACGTTTGCATCGCCGCCTACTTTTGTTGGCAAGGTGGCCGTTAATAAGCCTTGAATGACAAGTCTTCCCTGTTCATCAGGAGTTATATGGTGAACCCCTTCATCACCTGAAATTTCTGTGAATAATTCAACATCCCTTACTGTAAAAGTTCGTTCAAACGTAATAATATCTCCTACTTTTAATGACATATAAATTCCCCCCCTGATGGTTTAATGCCTTATAAGTTATTAGTAGAGTGAATATTGCAATAACTTAACACGTTATTCAACTATCTTTCCCCTAACAATCTTTCAAACAGTGTCCAATATATTCATTTACTTCCCACTTCTTAATGTGAGAAAATCTTGACCTTGCCAATCTTTCGGCTTTATGTTCTTATCCATCCATTTCTTTTGTGGTGCTTGATATGGAGCGGAGGCGAATAAACGATTATCGTGCCAGCTTGCTGCTCCGGAACGAATCATTTCCTCCAGTAGGATTGGAATAAATTCTTCTGAACTTAGCTGGAAAGAGTAGCGTGCAAAATCTTGAAACCACCCACAATTCAATAGGTAATGATTGATTTCTTCTCTTGCCAATCCATTTTTCATAATTAAGGTAAATGAAAAAATCCTCTTGCAAGCATGCCATGAAATTTTTTCTGGAGACTTGAGCCACTTTTCAAGCCTTTTCCTTGCTGCCTCAATGCTAGCCATTGGCTTCTCTATTTGAGGTCCATGCCCTGAATATGCCTTCCGGATCCTGAGCATCGACAACCGATCCAAACTTTCCATGGATCGTTGGATCGATGAAACGCCTTCTCGAAAGATATTTAACCATCCAATATCATTGTTATGAAAGAGGTCCCCGCAAATTAATGTCTCTTCTTCAGGTTCATATAAAGAAATATGTCCTAATGTATGTCCAGGTGTGTGCAAGACTCTCAAAGTTCTACTTCCTGTGTGAATTTCATTGTTATCACTGAGCTTTTTGTCAACTCGATAAGGTTCTACTGGCTGATCTAACCATTCTGCACAACAGGCTTCAGGGTCACAAGAATTTATTAAATCCGCTTCCCACTTATGAGCAGCAATCGTCACGCCATAATTTTTTTGAAGATGAAAATTGCCCCCAACATGGTCACTATGGTAGTGCGTGTTCACAATAAGATGTAATTCTTCTGGTGAAATGCCTGCTTCTTTTATTAATTGTTCTGTTTCTATGGCATCACTCCCAAAACCAGTATCAACCAGAATCGGAAGCTGGTCTTTAATCAGGATTATGTTTGCACTTGGAAATTTTCTTTCAAAGAAAATAATACCGGATTTTTCCATGTCGCTTTTCCTCCTAAAGTTCAAACTACTCCTCAGCTAATATGAGACAGATATTCAAATGCTGTTGTTCCAAATACACTTTTAAAGTGTTTATTCAAATGGGTTAAATCAACGAAACCACATTCAGCTACAGCTGCATATATGTCGCCTTTTTTCTCGATTATCTGCTTTGCACGTTCTAACTTGCAGTTTAGGAAGTATTGGTATGGTGAAATTCCAGTATGAGCCTTGAATAATCTGATAAACTTAAATTTCGATAAATCTAGCTCTTTACAAATCTCATCAAGTTTAAGCACAATCTGTAAATTTGTATGAATTATCTCCTTTGCTTTTCTAATTAGAATGTTATCTTTCTTATAGTCTGTAGAAAGATTCTCATGAATGAGACGATCTGTCAGGGATAAAAGCAGTTCACTGCATACAGCTTCATCTTTTTCGTTTAATATGGCATGAGAAAGATTTATTATTCTTTGCTGAAGTCTATGATCATACACAACAGGTGTTGAAAAAAGGACTATTTCCTTTTTCTCCATAACCTCTAAAAGCAATTGCGGCTCAATATACAGCATAACATAATCTAGTCCTGCTTTATGATCATGTGCCATACCATCGTGTGCCTGTTCGGGATTAAACAGCATCACTCCACTTGGATAAGATAATTGTAGACTACCATCAAGGTTATAGTGTTAATCCCACGTAATGTTACACCAATTGCATACTCCTGATGGGCATGTTTTTTGTATGTAAAATCTGCAATACTTGCAGATAATGCTGTAACCCCTGCCGATTTTTTATAGATAAATTGATTCATAAGTACTACCTCTTTTACAGCCATATCATGATTCCGGAATACGCTAAAAATAATGCCATTATTACATTAGCTATCTTACTATGATTTTGTAAAAATTTCCTGAAGATTGTACCGAAAAGAACCCACGTAATAAATGCTAAAAATCCAATAAGAGTGATTATGAATACGCATAAAGTTACTGCAGGGATTTCAGTATAATACGGCATAATAAAGCTAGGTATTACAGTCATTGTAAATAGTACCACCTTTGGATTTAAAAACTGCATAAGGAGACCTGATTTAAATGTACCAGATTGATTACTAGTTGGTTTTGAAGTATCCACTTTGTAAATTTGAAAAGCGAGATAAAACATATATACGCTTCCGATTACCTGCATAACAATTAATATTTTAGGTATGATCGTCATTAGCAACGTATTTAGCATAGCAGAAATAATAAGTAATAGGCCAAACGCAATTGTTGCTCCATATGTATATTCGATTGCTTTTTTTGCCCCACAACGATGCACTGTGGATAATATCACGATATTAGTAGGTCCAGGTGTAAAAGTGACGATAATGCAGTAAATTAAAAAAGATGTAATATTCATGAGGAAAACTCCTTTCAGGGTAATCTCAAGTAAATATACATCTTAAAATTAAATACGATATAGTATGAAATTGCAGTTTTTTCTTTCAGATTACTATTCAAACTGGGGTTGATCATCCATTATTGTTAACAAATAATTTTTGATCGCGGTTATTCGTAAGTAGCAAAAACAATACCTAATGAGGGAACTTCAACCTCAACTCTGCCGTTTACAACTTCCTTTTCTAATTGACTCTCAGTAAAATTTCGTGGATTTTTAAAAGAGTTGACTGAGTCCTTAACACCATTAAGGGTGTGAAGATAAACTTTCGAAGCTGGGAATTCTAAATCAACAGTAATCGCTTCTTCTCTTACATTCACTAATTTAACAATTTTTTTATTGTTAACTGAATCTTCAACCGCATTAATATAAAGAGCTTCTTTTTGCGGCAAAGCAGCCTCGATTTGATTCAATAGATCATTGTCAATCGTTGCCGTAATGGTTCGCTTATTAACCCTTAATTCACAATGGTATCTCTTACCTGCTTCCACTCTCCAAATGGATTGAGTTAAATCACTAACACGCCCGTTTTGGACACTACGGATAATCGTGTCTTGATTTTGCCAGCCACCCAATAACCAATAAAAAGAATCACCATTATCTTTCCGGCCGAACATCAATTTGAAGCCTTTGTCCCATTTACCTCCGATTTTTTCGAAGTCAAATGCGATGGTATAATGCTCACTGTTGATATTTGTGAAAATTTTTTGTTCAGTTGAGCCGATTGTTCCATCAGGAATTGTAGTGACTTCACCAGAATCATGATTAACGATAGTCATATTTTGATAACATATATTTGCAAGATCTCCTTCCACCCCGATTGCCCCATGAATAAATGGATCACCGTTCACTTCTGCTTCCGGTAAATCTATTGCATTCCATGCTATATTTCTCGTCCCCTGATTCTTCATAAATATTTTTTGAACATAGTAGTTTTGACTTCCATACACTTTTTCTTGATCAAACCAAATCATATTTGGCCGCCAGTTCACATAATCAATATTTGCTAACAATGGCGCATAGCAAGCTAGAGAAACTTTATCCGCATTCCGTTCAAATCCAATCATATAACTGGCCTCTACTACCGCGTTATACCATTCATTTCCCCAAGAGGCATATTCCCCCAGGAAAACTTTAGATCCCGTAGATTCATAGTCATCGTAACGATAATGGTTTGCCAGATACCAATCCGTCGTTTGATAATAATGTTCATCGACTAAATCTGATCCATGCTCTCCCGCACTATTCCAACCTCTTTCGAACTCGCTTCCGGCAGCAAATGGCCCAGCGGAATTGATCAGCTTAATGTCCGGATATTTTTCCCTCAATGCCTGATGATAAAAAACATAGCGATCAAAAAATGGCTGGCCGACTTCTTCGTTCCCAATCGCAAGATACTCTAAATGAAATGGCTCCGGATGTCCCATCTGTGCTCGTAGTGCCCCCCATTTTGTAGTCGCAGAGCCATTCGCAAACTCAACTAAATCCAATGCATCCTGGACCCATTCATCCATTTTTTCAAAAGGCACTGCCCGCTGATGATGGGGGTCAAAACCACCTGGCAATACCGGCAATGGCTTCGCGCCTATATCTTCACACAAGACAAAGTATTCATAGAAACCCAGGCCCAAACTTTGATTGTATCTCCAAGAATTTCTTCTACTCGGCCGTTGTTCTACCGGACCCACTGTATTTTTCCAGCGATACATGGAATCGCGGTCTTCACTATTGAGACTGCCGTCATGGACTAAACAGCCTCCGGGAAAGCGAAGGAATTTTGGCTTCATGTCCGCTAGCATTTCTGCAATATCTTTGCGGCATCCATTTATACGCCCTTTAAAGGTATGAATAGGAAACAACGAAACCATATCAATCGCTAAATTTGCTCCAGGCAAAAACTCTAAAACAAGTCTCCCGGTTCGTGATGTCTTTTCAGCCGTCAAAATCAACTCAAATTGTTTCCAATCCTTGTAATTAACCACGCATGAAGCTTGGGCAATTATCTCGCCATCTCCCGTTTTTAACGATACTCCAATAGTGGTTTCTTCCATTAAATTTCTAACAAAAAATGAAAAACGATACTGTTTATTAGCTTCAAAAAACATTCCATGATTAAATCCATCATTTTGAATAGTAATATTGCCAGTTGCGTCAATTTTCAAATAATGTGGATTATTCTGATGTAAGGGGGCTTCATTCAATACGCGAATTGTTAACGCTTCTTGTTGCAGCGGGTTACCTTTTTCATCCATCCACCCATACAAAGCATGATATTCCGGGTGGTCAATGGAACAATACTCAAAAGAACGATTTTGAACCATTTCTGCATACAGTCCGCCATCTGCCGCATGATTCAAATCTTCAAAAAATAAGCCATACAGATCTCCTAAGTCATGCCCTTTTTGGTTAGGGTCAATAGAGATAATTGGTTTCGACATCTCCTCACACCTTTAACTAAAATCCTTAATTAACAGCCTTTAAAAAATTTAATAGCTTTTCCATCCAAAGAATACTATGCTCTGACTGACTAAATGCATGTTCACTAATAAATTGAACTGCCCACTGCTGTTTTTCATCCATTATTTCCTTTGATACTTTGAATTCCTCTTTATAACTTGCCCAACGGTTCTTTTCTTGTTTTATCGTCTCCTCAAGGAATAAAGCTGCCTTTGCTGGGTCAATGTATTATAACAGATAAATGGATATGTACAATTCTTCTAACTTAGAGACTTTTTTAAAGCTGTTATAAATCTCTTGCTCGAGAAAAAGTCTGCCTTTCTGAGTAATCCCATACATAGTTTTGTTTGGGCGATTGACGATCTGAATGGTTTCGCTGGTTCAATAAGCCCTTTTTTCTGTAATATCTCAAATAGTAAAATTTTCCTTCGCTTATATTTATGGGAATGGCATCTAATAATGCTTTCTTTAATTGATAGGGATTGCTATTTTCATTAGCCAAACTCCCGAGGATAAATAACGAAAGAGACATAGGAACATTTCCTTTCTATAATTCGTTCTCTATTTCCTTAAATTTTATCATAATAGTCGTTATCGTACCTTCCTTCATTTTCAACGCTGAAACGTTACTCTCTTAAACCGTTTAGCTTCTGCTAGAAAATAACGCAAGTGTAATAAAGACCATTTCTATAATTTTACAAAGATCCAGAAAAGATTCTTAAGCTCAATTTACTCTATAAAAACTACTCTGATTAGAGTAATTTAAAATAAGCAATTACATTACGCAAATTCATTTGATGAGGAAAATGCATGAGTCAAGAAGTCATTCCCATGAATGAAGTCACCAATTTCCAATCACGTACCGAAGAGTTTTTTCCGATTAATTGGTACAAAGAAATGCTTGACCATCATCCTGTTTATTATCATGAAAAAACCAATACATGGAATGTATCTACATATGAACATGTTAAACAGGTGTTAAGTAACTATGAATACTTTTCAAGTCAAGGACCTAGGACCACCATATTTGTTGGAGCAAAAGACAACCAAGAAAAAACCTCACCGATTATGAATATTACCCTTTTAGATCCGCCCCAGCACCGCAAAACACGCGCCTTGTTAGCAGCTGCTTTCACTCCCCGCAGTTTAAAGAACTGGGAACCGCGTATTGGGCAGATCACATCCGAACTTGTCAAAGACATACAAGAAAACTCTACTGTTAATATTATAGAAGCCTTGGCAGCGCCATTGCCTAGTATGGTCATAACAGATTTATTCGGGGTGCCGGTACAAGATCGCCATCAGTTCAAAAAATGGGTGGATATTCTTTTCCAACCTTATGACAAAGATAGATTGAAAGATATTGAGCTGGAGAAACAAAATGCTGCCAAAGAATATTTCCAATATCTCTACCCGATTGTCGTTCAAAAACGTTCAAACCTTTCCGATGATATTATCTCTGACTTAATTCAAGTCGATGTAGATGGTGAAAGGTTTACGGATGAGCAGATTGTACAAACCACCATGCTGCTTCTAGGTGCCGGGGTCGAAACTACAAGTAATGCAATAGCCAATACATTCTATTCCTTGCTCTATGATGACCAGTCTATATTTGGAGAATTAAGAAATAAAGTGGAATTAGTGCCAAACGCCGTAGAGGAAATGCTCCGCTATCGTTTTCATATGTCCAGGAGAGATCGTACGGTCAAACAAGACAACAATTTATTAGGCGTTGAGTTAAAAAAAGGAAATGTAGTGATTGCTTGGATGAGTGCATCGAATATGGATGCGGAAATGTTCGAAAATCCTTTCACATTAGACATACATCGTTCCAATAATAAAAAACATCTGACATTCGGAAATGGTCCCCATTTCTGTTTAGGCGCACCTCTTGCCCGATTAGAAATGAAAATTGCACTTGAGACATTCGTGAAAAAGTTTTCTCGTATCGATCCGGTTGAAGGGTTTCAATTAGAGGAAAATTTAACTGCTTCAGCGACGGGGCAGTCCTTGACTTATCTGCCTATAAAGGTTTACAGATAAAGAATTTTATTTAATCGTTTGAACGGTAAACCCATTAAATACAAAAAAAAACCAAAACCTTGTGAAAAACAAATTTCAAGGTTTTTGGTTTTATTTATTTACTAATTGTGAACTAACTGATGTTTGACTTCTTCCCAATAATAATGAATTTCCTCTTTCCGAACGACTTCCGGACACTCTACTTCAACGTCCCAATGGTCGTAATTGTTTTCACCGTTTACATGTTGGATATCGACGCTATAATATCTATCTTTGTATTTGAAAATAATGACAACCATCTCGGAATAGCCCGCATCATCGTTCCCGAGCTCCTGAACAAACTCCAACCCGTAAGTGGGATCATTTCTGCGTTCAGCAACAGAATCTAAGATAACATTTTTAGGAAACTTCATCTTCTTGCACCCTCTATTATTAAAAGTATTTTAATAAGAAAATCGTTTAAAAAGAAAGATCATCCTTAGGTAACATAAAAAAAGTAGTGAAATTGAGCCAGACTTCTAATTTCCTGTCAATCACAACATCAAAACCACAAGTTTTATTATATCTCACTTTTTTACCGTTTCAAGGATGAATTTATGGCAATATGCTGTCTTTTTTGGGATAAATTATGTTGCACCAAAAAAGAGGTTGCTTTTTGAATTTGCAACCCCTGTTTGGCTTTTTTATTACTTCTTGACCTTATACCTGTTCAATATTTTTTAATCTCTTAGAAACATCTAGAGCTTATAAAATTACCATCCATGTTTTTACTGCTGTGGCTAATATTAATATCCCCATAATCATTTGCAATACTTTGGTATTCACTCTTTTTCCAACATTGGCTCCTATAGGTGAAGCAATTAAACTGGCAACAACCATGATTAAGGATGGAAGAATTGCCACTTGCCCTGTTGAGATTTTTCCCGCAACCGCCCCAATAGATGAGATTAAAGTGATTGCCAAGGAAGAAGCGATCGTCATCCTGGTTGGGATCTTTAAAACCACCAGCATAATCGGTACTAAGAGGAATGCACCGCCAGCTCCCACAATCCCAGCACCAATTCCAACAGTGAAAGCAGATAGCGCTGCAACCCATTTGTTAAAATGAACTTGTTCCAAAGGAATTTGATCAATTCCTCTTTTCGGGACAAACATCATAATCACGGCAATCAACGCTAAAACTCCATAGACGATGTTGATTCCGGTTTCCGGCATATGAGTGGAACCGAATCCCCCAATAAAACTTCCAATCAATATACCGATACCCATATAAGCAATCAGTTTTTTATTTAAGAATCCGCCATTGCGATAAGCTAACACCCCTCCAATGGTGGAAAAGAATACTTGGATGGCAGTAATTCCTGCGACTTCATGTGATGTAAAATGACCGACACCAAGTAGAACGGGAATGTATAACAACATCGGGAAGTTTATAATGGCACCACCGATGCCAAGCATCCCTGAAATAAATGAACCCAAAAGGCCAATGAGAAAAATGGTAATGATGAAGCTAATATCCATGATGTCCTCCCTTTTAAAAAGGGAGCCTTACGTTGGCTCCCTTTTTTCTACCCCTTAATTAACGAACCGCACATCGGTTTGGTCCAATTTCCATTTCCCGCTGTTTATCGAGGTCAGGGTTAATCCTTCCCATATTTGTTTCACGAATTTCTTGGTACGCATTTGGCTGGGGCGGCAAATTTTCTGTTACCATTTTTCTGAACTCATTTTCATCCTCGATGTTTAGTCCGTGATTTTTGGCAAATAATGCACCTAATTTTTCTGATACACTGCCATCATCATTTAATTCGTCAATCATCATAAAATGGGCAGGCAATACCATAAGGTCTTCAGACAGTTCCCTGTAGCGCCTATATAGGGTTTCTCTTAAATCACCAACCCAGTCTTCTGCTTTACCGGCTAAGTCAGGCCTTCCGATTGAATCAATGAATAAAATATCTCCGGAGAGCAAGAACTGTTTATCGACCACAAAAGAAGTAGATCCAATTGTATGGCCCGGAGAATATAAAGCATGTATATTAATTGTGGTATTTCCGATTGTCACTTCACTACCGTCCTCTAATGCTTGGTATTCGAATGTTACTTCGGTGGCATCCTTTGGCGGCAGCCAGTACATCGCTCCAGTTTCTTCAGCAATTTTACGCCCTCCAGAAATATGGTCCGCATGAAGATGTGTATCAAATACCTGAGTAATTTTTGCACCAATCTGGCCGGCAAATTGGAGATAATCATCAGTCATTCGTGTAGCATCAATTATCGCAGCCTCACCATTGGAAACAACCATATAGGATAAGCACCCCTTACCGATGCGAACAAATTGATAAATTTCTCCTCCGTCATTCAGGTCACCAACCTTAACCGGCTCTAGATATTCACTCCAAGCTTTCATGCCACCTTTAAGGTACGTAACCGTCAACCCTGCTTCGGAAAGCATATCTGCCACCATCACAGATGAACCTTCTTTTGCACAAACCACTAAAACCTCTTTATCGGCAGGAATTTTTTCAAGAATGTCTTCCACACCATCAAGTAGTTCATAATAAGGAACATTTAAATAATCAAAATGATGTCCTTCAATCTTCCAATCCTGAAAATCACTTTCGTTACGGACATCTAAGATAAACAATTCTTCTTTATTAAATACTTTTTTCGTTACCTCTTTTGTTGTCATAACATTTACAAGCATTTATTATTTACCCCCTGCGGTATTAATTTGTTTAAAAAAATATCTCTATTAAATATGGCTGTTGATTGCAGCGAAAGAGGCTCAGCGAACCCAAGGGCGTACCGGGGAGCCTCTTCGGCAACGTATACCCGCAGGAGTCGAACGCCTTCCGCTTCAATCAACAGAGTTTAATACAACAACAAGATTGTTTTATTGAGCTAATAGATATAAAAAGTTATTCTACTTTCCCTTCCCATGCGAGCATTCCGCCAGCCATGTTGATTACGTTATACCCATAGCTTTCAAGGAATTGGGATGCACGACTGCTTCTTCCCCCTGAACGGCAAACCATAATGTATTCTTTTGCTTTATCCAATTCATTCATGCGGAATTCAATTAAACCTAATGGAATGTTGACGGCACCAGGAATTTTCCCTGTTGCAACTTCATTTACTTCACGCACATCAATGATATTTAATTTCTTGCCTTCATTTAGAAATTGTTCCACTTCTTTTGCAGTTAATGTTTTCATTTTATTGTCCTCCTATTAATTCGACCAAGCACCCATGCCGCCTTTGACATTGGTTACTTTCGAAAATCCTAAGTTTATTAGTGTTTTACTGGCCTTTTGGCTTCTCATTCCGCTCTGACAAATGACAACTACTTCTTTTTCTTTTGAAAGTTCCTTCTCTGCTTGTTGGGCAAGTTGAAGGAGAGGAATGTTCTTGAAACCCTTGATATGGTTTCCTTTAAATTCTCCGGGCGTGCGAACATCAATAAATTGTTTGTTCTTATCATTTAGCATCGATTTTAATTGTGATGTGGAAATATTGATTACACCTTTTGTTGGCAGGAATCTCTTAATGAAAAAGAACAGCAGTAATACGATTACAAGATAATTAAGGTATTGCATTTTTTAACCACCTTTTTAGATAAGATATTTACATTACCTTTACCCCTATGGGTATTATACTATCTAAAATAAAAGAGGGGATCACCCCTTTTTTATCGGCTTTTTACTAGCAGATTGACTGCTTCTTGGACAAATTCTTCCATCTTTTTATCCCCAGCTTCATTTGCTTTTTGTACACATTCCACTAGATTTGAACTTACAACCACCCCAATGGTGCGATCAATGGCCGTTCTTGCTGCAGATAACTGGGTAATGACATCTTTACAATCTTTATTTTCTTCCATCATTTTCAAAATGCCTCTAAGCTGTCCTTCAATACGTTTGACGCGATTTTTCATTTGATCATTATAATCCATGTATTATCCCTCCTTTACCCTGTACTTTTTCTTTACTATTAATTGATTATGGCCAATGAATGTATAACCAACAACGCGAAACCCTTTTTTTCTTAAAAACCGAATCCCCATATTTTTTTCAATATTACTAGACACTATTAAATGTAAATCACTATTTGGTATTTCCTTATAATTTCTTTTGAGGTAAGCAATAGGTATATTTATTGCACCATCGATGGGTTCCTTATTGGAAAGGTTATAGTCTCTTACATCCATAATTTTTATTTTATCCAATTCAAAATCTTTCAAATGAATCGAACGCGCGCTAAGCACTGGGATATATCTTTTATACATGATAAATAGGATAAATATAACACAAACAACTGCGAAAGTCATGCTTACCTCCTTCCCTTGAAGGAACAACTTTGACAAGTTTTATAATATACCCATACGGGTATATTGTCAACTCATTTATAAATTACTTTTATGGTTTGCCTGTGCATGTACGCTAAAGAACAAATAAGCATCATACACTATCCTCTATACAACCAATTAAACGATCTTCAATATCCTTAGCTAGTTGCTTCTACTTGGATCGTTATGCTTTTTCCACTTTTATGTAAGGAAACAACCAATTTAATGAAAATTCCTTAAAGGTGTAATAATAATCTTGGACTTTAGGTTGAAATTACAATATAAGTATCGAGGTTAACATATGAATGAAGCTCGCAAACAATCGATTACAGCCAAAAATCAACAGCAACCCACCCTCGACTCGAAATATATACAGCAGCATTTAGCTAATGAAAGAACTTATCTTGCATGGATTAGAACCAGTATTACCATAATGGGTGTAGGGTTTTTAATCACCAACTTACACTTTTCAACACTGACTATCAAAGTATATATGGCAGATATCTTAGCCAAAGTAATCGGGTTAGCTTCTATTGTCATTGGACTATTGGCTTTATTTCTCACCACCGTTTCCTATTTTAAAAAAGGGTACGACATCAATAATCAAACATTTCGATTTTCAAGATCAATGGTTGTTTTCCTATCGCTTTCTTTAATACTGGTCTTCCTTGTATTTGGGGTTTATTACTTATATGTATGGCAACTGATTTAGCCTCTCAAAAAAAGGGATTTTTCAATAGTCAGGTAACAACTTATGGCAGCCCTTCTAATTTTTATATTTTGCTTTGATAACGAGTCTGTTGCTTTGTGATCCAAGCGCTTCGCTTTCCGCGGACGTGCAAAGGGAGCCCGCAGGAGTCTGCCTACCTTCAACACCCCGATCAACAGGAGCATTGAGAAATTACTATGATAAGATTAGTTTAAAAATAACAGCGGCAGCCACTTTGACCACCGCTTTATCGTTCGCTTCATTAAAATGTTAAAGTGATATCTGCATCTTTGGCAAAGTCTAAAAAGGTTACAGCTCCGCCTACTTCAATGCCATCCACAAAGTCTTCTTTTTCTAAGCCCATGACATCCATTGTCATTTGGCATCCGATGAATTTTACACCCATTTCTTGGGCCATTGCCGCTAATTCTGGAATGGAAGGTACATTTGCTTTGGCAAATCCTTCTGCAAAGTGTTCTTTTCCTTCAGGCATTGGTAATTGTTTAACTGCCTCTTTGTGAATTAAATTCAGCCCTTCAAAAGTAAAGAAAATAGCTACCTCTTGGTCTGTTGCTGCCGCTGCTGTTGCAATGTTAAACACCTTATATGCATCAAATAATCCACCATTACTTGCAATAATTGCTACTTTTTTATTCATTATTCATTCCTCCTGATTTTAGTTATTGATTCCTATCGTTTTGCCGGTCCATTGACTCATTCCAGGAACAACATTTGTTACCCTTGTAAAACCTTTCTCGGATAACTTTTGTGCTGCTAGGTCACTTCGGCTGCCCGTTCGGCACACCACAAAAATGTTACTTTCTTTGTTTAATTCGTTCACCCTTGATTCCAATTCACCTAAAGGCAATGAAACCGCATTTTGAATATGGTTAAAGGCATATTCGGCTGCTTCTCTTACATCAAGTACAATGATATTTTCATTTGCTCCAAGCATTTTTTCCAGTTCTTCATTGTTTATAATATGAGGGTGCTTTTTTTCACTCGTTTCATCATTTGAAGCTTTACGAAGATAATGTTTCAACACTTCGCCCTCTTCAATGGTTCCTATATATTGATGCCCTGTGCTTTCAGCCCACGCTCTTAAATCAGCTTTTGAGCCTTTATCTGTTGCTTGGACTTCTAGTACTTGCCCTGCTTGAAGTTCATTCATAGCCTTTCTTGTTTTGACAATAGGCATTGGACATGCCAAACCTTTTGCATCTAAGCTGTAGTTTACGTCCATCTTGTAACCGGCCTCCTTTGAATTACATACCCACTTGGGTATTTATAGAAACAAAAAAATATATCTATTTCCTATCCGCAAGCCTTCCGCCATTAGTAATTTCTTTCTCTGCTTTTTGGCCCGGTTTTCAGTCATGTAGAAAATTATCCTTTTTTAATCCAGAATTTTAAAATATCATTTTCTTCTTCGAATTTTACTAACTCATGGCCTCCTGATTTTGCCCATGCAGGAAGATCATTTATTGCGCCTTTATCTGTTGTATGGATTTCCAAAACTTGTCCTGATTCAAGTTCATCCATTGCCTTTTTTGTCTTTACAATGGGCATTGGACAAGCTAAACCCTTTGCATCCAAAACTTTCGTAACATTCATGTGAGTACCTCCTAATCCTTTTTCAATTACCCCCATGGGTATATACTAATGAAAATAGAAGTAAGTGTCAACTTTTTTTTATAATAGAGCAGGCAAATCCATTTTGACATTTATTTCTTAGCTACCATATTAGAACCGATACTATTGAAAATTTTCAATAATAATGTATAATCCACAGTATATCTATAGGAATTAAAAAGATACGTGGCTGGGATGGATCGTTTAAAAAAACTATTTATAGAGCGTTGTCCTACATGCAACAAAAGGTTAGAAACACATCATTCAAATTTTCTAAAAGCATAGTCGTTAAATCTTGTCCAGAGCAACATTATCAAAAGGAATTTCATCCAGCTTTTGAGTCATATATCGAAACGGATATTGGTACAAAATAGAAGGCAGAGTTATAATCTGCCTTCTATTTTTTTCTGATTCCTTTTTCAATCAAAAATCTGGACACATTGACTTCCGGATTCTTTTTTTATTTCTTTTTTATCCAAAAACTAATAACCTGATCATTTTGTTCTGTTTTTAAGATGGTGTGGCCCGCGTTTTTCGACCAGGCAGGAAGATCATTTAACGCACCTCTGTCTGTCACTTGAAGTTCAATAACTTGCCCGCTTTCCACTGCCTCGATTCCACTTTTTAGCTTAATAATAGGCATTGGACAGGTTAAACCGGTGACATCTACCACTGTATCAGCGCTAATGTCATTTGCGTTTTTCACCTCTGTATCATCGTGATCATTGGTATTGGCTTCCACTTTTTTGATATTGCTTCCGAATACAGAAGAATATGTTTTCCAACCACCATCAAGGTTTTTTACCTGATATCCGTTATTCTTTAGAATCCGGCTTGCCAAATACCCTCTTAGACCAACTTGGCAGTTGACATAAACCGTCTGATCTTTGGGAAGTTCCTCTAAGCGATTTCTGAGCTCATTTAAAGGAATATTGATGGAACCTTCAATAAAACCAAATTCCCTTTCCATCGGTTCACGAACATCCACTAATAAACCGCCTTCTGCAACCATTTGATCCATTTCATGCCACTGGACCTGCTCCAATTCTCCTTCCAAAATGTTAGTGGCCACATAACCGGCCATATTCACTGGATCTTTTGCAGATGTGTAGGGCGGTGCGTAAGATAATTCCAGATTCGTTAAATCTTCAACTGTCAATCCGCCTTTGATGGCTGTTGCTATCACATCGATTCGTTTATCCACACCATCCGCTCCAACAGCTTGGGCACCGTAAATTTTTCCTGTTTCTCTGTCAAAAATCAATTTTAGTGAAATGGGTGCAGCTCCCGGATAATAACCGGCATGTGAACTTGGATGAATATGAATGACTTCATAATCCACTTCTAAACGTTTTAATGTTTTCTCATTATTTCCAGTTGCAGCAACTGTCAAGTTGAATACCTTTACAATCGAAGTGCCTAATGTTCCTTGATATTTCTCTTTTTTGCCCATGATATTGTTAGCGGCAATTCGTCCCTGGCGGTTGGCCGGACCGGCAAGCGGAATCATGGCTTTTGTGCCGCTAATATAATCAACAACCTCTACGGCATCCCCAACAGCATAAATATCCTCATGAGAAGTTTGAAGAAATTCATTTACCGCAATTCCCCCGCGCTCCCCTAGAACTAATCCCGCTGTCTTGGCCAATTCATTTTCCGGTCTTACACCAATAGAAAGGATTGTCATATCTGTTTCAACTTCTGTCCCATCAGAAAGAACAACCTTCTTTCCCTGGTCAGCGAAAGACTGGACGCCATTTTCTAAAATTAACTTCACACCTTTTTCTGTTAAGTGTGTGTGTAAAATACTAGCCATTTCAATATCGATTGGAGCCATTATTTGTTTTGCCATTTCAATTATGGTTACTTCCATTCCTCTATCCACTAAGTTTTCGGCCATTTCAATGCCAATAAAGCCTCCGCCGATCACTACAGCCTTTTTAGGATGCAGCGTATCCACATAATTTTTGATTCTATCTGTATCAGGAATATTCCTCAACGTAAATAGAGACAGGTTCTCCTTAAGTCCAGGAATAGGCGGAACAATTGGTCGCGCACCAGGTGATAGCAATAACTTGTCATACGATTCTTCGTAAACTTCTCCCGTTTGTAAATTCTTGATGGATACCGTTTTGTTTGCAGGTTTTATGCTCAACACTTCACTTAAATTGCGAATATCAAGGTTAAATCGCTTTGACATTCCTTTAACGGTTTGCACTAATAATTTGCTTCTATCTTTAATCGTTTCTCCGATATAGTAAGGTAAACCGCAATTGGCAAAAGAGATGTATTCTCCCCGCTCCACCAGGACAATTTCCACCTCTTCGCTGACTCTTCTTAATCTGGCAGCTGCTGTTGCACCGCCGGCAACTCCACCGACAATGACTACTTTCTTGGTCATGGTATTCCCTCCAAATTATATATAAATTTTATTATTAATAATATTTGCCTGTATACATACCCACGGGGGTTATATACCTTTATGGGTATTATATAGTCTAAAGAATATATGTAAAGTCTTATATACCGACTTTCACACATTCTTCACAATTAAGGATTGGCTTTTATTCTTGATAAGAAGGCTGAAGGCATCATTTGCCCGAACCCTAAAAGAAGCTGCCCAACCGATTGATTATTCTTTTCTATCACGCATTTGTCGAATTGTTTATAGGTCCTCAAGTAAAAGAAAAGCTCCCACAAATGTTAAAATAAATTGATAGAATGAATTCATATTAAATTAAGAATTAATTGCTTCGTGCAATTGGACTGCTAAAAATGAATTGGGGTGTTCAGATGTCTGATTATTCGTTTGTAAAAGAAAAAATTGCAGTTGTCACAGGAGCTGGAAGCGGGATAGGACAAGCGGTTTCAATGGGTCTTGCAAAAGCGGGAGCACTCGTGGTCCTGGTGGGACGATCGGTTGAAAAGTTAAAAAAAACAGCTGAACTGATTGAAGAGCTTAATGGTAACTCTGTGGTGGTATGTGCAGATGTCAATAGCATTGAAAGCGTGGAACTGATGGCGTCATCTGTTTTAGAAAAGGTCGGTGTTCCCTCTATTCTTATTAATGCCGCGGGGGTTCATGGTGAGATAAAATCGATTAAGGATAGTGACCCGCAACTGTGGATCGATACGATGCTGATTAATACGGCAGGGCCCTATCTTGTTTGCCGCGCTTTTGTGAACCAAATGATGGAGCTGGGCTGGGGCAGAATGGTGAATGTAAGTTCTGCCGCCTCTCTAGTCAAACCAAACGGCGTAAACAGTGCCTATGCGACAAGCAAAGCAGCCTTAAATCATTTTACCAGGCAGCTTGCATCAGAGTTGGAAGGAACAGGTATTACGGCCAATGTCATTCATCCTGGTGAAGTGAAAACGCAAATGTGGGAAAATATTAAGGATGATGCTGAAAAATCAGGGAATTCCGTCATGACACGGTGGGCTGATATGGTTGGACAATCAGGCGGCGATTCTCCCGAGAAAGCAGTCGAAGTCATCCTCGATTTATTAATGCCTCAATCTGATGAAGTAAATGGAAAATTTTTATGGATAAAAGATGGCATAAAAAAGCCAATGCCAAGTTGGGATTAAGAGAATTAACTATCCAATTTTTCTGCTTTTAGCCAAAGTTCTTCTAATGCAAATTGATATATAAGAATTTCTCATGATTCATGTTGTACATAGACCGGCGTGGGGGTATTAGGTCTTTTTTTGCGAATGCCCTTCTAAATATTCCCGAAACAATTCTATTTCTATATTCGATATTTCACTAGTTTAAGCCAACATTTTATAATTTTTACATTCGTCCACAGTTTATCTGTTATACAACAATTAATTATCTGTACTATATCAGAAGATTGATATAGTAAAACGCATCACATGTTAAACCAGCTAAATTAACGGTTACGGGTTATTTATATAAAAACTGTTGTAACTAATTTTATACCCTGTTACAATTAAATTGTATAATTGAAAGAAAATTTATAAAATTCCAATTGTAAGCGGTAACTATGTGAGGAGGGATTTTTTTGACAAAATTGCCAAAAACCAATGAGTTAGGTTTTTTTGAAATTCGCCTTGAGTCAATTGGCGGATTGGGCGCTAATTTGGCCGGGAAATTGCTTTCAGAAGACGGAGTTGTGGGAAACGGACTGAACGGAGTCGGTTTTTCCTCTTACGGGTCAGAGAAAAAAGGCTCTCCGGTAAAAGCGCACATCCGTTTTTGTGATCCAGATACCAACATCCGAGACACCACACCTATTGAACGCCCTCATGTAGTCGGCATTTTTCATGATGCCCTATTTAAAACCATCGATTGTACTAGCGGTATTTATCCCGACAGCACTATCTTAGTCAATTCACTAAAAACCCCTGATGAACTAAAGACTCTCATGAAAATTCCTGGTGGAACTATTGCTATCGTTGATGCAACGGGGATTGCACTAGAGGAGCAAACAAAGGCAAATACCGCAATGCTTGGAGCACTTTACCGTATTCTTGACTTCTTAGACCCCGAATCCATGAAACAGACCATCCGCCGAACCTTTGAGAAAAAGTATCCTCACCTTGTCGAGCCAAATATCCGTACTTTTGACCGAGGCTATAATGAAGTCACATTCAAAACCTTTTCTCTTGGTGAGGAAGCCGAGACAAAACCATTTACCAGAGCGGTTCCGTTGCTCGGGTTTCAAACTCAGGCAATTGGCGGTACCATCACAAATCCCGGCAACAGCATTTTAAAGGATTTAAGTATTTCACGTGCTGGTATGCTCCCCCATTTCCATCAAGAGAAATGTATCAATTGTGCTGCCTGCGACACAGCTTGCCCAGATTTTTGCTTCGTTTGGGAGGAAAAAGCAGATAAAAAAGGACGGCCCCAAATGTTTCTTAAAGGAATTGACTATCAATATTGCAAAGGCTGTTTGAAATGCGTAACAGCATGTCCAGTCGATGCATTATCCGGAGAAAGAGAATACAACGACGGTTACGCTGACAAGAACCGTGTTCCACATGTGTTTGACTTGGCTCTACAAAATTAAGAAAGGGGAATGTTCATGTCGATTGAAATCAATCAAGAAAATATAAGTTCTAATAAAGGAACGGTTGAACAAAGTATCGTTTTTGAATCCGGCAATGAAATGGCCGCATACGCAGCCCATCAAATTAATTATCATATTATGGGATACTTCCCCATCTCCCCATCCACAGAGGTTGCCCAATTCCTTGATGGGATGAAAGCCAAGGGTGAACATGATATCGTTTTAATTCCTGCAGATGGAGAGCACGGTTCTGCTGGGATTTGCTACGGAGCATCCACTGGCGGCGGCCGTGTGTTTAACGCTACAAGTGCAAATGGATTTCTATACATGTTGGAGCAGCTGCCTGTTCAATCTGGAACCCGCTTTCCAATGGTATTAAATCTAGTCAACCGCTCCGTTTCTGGCCCCTTAAATATTCACGGAGATCATTCGGATTTATATTTCGGGTTGAACGTTGGCTGGCCGATCTTGATGGCCCGCGATCCCCAAATTGTTTATGATATGAATTTAATGGCTATTAAACTGGCAGAAGATCCGGAAGTCCGACTCCCGGTGATTGTCTCGTTTGATGGTTATTTTACCTCCCATCAAAAAAGACGGGTTCAAGTCATCAAAACTAGAGAAGATGTCCATAAATTTATCGGTCAGGCACCGACTAACTTTCCTCATGCTTTAGACCGCGAGAATCCGGTGACAATCGGGCCTTACATGAATGAACCTGACTATATTAATAACTGTTACCAACAATCTGAAGCCATGTATAACGCTGAGCGGGTTTTTGAGAGAATTTCGAAAGAATATGCAGCATTAACGGGACGTGAATATCCTGTTCTTGATTTATACCGTATGGATGATGCAGAAGTAGCGGTATTTATGCTGAACTCTGCCGCAGAGGTTTGTAAAGACGTTGCCGACAGGCTTCGTTCCCAGGGAATAAAAGCTGGAGTTATTTCTCCAAATATGATTCGCCCCTTCCCGCAAAAGAAATTAGCAGAAGTTTTGAAAAACGTAAAAGCCGTCACAGTAGGTGACCGTGCAGATTCTTATGGTGCACATGGCGGTAACATGGGATTAGAGTTGAAAGCCGCATTGCAAACGTATGGAAATGTCCATACAAAAGTTATTAACCGCGTTTACGGTTTAGGCGGCAAGGATTTTTATGCCGATGATGCAGAACATTTTTTCCAATTAGCTAATGAAGCAGCAGAAACCGACCTTGTAACAAAACCTTTTGACTATTTCGGACACAATCCTGGTGCCCCAGAATCTGCACCTAAACGTGTCTTAAATCCTATGAAAAAAGAAGATTTGAAAACTGGTTTAATCACAGTTACACCTGATGAGAATACCGGTGAACTTAAGGTGAAAATTCCTCCTCTACGGAGTTTAACGAAAAAGCCGAAACGTTTAGCTTCCGGACATGGCGCATGCCCTGGCTGCGGAATTTTCTCTGGACTCGAACTGTTTTTTAAAGGGATTGAAGGAGATATCGTCGCATTATTCCATACTGGATGTGCTATGGTCGTCACCACTGGTTACCCATACAGTTCCCATAAAGCGACCTACATCCATAATTTATTCCAAAATGGTTCAGCTACACTCTCTGGACTTGTGGAGATGTTCTATGAAAGGAAACGCCGCGGGGAGTTAGCAGAATTAGGCCTTAGCGATGACTTCACCTTTGTGATGATAACAGGTGACGGCGGTATGGACATCGGCATGGGCCCTGCTATTGGAACAGCGTTACGAAACCATAAAATGATTATCCTTGAGTATGATAACGAAGGATATATGAATACAGGAAGCCAGCTCTCCTACTCCACACCAATGGGGCATATGACTAGTACGTCGAGCGTAGGCAGCTTTCAAAACGGAAAACCGTTCCATCACAAGGATACTGCCCAAATCATGGCTGCTACTCATATTCCCTATGTCTTTACAGGAACGGAAGCGTTTGACCGCGATCTATTAAAGAAAGCGGCTAAGGCTCAATGGTATGCACAAAATGAAGGGTTAGTTTACGGTAAAATCTTGATCACCTGTCCATTGAACTGGAAATCAAAGGATGAACTTGGGCAGACCATTGTTGAGGCTGCTGTGAACTCCTGTTTCTTCCCTCTTTATGAAGTGGAACACGGCATCACCACGCTCACCTATAACCCAGAGGAGAAAAAGAAACGCTTGGCAGTATCTGAGTGGTTAAAGCTCATGGGCAAAACGAAGCATCTATTAAAAGAAGAAAGCGGGAATATGCTTCAGATGTTTGAAAATGAAGTGGAGCGCCGTTGGAATATGTTAAAAGCAAAGCACGAGAGTCCTTATCTATAAAAAAAACAATCCACCCAAATAATTCAACTTGGGTGGATTGTTTTATATTTAGGGCATTCTTTATAAACCTTGTAGACTTTTTGAATAGAGTATTTTATGAACAACCAGTTTCTGCTAATTTTAGCTAGTGAAGGTTGCCGCAAATTGTTCTTCTGAGATTACTGTGAATCCATTTCTTTTTAATAAAGCAGAAGTAACCCCCATCCCCTCAAGTTTTTTACCAATGAATTCGCCGTTATAGATCATTGAACTTCCACATGATGGGCTGTACTCCTTTAAAACTACTACGGCCGCATTTACCTCTCTAGCTTTATTTAGTGTTGCATAAGCACCTTTTATGTAAAGTTCCGTTACATCTTTTCCTGACTTTTCAATAACCTTAGCTTTTCCATCGAGTACATCTTCTCCGTTTCCACCGATTATTTCAGCAGGTTCTCTGGGAGTTGAAAATCCGCCCAGTAATTCTGGACATATTGTAATAGCTTTATTTTGTTCTACAAGTATAGTTATTTCTTCATTCAAACTGTGCGTGCCGTTATATCTCACCTTCAACCCCGCTAAACAAGAACTTACCAATATCACATTTCTAGCTCCTTCAGCTTAATTCTATGTTAACAAACTTATCTGTTGAACTAAAACGTTAGTACAGTAATCTCAAAAAGCATCAATCCTTAATGTCTTTACGCCTCTTTAGTTGTAGCATCCTACTACATTATCATTTTATCTATCTCTTATGCCTTCAACCGCTAACATATACATGGTTAAAGATTGGGCATCCCGTACCATCCATTCCCTATATTCTTTTTCTGCATTAAGATATTCCCCCTCCGAAATAAAACCGTCTCTTTCCATTTGAGGTCCTCTACTTGATGCCGCATCAGCCCATATTCCAATGCGGATCTGAAAATCAGGATCTGTTTTCTTCATTACCTCGTGATGGGGAAAAATAGTAATATCTTTTAAACCAAGTCTTTGAAACATTTCAGGAAGGTGATCAGCAATAGAATTATCCATTCCTGCTTCCGTACGCCATTTTAAATAGGAAGAGTAAAAATGGATCATACTTGAAGGTGGCTGTGGTTCCCAAGAAATTTTCTCATGATTATAATCAACTATTAGAATGCGGCCGCCAATTTTGACAGTTGAGGTCATCGTTTTTAAGGCTTTCATCGGGTCTGACAGCCATACTAATACCCGTGAAGAGGTAACAATGTCAAATTTTTGTTCATAGGGAAGATGATAAATGTCACCATTTTCAAAATATAACCCTGGTATATCTCCATGAGTTTTGCGTGCTTTTTCGATTAGGTTTGGATTATTATCAATTCCTATTACAAGCCCATTTGGACCTACCGCTTCAGCTATTCCTCGTGTAATGGCTCCCGTCCCACAACCAACATCAAGGACGGCCATCCCTTCAGTCAGAATTTCCGCTAGCCTTCTGTGAGAGTGTTCTAGCGACCTGGAATCTAATACGTTTGTTAACTTTCCTGATAACTCTGCACGATTCTGAGCAATTTCTGCATCCAAAGAATATTCTCCTCCCTAATCAGTAATTCAAATTTTCTCTAAATTCAGTTTATCAGATTAACCGTCAAACAACAAAAAGGGATACATCCTGTGATGTTCCCTTTAACTACCATTAATACATACTTTCCCTATCAAGTTTTTAATATAAAAATTTGCTCAGATTCAGGATGGAAGATTCTTTATATTTTACTCAGTAACCCATATTTCCTAATAAGATAGGTTGGCGTACAACTCCAAGCATGACAATAGCTGTTGATTAAATGACTTCCATAAGGGGAAAATTGTTTGTTACTAGGATCATATAATTCCCAGAATGTATCGGCTCCATCTCGAATCATTCCGCCCCAGTATGCTTTCATTTCTTTTATAGCCCGCTCAGTTTCCCCTGAAACAAGTAAAGCTTCGATAAAATGATGATACAAGTAAGGCGTTGCCATACCTACTGCAGGCTTTTCTGTTAACAGATGATCCATCAGTTGCTTATTTTTATCCCTTGGAAAAACACCTGCCAGTACCATCCAAATCTGACTCGCCCATGATACTTGATGCTCCTTGCCACTGATAAAGAACTGCTTGTGGTCGTCCCATAAATATTGAAGGGTCCCTGCCTCAACTTCTTTTAAACGCTCCTTTAAAGTATCTTCTTCAGGGACTTTCAATTGTTCAGCCAGACGAATAGCTTGTTTCATGGTATAGATTAAGATTGCTTGAGATGAGGTCTGTTTATTTAAATCTTGCTGCCAATCAATAAATGACCACCATTCAGACGTATCTCGTATAATATGATTTTCATCTAGTTGTTCAAGCGCAAGTTCAACTTGGCGATAGGCTGTAGGCCAGAGTTCCTTTAACGTCTCTACATCGTTTGTTTCAAAATAATAATCATGCAAAGTTCCTGTAAAAAACAATGAATAATCGACAAAGTAGGTATCGTCGGCTATTAGATGTGGTTCAGTAAACACGTTTGCGGGAACTTTTCCGTTTGCATCGGGAACCCCAGCAAAAAGATACAGACATCGTTTCACGAGATCATTTGTCCCAAATGTTTCATAGTTTGCAAGTGCCTGCAAGCGCAGATCCCCCAACCATAGCCGGCGGTCTCGTTTGGGGCCATCTTCAAAAACATCCTGCATGCAATCGGCAAGCGTTTTAATACTGACTTCATCCATCTTCCGTAGTTCCGAATCTTGGCAGCGTATCGGTTCCACTGCATGAATATTGGCAGAGGTCACCGCCTTACATTCTACCTGTTCAAAAACAACACCGTATTTTGGCGAGGTATCCACTACCTCAAATTTCACAAATCTAAAGCTGTATCTGCGCGGCAAAGTGATGGTTGCTGGCAGGACATCAACAAAAAGGGTTTCTTCCTGCAGCCATGAACTACTTAGCCAACCTTCATAACTCTCAAAAGGTTCCCCCATTTCAACGGGCATCTCTCCCATAACCAGTTTAAGTTTAAGAGGGGCATCCGGCGGACTGCCTGCAGGGCGAATTTTAAAGGTAAGATAGCCAACTTGATGATTTCCAAAATCAAGAATAAAGGAATCTTTTTTTCGATAATCATTGTTTGCTAAAGTGGAGGCCGGAGCCATGAACTCCGACCTCCATCCATGAATCACATTTTGGTCCTTTTTGATTTCTACAATAGCTGTTGGATTCACCATGGTTTCCTGAAGCACTGGTTTTAATCGTTCTGCTTTCTCGATGAAAGGTTCATTGCGTATAATCACTTGATTTTCCAGTTTTTGAATGTTCATTTCCACTATCACCCGCTATCGACTAAGTCATTATTTATGTGCTAGATCCCTCTATTCATAATCTTCAATCCGCCATTCCTCTTTCCAATCCAAATAGGCCATCTTTCCGTCAAATCGGAACGGAAGCCACACATAATCCGCTTTTGTCGTATCCACGACAAATTCAGGGCCCCTCTCTACTTCTTGTTTGTCATAATCGGGGTTAAAGATTGTTTCAAATATCTCCGCCGACTTTTCATAAGGAAGTGAGGAAGACAAATCCGAAATCCAACGGTCTGCTAGTGCAATGTATAAATCCTTTTTACCTGGATGCTTAAACACAGAACAAATCTGTGAATGGAAAGAAGTATTCGTTGCGTCCTCTGGATGAGGATTTCCGAGCACCTCAAATGGACCATGAAATAGTTTGGAACAGGCTACCTCAGATGGATTTGGGAAATAACCGGTTGTTCCAGAGGTAACCAGATAGTGGAGCCCTTTTCGATAAAAATGGGCTGGTGCTTCTCTTACATATGGTGGGTAGGGTTGCGGGAAATGGGTGGAATAATACCCTGTCACATTTGTGTAGTCGTCTGTAAGGTCTGCACAAATCAGCTCGCTGTGTACTCTTTCAAAATAGTAATAGGCCTTGCCATCTGAAGGGTTGACCACTAGGTCGAAATCACCTGCACTCATTCCAAGTGGCATAAGATCTTGCCTGACCATGGTGTAAGGTCCTAGAATAGAATCCGCAATGAGCACAGTTGACTTCTGGCCCCCATCTTTTTGCATCACTTTTAACCAGCACACATATTTCTTTGTAAACCGGTTATAGATGATGTGCGGTCTGTCCATTAAGCTTGATGGGTGCAGCGGACAATTGGTATCTTCCAAATTTGGAGGGATAATGAGCCCTTTATCCTCCCAGTTGTATAGATCCTTCGAAGTATAACACCTGACTCCCCAATGCCATATCTCACTGCCGGGAAGAGTTTTTTCCTTATTTTCTCCATACCAATAAAACGTGTCATCAATATGCATGATGGATCCTCCATGTGCATGGATCCTTTCCCCTTTTGTGTCCAGCCAAATCTGTCCCGGTCTAATGGATTGATAGGTCATATGATTCCTCCTCTTAAAGTCTATAAGTATATTGTTTTTTAACCTGTTATTCCTTAACACTTCCCAAGACAATCCCCTTCATAAAATACCGCTGCAAGAAGGGATAAACGATTAGGATTGGGAGCGCCCCTACAAATATTTGCGCGGCTTTCGCCGTTTGATTATTCACTTCCAGCAACTGATTTAAGTCCGTGTTTGCCAGATTCATAATATCTGTTTGCACTACGATGGTTTGCAGATAGCTTTGCAGTGGATAATGGTCAGGAGAACTCATAAAAATGAGTCCATCAAACCATGAGTTCCAATGACCGACAGCAGCAAATAGAGTAGTCGTTGCCAATGCCGGCAAGGAAAGTGGAACATAGATTTTCCACATAATCGTCCAGTGCCCAGCCCCATCAATTAATGCCGCTTCCTCCAGTTCTTTTGGAAGACCTCGAAAGAAATTAAGCAGCAGGATGACGTTAAATACAGGGACGGCGCCTGGCAAAACGAGTGACCAGATACTATCAAGCAAACCGGTATATTTCACAACCATATAGGTGGGAATGAGTCCCCCGTTAAAAAGCATGGTCAACACGAATATCCAAACATAAACGGTTCTTCCCCGAAAATTTTTTGAAAGTGGATACGCGGCAAGGATGGTCAAAATCATATTGAGAGGTACCCCAATGGCAACCCGCTTCAGTGTGACAAGGATGGACTTGAAAAAGGCGGACTGATTTAGTACGTATTCATAAGAGGCAAACGTAAAGTCTATTGGCAGTAATTTCACTTTTCCTGCGGCCGCGGCCGCGTTTGAACTAAGTGACATGGCCAGCGTATGGACTAACGGAAAAATACAAACCAGAGACACCAAGATTAAGAATGTATAGTTGAAAATTACAAATAACTTCCTGCCTAACGAGTTACGCGTAACCATGGCTCCTCACTCCCTTCTTAGAAAATTCGATAATTGGCAAAACGAAAGGCAAGGATATAAGAAACCGATACTAGAATGAAAGAAATCACCGATTTGAATAGCCCCACCGCGGTAGCCACAGAATATTGGGCATCCACAAGGCCGAGCCGGTAAACAAATGTATCGATGATATCCCCTGTTTCATAAACGGTCGGACTATAAAGATTGTAGACCTGATCAAATCCTGCATTCAGTACATTCCCGATACTAAGAACTGATAAAAGGACGATGATTGGCGCTATACCAGGCAATGTAATGTGCCATGTCTGCCTCCACCTGTTTGCGCCATCTACAACAGCCGCTTCATATAACGCTGGATTGATTCCTGTAAGTGCCGCTAAATACACAATGGTATTGTAGCCAAACTCTTTCCACACATCCGTCGTGATGATCGTGGGACGAAACCAATCGTTGTCACCCAAAAAATAGATTGGTTTCACACCGAACCAACCGAGGACTTGGTTAACAATTCCAGTTGATGGTGACAAGATATCAATTAAAATGCCCCCAAGCAAAATCCAGGAAAGAAAATGAGGCAAGTAAATGAGAGTCTGCACACTGCGTTTAAATTTTTCCCTTCTTATTTCATTTAAAAGCAGCGCAATCGTAATCGGGACGACTAAGTTGGCAATAATTTTAAACACGGAAATGACGAGTGTATTCCATATGACGCTTGTGAAATTCGGTAATTCAAGCACGTATTGAAAGTTTTCAAATCCTACCCATTTGGACCCTGAAAAACCAAGTGCTGGAATGAACTTTTGGAAGGCAATCACCAGCCCTAACATCGGTCCATAACTGTAAACAATGACAAATATGATAGGAGGTAACAGCATCAGATGAAAGGGAAGTTGTTGTTTCCATGACCGTTTCTGCCTATTCGTGGTTAATTGGAGGGAAGCATCCGTCCTTTCCAATCCTGTTTTTCCCATTTGAATTTCCCCTCTTTTCCCCATAAAGAAGGTGAGGTTGAGGAGAGCCTCTCCTCCCCACCCCGCTTCCTTCTGATTTAAAGCTACTGTCATCTATTTAGACTTCGCCCAATCATTCACTTCCTTCGTCAGTTGATCACCGCCACTGCTCTTCCAGTTCTTGACGAATTTATCAAAACTATCAACAGATTCACCCATAATGATTTTCGTAAATGTTTCAATTTCTTGCTGTTTTAAAATGGATTGTTTGGTCGTCATGGTTTCTGTCGGCGGTCCAAAGAATCCATTTGGATGCAGCCCGTTATTTTGCACATATTGATTAATGACTTCGTACGAACCTTGTGGACCGAATACTTTGTCAAATCCCCAATCGGTTACATCTCCATTGCCTTCTTCCATATTGACCGAATGTTTATAGGCATCCAATTCTTCAGCAGTAAGACCTTTGGGATCCTTATTGGATAATGCAGCCACTACATCCTGATGGATTTTCAAGTTCTTTTCCGGTTGTGCTGCGATGACAGGCGTGTATTGCCACACTGAGTTTCCATTCGCTTGAGAATGTGCCGTCCAAACATCAGGCGGAGTACTTGGATCGAACATGTATTTAACAGCCACGTTGAGCATTTTAAACACAGCTTCCGGATGCTTTGCTTTTTTGCTCACCACAAGGTACGAACCAAGATCAAGCGATGGGATTTGGGCAAGGGCCGGATCTTTGTCAGCTGAAACGATTTTGTACGCTTGCCAATCCGCATTCGGATCGTTTTTCTTGTTGTCCCCCAATTGCATAAGGGATAACGGCATCGTTCCGTAAGTCATCCCGATTTTCCCAGAGGCTATCAGTTCTCCTTCTTTCGTAGCGTCCTTAACGCCAAATTCCTTATCAATCTCTCCATTTTTATACATTTCTTGAAGTTTTGCCAAAGCCTCCTTCATTTCAGGCTGGATACTTCCATATACCAAATTTCCTTTACTATCTTGGATCCATTGCTGTGGGTAGGCGTGGAAACCATTAAAGAAGCCCTCTAATGATCCAGATGCCTGGCCAAATAAGTCCTTTTGCAATGTAAAACCATACGTATCCTGTTTGCCATTGCCATCCGGGTCATTTTTTGTAAACGCTTTCGATATATTCAGCACGTCATCCACCGTTTCTGGAGCAGAAAGATTTAGTTTTTTCAACCAGTCATTGCGGATCCATATCACCGGTGATGAGTCGAGTGTGGCTCCCCCTGCAGCAAATCCCATTAATTTTCCATTAAACGTGCTGGAAGAAATTCCGTTCTTGGTTTGCTCAGCAAATTGTTTAAGCAGGGGGGACGAATATTTTTTGTAGTAGCTTGTTAAATCCATGATTTGCCCGGAATCGCTCAACTGCTTTAATTGGACGCCATTGACATAGAAGAAATCGGGTAAATCACCTGAGGCAATCGTCACGTTCAGTTTCGATTCATATTGCGAACTATCGACACTCCAAACGTTTTTGATTTTAATTCCCAGTTCGTTCTGATAATCTTTTGTCCAGATGTTATGGTCAAGGTCTTCTCCGGCGATAAACTTCATGTTGGGGTCTAGTGAACGAACAGTGGTCAATGTGATCGGCTTATCATATTTGCCAAACTGTGGATCCTTTTCACTGGTTGAATTTGGTGAATTTGTCTCTTGTTTGGTGTTCGTACTGGTTTCCTTCGTACAAGCTGTAACGACCAAGCTCAAGCAAAGGGCGGCAGTGACAGCTGCCATTTTCCTCTTCGTCCCCTTCATTTTTTCTCCCCCTTTTGAATTCGATTTATCATTCTGCTTTTAGTATAAATTCTGACATGACCGCTGTATATTTCACTCTTTTTAGAAACATGGTCTTTTATTTAGATGTTGAAGAATGATTAATTTCGATATTCTTGGGGGGTAACGCCTACATGTTTTTTAAAAAAACGGGTAAAATAGCCTGCTGTACTGAATCCCACTTTCTCTCCTATTTCATGGATCTTTAAGGAGGAGTGAAGAAGTAACTCCTTTGCCTTGCCTACCCGAAGATCGGTAATATAATCAGAAATGTTTTTCCCGGTGTATTGCTTATATAGTGTCGATAAATAGGAGGGGTTCATGTAAACCAGATTGGCGAGTGTATCTAATGAGAGGTCCATCGAAAGATTTTCACGGATATATTTATTCAGCTTGTGGATGACACGATGTGTCCGTTCATCTTGAATGCTTCTTTTTTTGGAATAAAGATCCCCTATTACATTCATCAGTACTTGCAATGCATCGTTCTTGGATTTATGGGCAGAAAAATTAAGCAGCCGTTCCATTTCTTGGTTCCGCTCTTCTTGAAGATTGATTTGCAGTTTATTGATGCTTTCCAACAAATGAACGGCTACTTTATAGTAGATTTCAGCAAATACACCGTACCTCGGAGGTAAATGATAAAATAATTCGGCTAAGATTTTTTTACACTCCTCTTCATCACCTGTTTCAAGACATTGTTCGAAGTCGGCAAAGTACCGGCGATATGCATCTGGTTCATTCATAAGTGGTTCTTCTTCACAATTGGAAATTAGCATTTCTTCTCCATTTCCTACCCCTAGAACCATCATTTGATTGATTTTACTGTATGTTTTCCCGATTTCCTCCCAGCTTATTGGTTTCCCATTGCACACCAGTGAAATAGGCAATTTTAACAGCTTTTTGCATGCCGCCTGGATGCTTTCCATCGATCCCTTCACATAGGATAACGTATCCTCCCATGGATGGATGTTTGTTAGGGATAGCCCCACATCATGGCTATTGTTTGGTTGTATCAGCCATATCATTTCAGAGCCTTCCATTAGGATCGTTTGAATCCTGATGAGCCTCAAGTGTTCTTCTACAATATTTTGAATGGCATCCATCATGAGCAATTGATTGGCTAAATCGTCACTCTCCTTCCACTTGTCCACTCTCCCGCCAATCAGCAGCACTTGTTCCTGTACCGATAAATTCATTTGGAGTTCTTTGAATTTTGATTCATGAAGGATTAGAGGGAATCTTCCTACGTCCAGCATTTCGTTAAACCATTGTTTCCTGAGAAGCGGAAGTACCTGGGTGTAATTTTCTTTTGCCTGAATTATAATTTGCTCGTTTAAGGCCTCCTGATCCAATTCGGACAATGCTTTTTTTATGCTTTTTATGATTGACTCATCGCCTTCCGTTTTCAGGATGTAATCGCAACATCCTAATCGAATTGCAGCTTGAGCGTACTGGATATCACCGAAACCCGTCAGGAAGATCACTTTGCAACCGGGCCAGCGATTCGAGATCCATCTTTGCAGTTCTAGTCCGTCCATGCCTGGCATCTTGATATCGCTGATTACAATATCCATTTTTGTATGTAACAAGCGCTGAATGGCTTCATCAGCTGAATAGGCAGTATACAATTCAAAATCAAAACCTGCATAATCCGAAATCATGAAATAGAGGCCATCCACTGTATATGGCTCATCATCCACTATTAATAATTTTTTCATTGAACTTCATCTCCAATGGTATGATCATATCAACCCTTAATCCGTTTTGATCATTCATGCTTAGATAAACACCGCCCCTTTCGCCGTATTTTATTTTAATGCGGCGATGGACATTGACAAGTCCTGTACTTTCAATTACTTCTTTTGGATTGTTCAATGACTCTATCATCTTATTAAGTTTTTCCATTGTTAGTTCTCCACCATTATCCTCGACACGAATGTTCAATTCGATTTCTGATACTCTCATTTGGACCTTCAGCCATGCCCCTTTTGGTTTCTTCTCGAGTGCGTACTGGTAAGCATTTTCTATGATTGGCTGCAAGATTAGTCTTGGTACTGGAATCAAACGTGCTTGTTCCGGAATCTCCTCAAAGTCGGCTTGTATTCGATTGGCAAATCGAATTGACTGAATGTCGATATAATTCTTCGCATGTTTGGCTTCCCTTTCAAAGGGTACATCTTCGATCCCGTCCCGAGTGATGTATTGAAAGTATTCTCCTAAGTACTTTGCTAAAAGTATAATATTCTCGGTATCTTTGAGCATCGCCATCCGATATAAAATAAAGTAAGTATTATATAAAAAATGAGGATTAATTTGCGATTGCAGGTGTCTTAATTCCGATAGACTGGCCCTATACTGCTGCTCATATACTTCATGAACAAGGACGTCTAATTGCTTTACGGTTGAGTTAAACTGTTCATAAAGGTATCCAAATTCATCATGAAACGGATAAGTTAAGGCAATATCAAAATCTCCTGTTTCCATTCGGCGGAACGCGGCAATAAGGTTTTTTAGCGGTTGATGAATCATTCTGTAAATTAGATAGGAAAAGATCATGATTAAAAGGATGGAAGCAAGTGACAGGAGCAGCAGCCACTTTTCATAGTCTTTGAGGGATTTATTCATATCTGTAGTTGGAACGAACATGGTCATTGTTACATCTAGCAGTTTTGATTCCTTTTGGGTAACCATATAGGTCTTGCTGCCAATTTTGAAATTCTGACCGGCGGTGGTGCTGCTGATTTTTTTCATTTGATTGATAAATGATGTTTCCTCACTCTTATCCATCGATCCCGCCACCACCCAGGGGATATTCCTTCCAGCCAAAACGGCTTCTCCGCCCACACTTGTAAAGCTGTGCAGAGCTGAGGATAAACCTGAACGAGATACCTCTACACCAATAATAAAATTTTGATTTTGGGTAGTACTCGGGTCAGGATATGGAATGGCAATATAGACACGGCTGCCAATTTGAATAAACGGGGATTCAAATAGATTTTTAACTTTCCTTAGTTCATCAAATTTTTGATGATCCATTTCAGAAATGGCATTGACATTGGAGGAAACGGTCCGATCAATGGATGGAATCATCACAAAAGCATCATCAACAAATTTACTGGATTCTTTAAGGATATCTAATTTTTCCTTCAAGCGAAGCACAGCTTGATTGATTTCCAACTGAGACATGATATCAGCCGAAGAACTCAACTTCATCAAATCCTCATCGTTGACATATTCCTGTAAAAATTGGATAGTATGCCCGAAATCACCTTCTAACATTTCCATATAAAGATTAACCCTTGAATTCAGTGAATGGGCTATTTCACTCTTCACATGATGCGTACCTGACTGATTCATCATCAGCCCGATAACATAAATAGGAAGCAGCGAAATGAAGAATGTGAGGACTAGCTTAGGATAGATCTTTAACGATTTAATGAAATGAACGATTTTCATTAAGTCCTCCTTCTTGTCTTTTTTGAGAATCTTAAACAAGCCAAACTATCAAAATTAGTTTGGCTTGTTAAGTTCAACCTTTTTTTAATTGTTCAATGGTACGTCCAGCCAACTTCCATCAGTCGGAATAGGTGCTTCCAGGGATTCCTCTTCCTTTTTGTATCGAAGGACGCCTAGCCCGCCAGAAGCCCTGACACGAATCCTTTCACTATTCATATACACTTCCACATCGCCTTTGCCGATTGGCACGGTGCCTTGGATCCATTTCAGTCCACCAAGATGTGGTTCCACCGTAAAGGTTTCATACCCTGGACTCAGAGGTTTTACACCTAAGAAGTACTTTCCAACGAGGTAAAGAGGACTTGCTCCCCATGCATGGCAAAGACTCCTCCCGAAACGCATGTCATACATTCCAAGATGCTCTGCCCCTTTCTGATTAGGATCGAATTCTTCCCAGAAACTTGTTGCGCCTAAATCAAGCATGCCCCCCCAATAGCTTAACATCTCATCAAGGACAAACAGATGTTCCCCTACTTCACACATGGCCGCAAGTTCATAAAAACGCATATAGGGGGTCTTGATTCTTTGAATGGCTGGATTTAGCATGACATTTTGCTTGACACTCTCTGTCTGCATTCCGTCAAGATAGCCAAACATAAGGGCAAACATATTCGGGTATTTGGTCACCTTATCGCTTATGATCCCCTCATGCCGATTATGAACCAGTGCCCCCTGTTCTTTGTCCCAAAAAATATCCATGATTTTGGACTTTAGTTCATTTGCCATATTTTGATACTCAAGACTACGGTCGCGATCTCCCACCAATTCTGCTATGGCTGCCAGCGTTTCTAAGCTCCTGCACAACAGTAATTGAATGGTACTTACTTCTCCTCGATTGTCAATGTGTGCCCAGTCGACGAACACCCAGTCATCCTCTATTCCTTCCATCATTCCTTCTTCATTGCGGCGTTCTAAACAGAAATCCATCAGTGAAACGCTGCGTTCATATTGTGATTTAACGAAGGCGATGTCACCGGTATATAGATAATAATCATAGATTCCGATAAACCAATACAAGCTGTAGTCGAGGATGGTATTCATATGAATGGCCACTGGGTCCTTTCCCCTTAGGGCTATCAGCGTACGCTTTACCGCTTCACTGTCATAAAAGCTATAATAATTCATCAAAAACGATTGATACGCATCCCCAGACCACACCCAGCGGTCGCGCTTGATTCCGTCAAAGAAAAACTCCCGAGTACAGAGATGAAAAGTGTAAAGAGATGTGTCCCAGATTTTGTTGAGTTTCTCACTTGAGCTCTGAAACTTTCCCCTGTATTCAACTGGCAGATATTCATAAAGCATCGAGATGGACTCAATCTCGAAATCACTTTGCTCCGGGACAACCTGGACAAAGCGAAATGCTCTTGCCTCTTTAAAGGTATAGTCATGCGATTGTTGCGAGTCTAAAGAAACACGGTCCAACTGGAGGCAATACTCCCTGTCCTCAGCCTCTTCTCTGGATTCCCCATAATAAACCGTCACATCGCTTTGTCCCTTCATACCTTTTAATAGGAGATAACCAAATGTCTCTTTGCCAAAGTCAACCAACCACCCGTCCTCTCTTCGTTCTACACTTACCGAAGCTTGAGGCTCGGTCTGTAATTGGTATCTAGATGGAGGAAGTGTCGAATCATTCAAGACGTCTCTCCAGCATCCGGCAGCATGCCAACGTTGGTCAAAACAGGATACTTCCCAACTAGCGTTTGTGCGTATGTTCTTTCCTTCGACGAATAAAGCTGGCACACCCACATCATTGTAGACGTTAACTTTCAACTCGTGCTTTCCTGCCGGAAGCCTTGCTCGGGAAGTATTGGACCTGTAGTTATCTTTGCCGTCCAAAAACCAGGCGAACCGGCCATCTGCGGTAATCGCCACTTCCTCTGGCTGCTCCAATTCGTATGTAAGTCGATAAATAACAGAACTGTAATGACGGTCGAGTCTCCAAAAGGCAGGATATATTGCCCCACGCGTTTGACGTCTAATGGAGATTTGTTCATTAAGCCAGATTTCCCAATCACCCGGAAACCAAATCCAGTAAGCGCCTTCATTCGGTTTGTTCATTCTCCCTGACTCCTTTATAAAAATGATAAACTCACCTGCCTATCAAGGAAGAAAGTGAGTTCTCCTATCAACTTATTAAAAATAATATGGTGTTCATTTGTTTATTTTTAATAAAATAATATCATATTCTTTTCCAACTTAAAGAAGGTTTTGGAAACTATGAAAACTTTAAACCTACTTCTGAGGAAATTTCATTTTCCACTGTAGTTAATCTTTAAACTTCAACCAGCGCATGCTTTGTCCATCTCGAGTCCGAGTGAAATTTTATAAAAAATCCACCTTCCTTGGAAAGGAGAAGTGGATTTTTTTATTGCTAGGGTAAACCATTAAATTGTCCAGATAGTGTTTATTGAGGATGCGTTTTATCTTTTTCTAGTTGGTATTCCTCCAGCCCAATAGGTTTAACTTTTGTTTCTCCCACCTTGGAGAAGATAATAAAAAGAACTAACCAAATCGGACTCATCGCTGCTATACCTCTTACAAAACCAATCAGAAAATCTAACATATAAATCCCGCTCCCTATCTTTTGTGAATGAATAAGATTACTAATTGCAGAGGAAGTAAATGAAGGCTGCAAAATCTTGAACTCCGTGGCTTAGAGAGTTTACCTGAATACTAGAAGGTGAGTGAAAACGTTTTCAATAATAATTAGTGCAGACTGCTGTATGCGGTTTTTAACTGAAGACATACATTGAAGACCATCCAATAATAACTAACAAATAAAAAAGGCTTAAATGAATTTCCTTCGATAACATTTCTCGGAGTTGCTTTTACAGTTAACTATATATTCTATGTAAAAACAGTAAAATCCTTTCTGAATTTTCTAAATTCATTTGCTGTAGTGTGCGCACATCAAAAAAGGTGGAGCTTCATTTTAGATAAAACAACTAGTGCTCAGGTATCACCGATTACTTTAAAAATAAAGCGCGAACGACTAAGTGCCCTTTTGTTTACATAAATTTTGTTAACATTCCATGTTTTGGAATTTTAGAAAAGAATTTGGTTACCCTATTAACTGTTCATCACAAAAAGTTTATGTTCAAGAACCTTTATAAATAAAACGAAGGGGAATTTTGACGTGGGAAAATGGATTCGATATTGTAAAGCTTTTATTTTTTGTTTATTGACCATTATGCTTTTATCTAGTTGTGACCGAAGTAAATATATTGTCCTTGACCCAAAAGGGCCGGTCGGTCAGGAAGAGCTGCGTCTCATTATTATCTCTGTCATTCTTTGTGCTGTGGTTATCATTCCTGTCTTTGCAATATTTGTTTATATCGTCGTTCGATATCGCAATAAGCCTGGAAACAATGCACCATATGAGCCTGAATGGGATGATAGCAAAGTGCTCGAAGTGGTTTGGTGGGGAATTCCTATCGTTATTATAGGGATTCTAGGCTTCTATACGGCAAGAACAGCAATCAATGTATCAAAGCCTCCTGTAAAGGATGTTACACCTGTTGTGGTTCAAGTCACTTCATTGGATTGGAAATGGCTGTTTACGTATCCAGGCCAAAAGATAGCTACTGTTAACTATGCGGAAATTCCCGCTGGGGTTCCCGTTCAATTTGTCTTAACCTCAGATGCCCCCATGAATTCATTTTGGGTACCGCAGTTAGGGGGTCAGGAATATACCATGCCTGGCATGGCGATGGGGTTGTGGCTTCAGGCTAATAAAACAGGAAATTATTACGGTTCCGGGGCTAACTTTACTGGAACAGGATTTGCCCATATGAAATTTAGAGTAAAAGCGGTTAGTCAAGCTAATTTCAATAAATGGGCCGCCCGTCTTAAGAAAAACTCACCTGCTCTGACAAGCGACGGCTATGAGGATTTGGTTAGACCAAATACGGTGAAAGAATTAAGCTTTTCTTCCTATCCCAAGAATTTATTTGAAGACATCGTCAATAAAAATGGTGGAATCTATTTCGACCATCCACACCATATGGGTGATGACTCGCCGATGCAAACTACTTCAACTCATCATCACTAATCAGGAGGAAACCATTTCATGAATACTTCGCATTTTTTTGTTACAGGCGATCCGATGATATATGGTGCAGACGTTTCCATTGTTTTAGTAACGATAGGTATTATCGTCTCTCTCACCATGTTAAAAAAATGGGGCTGGCTATGGAGAGAATGGATTACAACGGTTGACCATAAAAAAATCGGTATTATGTATCTATTGGCTGCCTTGCTGATGCTCTTTCGTGGCGGAGTAGATGCGATTTTAATGCGGATACAGCTGGCGGTTCCCAATAGTCCATTTTTAGCTTCTGACCACTATAATGAAATTTTTACCACTCATGGAACCATCATGATATTATTTATGGCCATGCCTTTTATGTTTGCCCTGTTTAACATCGTTGTTCCATTACAAATTGGAGCTCGTGATGTGGCTTACCCCTTACTAAATGCTATTAGTTTTTGGGTGTTCTTTATTGGAGCGATGCTCTTTAATATCTCTTTCGTAATTGGCGGATCGGCCAGTTCAGGGTGGTTATCCTATCCCCCTCTATCGGAGACAACCTTTAGCCCGGGGCCGGGACAGAACTTTTGGATTTGGGGTATTCAAATTTCCGGGATAGGAAGTTTGGCCTCCGGAATCAACTTTGCTGTTACCATTTTAAAAATGCGTACCCCTTCCATGCGTTTAAGAGATATGCCTTTATTTACATGGTCTGTTTTAGCATCTTCTATTGCCATTTTAGGGGCATTCCCGATTCTTACTGGTACATTGGGCATGTTAACCATCGACCGTTTGCTTGACGGACATTTTTTCACGATGACTAAAGGCGGTAACCCCATGATGTATATCAATCTGATTTGGATGTGGGGTCACCCTGAAGTGTACATCGTTGTTTTACCAGCGTTTGGAGTATTCTCTGAAGTGGTGGCAACCTTTTCCAAAAAACGAACCTTTGGATACAGTTCGATGGTCTACTCCATGATTGCCATTGCGGTCGTTTCGTACTATACATGGGCTCATCACTTTTTTACAATGGGCGCCGGTGTAGATGTGAATATTGCCTTTGCCATTTGTACCATGATTATCGGGATTCCAACTGGTGTAAAAGTTTTCAACTGGCTGTTTACCATGTATCGCGGGCGCATCGAGATTTCGCAGCCCATGCTTTGGTTTTTAGCGTTTGTTCCAACCTTCGTTCTTGGGGGTGCAACGGGTGTCATGCTCGCAGCGGCACCGGCAGACTATCAATACCATAATAGCTACTTTCTGATTGCCCACTTTCACCAAGTATTAATTGGTGGTGTGGTGTTCGGTTATCTGGCTGGAATGTATTATTGGTTCCCCAAAATTTTTGGGTTTGAATTAAATTATACACTTGGAAAATGGGGCTTTTGGTTATGGCAAATCGGTTTCTATGTTTGCTTTATGCCACAATATGCACTTGGCTTTATGGGGATGACACGGCGGATTTATATTTATAACCAAACCGAGGGCTGGGATATGGGCTGGGCTCCGCTCAACTTAATTTCGTCTGTTGGGGCGTTATTAATGGGAGTGGCATTTGCCTTCCAAGTTTGGCAAATCCTATACAGCATTAAATATGGGAAACGTGATTTCACAGGGGATCCGTGGGACGGCCGAACATTAGAATGGTCGATTCCTTCCCCTGCGCCTTCATACAATTTTGCCATCATCCCGGAAGTCAAAGGACGTGACGCCTGGTGGTACAAGAAACAAGAAATGCAACAAGAAGGATATGTACAGCAAGCACCACAATATGAACCGATTCATATGCCGAAAAATTCCGGTATGCCTTTTATCATGTCATGCTTCTTCTTTGTTGCTGGATTTGGATTTACGTTTGAATGGCATTGGATGGGCTTTATAGGATTAATCGGCGTTGCCATATCACTTTACGCACGTTCATTCCAATATGATACGGATTATTATATTCCAGTGGATGAAATTGAAAGTACGGAAAGAGCTTTAAGGAATCGTTCCACTGCCTTTCAAAAATCATCAATGGAAGAAACTTTAGGGAGGTAGTAAGTGGTGTCACAAAGTGTTTCTGCACAAGCCTCGGGCCATGGTCACGATCATGGCCATAACCAAGGAGAATTGAAGGTTTTAGGGTTTTGGATTTTCCTTGTTACCGACTGTCTATTGTTTTCTACATTTTTTGGTGCTTTTGCTGTGTTACGCGATCATACAGATGGCGGATTTACAACTCATGATTTCGATGTAACTGGGTTTATTCTTGAAACCTTCATTCTTTTAATAAGTTCATTTACGAGTGGATTAGCAGTGTTGGACATGCACAAAGGAAAGAAAAATTCTCTTATTCGCTGGTTAATTGTAACAGTCCTTTTAGGTGCCTTGTTCGTCGGACTTGAAATCAATGAGTTTGCAAACATGGCCGAGGAGGGTGCGACCATTTCAAGAAGTGCGTTTCTTACCTCGTTCTTTAGTCTTGTTGGACTGCACGGGGCGCACGTTTCATTTGGTATCATGTGGATGATCGGTTTGATCATCCAGCTTTCCCAAAGAGGAATTACACCAGTGACGAAAAATAAAATCTCAATTATCAGTTTGTACTGGCACTTTTTGGACGCCGTTTGGATCTTCATCTTTACCGTTGTCTATTTAATGGGGGTGATGTAATGACCAATCACGAACACACCGAACATACTGGATCCTTAAAGGCTTATGTCATTGGTTTCATTTTATCAATTATTCTGACCATCATTCCGCTCTTCTTGGTATTGAATCATATGATGTCAAAAACACCGTTAATGGTTAGTATCTTGATTGCAGCTGTTTTGCAGTTTGCCATTCAGCTATTCTTCTTTATGCATATTCGTGAGGGCAACAAACCAAGATACAATGCAATGGCCTTAATTTTAGGTTTGGTTTTCGCTGTAACAATCGTCTATGGTTCCATATGGATTATGGAGTTTAATTCTGTAGTTCAATAGAAACTAGATGATCCTACGGGTAAACCCGATAGCTCATGGAAGGTAAACACAAAGGAGTGAGGTCATGGCAGTTGTCCCGAAAATCAATCAGGATTCGCTATCTTTATTAACTCGTTTGACTCAAACGATTTCAGTATATATAGAAGTAACCAAACCGAAAATCTTATTTATGCTCAGTTTTACTTCCCTGTGCGCTGCTATTGTTGCACAAAGGGGAATGCCATCCTTGGATGTCACATTGGCCATGCTTTTAAGTGCATCATTATCGGCTGGGGGTTCAGCGGCGATTAACATGTGGTATGACCGGGATATTGATCACATCATGGAGCGGACAGCCAAACGTCCCCTTCCCTTGGGTTTAATTCAACCTACATCTGTCTTGAGGTTTGGACTTGTATTGGGTGTATTATCAGTGGTTATCGCCTTTTTGTTTGTTAATCCCTTTACCGCTTTTTTAAATGCTGCGGGCTATTTCTATTATGCTGTCATTTATACGATGTGGTTAAAACGACGTACCCCTCAAAACATTGTCATTGGCGGAGGGGCTGGTGCGTTTCCCATTTTAATTGGCTGGTCTTCTGTCACGAATAGTTTAGATTTAACAGCATGGTTAATGTTTATGGTGATTTTTCTTTGGACACCGCCTCACTCCTGGGCGCTTGCCTTATACAAAAATGAGGAATATACAAAAGCAGGCATTCCGATGATGCCGGTCGTTATAGGTCCCCGTGGAACCAAAATTCAAAGTCTTATCTATATGGTCCTTTTATTTGTTTGTTCTATCGTCCTTTACGTACAAGGGAACTTTAATTCCATATACCTTGCTGGTGCCGTCATTTTTAACAGTGCTCTCCTGTATTGCACTATTAGAATGTGGAAAGAGGAGGATCATCGATTTTTTTGGGCAAAACGGACGTTTATTTGCTCTTTGTTCTATATATTAGGAGTGTTTTCAACGATGGTGATTGGAATTTATCGGTAGATGATTACAAATTCAAAAGGGAGGCGACAAATTGAATTACGGACTTATCATTATTCTAAGTTTATTTGCTGTGACTTTTATTTTAACCACGATTATTTTCAAAAAAGCAATGAAAGAATAATTAGTACAACAGATTTAAGGGCTTTGTTGAAATTCAACAAAGCCCTTTTTTAGGATTTTGACTCCGAGAACTGTCCAGCTCCATGCGCCATCGGCTCGAGGTCACAAGCCAATCCAGCCAAAAGGTTAAAGAACGCAACCTTTCAGCTGGCTCGTCTTGTGCTTGTCGCCGATAAACGGGCGCCTTGCGCTTTTCTTGTTATTCATTCATCAATCGATAAAACATATATGAGGATAACCCTAGCGCTAATGCAAACAACCCAAAATAGCCTGCTGTATATAAAATATCCTCCATTTTGTGCCCCTTTCTCATAACATTTTAATGACCGAAGGAGATTAAATCACTAACTCTGTGGCATTATGGATAGAGGTCATTCTTTATACGAATGATTTCTTTCTTGGATAGCGCCTAGAACGGCCCCGAAGATAAAGGTATATCCTGCACCGCCCAAAAAGCCAAGTGCAATGTTAAGATGAAAGTTTTCATTCATTGTCCAAGGAGTTCCATCCATTGTCCAGGGATGCCCCGTAAAAAGTTCAAATAACATGAAAAGGACTCCTGCAATAATTTCCAGTATTGTTACTTTAATATACCATTTCATATGATTTCCTCCATTATATTTGGATGGTATGTATTTGTTAAAATTTCATTATTCGCTTGAAAAGACTGAAACGCCCAACATCGGTGCAATTTTTTTGAGATTATTACGATTTTCTACGATAAGCTTACGAGCTTGGGGTTTATTCTTTTGGGAAATCGCCTTTGTTAGCTCATCGTATTTTTCATCGATACCACCTGCAAATGTTTTACCCTTTTTAGCGATTAATGAAGGCAGGATCGCATCGTGAAATTCATCGTCAAGGTTACGAGATAAGGTTTTTGCTGAATCATAATCTTCATGGGTTATAAATTTGTCCATCATTTTAAACCCATAGAACATATCATGAAAAGGCGTGGATAGCGATCGTTTAGCGTGAGTCATTTTGTAATCCGATTGAGTACTGAGCTGATTATTGTTTAGGGTATCTCCGCAGCCGGCAACACTTATTGTCAGTAATGTCCCGATCACGGCTGTCAATATTTTATTACTCATCTTTTTGCCCCTTTTTTAAAAGTTAGAATAAAAAATCAGGAAAGCTAGACATAATAGTGATAAACTATTGCTTTTCTAGTATCCCCGTTCATAAACTTTTTTATTATAACCAACTGTTCGAGATATAGCCGATATTATTTCGAAACTATTCAACAAACCTTCTTCGTTAAGAGCAAGAGTTCATGAAGATATTCATAATAGCCTTGGATGGCAGGCATCGCTATTCCCTCAGTTTTGTAAAATTGCTAAACATTTCAAACGGGGATTTTTTGTTCGGTTTGGTTGAACTTTTTAATACCGTGTGTTTCTTGAACCATTAATTGAGTTATCCTTATCGTTGTATAAAAAAATCCACCCTTTCTATCAGGAATTTGGTGGATTTGGCACACTAGTACGCCTAAAATCAGTCGCACTAGTACTATTTGACTCTCCCACAGCTGAAGCAGTGGGATTCAACACCCCTAGCACGTTAGATAGAAATTTCTTTCACACGTTCTGTCTGCTGTATTCAATCAAGTCTGAACAAATGTGCAGTCCTCCTGATATATTGATGGTATACTTGTTATATCTCTAAATCTATCTGGTGATAAATTTGGTTTATTTATTGATATTAATTTTCCTTATTATTTGTATTATTTTATTTTTCGCTTTTAATAAACTTTATATTAAAACTTCAACCATGGCCATGGTTATGGCACTTGGGATTGTTACACAGGGTGTTCTATTAAACTATTTTGGAATCCATTTCTTCCAACACATTTTTGGGAAAATTTTATCCATTATTAACCTATCCCTTTGGTTTTCCTTTATTCTTTCTTTAATAATTGCCAGTCGGGATGGAAAATTTAAAGACATTCATTATTCCAATCTAATCAATCGTTTTGGGATTGGGACATGGGTTGCTGGTACCTCTATTAGTGGGATTATATTTTATAAACAATTTTTCCACTGGGGATTTATATCGGTCTTTATTGCGATTATAAATATTGTTCTGTGGATTATTTATATTGGGATAAGTGTAAAAACTTTTTTAGAAATTTCTCGGACAAAATCATATCAGAATGTCCATGGAATTCTTCTTCTTACTACTGTTAGCACACAATCGATAGTCCTGTTACTTAACACTGTTTTCAAAGAATTTCCGGACATCTTTAACCTATCCTTACTAATCATAGGGTTTTGTTTTTATCTTGTGTGTGTATTCTTTATATTATATAGATACATAAAAAGTTCTTGGTCAATTGAATTGGATTGGAACAATACGAACTGCATTTTACACGGGGCTTTATCTATTTCCGGGATTGCCTGTTTAGTCACAGGCATTATTGGTATGGATACCATAAGATTGATATGGAGAGCAGCCTTTATTATTTTCATTATGGTTGAGTCTATTGAAATCTACAGGCTTTTTAAACGGATGAAATACTATGGCTTTAAAAAAGCTATCTTGATTTATGATGTTACGCAGTGGAGTAGAGTTTTTACTTTTGCAATGTTTTATACATTAACATCCCTTATCCATACCTACTTATTTATTGGATCCATTGTGATTGACACGATCTTAAACTTAGGCGTTTGGATAGTCATCATTCTTCTAATGTTTGAACTCATGCTTTATTTTAGTGATCTAATAAAAGCTAATAAACAATCATCTAGACAGATTAGTGAAGGAAACGAAGTAAGCTCTCCATTTTAAGTGGGGAGCTTTAATTTTGAATATGTATGTTTAGCCGCCAATAAAGCATGTGTCTGCCAGCAGAGTCTCGAAAGAGTTCCTTGGTTAGTGGATGGAGAAACAATAAGGATAGCGTTATATCAAGGTTTGCGGGACTGTGTGGGAAACGAACCCACCAGACCACACACGGTGGTCTCAAGTAGTTTTGAGTTTGCTGGCACCTGTTTTTCTAGTATTACATTTAGTAATGCGGTCGGAATTTCACCTGGAAAATATGAAGACAAAACCAAGAATGAAGAAAGATGGCTGATTGGGTGTTGATCAGCCATCTAATACTCTCACTTATTATTTTGCGATAAAATGCTTTCTGCTTGTTGTCTAAATTGCTTTGCAGCATCTTTAACATTAAGCTGTCCAAAATTCATTTGTTCAGATAAATTCACTAAAATCTCAACAACTTCACCTGCTCCAATTGGATCTGGACCATCAAATGGTGAGGCATTTTGTTCAGCCCATTCAACACTTTTAACTACTTGTACTTGTTCTGGAGAAAGCACAGGAATAAGCTCTTCTTTAATAACAGATGAACCAGGAACACCGCGGTCACCTAATGCCAGTTTATTAGCTTCAACATCATTTACTAAGAAATCGATAAATTTAGCCGCTTCTTCTTGATGCTTAGAGTTTTTTGCAACTGACCAGAACATACTAGGTTTTAAATATAATCCTTCTTTGATACCAGGTCCTGGCATGTTATGAATTTTAAGTGGCCGATTTGCTATTTGCTGCAATCCCACAAACCCGTTAGACCATTCCCAAACTCCAATAGCTTTTTGTGTAACAACAGGGTTATCTTCAATACCTTTTAATTGGGCTAAATAATCAGGTGTTGGAGCTGCGCCGTCTTTTACTAATCCCGAAGTCATCCCGAAGAAATCAACAAACAATTGATCGTCTTCATAGCCAAGTTTTGTACCATCTTTACTATAAAGAGATTTTCCTTTTGTTCTTAAAAAGTAGTTAAAGAATACGTTAGCTTCCATTCCAGTATCCATATAAAGTCCAGCATCTTTTGCCTTTTTTGCAATTTCTTTGTAATCATCCCATGTCCAATTTTCATCTAAAGTCTCTACTCCGGCTTTTTTAAGTAATTCTGGATCATAATGTAGACCGACTACGTTTACACCTGCGGTGAAACCATATAATTTGTCACCGATTTTTCCACCGTTGATATAATTTTCATTGTAATTTTTTGTATCGATTTGTTTACCAACAAACGGAGTTAAATCTGTTAATTGTCCATGATCGGCATATTCAGAGAAGTAAGACAAGTCCATTTGAATAATGTCTGGCAATTGATTTGCTGCTGCTTGGGGCGCCAATTTTTTCCAATAGTCATCCCAACTTGCGTATTCTGCTTGAATTTTGACGTTTGGATTTTGCTTCTCGTACATTTTAATAATCTCAAGGGTGTAATCTTGTCTAGGCTTAGATCCCCACCATGCTATTCGAAGTGTTACTTTTTCATCTTTACCACTTACTGAATCTGAACTTGATTCACCACATGCAGCTAATGAAAATACCATTACAATTGATAGCAGCAAAAACAGAAACTTTCTCATTTATTTCCCCCTTGTTATCGCGCTACTTAATAACGCTTATAAATCTTATTTTTTACGCTCTTTACACCAGTGTTGTTTTCTATCTCTTCCATCCAATTGTTTGCGTTTTCATAAATATGATCAACTTTCCATTGTATCTCCCTCTTTTTCATAAAAATGTATTGAACATGTTTTCATTATAGCTAAACCAAATAATTAATTATTGCAATATTGAAAAAGTTTATTGCGTTTTTGTTAATACATCGCACTGTCTGATAGATAGTCTTGATACTAAATTTTAATAACACAAAAAACCACTGCCTATATAGGAAGTGGTTTTTGCGATTGAGTGGGCAAGTAGCATTGGCTCTTCCACTTCCATTGCCGTGCAATACCTTTTAGATTCCTATCATTTGAGAGACAGGCATTGCAATCATCATTTCTTTAAAGAAAATGGAGCATCGTTATACCAAATATGTAATAGAAGTAAAGTGTAAATTAAAATTTAAATAAAAGGGGATGAGCCCCTTTTATTTTTTCTAAAATAAAATCTGTGATAAATATACAACGGTAGTTACCGTAATCATGCTTAGAATTGTAGATAACAACACCACTTGGGCAGCATATTCCGGATGATTTCCGTATTCCAATGCGAAAAGAGCACTATTTCTTGAAGTTGGAAAAGAGCTTGCAATGAATAAGGCCTGGGCTGTCGTTCCTTCTAAATTTAAAGTGAAGATAATCATGATTGCAATGGTTGGAGAAAGGATCAGTCGGCCGAATAAACTTAGAAACAGCGGTAAAGAGAATCGACTAATCTTTATATACGCACTTTGAGCGCCAAGTGTAATCAGCGCCACTGCAATAAATGCACTTGACGTATTTTCTATCGGAGTCCATAAAAAAGTTGGGATTTTTATCTGGGTACTATGGAGAATCAATCCTAATAAAAAAGCATAAATAACAGGGTTTTTAAGAAATTCATTTAGGGCCCTCAGTTTGCTGCGATCCACGGAAACGGAATTTAGCAACCCATACGTATAGGTAAGCAGATTCTGAAAAATCATTACCACAATCTGAATCGACGCACCCAATGGATTATGTTGAAAAACAAGTTGGCTTACAGGCAATCCAAAGTTTCCAGAATTATTGAGTACGATACTATTTTTAAAGGTTGACGAAAGACTGTTATCAAATTTAGCAACTTTTGCTATTACACTACTAATAATCATTAAACTTATGCATTGGATGAGTAAAAATCCGACAATATGCAAAAGTGTTGCGCCGCTCACATTTGTTTGATAAACATTTACAAAACTAACAGCAGGCATTAGTAAATACGTTGTTAGTTTTGATAGAGTATTTATTTCGAACTTAAATTTTCGATGTAACATTGCTCCAGCGCCTATTAAAAGGAAAACCGGCAAAATAACATTTAACACGATAAGAAAAAATACATCCATTTTACTTCTCCTAATTCTAAAACTGCCTTTACATGAAAGATAGTCCAAAAACTCTGAAGTCAGAATTTATGGACTATAGATTCCATTTTGCCGGAAGTAACTCTTGAATTAATGCAACTAATAGAAGAATAGTAAGCAGATAGTTTACAAGTATTAATTTCGGACGTTTTAAGTATGCAGCCTCTGTGGTTGAATCCATCATGGCCATTTTTTGTAATCGATTTCAAGAATCCCAATCCAACAATATCCAGCCTATCATGCTCGGAATAACTGGAGTAAAATTTCTCCCATAATCTCTAGACACCCTTTTATGATCTAACAAGATAAACTCGCTCAGGTCGGCCAACTGTTCCATAGGATAAATCTGCTTCAATCTTTTCCTCGGAAACGAGATATTCCAGGTAACGTCTTGCTGTGGTCCTGCTTATGCCAATTTCTTTGGCAACCAATTCAGCCGTTAATCCGGGTTCTACATTCAAAAGTACCACCATTACTTTATCGAGGGTCAACGGATCAATCCCTTTCGGCAAATATAATTTCATGTTTCCGCCCTCATCAATTTCCTTATTTAGCAGCCTGTCTACCTGCTGCTGTGTAACATATTGATTTTCATGTTTTAATTCTATTAACTTTGTATGGTATTCTTGATATCTTTGCAGTGATTGTTTAAAGCGTTCAAAGACGACAGGTTTTATAATGTAATCAAATACCCCAATCGTGATTGCTTCTTGAACACTTTGAATCTCCTTTGCCGCTGTAATCATAATCACATCCATTTGTTTTGCCTGCCCTTTTGCCTCCTTTAGCAGGTCCAAGCCATTCATATCCGGAAAATATACATCTAGCAAAAGAAGGTCAGGCTGCAAAAGTTCAATATAAGTTTTTGCCTCTACATACGTTGAGGCAATACCAACCGTATGAATGCCAGCGATTTGTTCAATAAATCTCTTTTGAATTTCCGCAATTCTCAAATCATCCTCAATAATTAAGACTTCGATATCCCGTTTCACCTTCATGCTCGATCCACCTTCCTTTTCGGTATGGCTACTGTAAAAATAGTTCCTTCCCCAGAATTTGATGAAAATGTAATCGACCCGCCTAAATCTTCAATCGCCTTTTTCACCAGGCTTAATCCAATTCCCGCATTTGTCTGTTGATTCTTTGTTGAAAAACCTGACTTATAAATCTGCCCTTGGGCATCCATCGCGATTCCCTTTCCATTATCCTCAACCTCGATAATCAACTCTTTTCCCAGATCTGTTAAAAAGAGAGAAACATATTTTTCTTCCTTTTCATTATCCCTGACAGCATCAAAGGCATTGTTAATAATATTTCCAATAATCGTGACAAGCGAATCCCTATTAATCTCTAGGGGTACATCCCTGAAACTGCTTTCCCGATCAATAGTAAACTTAATTTTCAATTCACTTGCTAAGCTGACCTTTCCTAAGATAAATCCTGCAATGACCGGGTCTGGAATTTCTTTCATTAAAAATTCAATGAACCCTTGGGTATAGTCGACCTCCTTTGAGATAAAATCAATCGCTTCCTTATAGGAGCCAAGCTGAATCAAACCTAGCAGCGTATATAGACTATTGGAGTATTCATGTGTTTGCGCGCGCAACCCCTCCGCATAGGATTTGATATGTGATAATTCCTGAAGAAGATTGGCTAGCTCTGATTTATTTCGGAAGCTGACAACCGCCCCAATCACTTCATTTTTATTATTGAAAATGGGTACTCTGTTTGCCAGATACACCTCACCCAAAATCATTAATTCACGGTCATACTCGGCTTGTCCTGTCTTAACTACTTCAAGAAGCTGGGTATTTTCCAGAACATCATCAATTTTCTTTCCACGAAGCAGAATCTCATTAGGCTCCTGAAGAATCTTATGAGCTGTATCATTGACCACCGTCATTCGTCCTGCCGTATCAATTGCAATAATTCCTTCATGGATGGACTCCAATATGGCATGTTTCTCTTGATACATCCAGGCAATCTCTTTAGGTTCAAGTCCAAACATCGCCCTTTTAATATTTAGAGAGATTAATAGTGCAGATAGCAATCCACCAATTAAAACAATTAAAGTCACAAAAAAGATTTTTTCTTTTACTTTTGAAACTTCTTTTTCAATATTGGTTTGCAAATAACCGACAGAGACCACACCAATTACCTTTCCATCACTTCCAAAGATTGGGGCCTTCCCCCTCAAAGAGGGTCCAAGTGTACCGGTAGATTCTGAAATAATCGATTCCCCTTTAAAAACTTTACCGTTATCACCGCCGACCATTTTTTGACCGATGCGATTTGGATTAGGGTGGGAATATCGAATTTCGTCGCGGTTTCCAACAACAATAAATTCCGCCCCCACTTGTTTACGCACTTTTTCTGCAATTGGCTGAATGATGGACGCAGGATCTTCTTCTTGAAAAGCATGTTGAATCGTTGGCATATTGGAAATCGTCTGGGCTACGGATAAGGCCTTGGTGCCAATTTCATGCTTAAGGTTCGATTCAATGATATTTTTAAATGTTAATTCAAACATCACTCCAATAAATATGATGAGGATAAAAATCCCAAGCATTAATTTTGTATGTAAGCGCATTTATTCACCTCTATTATTATAATAGTAAAAAAAACCCCTTAAAAAAAGGAGTTTTTGTAAAATTTAAAATTATCAACCTTCCACATTGATCACGACCCTCTTTCCTTTTCTCTTCAAAATTAACGGCACAATAAGCCAGAGAAGAGTGATTAGAAGAAATGCCAGCGAAATCGGCCGTGTGAGAAAGATACTATAATCCCCATTGGAAATCGTAAGTGCCCGTCGCAGATTATTTTCGACCATTGGCCCTAGAACAAGTCCAAGTACAAGCGGGGCAATCGGATAATCGTTTTTACTTAAAAAGAAACCTGAGATGCCACAGGCTAATAAAAGTAATAAATCATACATCGATACCTGTACCGCATACACGCCGAAAATTGATATAGCAATAATCATTGGAATCAAGAATTGTTTTGGTGTTTGAATAATTTTGGCAAAAACCCGAACAAGAGGCAGGTTGAGAATTAACAGCATGATATTGCCGATAAACATACTTGCAATCAATCCCCACGCCACCTGGGGATGTTCCTCAAATAATAATGGACCCGGTTGCACATTATACATCATTAAAGCACCCATTAAAATGGCAGTTGTACCAGAACCAGGTATCCCTAATGTTAGCAGTGGAATCATGGCACCGCCAGAAGCTGCATTATTCGCTGATTCGGGTGCCGCTACCCCTGCTATGGTCCCCGTACCGAATTTTGAAGGATTTTTTGAGATCTTTTTTTCAAGTATATAAGAAAAGAATGATGCTAGAGTTGCACCTGCACCAGGCAGGATCCCAACAAAGAAACCGAGAAGAGAACCGCGGGCAATCGGTCCGGCTGATTCCTTAAACTCTTCTTTAGAAGGCAGTAAATTCTTGATTCTAGCAACCTCTGCATCTTCCTCTTCTTTTTCCAAAATGGTTTTGAACACTTCACCCAGAGCAAATAACCCAACTGCAATCGTTAAAAACTCCAATCCTTGATAAAGCCATGGTATATCAAAGGTAAATCTAGCAATACCGGAAACATTATCAATGCCAATTGTCCCCAGCAACAAACCACAAACGGTCATAATGAGTGCTTTTGTTACAGATTTTCCTGCTAGTCCACTAACGGCACCAAGCCCTAATAGCATGAGCGAGAAATATTCTGCTGGCCCAAATTTCAAGGCCACATTGGATAATGGTTTAGCTAAGACGACTAGAGCTACGATTGTGACAATTCCGCCTACAAAAGATCCAATTGCAGCAATCGATAGGGCACTTCCCGCTCTTCCCTTCTTAGCCATCTGATAGCCATCTAATGTAGTAACAACAGAGGAGGATTCCCCTGGTGTATTTAGTAGAATAGAAGTGGTTGAACCACCGTACATGGCTCCATAATATACACCAGCCAGCAAAATAATCGCACTGGTAGCCGCTTGTTCAGGAGGCAAACTTCCTGTCACCGATGCCGTCACGGGAATAAGCAAGGCGACACCACTCATTGGCCCAATCCCCGGAAGAACCCCTACAGCAGTACCAATTAATACTCCAAAAAATGCAAACAATATATTGTACCAAATAAGTGCAGTACCAAAACCATTAAATAAATATCCTAGTGTACTCATTGTTCTTCCTCCTTTCTTTTAGCTTGATTAAAACCAAATTGGCCAGCTTGGAAGTGTTCCTTTTAACACTTCAACATATAGAATATAAACAACACCTGAAAATAAAGCGGAAATGATGATTGATTTCAAGACATTTGCACGTTCCATGGTCTGAAAACATACCAATAGAAACAAAAATGTGGTAATGACATATCCGATTGTTTCTAATGTCAAAACGTAAATCAATGTTGCCAAAAAGATGATTAAAAATGGCTTATATTGTAATGTTCCCCTCTCCCCTTGAGGCCCTCGATACAAAAAGGTTTCCCAAAATAAGCGAATACTTAATAACACCAAAATAATTCCTAACATTAAAGGAAAGATATCGGGACCAACAACACTACCATAAGAGGAACTTGCGATATGTCTGCTGCCGATAATGAAAAGTACACCTACTGCTAAAAATAACACCGATGCAAAACGATCAAATTTAATGTCCATTCCCTATCCTCCTTTAGAAAGATAAAGGAAGGAGAAAGTAGACTCCTTCCTGCATTTGTTACTTCTGCATACCCAATGCAGTTAATAATTGTTTGACTTGTTGGTCCTGCTCGCCTAAAAACTTTTTGAAATCATTGCTGTTTTTGTACTCAAGCTCCCAGCCCTGTGTTTCAACTTCTTTTTTCCATTCAGGAGATTTCACTAGCTTATCAATGGTTTTTTCCCAATATGTTTTCGCTTCTTTAGACATTTTTTCAGGTCCAAATACACCGCGCCAGATAGTAAATTCCGCGTCAATTCCTTGTTCTTTGGCAGTTGGAACATCCTTAAAATCACCGGATAGACGCTTTGTTGCTGTAATTGCCAACACTCGAACCTTACCGGCTTTTAGAAATTCTTTTACACTGGAGGCATCTGTACCAATGACATCAGCATTCCCGCCAAGCAGTGCAGTAATGGCTTCTCCACCGCCATCGTAGGAAACATATTTAATTTTGGTAGGATCGACGCCGTATTTATAAGCTGGAAGAATCGAAATCAAATGATCCATTGACCCGGGGGCTGAACCACCTGCAAAGGTAAGTTTGCTAGGATCCTTCTTCACTTCATCTAAAACCGATTTTAAATCCTTAAACTTAGAATCTGCCTTTACAACAATCGCTCCAAAGTCCTTAGTCAGCTGAGCCAGAGGTGTCGTATTTTTGTAGCCATATGGGCTGTTTCCTTCTTTTTTCAGGTTGTTAATAATAATTGGCGGTGAGTTGACAAACAGCATATCATTATTAGCCGCTTGCTGGGTTGCGTATTCCGCCATAAAAACGGCACCGCCTCCACCCGGTTTGTTTTCAACCGTTAAAGGCTGACTGACTAGCTTTGTTTCAGCAAGCACTTTTGTAAAGGAGCGTGCTGTTAAATCCCATCCACCACCAGCGCCTGATGGAGCAACAACGGTAATGGCTTTGGTTGGGTAGCCTGTCCCTTCTTCTTTTTTGCCTGATTTTGTTGTCTCTTTACTGCTGCATGCCCCAAGACTTAAAGCCAATGCTCCAGCACATACAATTGCTGAAAGTTTTTTCATTGAAAACATTTCTTTTCCCCCTTTGTGAATGCTTTGTAAACGTTTTCTTAATTTTATAAAAATATTTCGGGTTTTAAAGTTTTTACATTTAAACAACATTAAAAACTTTGCCGCCATTTTGTTCATAAAGTTCATAGATTTTTTAAAAAAACTCTTACAGAAAAACTAGGATCCTTAAAAGATTTCCTAAAAAATAAAAAAATCGTCAAGCCATCCATTGATATAACATAGTTTGACGATTTTTTTGATATTTTTAAGGCCTTATTTTATTAACACTTTTGTCGAATATACCAATATTTGGTTCATATTGTTTTTACCTTGAACCAACAATACATGATATATCCTTATCATAGACGTTCAAAAAATAAATAATTACGGGGGAATCAATCAATAGGGATTATTATCGGGTGATAATGCAGTGGTGATCGCATTAGCTGAAATCGAGCCATTTTCGATGGAACTTTATTAGCGATTGTGTTAAGGATTCTAGGAGCAACAGTTTTAATTCAGTTTCTAGGATTACCATTCCTGCAATTAGCAGGCGGTTTAATCTTGTTGCGTATCAGCTACAACTTAATAGCACATATAGAAGAAGAAAATACGAATATTAAAGCATCAGATAAAGTGATCCGGGCAATCAAAACGATTGCGATTGCCGATTTCGCTATGTCTATTGATAATGTGATTGCGTTATCAAGTGGTGCGGAAGGAATTGAGCCAATTATCATTGGAATTGCGATATCCTGTTTTTGCTATTCTAAAATGACCGAAAGTTGACGGTGTTGCCTGTCCAGAGTTAGACGGTTATAATGTCCATAGATACATATTTCGGAACATTTCGACATTTAAAATTCTGGAGAAAGGAAAAGACGCCTCCCATTATGTATATCTGCGCCAACAGATATACGGGAGACGTCCCCTAAAAAAACTATATGGTTATTGTAACAGATTATAAGCTAATTGAAAACAATGGAGTTTTTGGTTAGAAGTGCGGGGAGGACTCCTTCGCCCTGTTGTGGGAAAAGCATGAGCGTTATTGGTACTAGAGAAAGAAAAGCAAGAGAAAGTTCTGGAGAGACAATAGTATATAATATTCGGCGTTTAGGTTGTGATCAATGTGGCCGGATTCATCATGAATTACCAGATTTCTTAGTTCCATATAAGAGATATAAGGCAGAGTGTATAGAGTCGGTTCTTTCGAACCCCTCAACACATGATGTTCCAGCTGATGAATCTACTTTATTTCGTTGGTTTGAATGGTTTCATTATTTCGTAGATTACTGGGCTAATTGCCTCCTATCTATTATGCTTCGAACTAATCAGGATAAGGTCCCTTTGCATCTGACGTCCGCAAATGCAGAGACTGCACTTCATAGAATAGGACGAATGGTCGGGAATGCCCCTAGATGGCTGGAGAGAATTGTCCGGCCGATTGTAAATTATAATTTGTGGATACAGACCCGTTCCGCATTCTTGTCCGACGATAGCTGATTTACACTCATGATAATCACTTATATAGAGGAGTGTTATCATGAGGGATCAAAAAAAGGCAGAAGAAATCGCAGTACAACGGTTTCAGCTTATTGCCCCGCTCCTAGCGGAAGGGCTAGATGCTGGAAAAGCAAAGGAATTAAAAAATCATATATGTAAGACCAGCGGTCTGTCTGAAAGGACAATTAGACGTTATCTTGAGCAATATCGTAATGAAAGTTTTGAAGGGTTAAAGCCAAGAAGATTCTCGGGAAAAGCGAAAAAAGAGGCTATTCCCGAGAACCTATTAGAGCAGGCAATTCTGCTTCGTAAAGAAGCCCCTACCAGAAGTGTGGCACAAATTATTCAGATACTCGAGTGGGAGGGCTTGGCTGAATCAGGACAGCTGAAACGTTCTACCCTTCAAGAAAAGTTAACCGAACGAGGATATAGCACACGGCAAATGAAACTCTATTCTCAAACTGGAGTAGCAGCAAGACGATTTCAAAAGAGTCATCGTAATCAGCTGTGGCAATCAGATATTAAATTTGGGCCTTATTTACCGATTGGACCGAATGGCTCGAGAAAGCAGGTCTACTTAGTCGCTATAATAGACGATGCGACCCGATTTATTCTGCATGGCGCCTTTTATCCTACCCTTGATTCAAGGATTATAGAGGATGCCTTTCGTAATGCCATACAAAAATACGGTGTTCCAGAAGCCGTTTATTTCGATAACGGTAAACAATACCGCACCAAGTGGATGTCTCGTACATGTTCCAAATTAGGTACGAGACTAATCTATACAAAACCGTATGCCGCTGAGTCAAAAGGCAAAGTTGAACGTTTTAATAGAGTGGTAGACTCTTTCTTGGGTGAAGTGGCCCTAGAGAAGCCAACTACCTTAGATCGTTTGAATGAGCTTTTTCAAGTATGGCTTTCAGAGTGTTATCAAAATAGATCGCATTCCGGCCTTGGTGGAAAAATGAGCCCTGAGACTGCTTTTCGAAGCGATAAAAAAGCACTTCGATTCATTGACCCGAATAAACTAGCGAATGCTTTCTTGCATTGTGAGACTAGGAAAGTAGATAAGGCTGGATGCATTAGTTTTATGGATCAAAAATATGAAGTAGGTCTCTCCTTTATTGGTCGTCAAGTGGATGTTGTCTATGATCCTGCAGATTTGGAAGAGTTAACAATTGAATACGAGGGTTATAACCCTTGGAGAGCAAAAAAACTGGTGATTGGAGAAAAGTCCGGAAAGCGTCCAACGTTGCCTTCACACCTCCAAACAATTGAAGTCGATTCTTCTAGATTGCTTAAAGCTGCCGAAAAGAAGCATCAAGAAAGAAAAGTCGAACAAGCTCCAGCTGTTTCTTTCCGTGCAGTTTGGAAGGAGGATGGCAAAGATGTTTGAGGGCTTTTACGGAATGGAATATACTCCTTTTACAAGGGATGTCCCTACCACTCAACTTTATGAATCTCTTACGATGCAAGAAGTTTTGGGCCGGTTAAAGTATGCGGCAGAAAGGCAATTATTTGCCGTATTAACAGGCGATTGCGGTACTGGTAAAACCACAACAATCCGGAAATTCGTCGATGGCCTGGATCAGGGGAAATTTCAAGTACTGTATTTATCTGATTCGAAGCTAACTCCTAGGCATTTTTATAAAGGATTATTAGAACAGCTAGGTTCAGAAGCTAAATTTTATCGAGGGGATGCCAAACGGCAGCTGCATCGTGAAATTGAGTTAATGAGAGAGATTCATGGAATTCAGCCGGTTGTCGTGGTGGATGAGTCACACCTTTTAGATCGAGAAATGCTTGAGGAAGTTAGATTTTTACTGAATTTTAAAATGGACGCGCAAAGTCCGATGGCTCTTATCCTTGTGGGTCAAAGTGAATTATGGGATCGTTTACGTCTTCAATCATACGCAGCTATACGTCAACGAATCGATATCCAATTCAAACTAGGTCACTATGATCGAGCACAAGTGGATGCTTACGTCTCACGACATCTAGAATATGCCGGCATTGACCAACAGATTTTCTCAGATGGTGCTTTAGAAGAGATTCATCGGTTTTCTGGAGGGACACCGAGACTTATTAATAAATTATGTACACACAGCCTCCTATATGGAGCCCAAAATGGGCGTCGTATCATTGATGATCATATGATTAAGCATGTCATTCAAGGAGAACTGTCATGAGAGAAATAAAAACTTGGACTGAGATGGAATATAATGGTTACCTCAAGTATTGGGAGTATTATTGGGCTGAGGGGACAAGGCTCTGCAAGGTGCCCCTTGGTGAATCTTTCAAAATCCACCTTGGAAATGGATTAGAAATACCGTGTCAAATTGAATTTGGTAAGGACTGGTACATGATTATTGGTCCCAATAAGACAAAATTTTATTTAAATCCAAGAGAAACCTATCAGATAGTCATCTAGTATAAAATTAAGGGAAGCAGCTGTAGTTTGACTGCTTCCCTTAAATATTGGACATAAAATCCGTCAAAAACAGGACAAAATACCCCGTCAATATTCTGACATTTAAAAGAGTTATTAACAATATCCATCTCTATCATTATTTTTGATTGCAAAATGTTAACGAGTCTAATGGAGAGATTCCCAATCATTGTTTATGCCGTTGCAGGATTATTAACTTATGCTGCTGGTAAAATGATGGACGAGGATAAGGGATTAGAAAAGCTTTATATCAATATTCCAGAATCACTTCTTTCTATTATTTCAATTGCAATGGCGATTATTTTAGTGGCGGCAGTGTATGTGAGGAACAACATGGCTCGAGAAGAAAAAGCCACTACCTAATCAGGAAAAGTACACGGTTAAGGGTTTATACGATAAATAATCCAATAAAAAGGCCTCATGAAATTAATAATTCAACAATTTTGAGGGCCTTTTTCACGTTTTAAGAAATGCTTTCGTTACGCGGGCCAGCTGCTCGGGTGTACCCTTGCTCATCAGTTTGTCTATTTCCCTCGGCACAATCCGCCAGGAAATGCCAAACGATTATGACATTCAATCATTGTGATTACAATGGACACGTATACACATTTATTGCCGAACATGCAAAAAGAAGCTGCCCAGCAGTTTGAGCAGCTCATTAAGTAACAATTATATATCAGATTGACCATGTGTCCATTTGGAGTCCACTTATGTAGTTTCACGGATTCTCAGGTACAAAAACCTTCTATTTTTCAGCTTCTAAATTAGCCTCAGAATCCCTGATATATCAAGTTTGGCGGGACTGCGTGGGAATCGAACCCACCTGACCTGGCACGCAGGTCACAAGCAGTTTTGAAGCTAGCAGTTGTTAGATAAGAAGAAAATATAAGAATGGAACGAAAGCTAGATTTTAAAGGCTTTTCGACATTTGCAGATGATTGTGGTGTCTCTGGAGTAATAATAAATTTACGGTATGTGTCCAGATGGTGTCCACTTGGTGTCCAGGTTTTTTCGTTTTAAAAATAACCATTTTTATGGTTTTCTAACAGCCTGAGGCATTAATAATCAGATATTAAAATTTCACTAGGGCTATTTTGATCGTTTATTGTTACCGACATTTTCTTAATATAAGACAATAATTTAGGAATGATGGTGGCTCAATGTGGAATAAAGAATATATTAGAGAAACTGTAAAATTTAAAGTTAATCAATTTATTCAAAAAGAAGGAAGGGTACCAACCAGGTCAGAATGGGACAAATTAATAAACAGTCCCTCCCGAAGTACAATCAGGGTTAAACTTGGCCTTACCTTTAATCAATTACTCACTGAACTTGGATTTGACCCAAGGTTTAAAAGCCCACACAAATACGATAAAGAAGAATTGCTGAAATACTTAAGGTCATTTTATGAAGAATTTGAAAAGGTTCCAACAGCTGATGACTTAAGAATGCATCCAAATCAGTACCCAAATCCATCAAACTATCAAAAACAATTTGGTACTTTTGATAATGCTATACGTTCGGCTGGTTTTGAATCAAATAAATGGCTTGATCAAGAATTTTTAAAATCAGAAATTTATCGATTCATAAAAGAACATGGACGTCCACCTACGAAAAATGATTTAGATTATTCTAAAGGATATCCGTCTGCAAAGGCGTATAAAAGAATATGGGGCGGTGTAAATGAATGCTTATTAGCAATGAACCTTACCCCTGTATCTATTGAGAAGCCTAATGCCTTTAGTAAAAAAGTAATCGCTGCCGATGGGGATATTTGCGACAGCAGAGATGAAGCATTTGTTGATGACTTTTTATATTTTCATAGCATCCCTCATCAAAAGAAAAATCTTTGCTACCCTTATCATGCTGATTACAATAAGCGTGGTTTAAGAAGATGTGATTTTATCCTTAAAGATAAGGATGGAAAATCTGTTTACGTAGAATATGCAGGGCTCTTTTATAAATCAAAATATCAAAAAAAACTAGAAGAAAAAATCCTAATGGCTGAGGAACTTGACCTGCAAATTATCATAATATACCCTTGGGAACTTGGAGTATTAGAAGAGATTTTTGCTAAATGGTTACCTGAATAAAAATTTTAACCATTTCAAAATTTATTTTGGCACTGAACCCAACAACTAAAATACTTATTCATAAGAATCTGCATTTCTTGAAAATGGATTTGCAGATTTTTTTAACTTTTTTTAAGAATGGACCGAAAAACTGCAAAATTGAGCGTATTATATAGTGTCGGGTATTATTTAAGAAAATCTTTCTTAATCCAGAATTTGTTGAATTACCGCAAAAATGGTGCTATTCCCCCATAGAGAATAACTCATTTTTATAAGTTTGAAAAAGCCCCAATTTTAGACTTGATGGTAATTTAATCTAATTATTAGCACTTTTTTTTGCGGATTATTCGGTGGAGGATTATATTTTCTTATAAAAAATTTTTTAATGTTCTTAGCATTGTCTGCAACATTTTGATTTTCCTCTGTACCCATAATTTCTATTCGAAGTTAATTACGGTGAGCATACATTACTTGTTCTGAAGAATGCTGTGAACACTATTAGTAACTCTTCAATAATCCTGTAAATATACTCCAACTCCCTTTGTCCTATTTAATAGACATTGACCATGACGAAATGCATGATTTAACCGTAAGTTTTTTAGTGCCTACGGTTTCAACAAAATAATGTTGAAAGAGAAGATTTATAAACACTGATGGAATTCTTAGAAAAAGCCCACTTAAATGAATTAAGTGAGCTTTAATTAACAGTATAATTTTATTTACCTAATCAAACTTTAGTGAACTGACTTTGTTTGAGGAATAAAGCAAGGTAATAAATTATTCTTCTATCGCGAGGGTATATGTCAATCGAACTCACCAGCGACTACAAGAACTGTTAAAGGAGTTTTCTACAATCATTTTAGTTTTTCTATGCTTTTTTTACTTTATTAACTCTTCGTCATTAGCGTTATAATTGTAAGTCATAAGACCACCCATCATCATTCTTTGACAAGTAATACCCAATTTCCTTCTGCATTCTCGGAAATAGGTCTGACCTACTGTAAATCCCCTCATATTCTATAACCTATTCAATTGTTAACCATCATCTTACATATAACGATGCTGTATCTCCAGTACCATCTGAATATACGTTTCTTTTGCTTTTGAAAAATTTTGTTCAAGGAGGTACTTGTATCCTTTTTGTATATACTTTTCCCAGATATATTGGTAGACATGAAGTGCATCTTCGCTCGAATCGATTTTTTCCACTAAGGCTGGAGCCATACTGTAATATTCCCGAATTAATCCTGGACCCTCATCCTGCGTAATTAGCCATTGATCGCGAAATTTCTTGAATGCGAGAATTTCCTCACAGTTATCTTCCTTTCCAAGAGCTTTACATGTAGCAGTTGTCAAAAAACATCCCTTCGATTTGCTGCTGTAGGAACTTGAGGATGAACTGCTATAGCTGCTGCTTGAACTGTAGCTCGTAGTATAGGCCTGTTCTTTCTTTTTTTTCTCTTCCTCTAAACGAGCAGAAATTTTGATCTGATGGGTTTGGCATTTATTATGGCCCAGTTTGCTGCCTCTTTCGTAATAGGTAAGTGCTGTATTCATATTTATCATTTTACCTGTGCCTGTTTCATACATTTGTCCTATCAAAAAGTAAGCCTCTCCAGTAGAACATTTTAATAAGTTTTCATAAGACTGGTCATAATCCTTATTGTAATAATAGGAAATCCCAAGAATCTCTTCCACTTCATGGCGATTCTTTGTTTCATCTAATTTGAGATACTCTTTTGCATAGTCAATTGCCCGGTTATAATCTTTTTTATGATAAAAATGATCTGTAAGAAGAGCAATAGCTTCAGAATGCTCAAAAATAGCAGCGAGTGATAGGCGAAAGATCGCCTCCTGCTCTTTTTGTTGACTCAGAAACATACTCCCTAAAATAAAATTAGCATCCCTGTTTAAATAATCCCCTAAATAGGTTAATTGTTCCTCAGAAAGTCTTTTCTTAGATTCATAGAAGTGAAATAAGCAGCCGCTCGCTTTTTGATTTCCTTTTTCGAGAGCCAAACTATAAAATTTCTCCGCTTCTGCTTCTTCATTTTGGCTTTCATAGTACTGAGCCAATAAAAAAAGAGTATCAGGATCATCGCTGTCTTTGAATTTTAAAACAAAATTGAAAACCTGAAGCTCTTGAAACCCTAACTCTTCTTTATATCTTATTTTAGCAGCCAATACTTCAGGATCAGCCTGATCCATCAAATGAATAGAATCCAGTAACAATTTAGGTGGAATATCCCCTTGTTTATTATAAATAGACAGCAATAGTAAATTGGCTTTTTTATAGCCAGATTTGATAAGCTCTTCTGCACCTAATTTTGCCTCTTCAAATTTTTCAAGTCCTATGTAAGATTTACTCAGCCTATAAAGAATTTCTAATTGGTGTGTTCTTAATTCTCCGCTATTTGCAATTTCTATTAATTCTTCCTCTATTTCACTCAAAACCGATTTAATCTTCTTTATTACTTTTTGTAATCCTTCATAGGTAGATGTCGCTTTATCAATGTCAAGCTGAATTCCGTTCCGCAGCTTAGTCAAACCGCTTTTATCATAGTGCTCGAGCATAAGCAGCGTACGATTTATTTTTTCGATTACCGTAAAACTGTTCATACGTTGCCTGTATACGTAAGCACATACCTCTTGGATGAGCTGCTCACTCCGCCGGAACAGATCTTTTCGGCTGCAAGGCTTATTATAACCTTGGAGAACCTCTAAGAGTTCATCGCTCACGATCGTATAGTCAAGATTCATATTTTCCAACACATCAGATAAAGGAGCATTGTCTTCATGAATCGTATGAAGCAGAACCTTCTTGTTATATCCAATCGTATTTAAATAACGGAGAGGCTGATCCCAACCGCTTTGAAAATCGATATTTACAAGAAGGGCATCTGTCCGTTCAAGAAAACTCATGAAAGTTTCGTGATTATTTGATGCTAACGAAAAATCAACATAGGCTATATGTTCATGAATGAATGGTGTCTCACTTAAAAAATGAGTGATTACATTTCGCAAATTCATATGATATTTCTGTGTTAAGGTATCAAGCAAAACTCTAAGGTCGTGCCTGCTGATTTCCTCACGCCTATTAAACGTATTGTACAAATACATCATCTCATCATCACAATGACAATGAATAATAGGGATATTTCTATTTTTCTTCACCAAAAGCTCTAGGTTGCGTCCAGGGTGAATAATCTGATCATAGAACGCTTGTCTCGAGTCGACGGAAGTATGCATAACTCCAATAACCGTTTTTTCCCTTAGCTCAGGAAATCTGATAAAAAGCTGAAGCTGTGTAATAAAGCTTTCGATTACTTTAATAAAGGTTGCTTTTTCTGGATACTTGGAGTCATCAATAATGGCCACTAGCTCTTGTTTTATTAAATCCTGCAGCCTTTTAAATGGATCATCTAAATGGTGGCTATCTACCTCTGTTTGAAACACTTTTGAGAGAATCTCAATATCTTTCTCTAGGGTTTGTGATTCGTTCATCTTACACCTCCATCCCCGTTTTCAGCTTATTAATGTAAGCGAATCGATCTCTTTCATCAGATTTGAAAATCTGGTTTTCAATGAAGCATATTCCTTTTTCAAGTCAAGATGGGCAGAAATACTAACTTGAATCGCAGAATAAATACCTGCCAAATCACGGAATTGACTAACCTGGCTGGTATAAGATAATAGCTCACCAACCTCTTTTTTTTGTTGCAGCATCACGGCCTCAGCTTCTTTAAAATAAGTGTCGCAACCTTTGATGGCTTCTGCAAACTCATCAATAAATGTCATTCCTTTTCGAAGTGGTTTATTTGCATACTCAAAAAAAGCCGAGATAAATTCCCCTGTGTATTCTTTTTGCTCAAGCGAGGAATAGGCCGTTACACCAAATACATTAAGCCCTTTACTATAAATAATGTTTTTGGCATTTATCACAATTTCTTTTACCTGGGATTCCGGCTTAATATCTGCTTTATTAAATACAAATAAAATAGGGACATTAGCCCGCAGTTTCGCAATAAATTCTAAATCTTTATCCGTAATCACACCGTCATCGATATCTATCAGCCAAATAATAAAATCTGCGATCCTTAGTTGTTCTCTAGCAATATGTTCGTCTGTATTGCTTTCACTTTTGTACGACTCCGCCTTAGTATACCCAGGTGTATCCAATAGAATTAAATTTTCATATGGAAAATAAGGGGTCTGTACATTAATGTTTTTTAAGATTTTTGAAAAACTTATTTTGTAGCGGTTATAAAATTCATGGGACAAAGCTTTCAACGCCTCTTGATCGATGTCCAGTACCTGATTTCTAAATGTATAAGCGCTTAACTTCTCTGTCCCTTTCATCATATATGTTGGTATCGAGGTCGTTGGAGTTTGATCCTCAGGCAAAAGTTCCGTCCCAATGATGGAATTGAGAAATTTTGATTTCCCCGCACTGAATCCGCCACCAATTGCTAAGAAATTTTTACGGTTCAAGATTTGAATCCGATTAATCTCTTTTATTTTATCGACAATTTGGAGTAGCTTCTGATATACAGCTATTTCATCCTCCATATCAAATTTTCCGGCAAACTTGCGAAAATCGACTTGAATAAGACGCTCCAATCGATGCATGGCTCTTTTTAATTCTGTTGAAGTTTGTTTCGTTTGTAAAAGGTTAGATATTAAAATGAGTGCTTCTTCCGGATTATCCAAATACCGATTGGAAGCCTTAGGCTTCGTATATCCTTTATCCTTGTCTATGTCATCCAAAAAGTTCATTTCTTCTCCAGCCTTTTTCGTAGATTAGTCAATGACCATAACCCTTTTAACATCCCGATTAAGGTCCATTAGTAACTGTTCATAAGACTTCACATATTTTTCTTTTGATTCAAGCTGCTTTTGAAGCTCCGATAGCACATTGTTCATACTCTTTGCCACTTTATTCGTAAATTGTTTACCTTCATCCGTTAATAGATTGGAGACCTTCTTAATCTCATTTTCTAATGCAGCAATGGTTTCTTTCACCACTTTAGACATTACCTCATTTTGTTTCGCCACAAGCTTATGAATTTCGTCATTTTGAACTACACTTGCAGCAAAGGCTTCCGAGATCATTTCCTCATATTTACTACTATCCAATTCAATTTCCGGAATCGTCAGCTTGTTTAATAAAATTTCAATTGGATTTAATATCTCATTTTCCTTTAAACTACTATCCTTTAAATCCAATAATTCTAAAATAGCTTTTTTTAGCTCCTTGCGTAATCCATAAATGTCGATAATGGAGTGAAAAGTTTCAATTACATGTCTTTGGATGGCTACTGTATAATTTCGGACATTATCTATCACTTGATTTACCCGTGCATAGTGATATGTAACATTTTGATAATGATCTTTTTTCCATAGCCACCAGCCGGAAGAATGGGAATACTCACTTTTGCTTTCAGATGAAATGTCGACATTTTGATAATGTGATTGTGCTTCTCTTAAATCCAGCTGTAAATTCTTGATCTTTTTCTGGAAATTAATCGCTTCCTTTTGGAAGATAAAATCAACATCCGCCTTGGAACTATTGATTTTAGACGTCATCAGTTTATACTTTTCTACTAGCTGCTTTCGGTCATAGTTTGAAAGGTTATCTAATCTCGTGACTAATTCCGAATGAATCGTTTCAAGGATTTGCTTAAACCGTTTACTTTGTCCTGTGAGCGTATCCTTTAATCGATTCTTTAAAATCGTTTCTTTATCATTAATAATAGACTTAAATTCTTTCTCTTTGATTCTGTCAATATTCGAAAGATACATAAACAGCTCTGGATTCATTTCCATCGTTGGAAAAGTTATTTGCAAACGATGGACAACATGGCTTTCCAGCTCATCAAGATTCTTCAAGCCTTTATGGCCAATACTATATAAAACAGACGAAATAAATTGCGGCGGCATGTATTCCTTCAACGAAAGCAGCGTCTTGTTATTCGGGTTCTTTTTTAATTCTTCATTAACAATCTGAAGAGCATGACTGATCAGCTTATTTCGTAACTCCAAATAACCTTCTTCTAATACACCACCTGGTTTCAGGTTTTGCAAGGCATTATCGAATTTACTTCCAAGAATGATTCCCTTGCGAATACCTTCAGTCGGTAAAGTATTAACAATAAATTCTACATCATGGCTGCTCATAAAGCGGCTTGCTCTGCTTAAAAGAAAGATAGCATCACATTGCGCTAAATATTTCCTTGTGACCAGCCCCCTAGAAACAATAGGATCGTTCGTTCCTGGGGTATCAATAATTTCTAAATCCTTAATTCCTGGCAAGTCAAGATACACATTCGTGCTTTTCACAATCGGTGTCAGCTTGCCCGTTGCCCCAACGTAATAGCTGAGACGTCCCACTAAATCCTCGATGCTGTCAACTCCGGCGATTGTTTCTGTTGTGCCAAGGTAACGTTCAACATCAATGCCGTTTTTCAGCACTAGCTCGGTAAGCTCTTTACAACCCAACTTTTCTTTTGGCACTCTTTCTTCTACATATCTTTTAATTTCTTCATCAGACAGGGTAACAACATCAGTTGTAACAGAATCTCCTCTGTTTAAAATGAAGGAAGAAAAGGGATTGGAATGTTGGCTCCGTTTTTTCGCGAGTAGTTCATTCTTTAATTTTTCATATTCCAGGTCATATTGGCGGGAAAGGTCTTCAATTGTATCCCAATCTTTACGGCTGTAAAAAAATACTTCCGCCTTTAGCTTGTTAGAATAAGAGATTTTAGTCAGAGCGGCTGTCATCGGTGTCGGTGCTTCCGGTAAAATCTTTTTACCTTGAAATAGGAAGGCATTTACAAAAGAAGACTTCCCTGCTTTGACTTCCCCAACAATACCAATTTTCAGTGTTTTTTCATCACGGATAATTCCTTCGATTTTATCACGGAATTCAGATGAAAAGACGTGCAAATCAGTGAGCAAATGGTCGGATATTAGCTCTTTTTGAGGTAAATACTTTTCCGCTATGTCCTCATATTGACGAATCATTTCTTCATACTGCTGTTCCATTTCGACCGCCCCCTAGACTAAGCTTAGTCTCATATTCTCAAGCTTTTCGATATCCGCATTTAATTCATAAAGATACTCGGCCAACTCATTTTCTTTTTTCTGTTTACTTTCAATGGATTGGCTAAGTGCTGCTGATAAGCTTAGCATTTCTTCTTCCATCTCTTGCTTAAATTTTTCTAAAAAGTCATTCTTAACATTTTCCAGATTGTCCTCAATATTGCTTGAGATTTTATTAATGATTTGCGGAATAATTTGTGTTTCCACCTGATCCTTCAGCTTCTCAAGCTGACGTTCCTCGCTGCCAATCCCAAATAATTTTAAGAGATCCGGAAGGAAAAAGATAATGAGCTCAACCCACGGAGCAACAACGCTCGTTATAATCGCCAAGCCGCCAACAGATACTTTATAAATTTTTTCAAAACGTTTCATAAGCTCTGCGCTTTCGGCAATCTTGTTAAGTCCCTCTTGAACAAGCTCAATAGCAGCCCCTGCTTTTTGTGTAGTCGCACTGATGCCTTGAGCGATTTGATTAACATCGAGCATTTCTTTTGACATTTTGGAAACGAGGTCAGAAAAAGTAAGCTCTAAATTCTGATTAGTCGAAGCTATTAAAACCGGACGAATAAGTTCATTTACTTTTTGATTAAAGGAGGTCTCTCCTGCTTTGGCGCTAAGCGCAAGCGAGCTGGACTCATTCATTAAAACATTCCGTACATCCCTTAAGATATTCTCCTTCACAACATTGCGAATTTTATATGTAATTTGTTTTTCTTCCTGTTGAAATTTATTGGTTAAGCCTTTGATTTTCACTTCAATTTCCCGGATACGGGCATTAATTTCGGTGGTATCAACGTCGGAGTTTTTGGCAATAACCTCAAGGTTCATTTTAACTCTGGAGGTAAGTTGAATCAGCTCGGGCTGAAATTTCTTCTTAAAAAGTTCGTCCTTTTTAAAGGATTGAATTGCCTTTAGAAAACCAGCATTTCCATTTTCTAACCGGTCAGAAGCAACCTCAACCATGATTCCTTTTGATATCCCTTCTACCACACTCTTTACGTTTTCTACGACTTTCTTAATTTCCGACTCAGGTCTTTGGTCCACCTTATTTACGATGACTGCATAGTTTAATTGGTATAAATCAAGTTCATATAAAAAATTTAGTACACTTGATTTAATTGATCCGTCCTCAGAGTCAACAACAATAATAAACACAATTCCTTCTTTTAAATATTGAAAAATGGCTTGGTTGTGCTCCTTAATTCCTGAGTCAAATCCAGGCATATCCACTAAAGTTACATCACCCAATTCCTGTATCTTTTTGTTTTGCAGATATACTTCAATGAATTTATATGTACTTGCATCTATTTTCTTAATATCTTCCAGCGGAAAGGTTTCGGTTTCACCTGATTGTTTATGCGCAACAATTTTATTTTCTCCGTATTTAATTTCTGCGGCTATAGCCGTCTCAGGTGTTATTTCGGTTGGCAATAGCTCCGTTTCCAAAAAGGAATTTATAAGTGTGCTTTTCCCGGCATTAAACCCGCCAACAATTGGCATCTTCACTGAAAATAACTCAATCTCTGAAGCTATATAATCTAAGGTTGTTGAAATCTCTTCTGAAAGGTGGTGTTTAACTGCAATTTCCTTAAGTTCTTGAACTCTGTAAACGTAACTCTGTTTTTGATCCACAACGATCACTCCGTTCGTGTATTAGGTTAGTAATGGGCATTTTCCATTGAAAAAGAAAAAGCACAACTCAGTTTATGACTATGATTGAATTGTGCTTTTCGGTTTACGATTACTTAACTGCAGCTAATGATGCAACCTCTTCTGCGATATCGTTGATGACCTCTACAAAGCGATGGTATTCAGATATTAAATAATGCTTTCCACCAGTGAAATTTGCAAAGTCACGATAATAATTATAGTTTGGCGATACAACAAAAGTTGTAATTTCCGCCGCTTTTAGTACAGCATCATTGCTTCAAAGGTTGTTTCTGGCTCATCACCGCCATAATATCTTGGACTGTTGGTAACATCCCGTTTAAATTGATCGATGTTTTGAGTCAAATTGTAAAGTTTTGGCTGCTCATCGTAAGTTTCATCACCATAAACCAGTAAGCCAAGTTTTAGATTAGCGCCAGACCGCTGAACTTCGTTTGCGAAATCATGACATGTCTGCTTTACCCCTTCAATATATGGATTCATACTTCCTGTCGTATCAATGACAAAGTAAACATGAACAGGTTTAGCTACTGGCATCTCCATCGGTTTTTTTTTTTCCATCACGACTGTTTTACTGGATCCGGTTTTCTTATCAGTGGCTGTAACGGTTAAAATTCGACTTTCATCAAATTCGAAAGTAACATCAATGCGTGGCACACCTTTTGGAGCCCGTTCTATATTATCAAGGATAAATCCTCCGTAAAATTCATTTTGGTGGACATCCGCAGTCTCTTCCCCTTCATACACGTTAATCGCGATTGAGGTCTGGTTGTTCATGACCGTTGTAAATTCTTTTGTTTCCTTCGTAGGATAATAGCTTCCTTTCATAAGAATCGGTTCAAATTCATCATCTACAACTTCAATTCCTAAAGAGTGAGAAATCATATCTTGAACAATATCACCTAATCCATGGGCGGTATTGTAAGCCAATTGTGCTGCTCCCATTGCAACAATCTTTGATAGATCGATGTCGGAATAAGGTTTCTTTTTGAAAAAGTTTTGAATAAAATCTTTAACAAATGGCAGTTGGGAGCTTCCCCCTACTAAAATCACTCTTGATATCTCATCAATAGAAGTATCAGAATGATTCAGCAGCATTTTGACCTCTCTTTCAATCCGGTCAATCAGCTCCTCTGATTTATTTTCAAACTGCTCGCGCGTCACGATCATATCCAAGCTATGCTGAACACCATCTTTTTCATATAAATTCGCAACCACGATATTCGCAGAATCAGATTGACTTAATTCTTTTTTTGCAGCCTCTGCTGCTTGCATTAGTTTTTGACGTAAATTCGCATAGAGAGAAGGTTCAAGACCGGATTGGGCTTGGCTTGATAAATTAATACCTTGGGTCTTTCTAAGTTCTGAAAAAATCATATCTAATAATACTTCATCAAAGTCATCCCCGCCGAGTTTCTTATCCCCGCCGATTTGATTGGTAACATATTGGCGGCCTGCACCAGTACCTTTAACAGTAAGCAAAGAAACGTCAAATGTTCCTCCACCCAAGTCAAAGATAAATAGCTGCTCATCGCTTCCAGTAATTTCATGACCATAAGCGATCGCTGCAGCAACAGGCTCTGTTACAATTCGCTTTACTTTAAAACCTGCACGTTCCCCTGCTTTTTTCGTTTCATCAATTTGGTTGGATGTAAAATAAGCAGGAACGGTAATGACCGCTTCAATATCTTCGCTCTCATCAATTCTAAAATGCTTTTGAGCATTTTTATGAATGTGAGAAAGTAATTCCATTGCCACATCAGTTGGCGTAAAAATCTCCCCATCAATTGTCCATGATTTTTCCATATCTCCCATATAGGTTTTGGAAGAACTGATATAGTTTGTAGCATAAACAACGGATTTTCTCTTAGCCATTGAGCCAAATGACTTTTTGCCATCCTGGTATAAAAATACAGATGGCAAAACTTCCTCACGTCCAAATGAAATAAATTCATAACGTCCGTCAATTAAAGTACAACACACTGAATTCGTTGTCCCCAAGTCGATTCCTACTGTATACACGGTAAATCCTCCAAATCTATTAGTCTTCTTTTACTTCATCCTCTGCAACCAAACGACCACCTTTGTACAAACGGAAAAGAATCGCTCCTGTTTCATTTGTCCCTAATTGAAGCTTTACATCTGATACATCAGGTATATATGATGTAACATCGACCACTCCGATTTGGGAGCAATTTTTAAGAAGTGAGGAATTTCCTTGATACACTGCCACACTAGGTTTATTAATCGAATATAATTCCTCAGACCATTTACCGTAAGTCGTGTTTCTCGGAAGAATGGTCTTCATTCTGCCACCTTGATTAATTCCCGTACTGTGGCTAACCTTCTGAATTACTTTGAAGGGAGACTCCCCGGAAACAAGCATACCGCAATACATCGCTGCTCCTAATCCTACAAGTTCTTCCATATTTCGAGGTACAATTGGCCTCTTGTCAAAAAAATCTGAAATTAATTCTTGAACGGCAATAATCCTGCTGGAACCGCCGACTAATACTATATGAGGAATATCTTCCTTTTCAAGATCAATATCATCAAGAGTATCCTCCAGCTTTTCTTTTATTTTCACAAGTAAGTCCGGCTGAATCCATTCATCAAAAGAATCCCTTTCAATGATTTCATCATAGACTTCGCCCCATTCATCCTCAAAAAACAAAGGATATTCATCTTCATAGGTGAGGGCTTTTTTTAATTCTTCTGCTTCATGACTGATTTTATTGCGAAAATTGTCCATGCGTTTATCTGCAGGCTTTGTCGATAAATCAATTTTTAAAATAGAAATCAGTTTGTCGATGATTCTTTGGTCAATATCTTTCCCGCCCAGTTCTTTATGTCCATCCGTTGTAATTACTTCAATGCAAATTTTTCCATCCAGTTCAACCTTCTTCTCAAAAATGGTGATATCCAGCGTCCCGCCGCCAAAGTCAAATACCAACACTTTTTCCCGGTCCTGGATTTCCTTATTTTCAAAAATACCACATGAAAGTGCAGCAGCCACAGGTTCTTCTATTAAGGCAAGGACCGGCAGCTTTGCGATTTGGGCAGCTTGTTTAATTTTTTGCCGTTCACGGTGTCCAAAGGCAAATGGTACACTTACAACTACACCGTCAATTTCATTACCACCATACATATTTTCAACCCGTTCTCGGATGTAAGAAAAAATATCGGCTGCCACATCAACTGCCGTTTTTTGTTGATCGAAGATGGTTCGCTGCCAACCATTCCCTTCAATTTCCCTTTTTATCGCACTAACAAATTGGTGTGGATCCAATTCCATTTTTTTAATAGCAGGCGCACCAATTAGGTGCTCTTCATCACTGTCATAGAAAATCACATTTTCAATAGGACCTGCCTTACCATAGCCTGTACCAACCAAAGGCGGAACCATTTCAACTTGATTATTATTCTCCTTCCAACGTGTCACACATAATGTGGATGTTCCGAAGTCGATTCCTAAATAAATACTCATTCACCTTTCCCACCTTAAAAAGAAGAACAAGGTTGTAAACAATTCCTTGATCTATCATTCTTGTTAACTGGGATCTTGTTTCAGTCCAATTACTGAAACAAGATCTCTATTTTACAAACCATAAAGTTCACTATACTTTTGGAAATGATTCCGGTGCATATACGTCTTTACAGCAGGGTTTTGCGGAACGTTTTTACATATAAACTGATAAACGAGCTTGTCCATATGTGTATTTCGTTCAGCATACTCTAACACTTTTGTCCAAATGATCTGCTTTCGGTCACGAAGCAGAACCGTCAGAAAATTCACTTGGGTTTTGTCACTTAAATCCAACTGGCTTAGGAACTTATTCATATGGTGATCAAGGTTGGACAACTTTGAGAAACTAATAGCCAAATACTCTAATCTTTTTAGATCATCTGAACTCGTTTCATCTAAAGAATCCATTAAACCTTCTACATCCTCAAATTCAGCCTGAAACTCCATTCCTTTAAGGGCTTCCACATCATCCTCAAAATTCCCATGATAATTGGCATTTTCAAAATACGAGGAAAATCTTTCTTTTAGATACACACTTTTCGATTTTCCTAAGCAGTGACGGATAATTTGTCCTGCTTGAAAGGTATTGATTTTATTAATATCGTCATAAAACTTTCTCAATTCCTGATAAATCCAGTCATATTTATCTTCCAGCCCTTTATCCATAAGGATTTGATCGGCTACTGTCCGTAGAATCTTCAACCATTTTTTCATGGTATTAAAGACTAGTTGATCACGCACACCTTTGGGTTGCCTTGCCACCTTCTCTGTGGATGCTCTTGCTTTTTGAAGCAAAATTTCAAAAGCCGGAATTTTTCCGTTTCTTAGAACAGCCAGCAAGTTTTGCGGTGGCAGATCAATCTTCTCTACTTGTGCAACGATTAATTCTAAATGTTTTCTGAGCTTTTCTTCTTCTACGGTTATACGACTAAAAATAAAATCATCCCCGCCTAAAGCAGGATACTGTTTCAGAAAGCTATTCCATTTTGTAAAAAATAACGGGGAACCAGCATAATGTCCCAACACGCGCTGAACAAGGACCTTTAATCTTTTTAATCCTAAGTTGCTAGCATTTTCAAGCATTTCCTCTGCTTCCAGCGGATCAACAGTTTTTGCATAGTGGCCCAATAGGTTATTTCGGAAGATTTCCGGTACATCCAATTTATTTTCAGCAACCTCATTTAATAGTTTTTTGCTGAACTCAGGATGCACCTCTTTTAAAATGGGACGGAAGATGTTAGTAAAATGATTTTGCTTCATATCTTTAATCAGCCAGGCATTCCTCAGAATCGTTTTGAAAAATACATCTGGATGAAAATTTTCTGCTTTGTACTTGCTGTACATTAAGTCAAATTCACCTTTAGAAAGGCATTCTTTAATAAAGGCAATATCCTGGTTGCTGATATACATTTCCGCATCTCTTTCAAATCGTCGGTTCAATGCATCTTCAACACGCCGGTTCGCCAGGTGAATTTCTTTTAAATTATAAGCAATGTCTAAGCTCACTCAATTCCCTTCTTTCTCACTTACTCACCATTGGATTAGCTTCCGAAAATGGAACCATTCACTTTTAAGCGGTGAATTGTATCCTTTAACGCTTCACTTGGTGATAGTAAAACAGATTTCTCTTCAATGGTTAACTCACCATGCTCTAATATTTTCAAATGCACGGTTTTGTTGCGGTCTAAAGACCACTCAATCTTAATCATATCGTCTTTATCCACTGCTTTTCGCAATTTAAAAAATCTCCCGTCTATTGGTGTATAAGCAGCGGGATCATGTCCAAGGCCATAATATAAAAAGATGGGAATATCAATCATTTCTTCTTCAGGAACTCGGTATTCAAATACACCGTGTTCACCTGGATTTACCGTTCTTGAAATCATTACCTCAAAGGAAGAACCGACTTTGATTAAGATATCATCTGCCATCCTGTCCTGTAATTTTAGCTTTTTCACTTCAAAATGATCCTCATGTTGAGCAAATTGATAGATTGATGCACCCTTTGATACCGCTGAAACCGGGTCAATAAACTTATACTGGATCATGTCATAATCTTTGAAGTATTGACGAATTGTTTCTTCCACTAAATAGAAATTGGACATCCCGCCTGTAAATAAAATTTCACTAATGTTCTCGGGCTTAATATTTGCTTCCGAAAGTGTCTGTTTAATTGGTGCAAGCAGAGTTTCCCTGCCATCAGGATCTGTAAAGCAACTAAAAATCTGATTAAGTGTCTGATAATTTATTGTTGTTAACGTACTTTGCCCATCAATCACTTCAAACCCAACAGCCTGTTCCTGTTTATCACGACGTCTGGGATTGTCAATATATTGAGAAATTCGGTCGTTAAATTCAATTTTTGCTTTCTCTGCCTCAGAAACAATCCTTGCAATAATCCTGTTCTGCTCTTCAATGGATCGATTGGTAATCGAAGAGCGGGCCATTTCAAATTCGGATAAAAAATAGGCCCCCAACAACTGATCAAAATTATTACCGCCTAAATCCATACGCGGCGATCTGGCAACAATATTGATTTCAACGTCTCCTGTTACATCCTCCGAGATGTTGGCAATGCTCACATCCAAGGTTCCGCCGCCAATATCATAAACAAGGACATTCATTCCCTCTTCTGAAAGCTGTTCTTCCACAAATGCTTCGGGGTCATGAATATGCCAATAAAGAGCCGCTGTCGGTTCATCCAGGATGATAATATTTTTAAAACCCGCCAGACGTGCTGCGTTTTCTGTTGCAATTCGTTCATCATTATTAAAAGCAGCCGGTATCGTGATCGTCACATCTTCAACTTTTTCATTCAATTGCTTTTCTAATGAGAGTTTTATCGTTTTTAAATACAATGCCGAGCATTGCTTCATATCAAAATATTGAGAAGGCTTTTTCCCGCTGATGCTTGGGATCTCAATAGCAGATTCCCCGCCAATCCGCGTTTTCACACCTCTTACCGTTTGCATTGGACGGGTTCCGCCGCCGTAAATACTTTTTGCATATTCACCTGTATAAACCGTTTCATTATCTAAGTCAAAATACAGCACAGAAGGAAGCTCAACTGCATTTAGATTAGGTGTATAGTTTTTATCATATTGATAGATCGAGAGTGTTCTAAGCTTTTCGATCGGACTATCCATAAAGTCGTTGTACTCAATCAGGGATACCGTGCTGTTTGTTGTCCCTAAGTCTATTCCCACGAAATACGCCAAAGTGGTCATTCCTTTCATTACACAAGAATAATCGTTTCGAATCGAGCCTGTCAGAATAAGGGTTGAGATTTCCTTTTTCCAGGAAATCCCAATATCGGTCAGATTAATTGATTTTTATTTCTTCCTTAACGTGAATATTTGTGTCTACTTGATTAGTAGATTCCTGATTATTTTTTTCTGAATGAGGGGCCGACAGCTCAGTTGGTTGTTCCTCAGCTGGTTGCTCCTCAGCTGGCTGCTCATTTTCAATAGCTTTGTTGTTTAATAGTTCCTCTTTATGTTCTGCAACACTATTGTTTGTACTTGCATCATCTTCGTTTGACATTTCATTCATTACATCGGATTCCTTTGTTTCTTCAACAACTTCCTTTTCAGGAGCTTTGACAGCTTTTGCTTTTTTAAAGGCTATGTTTGTATCTTTCCAAACAAATTGTGATTCTTCAATTAAGTAGTAGCCTTCGTGCTTATACTCAAAAGTAACCACTGGCTCATAATCTTTACGATTTTCGTTCGTTATATGAATTTGTTCGCCCACCTTCAGTTCTTCACTTCGAACTAATCCGTGGTTTGTAAATAATGCTTGTATTCCTTTTAGTTTTTCGTCAGAATAGACGTCATCTAAATTTGTAAATTTTCCTGCAAATTCGGTTAACATTTGTTTTGTGACTTCTTTTCTCACAAGTTGTTCTACTTTTTTCGTTGTCATTGCTTCAATCTGCTCGTGTTCTTGCTTAAGCTTTTCATTTTCTGCTTTTAAACGTTCAATTTCTTTGCTCTGAGCAACATAATTGCGTGAAGCCAATGTTAATTGGTCAAGAATGAGCTGTGCTTGCTCTGACAATTCAATGATGACATCATCTTCATGATTAAACGGCTCTAACTTTTGTGTAATATTCACTTTATCCAGCTTGCTTTTCAAATCTTCAAGAACAGTTGTTTTACCTTGTAATTCCTCTACTGTTTCTTTTGTCTCATTCACCAATGATTTGATTCGGCTGATATTTTTAGAGGTATCATCTAATTGCAGTGTAACGGTGTCTCCAATTTTCCCTGGCAACTGGCTTATTTTTGAATCCATTTGTGAAAATGAAGAATTAATAGAATTAGAAATCTGATTCACACGTTCAGAATTCTTGTTAACAGAAGATGCAATATAAGACTTCTGGGTTTCTATTACTTCCTCAAAATCCGATTTAATTCTTCGTGGTAACCGGTGAAGTTTTTCGTCCAAATTTCTTGTCGTTTCTGGCATACTCTCTAAAGCAGGCTTTAAAAATGTATTTAAATCGTTCAATGTTATAGGCTGAGGATACTTTTCAACTAACTTTGTAATGCTATCAATCTTTTGGTTCGTTTTAACAAACTCTTCATGATTAGCCAGCTTGCCAAGCTCACTTTTAAGATCTTGATTTTGGTTGGTTAAAGTCTGATATCCATTATATAATTCGCCGAACTTGTCATTTAACTTTTCCTCTAGTATGCCGTCTATTAATCTTAATAATTCTTGATCAATTTTCACCGAATTTCCTCTTTCTTCTTTTGAGTCACCTCTACCACTTAAAAAATTTCGGTAAAAGGGTTGTTTAGAAGTTTGTTGTTCATTTGGTTTCTCTTGTTCATGATGGTCTGTTGGTTGCAAATTTTCTTCTTCCATCTTGACTTGGATTTTTCCTTTTCTTGTTAATTCATCAACTGTAGGTTTATATTTCTTGGTAGGATCAACTTTAAAAGTTATTCCAGTTTCAAAGTTTTTTGTAAATGTTTTACCTTTATTATTTATAATCGATACGGAAAAATCCTTTAGAACCGTATATTCTTTCACCGACATAGTCTTCCCTCCAAAATTTTAAACTCGGGCCAATTCGCCCTCACTTACAAATTTACTTTTTTCATCAAACGTCCTATAATACACCAAACCGCTGTCAGACATTTTTAATTGCAAGCGAATCACCCCACTCGGATAATCACGCTGGTTAACTACTATATAACCAGCTTCACTGCAATGCTCAACAAAGGGGGAATTGCCTTGGTAAATGACAACTTTTCCTTTTTGTTTATCTATTGGGATGGAAAAATCATAGAATGGTGAATATTGACCATACAGTTCATTACGCATTAAGATTGGCTTAATCGTTTTATTCGTAATCCTAACACCGAATCCGTGACTGGAACGGCGGATTACATTGATTTCATCACTACTGCCTACACTAATTCCGCAATAAATAGCAGCTCCCTTTCCCACTAATTCTCCTGGGTCATCCATCATTTTCGGTCGTTTTCCAAAGAAGTCTGTAACCCGCTTGGCAATCACCGGAATATTGCTTGTCCCACCGACAAGGATAATCTGATCGACCTCTGAAACTTTCACAGATACATCCTCTAATACTCGATCAAGTACATTATCAATCTTGTGTAAAAAGCTTCCCATTAGCCAACCTTCAAATTGGCTTCGTGTAATAACTTTCTCTAAAGGTTCCTCAACTATTTCGAACTTTTTAAAAATGTCATATTCCTGCATGTCTGATAATCCAATTTTAGTTTGACGAGCTTCTTCGAAAAGTTCATTTTGAAATCTCGGATCATGCAGAAGCTCTGAGCCTACATTCATCATTGCTAAAAACTTATCGGCAATAAGTTGATCGATATCTGCTCCACCTAAAAGACGATCCCCATCCGTATTTTTCACAATGACACTTTTGTTTCCGTCGAGACCGAGTATAGCATCAAATAATGTTACATCAAATGTTCCGCCGCCTAAATCAAATATTAGAACAGTTTCTTTCGAGCCCGGTTTCAACTCATCAAATAATCCGCTTGACAGCGCTGCGGCAACTGGTTCCTCTATTAAAGCTAAGACTGGTATACCGGCTTTTCTAGCAGCTGTTTCTATTTTCTTACGCTCTTTAGGCTCAAATGCATAAGGGACACTGATGACTGCACCTGTTATCTCTTTGCCTCCATAGATTGTTTCTACCCGCATTTTTATATATGTAAAAATGTCGGTGATAATCTCTGTAGCCATTTTCTTTTGGCCTCTTATTTCACGGAACCATCCATCATCATCCAAATGTCGTTTAATTTCACTAACACCATTCCAAGGATCTAATAGAATATGCTTGACAGCCTTTTTTCCCATAATCAAGTTGCCGGATTCTTCGTAATATACGACGTTATCCACATAGTTACTGGAGCCATATTCTGATGGGATTAAGTTAGGTACAGGAACAGCCATTTGTTTCTCATCATCCCACTTTGTTACATATAAAGTGGATGTACCAAAATCAATGCCTACATATAATGACAATGGTCCTCACCTCTTTATTTATCAAATTTCCATACGTAACATTGCCCTGCACATAAAGGTGCCTGGCCACTGTATCGCTGGTCATTGAAGAAGTATGGAAGCATTACCAAATCAGCAATTTTTCCGTGAAGAGCTTGATTATCGGTATTTTCAGGAATGAGTTCTAAATAATCATAATCTACATCCTGATTGACTTCGTAGATCTTTGTATAAATACCATATTGCTCAATAAATTCATTAAAAAAGTTAATCAGGTATTTATAATAGTTCGGACTGCTCTTTAAGCCTTCGAGGAGTGCGGGCATTACATGTGATAATAATCCTTCACCAAACGCTTTTTTTAGCACATCTTTCGCCTTTTCCTGCACTTCAGCGACATCATTACATTCATCAAATGATGTTCTTAAGGTCATTTGTAGCCGTTTTTGAAATTGAATAACATACTTTGGAATAATTTGTATATTTCTTTTCACTTCTTCAGGTATTGATTCCTGATCAAGGACCCCCTTAAGTTTGCCCAATAATTCCATTGTGTCTTCTTTCATAATGGAAATGACAAGCTTTTGAAACATTGTCCCATTCGTTACATTTTCATAAAGGGCTGGGATTTCATTTTTTTCGATATGCATTTGTTCGATAATATGTCCCTTTGTTTCAGGAAGCTCCTGTTCCACTACTGGATCTGAAAATAACGGAGTATGAATAAAAATAATCCCTCTTTTTTCAAACAATTTTCTTCCTTTATTTAGAACCTCACGCATTCCCTCATATGTGATTTTCTTTAACTGACCGGTCATATAAGCAACTCCTTTTTAAACTAAAACTTAAATGCTACTTTGCACTGTGTTTCGTTATATGTCCATGTGATAACAGTTTGCCTGTCACTTTGTCCTTTACTTCTGCAGCAACATTTAGTCCATATTTTTTAGACATTTCAAAGGTAATTTCCACATCAACATCTGTTCTCACACGTGGCGGAATATTGGAAATGGTTAATTTCTCAATATGCATCATATCTTCGTCAGTAGTATATAGACATCGGCTGCTTGCATCTCCGCGGTAGACATTAATTTCAAGCGTTTCGGCATAATCATGCAATGGCATGAGCGTAACGGTCTCACGAGCGGGCAGTTCAGAGCCGCTTGGAATGACAACCTGAAAATCAATTCTATTTTTTAGCACACCAAAATGATGCATGGTTTTATCAAAGATGACAGGTTTATCAGTAATGCCGCCTTTGCGCCCAAACTCGCTGGCAGCGTAGATCGCTGCACCTTCGGCAATAACTAAAGCTGCATTTTTTTCGTAATTAGGTTTAAAACCAAAAGCAGCTTCCACTTGTTGCTGAACATAAGGAATTAACGAAGTTCCTCCAGCAAGAACTGTGATGTCAATGTCGCTGTATTGCAAGGCAGCTCTCTGCAAAGCATTGGATGTCTTTTGCAGTGTGCGTTGAACGAACTTTGCAATCCATGTTTCAAATGATTTACGTTGAATATTAAATTCAAATGGCCGTTTCTCGCCTGGAGCAACGAATAATGAAACAAGAAAAGGAGCCGTATCAAATTCAGACAGCTGTACCTTTAGCTCTTCTGCTGCTTTGTACATTGCCGCCTTATTTTTTTGATGCTCTTCTTCACTTATGCCTAGGGATTCAGGTTCATCCAAAATGATGTCATGGTCATCCTCTAGCATGTCCATCATTTTATCAACAATCGTACGGGTTATATCTTCCCCGCCTAATTTTACATCTCCGTCATCACCAAGGTTTCTGTATTTTCCATCTGCTTCCGTCTCAATAATGGAAACGTCAAACGTACCACCACCCCAGTCATAAACCAGGATTTTTTTCGCAATGCTGGAATCATATCCATAGGCAATCGCCGCTGCGAAAGGCTCTCGGATTAATCGGACCTCGTCAAAGCCCGCAGCATACGCTGCCTGGCGAGTTGCGTCTTCCTGCTGCGGAGTAAAAGAAGCTGGAATGCCAATCGCAGCTTTTGTGACACTACCTAATTCTTTCATGGCACGTTCGCGCAAGTGACGTAAAAACAATTGTGTTGCTTCTTCTGCGGAAACTTTAAATGTAGATTCCGAGGGTTCCAGTTTCATTGTCATCTCTAACCGAAACTCATCATAGTTTTGGGTTTTGACATTGACAATATTGGCTTTTTGGCGCAATCCACGATCGTTTGTTATCAAAACGGGATTCTCACTGTTTAGCTTTAAAGCAATCGACAGAATTTTGTTATCATTTTTATCGTTAATTGTCGTTCCTTTGAAAAAATCATCCGGCAATAATGTTAAATCAGAATTCTCATAACGAACTCGATCTTTGTGCTTGAGTAAATAATCAAGAGCTTTTTCAGCCTGGAACTTGGTAGACGGATTTGTTTCAATATGATAGTTTAATTCTTCTGATACTGTAACAGGCACGCAAATAGTATCCTCATTCCTAAATTGCTTAACTAAGTCAGGAACATCTATAAACACATTGGTATCGACCACATATGTAACTTTGTCGGAGTCTACGGGCTTGCTTTCAGAGTTGAGTTTTTGATATTTCACTTGGAAATAGCGATCCTTCAAATCGCCCAGCTTTCTTTTGAAATAGCGAATTCCGCTTTCAGGGTTTATTACGCGCTTATTGACAGCTTGTTTGCCAAACACAATTTTGTCCGGCTCTTCAAAATAAACAGCACTTGGAATAATGGACTCAGATCCAAATTTTAACGTCTTTACCGATCCGCCATCATAGTAGGTAACAACGGAATTAGTTGTTCCAAGGTCAATCCCAATTTCCCGGCCTTCTGTCAAACTTAGCACGAGATCTTCAAGCTCTTCTTCTTCCTCGGTAACTACTCTATCACTAAACTCAGTTTCTTTTATCTCATCGGTAGCTGGAACTTCATCGTCATCGATTTCATCTGAGTTTGCCTCAACTATTTTTGAAGCAAAATCATCATCAAATTTTTCTGTTAACAATTTATCTTCATCATGTTCAGTAGACTCATCGAATTCTGATTCCATCTCGTTTTCATCAGTACTCAAATCAAATTCATAAATATCGGAGTCATCATTAAAATCATCCTCTTCAACAAACCCTTTTACAGGCTCGTCTGTTGTACCCATATCCTCCACATGAATAGACGTGTCCTCTCCCCCAAACTCCTGTTCGATTTCATCTGACTTTTTTGTCATTTGTATTACCACTCCCTAAAAGTAGTCTGTTTCGGCTTTACAGATAAGTAGAAATAGTCAAAAAAAATGAGACTTTATATCTATTTAACTATCAAATAACAATTAAATAACAATTAAACTGATACAATTTTATCATATTTTTTATCTAAAATTGTCGATAATTACAAAAAAATGGTTTACCATTTTCTGTTTTTTATTTTACTTTATCCAGTATTAGAAAAATTTTCGTTTGATTCAGTTGAGAATATATTAATAAAAAATAACCATCATACTTGATGGTCTCAGCTTGTTGAAAAAATGGTGAGTCTGCTGCTTATTTATTATTCTAGTTGCTCAATTGCTTCATTCACATACATGAGATGCTTCATAAACGCATTATTTAGCCTTCGAAAGTCTTCCACTTTCAACTTTCCAAAGCAGTTTTCTTCCCATTCTTTGACGGTTTGTTCAACTATCTCATAGCCTTTATTTTCTATGTATTCAGATATGCTTTTATTTTTAAGTTCAGCTAATGGCAGGACATATAGCTGCTGTAGAAAAAAATGGTAGTATCTTGTAACAACCTCTTGAATATCCTGCTTCCTCTTTTCTATGGCCTTATCCTTTGTTAAAACACCAACCAATACCGTTGCAATCGCTGCAAAAATCGCGATTGGCGGAAAAACATTAAACATTGCGTAAGTCAGTGTGTGCCAGCCCATTGCAAGCCCCACGGTACCAAATACTGCAGAGCTGATTCCCATTGCCAAAACTTTTTCCGCTTCTCCGTAATGAAAATCAATGGTTAAATTCTCTTTTGCTGACTGAGTAAGAGAAAAGGCAGATAACCTTTTGATATCCGGGCTATTGACGGCAATCTTTCGGATCCATGCATCTTTATATCTTTGTATGGCATTTTCAAAGATTCCTGTCACGCGATCCGTAACCTTTTGATTGCTAAGATGCTTTTCCAAAACCATTTCCACAATCGTTTTGGTATCAATAAGATAGGTTTCATCAATCACTTTTTTTCCTTGAATTTCCTTTGATAACAAATTGATCCCGTTTATGGCACCATTCACAAGCTGGCCGCTTTTTTTAGTTGTATCCCGAAGTCCACTGTACCAAGTTCCATCTTGTTCAATTTCTTTAAACATCTCTGCTTTTTTTTGCTGTAAAAATTGAAGCACATTCTGCTCAATTTCATTCATAAAACGGTGATACACCTCAGGCAAAAATTCCAGCAGTTTATTTTTCTTCAATGAAATTTCATCAGTGATCGTTAAATACTGACTGCTCTGTGCCTGCATACTAATCTGCTCTTTCATTAGAACGAGCTGAAGTTGTTCTTTTGTTACAGCCTTTAATATGAGTTCATGATTTTCCTTTACGGCTGCTTTTAAAGATTGCTCAATGTTTTCGCCCATTACGGGATCTATTTTTTTAATATCAGAAAAAACCATTCGAAATGCTTCCAACCCTATGATTTCTTTTTTATATGGAATGTACAAATTTCTCACCTCCTTATGGATAAAGATACTTTCCGAAGAATAGAAGAAGTTGGTTTGACTAATTCTTTTACCCGCAAAAATGTTTTTTCCGGTTGATCAATGGCATAGTTTAGACTGATGGCAGCAGCAACAGAAGCCAAACATCCAATCCACACGGGACCACCGACTAAACTTCCCGTAAGCAGCGCCCCACCTGATACAATCGCTCCTTTTCCTCCCTGAAAAATTACTTCCTTTTTACTATCGCTTTTTACAATGGAATACACTAAGCTGCTTGCCGCTACCGGAAAAAGAACGGGATTACCACTGGCAACAGAGGATAGAAGATAGGCACCTGAAAGTCTGGACAAACAGGCGGGGTCTTTCTTTTTCCCAACCATTAAAGTCGATAACATCGCAATTGTCCCTCCCAGTAATTCCGGTCCATTAACGGTTAAGGCATCTACTAAAAAAGGTTTGGATATGCCAAAGGGCATGACAAGTTGCGAAAGCGCATCCAATTGATGAGATGTTAATGAAAAAAAGGGATTAATACCGGATACAGAGGCAACATCCCTTAACAAATGTTCTCCCGCTTGTAAAAACTCTGTTACAAAAGAATCATCCGCTTTAACATTTTGTACAGCGCGAAAAGCACCCCAAACAGTATGTTGTCCATCAAGCAGGTGATGAAAAGCAGAACCTCCAACATGAGTTTGGTTATAAACAGAGTCAATCGCTTGATCATATTCATCAAAATTGTAATTGAATTGTTGTGCCATCCATTTAGCTAAAGAATGACCGGCGGTTACAAAACCAGTATCAATTGCAATAGGAATTTTTCCATCACCCAAAAAACCATTTCGAACATTCTTTAATCTCTTATTGTGCTCCATTTCCCCCTCACAATCCTCCACGGGGTCAGTCCCTCATCTTTTGCAAGTAGCTGACCCAATATTTGAGCTATGCAGATTTCATAGAATCCAGAGCCATAATAAATGCCTTCTTCTTTATTGCTTCACCATCACCGAACCAAATCCTTTTCAAAAGTTTTTTATCCCCCAATTTATAATCCGATGGGTGGTCAACATATTGAGTTACAGCATTGTAAGCTGCCCAAAGGGTCCCTCCAATCTTTAGTTCTTTAACCCCAAAACCTTCTTCAAAATTTTTCATCAATTGATTTTGAATATTAATATTTATATTCCTTTTAGCTAATTGGCTATCTGTTTTAATTTCATTCAGACCAATTATAGGAAACAAACTATTAAAATACTCTATTGCTTTCTTTTCATTCAATGAATGATTCACCATCTTTTTAAAATGTTCCTCTACTTTTAAATAAACATTGTTGATATTTTCCACTGCAATTTGTACATCCACAAGCTTTTGATGCATGTTTGTGATATGTTTAATTTTTGTTGTTTCTCCTTCGTTTAATGCAATATTTAGCGTATTCTGACAGACAACTCTAATTGGTGTGAATTTTATATTTACTGCAGATTGGCCATCGTGGCTATTACTTAAAAGTAAATATTTATTAACAGAGTCATCTTTATGTACCTCAAATGTAGGATTTACCTTTATTTTTGCTAAAATCCAAATAATTTCTCCATTCCCGATAGCCCCTGCAGTTTCATATTCTAAAAATTTGCTTGTTATCAGGGGATCAAAAAAATTAAACGCATCACTATTTTGTAATGGCTTATATCCCTTCCCGACTACCCCTAATACTTTCTGATTATCATTTCTTATTATTCCATAGTAATTATTTACTCTACTTCCGTATTCGGTATAAAGATCCACTTTGTTTACTTCCCAATCTAAACCTGCATAAATTATAGCAGCCTTAGTGTCTGGTGGCTGATTTAGTGAAATGCCAGCTTTATGCCAGGGCATGTCACCTACATAAAACATACTTTCCACATTTGCCGTCATTATTAACCCTCCTAAAATGAATTAAACTATTAGTACTTAACCTGTCGTAATTGTCCTTGGCCTACAATAATAATTTCATTGAATTTATCATACAGACCATTAATAATAAATAATGTAGCCTTTTAAACTATCTCCAAGCAAATAGTCTTTTCTTTCAATATTTATATAGAACTTCATTCATATAGTAACTAATCTGTAACCCTTGCTTTTAGAAACTGAGCATATATTAATAAGGTACCCCTAAAATATCCCCGATGTATGCATCTAAATACATTGCACTGCACAGTCCTTTTAATTCTGACAAACGTTCAAGTTTAAACTTTTCAACTTCTAAACTTTCATTGATTATTTCTTCACATTTATCTTGAGGCAAGCTATTATGATAGCCTTTTAAAAATAATGTTCTTTCTGTTGCAGGCAGAGTTCTAACATTTCCTTTCAGCTCCTCTGCGAAAACATGGTCAATTAACTTTTGCAGTGGTATGCCAGTTCTTTTCTCGGCTAATAGGAATTGGTTTCTTGGTTTTATTTTTGTTAAGACTTCCGTCCATAAACTCGTATTATTTTTTAATTTTATTGAAAGTGGTGAGCCATAAACATCACCAATATTTTCACAGATGCCGTGTTTTTCAAAGACTCTTTTAACTAACGAAAGATTTGCACTTCCCCAACTTCCATCATTATTATAAATAACTTCCCATTTCACATATGTTTTTTTGTCTGCTTTATTAGTTAGAGCAAGGTGTTCAAACCCTTTTTCAAGATCTTTTTGAGTTAGTGTATTACCACGAATTCGGCCAGCTTTACGGTCAAAGTTTGTTTCTGACCAGAGCATAAGACAATGACAAATTGGACATTTTCTTTTGTCTCTCGCTCCACGGCCGACATGTTGATAGTATTCCTCTATGGATTCTGGAATTTGATAATGAATTACTCCATCTATATCTGGGATATTTATACCCATTCCAAAAGCTGTAGTTGAAAAAAGAACCTTAATCTTACCAGATTTGAATTCCTCTAAAACTCTTTTTTTCTCTGAATATGACAATTTTGCATGAAAGTAATCACTCTCAGGTAAGTTAGAGGATAATTCTTCACACTTTTTTCGGCTATATAAATAGACCAGTGCCTTTTTTAAATTATTATCTTGAATGAATTGGAGCAGTTCATCCCATTTATCTTCTTCAGACCTAACTTCTTTTAAATTAAGTTTTAGATTATCTCTAATCACATTGTTATTTACTTTTTCATAATCAATTTCAAATTCAGCTTTAATGTCTTTTCTTGCTTTCAATCCAAGTGTTGCAGTTAAGGCAAGTATTGTTGGATTATGCCCATTCTCTTTTAAAAATTCAATGAACGGGCGAATGTTTCCATAGTCAGGTCTAAAATCTATCCCCCATTGACTTATGCAATGAGCTTCATCAATTGTAACCATTGAGATGTTAAGTCCTGAAGCCAAAAGAGCGGATCTAAAGAAATAATTAAAAAGTCTTTCTGGGGAAACATAGATAAGTTTTGGATTCATTTTTTTTAATGATCTTAACAATTTTCTCTGCTCTTCAAACGATAAGTCACTATTTAATGACAAGGCAGGAATCTTCCGAGCATTTAACTCCTGAACCTGCTCATCCATCAATGCCTTTAATGGAGAAATAACAATTGTAGTACCGGGCAGCTTTAAAGCAGCCATTTGAAATATTAAAGATTTTCCACCCCCAGTCGGAACTATACACAAAGAATTTTCTTTGTTTAAAATCCTTTTTATAACATCATTCTGGTAATCATGGAGACTTTTAATTTCTGGAAAATGCTTGGTGAGAATGTCCTGCATTAAGCTCTCACCAACTTCCATTTATTTAAGAAATCTGCCTGTTCCTTATGCTGCTGAAAAATTTCGTTTAGAAATAAATTAACATAACCAAAGCGTTTCTTTTGATTTATGCTAATATTGTACTTACTTAAGTTATCCTCAAGAAGATTACAAATATAATTACACAAGATAGAAAACCTATCATATTCGTACTCCCAATAAAATGAGGTTCGATGTTTACCGTCATTCTCTTCATCAATTACGAACTCATCGCATTCATCAGTTAAATAATACATTGCCCAGCCGCTACGTCTGGTCATAATGGCAAAATGACTTGGATAAATTCTATGTAAAAGTTCAGATCTAATCCCCAATCCGATAATACCAGGAAGGAACATCTTATCCTCATCTAAAAATTCCAATTTAAGATCGACAATTGATTTGGCCTTTTTGAAGTTAACTCTGTTAGCAACGTTCTTCATATAATTATCTGTTTCAATCAAGATGTCTTTCACAGTGTTAAAAATAGCTGAACCAGGAGTTTGGTGAAATTTACTTTTATATAAATCCAAGTCTGGATCTGGAGTTCTTAAGGCTCCCTTTACTGTCCATAATTTTTCGGCAAACACATCTTTAAATTCCTGGAATTCATATTTTTCATCATTACTATCATCAAATAAATCAAGTTCAAAGGAGTCAACAAATTCATCTTGATACTTATCGATGTCTTTTTCCCATTTTTGAATAGTTGATTTTAATTTTTTGATTTCAGAGCTATTATTCTTAGATACCCGCATTCCATTTGGCAAAACTACTTCTCCAGCATTTACAATACCAAAGACTTTTGCCCAATAAATCGGGAAATTGGCAGCTAACTTCTTTTAAATTATACTTAAATCCTGGTACTCCCAATCCATTCAAAACTCCCCCTTTAAAAATAGTCACATTGACCTACCAAACTTATATTTATTTCTACTTTCCGGCAATATATTCCTGTTATTTTAAAGGAAATTTTATCGAAACCTGTAAAAGGATAAGAGGCAAACCAACAGGCTTGCCTCCAATAATGTTTACTCTAAAAAAATTTAACTAATTTAATTAACAAAGGGATTATTCCTCATTTAAAATGACGTTCCTGACAAGCTGATCAATTTTTTGAGAGTTAATGCCGCCATTTGGATTTTCTTCTGTAATAATTAGAACCTTATCATCTTCCAGGCTTGCCTCTGTATGGAGTACAAACCCACTTTTTAAATAAGCATTTAGTTTTCTTTGCCATTTTTCACGGTAATTTTCGAGGGTCATCATTCCTAGATGCTCCCAGTAAAATTTTTGACCAGTTGGAAGGTAATCGATTGTAAAGTCTGGTTTTAACTCAAGTCCATCATTCATTTTTAGTTTGTTTTCATAGCCATAAGTAAGAACACCTTGTTTCTCATATTTATAGAGGCAATTAGCAATAATGACTTCATTCTTCGAAATCATATATTCTCCGCGTTCCGAAACATTTACATATCGACTGTCTAAACGTTTGTTGTTGATTTCCTTGATATTTGGCAAATAAAATAAGTCTGTCAATCTTCCCGCAGTCTCGGAGAATTCATCCGAAGTAAAACGTAAGAAATCTTCAAAATCACCTTGATGCAGGATAATGATTTTTTCCTCTTGTCTTGTAAGTGCAGTATATAGCAATTCCCTCGATAATATTGGACTTGATGCCGGCAGAATAAAGAACACCTTCTTAAAACCGCTTCCCTGCGCCTTATGAACACTGATACAATAAGCTAATTCCATTGGCTGATTGCCATCCTCGCTCAGTTCATTGGGGAAGAATACGTAGCTGTAACCCGGTTGCGTTGAAAAAGAAATTTCAATCTTTGGCTCTCCTTTTCCATTACTATTTTTCCCACGAAATTCTCCTGTAAGGACACCTATTTCACCGTTTGCGATATAATTCATGGCCACTGCCTTCTTTTCCATTGGTTTAATCCAACGATCAGGCCCCCAAACTGTGTTTTTAAGATTGATGACTTTATCACCGTAAACAATATTATCGGATCCTTTTGGCTTTGCCACTTTCCGCTTTACAAAGAATTTGCTATTCTCTGGCTGAATATTATAGGCAAGGTCAATAAATGACTTGCGATACTTTGTTTGAATATGTTTATTAATCTCTTTAACCCCATAACCATATCCATTAATAGGTGATAGGATCTGCCAGTTTTCAATTTCCTTCTCAGCAAAACCTGAATTGAAATATTGGTAATCTCCAACATCCTTTGCTCCAATTCGGAGATTAAAATCGTGCTCCTCATGAGCCTCTTCTAACTCAAGTTCTTCTCTAAGAATCCTTCCCAGGTTTGAATGTAGGTCCGTACTGTCGTACCACTTAACTAAGCGTAAATTGGGAGTTAAATCCTCACCACCTTGTTTTTGAGCATATAATTCATAAAATCTGTCCAAATCATGCTTATTTAAACGATCGCCAAAACACCTACTCAGAACTACATCAATCCGATCTTCAGTAACGTTTCCTGCATCATCTTGTCTTAAGATTTGAATCAGTTCTGCATACGCAGGGGCCATTTTTAAATTTTCGTCTTCAAATTTTTCAGGTTGAAAGAGCTTAACAATATCCATAAATGGCCTGCCAGTACCAATAGGTGGTAGCTGACGGTAGTCTCCAACAAGGATAATTCGTTCAACACTTCCTAATGCATCAAAAACAGCGGCCAATTGTTCCTCTGATAGCATGGAGGCTTCATCAATAATAACCGTTCTGCATCCAGTATATTTACTTGCTTCAGGGTTAATAAAATAATGACCGGTCTTACCATCATAGCGCTTATGCGTATATAGAAATTGGGCTACCGTTTTTGCATTATGCCCCAGTTTCACCCTTGCTTTTCCCGTCGGAGCCAGTTTTAAAACTCCTCCTGCTTTAATTTCTGGTATTTCTTCGAAGATCTTTAATAGGGTTGTTTTCCCTGAACCAGCTGGTCCTATTAATACAGAAAATCGATAATTACTCAAGATATTTAGTGCTTCGGCTTTCTCTTTTCTGGCAAGAAGATCCTTTTCGGTAGGATTCTTTTTTGCATCACGCTCTCTAAAAACAGGATAATTGTTTATTAAAGAAAGCCAATCATGCTTGATAGAGAATGTCCGTTTTAAGATAATTTCTTTATTTATACGTGTATTTATTACCTTCTTGATAACAACAAGCCGCTTAAGTTTATGGTAGATGATTAATTTTTCATCTTTAGATTGAATAGGGATGATAGATTCTTTATAAAAGTCAAGTTCCCTGTACACTGACAAAATATCTTCGTTTATTGGACATGGCGGATCAAGTGGTAAAATGGCAATGCGTTCCAAAACTTCCTGCTCAGGTAAAAGGGAATGGCCTAAAGAAGCTGCATGTTCCAAAATGTTTACTTCAAGCGCTCTTACACGTCTTTCATCCAGAAAATCTTCCATTTCAGCAGGCTTTGGAACTGGAAATGCCAAACGAACCTTTTCAACTGGAAGAATGGCTTTATCGACTTGTTGAAAGGAAAGTCCACTGTCTATAAACCGAGTATTTTCATATAAAATATATGGGTTTTCAAAAATTTGCGAGATGGACCCTATTTTTTCGTTATGATTCTTTACTACATAGGCCGCTTGTTCATTTGTCATTTGAGCTCGGCTTAATAGCAGAATAAATTCCTTTTTCTCCTTGGAAGTCAATTTCCACAATCGCCGATTCGTTGGAGTGATTAAATTCATCCCTTTTTCTTTTAATATACTACCAGGGTTCGTCATTTCTTTTTCAAAAATATCCCATGGATTTACTGCTAATAAATCGCCATGCTTATGTAAAATATATTTTTCTATCTCCCAGGCAATGGCATTGGCATTTTCAAACCCAAGTGCAGCTAGCACAGGCCCCATACCTGGGAAAGCTCCACGCATATCCCAAATTTCCGCAATTCGGTCATCAATCCAATTTAACTCACGTGTAAAATCAGACTCTAAAATTTGGGAAGCATTTTTTAATGCAGTAGCCATATTAAATAACGCGTCAAGAGCCGTGTCATGTTCCACTAACTCGGATGCATATGAAAATTGTCTACGATCTGGTGCAAGTGCAATATAATCACGATAATTTAAGTCAACCTGTGTTTCTTTTTGATAAGCAAGAACTTCATGGTATGGCAGGAGAATTCCGTCCTGAGAATCTTCTGTTAATGTATGTCCTATACATCGGTCCCAAATAAAACTTGTATGTCCTTTATATCCCTCTGGATAGCGATAATTCAACAACTCTCCAACATACTTTACCTTAGCTACCCCAACAATTACCCGCTCATTTGGTTCAGAAATAGGTGTATGCTTTGCATAGAAAAAGACAAGTGATTGATGTGGCTTTAAACATCCAAAAAATGAATTTAATAATTCCTTCTGATTATCGGGATGCTGGACCCAATGTTCTCGGTAAAACCAAGGTCTAGATTTGCTTCTTTTTCAGGATCATAATCTAAATCGTACTGTTTAGCCTTCTCAGACTCATGAGTAGATTTATCTTTCATCATCCATAAAAACGGAACAGCATTAAAAGAATAAGGTTTATGTTGATAAACTCCGGGCTTAAAATCCCTAAAAAGCGGATTGATTTTTTGCCAAGCGTGATTAATTTCACGAATATATTCATATTTAGATAAAAATGTTCCCTTCTCTGCAATACAAGGTGGTACGGCATGATGTTCCAGTTCTGACATCTTTTTTCCAGCATTATGTATTTCCTTATCTGGTTCTTTTTCTGAATCAACTCGTGGCAAAATTCTGCAAAAGGAGTTATCTAAAACATTACAACATATATTACCGTTCCATTTATCATCATGCCAGGGCACTCTTGCCGAGAGATGTTTAATTGGGAGAGCTTTCAACTTACCTTCCTCCTATATATATATAATTTTCGCTCTATATTAAGATTCGGAAATTAGGTATAATTTTCCTTCCTTTCAGTTGAATTTCCTTTTCGATGCAAATCAATAAGTAAAAAAAGCTGCACACCTTATAAAAAGAAATGCAACTTTTAACGGTAAGTTAAAGGAATTTTGTAACCTTCATTTATGAAGCATGATTATTATTCTTCACCTTCCTTAATGGTTCAATTAGAGCACATCCACGTAATCCTCGGTACCACCTAGTAGTAATAGTTTTATAGGATATCCCATAAAGTTCTGCCCATTCTATCAGCGGCTTTTTTTCACCATTTATTACCGCATATTTTGTTGACCTTTTATTCCGGCATTGTTCATTCATAGTAATCCATTTACAGTTTAAGGGCTCATAATTTCCGTTTACATCAATTCTCTCAATAGACAAATGATCCTCATATCCATTTTCGATTGCCCATTTATAAAAGCTCAAAAAGTCATTACCCCATGCTTCACACATTTTAATGCCTCTACCGCCATAATTCTTGTAATTAGATGCCTTTGGGTTGTTGCAGCGATCTTTAATTTTCCGCCATAAACTATGGATTCTTGTATTTGATAGACCATGTAGGGTTGCCATAGCTACTTTCCTCCTTTATTTACTGTTGGAAAGTAACCACTTCATTAAGTTATTTCAATAGAAAAAATAGGTAATTTTATTATCATTTCAAGTTAGGTATACACAACATATCTCGGAAATTAAACCTAAAGTAGTCTAAAAAAATGCCTAGCCGAAGGCAGTTGAATGAATTATAAAAGTTAATACCTTTCTTCCATATGAAAAAATAAGTACATTACTTCAGATTTACATTACTAATGAAAATCTGAAAATGTACTTATTCACAACATATAGATAAACTACAATTAGATTAATTCACTTGAAGCTCGTAATCAGAATCAAGATCTAATTGATTAAATAAATTTAAATCAATTTTGGTCAAATCTGGAATATCTTGATTAGGATAGCCTTTTGGTCGATTAAAAACTACACATTTACCGTAGTCTGGTATATTTTTTCTTGTACCCTTTGTCCAGCCTAGGTTTTGGAGTATCTCACTTATATTATGAGAATCCCATTTCGACATATCGTTGCTCCTAAGAAGGGCCTTGTCCCAAATTTCCCCTGCACAAACATACTCTTTTCTATGGATATGCTGATCAAGATAATTTCGAATAGTCTGTTCAAGTGGATCCTCTATTGTATAAAGTTCCTGAACCTCCATTGCCATTTCAGCTACTTCATCAGACAAGTTAAGTGGTTCGCCGCTTATATATAATTCATATGCTTCCGCCCAGATTTGGGCAATTTCTTCTGGTGTTAAATCGTTAAATACATTTTTGGTTTCTTGACCTTTATTGCAAGAAACAATCCAAAAGCGACGATTACCTGTACTATCAGTTAATATTTCATGTTTATTGGTAGTTCCAATGAAAACTGAATGACGTGGATTTTCCTGGACATTACGTGAATATGCCTCACGAAAGTTGTCAGAACGTCTGGACAAAAAGCCTTTAATTTCTTCAACCTCTTTCTTTTTAAATTGCGACATTTCTGCCATCTCTATAATCCAAGCACGCTTTAGTTTCTCTCCAGCTTCCTTACTGTCGAATTTATCCAAGTTATCCTCGAAATATCCTCCTGACAATCGAGTACACAACTCGGATTTACCGATACCTTGGGCACCTCTTAAAACAATCATTTCGTCAAATTTACATCCTGGCTCGAATACCCGCTTTACTGCTGCTATAAACCATTTACGCGTTACTGATCGAGTATATTTATTGTCATCAGCACCGAAATATTCAATAAAAATGCTTTCAACTCGTTCTTTCCCATCCCATTTCTCAGATTGGATGAAATCTTTGATTGGATGAAAGCGATTTTCTGTCATTGTATTGCTAAGAGCATTGTTAATCAAATCTTTTCCACGAATATCAAATTCTCTATCCAACCAATGTCGTAATTGCCTGTCATCCATATCTGTCCACGGTTCAAATGGTTCATCTGAATACATCCTATTGCGCCATGGTAAATCGCCCTTAATAACTTCTCTACCTGCAAATTCATTATAAGCAAGTACGCCAAGGAATATTTCACAAGAGAAAATCTTTTCAAGGTTTCTGGCATTCGATACAACCCGATCATTATATCGCTCCAGTTCTTTATTGACAGTAGCAATCACACTTGATACATTAATTGCAGGTTCGGTAATCATATTAATCATATTCCTTAAGTTAGTAATTTTGTCATCCTCATAGTTATTCAATGCTTCTTGTATGGTGTCAGAAGGAGCTTCTATTAATTTACTGAAATTGTCTTTCGATAGACTAAGCAAATCACAAACCATTGAAACTTGTTCACTAGTTACCGTTCCTTCTTGCCACATAGCACTTAGCACTAATTCCCATTCAAGATTTTCTTCTTCTGAAGCTCCAACCAAATGGAGCTCTTTTTCTAGTTTATTCATTTATGCAATCCCCTTTTATGGTTATTTGTTAGTTAGGTTGTTTTCCTGACACATGTATCAAAACCACTAGTGCAATAAATGTCAAAACCAATTTATGTAAAATGTTTGGTCCATTTTAATCTTTGGTCAACTTTTAAGTCCATCATAAGTCACTGAGAAAACTATTAAACTGAGCAGTTTAACCAATATTTAATTAAAAAGGACCAAAAAGACTTAAGATTTTTAACAAGTGTTATTTTCACTATCTTTCTATCAATGGACTACACGCAAACAACTGGCTTTATAAAAAAGTTTCTTAAATCTTTGGTCCTTTGGTCTTTTAGTCAATTTCACAATGATTGGTACTATTAATGTAAATAATTCCTATTATTTCATCACTCCTAAACAAAAGATGCAATCATTGGTAAGAATTTGGTACATTAATCATGTCATAGGTACCCTTCTATAGCTGTGTTATCTTGTGAATGATTGAATCCTATAATGTATAAGCGTTCATTCTATATTTCAACAGAAGTATTGGAAACACTACTAACCTGTATCTTTTTGAAACTTGTGTCCTTAACCTTTTACTGATGGGGGTGGGCACCGAAGGATTTGAAAAAATAACTTTCATAACACTACTTCCCCCTCGAAAAAATTTCATATTTTTTGCCCTATAGGGCGTCAAGTCAGGAATTTGTTAATTAACGTGGCAGGATTCAAGTAAAATTGGATATCACCCATAGCAACGGGTAATAATTAAAGCCTCCTAAAATTGGAGGCTTTTTTAAGACCATTTATTGAATCATTAAAAAATGGTATCGTTAAGTAATTTTATGAAACGAATAGAACCATTTTTAGAATAAGAACATTTCTTCCCTGACCGAGCGTTCCTCTACTATTTGCCCATTCTGTACTACATAAATGTAGACCTTCTCCAAAATTTCACCTAAGTCTTCCAAGTGCTCTTCCGTAAATGTAAAGCCGCTGTCATTAGTGACAATAATGTATCTCTCCTCGCCAGTGAATCGTTCACTGTAGAAGTCAACTAATGCCAAATTATCAAACATCTTAACATTTTGGCGGCCATTTTGCTTATCGTAATCCTCTACGATCTGTTGATAATCTGCTGCCAAAACTCGGGTGGACCTTCCAGTTGGTATTAATTCCAATTGAATAATCCTCTTGGGAGGCTTCATGGTAATGTTTCTTTGACGGTCGATTAATGCTGTACGCTCTTCCTTCTTAGCATCTATATCAATGAGTTGCGCATTCATTTGGTTGATTAGCGCTGAATTTTTGTTATCAAAATTCTCCATCTGATATTTTTCTAATTTGGACAGTGTATCATTATATTGGCTATTAAAGGCTTTTGTTAAGTAGTTCGATAATTTATTTAACTGAACTTCCCTCTTTGAACGAACACTATCCCTTACTTTAATCGCAGCAGCCAATGCTTTCTTCATCATTTCGGAGTCTTGCAGAACATTAAGTTCAGTTAATGGATCTTCAAATTTGCCTAGCGACAACCAGTATGGGTCTAATTGAATAATCGTGCCGTCCTGTCTTTTTCCCAAATAAATGAGGGCATTTTGAAGTTCCTTCCCGGTTCCATCGTTTACGGAAAGACTGTATATTTCTATATTTAGCTGATCGGGTACATCATATGAAACCATATAACGACCAAGCGCATGTTTTCCACTATCTAGTTTTGTCATTTCTAAAGCCAATTGATAAATTGGATTATCCTCTTGTATCAATGGAATATCTGGTTCAACATATTCCTTGTATCCTGTAAACCTGTAAGTTTCTGAATTACTCAAATTTAACTGTGGAAATGATTCACGAAGGAACTTTGGAATACGCTCGATTCGCTTCACTTTGCCCTCATTTGATTCTAAAATACGAACATTTCGCTTTTTTAAAATATAATCTACAAAGGAGTCATGCACACGATAAGGAATCTTCCTAACAGTAATATCACTTTGTTCACGCTTGAGTGATGGTACATCAATTGTTTCCTCATCCAGTCGCTCTTCTTTCAGCACTTTTAACAGTTTTAGGTTTTCTTCTGAAATGGCTTTGTCCATTTTTGAAACAACATCATCTAACTTCTCTCGGTGTAAAATTGCATCTTGCATTAGAGATGATAAACTGTCAAAATAGTCATCTAAAACTTCTCCGATAAAATTGTAAACAAGATCCGAGCCTAAATCCTCTTTCATTTTTTCCATCTTTTCAAGCAGACGGGTCATTACATGACCTTCACGGGTATTTTGTGCCACTAAATTAAAGATAAAGACTTCATTCTTTTGACCAATACGGTGAATACGCCCCATCCGCTGCTCCAACTTATTTGGATTCCAGGGAATATCATAATTGATCATTTGATTACAAAACTGCAGGTTAATGGATTCACCACCAGCATCTGTAGCAATCATTATTTGACATTCATTCCGAAACATCTCAACCTGCCGCCTGCGCTCATCCATGGAAAAACTACCGACTATTTTTGCAATTTTAGGAACCCGCTCTATTAACTTTCGCTCCAAATAATGTAATGTATCCGCAGCTTCTGTAAATATTAGTATCTTCTCTCCCTGGTGAAGTAGCCCATCAATCCCAAATAATGTTTCTTCAAGCTCTTGATATTTTCTTTCGATTGTATAATTTTTAAGATATGTGGTTTTGGACAAAAGACGTTTAAGTTCTTTTAATTCTATCTCAAGTTCTTTAGTGTCAATAATATCAATTGCCTGCTCGAGCCTTTTATCCAACATCTCTTGCTGCTCGTTAGACTCCTCGTTGTACTCAGCTAAATCCAATTTCTCAATCATCTTTAAATATTTATTCCGTTCTTGCTCTGTTTGCTGATAAAGCTTTTTTAACCGTTTGTAACGGCGCTCTAATGACAAATGAATCGCTTCAATAGAAGAGCTTAACCGGCGTTGCAATAGCATCATGGCAAAAGCTGTACTGTTTTTCCCGTTATTCATGGCTCGATTGAAATGATCCCTTACATAATCGGTAACAGCGTCATATAGATCAAGCTCTTCATCTGTTAAATGATATTGAATGGTTTTAGTTGTCCGCTTTGGAAAAATCGGTGTGCCATCAAAATTCACTAAATTCTCTTTTAATCTTCTTATAATAAATGGATTACCTTTCTCTCTCAGAGTTTCATTAACTCCAGTACTTGAAAATATATCTTCATCAATGAGCCTCATCAGGTGGCGGAAGTTTTCCATATCTCCCTTGTGAGGAGTCGCAGTAAGTAATAAACAATTTGGAGCTTTTCTTAAAATAACTTCACCCAATTGATAAAGCTTTGTCCGTGTAGTCTTTTTCTTTATTGTTCCATGTGTATATGCGGCCATTTTGTGGGCCTCATCAACAATAATTAAATCGAATTGGGCCTCATTAATTAGCTGTTTAACATCATCCTTAGCGGCCCAATAAACGGAAGCTAAGCAGTGATTGTTTGCTATAAATGGATTTTTCCCACCATATTCATTCACAACGGACCGATTAATAATATGGAAGGACTCTTGGAATTTTTCCTGCAATTCTTCCTGCCATTGCTTTAAAACAAGAGGTGGAACCAATATCAATATTCTTTCCACACTATGTCTTGCTTTAAGTTCCTTAATAAGCATACCAGACATTATCGTCTTTCCTGCCCCTGGATCATCCGCCAATAAAAATCGGACCTGTGGTACTTGCAGCATTCGTCCATAAACTGCTTCAATTTGGTGTGGCAATGGTAAGACATTTGCATTTCCCAATGCCCTTGTCTTCGCATACATCGCTTCATTTTGCATTGCATTATAAAGCAAGTAATGGTGGATATCCTGCGAACTTAATTGTTGGTTTTCGGATTCATGCGTATTTAATCGCTCCATTGAATTAAATGCATCTTTTTCTACTAACAGTTCAAAGAATTGATTCGAATTTCGCCCTATCGCTTCAATCACATAAAAAGTATCATCGATTGCTTCACATTTCTTTATTTCCACTATCTCAGGAAATTGCGGCCCCTTGACTAAATCACCAATTTTCAACATAGGAATCCCCCCTACAAAAGAACCCCTATTCACAGGAATAAGGGAATTAGCTTTTCAATTCTACCATAGTCATATCAATACTTTTTATAAGCTCAAACTTATTTTTCATTAAATCGCTTGCTGAAATGTTGTAATTAAACGGAAAGAATAGGACATTGTTGTTCATTAATTCAATCGGGAGTATATGCGAATCATTAATAGTAAGCAATACCTCCGCCATCAACTGCAACAATTCATGTGAATGGATTTCTATTTTTTGTGACAATGAATAGGCACGATTCTTTTGAAGTTCAGTTATGCCCCATGACTTTATACTCATTAAGACAGCACTAGTGGCTACTTCAACACGGCGGCGCTCGCCATAAAGACTTTTCATTTTTTTCCCTAAAACCTGACTAGTAACAGCATCCTGCATTCGGAGTTGAAGTCCAATTTCTTTCACTAAATCTTTAAAGAAAGGGTATGCTAACATCGTCATACACCAATGGAGAAAAACCTTCTCTTCCCGATTTATAAATGGCAGCATCTCAAGTGCACGATCTCGAATAACAAAATGATCTTCTTCTACCAAATACCATATTTTCATTAACATGGTAATCGCATTTTTACGCGATTTGGCACCTTTGATATCCGCCCGAAGGAAGTTATCCAAAACCTCATACATTTCCTTTCGTTCCAATCTACGTGCTTCATTTGCAGTAAAATCAAGGTGATGGAGTAACACCTTTTGATCAAATCCAATCGGTTTTGCCATAATAATCAACCTCAAGTTTAAGAAATTACTTTAATAAAAGGAACAATAACTTCCTCCATACTAATACCGCCATGACTTATGATGGTCTCCCCATTATTTACAAAGGCTACACCATCCTTAGCTAATAGTACATGAAATTTCTCTGGCAATCCAATATCGTGCCATTTTATTGTTTGATTATATTTTTCTGCTGCCGCGTCTCGTAATTCTACTGAATCATAAATACGTACCCGTTCACCTTTTGTCTCAGCAATAACTCCCTCACTTATTCTTCCGATTCCGACACTTTCCCTATTCCCATGGTCGGCGGTAATATAAACCGTAAAACCTTCATTTTGCAAATCTTGAATAAATTTTAGTAGGTAATTCGTTTCCAACCAAATATTTAATTCGGAAAATACACTTTTTGATCCTTGGACCGCGCCATGTAAAACCTTATCGATTATGTCTATAACCGCTCCGTAAACCCTAATATTAGATTGTTTAAGTGGCAAGAAATTGCCTCTTTGATAAAATTCCTGACCTAAACCTCTTTGGTATGAGACATGTATTCGTGGAACTCCTTTATCTTCCCAAAACGTCGACCAAGCAAAAGATTCTTTGTTTGTTGTTGATATAGAATTAGCAAAATAAGATGGTCTAAGGCCGGAAAATATCGCTTGTCTGGAAACTGCTGTAAGAGTAGGAACCCAGGCAAATACCCCATTTTCTTCAAAAGATAATCCGTACTTTGCGAGATGATTGCGAATCTGAAACCATTGGACAAAACTCATTCCATCCATTACTAATAAAGCAACCTTATCCTCATTCTGGCTTGCAATATAATGAGGTATTTGGTGTACCATTTTTGGAACCGGCAAATGAGGTAACGATATCAGCGAACCATATTGATGAAACATCCATTTTTCAAAATCTTCATCAATCCTATTGCTTATTTCTTTAACCTCTTGAAAGTATGAATCTGTCGATAGCGAAAGGGCCTTAAACTGTCCATAAGCTTGAGCCATTTTTGTCCAATCCTTATACCTATTTTCTGTAGCTAAGGCATCCTTTAGCTGTAAATATAGATATTCTAATTTTTCATTATTTTCTTTCTTACAATCTGAATCAATCCCGACACGCATCCAGGATGGAAATTTATTGGGCTGATAACCTTTTACACGTTTTATCAACCCTTCCAAAAATAAATTATCTACTATACTCCGAATGAGTGGATTTGTAAAAGAGTGAAATGAATAATCCGTATCTTCTTCTATGGCAACTCCGTTTTGTTGCTGTGAAAATTGGTCAATTTGCTTAACAAAATGATTCCACTCTTCTTCCAAATATTTGTAGAAGAAGTTTGCAGACATGACCAAATCTTTAATCGGAAGATCCCTTAAATCATTCTTTTGACTAAGTACACCAATAACAAATCTTTTTATAACCATAGGGACAGAGTCTAATTCATAATGAATGGTTAATAACAATTTCCATAATTCGGCCCGAGTATGCACCATATCATAAGGCAACTTATAAATATTTTTCGCTATAAAATCCAATGTTTCTTTATCAAAAGAAGTGCCTTGATACCGCTCCTGTGCAGTATACAAGGCATCATATATTTCTACATCAAGCTGTCCAATTATAGGTGTTGAGAATTTGGGGAAGATGATTGAAACATCCAATCGGGTTCGTTGACCTAACTGTATCAAATCAAAGGGAAAAACATTATAATCTGTCCCTTCTGCTCTAACAAGAAGACAGATTTCTCTTTTTTCAATTTTGATTCGATAATCACGTTCAAATTCAAAACGAAATAAAATACTTTCGTTCAAATTAACTACGTAAATATTGTCCTCTTTCAATTTCGCTAGAATCAATTCATCTAAAAGCAGCTGGTCATTGTCAAGAACAAGATACAATGCGTTATTTGCATTGAATTGTTTCAAAACTTGGTCACGCCAATTGGCCATTTTCATCTTCCCCTTGCCCTACATTATAATCCCAAACGAACTTGAGCATTATCATAGTACATTAGCAGCTTATCGTCTTCTTGAATAACACTTTCAGGCAGGCGGTCACCTACCATAACAATCTTTTGGTAATCCTTATCACCCCAAGCATTTTTAAATCCGGCACGTATAGCTTCGGTACGAAACTGTTTGAGTTTTTTCTTGCTTTTTGAAAGTTCCTCAATATATCCTTCAAATTCACGCAGCAAGGATTTTTCGCGCAATTTTTCCAAATCCGCTTTTTTGTTTGGATCTGGGACGTACCAACGGTTTAGAGCTTTTCCTTTTAAGTAATCATCGTTATGATCCATGCCCCGAAGATCCTTGTAATTCTTATGAAGATAACTAACAATTTGATCAGGTACAGGACTATTTCCAACATAATTCAAGAAATTTTGGGATAACAAATCATCTAGTTCAGGTAACAATTCGTGTTTCTCAATGTGCTGGATTTGTTTCATAAATGCTGGATATATTTCTTGTCGTGTTTGTGGCTTCTTAAGTAATTGCTGACGAATCCATTCAATTGCACTATTCTCACCAACAACAAATAATTCCATTTGCATAAATTCTTTTATAGTTAATCTTTTCTTATCATATTCAGCAAGCTGACTTTCTAGGAATGCCATTCCGTCCCTCATCGGGAACCTGTGCATTACACCTTCTTGAAATTCTGCTGAGGACAAAGGAACAATAAGTCCATTTTGTACATAATAGGCAACCATTCTGTCAAATAAAACTCTTGGAGTTCTTTCTACAACAATTTCGGCAACACCATTTTTATCTTTAATAAAAATTGGTAATTGTTTAAGATGATTTTCAACAAAAATCCATACATTTTCATTATCACTTAAACTGCGATTCATAATATTTAGTACTTTTTCTTTCGGTTTATAAGCAGAAATTACTAAGTCCTGTTTTGCGGTTGTCATATACGACATTTGTTTCGTTGTTCCTTTCTTTTTATCCAAAACTCTGACATCCGCAATAACAAACCCTACCCTAGAAAGTGCTTCTTGAATCGAATTCCAAACTGAATTTTTAGAGTTATGAAATTCAACCGTTATCCATCTGCCCGGTTTTAAAACCCGATACATTTGTTTGAAGCATTTTTCAATTAATCCTTGGTATTCAGCTAAGCCTTTTCTTTGAAAGCTGTTTATGATTGCCTCATCATTTGTATTAGTAACCACGCCAATAAAAGATTCCCAGATGTAATTTAATTCAGAGTAATTTAAATTTTCTCCAAAAGGAGGATCTGTAAAAATATAATCAACACTTGAATCTGGAATTTGTTCCAAATTTCCGGTACTTTGAGTTGTAATAATGTTATGTCCTTTATTTATGATTTCATTTCCGCACCTTTGAAGATCCTTCCATTTATCGGATATATAAGAGATTAAAGGAATTTCAGCAGTAAGCTGTGATATATATAAGGTCCCTGATAGAGGGCCAACATGTCTATCGTGATTTGGCATATATCGATTGAATTTTAAGGTTCTTTGTAAACATGCAGAAAGTAAGAATAACAAAAAATGTTTCTTATATCCTTCGATACCACTATTTCGAATTTCTTTGAGTAATTCATTAAAAAAGTATAAATTAACTTCTGAAAAAAATTGAAAATTATAAAGTAATCCGTGTGAAAATTTTGGTTGATTTGTATTAAAACCTTCGGGTAATTCATTTACATAAAAATCAAATTGATACTCAAGGTTTTCGGTTGAAAGATATCTTATTTAAATCTTCTTCGTCAGGATGTTTTTCAAATCTCTTACCATTAAATGTGTAATTAATTAATACTGGTTTTTGTTTTGCCACATCAATAATTTTTTTGCTATTTTTAATTAGCTTTTTCTCATAAGCTCTTGTTAACTTATTTTTATTTTGAATGGCCCCACAGTTTGGGCATATTAACTCTTTTTTCACAGGCTGACCTGGTCCATTAAATACTAAATCCCAATAAACAATTTCTTCATTGCAATTTGCACATAAAAAAACGTCTGACCAAACAGTATAATTTATAATCCCTTTTTTATTCGTAGTAATAGGTTTATTAACTCTATCTTTTGGATCAGAAACACCTCTTTTCCAACCAACATGAAGTGTTTCAATCAAATGTGCATTTTTTTTACCAACTTTTCCAATAATCTTCTCTATAATATCGCTAACTTCATGGATCTTTCCAATCATATTATTATTTTTTCCCATAAAGGTTGCATTTGGTGATAAATCAGATAATATGCTATTTCTTACACCAAGTAATATATTTTCTTGTTCATCACTATCTGATTCTGGATCATAATATTCACACATTTGAGCAGCGACACCAGTCATGCCAGATCCACTAAAACCATCCAAAACGATATCTCCAGGGTTAGTATAGTGTAGGATATATTTTCTGATTGCCTTGTAAGGAACCTTTGTATGGTAATAATGAGCATTGTAAATAGGGTCATTTTTTCCTACGCTAACATCAATTGCTAACGGCTCTCTATGGTATTCTCTTTCATTTAAATTATTTTCATATCTATCCTTTTTTTCATTTTCCCACATTTTAATGAAATCACTTAACCAAGGATTTGGACAAGCTGTATAGTATGGGGGATCTGACAAAGCTATAATATCTTCATCACTCCCAATTGGAAACCCTTCAATCTTTTTAAGCTCGGATAACTTTTTTCTCAATTCTTCCCTAAAATATTCTCTTCTTTTTTTATCATTTTCAAAAGTCATACCTAAACAGACAACCGATTGATTGTCTGTTTGAGTATCTGAATTTTCAAACGATAACTGCTCAGTATTATATGACATATAAGTACACCTCGTTATTTCTTAAGCATAACTCGGATACGATTTGTTGGCTGATTTCCAACAGTTTGTTGAATAAGCATCTCAAATCTTCTCCTAAATTCTTCTACCGTTAATGGACTCCCATTAGCCATCATGTCCGTAATTTGATCTAATGTGATTTCTACTTTATTAATCCCTTTTAACAAATCGTTAATGGCTTGAATTAATCGTATATCAATTGGAAGGCTAAATGATTTTTGAGAAATGAATTGTTGAACAAGTTCTTGCTGTTCCAGTCTTAGTAATGCAATATTTTCTTTAATGGTTGGATCATTAAAGTTATTTAACAGCGTGTTTGTCCAGTTATTCAGTAATTCGCCAAGTTCATCTTCTAATGTTTCCAACTTAAATTGATTTAGATATGCTTCTTCCTTTGGTCTAAATTTACAGTGCGGACATGTAGCTGAATGCTGTAAATCCTCCCTTTTCAATTGATAGCAGGTAATACATGAATCCAATCTTCTTTGCCAATCAGAAAGGACCTGGTTTGGCAATATATCAATTTTTTGAGCTAATTCCCTTAAAGCATTTAGTCGTTGATCATTTAGCAAACCGCTCTTTTTCATATCTTGGGTTGCATTTAGCCTTGATTTGTCATGCAATCCCATATATAAACTGATGTATTCATCTTTTAGTTGTTCAATCGTACGGCTTTCTGAAGAATAGTCATCTCCTTCTTTTAAAGCGATTGAAAGCTCGTATAACGCCGTATCCACCTTTTTACTCCATTCATGATTTCTATCAAGATGAAGTTTCGCCTGAATAAGATAATTGGCCACATTTGTGAATTCCCTTACTTTCGTCTCAAGCTTCTCCAATTTTTCTAATTCTTTTAAAAGAATATCTTGTGCCAAGATTTCCTCAGCGGAATATCTTAAATTATGCATTTTAGCCGGCGAATCATAGCGTTGAATTCCTTCTAAAAATCCTTTTAAGTCACCAATTTTTTGAACAATTTGCCCAATCTCTGCTGTTGAAAAAAGTGTTCCGTCCCATATTGGCAAACCTGTTCGAATTGTAGGAATCATCCTAACAACTTTTTGTAATTTATCGTTAGCAAATTCCATTACTCTTCGAATGCCAAAAGCTAAGTTCTCTCCCTCAAGGTTTGGAATATGAACATCGGATATTTGAAAAATCGCATTAATCGCTGCAACCGGAAGGCCACTAGGTGTTTTTACATGATTGAAATAGGTAAGCTTTTCTAATGGCAATCGGGAAAACTCGGCATAATTCATTGCGTCATAAGACTTACCATCTACATTTACAACCAATTCTCCTGAATGGACAAGTGCCGCAAGCACAACTACTAATAATTCAGGTTCAAGCTTAAATTCTAAAGTGAGCCGGATGTCTTCAGTCCCTCTAATTGTATTGGTTGTAATTAATTCAGAAACATTTAATACTTGTCCATGCCCTTTTTCATTTAGTTTATTCATTACCCATTTGGCATAACCGGACTTATGAATATTCACCTTGCCATTTTGGTCAAGTAAGACCAATCCATCTAATATTGCAGTACCCTGTCTAGTCTCTCTACCAGATATTTGAACAAGTGCGTCTGATACATAGGAATGCAAGTTCTCTTTATTTAAATAAACATTTTGAAGCTTTCTAAATGATGGGTAATCAGGATATTTTTGTTCAAACCAATCTGTCAATAACCCTTCAGATACTGTATTAATAATTTCAATCACTCCGGCATTTTGTGGCAGCATCATGCCGAATTCCAAAATATTAGCGGTTTTGCCACGGTAAGTTATTTCATAAACATGAACAAAATTCTCACTTAACCATTTTACAAGTTCCTTAAAATAAGTTTCTGACTTTCTCACATACAATTGCTTTGTTGCAGAAGTTGCATTTATACCCAATTCTCTTGAGCCAGCATACATCTTTAACAATCTTATAAATTTCTCTTCTTTTAAAGCCAGTTTAAAAAAGACTTCATCTGCCTTTTGTTCATCCTTAAATTTCACTTCACTGAATGGTTTTAACATATAAATATAGAAATCTCGTTCCGGTTGTGCAGTTGACCGTTCATTTGGTGCCCCAAAGAAAAGGTACCCCTGTCGGGACACTTTATGGACTTCCCATGGCAGATTATGTTTCCAGATTTTATATCCGGTTACATAGGTATTATCCGCTACCCCTGTGGCTTGTTTAAGCACCTCAAAATAATAGGTATCCAATTTATCGTCTTCAATGGTTTCTGCCTTTTGCTCAATCAAATCATCAACAGCAATATCTTTTTTCAAATCTAAATAATATTGTCCATTGCTTTCGTTCGTTGAAATATATTGAAAACTGACAGTTTTTTGGATTTCCCGTAAAGCTGCCTCAACTGTTGTTTTCAGAAAATCAGAAGGATTATCATCTTCTAAAAGCATGTCTAAGCTCAATGTGGAATGCAAAAACAAATCATCACGAAGCTCCTCTGGTGTTAGACCAACCTTATCAAATATATCACTTGTAGCTAGACGGTATACTGCCAAGGCATTTACAATTCTAATGGCCATCGGCTGATATATTTTTTTGGTAAAGGCATTATGAATACGATCTTTTAAAATGCGTGACTTGTCCAGCACTTCACGGATATCGGGATTACTTTTGTATGAAGGGTCTTCTTCAATGTATTTCCAGTAACTATCATAGGAAACAAGCCCTGGAGCTCCCTCTGGAACATCCTCCTCAAGAATCTGTTTAATTTCATTACTAATCGTTTTCAATGCCACCCTTTTTTCAGCAACATTCACTTTCTCAAATGTTGCTAAATAAGCTGGATGGATTGGGAAGAGGTTAACATACATTTCTAAATCTTCACTTAACCGGGTATATAATGAAGAAAAAAGGCTTAGATGCTCACGGATAAGCGCTTTTTGTTTTTCATCCTTCTTAAGTAATCTTTGTGATACAACAAATGCAATATCTTCACGGACTATACGCACTTGCTCAAAACGTTCTTTAACTCTTCGTAAAGAATCCGCTACGAATCCAAATTTAGGATTATCAAAAAGCATTTCTTGAATACCTGCAATAAAACGCAAGCGGGTTTTACTGCAAACTTCCCCTACTTCCCGTAAAAAGCCAAGGTCTAATGTAAGTTCCTGTTCTTTCCTGCTTCTTAAGTAGTCTAGTAACTCATCTACCACAAGCATAAGCCCTTCATCTGGAAATGCCTCATGGAAAAGCCCCATCATTTCCGTAAGTGCATTTTTATTATTTCGGACTTCATCTATAGATGGGAATTTAAAATCAACCCCCATATCATAAAGTCCCTCTTCTAATGCTTCACATAATATGTCTCTTAGTGAAGTCCGAACGCTGCCAATTTCAGTACGTATAACTTTAAATTGCCCTTCTATTTCTTTTGCTTTTTGTGCAACCCGCTCATTCTTAATATAATTACTTGCACCATCAATTTCGGCAATAGTTGAAATTACACTCATTAAGTGTGATTTACCTGTTCCGTAATTACCGACAATGAATAATCCTTTATTGTCTACTGGCCGGTGGAACTGTAATTGTTCAATGACTGCTTCATCTAGCTGCTCCGCCATTCTTTCCGAAATAACATATGTATCAATTAAGTGAAATGCTCGTTCCTTATCATTTGCATCTGTTAACTGGATTACCGATTCAATTGGTTCAAATTGAACTAGATCACGATATTTCATTTGTCTCTTCCCCCTTTTTTACATCACTACAATTCCGTCGTATTCTTTGCACTCATAATATTCAGGATGCCCAGGCACCGCATACACAAAACGTCTGCCGTCATATTTCCCTTTCCAAGAGACCACCAACGTATAATTCCTGCTGAAAGACTGCAGAAGCTGAATAGCATCTAGTTTTAATATTGGATCAAACAATACCTCAATATGTTCTATGCAAAGGGTATTGTTTCCACCATTTTTTAAAATTTCACTCAATAAAGTATGCACTCTTCCGGCCATTCGCTTTCGTGGATACTCTTTTAATTTTTGACTTAACAAAAAATTAATATTTAGGAGTGGTACACCTATACTTTCAGCCACATTTTTTACAATTGTTCCTTTTGAATGCTCACAAACTAGAATTATTCTATAATATTTTGAATTGATAATTTCTAGTCCCTGCTCAATCCTATTCACCAGATCGGCACTCATATCAACACCTACAAACGTTTAATTCTTTAGTACTATTTTAATTATAGTTTATATTGAGGACAAATCCCACAGTGTTTTTTATGTCAAACAAATTTGATGAAATTCAGTTTATCATAATATTTGTAATTTTATTTATTAATTTGTAGTATGAATATGGTATCAATTCCAATTGTTACAAATTGAGGAGATGAATAAAATGGCAGATTACAGAAATATTGTAGAATTCCAAGCAAAATTGGAAGGAACCAGGGCAACTATAAAATCTTTAGCTGATAATGGGATTCCTGATGCTAGAGCTCTAATTGCAAGAGGACTTGGTGCACATAACCTCCAAGGACATGATGCTAGCATCCTGCCTTTAGCAGTTCTGTATTCTCAATACAATCCATCATTATTAACTGATTTAAAGAATTTAACCTCGTTAAACAATGACATGGGTGACCGTAGCAATGGAGAAGCAAGAAACAATTTTGCCTGGAACCCAATAAAAAGAGATTTAGCTGCTTTTAAAGCTGTTCATGGGTCAGATATTATTGCCCAAGAATTAAGAAGCGGAATTCCTCAAACTGTTGACGATGTCCTAAGAACTTATCTCTCAGATAATTATTTAGGGGGACATACCACTGGAGGAGCAGGAGACACTGTTTTAAAAAGAACTTTAAAACTGCTGGGACATATTTTTTATTAAATGCTTATAGCTTTTACCTAAATATTTAGAACTCTTGTACCGTTATTTAGTAATTGCTTTAAAGTTTGAATTATAACCAAAAACTTTATGGATTTATAAAGACAAAAAAGCACCTGACCTGAGGTGACCCCTAAAAGTTAGAGTTTTTATATTAAGCAGCTAGTTGGCTGGTATGGATACGGTAATGAACCGGACTCATACCGGCCAATTTTTGCTTTATGCGTTTGTTATTATAATAATCGATATAATCTTCAATTCTCTTTTTTAATTCCTCAAATGAGCACAGTGCTTCACCGTAATACATTTCTTGTTTGAGTAATCCGAAAAAATTCTCCATGGGGGAATTATCTAAACAATTTTCTTTTCGTGACATACTTTGGAACACCTTGTTTTCTTTTAGCGTTTTTACCCACTTATTATGCTGATAATGCCATCCTTGATCAGAATGTATAGTGGTTCTGTACCTAGAATCTTTAACAATTTCTAAAGCTGCCTCAAGTGGGTCGAGTGCTAATTCTAAGGTCGGGCGCATTCCTATCCCATACGAAAGGATTTCACCGTTGAACATATCCATAATTGGACTCAAATACAGTTTTACTCCGTCTGAACACTTAAATTCCGTGATATCAGTTGTTAATTTTTGATGACACACATTTGTTTGAAAACGACGATTTATGCGGTTTTTGGCCACAGTTCCTGTAGTGCCTTTATAAGAACTGTATTTTCGTGATTTTCTATTAAACTTGTCTCCTTTGAGTCCGAATTTATTCATAATTCGCTGTACCTTTTTATGATTCACATTATTACCACGGTTTTTCAATTCTAGTTTGATACGACGATATCCATAATTGCCGTTATTTTCATCAAAAATGGCTTGAATACCTTCTTCTAGCTCTTGGTTTGGGTTTTCTTTCTTCATCACTTTTATATGATAATGATAGGAGGATTCAGGAATACCGACTATATGTAAAACATCCTTTAATTTGAAGTTTTCTTTGAGTTCGAATGATAACGCTGTTTGTGCTTTTCTAGATAGCTTTTCGGATCCATCTGAAAAGCTCACAACTTTTTTAAGTATTCTACCTCTAAACGGAGAAGTTCGTTTTCTCTTTCTAACTTTTGTTCGTACGTCATTTCTTTTTCTTCTGCCGTTTTTTTATTTTTTCTGTTCTTAGCTTTATCAGACATAGGTGGACGTCCTTTCGGTCTATCAAGGGCTTCAGTTCCCCCCTCCAAAAATGCCTTCTTCCAGGAACTAATTATAGGAGGGTTGGCTAATCCAAATTTAAGGGCAGTTTCCATCAATGAAGAACCTGTTCTTTTCATAAAACTTAATACATCCAGCTTAAATTGAACAGAATAAGTTTTCTTATAATTTTTCCTCTTTAACCCTTTCTCTCCCCATTTCTCATACACATCTATCCACCTTTGAACCTGTGCGTGCCCCTTTATGCCATACTTTTTGGCCAAAAGTTTATGACCTAATTTACCTTCTTTGTATTCTCTTACAACCATCAACTTAAACTCTTCACTATACTTAGCCATAAATAAACACCCCAAAAGTCAGATTTTACTCTAACTTTTGGGGTGCAGTACAACCGGTGCTTTTTCCTATTAATTAAGAGTAGTATGATATAACGAAAATTTACTTGAAGGTGATTTGACAAGTGTTCCTTCTTTAATTGACTCGATGATCTTGGTAATTTTCTCCTCATCGATTCCATCTAAATCATCTGTGGTTATAAGCTTATCAATTACACCAATTTTTTCATAATCTTGTTTGCGTTTCTGCCAGTTTTGATAATATGTTTTCGAGTCAAGCATTACAAGATGTTCCCAATAGAAGACAGTGCCATCTGCAAGCTTGATGGTGAAATCCGGTTTAATGTTAAATCTTTGATGCGGCAGTTCAAGCAACTGTTCATATTTGAATTGAAGTCCTCTTCTTTCTAATGCTTTATAGATGATATATTCAACTTTTGATCTAACAAAGACACCTTTTTGTGGCTGGAATTTCTCATGCTTATCTTCAGGTTTCGTAAAAATTGAAGTATTCCTATGTTGAATGGCAGACCGATTTTTGGCAGTTTGTAATAAACTCTCTTCTCCCAGATCTTGAATAAACAGGAATAGCTTTTTTCTTGCCCTTGTTAATGTGATATTTTTATGTTTCCTAATGAGCAAGAGTATTATTCCCAAAAGCTTTCAAGCGGGAAACTAGATGGTGGTGGTCTTTCTGCTACATCGGTCAAACACCAATAACGGTTAATTTCCAAGGCATTGAATGATGCAGTAAAGTGGCAATTTATCGTTCGAAATGTGGCCAAAGCTGTTTCTCCGCCAAAAACTAAAAAAGCTGAAATGCAGATATGGGATAATGAACAAGTAAAAACCTTTTTAAATTCAGCGAAAACATCTGTTTATTATTCCATTTATTTCACAGCCATCTATACAGGTATGCGTCGTGGTGAAGTCTTGGCAATCCGCTGGCAGGATGTTGATTTTGAGAACAAAGTGATCTATGTGCGACAATCGTTGCAGCCGATAAAAAGGATCGGGTTAACATTTAAGGAACCTAAATCAGGCAGAAGCAGGTCCATCTCAATAACTTCAAGTGTAATAAAGGAATTGAAAAAGGTTTATAAGCAGCAATTTGAAAACAAATTATTGCTTGGACAGGACTACCATGATTATGATTTAGTTTTCGCTCAAAAGAACGGTAACCCGATTCAGCCATCCGAATTAGCTAAAGAATATCGTAAGATTATAAGTCGAACCCATCTGCCTTATATCCGGTTTCACGATCTTAGACACACCCATGCAACCTTAATGCTGCAGCAAGGTGTTCACCCTAAAGTCGTTTCCGAACGATTAGGACATTCGACAATTGGGATTACAATGGACACATACACACACGTATTGCCGAACATGCAAAAAGAAGCTGCCCAGCAGTTTGAGCAGCTCATTAAGTAAATAATATGTATGTTTGACCTTGTGTCCAATCGGTGTCCACTTGTGTAATTTTTACGTATTCTTGGACCAAAAAACCTTCTATTCTCAACTTCTAAAATTGCCTCAGAAGCATTGCTATAACTAGGTTGGCGGGACTGTGTGGGAATCGAACCCACCTGACCTGGCACGCAGGTCACAAGCAGTTTTGAAGACTGTGGAGGACACCAGTACCCCATTCAGCCCCGTAAATATTATTTTGAACTAGCATTTCTGTACCACTATATTACAACGGAAAATAGTAATAATCAATAGAAACAGCCTTATTGTCACTTTTCCGACAACTTCTCCCTAAAAGGTTGCTCTTTCCTATTTAATCGAATTGTGACAATTACTTGTCTTGAAGCCAAAAAACCGTCTATAATAAAAGAAGTATAAATTGGTTGTAGGTGAATGAGTATGCAGCTTGAAGGTTGGTTTTTGTGGTTTATCCTGTTCTGGGTTGTATTTCTAGTCGTGATGATGGGGATCGGCGGATTTTTTATGTTCCGTAAGTTTCTAAAAAAAATGCCGAAAGAAGACGGCAAATCCGTCATGGATTGGGAAGAATATTATGTCAATGAATCGCGCCATTTATGGGGCGACGTGGAGAAGGCGCTGCTTGAGGATTTAGTCAGCCCTGTTCCGGAATTGTTCCGCGATGTGGCCCGTCATAAAATTGCCGGCAAAATCGGTGAGCTGGCCATCAAGGAAAAGGTACCACGCATCAGCGAGGAATTGGTCATCCGGGGCTATATCCAAGCGACGCCCAAACGCGACCATAAATTCTTGCGTAAAAAACTGTTCGATAATCAAATCGATGTCACTCCATATGAGCATCTATTCTAAACCGCCTTTTTAGGCGGTTTTTTATTTTCATATAAAAAACACTGACCAAACTAGGTCAGTGCTTTAGACTAAGTTAATTTTAAACCATTAAGTTCCTTGTGGAGTTTCATATAGTTTCGATACATGGCCACTCGCCATGGGACAATCATGCTGAACGCCAACAGGAAGAACATGCCGCTAAGCTGTCCCACATTGATTGTGGCACTTAACACAGATTTCAATGCCACTCGGATGATTAACAATCCAATCAAAATAAAAATAAAGGCTTTCGAACGTTTTAAATAGATATCTTCACCTTGGATTTCGAACTTAGACGTTTTAATTAAAAAGATGGAGAAAAACATACCCAGCAAAATCGCTTCAATGATTTCTGCCGGTGTTAATCGAAACTGCGGTATGAAATACATGAAAGCACCGGTAGACATAAAGAACGGTGGCATGATAATTTTTCTGGCGTTGGTTGGCTTTTTGGAAGCTTTCAACCGCACAAATATCACCGAAACGCCCATAAAAACTGCAATAATGGTAGATATAATAACATAACTCATGATTAATCTTCCCTTACCATTAAAATATTCGCTTTCCCATTATAACGCAAAAGAATCAATTTGAATAACGAAAACCACTGTAATAATCTTGCCAAATATATAAACTGCAAAACCCATCCATTATGAAAGGAAAAACCATTGTAGGGATCTCCTAAATGGTTTTAATGCCAAATGGTTATTTAAAATCCAGTAAACCCGCCAAATAATGGGGATAAAATCTGGATTATTTTTGTCATCCAGTCAAAGAATAGCACGACTCCCATGACAATCATAATATAGCCACCGATTTTCACAATCTTTTGACTATGAGTCTTAATCCATTTCATCCTTCCGATAAAGAACGATAATATGAAAAATGGAACTGCGAAACCTAAAGAATAAGCGGTCATATAGAGAACACCGGATCCCGGATTGGATGCGGCTAGCACGATGACAGATGACAAAATCGGACCGGTACACGGTGTCCAGCCCGCCGCAAACGCCATTCCAATCAGCAAAGAGCCAACGAACCCCGAAGGCCGATGTTTGAATTCAATGCGCCGGTCCCTCATCATAAACTTCGGCTGGAACACACCGACGATAATCAAACCAAACAGGACAATGAAGATCCCGCCCAGTTGTCGAATCAAATCCTTATATTCCTGAAAGAAACTTCCAAGAAACGAAGTGCTAAAGCCAATGGCAATGAAAATAAAGGAAAAGCCAATTAGAAAGAATAATGTATGGAGTAAACTGCGCTTTTGCAGCATCGCATTATCACTTTTTAATTCTCCCACAGACATACCAGTTATGTATGATAAAAACGCCGGATAAAGCGGCAAGCAGCATGGAGAAATAAAACTTAAAAAGCCTGCTCCAAGTGCCAAGAAGAAATTCACATCTGCCATAATAACACTCCCACCAATGTCGATACCCTTTCATTCTAACAAAACAAGCCCAGAAAGGATATTGATGTGCATGAATATTTTGTGTCACTAGGCAATAAATCACGACAATTTTGCTTTAACTGCTTGTCATTTTTTACATGAAATTCTGCCATGAATGCCTTTGAAATAATTGACATCTTAGGTTATACTAGTAAACAGTTCCCTGTTAGGAGAAACAAATTCTACCAGTAAGATACCGACTCTTAGGAGATTTTCCGGAAAGGATAGCGGCCGTGATCAAACAGGATCTACTAGCTTTAATTGAAAAAAAACGTACCGAATTAATTAAAGTCGCCACCAGTAACGGTTTTACCTCCTCTTTGGCCATTCGCTATAGCCAAGAGCTCGATCACCTGATCAATGAATATAACCGAAAATATACTGAAAGAGTGCTTTCTTAAATAAAAAAGCCTGGTGGTTTAACGCCAGGCTTTTTCCTATTAAAGAATCATATCTTCTACGTGTTGGGAGAGACCGTTTTGAAGCAGATACATCTTGTGATAAAGTCCCCGTTGTGAGAGAAGCTCTTGGTGCGTTCCACGTTCCACAATTTCACCTTGATGCAGGACCAGGATTAATTCGGCATCCTGAATGGTGGATAACCGGTGGGCAATCGCAATGGTCGTGCGTCCCTTGCGCATTTTTGCCAGAGCTGTTTGAATCGCCTCTTCTGTTTCCGTATCTATATTCGCGGTTGCTTCATCCAATACCAATACTTTGGGATTGGCCGCAATGGTTCGGGCAAACGCAATCAGCTGCCGTTGACCGCTAGAAAACGTCGCGCCTCTTTCCACCACTTTCTGGTTGTAGCCCTCCTCCAGCTTCTCAATAAACGTATCCGCTTGGACAAATTGGGCTGCCTCTTTGATTTGCTCATCCGTTATCTCCTTTTGATGGAGACGAATATTATCTTTAACGGTTCCATAAAACAAGAATGGATCCTGCAGAACCAGCCCTAATTTCTCTCTAAGCTCCTGTTTGGAGTAATTCCGAATGGACTGCCCGTCAATTAAAATTTCACCGCGTTCAAACTCATAAAAGCGCATCATTAAGTTGATGATAGAACTCTTCCCGCTTCCAGTATGGCCCACCAATGCGACCGTTTCCCCGGGGTTAGCGGTAAAGGAAATATTTTTTAACACCTCCCGTTTACCGTCATAGGAAAAGCTTACGTTTTTAAATTCGATTTTCCCGTCCCTGATTGCAAGACGCTCGTCTTTCTGTGCAGGTGCCAGCCCATCATTATCCAACAGTTTAAACACGCGGGACCCCGCCACAATCGCCTGCTGGTATAAAGAAAGCCGCATCATCATTTGGTTCACGGGTTCAAAAAATCGGTCGATATAATTGATAAACGCATAAATGACCCCAATCTTAACCGAAGTATCAAATGATGTAATCCCGAAATACATTAATACAATGATTAAACCGAAAATGTAAATCAAGTCAATCGCGGGCCTTAACAGCAATGCATCGATTTTAATGTTTTTCATGCCGGCATCGTAATGTTTTTCATTGATGGCGGCAAATTCCGCCCGAAGCCGTTTTTCCTGACGAAATACCTGAATGATGGACATTCCCTGAAGCGATTCACTCAGCTTGGCGTTTAACTGGCTAAGCCTTTCCCGCATATCCAGATAGTACTTGGAACTAAATTTACGGTATAAAACCATCACCAACACCAGGATCGGAAGTATCACCACACAAAACAAGCCCAGTTTTACATCCAATATAAACATACTGATAAAAATGCCTGCTATAAAAACGCCGCTTTGGATAAATGTCGAGATCACTGTCACAAACATATCCTTTATCGCTTCCGTATCATTGGTCACCCGGGATACAATGCTACCTGCCGGCGTTTTATCAAAGTATTTCAAACCAAGTGACTGCACTTTTGAAAACACATCAATCCGCAGCTGCTGGATGATATACAGGGCAATTTTTTGAAACGCCACCAGCTGATAAAATAAGAGAATAGCTTTAACAATTTGGATTCCCATATAGGTGGAGCCAAGAATGACCAACGGTGTGAATTCTAGCTTTCTTGGAGTCAAATAATCGTCTATGAAAATCTTAACCAATATCGGAAGAATGATATCTCCGATCGTCGTTAACAACAGTAGCAAAAAGGCAAAGCTAATCTCTTTTTTATGGGGTTTGGCGTAAGAAAGAAGCCGGAATAAAACCTTTCTTTGTTGGCTGCTTGACAGCTGTGCTTTTTCTTCCATGCTACTGTCCTCCATGTTCCACCAGCTCTTCCAGCTGCTGGTGCATATACATTTCTTTATACCATCCGTCCGTTCCCATTAGCGACTCATGTGTGCCCCGCTCGATAATCCGTCCTTCTTCTAGAACTAAAATCAGGTCGGCATGCTGAATGGCACTTAAGCGATGGGAGGTAATCATCGTGGTTTTCCCCTCGCGATTTCCCCTCAATGAAGATAAAATGGCTTCCTCGGTTTTTGCATCCACAGCAGATAACGAGTCATCCAGAATTAGGACCTCCGGATTCATCAGCAATGCCCTTGCAATCGAAATTCGCTGCTTTTGACCCCCGGAAAGAGCAACCCCGCGTTCCCCGACGACTGTTTGATACCCCTCGGTAAATTGGAGGATATCCTCATGAATGTTAGCCAGTTTGGCAGCATTCTCGATTTCCTGTTTGGTGGCAGACGGGTTGGTGAAAGCAATGTTCTCAGCAACCGTTGCTGAAAATAAGAAATGGTCCTGGGGAACATACCCTACTGCTTCCCGCAATCGATCCAGCTTATAGGCCTTTAGTGGCTGTTCGCCAAACAGGATCTGCCCGTCATAGCCTTCAAACTCCCGAATGAGCAGTTTTAGCAACGTGGTTTTCCCTGCTCCTGTTTTTCCTACAATCCCCAAAGTCTGGCCCCTTTTTAATGAAAATTGAATATCACTTAAGACCGGACGGGATTCACCAGGATAGTGATACTCCGCAATATGGTATTCAATATCTCCACAAGGTATCTTATCCATCGCATCGGCGGTGTCATAAATCTCCACTTCCTCCCTTAACAGGGCGGAAACACGATCATAGGAAGCGCTTCCCCGCTCCATAATGTTGAAAAGCCAGCCAAATGCCAGCATTGGCCAAATCAATAATCCTAGATAAGTAGTAAACGAGATTAGTTGGCCAATCGTCAACTCCCCGTTAAGGACATACTTCGCCCCGAAAATAATCGATAAAAAATAGGAAATGCCAACTATGATCGAAATGGTCGGATCATATAGGGAGTCGATTTTCGCGACCACGATATTTTTCTTGACTACATCTTCTGATTGTTTCCGGAAATCTTCAATATCCTCTTGTTCTTGGCCAAATGTTTTAATGACCTTGATCCCCATGATACTCTCCTGGGTTTTATCATTTAGGGAGGAAAAAGCTTCCTGCGCCTTATAAAAACTTTTATGCAGCATCGTTCCGAACCAGCTCGTCAATATCGCCATCAGCGGCATCGGAATGAGGCAAATCAACGTCAACTTCCAGCTGATCGTAAACGCCATCGCGAGAATGACAAAACCGCCTGTCGATAACGAATCAACCAGTGTCAGTACTCCTGATCCTGCCGTCTGCTGGATCGCCGACAGGTCGTTAGTGGCATGTGCCATTAAATCCCCTATCCGGTTTTTCTGATAAAACGAAGGAGACATTTTCGTAAAATGCTGATATAACTGATTCCGTAAGATTTGGCTAAGCTTGACGGCAGAACCAAATATCCGAATTCGCCAATAATACCGGAGGACATACATGGCCAGCCCCGCCACAACAAGCACCAGCATCCATTCTGCCAGCAATCCTTTTGTCAGAGTGCCATCATGAATATGGTCGGCTATAATACCAATGACCTTCGGCGGCACCAATTGCAGCAATGCAACAAATAACAAGATTAAAACACCAGATATATATGCCTTTTTTTCTTGTTTAAAAAACCATCCTAATTCCAAAAATACTTTCATTCACACGCCCCCGAACCCTATGAAGTCAACTGCCATCTTTATCCGTCAAATTTACATTTTAACAAATCTTTATAAAATAATAAACATTTTAAAAAATAAAAAAGACGCCCCGTCATGAGTGATCCACAGTTAAAACAAAAACCACCTTTCCGTTTACGAATAGGTGGTTTGAAAGAATAGAGTATAATAGCTGTCAATCAACAAAATAAACGATTACAAAATATGGCTTATTTTGATTGCTGTTTGTTCATCGCATTCATCATTTGATTGATTTTCTTTTGCGAAGGCTTCATGCCCATCTGCATCATCATTGTTTTTAGCATTTGCTCATTGATTGGCGGATTTTTCTTTAAATAGCTCATCATATAACGGCGAGCAATGAAAAATCCTAGCGCTATACCTGCAGCCAAGCAGAGTATACCAACTAGAATGTACATACCCATTAAAACTTCCTCCTTCATGTTGTCTAACATACATCAGTTTACTAAATAAAACACAATTAGACAATATTTCATTGTAATTAGACAAATTTTCTTTCTTTAATCGGTTTCAACCAGCCAAACCGCTCATGTTCCAAGTCAATCGCCAAGAACGAAGATTCGCATTTTCGGAGCACTTCGAAGAATGCGGTCTCCGCCTCAAATGACCCGTTCGCTTCGATCGTAATCATTTCTTGGAACACTTCTACTTTTGCTCTACTTATTTTTCCACTTAATTCTAGTGTATATGCACCATTGACTGCTTTAAATCCGGATAATTTTCCTAATTGGTTTTGAATCAATTGATGGATTTTCAAAACTTCCAATCGTTTGGTTATGTAATGTATTTGTTTGCTAACTATATATTCAAGTTCACCGCGCGCCTGTTGTTGCTCCTGAAATAGTTGAAAAAATATACGCTCTCGTCCGAAGTAATGGGTGGCAAATTCATCTTCTATTAAATAAAGCTGATATCTTCTCACACAGACCTCTCCTTCGCTGACATGCCCTTTTATCTATTATAAAAAATCGTTCAGGAAACATTTGTCTTATAGCGGCAAAAACTTTCACTTTTTTTGTCGATTGTCAAGATGTGAATCTGTCCTTTTTTATACTTATTCAATAGATAAACCTCTATATCCTTTTAAATATGAAGATTTTCATATTTTTTTAATATTTTTGGTCAAAAAAAAAGAGACGGAAGATTCCGTCCCCTAACTCTTATTATTGAAGCAATGCTTTCACTTTTGAAACTACATTTTCTACTGTAAAGCCGTATTCACTCATAATTTTTTCGCCAGGTGCGGAGGCGCCAAATCTGTCAATGGCTAAAACATCACCTTCATCACCGGTGTATTTATGCCAGCCTAAGGATGCACCTACTTCGATTCCCAAGCGCTTTTTCACATTTCTCGGAAGAACAGATTGTTTGTACTCCTGTGATTGTTCTTCAAATTTATCCCATGAAGGCATGCTGACAACGGACACTTCAATACCTTCTCCAGCCAGCGCTTGTTGCGCTTCAACCGCAAGGCTTACCTCAGACCCTGAGGCCAATAATAGCGCATCCGGAGTTTCTTTAGATGCCGGTGAAACGACATAAGCTCCACGTTTCACACCTTCATAGGCGTTTTGGTCCGTATCTTTTAAGGTCGGTAAGTTTTGACGAGTTAACACTAATGCTGTTGGTTTGTCAGTCGATTCAATGGCAAGTTTCCAAGCAGCTGCCGTTTCATTTCCGTCCGCAGGGCGAATGATGGAAAGATTCGGCATAGCTCTTAATGCAGCCAGCTGTTCGATTGGCTCATGGGTTGGTCCGTCTTCCCCAACGGCAATACTGTCATGGGTGAATACATAGGTAACCGGAAGTCCCATAAGAGCCGCTAAACGAATCGCCGGACGCAGATAATCTGAGAATACAAAGAATGTACCACCGAATACTTTCACCCCGCCGTGAAGGGCAATCCCATTCATAGCTGCTCCCATAGCAAATTCCCGGACACCGAACCAGATATTACGGCCTTCATAAGAACCAGGCATATAGTCTTTTGTTCCTTTAATCGTGGTTTTATTCGAACCAGCAAGGTCGGCAGAACCACCAATTAATATAGGCAGGTTTTTGGCAATCCCATTTAATGCTTCTGCAGAGGAAGCACGGGATGCTAAACTTTTTCCTTCAGCATACACAGGAATGTCTTGATCCCAGCCTTCAGGCAACTGGTTGTTTAGGGCTTGTTCCAACTGAGTGGCCAATTCAGGGTACTGATTTTTGTATTGGGCGAACTGATCATTCCACTCTTTTTCTTTTTTCTCACCGTTTTCGCCAATAAGCTTACTGAAGTTTTCATAAACCCCATCCGGAACGTGGAAGTCTTCTTCAAATGTCCATTGATAGGTCTCTTTGGTCAACTTCAATTCTTCGGCTCCAAGTGGTGCTCCGTGGACTCCTGAAGTGCCAGCGCGATTTGGTGAACCAAAGCCAATTGTAGTTCTTACTTCAATGATGGCAGGATGTTCAAGGTCAGTACGGGCCTCTTCTAAAGCTTTTGAAATTTCCTCTAGATTGTTGCCATCTTCAACGCGAAGATATTGCCACCCATAGGATAAGAAACGGTTTTGGACACTCTCGGAGAAGGACTTGTTTAAATCACCGTCTAAAGAAATGTCATTGGAATCGTAAAGAACGACCAAGCGTCCTAATTGTAAATGTCCCGCTAAGGAAGCTGCCTCAGCAGAAACACCTTCCATTAAGTCACCGTCGCCGCAAATGCTGTATGTAAAGTGATTTACAATTTCATAATTGTCTTTATTATATACGCTGGCAAGATGACGTTCAGCCATTGCCATTCCGACTGCCATGGCAATTCCTTGTCCCAGTGGACCTGTAGTGGCCTCAACGCCTTCTGTGTGTTTATACTCAGGATGGCCTGGAGTCTTGCTGCCCCATTGACGGAATTGTTTTAGGTCTTCAATAGAAAGATTGTATCCGGATAAATGCAGCATGCTGTATAGTAAAGCAGAACCATGTCCTGCGGATAAAACAAAGCGATCCCGGTTGAACCATTTTGGATTCTTAGGGTTATGGTTCATAAACCTTGTCCATAATGTATATGCCATTGGTGCAGCTCCCATTGGCATCCCCGGATGACCCGAGTTCGCTTTCTCAACCGCATCAATAGCCAATGTACGGATTGTGGTTACAGATAAATCATCAATCGTGTTAAACATTTCTTACATCCTCTCTTTTTCACAGGATAATTAACCCAACAACATTAATATTATAGTTCAGTGGTGATTTATTCAACTAATTGTGCATAAAATGGCCGATAAAGTCAGTTTGTTTGATAATTTCCCTCAAATTGTCTCAGGATATGTAAAAAGGAATACAAATTTGTATTCCTTTAATGTAGGTTTTGTTTTTTCCTTTGTTTTATCTTTTCCGGTGTTACATCGTTTCCCTCTGGATCGATGACGGTGGTATGTGTTAACGTATCTAACATATGGGAACGAAAAACTGCTAGATATTCGCTTCTTAATGAGGATTGCTCTTTAGCTTCTGCTTCTGATAGGCCTGTTGTTTTCGCTTTTTTAGCCAACTCATTGATTCTCGCCAGTTTTTCTTTGGATAGCATGCATGCACCTTCTTTCATTAAGTTCTACATGAGAACTGATTTTACTAAAAAAAACACCTTCTGACAAGGCAGAAGGTTTACTCGATTTGGCTTTCAATATATTCTTGATATCTCCTATGGACAGTGGCCTTTGATATCGGGTAGCCGAATCCTCTCAAAGTGGCGGCGATTTCAGCGAAGGTAAGACCATTGGATCTCAATCTGGCAATTTCCTCTACTGGTACAACAATTTTATCGCGGCCGGAATTCTCCCCAAGATTTTTCAAGTTTTTTTGAGGCTTATACCCCTGCTGAACTGCACGTTTCATGCCGCGCTTGATTTTTACATTATGTAGTTTGCGCTGGTATTCCTCCACCATGCTGACAATTTGCAATACCATGGAATCAGATTCGGACAGCTGCAATTCCCCGTTGTGAGCAATACTATAAATTCTTTTACCCTCTTTCATAATACAATGAAGGATGGCGATTTTGGCATTTCCCCTGCCAATTCTGGTTTCATCCTGGATGAGGACTGCTTGTACCTCGGGACTTTTGATTTCTTCTAAAAGTTCAAGAATACCATCTCTATCAAAATCATAACCGCTGGCCTTTTCCTTTATTACAGCGGCCACTTCAAAATCATACTGGGCAGCCAATCGGGTCAGTTCCTCCTCTTGACGTTTTAATGAAGTTTCCTGTGTTTCTTTATTGGTACTGACACGGCAATAGATAATGGCTTTCATCGTTTCCCTTCCTACTCTTCCACGGCTCCGGCGTATTCCGTTACCGTTCCAACTTCGCTGTTGACAGGAATGATAATTTCTTCGCCAGGATAAATGTTATCATCGATTTGTTTATTGTGCTTTTTCACCCAATTAACGAATTCTTTATTCGACATGGAGTGCTGACCTGCATAGGCTTGTGAAATCTTCCAAAGCGAATCTCCTTCGGAAACCGTAATCTTCGTGTACGGGTCTTGATTAGTGTCCGGACTGTGTTGAATGGTATAGATAAGGGCAAAAGCACAGCTGATAAATAGAAGAATGATAGCATATGAGTATTGGATCCATATTTTTTTCATCACAAACACCTCTTATAGAATATACGTTCGCACTTATTACCTTAAGTATAATCCGAACGTTTGTTTGTTGTCAACACATATTCGAACTTATGTTTGTATAAAAATAACGAACATGCTATAATAAAGACAACATTAACCAGGCGAGGTGCAATTTATCATGGTAAAAATATCAAAGCGGCAGCAGGATATTTTGAATTTTATAAAAGACGAGGTTAAAAGTAAGGGATACCCTCCTTCCGTTCGGGAAATCGGGGAAGCAGTCGGGCTTGCCTCCAGTTCAACCGTACATGGTCATCTTGCTAGATTAGAAAGCAAGGGATTGATCCGGCGCGACCCTACCAAGCCAAGAGCCATAGAAATATTAGAAGCGGATGAAGCGGCTCATATTCCTAGGAACCAAGCGGTAAACGTCCCTGTGGTAGGAAAGGTTACCGCCGGTTTGCCTATCACAGCCATTGAAAATATAGAAGAGTATTTTCCATTACCTGAAAGACTAGTACCCTCTGATGAACAAGTCTTCATGCTGGAAATTATGGGTGAAAGTATGATTGAGGCCGGCATTCTGGATGGTGACTATGTGATTGTAAAGCAGCAGCAGACGGCTAATAATGGGGATATTGTTGTTGCGATGACAGAAGATGATGAAGCGACTTGCAAAAGGTTCTTTAAAGAAAAAGATTATATCCGTCTCCAGCCTGAAAACTCCACTATGGATCCAATTATTTTAAAAAATGTGTCCATTCTTGGGAAGGTAATTGGAGTGTATAGACAAATTCATTAAAGTCAATTGTCCTTTCGGCTGCAGCGTGAACGTGCCGCCTGGTTTTAGACTGGAAATTGATCATATATACATAAAAATGCTGGCAGTAAAACTGCCGGCATTTTTCTTCGAAAAAACAAAACACCCAGTTGCATGAAACTGGGTGTCTTGCAGATATATCAAATTCTTTCCTCAGATTAATACATGCTCATGTATTGTTCGCGTTCCCAAGGGTGTACTACTGTGCGGAACATATCCCACTCAATTTCTTTAGCTTCCACAAAGTGTTCGAAGATATGCTCGCCAAGGCCAGAAACGATGACCTCGTCAGATTTTAAGCTATCCAAAGCGGCCGCTAATGTTGCAGGAAGATCAATGATGCCTTCTTCGATTCTTTCTTCCTTGCTCATCACATAAATATTACGGTCAACTGGTGCAGGAGGAGTTAATTTATTTTTAATTCCATCAAGACCTGCTTTTAAAAGCACTGCCATAGCAAGATATGGGTTAGCTGCTGGGTCAACACTGCGCACTTCAACACGAGTGCTCAATCCGCGGGATGCTGGGATACGAATTAATGGTGAACGGTTTCTAGCTGACCAAGCCACATAACAAGGTGCTTCATATCCAGGAACCAGACGCTTATATGAGTTTACAGTTGGGTTCGTAACTGCTGTAAAGTTTGGTGCATGCTTAAGGACACCTGCAATGAATTGACGAGCAGTATCACTCAACTGAAGATCACCAGTTGGTTCAAAGAATGCATTTTGACCATCTTTGAATAGAGACAGGTTGCAGTGCATTCCAGATCCGTTCACGCCAAACAATGGTTTTGGCATAAAGGTTGCATGCAAGCCATGCTTACGGGCAATCGTTTTTACAACCAGCTTGAACGTTTGGATTTGGTCGCAAGCAGTTAGCGCATCGGCATATTTGAAGTCAATTTCGTGCTGGCCAGGAGCAACCTCATGGTGAGATGCTTCGATTTCAAAGCCCATCTCTTCAAGTTCAAGCACGATGTCACGGCGGCAGTTTTCCCCAAGGTCAGTTGGAGCAAGGTCAAAGTATCCGCCTTGGTCGTTCAGTTCAAGGGTTGGTTCGCCATTCTGATCTAATTTGAATAAGAAGAATTCTGGTTCCGGTCCAAGATTGAAGTTGGTAAAACCAAGCTCTTCCATTTCTTTTAATACTCTTCTTAAGTTGTTGCGAGGGTCCCCATCAAATGGAGTGCCATCTGAATTATAGATATCACAAATTAAACGGGCCACTTTTCCTTTTTCAGCTGTCCATGGGAAGACGACCCATGTATCCAAGTCTGGAAATAAGTACATGTCAGACTCTTCAATCCGAACAAATCCTTCGATAGAGGAACCATCGAACATCATTTTGTTATCGAGCGCTTTTTCTAATTGGCTGATTGGAATCTCCACGTTTTTAATGGTTCCCAGGATGTCGGTGAATTGAAGACGGATAAATTTTACATTTTCTTCACTTGCCAAGCGTTGAATATCTTCACGTGTGTACTTTGCCATCTTATTTCCCCTGCTTTCTAAAAATTATTATTAATGGAAAAAGCGAGATAAATCGCCTTGCCGTAAGTTGGCTCGGTTGTGCCGCCCTGAATGAAGCAATTCATTCCGGAGCAGATTTCGCAACTGATCATCAGTTAGCTCGCGTTTAGCTTTTTCCGATTGCTGCTGTTCCATGTTATTTTCTTGTTGTTGCTGTTTGACAAGGAAAATTTGCTTAATCCCGGCCATATTAATGCCTTGATCGATTAAGTCCTTAATTTCTAATAATCTATCAATATCATTTAGGCTATATAACCGGCGATTTCCTTGATTCCTTGCCGGAGAAATTAACTGGTGTTCCTCATAATATCGGATTTGTCTAGCCGTCAGCTCCGTAAGCTGCATAACGGTACCGATCGGAAATAGCGGCATAGAACGACGTATTTCTTTCCCACTCACCAAATTTCTCCTCCTTTTCCTATTTCATATTGCTATTATATTTCTTGTAAGAAAAGATGTCAATTGAATGTTAGATTTTCTTACACGATTTTTTATAAGAAAAAGAACAGCGTATTTTCTATACTGTTCTTTTAGGTTTTCCTATCAGAATGCAATTAATTCTTTTACCGCTAAATGATCAAGCGCAAGACAAATGGCGATTTTTACGTGTTCGTAGGTTAATCCGCCTTGAACATAGGCCACATACGGAGGACGGATCGGCCCGTCCGCTGTCAGTTCCAGACTTGCGCCCTGGATAAAGGTCCCCGCCGCCATAATGACATCGTCTTCGTAACCTGGCATGTAGCTTGGATACGGTGTGACATATGAATTAATCGGTGATGCAAATTGTATGGCCTGGCAAAAAGCCACCATTTTGTCCCGATCGTCAAACTGTACCGACTGAATTAAGTCCGTCCGTTGGGAGTCCCATTTTGGCGAAGAATTCATTCCCAATTTTTCGAGCATCGCCGCTGTAAATACGGCTCCTTTTAATGCCTGGCCCACTACATGGGGTGCCAGGAAAAATCCTTGGTACATTTCTTGGAGGCTATAAAGGGAGGCCCCTGCTTCCGCCCCGATTCCCGGCGAGGTCATCCGATAGGAACATGCTTCCACCCATTGTTTTTTTCCTACTATATAGCCGCCCGTTTTGGCGATTCCGCCGCCAGGGTTCTTAATCAATGATCCTGCCATTAAATCTGCCCCTGCATGACACGGCTCGATTTCTTCCACAAATTCACCGTAACAGTTGTCCACAAACACAACAACATCCTGCTTGATTTCTTTCACAAATTTAATCATGTCACCGATTTCCGAAACCGTAAACGACGGTCTCGTCGCATACCCTTTCGACCGTTGGATCCCGATCATTTTGGTTTTTGGGGTTATTTTTCGGGCTGCTGCTTCCCAGTCAATCCCGCCTTCATCAGTCAAAGAAACGCTGTCATAAGAAATCCCGAATTCACGCAAGGAACCGACGCCGCTTCCGCGGATCCCCACAATCTCTTCCAATGTATCGTAAGGTTTCCCGGTAATATACAGCAGTTCATCACCGGGACGGAGGACTCCGAATAAAGCAATCGATATCGCATGTGTGCCGGATATGATTTGCGGCCTAACCAGACCCGCTTCGCCGCCAAATACGTCGGCATAGACGCGCTCCAGAGTATCCCGTCCGATATCATCATAACCATAACCCGTGGACGGGATAAAATGAGAATCACTCACCCTGTGTTTTTGGAAGCTTTCGAGCACACGAAATTGGTTGGTCTCCATTCTCTCCTCGATTTGTTTATGTACTTCAGCGATTTGTTGTTCCACTTCTCTTACCAAAGGCTGAAGCTTTTCCCCATTTTTTAACTGTTGAAACATGTTGATATACTCCTATCTATGCTTTGAATTTCTGCAGTTTTCCCGTGATTTGATGGTCTTGCAACGAGTATCCCCTGCAACGGTACAGCTGTTTTTCCTCATCAAACGATAGCTCCCTTAAAATGGTCTCGTTTTTTAATTGGGACAGCAGCTTTCCTTCCGTTGAAGGGACCTCCACTTTATACGGCTCCATCATTTCCATCATGACTTGCTCAATCTTTAACTTTAGGGATTGTCGGTCCTCTTGGTCAAACGCGCTGATAAACGCGGTCGGTGTATCAGATGTTGGCACAAAATCAGGATGCTGGATATCCCGTTTATTATATACCGTTAATTGCGGAATGTCTTTCACTTCCAAGTCTTCTAGGAGCTTTTGAACGGTTTTTTCATGCTGATAATAATCCGGGTTCGACATATCTACGACATGGAGGAGCAGATCAGCTTCCCTTACCTCTTCAAGAGTCGAGCGGAAAGCGGCTATCAAAGCAGTCGGCAAGTCCTGGATGAAACCAACGGTATCGGTAATCAAGGCCAAAAAGCCGCTCGGCAAGATTAACTTCCTTGTCATTGGATCCAGTGTGGCAAACAGTTGATTTTCCTCATAGGAATCCGCTTCAGACAGACGGTTAAACAAGGTGGATTTCCCCGCATTGGTATACCCGACAATTGCCACTTGGAAGGTTTTATTTTTCTTGCGCCGCTCCCGGTAGCGTTCACGGTGCTGAACAATGACCGACAGCTGGCTTTTGATGTCATCAATCCTGCGACGGATATGGCGGCGGTCTGATTCCAATTTGGTTTCACCTGGCCCCCTTGTTCCAATTCCCGCTCCGAGTCTCGATAAAGCCGTACCTTGTCCCGCGAGACGTGGCAGCAAATATTGGAGCTGGGCAAGTTCCACCTGTAATTTTCCCTCTTTGGACCGGGCACGAACCGCAAAAATATCAAGAATCAGCTGGGTCCGGTCAATAATCCGGGCTTCAATTTCTGAGGCTAGATTGCGCTTTTGGCTTGGTGATAACTCATCATTAAAAATCACTAAATCTGCTTCCAACTCTTCGACTAATGCCCGCAGTTCCTCCACTTTTCCCTTTCCAATGTAAGTGGCAGGGTGAATTCTTTCCCGTTTTTGAACCAACGTCGCCACAGTCTTGCCTTTAGCTGTATCGGTTAAGGATTGCAGCTCATCCATTGAATATCGGAACCGCAAATCATCATCATCTGTTTGGCAGCCAACTAGAATGGCTTTTTCCTTTGTTTCCTGTTGTTCCAAAGACCATCCATTCCTTTCGTTATATGCTTTTACCATCATATCAAAAACTTACGGGATACTCTAATTTTCCGGCAAAATATAAAAAAATCGGCTCCAATAATGGCTCGCCGATTTATTCTAAACCCGCCCAAATTTCAGTCAAAGACTAATCTTCCTCAAACACCAGATCATTACTCCTTAAGGTCATCAGTTCATGCTTATCATAGCTGTTTAACATTAATAGCCTCATTGCCTGGGCCCGGATTGATTTTTCAATGATGTTTCGGATATATCGTCCATTGGAAAAATGATTGGGGACCAAAACCGATTTTACCCAGATTAAATGCTCCTTTAACTTTTTTTCAGCTTCCCTGCTGAACGTGTACTCTCTTTCCGCCAGCATTTTGCTTGCGATTTCCATTAATTGATCAATAGTATAATCGGGAAAATCGATGACTAACGGGAATCGCGAATGGAGCCCGGGGTTCAGCGATAAAAAATAATCCATTTCCCTGGAATACCCTGCAAGAATAAGAATGAATTCGTGCTGTTTATCTTCCATATGCTTCACTAAAGTATCGATGGCTTCCTTGCCAAAATCCTTTTCCCCGCCTCTTCCCAATGAGTATGCTTCATCAATAAACAGAATTCCTCCTTGGGCTTTTTTGACCAGGTCTCTTGTTTTTTGGGCTGTATGGCCAATGTATTCACCAACCAGGTCGGCCCGTTCCGCTTCAATTAAATGCCCTTTGGAAAGGACGTTCATTTTTTGAAATAATTTGCCAATCAGTCTTGCGACCGTGGTTTTTCCAGTTCCCGGATTTCCTTTGAACATCATGTGCAGGGCCTGCCTTTTTGCTTTCAGCCCCATTTCTTCCCGCTTTTTATTGACATATATCCAGGCGTAAATTTCCTTTATGGTTCGTTTCATTTCCTCCATTCCAACCAATGCTCCAAGTTCCTCTTCAATATCCTTAAGAGCTGAATGCTCAGGGGAAATGATCTTTGGAGCAACATGAAAGTCTGGTAACTCTCTTGCTATTGGTTTTTTTTCTTGATTCTTAAGAACGACTCTTATTTGACCATTGCTCTTCGTACGAATGGGTTGATCCAAAGCTTTCACCTCTCATTCTGCAGACAATACCCGTATTGGTCGTTTATGATGGCCGTATAGTGGATGTCCATAAACCATGTACATTGGCGGTTAAATGTTGAAAGCATAATCTTTCATACTATGTGTATTCAAGATTTTAGTATTTCATTAAAGGTTTTATTCCCGATAAACGAAAAAAGAGCCCAAGAATGGGCTCTGTTTTTTCTGAATCGTTTATTGGTTATCCAAATCAAGTTGCACATTTCTTTGCGGGGCAAAGGTGGAAATGGCATGCTTGTAAACCAGCTGCTGTTTCCCCTCTGACTCAAAAAGAACCGTAAAGTTATCAAAGCCCTTGATTTGGCCTCTTAATTGGAATCCATTTAACAAGAATACGGTAACGTGGGTGCTGTCCTTGCGGCATTGGTTTAAAAATTGATCCTGAATGTTGATCGTCGTTTTCATTTTGGTAAATCCTCCTCTTTTATCTCTACTAATATGTATTCGATTTTACTTGAAGCTTTCCTTCAACATAATGTGAAATTTCATCTATTTTTTTTGAGAAGTTGTTCACATTTGTTGTATCAAACCATTTTACATCCATTTTGTTCCGAAACCAAGTAAGTTGCCTTTTGGCATACCTTCTGGAATTTTGCTTGAGGTTTTCCACCGCCTGTTCCCAAGAAACCTGGTCATCCAGATAGTCATAAATTTCTTTATACCCTATTGCTTGAATGGACTGGCAGTCACGCAGCCCTTGATTGTATAAACCTTCAACTTCCTTTAACAAACCTTCCGAGGCCATTAAGTCAACCCGTGTATTAATTCTCTCATAAAGTTTCTCGCGGTCCATCGTCAGTCCGATAATCGCCGTATTGTAAAGAAGGCTGGGCTGCCGATCTTGTGCTGACCTCTTTTGACTGTCATTTTCACCTGACAAATAGTGAATTTCCAGAGCACGAATCACTCTTCTCACATTATTGGGATGAATTTTTGCAGCACTTTCCGGGTCAATTTCGACTAATTGTCGGTGTAACGCCTCGTTTCCAATTTCTTTTGCCTTTTCCTCCAGTTTGCTGCGGAATTCTTGGTTTCCTGTGACATCTGAAAATTGATAGTCATAAATAACCGATTGAATATATAATCCGGTACCGCCTACCATCATGGGAAGTTTTCCTTTTTGGGAAATCTCCATTATTTTGGCCCGGACCAGTTGCTGAAACTCCGCAACCGAGAAGCTCTCATCCGGTTCCTTAATATCGATTAAATGATGGGGAATGCCTTCCATTTCCTCCGGTTTTATTTTGGCTGTACCAATATCCATGCCGCGGTAAATTTGCATAGAGTCACCGCTTATGATTTCACCATTAAAACGCTTCGCAAGTTCAATACTCAATTTTGTCTTTCCGACTGCGGTTGGTCCGATGATGACTAGTAATTTTTGGTTAGCATCCAAACTTTTCACACTGCCTTTTTCATAAAAAATTCACCTTCGCCGACCGGAAAAGATTCTTTCCAAGGAGCCTAACCCTCTGGCTTCCCCCGGCAGGATCCGCCAATCGCCAAGACCATCTTTATCGTACCACAACTTAAACGCAGTTGAACACCAATCAAGTATAGTCAAAAATTTTCTTTTCTATGCGCAGATTCCATAATGATTTTCGTCTTTCGCTTCATTACAAAAATAGGTAAATATTTCTTACATGTTTACAAAAAGATAACGGTTATTTTACAAACGGCTTTTCACCCCCATATTCGTGTTAAGCTTATTCGTAGGTTATTTTGTAGAAAAAACTCAGTTACTGTCACGTTTTTTATTACGAGAGCTTCGTTCGATGCTCTATCAAAACGGTACAAAGTAAAAATAGGGAATAAGGTGAATATATGTTTTCTTCATATGATATTGGCATTGATTTAGGTACAGCAAATACATTGGTTTATAGTAAACATAAAGGGATTGTGGTGAATGAACCATCTGTCGTAGCCATTGATACTGATACGAAAAAAATCGTGGCTGTCGGGAAAGAGGCCAAAGAAATGATCGGGAAAACTCCCGAAAAAATTATTGCGATCCGCCCCTTAAAGGATGGAGTAATTGCTGACTTTGATGTAACAACCGAAATGCTTAAACATATTATGCGCAAGGCGTCTAAGAAAGGCGGTGTGGCACTGCGCAAGCCGAATGTGATTGTCTGCATTCCTTCCGGTTCGACTAGCGTGGAAAGACGGGCGATTCATGATACGGTGAAAAATGCCGGTGCTAAAAAAATTACCTTAATTGAAGAACCAGTTGCGGCTGCTATTGGCGCCGGCCTTCCTGTCGATGAACCAATTGCGAACGTGGTGGTAGATATCGGCGGAGGAAATACAGAGGTGGCAATTATCTCCTTTGGCGGGGTAGTGGCTTGCCATTCGATTAAAGTCGGCGGAGACCGTCTGGATGAAGATATTATCCAGTATGTCCGCAAAGAGTACAATGTGCTGATTGGGGAAAGAACAGCTGAGAACATCAAAATGGAAATAGGTTATGCGTTGATTGACCATGAGGAAAAGTTTATGGATGTACGTGGGCGTGACCTTGTTACAGGGCTCCCTAAAACCATTAAGCTATCATCCTATGAAATCCGGAACGCTATTAAAGAGGCCTTGCTTCATATTTTAGAAGCGGTCCGGGCCACACTGGAGGATTGTCCGGCGGAGCTTAGCGGTGATATTGTCGACCGCGGGGTCATTTTGACTGGCGGCGGCGCCCTTCTGAATGGGATGAAGGATTGGCTGAGCAAAGAAATCTATGTACCTGTCCAATTGGCTGAGGAACCATTGGAGTCGGTAGCGATTGGCACCGGGAAAGCAGTTCCTTATATCGAGAAGCTGCCTGCGACCGTTAGTAAGTAGAGATAAGCTTGTCGCAGTATACACATCTCTTATGGGGAAACTGGCAATTGGGACACCTCCTATTTACCCTGATCCCTTTTTTCTTGGACTAACGGGCATTAGGAGCGCTCCCTATTTACCCTCTACCCCTTTTTTTTGGGTTTTTGGGCATTAGGGGTGCTCCCTATTTACCCTCAAGCCTGTTCTGTTGAGTTCACGAGTAATAGAAATTTCCTCCGTTTACCCCAAAATACAAATCTACCACGTAGAAGAGCAATCAGAATTGAAGAGGTTATCAAAAGCACAAAAGTGAAACAGCTCCTTTCCAGTGGGAAGGGGCGTTTTTGATTATGCCAATTTTATTTCAATCGCTTCAATTCGTTTGGATTCCCCTGTGGTACCGGCAATCTCTCCGTTCCTTTTCCAATCGGTCCAGCCCGTATCCTGAAGATGTACTCGGTAAAAAACGTTGTGTTTATCGCATGAGATTTTAATTGCCTCAAGGCGCAGCGATTCTCCTATAGTTCCTACGACTTCCCCATTTGATCGTGGAGGTAACCACCCTTTGCTCTCAACATGTCCCTCTATTGTAAGCCTTGCATCGGAGTTCTCTAGCCTCACAGTTAATGCCTCTAATCGTAAAGACTGCCCCGTAGTTCCGGCTGTTTGGCCATCTCTTTTTTCATCTTGCCATCCAATATTTTGAAGATGTGCAGCGTAGACAATCGATGGCGTTTTTTTCCTTCTTAATCCAAAAGCTTTTGCCAATCCTTCCACATGCCCTATCGCAAGCTGTGATAAGAACTGATCAGATTTTAATTTTTCAGCATCGGCTGCATTATCAATGAACAGGTTTTCTGTCAAAATGGAGGGCATGCTTGTCTGCCGTAACACAGCATAATTGGCACGTTTCTTCCCTCGGTCTGTTACACCCCCGATTGATTTCAAGACCTCGGGATGAATAACATTTTGATAGGCAACGGACTGGGAATTAGCATTTGTATGAATGTAGGATTCCCAACCTGTCCCCCCTCCTGCATTGATATGGATGGATAGGAAATAGTCAGCTTTCTCACGATTCGCCATTTCCGCACGCTCGGAAAGCGATATAAATCGGTCATCACTCCGAGTATAGGAAACCTCGACGCCTTCATATTCCCCAAGCAGAGCACCCATTTTCTTAGCGATGGTTAAAGTCAAATCCTTTTCCTGCAAGCCATTGCCAACCCCACCTGGGTCATTTCCGCCATGTCCTGGGTCAAGTTTGATTTTTACCATTTTATCCTCTCCTTTACTTTAGTTAATGAAAGATCAGTGCTTTTTGACAGGGACTAATGGGTAAAAATTGTTTTTTCAATATACATTAAGCTTGGGATAGAAATAGAAACAGGCCGTGGTCTTATTTATTGATAACTTTGAAAACCGTATAAAAAAACTCCCTTCCATTAGAAAGGGAGTCATCGTACGGGTGAGAGTATTTTTCTTACAAAATATTTTTGTTTTGTTCCTAGTCCTTCTACATCACGCGTTTAAACATCTTTTCCATTTCATAAATGGAATAATGGACAATAATCGGCCTGCCATGCGGACATGTGAACGGATCGGACGCTTTCCTTAAATCATCCAAAAGTGTTTGGATTTCATCGTTCCTTAGGTGGCGGTTTGCTTTGATTGACGCCTTACAGCTCATCATAATCGCTGCCTCTTCGCGAAGCTTTTTAATATCAACTTTCTTCATTAAAAGCAGCTGTTCAATCATTTCTTCGATAATCTCTTTTTCCTGCCCCTTTGGAAGCCATGTCGGATGGGAACGGACAATAAAACTGTTAATCCCAAACTCCTCCAAGAACACGCCAACCTTCTCCAATTCATGCATGTATTCGATGATTTTTAAATATTCATCCGATGCATACTCAAAGGTTAATGGCATCAACATATCCTGAAGCTCCGAATCCACCCGGCCGACTTTTTCACGAAAATACTCATATTTCAAACGTTCTTGGGCGGCATGCTGGTCGATGATATATAACCCGTTTTCATTCTGGGCAAATATATACGTTCCATGCATCTGACCAATCGGATACATCCTCGGTACACGGCTCTCGCCAGGCACTGCCTCCCGCTCAGGATTAGGCTCATTTTCCAGTCCTGTTTCCATTTCAGCAAAAGTGGTATCACTCTCAAAAGGAGGCTCTCCCCCTCTGACATGTTCCGGAAACGTAGGTTGGAAAGAAGAAAATGGATTGATTTGCTCCCATGAAAATCCTTCTTTCGGCCTTTCTTCAGGGGCTTCTGACGATTCCTCCGCATTTTCAGCAAAACCAGCTGGATCTTTTACCTGGTTATTAAAATCGGAATGAGTGACTGGTTTTGTTTGAAAAACCGGTGGCCTCTCATTATACACGCTAGAAGGCAGGGTCCCTTCATCAAGTGCCAGCGAAGTTTGTTCTGTTTTGGGCATTTCCGCTTTAGAGGGTGTGTATCCTGTCGGAATTAAGATCTTTGATTTAAACGTATTTTTAATGACCGTGCTCACCAGTTCGTTCAACTCGGATTCTTTACTAAAACGGACCTCCATTTTCGATGGATGGACGTTTACATCGACCAGCAGCGGATCCATTTCGATATCAAGAAGGACAATTGGAAACCTCCCAATTGGAAGCAAGGTATGGTACCCTTCCTGAATCGCCTTCACTAATGGATAATTTTTTATAAACCGGCCGTTAATCATCGTCGAAATATAGTTTCTCGAAGCACGGGTCACTTCCGGCATCGAGGCATATCCGGTAATTTTATAATCCAAGGATGTCCCCGATATCGGCACAAGCTGCTTGGCTATCGCCAGTCCATAGATGGAGGCCAGCACCTGGCGGACGTCTCCATTGCCGTTGGTCTGCAAAAGCTTCCGCTCATTATGGATTAACCGAAAAGCGACTTCCGGATGGGCCAAGGCAAGCCGGTTTACCACGTCGGTAATATTCCCGAGCTCAGTATGGATGGTCTTCATGTATTTCAACCGTGCCGGTGTATTGTAAAATAAATCGGTAATCGTGATATCCGTGCCGCGCCTGCTCGACGCCTTTTCAAACGTCACGACCTTCCCGCCTTCAATCACAACCACATTTCCGGCCCCTTCACCGGTGGAGGTCTTTAATTCCAGTCTAGAAACGGAGGCGATACTCGGCAAGGCTTCTCCCCGGAATCCAAGGGTACGGATGCGGAACAAATCGTTTTCATCCTTAATTTTGGACGTCGCATGGCGCTGAAAAGCGACTAACACATCTTCCTCTTCCAGCCCGCTGCCATTATCGGTAATCCTGATTTTCGCCAGTCCCGCTTCTTCGACTTCAATTTCAATCACGGTACTTCCGGCATCAATCGAATTTTCTACTAGTTCTTTAACGACGGAGGCAGGGCGTTCCACAACCTCTCCCGCCGCTATTTTATTTGAAAGAGCATCGTCTAATTGAATGATCTTCCCCATGATTCTGCCTCCCTGTTATGTCAGACTTTTAACTTTTTTTGCAAGTCGTAAAGCATGTTCATGGCTTGCAATGGTGTCATATCCAATATATCAAGCTGTTTTATTTTTTCTAATACTTTTCGTTCTTTTCCGGCCGGTTCCTGCTTTTTCGGCTGTTCCGGTTCATCAAAGAAGGATAATTGAGCAGCTTCCGCAACCGTCTTTGGTTCCACTGGCTGTTCTGCCGGTAGTTCAGCAGACTTTAACGGCACAGACCCTTCTGATGAATGCTCTAAGGCTGTTAAAATTTCATTGGCACGCTTAATTAATTCCGGCGGGAGTTCAGCCAGCTGGGCAACATGTATCCCGTAACTCTTATCCGCCGGACCTTCTTTGATTTTATGAAGGAACACGACTTTGCCATTATGTTCAATCGCGCTGACGTGTATGTTTTTTAATTTGGCCAGTTCTTCATCCAACACCGTTAACTCATGATAGTGAGTCGAGAACAGCGTTTTCGACCCAATCCGGTTGTGGATGTATTCAATGATGGCTTGGGCTAATGCCATGCCATCGTAGGTTGACGTTCCGCGGCCAATTTCATCAAAAAGAATTAAGCTGTTTTGGGTCGCATTGGCAATCGCATTTTTCGCTTCGAGCATTTCCACCATAAACGTGCTCTGGCCGGAAATCAAATCATCAGCGGCGCCAATTCGGGTAAATACTTGGTCAAAGATTGGCAGGACAGCTTCCGCTGCCGGCACATAACAGCCAATCTGCGCTAATATCGCGGTCAATGCAATTTGCCGCATGTAGGTGCTTTTACCGGACATATTCGGACCGGTAATTAACAGAACTTCCCGGTCACTGTCCATATTGCAGTCATTTGGCACATATTCTTGTGAGTTTAATACTTTTTCAACCACCGGATGGCGTCCGTCATTGATGACAATCTTGCGCTCTTGTGAGAATACCGGCTTCACATAATGGCGATCCTCACTTACCTTGGCAAAGCTTTGCAGCACATCCAGCTCACTGACCGTTTTGGCCAAAGCCTGAAGGCGGGGGATATATTCCTTCACAATTTCGCGTATTTCAGTGAACAAATCATATTCGAGTTCGCCGATTTTTTCTTCCGCTTGTAAAATCAACGCTTCTTTTTCCTTTAATTCCGGCGTGATAAACCGTTCCGCATTGGTCAAAGTCTGCTTCCGCTCATATCGTCCTTCTTCGAGCAGATGAAGATTGGCTCTGGTCACTTCAATATAGTAGCCAAATACCCGGTTGTAACCGACCTTCAATGATTTAATCCCCGTCTTTTCCCGTTCTTCGCGCTCTAGTTGGGCAATCCAGGTTTTGCCGTTCCGGCTGGCATCGCGGTATTGATCGAGCTGCTCATTGTACCCATCACGGATCATATTGCCTTCTTTTAACGATAGCGGCGGATTGTCCACAATCGATTGCTCCAACAAATCCGTCACTTCTTCGCAAGGATCCAGCAATTCGGCTAAAATGTTCATCTCTTCCTGATTCATGGAGAGCAGGATTTCTTTTAAAAAAGGAATCTGCATCAAGGATCGTTTCAACTGGACCAAATCGCGGGCATTCACGTTACCAAAGGCAACCCGTCCGGCCAGCCGCTCCAAATCGTACACTTCTTTCAATTTTTCTCGCAGGTCCTGCCTTTCAAAGTAGTGACCCATCAATACTTCCACCAGATTATGGCGGTGTTCAATCTCTTCCCGGTTAATCAGCGGGCGGTCAATCCAGTGCTTTAGCATCCTTCCGCCCATTGCGGTCATCGTCTCATCCAGCAGCCAAAGCAAGGATCCCTTTTTCCCTTTGGAGCGAATTGTCTCGGTCAGTTCCAAGTTCCGCTTCGAATAGTAATCAATTTTTAAAAACTGTTGGATTTGATAGGTGGTAACCGGCTGCAGGTGGTCGAGACTCCTCTTTTGGGAGCGGAATAAATAGTTAAATAGTCTGGCAGCCGTTTGCTTCAACTTATCTTGGTTCAGGTTTTCGAGCAGCGGTGAAAAGTTCATCTCTATGGAACTATTATCTTCGAATGAGATGGTCAAGATTTCGCGCTCGCGCATTTTCTTTTGCAACTCGGCTTCAAAATCGCTGGCAACGACCACTTCTTTTGCATTTAATACGGAGAGTTCATTCAACACTTCATCAAAATCTTTCGTCAGCAACGTAACCTTGCTTTCACCAGTTGAAATGTCGTTATAAGCAAATCCATAGGTTTGGTCGTCAAACGCGGTGACCGAAGCGATATAGTTATTTTCTTTGTCAGCAAGTCCCTTGCCTTCCATCATCGTCCCTGGGGTGATGACCTGAATCACTTCCCGCTTTACGACACCTTTTGCCAGCTTGGGATCTTCTACCTGTTCACATATTGCCACTTTATATCCTCTAGAAACCAATGTTTCAATATAATTGGCGGCAGAATGGTAAGGAACTCCGCACATGGGGATTCGTTCCTCCAGCCCGCCTTCTCGGCTTGTCAGGGTAATCTCTAGTTCCTGGGATGCTTTCACGGCATCATCAAAAAACATTTCATAAAAATCGCCTAAGCGAAAAAATAAAAAGGCATCTTGGTAATCTGCCTTGACTTGTAAGTATTGTTGTACCATCGGAGTGTATGCCATATTTTCCTCCATTGTTTCTCATTCTCTCGAGTATCTTCGACAAATTATTATATCATATATTCCTTGAACTTTAGCAGACAGAAAAATCCTATTCTCTTAAAACGCGCTAGAAAATCGGCCATTGGTCCAATGTTTATTTTCTTAGATGGATGAGAAAATAATTGTATGAAAGCTTACAAGTGCGGCGGCATAAAATAGTTTTAAGGATGTCTGACAATGTGGGGGTCCGTGAATGTGGTTTGGCGGCCAAGTCGAAGGTTATCGTTTTGAAATGTTTTCAGTCAGCCATATCGTGAGTATTGCTATTCTATTACTGGGTTCCGCGTTCCTATTTTTATGGAGAGAAAAATTAAAACCAATCCATTGGGGCAAGTTCGAATTGGGGTTGGCCGTTTTTCTGCTTGTCTTTGAGGCGGTTTACCATCTTTGGATGGTTGTGAATAACAACTGGTTAGTCAGTCATTCCCTTCCATTGGAATTATGCAATATCAGTTGGTTTTTGACGATCTTTTTGCTGTTTACCAAAAAGAGAATTTTCTATGAGATTCTGTTATTTACGGCCCTTTTAGGCGCTTCACAAGCCATTTTCACACCTGTTTTGCATTATGATTTTCCCCATTTCCGGTTTTTTCACTTTTTCTTGACGCATTTAATCATGATCTGGGTGGCGCTGTTTTTTACCTGGGTGAAAGGGTACCGTCCCACCATTTGGTCGATTGTCAAACTGTTCGTTTTTTTAAATATGTTACTTCCTTTTGTTTTATTGATTAACAAATGGGTCAACGGGAACTATATGTTCTTAAGCCATAAACCTGGCAGCGCGAGTTTGCTGGATTATTTGGGTCCCTATCCTGTCTATATTTTCTCGTTGGAAGCTTTGCTCATTGTCCTCAGTTCCATTGTATGGTTACTGTTTCGCGAAAAAGCAGGGAACAAAATCAAAGAGACAAAAGATCTTTCTATTCGATAACATTTTTATTGACCTTTGCTGATTTACTCTTTATAATAGAAAACGTTCCTAATAGAACAAGAATAAATTTTCTACAAGCTCAGCACGCCCGAATATGATCCTTAGAATTAACTTCAGCGTGTGTGCGAAATTAATATTTTTATCTTTTGTCCCAGTAGCTCAGCAGGATAGAGCAACAGTTTCCTAAACTGTAGGTCGGAGGTTCGAATCCTCTCTGGGACGTACAAAAGCCCTTGCGATAGCAAGGGCTTTTCTGTGTTATCCTTTGCTAAACTTGTAAAACAGCTAATATGCTGACAAATTAAAGGCATCATTAGAAAGATTCAAATAGACATACTAATAATTATCATCTTACATACAAAAAACAAAAGGAGTGGGTTATTTGCCTCTAGATAAAGATACCTTAAAACGAGAAATAATCGATGCGTTTTATTTTAGACATGCAACCAAGGAATTTGATCCAGAAAAACAAATCTCCGACGATGACTTTCATCTTATTTTAGAAGCTGGACGGTTATCTCCTAGCTCTTTTGGATTTGAACCATGGCGCTTCGTTGTTGTTCAAAACCCTGAACTTCGTGAGAAAATTAAGCACACATCATGGGGAGCGTTTAGCAAGCTTCCCGATGCAAGTCATTTTGTCATTATCTTGGCCAGAACAAAACTGGACACCATATATCATTCCGATTATTTAAAGGACCATTTAATGAATGTTTCCCAAATGCCGGAAGAATTTCTGGGGAGGTTTTTACATAGAGTGGAAGAGTTTCAAAGAGAGGATTTTAACATGCTCGAGGGCGATCGTCCCCTATACGATTGGGCATGTAAACAAACCTACATAGCTCTTGCTAATATGATGACTGCCGCTGCCCTAATCGGGATCGATTCTTGTCCTATTGAAGGATTTAATATTGAAAAAATGAATCGGCTGCTAGATGAAGAAGGATTATTAGAAAAAGGGCATTTCAGTATCTCTGTTATGGCAGCCTTTGGTTATCGTAAAAAAGACCCTCGGCCAAAAACGCGTAGACCTTTCGATGATGTTGTTAAGTTTATTTATTAATTTTTTATTAAAGTTGTGGCCTTATCCCAATAGAATACAGAGCTATGGCCACACGTAATATAGATTATTTAATTACAGTGTCCACTTGAACGCAGGCCATTCAAGACAATTGGTATATGCATTTTTACTATCATATACTGCCTTAATCTTTCAAGGCTTTCATTATGTAGAAGATTCAATTACCAATTCCCTTTTAGTTTAAATAAGCCAAGCAATTCACCGACCGTCACATTCGCGGATGGATTGAACTCATCACTCATGAGAAAATGGATCGTTTCATGGAAAAGAGACTCCACTTCAGGGCGCTTCAGGTTCTTTACGATATTAAACGTTGATACATACAGCTTGCCTTCCCCTACTTTTATTTCAAAGGAATAGGCTAAATGCTTTCCTCGGTTGTGGTTATCAATCACTTCCACAATCGGTTTAATTTGTGGAACCGATTCTAGATTGATGGCTGTCGCCCTGTCAACCAAATGGAACCAATTCCAGTTGGACCGGCCATCATGCGGGAAATTTTCCAGTGATGGATGATCATGAATGATCATGCCCATGGTGGTGCCAATTTGCGCTGGGAACCAGAGATAATTCCAAAAGATAGGGAGAAACCTAGTGTTTACTTCGTCAAATTGGTTTCCTTCCTCCGCCATAATCCAAGCTTTACCACCATCAAGCAGAAACTGCAAAAGCTCTGTTGACAGATGATTGGAGATGGCAAGATCGATGTCCTTTTCCTCTTTATAACTAAAGCCTTCAAACCCAATTTTCCCGGTATATTTTGCTCCATAAAGTGAATTTCCCAACTGAGGGACATCCGACCATATCCTGCTTGCATCCTTATGAAGTGCCGGTCTCCTATACGTCCAAAATTCCCATTGATTTTCGATGATTTTATCGGCCGCTTTAAGCTTAACCGTTAATAACAGTGACTGGCTGATATTTGCAGGTGTATCTACGTCAATCACACCAATTGGAGTGACATTGCCCGGTATGATTTCAGCCACGGGAATCGAGCCGGATTGCAGAACCAGTTGATTGGCTGATAACTCCCATGTTAACTCACTTTTCCGGAATAAATCATTACTGTAATTCGAAACATCGATGGACACCCAAAGCTTTTCTCCTGCATAGTGTGTTCGATTCAACGAGCGCATGAGGATGACCACCTCATCATTAAAAGAGCGGAATTTTTCCGGCGAAATGGTCCCTTTATTGTCCCAGAACACATCCAATACCCCTGTCGTTGCATGGCCTTGGCCAGGAAAATCGCGGATGTCCAAAAGTTGAATTCCTGATAGCCCTGATGTTCTTCTCGCTCTTTCGATATTTTCCTTATAGGCTCTTGCTTGCAGTGTTCCAGATGCTTCGATAAATTCCTCAATCCGCCCAAGCAGCTCTTTCTTTTCTAATGTTGCCATTGTTGTTTCTAGCCAATGCGGACGTAATACCCCTTTATACTTCTCTGCTTCCTGTGGCCGAACATACATGGTGAACTGGCCATGTTCATGTGCAAGGATTGGTTTTGCTTCTTGCATGGTGACGACATTGTAATCCTCAAATGTGTTGGGTGTTCCGGCAAAATTATTATTCAAAGGCGGATGCGCATTCAATGACGGAATGTAAAAGTCACCTTCGCGATCATGGGCAGGAAGACGGCCGAAGCCTGTATTATCTGTATATAATCTTGTTGAATCCAGTTCCCTGCAAAGCCGCACCACTTCATTTAATTGTTCGTGCCCCTGGGGACTGATTAATTCATTCCCGGGTGACAGCAAGACAAACGAAGGATGCTCATTTAGTGATCCAATTACACGGTAAAGCTCTCTAACCAGGAAGTCGTGGACATCCTGGTCCGGCTGCTTCGCTCTGTCTTTATATAATGGTGACCAATGCGGCAGCTCCGTTTGAACCAGCATCCCTTCCTCATCGGCCGCTTCCCAAAATGGCTTTGGCGGGGTCCAGCCATGCAATCTCACATGATTAAAACCGTATTGCTTCACGGTTTTAAATTGTTTGATATAATCTTCCTTCTTCCAGCTCGGATAACCCGTTTGCGGGAATATACAGCAATCCACATAGCCTCTTAAAAATTTAGGCATTCCATTTAATAAAATCTGTTTGCCTTCAGCCTTTATCGATCGAATCCCAAGCGTTTGTTTTTGATGGTCAACTTTTTTATTAGAGTCGATGATAGACACAAATAATTGGTATAAGTAAGGATTTCGATCATCCCAATAAATAACATCTTCCCAAATGTCAATTTTAAGTTCTAATTTATCATGCAAGGCGTCGATTGGAGTTTGCAATTCACATACTATTCCTCCATCCTTATTAAGAATCTGAATGGAAAGGTAGCTGCTTGAATTTAGTAATCGGCTATTTTGCAGAACGACTTCCACTTCGATGTACTGTTCCTCTGTCCTTGGATACACCCTTACTTCCTGAATATTTGTTTTCGGAAAAGCCTCCAAATAAATACCACCTGTAATTCCGCCCCAATTCGTGGCGGTATGGTAGGAATGGATATGGCTGTCCTGGAGAGGGTATTTCATTTCATTGTTGACAAAGATGACGATTTTATTGTTCTGGCCAATTTTAATAAATTCCGATACATCAAAAACATGATCGCTTACCAGACTTTCCCCTTCCCCGACAAACTGTTCATTCACCCATACTTTTGTTATCCAACGAACCCCGGATAGGACTAATTTCATTGATTGACTTTTCAAATCCTCTGGGATAAAAACTTCCCGTGAATACCATGCTGTTCCCACGTATTCATGCAGCTTCTTCCACGTCCCAATCGGATGATGCTTGGACGGCTCTCCAAAGCCTTGCTCCTCCCAAGAACCAGGCACGTTTATCGCAGTTTTCGCAGGAGAACTAGCAATCTCCTTTGCCGGATATTTTTCCTCTGGATCTAACGTAAAGAACCATTCACCATTCAATGAAATCTTTGTTCTTGTTTTTGCTTTTAGCGCATCAATCAAGCTGTTTCTCCTCCCGCTATATCTCTATTTCTAGTTCACGAATCGCCGTGGCCTTAATCGATTTAATTTCAGCAATTTGGTTATTGATCACCTCTGCTCTTGCTGCCATTGGTGAATCACTCTTGACAAAGCTTCCCTCTTTTAATGGGGAAATGTAAATATACATTCCCTTCTCTAACAGGTCTTGTTTATGATTTTGCAGGCCGATTTCCCATGTGCCGTTATTGCAAAAATTATCATGGATCAACTCGCCATCGATAAACGCATAGCCAATATCGCCGACATAATCAATTTGCAGGAGAAGATCTTTTGCATCGTCAAAAGCCTCGGGCCGGAAATCAATCACGGCTTTATTTTGGTTCACCATTTTAACCTCTATGCCTGCATGACTGTCACTGATCTTTTTCTTATATTCCTTGAATAGTCCATGGTTCAGGCAAGAGATTTCCTCCCCTGCTATGTTGATCGTATCATTAAATCCTGGGAATGATAGTAGTTTTACAGTCTCTTGACCTTCACTTTCCAGTCTTATTTTCTCTTCGTCCACAAGCAGGGTTGCATTGGTAATGGAAACCTGTTCTTTCCCCCGATAAGAATACTTCCAAAAGTTTAAGCTTTGTTCATGCGTTAATGTACAAACATGAAGCCTTCTGCCCGATTTCAAGGTGATATCGACCCGGCTAATCTTTTCATCACTTACTTGTACTAACGTATTTTCATCAGAAAGGATGGTCCCGTTATCTACACTTATCTCTTGGATCTTATCGCTTTCAAAACAATACTCCCCATTCATTCCTTTGGGAGTGAAGAAGAAAAAGTAGGTTTCCCCCTCATGCTCGATGCTTGTGAGTAATTGTGTCGTTGAATACGTAAGAGTTAGCCCTTGTAAATCCAAGTTAAACGGAAGGATGCAGCATTCATCCTTCGCTAACGACATGCTGCCGGATTTAGGAAGACGTACCTCCTGATTCCCAAGGTTAACGGTGATGGCAAAGTCTTTTTGGTCCTTTGTCTCGACATGATCTTGATAGTTATTGATAAAAACAAATCCTGATTCCCCATTGGCTCTTACCGCGAACCGCAATGTTTCAACATCATACGGGTCCATGTCTTTCGTATCATATGGAAGGAAGGTTTTGGTTTGGCAAAAGCTTTCCTCCACTGTTTTATAAAAATAATGTTGGCGCTTTAATCGCTTATATGACTCTCTGATTTGTCCAAACTCTCCAATTGGCGCTTGATAGTCGTAAGATATTTTCGGTGTGGCATTTTCATTCAAGAAGGGTGTTCTTTTCCCCTTCGGATTGGAACCACCATGGAACACATAGTAGCCAACAAAATTACACCCGCCCGCTACCTTCATTTCTGTCATGGCATCCACACTTTCATACGGCAGCTTGAATCTATATTTATAGAAAACGGTCATCCCGCCCCCCATTTCGCAGCAAGCGAATGGCAGGCTCTCGGAAGGATAAGCGGGAGTAAACCCATAGTTTTTCTGTTCATCGTTATGATAGTCTCTAAAAATAAATTCAGGCGTGGCAGGGTGCTCCTTCACATCTCCATAGAAAATCCATGGCCAAAACGCATAGCCTCCCCATAATGGCAAAACCTCTTCAACCGGTGCTGCAGCGCCTCCCCAGCCAGTACTCGTATAGATGGGAGTTTGAATGCCAGCTTGAATGGCCAACTCCTTCAGTTTCCTAATATGCGCATCCCCGTCCCTGCCTGCGGGTAACCACTCATTCCCGGTTCCATTTGTTATTTCCCACGGTGCCCCTGCATGTTCATACTCATTCTCAATCTGGGTTCCGATGATGGGGCCACCTTCTTTAAAGAGGAGGCCATGAACCTGCCTTCCAATTTCTTGATAAAACCTTTCCACATATGTCAAATACTCTTGATCATTTGACCGCAGATCAAAAGGTCTTCCGAAGAGCCAATCGGGAATCCCGCCATTTCTTGCCTCCCCATGGGCGAACGGGCCGATTCTCAAGATCACGGGCAGCCCATGCTTGCCGCAAATCCCGACAAATCTTCTGAGGTTTTTATTTCCCTGCCAATCAAATTTTCCTTGCTCCTCTTCGTGATGGTTCCAAAAAACATAAGTTGGGACGATATTAATTCCCGCCATTTTCATTTTGATGATTTCATCTTCCCATTTTTCGCTATGATATCTACTGAAATGAAACTCGCCACTTATGCCGAAAAACGGGAGGCCATTTTTCTCCAGATAATAGTTTGTAAAACTATAACTGTCTCCTGCTTCATTGAATCCACCAAGCTTTGTTGCCAGCGGGTAAATCTCTTTCTGCGCATTTTTTACGTCAATCCTATACGCTCTCATGCGGGATTGCCTCCTTCATCAGTGATTGATGAATCCTTGCTCCTTGGTGGCTTGGGTCAAGATGTAAAGCTTGATCAAATTGTTCCTGGGCCATCTTGAATTGATTTAGCCCCAAGAACCCAAGTCCCCGCATATAATGACAATGGATCCGGTTTCGTTTATTAAGGTCATCCTCAAAGACTAGGAAATCCGGTAACGATACAGCAAAATAATCAATGATGACGTCATCAAATAGGTGTTTTTCCGCATAATCAATAAGTTTATGAAATCTCCGTCTTGCTTCCCTCTCATTCTTCAGCTTAAGCCAGGACATGCCTTGATAGAAAATCATTTCGGGCGGCTGATCATTGTAGTACATCGCACTCGTAGGCTCTTCCAATCCCCTTGATGCCATCGTAAAACATTCAATCGATTGCTCCATTTGATTAAGATGTTCGTAAGCCATACCAAGATAATAATAGATATTATTTTCCTGCGCCCCTGCTAATTTACCTTCTCCAAGATTAGGAGGATAAACAAGCGCCTTGTTTAATAATTGAATTGCTTGTTCATGTTTTTGATTTGCTAAATATCTTTTGCCAAGCTCGACATGCGCCCATACGTATTGACCGGTTACTTTCCCTTCCCCGCCTTCCCATGGATGAAAAATACGCTCAGACAATAAACCAATTGCCTTTTCATAATTTCCTAATGTATTTAAAAGGGTAATGTATTCCAGCAATAAATCATCCCGCTCTTCTACCAAATCCAGATGTGATTGAAGCCGGCTCAGGCGCTTTTCGGGTGAGCAGCCCAGCTTTTTGTATAGTTGGTCCAATTCAAATAACACCCGGGCATCCGAACTATTACAAGCCAAGGCCGTTTCAAGAGCTGTTTGGGCTTTTTCATCATCCCCAAGAACGTTGAAATATGCCAAACCTAAATTACGGTGGACCGTCGCAAAATAGGGATTAATGGATCTTGCTGCTTCCCAATGCTTCACTGCCTCTTTTTGCCTTTTTTTATCATAGAACAGGTTTCCTAAGTAATAGTGCGCTTTATCATCCTGTGGATTCATTGTAATCACATGCTCTAATACGATTATTTCAAACAAGCTGTTTGGAAAACAATAATCACTTGGAGATGCTTTCCCTTTCTTCCTATGAAAATCAGCTTTATCTGCTTGATTTAGTTTTTCATATAAATAGGCTAAAGTGTAATGCACCATTGGGTACACTGTGTTATCCTCTGCTATTGCGACTCGCTGAAGAACCTGGACCGCTTCCTCAAATAGCCCACTCTCTGCATAATCTGCCGCCAGGTGCAAATGATTATGAGCATCCTCACGCATCAACTGTTGAAGCTCAGCCAATATTTTCGCTGCCTTTTCCGTTTCCCCCTGCTCTTTTAACACCAAGTAAAGCTCGTTATAAGAACCAAAATCGGCGATATCATATTGGAGCGTTTCTTCAGCAAAACCAATGGCTTCATGCAAGCGCCGGCTTTTTCGCAATAATGCCGTTTTGAGATGACGCGCTTTATAATTACGGGTATTGCGAATCAGCGATTTTTCAATAAGCTCTAGTCCTTCCTCATATGAGCCGTTTTCACAGGCAATCTGGGCCAGTGAAAAATAACCACTATCCTGCCATGCGGAAGACCACACCGATTTATAAAAGCTTGCATAGGCTTCCTTTAATTTTCCTTGAAGCTTGAGTGCCAGTCCAAGCTGATAATACGCCTCAGAATCATATGGATTTGGGTTGCGCCATGTTAACGCCCCAATGGCTTTTCGGAAATATCCTTCACTCTCTTTAAACAATCCGCGGCGTAATAACAAGGTCCCGTATGCGACATTCAACCGAATATCCTTAGAGGCCCGCCTTAAGCCTTCCAAATAATAATCTTCCGGTGCAAATGTTGCATGACGATACTGCTCTAAGTGCAATCCAGCAAGGTATAGCTCCTCGGTCGTTTTTAATTCCGCAGGAATTGGCAGGGGCTTTGCTGGATCAGGGAGTGCTTCCGCCTTTTTCTCTTCCATCTGATAAGAGATTAATAGCCGCCCTTTATTGTCCATAACAGATAGAATTAAATCTTGGGATTTCTCTACTTGTTGCAATTGTACCTCGCACTCAAATGTCTTGATTGGTGATAATGTAGCTGTTTCATGGATATATACCTTGCTTTTGCCCGTTAATTCGATTGTCGCTTCTTCGAACAAAGATGTTGCGTAAACGGATACCTTTGTACGTTTTAACGTGTCATCAACCTCTACATTAACCGCAGCATCTATTGAAGCGTTTTTCACGATTCCAATGTCTTTATACGGCATGAAATATTGTTTAAATGTTTTTTCCTCATAAGGGTGCAGCCATGAGAAATCCGGTTGGTTATCGGTATAGACACCGGTCATAAGTTCAATATAAGGTCCGTCTTCATCTGTTAAATTTCGGTCCCAAGCTTGCCCAAATTCACCATTTCCCCATGTCCATTGTTTTTTCCCTGGCGCGATGTGGTGGTTAGCCACATGCAGCAAACCGGCTTTCACCCCATGATCATATCCGCCAACAAAATTATAATCAGACTTGTAAGCCATATAAGATGTCGGGACAGGGATATTTTTATACCTTGAAATATCGACTCCTTCCGAATAGTCCATTTTATAATAGGTACCGGTTGCAATGGGAAACTTGGAAACATCACGTTTTCCATGATCGAGCACCGCATGGACATCCGGCGGAAACACGGATTGGGTATGGTCATTCACCGAAACAGCGGGATTGGCCCACCACAGAAAGGTTTGCGGTACTGGTGTCCTATTATATAGTTGCACCGATATTTCTAAATACGCTTTTCCGGGATGCAAGGTAAATCCTGCCGTCACCTTCGTGCCATACATCCTGTCTATTTCGCTCACCCATACCGCCGCGCTGCCATCCTCATTTTCACTAATTCGATATTCTACCGGGCCAAATGTATTGGGGCGATGATGCTGGGGCCAATTAAATTCGATTCCCCCAGAGATCCAAGGCCCTGCCAATCCAACAAGTGCGGGTTTTATGACACGATTATAGTAAACAAAATCATAGTTGTTGGTCTTATCCAAGGCCCGGTAAATTCTCCCGCCAATTTCCGGCATGACTTCGATGCGCACATATTCATTTTCCAAAATGACTAGTTGATAGGTGACTAGTTCTTTATCGTCCTGGATTTTATCAATAACGGGGTGTGGATATACCTTTCCTGAACTTCCTTGATATACTCTCTTTTCAAGGAACATGGGATTCTTATTCGGCTCTCCGACACCATAGGTGGGGATGTCCCGCTTTTCTTCCCATACACAAACAGAACGCATTACTTTTTCCATGTTTTACTCCTCGTTTCTGCCAATTTATACTTCCACTTTACCGCGATAAACGCTTTCAAACAATAAATGAAATTCTGTTTATGATGGACTATATTCTGATTTTTCAATAGAATAATATTTAAGAATACAACTATACTCCGCCTTATCATAAATGATTTTCTTATAGCATTTTATTAGTCTCTGTTAAATATGGCTGTTGATTTCCGTTCGAGTCACTCAGAATCCGCTGGCGTGCCGGGGGTCAAGCGGCCGCGGGGTCTTCCCCTGCCCTGTTCCAACGCCTTCCGCTCCAATCAACAAGGGCTTAAAAATCAACTATATCGTTTGACAGAGCGATTTATTAACTAAAGGTTGTGGAAAAGATGATAAAAAAACAGGATGGATTTGAGTCAGAAAAGCTTTTTGTGCTTCCGGAATATGTATTGAGGGATATTTGTAATCAACCGCTTATCCGTCCTTTTTTTGTCACGGATATCGGCTATTTCCCGCATGCAAAATTTCATTATCGTGAGCGTCCGGAAGCTTGCGATACTCATATTCTAATCTATTGTGCAGCTGGAGAAGGGTGGGTCGAAATAAATAAAGAAAAAACCTTTTCTCTAAAAAGCCATATGTTTATTGTCATACCAGCTGGCACTCCCCATCGTTATGGTGCAGATGAACATAATCCGTGGAGCATTTATTGGTTTCATCTAAAAGGTGAGGATGTTTTAGCTTTTATTAATAGTTTTGGGTTAAGTGAAGGACCTTTGCAAATTCCGTTAAGCAACTATGTAAAATTTATCGAGTTATTTGATCAATGTTTCGTATCTCTATCTGACAAGCCCTATTCACTGCTTCATCATATTAAAACTTCACAGACCATGAGATATCTGCTCAGCACACTCGGTTTAGCAAGCATACGTACTGAACAAGAGGAAAGAAAGGATCGTTACTTAGAAAAGACGATTCAGTATATGGCCGATAAGCTTGATGGTTCCCTCAAGCTTTCAGAACTTGCAATGGTTGCTGGATTATCGATTCAACATTTAACTCACCTATTTAAACAAGAAACAGGCTTCCCCCCCATTGATTATTTCCTGCGCATGAAAATCCAACGGGCTGGCCAACTGCTCGACCTTACCGATCATACCGTCAAGGAAATTTCCAGTTCACTGGGCATTGAGGATTCTTATTATTTTTCCAGGCTATTTAAGAAAATCAACGGCTGTTCTCCTACAGAATATCGGAAAAGAAAAAAGGGATAATTCCTTTAATAAGGAAATTATTTCTATATGAAATATGGCAGAGGAATTTTATCCTCTGCCATATGATTCAATCCTCAGTTTATTTAAGATTGTCTACTGCTGCTCTTTCAATCGCCAGTCCCTTGGTGTAACGCTTCATAAATTGTTCAAAGCCGTCCACATCCTTAGGGTCAGGATACATCGTCATGCCTGTTTTTTCCGCAAATACTTTCTGGCTTAGATACTCTTCAAGTGTTTCATGATCCGCTTTGTTCATCATATAGGAAGCGAGCAGGGCGATTCCCCATGCTCCCCCATCTCCTGCCGTTTCCATACAGGAAACAGGTACATTCAGCGCAGCAGCCATGATGCTTTGCCCGACACCTTTGGTCTTAAACAACCCGCCATGACCCAAGATTTCATCCAATTTCACTTGTTCTTGTCTCAGAAGAATATCCATGCCGATTTTCAACGCACCCAATGCCGTAAGTAAATGAACACGCATGAAATTCGCCAGGTTGAACCGGCTGTCCGATGTACGGACAAACAATGGCCGGCCTTCTTCGAAACGGGTCATATGTTCACCGGAATGATAGCCATATGCGAGTAAGCCGCCACAATCCGGATCTCCTTGGAGAGCTAAATTATATAGCGTTCCATACAACTTATCCTTGTCCACTTCGATCCCCATGGCCATGGAATATTCTTCAAACAATCCGATCCATGCATTCAAGTCTGTCGAACAGTTATTAGAATGAGCCATGGCGACCAGGTTTCCGGTCGGTGTGGTAACAAGGTCAATCTCGGAATATACTTTGGACAGTTCTTTTTCCAGTACCACCATGGCAAAAACAGAAGTTCCGGCAGAAACATTTCCCGTACGTTTCGCTACGCTGTTTGTTGCGACCATTCCAGTGCCCGCATCACCTTCCGGCGGACAAAGAGGAATACCGGCCTCGAGCTGTCCGTTTACATCCAACAGCTTCGCTCCTTCTTCTGTCAGGAAACCGGCATTCTCACCCGCCGTTAAAACCTCAGGCAGAATATCTTCCAGTTTCCATGGCAGATAATGAGATTCAATCAATTCATTAAATTGTTGTATCATGGTTTGATTATAATTTCTCGTGTTCAAGTCAATGGGAAATACACCGGATGCTTCACCAACTCCCAGCACCTTCTGCCCTGTCAGTTTCCAATGAATGTAACCAGCCAGCGTTGTCTGGAAACGAATGTCATCCATATGTTCCTCCTGATTCAAGATTGCTTGATATAGGTGGGCAATACTCCATCTTTGAGGAATCTGGTAGTTAAATAGTTCAGTCAGTGCAGTTGAAGCTTGTTCGGTTATGTTATTACGCCATGTGCGGAATGGGACTAATAGTTTACCGTCTTTGCCAAACACCATATAGCCATGCATCATCCCACTAAAACCGATGCTTCCTATCCTTTGCAGGTTGACTCCATATTGCTGCTTTACCTCGTTTGCCATCTTTTGATAGCTGTCTTGCACGCCCTTCCATATTTCCTCTAAACTATAGGTCCATACATTGTTCTCATAGCTATTTTCCCAATCATGACTGCCAGATGCGATGGGCACATGATTTTCGTCAATGAGGACGGCTTTAATGCGGGTTGAACCCAGTTCTATGCCAAGTGCTGTTTTGCCACTTTGAATCGTGTTTTTTATATCGAGACTCATGAGGTTTCCTCCAATAAAAGACATTTCCGACTACTCACGCTTGGACAACAATCCATCTTAATTCTTGGCTCTGTTAAATTTGGCTGTTGATTTCCGCTCCAGCCGCTCAAGGAACCCGCGGGCGTGCGCCTTCCGCTCCAATCAACAGAGTAAAAAAAATCAACAGTATCGTTTAACAGAGCCTCTTTTCTTAAAAGATAGGGCTATTATTTCTAATAGCCCTATCTGATTCTATCTGTCTTTGTTTTTAGCGATAAATCAGTTCGTTCCAACGCAATTCATTATTGAAGGCATGGGAATCCGTGCCATTATTAATAACGACCATTTCGATACCGGCCAATTCAGCGAAGTCTCTAAGTTGTTCAATTGTTACCTTATAGGAAAAGACCGTGTGATGGGCACCTCCAGCCTGAATCCAATTTTCTACTGCTTGGCTTAAGGAAGGCTGGGTTTTCCATAATACCCGTGCAACCGGAAGATTTGGCATCTCTTTTTCTGGTTGTATGGCATCCACTTCATTCACAACCAGACGGAAACGATGTCCCAGGTCCACTACCGTTGCATTCAGCGCAGAACCGCCTCTTCCATCGAATACAATTCTCGCGGGATCTTCTTTGCCGCCAATTCCAAGCGGGTGTACTTCAATTCTTGGACGGGTAGCCGAAATGGTTGGGCAAACCTCCAGCATATGGGCTCCAAGCACCATTTCATTGCCAGGTTCAAAATGATAAGTGTAATCTTCCATAAAGGAAGTACCCTCATTGCCGGCAATGATTTTCATCAATCTTGTAAGAGCGGCCGTTTTCCAGTCCCCTTCACCTGCGAATCCGTAGCCTTGTTCCATTAAACGCTGGGCAGCAAGACCTGGAAGCTGCTTCATGCCATGCAAATCTTCAAAAGTGGTGGTGAATGCTGAATAGCCCCCTTCCGTTAAGAACGCTTTCATTCCTAGTTCGATTCTGGCTTGATATCGGATTGCCTCTCTTACCGGGCCTTCTGTCAATCCCTCCGGGGTAATTTCATACCTTTCTTCATATTCAGCCATTAACTGGTCCACTTCTTGATCAGTCACTTCATTCATCCGCTGCACCAAGTCACCTACACCATAACCGTCAACTGACCAGCCAAATTTAATTTGCGCTTCCACCTTATCCCCTTCGGTTACAGCCACTTGGCGCATATTATCACCAAATCGGCAAACCTTTAAGTTTTGGCTTTCCTGGAAAGCCGCCGCTGTCTTCATCCAGCTGCCAATCCGTTCCCTTACTTCAGGATTTTCCCAATGGCCAACCACAACCTTGCGTTTTACTTTCAATCGTGCCGCAATGAAACCATGTTCACGGTCGCCGTGGGCTGCCTGATTTAAATTCATGAAATCCATATCAATTGTCTCCCATGGAATATCACGGTTAAATTGCGTTGCCAGGTGAAGATATGGCTTTTGCAGATGCGTTAAACCGGCAATCCACATCTTGGATGGAGAGAAGGTATGCATCCAAGTAATGATTCCGGCACAATTCTCATCTGAATTCGCTTCCATAATCACTTTACGGATGGCATTAGAATCTTTGACAACCGATTTAAAGACCAATTTATAAGGAACGGAAGAATCATCATCCAAACCGTTTACAATGGTTTTTGAATTTTCTTCCACTTGACGAAGAACATCTTCTCCGTATAATAATTGACTCCCAGTAATAAACCAAAACTCATATGCTTTTGTCGTTAGCATCGTAAATCCCCCTTAGGTAAGTGAAAATATATTCAATAGAATAGTAAATAGTAAACTAGCAATTTATATGGACAAGTTAGCCGGCATCATGCGTTAATATTTTGCTGCTTTTGCCCGTAATAGGCATTAGCTCCATGTTTTCGAAGATAATGTTTGTCTAATAAGAATTGATCAATCGGCTTGATTTGCGGATTTAGCAGGAACGTATTGAAGGCCATTTTGGCCACTTCCTCCAACACCACCGCATTGTGGACCGCTTGGGTGGCATCCTTCCCCCAGCTAAACGGGGCATGCCCTGCCAAAAGGATACCTGGCATCGCCACGGGATCGAGTCCCTCATTTTCAAAGGTTTCAATGATAGCATGGCCTGTTTCAAGTTCATAACCGCGCTCGATTTCTTCCTTTGCCAGCGGCCGGGTACAAGGAATTTCCCCGTAAAAATAATCCGCATGAGTGGTGCCAAGAGCCGGTATCGGACGATGGGCCTGAGCCCAGCTGGTTGCCCATGGTGAGTGGGTATGGACAATACCCCCTATTTGGGGAAAAGCACGATAGAGGGCAAGATGTGTCGGCGTATCGGAGGAAGGCCTTAATAAACCTTCGACCATTTCACCATTCAAGTTCACTACAACGAGATCTTCCATTTTTAATTCTTCATAGGGGACTCCGCTTGGTTTAATAACCACCAAGCCTTTCTCGCGGTCGATACCGCTTACATTTCCCCATGTAAAGGTGACCAATCCATGTTTGGGAAGCTGAAGATTCGCCTCCCAAACCTCTTTTTTCAACTGTTCTAACACACTCGTTTCCTCCTTTTTGCAAGAAACTCTTTGATCGTACTTTTCTTCAATTCTTAGCGCTTAATATAAGATTTTCATACACTCATTAGTTATCCTTACAACTTCTTAAGTCTTTCAACTTGTACGGATAACCTCAATGTAAAGTTTACCATCTATTTATTTTTTTTCAATGGACTTTTTATTACAAATCTAATTGTTTTGATAAACAACCCGTTGATTGACACATCACAGGACATTTCGTTGCTATCCACAGATTAGGCTTATGAAAATGGTGTTGTACGTATAAGTGAAAAATATTGCCACTTTATTAAGTGGACATGCACACATTTTCTTCTTTTTGGGACAAGTACCGTTGCTATGAATTCCAATTTACATAGAATGGCATTAGTTAAAGAGGAAAGGGGGGAAACTAACAATGGCATGTTTAAATCAAACCCGATCCGTGACAGTTTGTGCGACGTTTCAGTTCAATGTAAACACTGGAGCGGTTACAACTACTGTTAACTGTGGTGCTTGTACGGGCCCTGCATTTGAATTCAACCCTGCAACAGGTGTGGTCACTATTCGCAGAACCTTAACTTATAACTTTGACATAGACATTCAAAACAATCTCACAGCAACATGTACACTTACAAGCGTCACATCGACTTAGTTTAGTCTCAGCAATAACCCACTAATAAAAAATCAGGGAGATAGAATATCTATCTCCCTGATTTCTATCAATTTCTCCATCCCTTTATAGAGTGTGTAGTCATCGACATTTTTGAAGTCGCCCTCTTCTTCCGATCCGCAAGTCGCCATAAAACATTTAAAAGCAACGGCTCCCTCATTGGCCAGTTCTTCTAACTGGTCAATATTACCGGGAACAAGCCCGCCGTAAAGGGCATAGTCGACAAAAGTCTTGTCTTTAGCCGCTTCCAGCTTTAATTGAAGGGCTTTTTATTGGTTGTGGCAGGCAGGGCATTTAAAGGCATATCAATAAATGTGGTAGTTCCCCCTGCAGCCAACGCTTTCGTTCCCGTTTCAAAACCTTCCCAATTAGTGCGGCCTGGTTCTGAAATATGTACATGAGCATCAACCATTCCAGGCATAACATACTGGTTCATGGCATCGACAATTTTTAGTGCCTTTTCATGGATACAATCTGCAATTTTTGCAATCTTGCCGTCCTTCACCGCAATATCCGCCTGAACAACAGAATCTTCCAATACAACATTCCCATTCTGGATAATTAAATCGAACATTTTACAGTATGAGCTCCTCACTTTTGTTCATGGTCTATAGAAATGATAAGCAATACTACAATCTTTGAAATAAGGTTTATCATAGCAAAAGAAGTATATTTTAGACAATTACGATTCTTCCAAAAAGGAATGTCTTTCTTATTTAAGTTAAACAAAAACGCTGTGGCTCACTTTTAATCACAAAAGTAATCCACAGCGTTCTAAGTTTAAGCCGGATGATTGGCCCTTTTTCTGGCCCTCAAGAATTTGACGATGTTTAACACAATGGTTTTTGAAACAGCGTAGGTTGGGACTCCCAAGACCATTCCGAGTATGCCTGCCAAGTTTCCTGCCGCAAGTAAAATGATGATAATCGTTGCGGGATGTGTATCCAAGGTTTTTCCGAGAATCATTGGAGACAATAGATTTCCTTCAATTTGCTGGGCAATCAAGATGACGACGACAACGAGCAGCGCTTTTGTCGGCGAATCAAAAAGGGCAATCAGCACTGCCGGCGCACCGCCCAAAAATGGACCTACATATGGAATGATATTGGTGAGAGCCACAATGAGTGCAAGGACTAGCGCATAAGGCATATCAATAATCAAATAGCCGATAAACGATAATGTCCCTACCGCCAAAGCAACGGTCACTTGGCCTTGGATATAAGCGGAAAGTGTTTCCCCTGTTTCTTTTAAAATCGAAAGTCCTTCCTCCCTATACTCGGAAGGGATAAACTTGCTGACGGCTAACGGAAACTTCTTTCCATCCTTGAACATGTAAAAAAGCAAAAAGGGAACCGTGACAAGAATGACCGCAATGTTTGTGATGACACCAATGATATTTCCCAGGCCACGGGTAATATTGTCCGGCAGGGTATTGGCAAACTTTATCAGCCTTTGTTGGACCGTTTCAATTAAATCACTTTGCTGGGTCATGATTCGTTTGAACTCTGACGATTTTGACAAATCATTAACAAAACCTCTGGTTTTTTCCACATAGACTGGTATATCGTTCGCTAGTGCCGTGATTTGCTTCGTTATAGCTGGCACGAGGTTACCGATAGCCAGGACCAGAATCCCGGCGAATACTACGTATATAATCAATATCGCTACGATCCGCGGAATCTTGCGCCGTTCCAGGAAATTCACGATTGGATTCAGCATAAAAAACAGGAAACCAGTAATCAGAATTGGAAAAAAGATGGTAGAGAAAAAGATGCCAATCGGTTTAAATAAAAACGATATCTTACTTGAAACAAAAATGATTGATACCATTAATAAAATTTGAATCAGCCAATACTGCAATTTTGACTTTGCCAAGACATGTACCTCGTATTCTATGTATTTTTATAGTAAAAGTATATCAAACCCACTGATTCAGGTACAATCATTTCCTAAGGTTTTCCATCACCTTGAATTAGTCTATCATAGAAAAAAGCGACCCAATCAGGCCGCTTTTGCTATGATAGACTAACAAATTATTTACTTAACGCACTAACTGCATTGATTAAGCCATTTCCTGAATAGGCATCATAACCTGGTTTAAATACATCTTCAGCTGATGTTAAAATCTTTTGTTTTACTTGGGCCGGTGACAAGACATCTTTTCCGTATTTAGCGATAATGACACCCGCTAATGCTGCGGTTTTTGGCGCTGCCATCGAAGTGCCCCCATACCAAGCATAGCCATGCCCAGTAAGGACGCCATTTGCATCATACACTGGGACTGAGCTTAAACATAAGTAAGTACTGTCTCTGCCAGCTCCAGTCGCAGGATCATAATTCGGGCCTAAATCGCCGCCTGGCGCCATGACATCAATTTTTCCAACTCCATAATTGGAATAAAAAGTGAGATTCTTGTCTTTTCCGCCTGCAGAAACACGAATCATGGTTTGACTGCTAGGGCTGCGATGGACAGAACCAGGATCACTGCCGGAAAGCTGGCCTGGGCTGGTAATATTCACACCGTCATTACCTGCAGAACCCACTACTGTAACACCCTTTTTAATGGCATATTGAATGGCCCGATTAAATAGGCGGACATCGGCCACGACATCTTTTGTTGCATAAGCCGGATCCTGGAACCAGTCATAGCCGCCAAGTGACATATTCACGACATCCACATTATCATCCGCAGCCGTCATTAACGCTTCCGCAATATGACTAGTTTCCGCTCCGCCTGTCGGACCAAACACACGATAGGCAGCAACCTTTAAGTCCGGCCCAACACCGAGAATTCTCCCTTTGCCGGCAATTGATCCAGCCACATGGGTACCATGCCCATCCTGGTCAAACGCGTCAGGGTAGCCTGGTACAAACGATTTACCATAAGCGTAATTGCCCTTAATATCGGGATGATTGTAATCAATACCTGTATCAATGACAGCAACAACGATTGGATCACCGGAAACCGGTTTTCCCGTACCGCCTGGAAGATTCCAAGATGCTCCATTTTTGGTTACCTGCTTGATATCCCACTGGTATTGATTATAAAGAGTGGCACCTGCTGTTAAATCATCCATTGCAGCTGATTCTTGGAATGCAGGTTTCTCAGGATACAACGTATTTTCAATTCCAGCCTCCAAAACAAGACCAGATTTATTGACAGTGGTCAAAAAGTCCGGATTCGTGGAACTAACCTCTACAGCTCCCAATTTCTCTAGCTTGCCTTGGATTTTCCCCCCTGCATCTTTAATGAGTTTTTCATAGCCTGCTGGCAATTGGGATTGGTCGTTAAAAATCACTATGTAGCTTTTGTTTATCGGTGCAGCACTACTTTTTACGGCACCGCCACTAAAGGCTAGCGATGCACCCAGAATGAGTGCCATTGCCCCTCCAAATACCTTCTTTTTCGTCCCCATAACCTGTCCCCTTTCTTTTGTCTTAATGTTCATTATATTTAAAATAGCCAGTCCGTTAAATCATACTTCTTCCTCATCTTTCGGACACAAATTGACCATGCCCGACAATTACCTGTTTTTATTTCTAAATACTCATTTTTAGTCATCCGAACAATGCAAAAAGCCCTCCCATTTCTAATGAGAGAGCTTCATAAAAAACTTACAATTATAGAGCGGAAACCCCGCCGAACGTTCATGATTTTTATACTCTAGCAAGCAATGGACGATTGTTCTGCCATGTTACCCTGACAGGGATTCCGAAATATTCGCTAAGCCGTTCATCGTTGAGCAAGTCACTTGTTTCCCCCGACGCAATGACTTGTCCCTGTTTTAACAAGAGAGTTTTATTGAATTCCGGTAATATTTCCTCTACATGATGCGTTACATAAATGATGGATGGCGGAACTGGCTGCTTCATAACGCTTGAAATGGATTCGAGCAGTTTTTCGCGGGCAATAAAATCCAGGCCGTTTGTGGGCTCATCGAGAATAAGAAGGGCCGGGTCGGCCATTAACGCCCTTGCAATCAGCACGCGTTGCTTCTCCCCTTGGGACAATGTTTCATAGTTTTGGTTGGCATACTCAATACAACCCAAGTCTTCAAGCAGCCTTACAGCTTTTTGCCGCATTTCGTCTGTGGGGACTTCGTATAGGCCTATGGATGCAAAGGCGCCGCTTAAAACCACTTCAAAGGCATTGTCTCCCGAATGAAGTTTGGCTTGAAGCGAGGAAGAAACGAACCCTATTTTCCTGCGGAGTTTTTCACCCAGATAAGTTTTCCCGAATTCCATTTCCAACACCGATACTTTTCCCTTAGTTGGAAAGTAGTAGGCATTCAGCAAATTTAAAATCGCCGTCTTGCCAGAACCGTTTAAACCGAACAGCACCCAGTGTTCGCCCGGTTGGATTGTCCAATGAATATCCTGTAAAATAAATTTCCCATTTCTCACTAAAGAGACGTTTTCTAGATGTACAATCATACGCTTCTCCCTTACTCATTTTGATAGTATCATTTTATTATCGTATCAAAATTTTCAGAAAATACAAGTGATTAACAGGCGTTTAAGAGAACCTAAAAAGAGGCCCTTTCTACTCGCAGGCCTCTGATTATACTTCGATTTAGATTTCAAACACTTGTGGATTAATCAAGTTAGGCGGCCTGTTCCCCTGCAAACCGTTCACTAGATTTTCCACTGCGAGCATCGCCATCTTTAATCTTGTTTCATGGGTGGCCGAACCAATATGCGGGACCGCCACTACGTTATCCATTTTCAACAGCTTATTATCCGGGCTAACAGGTTCCTGCTCGAACACATCGAGTCCCGCTCCCGCTATTTCCCTTTGTTCAAGCGCACGGATAAGCGCCTGTTCATCAACGGTTGCTCCTCGGGATGCATTGATAAAAAAGGCAGTGTTTTTCATTAGTTTAAATTCCTTTTCCCCGATAAGCTTCACGGTTTGCGGGGTCAGCGGGGTCATCAGGCAAACAAAATCAGAGCGTTGGCATAGCTCTTCAAGGGAACAATAGGCAGCATTTACCGTTTGCTCTGCCTCTACATGACGGGAGCGATTATGATAAAGAATAGGCATATCAAACCCAAAATGAGCCCTTTTGGCGATGCTCGTACCAATTCCCCCCATTCCGATAATCCCGAGCGTTTTATGATGAACGTCCGATCCATAAAGATTGACACCGTCTTCCCCCTTCCAGCGTCCTGCCTTTACATAATTGTCCAATTCCGATATTCTCCTTGAAGCGGCTAGGATTAAACCCATTACCGTGTCAGCCACTGTTTCATTCAGAACCCCAGGCGTGTTGGTCGCCATGACGTTTCTTTTGGTCATTTCCGGAATATTGAAATTATCATACCCAACCGAAATATTGCTGACAATCTTTAAATGGGGCGCTTGGTCCAATAACTCTGAATCTATTTTTAAACCTGCTGTCAGCAATCCATGCGCCTCTTGCAATTCCTTATAAAAGCGTGGTAGATTTTCGGCATCCAGCTTGGCAAAATTGATTACTTCAAAGGATTCCTCGAGAAAATCCACCACTTTTTGACTGACCTTATTATAAGCGATTACCACTTTTGGTTTCATGTGCACCACAGCCTTTCGTCAATTTTCAACCATTTCAATAGTCGCTATGTACAAATTCTATTTTATAGCTGTCCTCTCGATAAATCAGCCATTTTTCCAAAAATAATTTTTTGATTATTTTCACTTTAGTTCCCTAAAGTGAGAAAAATGTGGTACTATTCTAATAAATAAAAATTGGGAGTGTTATCTCATGAATCAACTCGTTCACCGTGCATATAACTTTAACGCCGGTCCATCTGCCCTACCCCTTCCTGTTTTGGAAAAAGCCCAACAGGAGCTGATTGACTTCCGTGGTACCGGCATGTCCGTGATGGAACTTAGTCACCGCAGCGCTGCCTATGACGAAGTACATAATCAAGCCATCGCACTGCTAAAAGAATTGTTGTCAATTCCAGAGAATTATGAGGTACTGTTTGTGCAGGGCGGTGCTAGTCTTCAGTTTTCGATGGTTCCGATGAATTTCCTTAAACCGGGACAAAATGCAGGGTATATTATGACAGGTTCATGGTCAGAAAAGGCCTTTGCAGAAGCGAAATTATTCGGAAACCCTTATCACGCTGCCAGCACGAAAGAAGGAAACTATCGCCGCATCCCTTCTCTGGATGAACTGCAATACAACCAGGATGATGCTTTCATCCATTTAACATCCAATAATACGATATATGGTACAGAGTGGCACGATTTCCCTGATACAGGGGACGTTCCGTTGGTGGCCGACATGTCCAGCGATATTTTTTCCAAACCATTTGACGTCAGCAAATTTTCGTTAATTTATGCCGGAGCCCAAAAAAACCTTGGCCCTTCCGGAGTAACCGTTGTGATTATTCGTAAGGACTTGTTGGAGAAGGCGAATACCAATATTCCAACGATGTTAAAGTACAGCACTTTCTCGAAAAACAACTCCTTATATAATACTCCACCTACTTTTGGCATTTATATGCTTGGCGAAGTGTTAAACTGGGCTAAAAGCATTGGTGGAATTGACGAGATTGCCAGAAGAAACGAAGAGAAAGCCAAGCTCATCTATGATGTGATTGACCAAAGCAATGGGTATTTCATTGGTCATGCGGAAAAAGACAGCCGTTCCCTTATGAATATTACATTCCGTTTAAAGGATGAGGAATTAGAGAAGAAGTTCTTAGCCGAAGCGAAAAAAGAAGGGTTTATCGGAGTCAACGGCCACCGGTCTGTCGGCGGATGCCGCGCTTCCACCTACAATGCCGTGCCATATGAAGCATGCAAAGCGTTCAGCGATTTCATGCTTCAATTCCAACGTGTAAATGGATAAAATGGATTTTGTTAAAACAGCCAAGTCTCCTGAAGAGACTTGGCTGTTTTCCTATTTGGTTTCAATTGCTTTCCCAAGAGCGAGTCCCACTTGATTAAAAAGCAACATCAGAACTGCCCCTATCGGAATGCTCCACCAAATCATTTTCCAATCAATGAAATGCCCACTGAGCAAGAAATGAAAAAAATAAATCGAGAAAGGGATCACCAAGATGATGGATGTCACCACACCCGGGGTGTACTTTTTGAAGAGCAGGCACTGTCCAATATGGGTAAAAGAGTGGATAAACAAAATCGTGACAACGGATAGAATCCCCAAGAAGGTCCAACCCTCTCCGTGACCATAGCTGGCCAAGAAGGTGACTTGCAATATCCCGATATATTCCACTAAAACGGCAACTGAAAATCCTGCTGTTCCATGCGGAAACACACGATTGATGTAAGGATGAAACCTTTTAGGAACCACTTTTAGTACGTCCTTTTCATTTTTCTTTAGCCAGCCCTCCACAGTAATGATTTCCTCGAAATCATGCAAAATAAATACGCTGGCCACCAACCAAATAAGCACTGTGATTGTCATTTTATTCTCCTCCTTTTTTGAGTATTTACTCAATTTTATTTTAAAAAAAGAAAGGCATAGCAGCCTTAACCAAGTTATCTAGCGTTCAATCCTTTCAAAAGTATGTCTACTGTTTCTTTAATGAAATCATCATGTTCAGCCATTGAGGAGTTTTTCATTCTGTCTCCCAAAAGCCCATAAGTCATGAGGCTGGAAAGAAACATCGATGCTGCTGTTTCTATTCTTGTACGGCCTATTTCCCGATCAATGGAATGGTTTAGGAGCCTAGCCGCCTGATGAGTCATGGTCTCAATAAGGCTGGAAACCTCTTCACTAACCTCCCGATTTTGGGTCATTTCAGGCGACCAAATAAAGGAAAGAAAAGATTTATTTTGCGATAAAAAGTTAAGGTACAGATGACCAAATTGTATTAACGCTTCATTAGGTTCCTTTTCATTAATTGGTTGGATTTCTTTTTTTATCGATTCGATAAAGGAAAATTGACGCGTCAACTCCTTTAAAAGTCCATTTTTATCTTTAAAGTAATAGAATAGTAATCCTTCTGCAACCCCGCTCCTGCCTGCAATTTCTTTTGTGGTAGTGGCACTAAAACCTTTTTCGCTGAATAGCTCTAGTGCGGCTTGCAGAATTTTCTCTTTCTTCGCTGTCACAAGGCCAACTCCTGGTTCATTTTTGAGTGTATACTCAAATTATATGCGGTTCCCATAAAATGTCAAGTTCGTTTTTAAAAAGCCCATATAAGCGAGATTATGTCCTTTTTCTTTTCTTGGCTATCCTTCTATACAATCGGTACCCTTTTCTAATCCCGTCCACCACAAAGAAAGGAATGGGTGGGTGATACTTATAAATCAATGGCCGGTACACCTTATAATACGCTTTTTTTAGGTCATCCCACTTTTTGTCATGTCCTTGCTTGTAAAAATCTGAAACATCCACGATATAGCCTCTGCCCTTATGCACAACCACATTTTTGCCATGAACATCATATGGATTAAGACCTTTGGTGCGGGCGTATTCCAATCCTTGATCAACGTCCTTAATCACGTTCTCCGGAATCTGCTGACCTTTTATCACGGCATCGAATAAAGTGATACCGGGTATCATTTTTAAGACAAGATAATGGTCACCATGGGTATATAGGAAAGAGAAAGCCGGATGGCTGCCCAACTTTTTATATACTTCGATTTCCTTGTAAATTTCTTCGTGGTTTCTCCCGTATACCTTCACCACATAGTCCGGATAGGAGGGATGGGCAAAGACTCCCGCGTAATTGCCCTTTCCAATGGTTTTCCAATGGTTGGATTGGTTTCTTACCTGGATGGGTTCAAAAGGGTTTTCTGTTGATAAATGAATGTGAGGCAGTAATTCTTGCTCGATTAGTTTGATAAACTGGTCCATTTGCAAATGCACACCTTCGTTATGATAACTAGTAAAATAGTAGCCGATGTTTTTTTTAAAAAAGTCAAGTTTCTCGTCCGAACGTACCTTTTCCTCAAATTATGGCTGTTCTTTGAAATTTAACTCTTTATTATTCTACCTTCTGATTATAAACTATTTAATAAGATATCAATTGAAAAAGGTGATCGTATGCATTTCCCTACTTTAGAAACAGAGAGGCTGAAACTAATTGAACTCACCCACCGGCATGTTGACAGTATTTTTGAAATCCTATCATTTGAACAAGTAACGCAATATTATGGTACGGAACGATTTGTCTTGCAGGCAGAGGCAGCAAAATTGATTGATATGTTCCGCAAAAATTATGTAGAAAAACGTGGGATCCGCTGGGGAATCAAACTGAAAGAAAATCAAAGGATTATCGGTTCTCTAGGCCTTAATGCACTTCAATTAAAAAATAAACGGGCTGAGATTGGCTACGAACTGCATCCCGCCTATTGGCGAAATGGATATACTTCCGAGGCAATTGAAAAGGTATTGCGATATAGTTTTGAAGAACTCGATTTATATCGAATCGGTGCAGTTGTCTATCCTGAAAATATCCCCTCCCTTCATTTACTGCAAAAATTAGGGTTTACTAAGGAAGGCTTGTTGAGGGGCTATTTCAAACAACAGGATCAATTTCACGATACCTATGTTTTATCGTTATTAAAACCTGAATGGGAACGAAGAGGATGACTCAAGAGGTTCAACTTCGACCTGAGCCATCCCGGCTTCCTTACTCTTCAAAATAATCCTTAAATTCTTTTAAATTTTTGGTTTCTCCTTCTTCATAGTAAGGATTTTCTTCTGTCGGTTCTTTAGGGTCTAAATTGGTTTTAATGACTAACATCGGGCTGGATGGACGATCTGCAATCATTCTGTCCGTTAGTTCATGAAAATCAGGCAGTTTTTTATTACCAGGCTGTTTTGGTTCCACATTCACACCTCCTGGTATTTAGGTTGCTGATTTCAACTTTAATTCATTCATTTGCCAGGCTAGCCCTAAATTGCAGAAGAAAAAAACTAGGAAGTAAATACCTCCTAGTTCATTTTATTCTTCTTCCCCGCCGACTAAGAAATCGGGATTCAATTCCTCAAATTCTTCGTCGTCGACATCCATGCCCCAATCTTCTTCATCGTCTTTGCAGCCGTCTGGATTAATGCGGACACAAACTTTTGTTTCTCCAATTACCTCCACAAGGAATTCCCTTTCCACGTGGACGATAATCCGATTGCCGTTCGGGGAGATGACTGCTTCTGTGCAATTAGGCTGTTGCAGTACACGTGCAACAATTTCATTGTCATCGAGGCAATCCTGGTCACGATACTTTAACTTTATAACATCGGTATATTGGACACGTTCGGTAACTACTTCCGTTTTGGTGTTTTCGTTATAGGAATACCAAACGTTGATGTCATAGGAGCCATGTATCTCTACGGTTTTGCCAACTTTTTTTGCGCTGTATTTATGGTTGATAATCCAGCACCCAAGAATACTTGTTGGATTATGCGCCGGGCTTATTGTATGATTGGACTGGGTAAATTTACGTCCTTTCGCTACTACGGCCTTGGTTATTATCTCTCTGTATTCTCCCATTTCGCGCGTACCCTCCTCATTTCTAATTCAATTCATCCTATGCGAATGTCTAGACTAGTGTGATATCTAATCTTTAATTCCTGGATAAATGTTAATTCATGATTCATAGTATGCTTAAAATTTAGGTATGTGCCTTATCAGAGTTTAATTACACCAGCCTAATCCACAAAAAAAAGGCTATTTCCACAGTGGGAAACAGCCTCATTCTTAATGATTGTGATGATGGTCATCGTGATCGCAGGCTCCAGAGCCATTTTGTAAACTGGCACCCGTTTCTCCGCGCAACAGGTCACCGCCTGTTGAAGTTATAATCTCATCTGTTACGGTATTGGATATGGTTGAAGCAATGATTTGAAGCAATTCATTCACTTCAAGCTGGGATTGCTTAAATTCTTGCACCACTGGGATATCATCTAATTCCTGTTCAATGGAAGCAATTTTTTCCTCTACTTTTTTCAAGGCTTCATGTTTTCCATAATGTTGAAGGTTTACCGCTTGTTTTTGTAATCCTTTAATGTCAGCGATTAATGTGCGGACTTTGGGATTATCATGAATATGTGCTTCAGCACGCTTAAAAAAGTCCACTTCGTCCGTTCCTGAAATCATGCGGGCCAATTGCCGCGCTGATGCGACAATATCATCTTTTGTATACTTCGCCACTTATTTCACCTCTACTGGTTGTAATTCTTCCACCATTTCCCCGTTTAACGACCATGTTTTTGCTTCTGTAATTTTCACCTTGACAATTTTGCCAATTGCTGTTTTCGGGCCTTTGAAGTTTACCAGTTTGCTCTTACTGGTATAACCAGCTAAAACATCCGGGTTATTTTTGCTTTCCCCTTCAACCAAAACTTCCACAATTTGACCCTTATATTTTTTCAATGCTTCGGCAGAAAGTTCATTAACAAGGCTATTTAAGCGCTGCAGGCGGTCTTTTTTCACTTGCAAAGGCACATTGTCCACCATTTTGGCTGCCGGTGTGCCTTCCCTTGGCGAGTAGATAAACGTATAGGCGGATTCGTAACCCACTTCACGGTATAGTGACATGGTTTCTTCAAATTGTTCTTCTGTTTCGTTTGGATATCCGACAATAATATCCGTTGTTAAGGCCACATCCGGAATGGCCGCTTTGATTTTCCTTACAAGCTCTAAATATTGTTCTCTTGTATACTTACGTGCCATTATTTTTAATACATCGGTAGAACCGGATTGGACTGGAAGATGAATATGATTCATCAAATTGCCGCCCTTAGCAAGAACTTCAATTAAATGATCGTCAAAATCACGCGGATGACTCGTCGTAAAACGAATTCTTGGAATATCGATTTTACGCAATTCATCCATTAAGTCGCCAAGTCCATATTTAAGATCCTCAAAGTCTTTCCCGTAGGCATTCACGTTTTGCCCTAGAAGAGTAACTTCCTGATAACCTTGTGCTGCAAGATGACGAACTTCTTGTATGATCTCATCCGGACGGCGGCTCCGCTCTTTACCGCGTGTAAATGGCACGATACAATACGTACAGAATTTATCACAGCCATACATAATGTTTACCCATGCCTTAATATTGCCGCGCCGTACCTTCGGTAAATTCTCGATGACATCGCCTTCTTTGGACCATACCTCAACGACCATCTCTTTTGACAAATAGGCTTCATTAAGGATGTGTGGCAAACGGTGAATATTATGCGTACCGAAAATCATATCGACATGATGGTAGGTTTTTAATATTTTATTGACTACGGATTCTTCTTGTGACATACAGCCGCAAACGCCCAGCAACAGATCCGGATTTTCCATTTTTAATGATTTAAGGTGACCAAGCTCACCAAATACCTTGTTTTCGGCATTTTCCCGAATGGCGCAAGTATTGAGAAGGATAACATTAGCGTCCTCTGTGCTGTCCGTTGCCTCGTATCCGAGAGCTTCGAAAATACCTGCCATTACTTCTGTATCATGCTCGTTCATTTGGCAGCCATAAGTGCGGATGTAAAACTTACGTCCTTCCCCCATCCCTCTGAATTCCTCTGGGATCGAAAAATCATGGTGATATTGAACTTCTTCTTTGCCGCGTTTCTTTGCATCTTTTAATGAAGGTGCGGTAATGACTCTTTCAAAATACTTGCTGTAATCCTTCTCGGATTTTTTGTCCGAAGAATTTGCAGCAGCTTGCCCTTCTAATCGTTGTTTTTCATTCATTTAGTTAACTCCTTTCCAACTATGTTCTAAAGTCGTAAAATCATATTATTTTTTCTTAGGTAATAAAGCTTTTTGCTTTATCTGCACATTATTATAGTATAAAGGTTTTACCGACTTGAAAACAATAGAAATTAAAAGGGCTGGACAGGTACAGATCCCTATTCACATCAAGGCTTTGAAACAAAAAATCCCAGGATAATCCTGGGAGTTTTTTTCATATTATTATACAAATTCTGCAACTAATTTATCAAAATAGGCTTGGTCAAGAGAAAGGTCGGCTTGTGTCAACGGAGCCTCGGAGTAGCCGTGCACCAATTCTTGATAAGATTTCTGCTCGGTGTTTTGATAAATAAGACCAGTTAATAAGCCTTTGTGCTTCATTAATGTTTGCATAGCCAATTCACGATTGCTAGGGTCGTAACCTTCAACATCGCTTAATTTTGTAAGGTTTTCTTTAAACCAGTCATATGTGTTGACCTTGTTGTACGTTACACAAGGACTGAACACGTTGATTAAAGAAAATCCTTCATGCTTAATTCCAGCTTCAATTAAAGCAGTCAGATCTTTTAAATCTGTTGAGAAGCTTTGCGCTACGAATGTTGCACCTGCAGTCAGTGCCAATTCCATTGGTGAAATGGCTTGTTCAATGGAACCAGCCGGTGTAGATTTTGTTTTAAATCCTGCTGCTGAACGTGGAGAAGTTTGGCCTTTCGTTAAACCATAAATTTGGTTATCCATAACGATATAAGTAATATTAATATTACGGCGAATCGCATGAACCGTATGTCCCATACCGATGGCAAAACCGTCACCGTCACCGCCTGAAGCGATAACCGTTAGATCACGATTAGCCATTTTGACACCTTGTGCAATTGGAAGGGAACGGCCATGGATTCCGTGGAAACCGTAAGAATTAATATAACCGGAAATACGTCCAGAACAGCCGATACCTGAAATGACCGCTAAATTTTCTGGTTCTAAACCAACGTTTGCAGCAGCACGTTGAATTGCCGCTTGTACAGAGAAGTCACCACAGCCAGGGCACCAGTTCGGTTTCACATCGTTTCGAAAGTCTTTAAAAGTGGCCATTTAGAACAACTCCTTACATTTTGTATAGACTTCATGAGGTAAGAATGGATTACCATCATATTTTGTATGATTAACGATTTTATCAGCATGTCCTACATTCATTTTAAGGATATTTGCTAATTGTCCAGTTGCATTGTTCTCCAACACAACAACCTTTTTGGCTGCTTGAACAAGCGGAAGAACTTCTTCAGCAGGGAATGGATGAATTAAACGAATATGAGCGTGGTTTACTTTCAACCCATCTTGTTCAAGACGGCTCGTCGCTTCTTCAATTACCCCACGAGTAGAGTTAAATCCAACAAATAATACATCAGGACTTTCGTGTTTCACATTTTTATAAACAGGGGTGTTAAAACGAATATTATTAAGTTTGCGCATCCGCTTATCCATTTGAGCTTGACGATTGGCTGTTGTTTCAGAAGGTTTACCAGTCTCAGCGTGTTCTACACCGGTTACATGGTGAATACCATTTTTCATACCAGGAATAACACGTGGTGAAACGCCATCTTCTGTTACCTCATAACGCTTGAAATAACCTTTAGCGCCAATGTCAGGCAGCTCACCTGTTACCAGCTTGCCGCGTCTAATTTCTACTTTTGAGAAATCAAGCGGTTCCACTGTCTGCTTGCCTAGTGATAATTGAAGGTCTGATAACACAATGACCGGACATTGATATTCTTCCGCAAGGTTAAAGGCTTCCGCAGTATCATAGAAGGCCTCTTCAACAGTACTTGGTGCCATAACGATTTTTGGAATCTCACCGTGTGTACCATAAATCATGGCCATTAGATCGGATTGTTCCTGTTTAGTTGGAAGACCAGTTGATGGACCACCACGCTGTGTATCGACGATAACAAGCGGAGTTTCCGTCATGCCTGATAAACCAATAGCTTCCATTTTCAAAGAAAGTCCAGGTCCGGCAGATGCGGTAATGGTACGAACACCGGCATAGTTGGCTCCAATAGCCATTGTTGCTGCAGCAATTTCGTCTTCCGTTTGGATAACCGTTCCCCCAAGATCCGGAAGCTTTTTAATCAAATATTCCATAATTTCTGAAGCTGGTGTAATTGGGTAGGCAGCCATGAATCGGCATCCTCCGGCAATCGCCCCAAGTGCAATCGCGTCGTTCCCGATCATAAACATCCGCTTTTTGCCATCCGCTTTTTCCAAATGCATTGGCTGGATTCCAGAATCAAGATTTGACTTCATATTGTCAAAGCCTGCTTGGATCGCATCCATATTTTTAGCTACAACCTGGTCGCCTTTTTTGCCGAAGATTTCACGAACTACTTCTTCGAACACGTGAATGTCCAAATCAAGAACAGCGGCAGTTGCTCCGATGGCAACCATGTTCTTCATTAATGATGTGCCAAGTTCAGTTGCAATTTCTGTAAATGGTACCGCATACATCGATGCTTGTGCATCTTCTGGCTTAACTGGGTTAAATTTGGAATCTGCTAGGATTAATCCTTGGCTATGAAGCTCTTTGTAATTTAAATCGATAGTTTCTTGGTCAAACGCCACCAGGATATCAAGATCATCCGAAATCGAACGGACCTGTGTTGTGCTTACCCGTATTTTATTATTGGTGTGTCCGCCTTTAATACGTGATGAAAAGTGACGATATCCATACAAGTAATATCCAAGGCGATTCAATGCAATAGCAAAGATCTCCCCAGTACTTTCTATACCTTCCCCTTGTTGTCCGCCAACTTTCCACGAAAGTTGATTGATCATGTCTTACACCCCTTTGGATATGTAAAAAGTTAATTGAATCATGATAAGTGTAGTACATTCCATAATTAATCACTAGAATTATGGCTTTTCCAAAAAGTCAAAAAACTAGATTAATGGATGGGTACTAAACGCTTTCAATTCTAGACCTATGGACAGAAAATTGCAACCCTTTCACACAAAATATTGTCTAAAATATGAATATTTTTTTATTATTTAAAAATCGAGCTTTTTCCACAACTAAATCAAGCCGAAAATTCATGAAAAACTGTTTATTTTTGTCAAAATTAAAGCGTTTTCTTCCAATTATCCCAGATTGATTGGATATATATAATACCTTTTTTCCTTTATTCCAGTATAATAATTTTATATTTCTAGTATTCTTGTTTCGTCTAAAATATACATAAAATGGCAAATAACACAAAAACACCTGCTTGTATTAAACAACCAGGTTCGAAAGTGTATTTCCTTTTGCCGCGATGGATGTCTGGACCGTTTTTTATCGCGGTTCTACAATTAATTTTATAGCTGTGCGTTCTTCTCCGTCGATCAGGATGTCGGTAAACGCAGGGATACAGATTAAATCCACTCCGCTAGGCGCTACAAATCCTCGAGCAATAGCTACTGCCTTTACGGCTTGATTTAATGCACCCGCTCCAATTGCCTGTATTTCTGCTGCACCTCTTTCACGCAGAACCCCGGCAAGTGCACCAGCTACAGAATTAGGATTAGATTTTGCTGAAACCTTTAATATTTCCATTCCTAGCTCCTCCTCGTTAAATCCCGATTCCGCATGAGCAGTTTCATGAACTAATCAGGTATGAACACTTCCACTGCTACTATATTCGGTGTGTAAATAACATATTCCGGCTTGGACAAAAAAATCCAAAACAAAAGCCCTAGATTCATAAAAAAAGAGCAAAGATTGTCTTTGCCCTTAAGAGTAAAACGGATGATCCTCATTAATCTGTATTGGTTCAATTTTTTTTGCCAGACCCGTTTTTTGATCCAATTCAATACTAACGGCACTTAATTGGGTTCTCCCGTCCTTGGTCACCTCAAACCGGGAGGGCAGGTTTGTGAGAAACCGTTTTAATACCGCTTCCTTTTCTACCCCAAGAATGCCGTCGTAGGGCCCTGTCATCCCAACGTCTGTCAGATAAGCTGTCCCTCCCGGCAAAATCCTATGGTCTGCTGTTTGGACATGTGTATGGGTCCCCACCACAGCTGAGACTCTTCCATCCAGATACCATCCAAGCGCCTGCTTTTCACTGGTTACTTCTGCATGAAAGTCGACAAAAATAAACGGTGTCCTTGCTCTTGCTTCCGCAACAAGTTCATCTGCTTTTCGGAATGGGTCATCGATAGGGTTCATGAAAGTCCTGCCTTGTAAATTGATAATTGCCACTTCTAATAGATTAAGCTTTAAAAAGATGATCCCTTGACCAGGATTGTCTTTTGGAAAATTAGCTGGCCTTACCAAGTATTTAGCATCGTTTATAAATTCAAAGATTTCACGATTATCCCATGCGTGATTACCGAGTGTTACAGCCTGTGCACCTTGCTCTAAAAATTGCCGATAAATTTTTTCGGTAATACCCTTTCCACCAGCTGCGTTTTCACCATTAATAATGGTTATATGAGGACGGTATTTTTCTTTTAATTTTGGCAGGTATTCTTTTACCATGTCCCTGCCAGGAGAGCCGACGACATCGCCGATAAATAGTAAATTCATGTTAAAAACCTTCCGAATAAATATTATTAATTAAAGTTTCCCACTGGAACAAACAAAAAATCCCTTTGATTGGGAAATGTTTCAGGGCCAAAAGAAAAGCGGTGCATTTGCACCGCTTATTTGGCGTATTCCACAGCCCTTGTTTCACGGATAACCGTTACTTTAATATGGCCTGGATAGTCAAGTTCTTCTTCAATCCGTTTTCGTATATCTCGAGCCAATCGATGTGCCTGCAGGTCATCGACAGCATCCGGTCTTACCATTATGCGAATTTCTCGTCCAGCTTGAATAGCAAAGGATTTTTCAACACCCTCAAAGGATTCAGAAATCTCCTCCAACTTTTCAAGACGGCGAATATAGTTCTCAAGTGTTTCACTGCGTGCACCTGGCCGGGCAGCTGACAGCGCATCTGCTGCTGCAACTAAAACGGCAATAATCGACGTTGGTTCAGTATCACCATGGTGAGAAGCAATACTGTTGATGACCACCGGATGTTCCTTGTATTTCGTAGCCAGTTCCACTCCGATTTCCACATGGCTTCCTTCCACCTCATGGTCAATCGCTTTCCCGATGTCATGAAGAAGTCCAGCCCGCCGTGCCAATGTTTCATCCTGACCCAGCTCAGCTGCAAGCAAACCGGACAATTGAGCCACTTCCATCGAGTGTTTTAATACATTCTGACCGTAGCTGGTCCGGAATTTTAATCGGCCCAGAATTTTAATGAGATCTGGGTGGAGTCCGTGCACACCCACTTCAAAGGTGGTTTGCTCTCCCACTTCACGAATGTATTCATCTACTTCGCGACGGGATTTTTCTACCATTTCTTCGATACGGGCAGGGTGAATCCGTCCATCTTGTACCAGCTTTTCTAGTGCTAAACGGGCGGTTTCCCGACGAATCGGATCAAAACCTGATAGTATGACTGCTTCCGGTGTATCATCGATAATTAAATCAATACCCGTTAATGTCTCAAGCGTACGAATGTTACGTCCTTCACGGCCTATGATCCGGCCTTTCATTTCATCGTTTGGAAGGTTAACAACCGAGACGGTCGTTTCCGCAACATGGTCGGCCGCGCAACGTTGGATGGCTAAGGAAAGGATTTCTTTCGCTTTTTTGTCAGCTTCTTCTTTCGCACGATTTTCGCTTTCTTTAATCATTACAGCCGTTTCATAGGATAGTTCATTTTCTGTACGGTCCAGAATGATTGATCTTGCTTCCTCACGGGTCAACCCCGAAATTCGTTCGAGTTCTGTCTGTTGTGCACGTACCAACTCGTCCACTTTGCTTTCCATCTCTTCAATATGCTGTTGTCTTTGGTTTAGAGAATCATCCTTTTTTTCTAGAAGAATTTCACGTTTGTTTAACGTTTCATCCTTCCGGTCTAAATTCTCTTCTCTTTGCAGTAAACGGTTTTCTTGTTTTTGCAGTTCATTTCTTCGTTCGCGAACCTCACGTTCTGCTTCTGTACGAAGCTTGTGAATTTCGTCCTTTGCCTCAAGCAGCGCTTCCTTTTTTAATGTGTCAGCATCACGCTTTGCATCTTCTAGAATTTGCTCTGCGGCATTTTTTGCCCCTGCAATCTTTGCTTCGGCAATGGATTTACGAATAAAATAGCCAACAACGGCACCGACGATAAGGCCAAGCAAAATGGAGATGATGAGTAAGATTGGTTCCATCGTTACACCTCCTCTTGCTATGAACTTTTGTTACATTTTTTTAAGTGTCGGCATGTACATTGTTTAGACTCAACATACAGCAAGCACTAAGGCTTTTCAAATTGTAATTTTGACAAAAATGTAAAATATACATGTTAATTGTAAAGGTGGGATTATCCATTGTCAAGGTTAGTCGATAAAGCATTTTGAAATATTTCGAATTTCGTAACAGTATTCCACTGGTTTTATAGATACTTTGCTGAATAAAGAATAGTAAAAATGAATAATTACTCATTTTTATAAAAAAGAGCAAAACCTAAACACGGGTTTTGCTCTGGAACATTAATCCAGTAATTCAATTTGGTCGTCATCTTCGGATTCGACAACGGTTTTTTCTCCATCCAAACCATAATGCTCGCGGATCTTTTTCTGGATATCCAAACGAATATCTGGATTTTCCTTTAGGAATAACTTAGCATTCTCACGTCCTTGGCCAACTCTTTCATCATTGTAGGAATACCATGCGCCGCTTTTTTGGACAATTTCCAGTTCTGATCCCATATCGATGATTTCGCCTTCTTTGGAAATGCCTTCACCATACATGATATCTACTTCAGCAGTACGGAATGGCGGAGCGACTTTGTTTTTTACTACTTTGATTTTTGTCTTGTTTCCGACCATTTCACTGCCTTGTTTTAATGTTTCAGCACGACGGACTTCAAGACGGATGGTGGAGTAAAACTTCAGGGCGCGTCCACCAGGTGTCGTCTCGGGGTTACCAAACATAACTCCGACTTTCTCACGAATTTGGTTTATAAAAACAGCGATGGTTTTCGATTTGTTAATTGCACCTGAAAGTTTACGAAGGGCTTGTGACATCAAGCGGGCTTGCAGGCCTACGTGTGCGTCACCCATTTCGCCTTCAATTTCTGCTTTAGGTACTAGTGCTGCTACCGAGTCGATAACAATAATATCGATAGCGCCGCTTCGTACTAATGCTTCCGCAATCTCAAGTGCCTGTTCACCAGTATCTGGCTGGGAAAGCAATAATTCATCGATATTAACGCCTAATTTTTGTGCATAAGCAGGGTCCAGGGCATGCTCGGCGTCGATAAACGCCGCTTGTCCGCCTTTTGCCTGTACTTCAGCAATGGCGTGTAATGCTACTGTGGTCTTACCTGAGCTCTCAGGTCCATAAATCTCGATTATCCGTCCGCGTGGATATCCCCCAACCCCTAGTGCCACATCAAGCGCTAGCGATCCGCTTGGGATGGTGGAAATTCTTGTTTCGGCCTGCTCGCCCATTTTCATGATAGAGCCTTTACCGAATTGTTTTTCTATTTGCTTTAGCGCCATTTCTAAGGCCGCTTTTCGGTCTGACACAAATAGTTCCTCCCTTTATTTATAAATTAAATTTCTGCTGGATTCTATCAAAATAAAAATAAAAATAAAACCTATTAATAATATAACCTCTTTTCAGCTTTTTGTCGAGAAAAAACACGAACATCTATTCGACCCTTTTCAAACCAATTATATCCGTTTCCAGAACAAAAATCCTACTTTTCTTCGTCTTTTCAATCCCACTCAAGCAGAAAAATCAGCTTTTCTAAAACTATCAGATAACTTACAAATGAGCCCCTTACAAAAAATCACAGAACGCCCTTATGCGTTCTGTGATTCCTTTAAGTGCTTTAGTATTAAATAACATCCATATTTGACGGAGCGGACCCGGATTTGCTCTCTGGTTCCGCCTAAAGACAATTTTTCCACATGTGTGGGCCTTCCCTTGATGGCGATCCCAATATAAACAGTACCAGCTGGCTTCCCTTCCAACTCATTAGGTCCCGCTACACCTGTAAAACTGACACCAATGTCGGTATGAAACATTCCGGCAATATTTTCTGCGAGCTCCCTTGCGCATTGCTCACTGACGGCTCCATGTTGGTCAAGTGTTTCCTGCTTCACATTTACAACCTGATGTTTGATTTCATTCGAGTAGCAGACAACGCCGCCTTTAAACACTGAACTGGCGCCCGAAACGGATGTCATGCCTTGTTGGAACATTCCTCCGGTCAAACTTTCAGCAGCCGTAATCGTTAACTTGGCATCTATTAACCGCTTCATCATCTCTCCCATGAGTGATGTTTGGTTATAACCGTAAAGAAATTCCCCCACTCGGTCTGTAATCTTTGTTTCTACTTCATCAAGCATTGACTCCGCTATTTTTCTATCTGAGTGTTTAGCCGTCAGCCTTAAAGTGACTTCCCCATCACCAGCCAGCGGGGCAATGGTCGGGTTGGATTGGGCATCAATTAAGTCGATAATTTCCGTTTCCAGTGCCGCTTCTCCAATTCCAAAGAACCGAAGAACTCTTGAAAAAATTTGTTCAGTAGAGCCAGTTTGCGAAATTAGTGCTCCCATGCCAAAGTCAATAAACATTGGTTCCATTTCTTTCGGTGGTCCCGGCAGAAGCATATAAATGTGGCGGTCCTTTGAAAGAACCATTCCTGGTGCCATTCCATGATTGTTAGGAAGAACCGTTGAGCCCTCGATGACAAGCGCCTGTTTCCGGTTATTTTCTGTCATCACACGATTCGATTTTTTAAAATATTCTTCAATATAAGCTAGTGCCGTTTGGTCCAAAACAAGCGCTCTTCCAAGATGTTTGGCAATGGTTTCTTTGGTCAAATCATCCTTAGTCGGACCAAGACCGCCTGTAAAAATGATGATGTCCGATCTTTTTTCCGCAATTTCTATGCTGGACTTTAACCTGTCTGGGTTGTCCCCGACGACGGTATGGAAAAATACATTAATCCCAGCCCCAGCCAAATGCTGAGACAGAAATCGTGCATTCGTATTAACTATTTGGCCCAATAGCAGTTCTGAGCCTACCGCAATGATCTCAGCATTCACATCCGACACCCCTATTTAGAATTTTTAAACACATGATTGTTTTTGGCAAAATAATCCCATCCGGACCAAATCGTGAAAATGAGCGCCACCCAGAGGGCCAATAAATCAAATCGAAACGGAATCATGGTAAAGAGAATATTATGTAATAGTAACGCTGATATCGCGATAATTTGCGTCCAGGTTTTAATCTTGCCCAGCATATTGGCAGCGACCACTTCCCCCTCGCCGGCCAGCAGGAGGCGAAGACCGGTCACAGCAAATTCCCGGCTGATAATGACAATCACAATCCATGACGGGGCAAACCCAAGTTCTACGAGAACGATCAGGGCTGCTGACACCAGCAGTTTATCGGCGAGCGGATCTAGAAATTTCCCCATATTGGTGACCATGTTATACTTTCGTGCATAATGGCCATCCACCCAGTCAGTCGTAGAAGCCAAAATAAAAATTAACGCCCCGGCTAAATGGGTAACAGGCATGCTGGCACCTAAAATCTTTATTTCTCCCCAGTCAAACGGAACCAGCATTACTATCAAGAATACAGGAATTAAACATATTCTTGAAACGGTGATTTTATTAGGTAAGTTCATACAAAAAATTCCTCCTAGTTGAAAAACCAAAACTAAATTCAAGCAAACCGAAGTTTTTCCACATGCGAAAAATAGTCATCACACAGATGACTATTCGGTCTTCGGAACATATTGGATCGTAATGTTCTGACGAACCACTTCATTCGGTGCCACGGCATACTCAATCTTTTGGTCATTCACATATATATCAGTATCAACGGCCCGGCCAACGACAATGACAGCCTCTTTTTCAGCAGATAAATCCACCGTCTGACTCTCCGTGGCAGCACCTGCAGTCAGCATTCCTTGAAAGAAGGATTTACCAAGCCCGTTTTTAATGCTGACCCAGCTTTGCCCTTTGGAAACAAGCTTAACGACAAACTTATCCGCATTGTTTACCGCAAAAGTGGTATTTTTGCCGCTGCTTTGGACCACCGTTATTTCCTGCTTAGTTTCTTGGGCCACGGGGGCTTCCTCGGTTTTCACGGTATCTTCCTGAGCCGTTTTCTTTTCGTCATCAGAAACGTTATTTGTGGTTTTATCTTTGGTCTGTTCATCGGTTTTAGCTTTTTGCAGGTCTTCTGATTTCACTAATTTCACTTGCTCATTATCTTTTGAGACACTTTCATTTGTATCTTTGTCAGCATAGCTGGATAAGAAATAATATAGCAAACTTGCGACACCAATGACAAAGACGCCGATTAAAACTCTCGGCAGTACATCAAAGACTTTCGAATTGCCCCTCGGTATAGTCTTATGCGTCCTCACTCTTGATAATTGCTGTGGCAGTTCCTCATTGTAGGAAGCTGGGATTTCACTCTTATAGGTTTCAAAAATCTCATCCGGATTTAATCCCAAAGCCTCTGTATATTGCTTAATAAAGGCCCGCACATAAAAATTTCCAGGCATGCTCGAATAATTGCCTTCTTCAATGCCCAGTAGATAACGCTTTTGTATTTTTGTCATGGATTGCAAGTCATCTAAACTTAATCCTTTGGCTAAACGGGCTTCTTTTAATCGATTCCCTAATTCAGTCACTCGTTAACACCTTCCAATTTTTAAAAATCAAAATCTCCAAATTCAGAACCCGAAAACATATTATTCTGATTGACCATTTCATATGTAATCTCTTCACCAGCATGATTCCTGAGTTCGATAATATAATCAAAATCATCTAGCGTGTACTCGGAATTTTGGACAAAGATATCCGGATGTTCAATCACCTTGACCGCAGGCAGCCGCATAATTTCCCGCACCAATTGCCAGTGCCGTTCATTTGCGCGTCTCGTCGAAACAATCCCATCCAAAATGAATAAGTTATCGGCATTGTACTCGTCTTCGATTAATTGATTACGGATCGTTTGTTTTAATAACGTGGACGAGACAAACAGCCAGCGTTTATTGGCACAAACACTCGCAGCCACCAGTGATTCTGTTTTGCCCACGCGAGGCATCCCGCGAATCCCAATCAGTTTGTGACCGTCCTGCTTAAATAATTCTGCCATAAAATCCACTAATAAACCAAGCTCATCCCTCACAAAACGAAAGGTTTTTTTGTCGTCGGCATCCCTTTGAATATATCTGCCATGCCTTACAGCCAGCCGGTCACGGAGTTTGGGTTCTCTCAGTTTAATTATTTTTATTGTGTCCATTGTATGTAAAATTGACTCAAGCCGTTTTATTTGATCATCATCTTTTGCTAAGATGAGCAGACCACGGCGGCCTTCATCCACACCATTTATGGTTACGATATTAATAGAAAGCATTCCTAAGAGGGAGGATATATCACCAAGTAAACCTGGACGGTTTTTCTGAATTTCGTACTCCAAATACCACTCTTTTTTCATCTCGATTTCGTGCCCCTTAAAAGAAATTTCGACATTTTTTTCACATACCTGCCTAAATTTAATCATAAATGATTTTCGTATAAGATGAAAGCAAAAACACATACATTCCTTTTTTTCTTTGTTTTTCCCTCTTTTTTGTTAGGGCCGCGGAACCGAAAAAAAAAGAGAGGAGAACCTCCTCCTCTCAAATTATTGTTCGTTACCATTATTTTGAACGAGTTTTACCATCATGTTAGCAATAGCTTGCTGCTCTTTCTCATCAGCTACAGACCAGAGGTCAGCTAATACTCTTTGTTGTTCATTCTTGGGATCCACATTAGTGGCAAGGTAATCCCCAACTTGATGAGCTAAGCTTGAGATGGCACCTTCACTCATACCTTTGTCTTGAGCCTGATGAAGTCTGTTGGCAAGGAAGTCTTCCCATTCCTTCCAATTATTTAACATAGACATATTTTTTTACCTCCTTAAGATTGGTACAAAGTTATTTTGCGATGGCAGAACTCAAACTATACATAAAAAAATATTGTTACATGTACCAGCCGCCATTAATGGCAAGTACTTGTCCGGTCATATAACTTGACTCCTCCGATAATAAGAAGGCAACACCCTTGGCAATTTCCTCCGGCTGTCCCAGCCTGCCCATTGGAATTTCATAGGCAATCCGTTCTAAATCTTCCTCCGTAAATCCTTCCAGCATCTTCGTGTCAATTGCACCTGGAGCGATGGCATTTACCCGGATTCCATTTAACGCCACTTCTTTACTGAGAGCTTTAACAAAAGAAATTTGGGCACCCTTTGCCGCTGAATAAGCAACCTCGCAAGACGCTCCTGTCTGGCCCCAAATCGAGGTAATCACGACGATATTGCCACACTTTTTACTGATTAACTTGGGCAGCAACTCTTTTGTTAACATTAACGGTGTTAAAACGTGGACGTTCAATAAGTCCACAGCTTCGTCAAGCTCCAAATCCATCAGCAAACCATATTTGCCCATCCCTCCGCAATGAATAATCGCGTCCAAGGAAAAAATTTGGGAAGCTAAGCTTTTATAGCCTTCCGGTTTGGATAAATCAGCATGGATGGGAAGATACTCCCCGCCAAACATGCCCAGCCTTTCCATAAGGTCATTCATCGCTTCTCTGTTACGGTTATAATGCAAGTATAAATTGTAGCCGTTCTCGGCTAATTTAACCGCCACTGCCTGTCCGATCCCTCCGCTGGCTCCTGTGATCAGTGCATATTTTTTCATTTTGTCCATCTCTTTCTTATTCTTTTTATTTCCTGTTTGCATGGAAAGAAGCGCCCCCCCAAAAAGGAGCAGCGCTTCTTGTTACGCTTGTTTGGGAATTACCTGGCAAATTGAAATCCTCTCTTCAGAGATCAATTCTTTGGCAAGTGACTGAACATCCTGTAATGATATGTTTTCCAATACTGGCACTACATCAAATAGGTTCATATCATTAAAGGCATAGCGGGTAAATTGATTGGCAATATACTCCGGAGAATTAAGTGCCCGTAAGAAAGCCCCAATTTTCTTCTTCTTGGCCCGCGCTAATTGTTCTTCTGAAATGGTTCCTGTTGATTTGGCAGCCATTAACATTTCTTTTAGCCGTTCCGCCAGCTGGTCAGGGTCACTGGTATCCCCGCCTATCATGGCAAACCCAAATCCCTGTTCCTGAGTATAGTCGTAGGAGAACGTATCGTCCACTAATCCAACCTTATACAGTTGATCATAGTTTTCAGAGCTCTTGCCAAACAGTAGATCAAGAAGGACATTCATCGTTAATTCATTTTTTAACATATCATTTCCTTGTTGGTCCACATGCAGTGCTTTAATACCGACTAAACACTTGGATGTTTGAACATTCATTTGCAGTATTTGTTTTTTCTTAGCGGCGTGTGGTGGTTCTTCTTCAAACTGCCGCTTGATTTCTGGCATTTCCTTGTAATCCTTTTTGGCTTGATTTTCTCTAACCTGATTCATGATATCTTCAGGATTTACCGGGCCAACAATAAACAGAAGCATATTGCTGGGGTGATAGAAAGTATTGTAGCACTCATACAGCCAATCTTTTGTGATATGGGAAATGGATTCAATCGTTCCAGCAATGTCAATGTTTACTGGGTGCTTTTCATATAGGTTGGCAATGAGGCCAAAGTACAGGCGCCAATCTGGATTATCGTCGTACATGGTAATTTCCTGGCCGATGATTCCTTTTTCTTTTTCAACCGTTTTTTCTGAAAAATAGGGATCCTGGACAAAATCAATTAGGGTTTCCAGGTTTTTTTCCAAATCAGAAGTACTGGAGAATAAATAAGCCGTTCTGGTAAACGAAGTAAAGGCATTGGCAGATGCCCCTTGTTTGCTGAATTGCTGAAATACGTCACCATCCTCTTTTTCAAACAGTTTATGCTCTAGAAAATGGGCAATTCCATCCGGTACCTTGACATAATCTGTTTTGCCAAGGGGGACAAAGGTATTATCAACCGAGCCGTACTTAGTCGTAAAAGTCGCATACGTTTTATTAAAGCCTTTTTTAGGCAGGATATATACATTTAGGCCATTTGGCAACTTCTCATGATAAATCTCTTCTTGAAGCTGGTCAAAATTTATTTTTTCCATTATTTGCCCGCCTCCGTTCCTGATAAAAAGTAAATCGTATCTAAACTAATTTTCTCTGCCACCGACACAATTTCTTCCTTAGCGGCTTTTTCCATACCATTCAACCATGCATCCAGGTTAATATCTGTTTGGGCAATGACATTATGATAAAGCAATTCCAGCAACCCTCTTGCCGTATCAATGGTCTCCAATATTTGGTTGCGGATGACCGCTTTTGTTTGGCTTAATTCCTCATCCGTAAAATCGCCCTTTTTCATGGCTTCCATTTGCTCATTAATGATTTTAACCGCTTGGTCATAGTTTTTGTTGTCAATCCCCGACATGACCATCATCAGACCCTTGTGGCTTTCCAGACGGCTGGCAGCATAGTAGGCCAAGCTTGCTTTCTCCCGGACATTGATGAATAACTTGGAGTGGGAAAAACCTCCGAAAATACCGTTAAATACCTGCAACGCGAAGTAATCAGAATCGCCGTATTTGATATTGGTGCGATAACCAATATTCAATTTTCCTTGCTTTACGTCCTGGGCTTCTTTTACCTCATGAACCTTTTCTTTCTGGTTAATCTCAGGTACCTTAGCCTGCTTTGGTGACCGGTTTTCGAATGTAAAAAGTGACGAGGCGAAAGTTTTCACTTCCTCTTCCTTGACGTCTCCGACAACGTATAGGTCCATTTCGTCCTCTGAAAAGGCTTGTTGGTAATATTCAAATAAGTTTTCAGGAGAGATGGCATCCACGTCTTCCGCTTCACCATTCACTTGTAATGCGTAGGGTTCTCCTTTGCACATTTCCTCAATCAATCTTGCGTTGGAATAACGCATTTTATCATCGTATACAGACTGGATCCGCTGTTTCAACGTACGTTTCTCTTTTTCAATGGTTTCCGGGTCAAACCCATTGCCCGTTTTATAAGGATTAGTAAGAATCTCTGCTAATAACTCAAATCCTTTCCTTAGCAGGGGGCTCGAATCCGTTAAAAACTTTTCATTGGCGATTTCAATTAGAAAACTGATGACATGGTATTCACCTTTTTTGGCCAAGTCGACATATAGAGTTGCCCCATATAAATCATCCAAAAAGGAACGAAGGGCAGTTGTAGTTGGATAGTTAGCTGAACTGCTTTGCAATACATGGGGAAGCAGTGCCCGTTTTGTAACGTTTTCCTTATCAAGTGGGGCTTTCATTCTCCAGACGATGGTGTTGGTTTTATATTTGTCTGTTTCAATTACATGAAGCTTATATCCTGGCATTTCTGTCGTTTTCTCTGAAACGGCTATCATTTACATTCCTCCTCATTCAAATCATTCAACCTGCACTTTTTCGGTTTATCCTATCATATGTAAACATTTTTCTTTCTATTTTTTCCTTTCCAATAAAACCTATACCATAACTATAATTTTTCGGGCTTGGTTATAGCAAACTTTTTATAAGAAAAGCGGAAGCGTCCCGGTCAGAGCTTTGTGGCCTCCTCCAAAAAGCTACCGGTTTTTGTTCGTTCGATGTCAATGCTGCCAAAGCTTTCCATGTGGAGCTGACTAATTCCCAAAGACCAAATAAAAATTTCCTATTTATACCAAAAAGCCCCTTCAGAACACACTGAAGGGACCTTAGCTGTATTAACGGCTACCCTTGATATAATGGGTACCCGATGCTTTAGGAGCATCCGCACGGCCAATAAATCCGGTTAGGGCAAGGATTGTTAATACATATGGAGCTATTAATAAATATACATTTGGAATTTCTTTAAGGAATGGCAAGCTGGAACCAATGATACTGATACTTTGGGCAAAGCCAAAGAAAATACCAGCACCGAGGGCTCCCAGTGGATGCCATTTACCGAAAATCATAGCTGCCATTGCCATGAAACCTTGACCGCTGATGGTTGCGTGACTAAAGTTAGAGGTAATCGATTGAGCATACACTGCCCCGCCGAGCCCGCCAAGCGCTCCAGAGATGATAACCCCTAAATAGCGCATTTTGGTCACGTTAATTCCCATTGTATCGGCTGCCATTGGATGTTCACCCACCGAGCGAAGCCGAAGGCCGAATGGCGTTTTAAACACGATATACCAAGCGATAAAGGCTACAACAATCGCAAGGAACGATGTCCAATACGTATCCTGGAAAAAGATTTTTCCGAGAATGGGTATATCTTTTAAGACAGGAATATCAATTTTACTAAAACCCTTACTGATAATCCCGGTTTCCCCTTTGCCATAAATCTGCTTAACAAGGAACAAAGTTGCTCCGGTTGCGAGCAGGTTGATGGCAACACCTGAAACGGTATGGTCCGCCCTAAACGTAATAGCTGCTACCGCATGCAAGATGGAGAACAGTCCCGCAGCAACCATCGCCACCAAAAGTGCTACCCATGGAGTGGCATTGCCGAACGTATCGACAAATGTCAGGTTAAATACAATAGATGTAAAGGCGCCGATCACCATTAGGCCTTCAAGTCCGATATTAACAACACCAGAACGCTCCGAGAAGATTCCTCCTAATGCAGTGAAGATAAGCGGAGCAGCCCACAATAACGTCGAAGGGACGACAATCGTTAAGATATCCATTAAGCTCAACTTACTTCGCCTCCTTCTTACCGAATCGATCAAGTAATTTTCTTATGATATAGCTGGAAGCTACAAAGAATACAATAAGAGCAATGATAATATCAACCAATTCATTAGGAACGCCTGCCTCAAGCGGCATGTTTAGCGCCCCGACTTTTAATGCGCCAAACAAAATCGCGGAGAAAAAGACACCCAGAGCGCTGTTGCCTCCAAGTAAAGCAATGGCAATTCCATCAAAACCAACCCCAGTAAAACCGCCTTTAACAGTCACATAACCGAAGGTCCCTAAGCCTTCCATGGCGCCTGCCAATCCGGCAAATGCACCGGAAATAACCATCGATAAGATGATATTGCGATTGACATTCATCCCCGCATATTGAGCCGCATGCTGGTTAAAACCAACAGCCCGCAATTCAAATCCTCTTGTTGTTCTTTCTAGTAAGAACCACATGATGAAGCAACAGATAACCGCAACAATAATTCCCCAATGCAGACGTGAATAATCCGTGATGCTTTGGAGCCACTCTGACCTTAAAGAGGCAGATTCTTTAACAAGATCGGTTTTATCTTTATGGTCAGTAAGCACATTCTTAATAATATAGTTACATACATGCAATGCTGTATAATTCAACATAATCGTAACAATAACTTCGTGCACACGAAGACGTGCTTTTAACAATCCAGGGATAAATGCCCAAAGTGCCCCTGCAAGTGCCGCCGCTATAATTGCTAGAGGCAGGTGAATAATCTTTGGCAAATCAAAGCTGATTCCCACCCATACGGAAGCTAACCATCCAACAAGAAATTGTCCTTCAACTCCAATATTGAACAGACCAACCCGGAACGCAAACGCCACTGCCAAACCTGCTAAAATATATGGCGTTACCTGCCTTATGACTTCACCTGTATAATATATCTCTCCAAATGCACCATTCCATAACGCGGTATAGGCTGCTACCGGGTCATAACCGCTTGCCAGCATGATGATGGTACCGACAATAATCCCTAACAATACGGCAATAATCGGTGTAAGGAAACCAATTAGGCGTTTAGACATTCGTACGTTCACCCGCTTTCTTTCTGCTCGATCCAGCCATGAGTAGTCCTAACTCTTGTTCATCTGTTTGTTTTGGATCCACGACTGCAACGATTTTCCCCTCATAAATGACAGCAATCCGGTCACTGACATTCATTATTTCATCCAATTCGAACGAAACAAGCAGGACTGCTTTTCCATTATCACGCTGTTCAATTAATCGTTTATGAATGAATTCAATTGCCCCAACATCGAGACCGCGGGTTGGCTGCGCAGCAATAAGCAAGTCAGGATTATCGTCCACCTCCCGGCCAATAATCGCCTTTTGCTGGTTACCTCCAGATAGGGCCCGTGCCAAGACGTACTCATTAGGAGTCCTTACATCAAATTCACTAATTAATTTTCTTGCCTGCTCGTAGATAGCCTTAAAGTTTAAAACGCCACTTTTGGAATACGGCTTTTTATAATAGTTTTGCAGGACCATGTTTTCTCCAATTGGGAAATTTAACACTAACCCATGTTTATGGCGGTCCTGTGGAATATGGCCTACACCTGATTCCTTTACCTTCCTTGGAGCTTGGTTCGTAATATCTTTATCATTTAATACTACACTGCCGCTATCCGCTTTTCGTAAACCTGTGATGGCTTCAATAAATTCCGATTGTCCGTTACCATCCACGCCGGCGATGCCAACAATTTCCCCGGCCCTGACATTTAAATCCAGGCCATTGACAACCGTAACCCCTCTAGAATCTTTGACGATTAAATTCTTAACATCCAACACATTCTGTTGTGGGTTAGCAGATTTTTTATCTACTTTAAAGACTACATCATGGCCAACCATCATTCTTGCTAGTTCATCTGGATTGGTCTCACTTACATTTACTGTGCCAATCCCCTTACCTTTTCGAATAACGGTACATCGGTCCGCAACTTCCATAATCTCTTTTAATTTATGGGTAATCAGGATGATGGATTTGCCTTCGTTGATGAGTGTTTTCATGATTTGTATTAATTCTTTTATTTCTTGGGGCGTTAGTACCGCTGTTGGTTCGTCGAAAATTAGGATTTCCGCTCCTCGGTACAATGTTTTTAAAATTTCTACCCTTTGCTGCATCCCTACGGAAATATCGGAAATTTTTGCTTGAGGGTCTACAGCCAAACCATACCGTTCCGAGATTTCTCGAACTTCTTGTTCAGCCTTTTTAATATCTATGCGTCCTTTTGAGGTAATCTCTCTGCCGAGAATGATATTCTCCGTAACAGTAAAAACATCAACAAGCATAAAATGCTGGTGCACCATACCGATCCCCAGATCATTTGCCACGTTGGGGTCTGTTATTTTTACAGGCTTGCCTTTTACACGGATTTCTCCTTGTTCCGGCTGGTACAAGCCAAAAAGAACATTCATTAAAGTGGATTTACCGGCCCCATTTTCACCAAGCAACGCATGAATTTCCCCTTTTTTTAATTGGAGGGTAATATTATCATTTGCAACGAAGCCGTTAAATTCTTTACGAATGTTCAGCATCTCAATAACATAATCCATTATGATTTCTCACTCCCTTGATAAAAGTAAGGAATTTTTAACCAATAGCTGTAAGAGGTCAGACCTTTTTGCTATAAAAAAACGGAGGAAACCCTCGCTGCTAAAATCCTAAATGAAAAGTAGAAATGCTTTCTACACTTCAGTTAAGATTTCAATAAGAAAGAATAAGAAGGAGGAAAATTCCTCCCACTTATTCCCTGATGTACTTATTATTTTGTGCTAAATGTTTTTAATTCTGCACGTGTTCCTGGAACTTTTACTTCTCCGGATTTAATTTTATCAACCCAAGTCTTAATGGCAGCGTCAATGTCAGCTTTATTAGCGGCTTTTGCATTAATTGGAGCCGCAGCCACACCGTCTTCAGCTAATCCGTACAGGGTTACTTTTCCGCCAGGGAAATTGCCTTCTTTTGCTTTTGTTGCTGTATCTTGAACTGCGACGTCAACACGTTTAAGTGCAGAAGTAAGAACGACATCTGGACCCATATCGGCTTGGTCACGGTCTACACCGATTGCCCAAATTGTTGCATCTGGATTTTTCGCCTTGCGGTCAACTGCTTCCTTGAATAAACCATTACCGGTTGCACCGGCAGCGTGGAATATTACGTCAGCACCGGAAGAGTACATCTTAGATGCAATGGTTTGGCCTAGTTCAGCTTTGTCAAACGCACCTGCATATTGGATATCAACAGTAGCATTTGGGTTAGCCGCTTTAACGCCAGCTTCGAAACCTGCTTCAAAGCGCTCAATTACTTCGCTTTCCACACCGCCAATAAATCCGATTTTATTGGATTTTGTTGCCATTCCGGCTGCAATTCCAACTAAGAAAGAAGCTTCTTGCTCTTTGAAGAGTATGCTGGCTACGTTTGGCTGGTCAACTTCGGAGTCGACAATTGCAAAATGGCTGTCTTTTTGTTGTTTGGCAATTTCTTCAACAGCACCTTGCATCATGAAACCAATACCAAATACTAAATCAAAATCTTGACGTGCAAGAGTATTTAAGTTTGTTGAATAATCAGCATCTGATTTAGATTGAAGGTAGTCATACCCGTTTTTACCTTTTTCCATGCTGTTTTCTTTACCAAAAGCCTGAAGACCTTCCCAAGCAGATTGGTTAAAGGATTTGTCATCAACACCGCCAACGTCAGTAACCATTGCTACTGTAAAAGCTTTTTCTTTGTCTCCGCTTTTTGCATCATCACCAGCATTGTCATTGCTTTTACCACAAGCACCCAACAGTGTACCAGCAGCAAGAACCAAGGATAGCGCCATTCCAATTTTACGCTTTTTCAAGGTATTTACCCCCTAAATATGTTGTTTGATAAAGTAGAAATGCACACAAATATATTCAGCTTCCAAGTTCAGTAGAGTTATACTCTTTTCCTTAACACGTGAAAACTGAATTTATCTGCTTTAAAATAGTTTACCGAAAAGAGTACAGGTTCATCCGTTTCATCGAAATGCATTTGTTTTAATACTAACAAAGCGGTTTCTGGTTCACATTCTAAAATGGGGGAAATTTTCTCATGATAGCCAACTGGCTCAATCTGTGCTATTGCGTATGTAATTCTTTTATTTGCTGCCCCATCCAAAATGTTAAAAATGGATTCTTCCTCATGAGAAAAGGTTTCGGGCAGGATATGTGACGGAACTTTATCGATACAATAAACGACTGGTTCCCCATTGGCCGTTCTAACCCGTTCTATTACTACAATTTCCTCATTTGGAGAACACTTGAAACGACGAACATCCTCTTCGGTAGGATTTTGTTTTGATGACCTTAGAAAAATCGTACCAGGTTTCATGCCAGCATGTTTAATCATGTCCGTCACGCTGTTTAGTTGTTCAATTCCTGAAGTAAATAATGGCTTCGCATTCACAAATGTTCCAACGCCATGACGCCTGATAATAACGTTTTCTTCCTCAAGAATCCGCAAGGCTTCCCTTAAGGTTGCCCGGCTCACCCCGAGCTGTTTAGCAAGATCGAATTCAGAGGGTAATTTTTCTTTTTCTTTATAGACTCCCGTTTCGATATCTTGCTTTAGGCGATCAATCACTTGCAAATACAAATGGCGATTATCTGACTTTATGGACATGCTGCTATCCCCCGCCTTTTTTCCTAAGACATCAGACATCTGATATCATTCCTACTAATCGTGATTTATATTATCATGTTTTATGGTATAAATAAATAGAAATTCTTGAATTTGTCGAAAAAAGGCACAATGAAAAATTTTGACTCGTATTATCGCTTTCAGACGCTAAAAAATCTGCTATAATTGAACAACTGCTTTAAAAAACCATATTAGGAAATTTTCCCTACCTATTACTATTTATTCAAAGTTTGGATAAATAATCATAAAAAAAGAGCCAATTGGCTCTTTTTTTCAATTCCACCTTTTATGAACTTTTTTCTTCATTCGGTTTTGACACGAGAACGGCCCGAGGCTTACTTCCCTCATAGGGACCGACGACACCTCTGACTTCCATTTCATCTATCAGACGGGCAGCTCTAGTATAACCGATTCGGAAACGGCGTTGCAGCATGGAAACCGAAGCGGTCTGCATATCGATAATCAGTTCAACCGCCTCATCATACAGTTCATCATCCACTTCACCTGCTACTTCAGGTACATCGTCCGGAATCATTTCCTCTTGATACTGGGCTTTTTGCTGGGAGATGACAAATTCCACCGTGTCCTCCACCTCTTGGTCCGAAAGGAACGCGCCCTGCACCCGTACTGGTTTTGTTGCCCCGACCGGCATAAACAGCATGTCCCCTCTTCCTAAAAGCTTTTCAGCTCCCCCCATATCAAGGATGGTTCGGGAATCCGTTGAACTCGATACAGCAAACGCAATCCTGGATGGGATATTAGCTTTTATAACACCAGTGATAACATCAACAGATGGCCGCTGAGTCGCAATAATCAAATGAATTCCCGCTGCACGGGCCATTTGGGCCAGCCTGGTAATCGAATCTTCCACATCAGATGATGCAACCATCATTAAATCGGCCAACTCGTCCACGATTACGACAATATACGGCAGCAACGGCTGTTTATCGTTCTCCTCAAGGTTATGTTTTCGTACATGATCATTATATCCTTCGATATTCCGGGTTCCAGTATGCGAAAATAGTTCATATCTCCGCTCCATTTCACTGACAACCTTTTTTAGCGCCTGTGATGCCTTTTTAGCATCTGTCACTACTGGTGCCAGCAAATGGGGAATCCCATTGTAAACATTTAGTTCGACCATCTTTGGGTCAATCATCATTAATTTGACCTCATGAGGCTTGGCGCGCATTAATAAACTGGTAATGATACCGTTGATACAAACACTTTTTCCGCTTCCTGTGGCACCCGCTACCAAAAGGTGGGGCATTTTATTTAATTCTGCTACTACAGCCTCACCAGTGATATCCCTGCCTAATACAACACTCAATTTGGCATCCGGCTTGTCATTTTGGGTGGCCTCTAAAACTTCCCGAAGTGAAACCATGGCCACTTCAGTATTTGGCACTTCGATTCCGATCGCCGACTTTCCTGGAATTGGGGCCTCAATCCGTATACCTTTCGCTGCCAAGGCAAGCGCAATGTCGTCGCTCAGGCTTACGATTTTGCTTACCTTTACTCCAACATCGGGATGCACTTCATATTTTGTGACTGCCGGCCCTAAATGTACCTGTGTTACCCTTGCCTTTACACCGAAACTTTGAAAAGTCCGCTCCAGTTTTGCCGCATTCTTATTAATGAGTTCATATTCTCCGCTTTGGTCGGTTTTCTTAGGCAACTTTAACAGTCTTAAAGGCGGTAATTCATAATCGGTATTCTCTACTTCCGTAAAGGTAATCGGTGGAGAATTATCCTCCTCCGGTTCGTCATCTTCCTGTTTCTTCCTTCTTCGTTTCACCTGGTCTTGATGACTTTGTTCGTTTACGGATTCCTCTAGATATGCCCGATCGGCGAAATTCGAAATTATCGGTTCAGGTGCGTTCGAAGTTTCTGTGGCATGAATGGCAGGGTCTATGTCCGTAGTTGCAGGGGCATTGCCCACAACGGCAGCTTGTCCCTCATTTCTTTGCGTACTTCGTTGATTCTTACGTTCTTGCTGCTTTTGCTTCCAATCTGACATGTCCGATTTGAATTCTTCCCATTGTGTTTTAAAAAAGCCCAAACCTACCGTCATTACTTTTGCAATCAGTTCCCCGAATGATTTTCCCGTGAGCAAAATAAAACCAATGATAATAAATATAAACGCGATTATTTTTGTCCCGGTTTCCGCGAATAAGTAATGGAATAAGGCATATAATATAGCTCCAAGAATCCCCCCGCCCAAGTCGGTAGTACTTGTTTCTCCGCGAAGCTCCATCATGAATAATTCCCATGTATTTTTAATCACGCTTGGATTTCTAAGTTTTCCATCGGCTAACAGCGGATGGAACAGGGCTACATGACTTAGAAGCAATATTGCGGAAACAATGAAATAACTTCCGGCTAATTTTACATGAAAGAGGTAAGGAAGCTCTCTCTTCCACATTAAATAAATGCTTAGTAAAACCAATCCAAGTAAACTAAGCATATACCATTCCCCCATCCAAAAACGGAAGAATAGAACCGTAGCCCTTCCTGCCGCTCCGAGCTTAGCGATGGAGATAATCGCCAGGGCCAGTAATGCCAGGGCCGATAATTCATATTTTAGGGTGCGTTTTAGCTGCGCTTCTCTTCGTTTCGGTTGTCTTTTCTTTTTTTTGGCCATCTAATCACCTTATACAAGATATGTTTATTTGACTGTCTTCACAATTTAACGAAAGGAATTATATAAAAAAAGGAAGAAAGCAGCCGATTTGGCTGCTCTTGTCTGACTACCCTGATTATACCATAATTTCTAGCTGGAGATTCTGCTAACCATTAAGATTGGCAAAAGAAATTTTGGTACCCGGACAAATTTGATCATTTAAAAAATGCTGTGGATCGCTGCTTAAAACCCGTACGACTTGCGCGTATTGAGATCCGTCGGTCTCCACAACCAGTGGGATGCCATTGTATGTTACCACTTGCTGTTTAGCATATCCGTCGGTCTCATAAGGAAACACCAGTTCATAAGGCATCATTGTGTATAGTATCATTGAATCAATCCTTCATCCTTTTCTTTTTGAAGATCAATCAATTCATTTAACTTTTTCATAGCTTGGCCAATTCCGCCTATTTCATCAATTAATCCGTATTTTACGGCATCCTCCCCAATGACATTCGTTCCGATATCCCTCGTTAAATTTCCTTTGGCAAACATTAAATCTTTAAATGTCTCTTCCGCAATTTTAGAATGCTTCATAACAAAATTAACGACCCGCTCCTGCATTTTATCCAAGTATTCAAATGTCTGCGGAACCCCAATTACCAACCCGGTAAGACGAATCGGGTGTATGGTCATCGTTGCCGTTTCGGTAATATAAGAATAGTTGCAAGATACCGCGATAGGCACGCCTATAGAATGCCCACCCCCTAACACAATGGAAACAGTAGGTTTAGAGAGTGAGGCGAGCATTTCTGAGATAGCCAGTCCAGCCTCCACATCACCGCCTACTGTATTCAGAATAATCAGCACCCCCTCAATGTTTGGGTTTTGCTCAATGGCAACCAATTGGGGAATAATATGTTCATACTTCGTCGTTTTATTTTGTGGGGGAAGTGCCAAGTGTCCCTCAATTTGACCGATAATTGTCAAACAATGAATTTTGGAATCTGAAGATAATTGCGGTACATTGGTTTGACCAAGCTGTTGTATTTTTTCTATTAATGGAGACACCGGCTTATCCTCTTTTGGAGGATTTTGCCCCTCCTGATTATCAGAGTTGTTTCTTATATAATCGTTATTCATTCGAATGCTCCCTTCACGCATGATATCTTTTATTATTTACCACCGTGGTAAATTCATGCCCTGAAGGGATAAAATTCACTTTCTGCATTTTTACTCAGGTACATAAAAAGGATGACTAAAGGGTTTTACCCTTATAGCCATCCTCAAATTTTTTATTTATTAAACTTCCATAATAATCGGGAGGATCATGGGCCTTCTTTTCGTCTTTTCATATAAATAGCGATTCAAATCATCCCTGATTTCCTGCTTTAGGCTGGCCCATTCAAAAACGGCTTTTGCCAGATTTCTTTCTACAATATCGCGGACCAATTTTGTCGAATCATCCATTAACTTCTCTGATTCCCGTACATAGACAAACCCTCTTGAGATAATTTCCGGTCCAGCTGCAATTTTCTTTTCATGTTGTTTTGTTAATGTAACCACGACTATTAAAATTCCGTCTTGTGATAACAGCTTACGGTCCCTAAGGACGATATTCCCAACATCACCGACACCGATTCCATCAATCAGGATATTGCCAGATGGGACTTTTCCCGCAATGGCTGCTTTTCCCTCTTTCCATTCGACCACATCACCACGGTCTGGAATTATAATCTGTTCATCTTTCAGCCCGCTTTCCAATCCCAGCTTCCGATGCGCTTTTAACATCCGATACTCACCATGCACAGGTATGAATAGTTTGGGCTGCATCAAGTTAATCATAAACTTTAATTCTTCTTGGCTGCCATGGCTTGAAACATGAATGGTGCGCTTGCCGGAAATGACATCCGCCCCTGCCCTAAATAACATATCAACAGTTCTAGCCAGGAGGATCTCACTTCCCTTAAGCGGAGAAGCCGCTATTAATACGGTATCGCCAGGTTGGATATTGACCAATTTATGCGTCTGTTTGGCCATTTTTTGAAGGGCTTCAATTGGTTCACCTTGATTGCCTGTCATAAGGACGACAATTTCACGGTCCTGATATTGGTTAATTTCCGTGATGGAAATAATCAAATCATCGGGCACTTCCAAGTAACCCAAGTCGAGGGCAATATGGAAGATCTGTTCCAGGCTTCTCCCTGCCACTGCCACTTTGCGGTTGTTTTCCTTTGCCGCATTAAATATATGCTGAATCCTGTTTATATCAGATGCAAAACATGCCGCCATAATTCGGCCGGGGGCATTATAAATGGCATTTGACAATTCCCGCTCGACGATCGCATCAGACGCCGTATAACCTGGCCTCTCGGCTTCCGTGCTGTCGGAAAGCAAACATAAAACGCCCGCCTCACCAATGGCGGCCATTTTGCCGATATCAGGTCTGTAAAGTTTGGATGCGCCTTGGTCAAATTTAAAATCACCTGTATAAACGATACTGCCTTCTGAAGTATGAACGCATACCCCTACTGAATCCGGGATACTGTGGTTCGTCCTAAAAAAGCTGACATCGACAGATTCAAATTCTATGACTGTATCGGAATCCGTCTCTTTAAAATTCACTTTGCCCGTGTAACCGAACTCTTTTAATTTGGCACTAGCTAAAGCCAATGTCAGCCTCGTTCCATACACCGGTACATCCAAATCACTCAATATGTAAGGAAGCGCTCCTATATGATCTTCATGTCCATGTGTTAAAAAAATCGCTTTTACCCGTTCCTTATTATCTTTTAAATAGGTAATATCCGGAATAACTACGTCGATGCCGAGCATTTCTTCCTCGGGGAACATTAGCCCGGCATCTATCACAAATATGTCCTTGTCCACTTCTGCAAGATACATATTTTTTCCGATTTCTCCTACCCCACCAAGCGCAATCACCTTAATGGATTGGTTTTTTTTCTTAATCACTATCCTTTTCCTCCTATGTTGACGTCCAATTTATCTTTCTTGATTACTATCAGCCAACAGCTTTCGAGTTGCTATCAGCCAAAAATATTTAGCCCGACCGAAATCAGTTATACTTATTATACTTTAGACTCGAAAGCCTTTACAACCAAAAAAGAAAAGGGACCCATCGAACGAAAATAAAAATGGCAGCTTTTTTCAGCTGCCATCCAGTTTTTATTGCTGATTATTATTTAGGACTGAGATTAGTTTACTGCGCTCTTGCTCGGTTAACCCAACTAGGGGCAATCTCACGGACCCTACATCCAATCCCTTCATTTGCAAGGCCGTTTTTACAGGTGCGGGACTCGGAGCGGCAAATAACTCCTGGAATATTGGAAGCAGCTGTTGGTGCAATTTTGCTGCTTCTTGTACTTTGCCTTCAAAAAATGCCGTAACCATTTTCTGTATCTCATTTCCAATCACGTGGGAAGCGACTGAAACAACTCCGGCACCGCCGATGGAAAGGATCGGGATGGTCATACTGTCATCCCCGCAATATAAAACAAACTCATGATCCGTACTTGCAATAATCTTAGTCATGGCAATTAAATCTCCGCTTGCTTCCTTAATTGCCACTATATTAGGTATTTTGGACAAACGAATGACAGTTTCAGGAGATATGGAAACAACTGATCTTCCGGGAATGTTATAAATCATAACAGGAAGCGTTGTTGCTTCCGCCACTGCTTTGAAATGCTGATATAAACCTTCTTGGTTCGGTTTATTGTAATACGGGGCAACCACCATGATTCCATCTACTCCAAGCTGTTCCGCTTTTTTGGTCAGTTCGATGGAGGCATAGGTATTGTTGCTGCCAGTGCCGGCAATGACAGGAATTCTTTTGTTGACCACCTTTACAACATGAGCAAATAAAGCCAGTTTTTCTTCTTTGGATAATGTTGGGGATTCCCCTGTGGTGCCTGCCACAACAAGTGATTCTGTTCCATTTTCAATTAAATAATCCACAAGCTTCGTGGTTTTGGCAAAATCAATATGCCCCTTACGATCAAAAGGGGTTACCATTGCCGTAGAAACTCTCCCGAAATGAACCATTATCTTACTCCTCTCAAACCTCTGGTTATTAGCCCGCTCGTCTTTAGTTATGCTCTTTAACCAGTTATATATCGGAAAGATTATATTCCATGGTCTCTTCCTCTAATTGAAAGGCATCGTGTAATGCGTTAACCGATTTTACCAGATCATCTTGCTTCACTAAGACCCAAATTGTTGTGTGACTATCAGCCGATTGCAGTATACGAATGCCTTGGTCGGATAAGGCAGATACAATTTTGGAGGTTACTCCAGGGACCCCCGCAATACCTGCCCCAACAACGGACACTTTCGCGCAATGCCTTTCCACAACAGGGTCGTGACCAAGGTTCTGTAATACGTTAACGGCGCGGTCAGCCATTTCATCCGTTACCGTATAAACGACACTGGTGGGAGAAATATTGATAAAATCCACACTGATCTGTTCATTGGCCATAGCCTTGAACACTTCAGCCTGCAGATAATATTGTTCTTTTTTCGCATAAACTTTAATTTGGGTGACATTTGATACATGGGCGATTCCGGTAACGAGCCGCTCTCTAATGTCACTGCCGCGATTTTGTCTATTTAAAGAGGTTACCAGCGTGCCTGGGGACTCGGAATAGGTTGACCGAATCCGGATTGGGACCTTCGCCTGCATCGCAATCTCCACCGCTCTTGGATGAATCACTTTGGCACCCTGATAAGCCATATTGCACACCTCGTTATAGGTGACAACGGTTAGCGGCCTAGCATTTTCAACAATTCGAGGGTCTGCCGTCATAATTCCTTCCACGTCGGTAAAAATATCAATCCACTCTGCATTTAACGCAGCTCCTAGCGCCGCAGCAGAGGTATCACTCCCGCCGCGGCCAATGGTTGTTACATCCCCGTTCTTTGCTGCCCCTTGGAAGCCGGCAACAACGACCACATCATGGTTCTCCAGTTCCCGCAGCAGACGATCGCATTTCATTTCAACGATTTTAGCATTTGTATGATCACTGTTAGTCCGGAATCCTGCTTGGCCCCCTGTTAATGCCGCTGCATGTATTCCGTCCTCCAAAAGCATATTCGTGAACACCACACTGGAAATAACCTCACCACAGGACAAGAGTAAATCATGTTCCCTCTTTGAGATTTTGCTTACATTCCCGCCTACCAAAGAAAGAAGGGTATCTGTTGCATATGGTTCCCCGCTCCTGCCCATTGCAGATACGACCACTACCACTTTATAGCCTTCAGCAATCGCTTTTTCTATGTGACGCTGTGCGTGTTTTCTGCTTTTTTCATCTCTCACAGATGTACCGCCAAATTTTTGTACAATGATTTTCATCGTGATCCCAAACCTGCCTTTATTGATGTTGCTTATTTTACTAAGCCTAATTTTATTAAACTTTCGGCAATTTGTACTGAATTCCAGGCTGCACCTTTCAGAAGGTTATCGGATACTACCCACATATGAAAACCGCGGTCCTCATCAATGTCTTTACGGATTCGTCCAACAAACACATCATTTTTTCCGACGCAATCAGCAGGCATTGGATATACTTGATTTTCTGGATCATCCTGCAACACGACACCAGGCGCATCCTTTAATAACGCTTTAACTTCATCCGCACTTACATTGTCAGCCTCAATCTCAAAATACACAGATTCTGAATGCCCTACAGCGACTGGAAGCCGGACACAAGTTGCGGAAACCTGAAGTTCTGGTAAATGCATAATTTTCTTTGTCTCATTTATCATTTTCATTTCTTCGAATGTATAACCATTTTCTTGGAATTTATCAATTTGCGGAATCGCATTAAAAGCAATTTGATAATGTTTATTATCTGATTTTACCGGAAGAATTTTTGGCTCAAATGGTTCTTCCGCTAAAATGGCCTTTGTTTCATCCATTAGTTCCTGGACTGCAGCAGCACCCGCTCCTGAAACCGCTTGGTAGGTTGATACAATCACTTTTTTCAAGCCGAACTTTTTACGGATTGGTTCCAGGGCCACAACCATTTGAATGGTTGAACAGTTCGGATTGGCAATAATCCCGTTATGAAGCTTCAAATCGTCTTCATTAACTTCAGGAACCACCAACGGTTTATCAGCATCCATACGGAATGCACTTGTGTTGTCCACAACGACAGCTCCACGTTTTGCTGCTTCTGGTGCCAGTTCTTTAGAAACACTGCCACCCGCGCTAAACAAGGCGATATCCACACCTTCAAAGCTTTCTGGTTTTGCCTCTTGTACTGTAAGTTCCTCACCATTAACGGTGATTTTTTTGCCTGCTGAACGTGATGATGACAAAAGAGTAAGCTTGCTTATAGGGAAATTCTGCTTAACTAGTGTATTAATCATTTGTTGTCCAACTGCGCCTGTTGCCCCTACTACAGCAACGTGAAATCCGTTTTGAAGACTCATTCTGTGTTCCCCTTCCTATACTAGCTGGTCACTTTTTTCGAATTTATCCAGCGTTTCATTTTTATTAACTCACCAGCGGGTCCTGCACTCAAAATGAACCCACTGATGAATGATTAATCTATTTTATCATATTCTATTAAAGAAATAACCATATTTATATAGGGCAATTTAATTAGTCGCCATCTTTATAACGCTCTACCAAAACAGGCTGGATTTGCTTTCCTTCTAAGGCCGCTTCCACTGTTTCAACCAACATGGTCATTCTTGCCACCATGGAATTCGGTTTCTTAACCGGATCATCCTGGCCGTAAGGAATGAAATATATATGTTTGGTTGCCATTAACCTCATTAAGTTTACACCATTTAAGCCAAGTGCGTCATTGGTCGATATTCCGAGCACCACTGGTTTCAGGTTTCTCAATGTGGCTTTTGCAGCCATTAATACAGGACTGTCATTCATGGCATTCGCGAATTTACTCATGGACACGCCCGTTAGAGGTGCAATCACCATGCAATCGAGCGGCATTTTCGGCCCCAGTGGTTCAGCCTTAACGATGGAATCAATGACTTTGTTGCCTGTTAGGTCCTCAATCCGCTCTACCCAATCCTCCCCTTTCCCGAATCTGGTATCCGTATTTTTAACAGTAAATGTGACTACCGGCACTACTTCAGCTCCAGCTTGCACAAGCTTTTCTATTTCGGGAAAAACCGCATCGTAAGTACAATGTGAACCGGTTAAACCAAACCCAATTCTCTTGCCCTGTAAACTCATTTTCCTTTCCCCTTTCGGTTGTAAAGCTCTTCTTGGAGTAGTTGTGAAAGAACATCGGCCAGTATTTGCCCTGCCGTTTTAGGAGCCACAATTCCTGGCAAACTGGGCGCCAGTAAAGCTTTAATGCCTCTTTTTTCTGCATAGCGGAAATCCGTCCCTCCAGGTTTTGAGGCAATATCAATGATCAAAGTGTGCGGTGGCAGCTTCGAAATGACGGCTGCACTGACAATTTGATAAGGGATCGTATTGATTAAAATATCAGTGTTGCTAACTTCTTTTACAATTTGACTCAGATGGAACGGGGTTACACCCATTTCCGTTATTCTAGCGAGGTGTTCACTTTTTCTTGCTCCAACTTTAACTTTTGCACCAAGGGCATGAAATGCTCTGGCAGTGCTCATTCCGCATCTTCCTAATCCCAGTACGGTAATTTGGGATCCATGGATTGTAAAGTCAGTATGCTGAATCGCCATCATAATGGTACCTTCTACAGTTGGAATGGAGTTATAGATTGCAACATCATCTCTTGAAAATAGTTGAATTAAAGTCCGTTTCGATTGCTTTACAATTCCATTTAAATAGGAATTGCTTATTCCAGAATAAATGGTGCAATGCTCTGGAGTTTTTGAAAGTATATCTTCCGTCAAAACAACCTTCTCATTGGAAAAAATCGTTTCTACCTGTCCTTCATGATTGGTACCTGCAACAGGCAAAATAATTGCATCTATATTAGCAAAATCAACCTCATCTAACTTTTCTTTGACTGCTCCTGTAAAAGCATGGTCAAGCTGCTCAAAACCAATCAGCGATAAACGTGCATCTAATTCCGTTAACTTCCGGATGATTTCCAGCTGTCTAGCATCCCCGCCGATAATGGCTATCTGCATTCCTGTCAGCATGAAAGCATTCACCTTCTTTTATTAAAATCCTGTAGAAATTCTTTTTGCTTTATCACTTCCACATCTTATGCAGAACCAATTAAACTGTGAGTTTTCCTGCCTAGGAAAATAAAAAAAGCCCAAGCAAAAGTTGTTTTGCTTGGGCTTTTTTCAAAATAATAAGAAAGTATAACTTTACTTCGAGTATTGTCAATCTCTATAAGGAAGACTTCGGCAGCATAAGCATCACACAAACAAAAGCGTTAGCTTCTGCAAGAGTCCTGTCGAGCGCTGACCAGGGCGCTTGCGCTTTTCTTGTTTATTCTTCCGGTACATCTATAATAATCATATCCGATCCAATTTTTTTTATATGCTGCCAAGGAACCCTGATTTCTTCCCCCTGTTTTCGGAAACCAAACCATTTTACTGATGGTATTAATAAGGCTTGGATTTGTCCTGTCGCCTCGTTGATTTCTAAATCGGTTTGACCGAGAACGCCTAAACGTTCAGCCTTTTTCACATCAACAATTTCCTTTCCACTTAATTCACTTAGTCTCATTTCAACCGGCCCCTCTCTTCTTTTCTACTAGTGTATAGCGGGAAGTCCAAGTTTAGACTAAGAAAAGCGACTGCAGCCGGTTCACTAAAACAAGATGGTTCTCATAAAAAAACAGTTCGAAAAAATTCGAACTGTTTTTCTTACATTAGTTTTTCGGGTAAGTTCCCATCTGGACTTACCAATGAGACAGAAAAATGGTTATTAAACACTTTTCTGGCCATCTCATCTACACTGTTTTTTGTGACCTGGTCAATTTCTTCGATAATCTCATCCAATGACCGATGACGTTTTAACAGAAGCTCATTTTTGCCATTTCTGCTCATTCGGCTGTTGGTACTTTCCAAGCTAAGCATCAATCCGCCCTTAAGCTGCTCTTTGCTGTTTGTCAGTTCCTTTTCGGTAATACCTTCTTGCTTCAATTTTTCCAATGTTTCTTGAATGGTATCGAACAGTACATTTAGCTGCTTAGCGCCTGTTCCTCCATAAATGGTGACAATCCCGCTATCCTGATAGGCAGAATGATAAGAGAAAATGGAATAAGCCAAGCCCCGTTGTTCCCGGACATCTTGAAATAATCTTGAACTCATGCTGCCGCCCAATATATTATTCAAGGTAATGAGACTATAAATGTCCTCATGCCCGACTTTTAACCCTTCAAAACCGATACATAAATGTGCCTGTTCTGTGTCCTTTTTTCTGGACTTGCGGTTAGCATGAAATACAGGGGTATTTTCAATGGCTTGTTGTTTTCCTCCCTCGTAGGACCCAAAATACTTTTCCACCTCATGGATAAAGGTTTCGGGTACGTTCCCCGCTATCGAGATGACCACATTCTCTGGTGTGTATCTTTGATGAATATAGTCCTTAAGTGACTGACCCGTGAAGGTGTTCAGTGTTTCTTCCGTGCCAAGTATGGGGTATCCGAGTGGATGGTCTTCATAGACCGCTTGACTGAGTAAATCGTGCACGATGTCATCCGGAGTATCTTCGTACATTTTAATCTCTTCGAGCACCACGTTTCTTTCCTTGTTCAATTCCTCTTCCACAAAGGTGGAATTAAAAAACATATCAGCTAACACATCCAGGGCAAATTTTGAATGTGTATCGAGAACTTTTGCATAGTAGCAGGTATACTCTTTCGAGGTGAAAGCATTCACTTGCCCGCCGATACTGTCAAATGATTCTGCGATTTCCTTAGCTGTTTTTGTTGTGGTGCCTTTGAAAAACATGTGCTCAAGAAAATGGGAGACCCCATTGGTTTCTTGATTTTCATTTCTAGAACCAGTTCCGATCCAGATTCCAATCGCAACCGATCGGACACTGGGGATTTGTTCTAAAACGATACTTACGCCATTTTGGCATTTGTATTTATTTATCAATCGACTTCCTCCTGTCTATACAGCGGATGCTCGTATTCAATACTTAATTATACCTATTATGACTATTTTATCCAACTTTTAGCTATGGTTTCCTCCTATTTCATAATTCTTTCTTCATTCATCAATTCTGATACCGTTCCGATTTTTAAATTTTTCTGTTCAATTTCTGTAATTAACCGATCCAGGGCTTTAGCGGTGGACTCGGTTGGATGCATGAGAATTATTGCTCCATTATCCACTTTTGTTATGACACGGTTTATTAGGGTATCAGGAGATGGCTTTTGCCAATCAATGGTATCGACTGTCCACAATACCGTTTTCATGTTTAATTCATTGGCAATCTTGACCGTTTCATCACGATAACTGCCGCTTGGCGGACCAAACCATTCAGATTTCTGCTCCGTAACGGCTTCTATTATTTCATTAGTCTTGCTGATTTGCTCCCTGGCTTGTGAGGCTGTTAACTTTGCCATATCAGGGTGTGTATAGGAATGATTCCCCACCTCATGTCCAGCGCTGACAATCATCTTTGCAAGTTCGGGATTTTTTTTAACCCAGTTTCCTTCCAGAAAAAAACTGGCCGATACATTATGCTTTTTTAGTGTTTTAAGCATATCAGGCAAATATTCATTACCCCACGCCACATTTATAATAAACGATATCATTGGTTTATCAGGATGACCTCTGTAAATAGGTGAAGGAGCTAAATCTTCCAAATGTATTTTGGGCTTAATTTGTGAAAATACCAGCTTATCTTTGTCAAAGATCCCCTTTTTTTTCATATTTTTATATGATGCTTCCACGTCAACCTTTACTCCATTATATCCAGGCATCGCCTTCCATACCTGATCAATTTTTGCGTCAGAAGGCGGTTTTTCGTATGTAGGTGCATTTTTCAAGATGCTTTGGTAAAGTGTATCCGCATCATTCCCTGCAGGCAATGCGGAATCTGATAAATCTGCCAAATAATGATGAACAATGGGATTGTTCACAAAAAACAAAGCAAACAGTCCAATTATCAATAAAACAAATGCGTTTTTCATCATCCTGTTCCCCCTTCCATACAGATTATGTAGGGAGGGGACAAGGTAGAACATAAAGAAAACTCGCCGATTGGCGAGCTTTCTTAAAGGTAAATCAGAAGGGCAATTTAGCCCCCTTCTGATTTATTGCTTTTCTTCTGCTTTTTCCCGTTGTTCTTTCAATACTGCTTTTCGGGATAAATTCACGCGGCCTTGCTTATCAATTTCGGTGACTTTGACAAGCATTTCATCACCAAGCTTGACCACATCTTCAACTTTACCGACTCTTTCCTCGGCCAGTTCTGAAATATGAACCAGACCATCTTTGCCGGCAAAAATCTCAACGAAAGCACCGAACTTTTCAATGCGTTTTACTTTACCGAGGTAATATTGCCCAACAACCACTTCTCGGACAAGATCTTCGATGATACTCTTTGCTTTTTGGTTCATTTCTGAATTGGCAGAAGCAATAAAGATGGTGCCATCTTGCTCGATATCAATCTTAACGCCAGTTTCCTCAATAATCTTATTGATTTGTTTTCCGCTTGGTCCAATGACATCACGGATTTTATCAGGATTAATGTTCATAGTTAAGATTTTCGGAGCAAATTGTGATAACTCAGACCGAGGCTCGGAAATAGTTGCCAGCATATGCTCCAATATTTGCATTCTTCCTTTTTTAGCCTGCTGGAGCGCTTCTTCTAAAATTTCCCGTGAAAGCCCTTCTATCTTAATATCCATTTGCAGCGCGGTAACCCCTTTGGCAGTCCCGGCCACCTTGAAATCCATGTCACCTAAATGGTCTTCCATTCCTTGAATATCTGTTAAGACCGTATAATGCTCACCAGATTTCACCAGTCCCATGGCAATACCGGCAACAGGTGCTTTAATAGGCACACCTGCATCCATCATCGCTAAAGTGCTGCCGCATATACTTGCCTGTGAGGTGGAACCATTGGATTCGAGAACCTCTGAAACAAGGCGGATTGTATACGGAAAATCTTTTTCCGACGGAATCACTGGTTCCAATGCACGTTCTCCCAACGCACCATGTCCAATTTCACGGCGGCCTGGTCCACGAATCGGCCCTGTCTCGCCTACACTAAAGGAAGGAAAATTATAATGGTGCATAAACCGTTTTTCCTCTTCGATACCCAGGCCATCCAGAATTTGCACATCTCCCATTGCTCCAAGTGTACAGATGCTCAAAGCCTGTGTCTGTCCTCTTGTGAAAAGACCAGAACCATGGGTACGGGGCAAAATTCCCACCTGAGAAGACAAAGGGCGGATTTCATCAATCTTACGGCCGTCCGGACGGATTTTCTCGACGGTTATTAAACGGCGCACTTCACCTTTTACAATCTTGTCCAGAATTTGTTTGACTTGTTTCAGGTCTTCATCTGCGGCTTCTTGTTCTACATATTTAGCCAATACCTGATTCTTCACTTCATTAATAGCATCTTCACGGGCATGCTTCTCTTGAACCTGAATGGCATTAATCATGTCCGCTTCGCATATTTCTCTTACTTCTGCTTCCAGCTCGGCGTCAATTTCATATAAACTGATTTGCCTTTTCTCTTTACCGATTTCAGTGGAAATTTTCTCTTGAAAATCAATAAGTCGTTTGATTTCTTCATGACCGAACATGATGGCTTCAAGCATAACTTCTTCAGGCACCTCATTAGCGCCTGCTTCAACCATGTTGATGGCATCTTTCGTGCCAGCCACTGTTAGGTGTATATCACTTTTTTCCGCCTGTTCTACTGTCGGATTGATGACAAATTGGTCATCAACTCTTCCTACCACCACTCCGGCTATAGGTCCTTCGAACGGTATGTCGGAAACACAAAGTGCCAATGATGATCCAAGCATCGCAGCCATTTCCGGAGAACAATCTTGGTCCACACTCATGACCATACTGATGACTTGGACATCATTGCGGAAACCATCGGCAAATAGCGGACGAATTGGCCGGTCAATGAGTCGGCTGGCCAAAATTGCTTTCTCACTTGGACGGCCTTCACGCTTGATGAAACCGCCAGGTATTTTTCCAACAGCATATAACCGTTCCTCGTAGTTAACGGTTAATGGAAAAAAGTCTAAATTCTTTGGCTCTTTTGAAGCCGTTGCTGTACTTAATACAGCTGTATCCCCAAATCGGACTAATACCGCGCCGTTTGCCTGCTTGGCCAGTTGTCCAATTTCAACTGTTAAAGTACGGCCGGCCCAATCCATGGAATACACATGTTTCATTTGTTCCATATTTTTATCCCTCTCAATCTAATCACTTGGGAGGATGATGCAAAATTTGAATTACTGCCATCATCTTGCCAAATTTCAATTATTAATAAAAAGCGGAATCGCTTATATTTTAGGAGCAAAGTCTATTTATATTATTGACAAAAAATCCTGACTTAAAAAATATGTATAATGGAAAATAATTTTATTCTTTTTAAGCTAATAAAAAAGCGGGAAAAATCCCGCTTCTGTAAACTAACGACGTAGGCCAAGCTTATTGATTAACACGCGGTAACGCTGTACATCTTTGTTACGTAGGTATGTTAAAAGATTACGACGTTTACCAACCATTTTTAAAAGACCGCGGCGTGAGTGATGATCTTTTTTGTGAGTACGCAAGTGGTCGTTTAAGTTGTTGATTTGTTCTGTAAGGACAGCGATTTGAACTTCTGCAGATCCTGTGTCGTTCTCATGAGTTTTGTACTCATTGATAATTTCATTTTTACGCTCTTGTGTGATTGCCATCCATGTTCACCTCCTAAAATTACAATCCCCATTTACCGAGCAAGCGTCGGTGACTCGACTTGCCAAGCAAAGGTTATTTTTAATACGTATTTAAGAATACCGTGTTTTGTTTAAAAATGCAAGTTTAATCGCGAATATATTACAGGAAAAATCCTTTTTTTATACTAATTTTAAGGTGTTTGTCGATTTTCTTTAAAGTATTGAATGGCGTTGTTCTTATCCTGTTCAATTTGACGGACCAGTTCCTCAATTCCAGAAAATTTTTGTTCCTGTCTCAGGTAGCGATGCCATTCAACGTATACCTTCTCCCCATAAATGTCTTGGTTGAAATCAAATAAATGAACCTCAACGGAAAGTTTTATGGATTCGTTATTGAAGGTGGGTTTATATCCAACATTACAAACCCCATTATACCAACACCCTTGCACTTTTAACCTGACCGCATAAACTCCAGTCGGCGGCAGAATGTATTCATCTGATATCCCGACATTTGCTGTGGGAAACCCAATCGTCCTGCCCCGTTTTTCGCCATGCACCACAGTCCCAGGGGTAGTATAAAATCTGCCTAGGAGTCCTGGCAGTTCCTCCATTTTTCCCTCAGCAAGCAGCTTGCGAATTCGAGTGGAGCTCACCTTTTCATTCCCTTCCGTATACTTGGGAACCACTGAGAAAGAAAACATTTCTCTTGAATGAAATGGCAAGGTCTCCATCGTCCCTTTCCCCATTCTTCCATAGGTAAAATCAAAGCCGGCTACCACATGTTTGACATTCAACCCAATGATATATTGGTCTACGAATTCTTGTGGAAGCAAATTTGCAAATTCTGGAGTGAAATGGACAATAAATAAATAGTCTGCTCCAAGCTCTGCAATTTTATTGATTTTTTCCGTTAGTGGCGTGATATACTGCACATGCCTTTCATTTTTCCCCAAGACCACAGATGGATGCGGGTCAAATGTCATAACGGCACATTGCAGTCCATTCTCGTTCGCTTGTTTTTTCGCTTCAGCAATGACTTGCTGATGACCCCGATGGACCCCGTCAAAATAGCCAAGGGCCATTGCCAGGGGAGGAAATTCGGTTTTTCCTGAGTTTAATGGAAAACTAAGCTTTAATACTTCCAATTGAACTTCACCTTTTCTATCCGTACCTTTTTCTAATCGTTCCTTAACACCTTAACCGGTTTAAGCAGACCGGGCTTATTGGGATGCTTAGAATAAATAGCCAGTGCCAGTCCATCTGCGCTTTCAGCGATGATAGGCTCGTCACATGTCTCTAAGTGATCAGGAATTGTTAACAGCGCACCGTTTTTCACTTTCACTGCTACTTTATCATTAATATGCATTTTCGGCAAATGAGAAAGTGCGGTTTCTAAGGGTCTTAAATAGTTCGCTATTTTTCCTTCCTCCACTAGGGACTCGATTTGTTCAAATGTCAAACAGTCGTCTAGCGTAAATGATGCGGACCGGATTCTGCTCAATGCTGACATGTGGGCCGGAAACCCCAAAGCTTCCCCAATCATGACAGCCAATGTCCGAATATAGGTCCCTTTACTGCAGCTGACACGAAATCGAAATCGAATGATATCACCGGAGAATTCGGTTCGCCCATCCAGCAATTCAATGGAATAGATTTTCACCTTTCTTGTTGGCCGTTCCACCTGGATTCCTTTACGGGCATATTCATACAAGCGGACTCCATTTACCTTAACTGCCGAAAACATGGGCGGTGTTTGCTCGATTTCACCCGTAAAAGCAGCAAGAACGTTCAGTATTTCTTCGCGGGATACGGTCCGGTCCACTGATTTTTGTTCAACCACTTCACCTGAGGAATCTTCAGTTGTCGTGGAATAACCAATGGTCACTTCGCCCTCATAGGCTTTTCCGGCATCCGTGATGTATTCAGCCACCTTTGTGGCCTTACCAATGCAAATTGGCAGAACACCGGTCACATCTGGGTCAAGAGTCCCGGTATGACCGATCTTTTTGGTTTTTAGGATCTTCCTTAATTTAAAAACACAATCATGACTGGTTAATCCAGCCGGCTTATATAGTGGTAAAATTCCTTCCAATAAACGGATACTCCTTTCAACCCGAAAAAAATGGATAGACAAGCGTCTATCCATTTCTCCCGTTTTTGTATGGGGTCAATTCATTCTTAGGAGATGCATTTTCCGACTAAAAAAGAGATTTACTCTTCGTCATTTGATTCTTGCTGTTGGTCACTAGATTGAATTTGATGAAGCAATGTTTCAATCCGGTTTCCATAATCAATCGACTCATCGAATTCAAAAATAATTTCCGGCGTTTTCCGCAAACGAATCCGATGGCCAATTTCCGTTCGGATAAAACCTTTTGCTTTTGCCAAACCTTTTAAAGTATTCTCTTTTTGCTCATCGTCGCCCAATACGGAAATAAATACTTTTGCTTGCTGCAAATCTCCTGTTACTTGAACATCCGTGACTGTTACAAAGCCAATCCGTGGATCCTTAATTTTACGGCCTATAATGTCACTCAGTTCTTTTTTCATTTGCTCTCCAACACGATTTGCTCTCAGGCTCATCACATTCACCTCTTATTTAAAGCCATTCTATTTCGGTGATTGTCCTCTCGATCTCTGGAAACGAGTCAATTAGCTTTAACGCATTTTGCAATTCTTGTTCGGCCCCAATCTTTGCTTGGGAAACCGCTGCAATGGCAATCTTTGTCCGTTGCCAAACATCTTGGAAGTCTACTTCTGCAGCTGAAACATTGAATTTTTGTTTCAGCCGGGTAAGAATTCGTTGCAAAACCGCCCGCTTCTCTTTCAAAGAATGGGCATCATAGATCATGCATTCGCATGCGGCGACGCCGATGATCATTTACGCTCGACTTCTTCCATCACGTACGCTTCAATCACGTCGCCTTCTTTGACATCATTAAAGTTTTTAATCGTGATTCCACATTCATATCCATGTGAAACCTCTTTAGCGTCGTCCTTATAACGTTTTAACGCATCCACTTCACCTTCAAAGATGACAATTCCGTCGCGGATGACCCGAACCCCACTATCGCGGGTAATTTTACCGTCTGTTACATAGGAACCAGCAATTGTACCCACCTTGGATACTTTAAAGGTTTGTCTAACCTCGGCTTGACCGATAATTTTCTCTTGGAATTCAGGGTCAAGCATACCCTTCATGGCTGCTTCCATTTCCTCAATGACTTTGTAAATGATTCGGTGCAGACGGACATCTACCTTCTCGGACTCTGCCGCACGTTTGGCATTGGCATCAGGACGGACATTGAAACCAATAACGATGGCATTTGATGCCGAAGCAAGGGTGACATCGGACTCATTGATGGCTCCAGTACCACTATGGATAATTTTAATTGCTACACCTTCAACATCTATTTTCAATAAAGATGCGGCCAAAGCTTCCGCAGATCCTTGAACATCGGCTTTGATGATGATATTTAAGTCCTTCATTTCACCTTGCTTTAATTGTTCGAATAAGTTATCCAAGCTCACACGAGTTTTTTCACCACGCTGGGCTGCAAGCGCCTGCTGTGCACGTGTTTCTCCTACCTGACGAGCCGTTTTCTCATCGTCAAATACAACGAAACGGTCCCCAGCCTGTGGAACTTCATTCAGACCGGTAATTTCAACTGGTGTAGACGGGCCAGCATCCTTGACGCGGCGTCCTAAATCGTTAACCATCGCCCTGACACGGCCATGTGTATTCCCCACGACAATCGGATCACCGATTTTTAAAGTGCCGTTTTGGACAAGCAATGTGGCTATGGAACCTCGGCCTTTATCCAATCTGGCTTCTATTACGGTACCAACCGCATTCCGGTTAGGGTTTGCTTTATATTCTTCCACTTCGCTGACCAAAAGAATCATTTCGAGCAGGTTATCGATTCCTTCGCCGGTTTTGGCGGATAGTGGAACAAAAATGGTTTCTCCGCCCCAGGCTTCCGCCACTAAACCGTGCTCGGTAAGTTCTTGCATGACACGGTCAGCATTAGCATCGGGTTTATCCATCTTATTGACTGCAACAATAATTGGCACTTCTGCTGCTTTGGCATGGTTGATGGCTTCGACCGTTTGCGGCATTACCCCGTCATCGGCAGCTACTACAAGGATGGTAATATCCGTAATTTGTGCTCCACGGGCACGCATGGTTGTAAAGGCAGCGTGACCTGGTGTATCCAAGAAGGTAATCTTCTTGCCATTTTCAACAACCTGATATGCTCCGATATGCTGGGTAATACCACCAGCTTCCCCTTCGGTTACTTTTGTATTCCGAATGGAATCAAGAAGGGTCGTTTTACCATGGTCAACGTGACCCATGATAGTGACAACGGCAGGGCGCTCCCCAAGGTTTTCGGGTGCATCTTCAGTAAAATAAATTTCTAGGTCAGTGGCATCGACTTTAATTTCTTCTTCCACTTCTACCCCATATTCACCGGCAATCAGTTCAATTGCGTCTTTTTCCAATACTTGGTTGATGGTGGCCATTACACCAAGCAGGAATAGCTTTTTGATAATTTCAGAAGGCTCGCGATGGAGCTTTTTAGCCAGTTCCGCTACTGTTAGCGACTCACTGAACGTAATTTTGGATGGCAATTCTTTTTCCTTCTTCTTCTGAGGCGCTGCTACTTGCTGTACAGGCGGCTGGTTTTTCCGCCTATTATTATTATGATTCCGATTTTGCTGTTGATTATGATTTGGTTTACTTTTACCCTTTCCTGCTTGAAAGGCTTTATTCTCTTTCGACTGGTATTCCTGGTCGTGTTTCTTGCCTTCCTTTGTTTTTGGCGGTGCCGCAACTTTCACTTTCCCAGGAACAGCCAATTTCTCATCGTCTTCCTCAAAAGCCTTAGGATTTGACTTTGGTTGCACTGCCGGTTTGTTGGTCATATTTTGTCCAGCAGGGCGCGGATTGTTGGAACTTTTTGGTTGGGAAGCATTCCCCTGTTTTTGCTGTGGGGAGTTGCTTTCTTTTTTAGTGTAGACTGAATCCAGTTTTTTAATGTCTCCTGCCTCCAATGTAGCCATATGGTTTGAAACCTCTATATTCATTTCTTTTAATTTTGTAATAATTTCCTTACTGGAAAGGTTATGTTTTTTTGCATACTCATAAACACGCATTTTACTCATTCATTTCACCCCCGCAAGATTTAATCGAGCAACGTCACCAGTTTCTTGGCAAATCCATCATCTAAAACAGCTACAACAACGCGGGCTTCTTTGCCAATTGCTTGGCCAAGAAGATAACGATTTTCTACTATTTTTATAGGAACAGCATAAGAATTACATTTATCTGTAATTTTTTTTGTCGTATTTTGAGATGCATCTGCAGATAATAAAACAACCTTTGCATTTCCACTGCGGATTTGCTTTACAGTCAGCTCTTCACCTGATATGATTTTCCGTGCTCGATTGGCCAACCCTAGGAGAGACATCCATTGATTTTGCTTCATTTGGAAGCCCCATTCTCCTTCTCGATTAGTCCAAGAAGTTCATCGTATAGAGATTCATCTATAGAAACTTCGAGATGATTGGATAGTATATTTTTTTTCTTTGCCAGCAGGACAGCATCCTTGTCTTTGGAAAGGTAGGCTCCCCTGCCGGACTTTTTCCCCGTTAAATCGATAGATACTTCGCCTTCTTTTGAGCGAACAATGCGAACGAGTTCTTTTTTCGGTTTCATTTCACCGGTTGCTACACATTTGCGCATCGGAACTTTTCTTTTTGTGTTCACGAATTATTCACCCCAAGCTTAGTCTAACTCTTCGTCAAAATCAAAATCCGATTCAGTGGAATCATCAAATAATCTGATTGGTTCCTCTCGAGGATAAATACCCTTTTCACGGGCTTCAGACTCTGATTTTATGTCAATCTTCCAGCCCGTTAGTTTTGCAGCGAGCCGGGCATTTTGTCCGCGCTTGCCAATGGCTAAAGATAGTTGGTAATCTGGCACGACCACGGTCGTTGCTTTTTCATCTTCATTGACCATTACGTCAAGGACTTTCGATGGGCTTAGTGCATTGGCAACGAAGACAACCGGGTCATCTGACCATTTCACAATGTCGATTTTTTCACCTTTTAATTCATTCACAACGGCCTGCACCCTTGCACCTTTTGGACCAACGCATGCTCCGACCGGGTCCACTTCCGAGTTATCGGAGTGAACGGATATCTTCGAGCGGTCCCCTGCTTCTCGGGCCACTGATTTAATTTCCACAGTACCATCATAAATTTCCGGCACTTCAATTTCAAATAGGCGTTTTAAGAGCCCTGGATGTGTACGGGATACAAAAATTTGCGGTCCCTTTGTGGTTTTTTCCACTTTAGTGATAAACACCTTAATCCGGTCATGCGGCTTGTACCGTTCATTTGGCATTTGTTCATTGACAGGCAGCAATGCCTCAATTTTCCCAAGACTGACATAAATAAACTTGGAATCAAGTCTTTGGACAATACCCGTCATAATGTCTTCTTCACGGTCAATAAATTCAGAATAGATAATGCCCCGTTCTGCTTCCCTTACACGCTGGGTCACCACTTGTTTGGCCGTTTGGGCAGCAATTCTCCCAAAATCTTTTGGAGTTACTTCCATTTCCACGACATCTTCCACTTGATAATTCGGATTAAGCCGTCTCGAGTCCTCTAAAGATATTTCTAAACGCGGATCATAGACATTATCAACGACTTCCTTACGTGCAAAGACACGCATGGTTCCTGTTTGCAGATTCAGATCGATTCTTACGTTTTGCGCCTGATTGAAATTACGGCGATAAGCAGAAATAAGTGCAGCTTCAATGGCGTCAATTAATACGTCTCTGGAAATACCTTTCTCTTTCTCCAGCACGGTAAGAGCATCTAATAATTCGCTGCTCATTTGTTTGTATCCCCCTAACCTTATATTAAATTTTCAACTTTAAGAATTGTCCAGCTCCACCCTAGTGCGCTTTCCGCTTTTCTCTATGAAAAAGTTACGGCCAAGCGGGCGCTAGCTAGTTTTTCAACGGGAATTTCAACGGTCTTTTTACGGGTCTTTATTTTGACTTCCAATTTTACAGTCTGGCCGTCATATTCAAGTAAGGTACCCTCAAACGTTTTTTCCCCATTAATGGGTTCATATGTTTTGATAAAGACATTTTTCCCGATAGCTTTTTGAAAATCTTTTTCTTTTTTTAATGGGCGCTCTGCGCCGGGTGATGATACTTCTAGAAAATAGTTATGAGGAATAGGATCTACTTGATCAAGCTTTTCGCTTAATCGTTCACTGACAAGACCGCAGTCTTCAATATCTACTCCAGTTTCTTTATCGATATATACGCGAAGGAACCAGCTTTTTCCTTCCTTCACATACTCAATATCGACTAATTCCATGCCAAGTTCTTGAAAAATTGGTGCAGCCAGCTCTTCTACTACTTCTGTTATTTTGCTCATGCTAGACCTCCTTTTCCACCATATTCTATGTAGTTGCTCTAAATGCCATTAAAAAAATCAAAAAAGAAAACCATTTAAACAAACGAAAGAGTGGGAGGGTTCCCACTCTTGAACACGAGAGTATTTCTTAGTATTTCCAATAAAACTATAACATAATCACCTATGAAGTGCAAATGTTATCCCTGTAATGCGTGTTTCACTACCCTAGAAAAGGGAAAGCTGATTCTGTTCTGGCAATGATTCCAGACAGCCTTGTTTGTCTAGATATTCAAGAATTGTTTTCGAAACTTTTCCACGCTGCTGCAGATCCTCTTTGGAAAGAAACTCCCCTTCCGCCCTGGCCTTCACTATGTTAACAGCAGCATTGGTACCAAGACCCGGAATCGAATTAAACGGAGGAATCAACGTATTCCCCTCAATGATAAATTCTGATGACGCTGACTTGTAAAGATCATAGTTTTGGAAGGAATATCCTCTCTCCGTCATTTCCAGGGCAAGTTCAAGAACTGTCAACAAGCTCTTTTCTTTATTAGACGCGTCCAAGCCTTTGACATTGATTTCTTCAATTTTCCCCCGAATCGCTTCAGGACCCTTCGTCATAATTTCAAGATCGAAATCTTCGGCACGGACTGTGAAATATGCTGCGTAGTACAGTAATGGCAAATGGACTTTAAAGTAAGCAATCCTTACAGCCATTAGCACATAGGCTGCTGCGTGGGCTTTCGGGAACATGTATTTAATTTTTTTACATGAATCAATATACCATTCCGGCACTTCGTTCCTGCGCATTTCAGCTTCCATGTCTTCTGTTAAGCCTTTCCCTTTACGGACTGACTCCATAATTTTAAAGGCAAAGGATGGCTCAAGTCCCTGATAAATTAAATAAACCATAATGTCATCGCGGCATCCAATTACTTCGCTCAAGTTACAAGTCCGGTTTTGAATCAGTTCTTGAGCATTTCCCAGCCATACATCTGTACCATGTGATAATCCGGATATTTGCACGAGCTCAGAAAAAGTGGTCGGTTTTGTATCTTCCAGCATCTGCCGGACAAACCTTGTTCCGAACTCAGGAATTCCTAATGTTCCTGTTTTGCACATGATTTGTTGTTCCGTTACTCCCAGTGATTCGGTACTGCTAAAAATCTTCATCACTTCAGGATCATCCGTCGGTATTGTTTTCGGGTCGATTCCACTCAAATCTTGAAGCATCCGAATCACAGTTGGATCATCGTGTCCCAGAATATCCAGTTTAAGCACGTTATCATGGATTGAATGGAAGTCGAAATGGGTTGTCCGCCATTCAGAATTTCGGTCATCTGCCGGGAATTGAATAGGGCTAAAATCAAATACATCCATATAATCAGGAATAACGATGATGCCTCCAGGGTGCTGGCCGGTCGTTCTTTTTACGCCTGTACAACCTGAAGCAAGTCTTTCCACTTCAGCATTACGGATTTGCAGATTATTTTCCTGCTGATAGGCCCTTACATATCCAAATGCCGTCTTATCCGCAACTGTGCCGATTGTTCCTGCCCGATACACATTATCCTCACCGAACAACACCTTTGTATAGTTATGTGCCCTTGGCTGATATTCCCCTGAAAAGTTTAAGTCAATATCTGGAACCTTATCCCCTTTAAAGCCAAGGAACGTTTCGAATGGAATATCGTGCCCATCCTTTTTATAGACGGTGCCACATTGTGGACAGTTTTTATCCGGCAGGTCAAATCCCGAACCGACTGAGCCGTCATTAAAGAACTCAGAATGCTTGCAATTCGGACAGATATAATGTGGCGGAAGCGGATTTACCTCGGTAATTTCCGTCATCGTGGCGACTAATGAGGAACCGACCGATCCCCGTGATCCAACCAGATAACCGTCGTTCAATGACTTTTTAACAAGTTTATGGGCAATCAAATAAATGACCGCAAAACCGTGGCCGATAATACTCTTCAATTCTTTTTCCAAGCGGGCTTCCACTATTTCCGGCAGCGGGTCACCATATATTTGGTGCGCCATAACATAACTCATCCGGCGCATCTCCTCTTCTGCTCCTTCAATCTTTGGAGTATAGAGTTCGTCTTTAATCGGCTTGATTTCCTCGATCATATCCGCAATTTTATTGGTATTCGTCACCACAATCTCTTTTGCTTTGTCCTTCCCTAGGAAAGCAAAGGCATCGAGCATATCATTTGTGGTCCGGAAATGAACATCCGGCAGTTTATGGCGGTTTAGCGGATTGGCCCCGCCTTGTGAATTGATGAGGATTTGCCGATAAATTTTATCATTCTCATTTAAGTAATGGACATTTCCTGTTGCAACGACTGGAATTCCCAATTTTTCACCTAAGAAAACAATGTTGCCGATAATTTTTTCTAATGATTTTTCATCACGGACCAATTCCATTTCTAGTAATGGAGCGTATACTTCCTTCGGCATTACTTCAAAATAGTCATAAAAACGGGCGGTCTCCTCCACTTCTTCAGGAGATTTTTGCATCATGCCCTCAAACACTTCTCCTTTGTCACAAGCGGATCCGACCAAGATTCCTTCCCTGTATTTTTGCAATACGGACCTTGGAATGCGCGGCACTCGGTAAAAGTACTCAAGATGGGCAATGGATATAATTTTAAACAGGTTTTTTAATCCCGCCTCCGTTTGGGCCATCAACGTGCAATGATACGGCCTGGCCCTCTGGTAGGCGTTTCCTTGCCCCATATGCTCATTAAATTGATCGTGATATTCGATGTCCTTTTCCGCAGCATCCTTTAGCATCTTCAACAGCAGGTAGCCGGTGGCTTCGGCATCATAAATCGCCCGGTGATGCTGGGTTAGTTCGATGTCAAACTTTTTCGCCAATGTATTTAACCGGTGGTTTTTTAATTCAGGGTAAAGGAAACGTCCCAATTCAAGTGTGTCGATGACAGGGTTTTTTGCCTTTTCAAGCCCCATATTTTTGTATCCGACATTTAGGAATCCCATGTCAAAAGACGCATTATGTGCAACTAGCACGGAATCCCCAGCCCAATCATAGAACCTTTGCAGCACTTCGGGCACATCTGGCGCCGTTTGTACCATATCATCGGTAATCCCTGTCAGATTAATGGTTGTCGCACTAAGCCGATGATGCGGATTGGCGAACGACTCAAATCGGTCGATGATTTCCCCGCCTTTTATCTTAACAGCCGCAAGCTCGATGATTGTGTCAAATACTGCCGAAAGCCCGGTTGTTTCAACGTCAAAGACAACATAGGTATCGTCTGTAAGTAACCGATGGGCATCATTATAAACGATTGGCACACCATCATCGACTAGATTCGCCTCAACCCCATAAAGGATTTTAACGCCGTTTTTCTTCCCCGCGCTGAATGCCTCTGGAAATGATTGGCCAACCGCATGGTCTGTAACCGCAATCGCTTTATGTCCCCATTTCGCCGCCTGGGCTACGAGTGCACTTACAGGGGTAACGGCATCCATCTGACTCATAGGGGTATGAAGGTGGAGCTCCACTCGTTTTTCGCCTTCCGGTGCGGTATCCTTCCGTCCCATTGGCTTAAATTCATTTATATCGTTTGCGATCATTACAAGGTCACGGACGAATGTATCGTTCTGGATACTTCCCCTTACCCTCACCCACATGCCTTTTTTCACACGTGCAAATTGAGCGGCATCTTCTTTATCCCGCGAAAACATTTTAACCATGATAGAACTTGTATAGTCCGTCATTTTAAAGGTTAATAGTGAACGGCCGCTTCGTAATTCCCGGATTTCTGCATCAAAGATGTAACCTTCCGCGACAATCCGGCGTTCTTCGTCAACAATTTCAATTAAACTGCGAAGTTCATTGTCATCTTTAATCGTAAGACCAATAGATAGAGGGCCATCGTGTGCTTCTGTTCCGCCTTGTTCTTTCTCAGCCTCTTTCTTTTGCATTTCAACCATTGCCAAAAGGGCACGTTCAGAGTCTTCCTTTTGCTTGGCCTCTAAAAACTTCTCGTATTCCTCATTTGATTCTTCCTGTTTTAGGTCTGTCTCAAAAACAAGGGGAGGAAATCCAAAGGATTGATAGACCTCACTAATCATCGTTCCATACTTTCGTTTTAATGTGAGCCCCTCTGCATCATTGTGCACGAAGATGGTCAGCTTGTTTCCGCTGATTTGCGGCATTCGGCCAGTAAGTAATTTTAATAGAGGTGGTGAAATCCCATCGATTTGCTGGATGCAATAATTCCAGTAATCCAAGACTAATTGCGGTGTGATGGTTTTATCCAATATATTTAAATCGTAGGAGACTTTGGCTATTTCAGCAAAAGCTCTCTCCAATCTGGTTGTAAATTGCATGTACACCTGATAAGGAAGGATTTTTTCAAACAAAAATTGAAAATGCCATTTCCTTGATTTTTTTTCAACTAACAGCCTTTCAATCTGTGCATTGTTGAAATGGTTCATCACAGCATCCTCTGTTAATTGAATCTGCTGGAGCAAGAGTAAGAATCGCTCTTTATTCCCTAAGGCAAGACCGCTCAACGTTCTCTCTCCCATCTATATCTAAATCTCTACTTATAGTTATTTCTAAAATGTAATTATAACATATGTTGATGCAGCATTCGGCTTTATTCGACAGAAAACTTCTTCCTGTTATTAGAAAAGCGCAAGCGCCCTCGGAACAAGCACAAAACACTTGTTCCTGCGAAGCCTATTCTTAGGAAGCTTTCCTTAATGGTCAGCTCGCGACAGGCCTCCTCCAAAAAGCTTACGCTTTTTGTTCATGCATGCCTATGCTGTCGAAGCCCCTTCTTGTGGAGCTGGATAATTCTCAAAGTCCCAAATCATTATATACTTCACAAAAAACGCCCCTGCTTAGTCAATCTGCAAGGGCGTTTTTTGTTTTCACTATTTTAAGAAGAATCTTTGGATATCGTTCCAAGTGACGACCAACATCAATAACATCAGGAGCGCAAATCCAATAAAATGAACCATTCCTTCTTTTTGGCGATCGATTGGTTTTCCCCTTACGGCTTCTAAGGCAAAAAACATTAATCTGCCGCCATCTAGCGCAGGAATTGGCAGCAAGTTCATGATTCCTAAGTTGATACTTAAAATCCCGGCCCATTTCATTAAATAAAAAATGCCGGACTTCGCTACTTCATCCGTGGAAACATATATGCCCACTGGACCTGAAAGGGCATCAATGGAAAATTGCCCGGTAACTAATTTACCAAGACTGACAAATATTTGGGTGGTCCAGAAATAGGTTTCTTTTCCAGCGGACGTAACAGCTTGGACAGGTGATTTTTCAACGGGGCTGTAAACGCCAATCATTCCCATTTTCTGTTTATCAACCGTTTTTTCTTCCGGTGTTACTTGAATGTCCATCTCTTTCCCGTTACGGATAATTGAAAAATCCAATTTGTTATTCGGATTTTCCCTTATTATTTCAACGACATCATTCCAGCTTGAAATTTCTGAACCATCTATGCTTTGAACAATATCACCTTCCTGAAGTCCGGCTGTTTTTGCCGCACCATCAGGGGTGATTTCCCCAAGTTTAGGTTCGTTGGTCGGAACACCTTGCAATAGGGCAATCACAATAAATACAACAAAAGCCAAGATGAAGTTATTCATTGGACCCGCAAAAATCGTCATGAACCGATGTCCCAAAGTTTTTGATGCGAATTGACGGTCAATAGGCGCAATTTGTGACTCCACGCCATTTTCAACAAGAACTGCCTGCGGATTGACATAAAAGGTGGTCAACTGTTCTTCGTCATCTTCTGGAAATCCTTTTATCACTAAATCCTTTTCAATGTCGGCATACTCCACTTCCACAATGCGGCAATTAGGGTATTTCTCTTTGTTATTAAGAATAATCTTTGATACTCTTTCCTCTTTGTCTAATAAAAGGCCAATTCGGTAACCGGCTTTGATTTCTACCATTTCCGGATCCTCGCCTGCCATCCTTACATAACCGCCAATTGGCAATAACCGGATGGTATAGGTAGTTTCCCCTTTTTTATGGGAGAAAACCTTTGGACCCATTCCAATCGCAAACTCGCGGCAAAGAATACCTGCTCGTTTTGCAAAAACAAAATGCCCTAATTCATGAAAAAAAACGAGTGCGCCAAAAATCACTATAAAAGCTAAAACTGTACTCAACGTAAAAACCACCTTTTTTTAGGTTAAAAAGTTTCACTTTTGCCATCATACATTCTAGCTCCGCCGCCCCGCTTGTGCGCTCTGTACTTTTTTACAGAAGTGAATGTACATACTGCCTAGTTTCTTTGTCAACCTCTTGAATCACATTTAAGTTCGGATGTTCCATCGGCTGATGTCGAATTAATGCTTTTTCGATTAAATCTTCAATTTGTAAAAATTTTATTTTCCCTTGCAAAAACGCTGCTACCGCGGCCTCATTAGCGGCATTTAACACAGTGGGCATGGTTCCACCCGTTTTCCCTGCAGAATAAGCAAACTGTAAACACCTGAATCTTTCAAAACTCATTTCCCGAAAGTGCAGTGAGGCTATTTTCGCCAAATCCAAGCGGTTGGCTGCAGGAAGCGGCATTCGGTCCGGATAGGTAAGTGCATATTGGATTGGCACCCGCATATCAGGAGTACCCAGTTGGGCAATGATACTGCTGTCATGGAATTCAACCATCGAATGTATAATGCTTTCCTTATGCATTAACACATCAATCTTGTCATATGGCATGTTAAACAACCAATGTGCTTCAATTACTTCCAAGCCTTTGTTCATCATCGTGGCCGAATCAATGGTAATTTTAGCACCCATGGACCAGTTAGGGTGGTTTAATGCCTCTTCCACCGTCACATCAGCTAGCTCTTCTCGCGTACGGTCCCGAAAGCTTCCTCCGGATGCTGTCAAAATTAATCTTTCAATGTTTTTTTCCTTTTCACCCTGAAGGGCTTGAAAGATGGCTGAATGTTCACTGTCTACCGGCAAGAATGCGACATTATGCTTTTTGGCTGCCTCCATGACTAAATGGCCGGCTGTTACCAATGTTTCTTTATTGGCAATGGCAATGGTTTTTCCTGATTCAATTGCTTGTAAAGTCGGATTCAAACCGACGCTGCCAAGGACGGCATTGACAAGTATATCAGACTTGTCAAACACAGCTGTTTCAATCAGTCCTTCATCACCATATGTAACTTTCATCAGAGGGAACTCTTCTTTTAATATATGATAATCACTTTTAGTTTGTACAGAAACTAGCTCTGGTTGAAACTCAAGGATGATTTTGCGGGCAAAATCAATATTTTTCCCTACAGAAAAAGCTGCCAGTTTAAAATCCTCTGGATGCTGGCGGATAATATCTAAAGTTTGGGTGCCAATCGATCCTGATGCACCCAACAAACTGATTGTTTTCAAATTGTTCATCTCCTAATGTAATAAGGCAAAACAATCTACCATAAATGGAACAAGTGCAATAATGGCCAAACAAATAATAAACTGTCAAAACGGTCTAGTATTCCTCCATGGCCTGGCAAGATATTCCCGGAATCCTTTACATTGAAATGGCGCTTATATGCGGATTGAACAAGGTCGCCAATTTGTCCAAAAATCGATAACACGAGGGTTGCCCCCAATAGGGTAATGGGTGCTGCATCAATATCTGAGAATACAAGAAACAGTGCGGCAACTACCATGGCGCAAACAACGCCGCCAATAGACCCTTCCACCGTTTTATTGGGGCTGATTTCCGGAAGCAACTTCTTCTTACCAAGCGCTTTTCCAATGAAATACGCTCCCGAATCGGTTGCCCAAATAATAAATAGGGAGTAGAAGATATAGATAAGCCCAGCCTCTCTGGTTTCGATTAAAAAGTAAAACCCTATCCCCACATAGATAGCGGATTGTATACAAAAAGCAGCATCTTCAAAGGTAAAGCGGTTTTTGGTAATCACTGTATAGGTTAATAACAACAGAATAAATGCTATCGCTATGTCTATCCTTGAATAATAAAAGTACTTAATATATTCATCATATTGCAATGGAAATAGTACAATCCATAAAAATAAAAGAGATAGGAGCCCATAAGGTGAAAAGATGGTTAATCCCTTCATCTTTAGTAATTCATACAAACCGACGCTCGCTAGCAAGTAGGTTACCAACACGAAAGGAAGTCCGCCGTAAATAATGATTGGCAGAAAAAGCGCGGCTGCTACAACCCCTGTTATAATTCTTTGCTTCATCTAAAAGTTCAACACCTTTTCGGTACTCGTATTAGATTCCCCCAAACCGGCGCTGCCGGCTTTGGTACGCCTCGATGGCTTCAATTAAGTGTTCCTCACTGAAATCCGGCCATAAAACATCCGTAAACCAAAATTCCGAATACGCCAGTTGCCAAAGCATAAAGTTACTTAAGCGAATCTCACCACTCGTCCTAATTAACAGATCCGGATCCTTGAAGTCTGAAGTCATTAGATAAGATGAAAAAACTTCTTCATTTATACCTGTTTCATTTAGTATACCATTATTATAATCGTTTAAGACTTGTTTTACCGCATCGAGAATTTCCGCCCTGCTGCCGTAATTCAAAGCAAAATTAAGTACTAGTCCATTGTTATTTTTGGTTTGCTCCATTGCTTGTTCGATTGCTCTTCGCGTGTGTGGAGGAAGCTGGTCTATATAGCCCATCATTTTCACCTGAACATTATTGGCCACGAGTTCAGGAAGAAATGTACCCAAAAATTCTTCCGGTAATTTCATAATATAATCCACTTCATTTTTTGGGCGTTTCCAATTCTCAGTCGAAAATGCATAAAGTGTTAAGGTTTTGATTCCTAAGTCATTTGCCAGCATGGTGGTTTTACGTACAACCTTCATCCCCTCATGATGACCGGCTATCCGCGGCAAGGCCCGTTTCTTGGCCCAACGTCCGTTTCCATCCATAATTATGGCCACATGCTCTGGTACGGGCCTTTCTTTTATCTGTTCGATTTTATCTCGGAGTGTGGAAGAGGTTTTTTGGTTCTTCCAAAGCTTCATTTTATTTAACATAATTTTGCTCCCCCAATAATGTAGTGTTTCCTCCGATAATAAACTGAAACTTAAGATTTTGACGGTTATGTAAAAAACAAAAACGAATATGCTTTCATCATACCAAAAATGCAGGAAGATTTCTCTTAAATTAACATATGTACAAGAGGACGAATTAAGAATAACGATTAGTAACTTTCAGAACTTCGTTTTGGTTAAAAAAAAACGCCTATAATAGTTAAAAAACCCCCTAAAAAGAGGGTTGCTTGCATTGGAATTACACTTCCATAATTTCTTTTTCTTTATCTTTCGTAATTTGGTCGATTTTATTAATATGCTCATCCGTTAACTTTTGGATATCATCCGAAAAACCACGCAGTGCATCTTCGGTGATCTCACCTGATTTTTCCTGCTTTTTCAAATCATCATTGGCATCACGGCGGATATTGCGGACAGCTACTTTGGCTTCTTCAGATTCTTTCTTAACCACTTTTACTAGCTCTTTGCGGCGCTCCTCCGTCAATTGAGGGATGGCAAGTCGAATGACAGAACCATCATTCGTCGGATTTAAGCCTAAATCTGATTTAAGAATCGCTTTTTCAATTTCACCAAGAACGGTTTTATCATAGGGCTGGATGACTAGCAATCTGGCCTCAGGAGTTGTGATTCCAGCTAATTGATTGACCGGAGTTGGCGCTCCGTAGTAATCAATCGTAATTCGGTCCAGCAACGATGCACTTGCACGTCCGGCACGAATGCTAGCAAGTTCACGAGTATAAGCTTGAATTGCTTTTGTCATTCTTTCTTTTGCCTGAGTAATGACTTGATTTGCCATCAGTTTTTCCCCCTCACAACAGTTCCAATTTTTTCGCCCAAAACGGCTCTTTTAATATTGCCTTGTTCCATAATTGAGAAAACAATAAGCGGAATATCATTATCCATACATAGGGAGGAAGCTGTGGAATCCATGACAGCTAAACCTTCTTTAATGACATCCAAGAATGATAAATCATCATATTTCTTGGCATTGGCATCCACACGAGGGTCTGCAGAATATACACCATCCACATTATTTTTGGCCATCAGGATCACTTCGGCATCAATTTCCGCTGCTCTTAACGCTGCTGTTGTGTCTGTTGAAAAATATGGGTTACCAGTGCCTGCAGCAAAAATGACAACGCGGCCTTTTTCAAGGTGACGAATGGCCCGGCGTCTTATGTATGGTTCAGCTACCTGGCGCATTTCGATGGAGGTTTGAACTCTTGATTCCACTCCAAGCTGTTCCAAACTGTCCTGGAGCGCCAGAGAATTCATGACAGTAGCGAGCATCCCCATGTAATCAGCTGTTGCCCTGTCCATCCCCATCTCGCTGCCGATTTTACCGCGCCAAATATTTCCGCCACCGACAACTACTGCCACTTCTACATCGAGTTCGGCAATTTCTTTCACTTGAGTGGCAATTGATTTGATGATTGAAGGTTTAATCCCAAAGCCTGTTTCACCAGCCAGCGCCTCTCCACTTAATTTTAACACAACGCGTTTGTACTTAGGACCGTTCATATAAACCTCCATTAAATAATAGCTTTTACTTTAAAAATAGGGAACACGCTCCGTGTCCCCTATTCAAAAATTATTGCAGTAACATTCCCATGTGGTAAGAGCCCGAGAATAGTTGACTATTGTCTATTTACTTGGTTCATTACTTCTTCAGCAAAGTTATCTTCACGCTTCTCGATGCCTTCGCCTACTTCGTAGCGGATAAATTCGCGAACAGTTGCACCTTTTGATTCAACGAATTTGCGAACTTTTTGATCCGGATCTTTAACGAATGCTTGATCAAGCAAGCAAACATCTTCGAAGTATTTGCCAAGACGGCCTTCTACCATTTTTTGGACAATGTTCTCAGGTTTGCCTTCATTTAGAGCTTGCTGAGTTAACACTTGACGTTCGTGCTCCACTTCTTCCTGTGAAACTTGGTCACGGGAGACATACTTCGGATTTAAGGCTGCAATATGCATGGAAACATCTTTAGCAGCATCTGCATCTGTAGTGCCTTCTAAAACAGATAATACAGAAATACGTCCTCCCATGTGCAAGTATGCACCGAAAGCATCGTTATCAGATTTGGAAACAATTGTATAACGACGGAGAGTCAATTTCTCACCGATTTTAGCAATAGCGGCATTAATATGGTCAGCAACAGTAGCGCCATTATCCATAGTTTGAGCTAACGCTTCTTCAACAGTTGCCGGCTTCTTAGCAAGCAAATGCTCGGCGACTTCTTTAACAAGTGTTTGGAAGCCTTCATTTTTTGCAACGAAGTCAGTTTCAGAGTTTACCTCTAAGATTACGGCATCGTTTCCGTTTGTTACGATAGAGGTTAAACCTTCAGCTGCGATACGGTCAGCCTTTTTAGCTGCCTTTGCAATTCCTTTTTCACGAAGGTAATCGATTGCTTTATCCATGTCTCCGTCTGTTTCAGTTAATGCCTTTTTGCAGTCCATCATTCCTGCGCCAGTTTTTTCACGCAGTTCTTTTACCATTTGAGCAGTAATAGCCATTATTTATTTCCTCCTTAAACTATCTTATGTACTATACTCCTATCATAGCCATTGAGGCATAAGATAAACATTCAACTCTTCAATTCAGTCAGTGAGTTTTTCTTTAAAAAAAGGTGATAAAGGGTCTCCCTCTTATCACCTTTTCTAAGAAAGCTTTAATTAAGCTGTAGGTTGTACTTCTTCACCTTGTTTAGCTTCAAGGATGGCATCAGCCATTTTACCAGTTAAAAGCTTAACCGCACGAATAGCATCGTCGTTAGCTGGAATTACAACATCGATTTCATCCGGATCGCAGTTTGTATCAACGATACCGACGATTGGGATGTTTAATTTTCTAGCTTCTGCCACTGCAATTCTCTCTTTGCGAGGGTCGATAATGAACAGTGCATCTGGAAGCTGTTTCATATCTTTAATTCCGCCTAAGAATTTTTCAAGACGCTCTTGTTCTTTTCTTAATTGTACAACCTCTTTCTTAGGTAGTACATCGAAAGTACCGTCTTCAGCCATTCTCTCAATATCTTTTAAGCGGCCAATACGCTTTTGAATGGTTTCGAAGTTTGTTAATGTACCACCTAACCAGCGATGGTTTACGTAGTACATACCAGAACGTTGTGCTTCTTCTTTAACAGAATCTTGAGCTTGTTTCTTAGTACCTACAAATAGCATTGTACCGCCATTAGCAGAAAGTTCCTTCACCCAGTTATAAGCTTCTTCAACCTTTTTAACTGTTTTTTGAAGGTCGATAATGTAGATGCCGTTACGCTCTGTGAAGATATATTTCTTCATCTTAGGGTTCCAACGGCGAGTTTGGTGTCCGAAATGCACACCAGCTTCAAGCAATTGCTTCATTGAAATTACTGACATGATAGTTCCTCCTATTGGTTTGTTTTCCTCCGCTCAGCTCATTTTTGCCCAGAAACTGTTCTTCGCACAGCACCATCCGGACAAATCCCCAAGCGTGTGTATTAACACCATGAACTAATATAGCATATGGCTTTTAAACAATCAAGGTTTAGTTTCGAAAAAAATTCCCAGCCATGGCTGGGAACACAGAAAATATATTAATGAGATTTAAGCTTTTCAAGTTCCACTAGGAATTTATCGTTCAGAACTTTAATGTAAGTTCCTTTCATTCCAAGGGAACGTGATTCAATAACTCCGGCACTTTCGAGTTTCCGAAGCGCGTTCACGATAACCGAACGGGTGATGCCTACGCGATCCGCAATTTTTGATGCAACCAACAATCCTTCTTGACCGTTCAACTCTTCAAAGATATGTTCAATTGCTTCTAGTTCACTGTAGGATAGAGAGCTGATGGCCATTTGAACAACAGCTTTGCTCCTTGCTTCTTCTTCGATTTCTTCTGACTTTTCACGCAGAATTTCCATACCGACAACTGTTGCGCCATATTCAGCAAGAATGAGATCATCATCATGGAATTTTTCATGCAATCGGGCAAGAATCAGCGTGCCGAGGCGTTCACCGCCGCCAATAATTGGAACGATGGTGGTTAAGCCTTCTTTAAACAAATCCTTATTTTCTACAGGAAAAGCGGTATGTTCGCTTTCGATGCCGAGGTTTGGTGATGTTTCTTTAATATTGAATAAGCTATTGGTATACTCTTCAGGAAATTGACGGTCTTCGAACATTTTTTTAATGCGCTCATTTTCAATTTGCTGATAGATGGAGAAGCCTAGCAGTTTCCCGCGGCGGCTTACGACATAAACATTTGCTTCAATTGTTTCGCTTAAAGTTTCAGCCATTTCTTTAAAGTTCACTGGCTTTCCTGCAGCTTTCTGCAGTAATACATTAATTTTTCGTGTCTTTGATAGTAAATCCATCTGTTTCTTCCTCCTAGTTAACAACAACCATTATTAAATTTTTAGTTTACAACCTTGGTCTCGCTTCATCATATAAAAGAAAGCTTTAGAAAATCTTTATTTATAAGATAAACTGACTTAGGTCTTTGTTTTTGGATATGGCTCCGAGTTTATCGTCCACATACTGAGGGGTGATGGTGACTTTCCCCATGGAAATATCAGGGGCTTCAAAAGATAGATCCTCCAATAATTTTTCCAAAATAGTATGCAGGCGTCTTGCTCCGATATTGTCGGTATTTTGGTTCACCTCAAAGGCGATTTCAGCAATTCTACGAATAGCATCGTCAGAAAATTCAATTTGTATACCTTCTGTTTCCAATAATGCTTGATATTGTTTAATCAGAGCGTTATCCGGTTCCACTAAAATCCGATAAAAGTCCTCAACCGTAAGCTTAGTCAGCTCGACACGGATTGGGAATCTTCCCTGAAGCTCAGGAATTAAATCCGACGGCTTAGCGATATGAAATGCCCCAGCAGCAATGAATAACACATGGTCCGTCTTGATTGAACCGTATTTGGTTACCACTGTCGAGCCTTCCACTACAGGCAGAATATCTCTTTGAACGCCTTCCCTGGAAACATCCGCTGAAGAACCAGCATGATTTTTGCTGGCGATTTTATCAATTTCATCGATAAAAATAATGCCATTTTGTTCCGCACGAAAGATTGCTTCACTGGTTACTTCATCCATATCAATCAGTTTAGAAGCCTCTTCATTCGTTAAAACCTTTCTGGCCTCACGGACCGTCAACTTTCTTTTTTTCCGTTTTTTCGGCATAAAGTTGCTAAGCGCATCCTGCATATTCATCCCCATTTGTTCAATGCCCGATCCTTGAAGCATATCGAACATGGAAGGGGTCTGTTCTTCTACTTCTACCGTCACAATTTCATCTTCCAATTGACCCAAAGCCAATTTCTCTTTGACAATTTTCCGTTTTTCATAAACAGAATAATCCTCTTGAGGAGTTTCTTGCTCCTGTGCGGAATTCCCGCCGCCAAACAGCATTTCCAGCGGATTTTTATAGTTGGATGTTTTTTTGGCAGAAGGAACTAACAGTTCCACAAGACGGCTATTCGCATTTTCTTCCGCCCGTTCCTTGACATTTTGCATCCGCTCTTCTTTGACAAGTCGAACGGAAGTTTCAGCCAAGTCACGCACCATGGATTCCACGTCGCGGCCAACATAACCTACTTCGGTAAATTTTGTGGCTTCCACTTTAATAAATGGGGCACCAACCAGCTTGGCAATCCTTCTGGCTATTTCGGTTTTTCCTACCCCAGTAGGACCAATCATTAGAATATTTTTAGGAATGATTTCGTCACGTAGATTCTCCGGTAACAATCCTCTTCTATATCGATTGCGGAGCGCGACTGCTACCGCTTTCTTCGCATCCTTTTGCCCAATGATATACTGATCAAGTCTTTCTACAATTTGACGGGGGGTTAAATCGGTTGTTCTGGCCATTTTCAATCTCCTTCCCGTTATAATTCTTCAACAATGATATTATGGTTTGTGTAGACACAAATATCTGCAGCTATTTCCAAAGCAGCCTTTGCGATTTCCTTGGCTGACAGATGATCCCCGGAATAGCCTTTTAAAGCGCGGCCGGCTGCCAATGCATAATTGCCGCCAGAGCCAATCGCTAGAATTCCATCATCCGGTTCAATCACTTCCCCGGTGCCTGAAACCAGTAGCAAACTTTCACGATCCATGACAATCAACATGGCTTCAAGCTTTCTGAGGACTTTATCGCTTCTCCACTCTTTTGCCAATTCCACAGACGCTCTTTGAAGATTTCCGTTAAATTCCTCCAGTTTTCCTTCGAACAGTTCAAACAAAGTAAACGCATCGGCGACAGAGCCCGCAAACCCTGCCAAAACCCTGCCATTAAAGATTTTTCTGACTTTTCTTGCTGTGTGTTTCATTACTACTGCATTTCCCATCGTTACTTGTCCGTCTCCGGCCATTGAACATTGCCCGTTATGGTGAATGGCAAATATCGTTGTCGCATGAAATTGATCCATACTGCTATTCCTCCTTTTTGGGAGTATTTTCTTCCACTCTGCTGTATAGGTTATGTAACAAAAATATTATATTCCCATGATTAACAAAACATTTATTCATTTATCTCCACGGTAAAATAAAGTAAACGTTTTACATATAGTGATTGTTACACTCTATGTTCAGCCTTGAACAAAGGAATTTACTGATATCACGTTGATAATATTCAATTTGAATTTTGAGGATATTGGGCTCATTTGTAAATACATAAACCATAAAGTTTAAAAAATATTCACAAATTGCAGAAATCTCCCTCAGTCAATGGCTACTAAATAGTACCACACTTCGATTACCCTTGCAACAAATTTTACAAAACCTTCACAAAGTTCTGAATTGTTTCTGATTCATATTCTTTAATAAAGTCCATCCTGCATTTTACTATACGATTGAAAAACAAAAAAGTTTTATGTTTGAAGAAAAATTCGAAAAACATTTTTATCGGTGAAACAAATGGAAAAGAGTGGAGAATATCCACTCTTATGCTTGAGGCTCCTCCTTGTAATCGCAGGAAATACATTGAACTTGGACACCTTTTTTCAATTTTTTCTCAACAAGAAGCCCTTCGCATTTCGGGCAGCTTCTTGGCAGCGGCTTATCCCAAGAGATAAAATCACATTCCGGGAACCGACTGCAGCCGTAGAAAATTCGTCGCTTCTTACTTTTCCTCTCAACAATGGCACCTTCATGACAATTCGGGCATGTAACCCCTATTTCCTTCACAATTGGTTTCGTATTGCGGCAATCCGGAAAATTGCTGCAAGCCATAAACTTGCCATAGCGACCCATTTTAAACACCATCGGGCTGCCGCAGAGATCACAGTCCTCGCCCGCCGGCTCATCTTTTATCTCTACTTTTTCCATTTCCTGTTCCGCTATTTTTAAATGCTTTTCGAATCCCTTATAAAATTCGTCAATGACCTGTACCCATGGAACCTTGCCTTCTTCAACATAATCCAGGCCTTTCTCCATCCTAGCCGTAAATTCTACGTCAATAATTTCCGGGAAGAATTCAAGCATTAGTTCATCAACAATTTCTCCCAATTCAGTAGGGACAAACCGTTTATTATCTAAAGCCACATACCCCCGCTTTTGAATAGTGTCCAATGTTGGGGCATACGTTGAAGGACGGCCGATTCCTAGCTCTTCAAGCGTTTTCACCAGTCTTGCTTCAGTATATCGCGGCGGTGGCTGAGTAAAGTGCTGTTTCGGCTCAATATCCTTCTGGAACACTTCGTCGCCCTCATTCAAATCAGGGAGCATTTTGTTGGACTCTTCAACCTGATCGTCCGTTCCTTCCACATAGACCTTCATAAATCCCGGAAACTTAATTTTTGAACCCGTAGCTCGAAATACGACATTGCCATTTTGCAGATCCACGCTCATGGTATCCATTACGGCCTGTGCCATTTGACTGGCTAAAAACCGCTCCCATATTAACTTATAAAGCCGAAGCTGATCCCTGGACAAATATTCCTTTAAGCTGCTCGGGTCCTTGAACGTGCTCGTTGGTCGAATCGCCTCATGGGCATCTTGGGCATTTGCCGACTTTTTCTCTTTCTTTTGTTCCGTCTTTAAGTATTGCTCACCGAATTCTGCTTTGATATAATCAACAGCTTCCGTCTGGGCTACTTCAGATACCCGGGTGGAATCCGTTCTCATGTAGGTAATTAAACCAACCGTCCCCTCTTTCCCAAGCTCAATCCCTTCATACAATTGCTGGGCAAGCATCATCGTTTTCTTGGCCCTGAAATTTAATTTCCGGGCTGCTTCCTGCTGAAGTGAAGAGGTCGTAAATGGCGGGGCCGGATTTCTTCTCCGCTCCTTCTTGGAAACAGAAGTGACAGTAAATTTATTCCCCTCTAATTGCTTTAAGATATTTTGAACTTCTTGTTCTGACTTTAGCTCGATTTTATTTTGACCCTCAATGGCGTAAAAGCCCCCGCTAAAATGATCTTTTCCCTTTAAAAAATCGGCGTCAATAGTCCAATACTCTTCTGGAATAAATGCTTGGATCTCTTTTTCCCGGTCGATTATTAGTCTCACTGCAACTGACTGGACCCGTCCGGCACTTAAACCTTTTTTTACCTTTTTCCAAAATAATGGACTAATATTGTAGCCAACCAGGCGGTCTAAAATCCTCCTTGCTTGTTGGGCATCCACTAAATCCATATTAATCGGCCTTGGGTGTTTAAATGACTCCTTTATTGCATCCTTGGTGATTTCGTTGAAAACCACCCTGCAATCCGTGTTTATATCCACATCCAAACTATGGGCTAAATGCCAGGCAATCGCTTCCCCTTCGCGGTCAGGGTCAGCTGCAAGATAAACTTTTTTTGCTTTTCTGGCTGCCGTTTTTAAATCCTTTAATACAGGGCCTTTCCCCCGGATTGTGATATATTTCGGTTCGTAGTTATTTTCAACATCAACACCTGTTTGGCTGCGCGGCAAATCCCGCACATGCCCCATGGATGCTTTCACTTTATACTTACTGCCTAAATATCGTTCTATTGTTTTCGCTTTCGCAGGCGACTCAACAATTACAAGATAATCTGACATTCCAAAAAGTCCTCCTTAAGAGGGAAATGTTAAGCGAATAGATCTGGCAAATGCCTTTCATCTAGTATGCTTATCGTGGGAAGGTTTCTAAATTCAGTTATTACAACTTTACTTAAAAAAAATACCTTTTACAAAACTCCCCTATCCCAGTCCAGTTAAATTCTATATTTATGACTTAATTATTTACTTAATTTCTCCAATTCTTTTTTTCCGGATATCTGTTGGAAAATGTAATACATATTAGCAAGAATTTCAACCTTTTTAGTTGATTTTTTTTCATTTTTTTCGAAAAAGCATCCAAAAATTGAAAAAAATTCATATTTACATGTCCCATTTTATTGTAATTCCACTAATATATCCTCCGCAGATGTGACTAATTTTGCGCCTTGTTGAATTAATTCATTCGCGCCAACGGAAAACGGGTTAAAGATACTTCCCGGTAGTGAAAACACATCCCGTCCCTCATTCACGGCATAATTGGCTGTAATCAGGGAGCCACTTTTCCTTTTTGCTTCAATAATAAAGGTTCCACGGGACATCCCACTAATAATACGATTTCTGGCAGGAAAATGCCATCTTTGCGGCTTGGTATCCGGAGGGTATTCAGAAATCACAAGCTGAGTTTTCATTAGTTCCTTTGCCAAATCGAGATTTTCCTTTGGATATATATGATAGAGTCCCCCTGCTATTACCGCTATTGTATGGCCTCCGTTTTTAACAGCATATTCATGGGCTAGCGCATCAATTCCTCGGGCTAACCCGCTGACAATGACAATACCATTGTTTATTAATTCCGGAAAGATTAACCGGATGGCATTCTTACCATATTCAGTTGCCTGCCGGGAACCCACTACAGCAAGCAAGCGTTCTTTTTTAAGCAAGGCAACATCCCCTTTAGCAAATAAGGCCCATGGCGGCTGGTAGATTTCTTTTAAATAGGATGGATATTCGGGGTCAAAGATTGTGATAACGGATATTTGATTGGATTGATATTGATGGATTTGCTCATGAAGAATTTCGGAAAAAGAAGAAGAAGTGATAGGATTGTAAGAAGGGTTAGGAACAGAAGAAAGATTCAGTTGGTAACTGCCACGGTAAGGGGGAAAGGATTGAAGCATCGGGTCTTTTTTCAAGGTTTGATAGACAAAGTTCCAGGTGCAGTTGGGATAATGAAGCAAAGCAATTAGTTTTTCTTTAAATTCATCCATAACATACCTGCCTCCATAATCTAAAACAAATAGCCCCTCACATTCCGAGGGACTATCTGCTGTAATCTTGCAGTCTTATTTTTATTAGTGCGTTTTACATGTTTCGTAAAGTCCTTTTTCCTTTAGGACTTCGATTAAGGTTTCACCCATTACCGAAGGTGTTTCGGCAACTTTAATTCCAGCCGCATTCATTGCTTTGATTTTCTCATCTGCAGTTCCTTTGCCGCCGGAAATAATTGCGCCAGCGTGGCCCATACGTTTTCCTGGAGGTGCTGTGCGTCCTCCGATAAAGCCGACAACCGGCTTAGTCATATTTGCTTTTACCCATTCTGCTGCTTCTTCTTCCGCAGTACCGCCGATTTCACCAATCATGATGACGGCATAGGTTTCAGGATCTTCGTTAAAGGCTTTTAGCACATCGATGAAGTTTGTTCCGTTAACAGGGTCGCCGCCAATACCAACTGCGGTTGTTTGTCCGATTCCTGCCTGGGTTAATTGGTGAACTGCTTCGTATGTCAATGTACCAGAGCGGGAAACAACTCCCACATGGCCTTTTTTGTGAATGTATCCAGGCATAATGCCAATTTTGCACTCATCTGCCGTAATAACACCAGGGCAGTTAGGGCCAACCAGACGAGTCTTTTTGCCTTCCATATAGCGTTTCACTTTTACCATGTCGAGTACTGGAATATGTTCGGTAATACAGATAACCAAGTCGAGTTCCGCATCAACCGCTTCGATAATCGAATCAGCTGCAAACGGAGCTGGCACATAAATAACTGAAGCGTTGGCACCAGTTGTATCCACTGCTTCTTGCACCGTGTTAAATACAGGAACCCCTTCTACCTCTTGACCGCCTTTGCCAGGAGACGTGCCTCCAACAATTTTGGTACCGTATTCCAGCATTTGTTTTGTATGGAACCGAGCAGTTCCGCCAGTGATTCCCTGAACAATTACTTTTGTATCTTTATTAATAAATACACTCACGATTATTTCCCCTTTCGTTCGATCCTATTTCACTAATGAAACGATTTTTTGTGCACCGTCAGCCATGGATTCTGCCGCAAGGATGTTAAGTCCTGACTCGGAAAGGATTTTCTTGCCCAAGTCCACGTTTGTTCCTTCTAAACGAACAACGAGAGGAATGGAAAGTCCAACCTGTTTGGCTGCTTCCACAACACCTTCAGCAATAACATCACATTTCATGATTCCGCCAAAGATATTAACAAAAATACCTTTTACGTTTGGATCTGAAAGGATAATTTTAAATGCTTCCGTTACTTTTTCAGCTGTCGCGCCGCCGCCAACATCAAGGAAGTTTGCGGGATCCCCGCCGTAATGTTTAATGATATCCATGGTTGCCATAGCCAGCCCGGCACCATTAACCATACAGCCGATATTCCCATCTAAAGCGATGTAGCTTAAATCATATTTAGAGGCTTCGATTTCTTTTGGATCTTCCTCTTCAAGATCGCGGTATTCCAATACATCTTTTTGACGGAACAGGGCATTGGAATCGAAATTCAACTTGGCATCAAGCGCCATTACTTTTCCATCTCCGGTTACAACAAGAGGGTTAATCTCAGCGATTGAGCAATCTTTATCAATATAGGCATTGTATAATCCAGTCATAAACTTGACTGCTTGATTTACAAGTTCTTTAGGAATATTAATATTGAAGGCCAAGCGGCGTGCTTGGAATGGCATTAAACCAAGAACCGGATCAATTTCTTCTTTAAAAATTTTCTCTGGTGTATTGGCTGCCACCTCTTCAATTTCAGTGCCGCCTTCTTCAGAGCCCATCAGAACCACGCGGGATGTAGCACGGTCCAAGACCAAGCCCACATAGTATTCCTTCTTAATATCACAGCCTTCTTCAATCAGCAGGCGCTTGACTTCTTTTCCTTCAGGGCCAGTTTGGTGAGTTACCAGAGTTTTGCCTAAAATTTCGCTGGCATATGTACGAACCTCGTCCAAGTTTTTCGCCACTTTAACCCCGCCGGCTTTTCCCCTGCCGCCGGCATGAATCTGCGCTTTAACCACACATACCTGTGTGCCTAATTCTTTTGCGGCTTCTACTGCTTCTTCAACCGTGAATGCCACTTTACCATTTGGAACGGCAACCCCATATTTTCTGAGGATTTCTTTCCCCTGATACTCATGGATATTCATTTCCCATCCTCCTAAGTTCATACTCTTTGAAAACTTGACTCCGTTTTCATTTTATAAAATGAAACATACCTTGTCTACTTTTATGTGCAAAAAATTATACTCATCTTAATATTGTGAATAGTCCAATTGGCAAAAAAGTATGTAAAAATGGCTAAACAATAGGATTTCAGTATTTTTTGACCATAATAAAAAACGGGCTAGATGCCCGTTTTTTATTATGTTATTTTTGGCTGACAAGATAATCCTTCACCGGTGCGAAACTCTTTCTATGGTAAGGGGTAATGCCATGCGCATGAATAGCTTCAATATGTTCCTTTGTTCCATAGCCCGCATTATGGTCAAAACCATATGCCGGGTATGTATGGGCAAGCTGCTTCATCCAATCATCCCTGGCCACTTTCGCCACAATAGATGCAGCAGCAATCGAGACACTTTTAGCGTCCCCTTTAACAATTGATTCGGAAGGAAACGGTGTCTCCAATTTCATGGCATCAATCAGCAAGAAATCCGGTGCAGGGTCGAGAGAGGCTATGGCGGTTTTCATCGCCTTTTTTGTTGCCTCGTATATATTGATTTCATCAATTTCTTGGGCGTGAATCAGGGCCACACTTATTGCCAAGGCCTGTTCCCTAATGATGGCATCAAACTCCAGACGCTTTTTTTCTGTAAGCTTTTTAGAGTCATCAATGCCAGGCAGATAAAAGTCCTCAGGCAAGATGACGGCTGCCGTCACCACAGGCCCGGCAAGAGGTCCCCTGCCTACTTCATCGACCCCGGCAATCATATGGAAACCTTGGCTGCGATACATGCGCTCAAAACGGGTCATTTCGGAGTATTTTTCCTTAAGTGACTTTTCCTGTTCCTGTTGTTTCTTCCATTTCATTAGGAGCGCTTGCACACCTTTGCGTTCGTCTTGTTCGAGTTCCCGGATCAACGAGTCCGTGACTCCCCTTTTGGTTTTTAATGTTTCTTCAATTTCTGGGATGGATTTGATTTTCATTTTTTCACACCTTTTTTTAGGCACTGTTAATTGGCTGTGATTGGCTGTTGATTGCAGCGAACCCGCAGGCGTGCCGGAGAGCCTCCTCCTCGACGCTGGAAGCGCCTGATGAGTCTCCCCAGCCCCGTATTCCCGCAGGACACTGAAATTCATCCTCGAGTCCGCCAACGCACGAAAATATCCAATAGCATAATTAAGGATTTTCGAGGAGTCGAAGGCTTACAGTCCAATCAACAGAGTAATAAAACAAAATGATCTTTACACAGAGCCTTTCTCAAAGAAAGCTCCCCATAAGCATAGGGAGCTTGGACATTTAGTTTTCATTCTGAGTGAACAGAACGCTTGGCCGTTCAAATGACAACGGCCCGAATTTTTCGGAGCGGATTTCTCTGATGACCAACTCTGCCACTTTATCGTAATCAACAATCCCACCGCCAGTAAGACAGCCCCGCAATTTGCCAATATGATCAAACAAGGCTACCACGTCAGCGGGTATTTCAGTCAGCTTATACCGTTCCTGCAGCCGTTCAGGATAGTGGCGTTCCAAAAACCTTATGGCGTAGATAGTTAAATCCTGAAGATTTAGCAAGGTATCTTTAATAGCGCCTGTGATGGCCAGTTTCATGCCGACCTCTTGATCCTCAAACTTTGGCCAGAGAATTCCCGGTGTATCCAATAGCTCCATTTCTTTTCCAACCTTTATCCACTGCTGCGCTTTGGTCACACCAGGTGTATTCCCCGTTTTCGCAATATTTCTTTTCGCTAACCTATTAATTAAGGTGGATTTGCCGGCATTGGGAATCCCGACGATCATGGCCCGGATTGCCCGCGGTTTTACACCCTTTGACCTCATCCGGTCAAATTTTTCTTTTAACAATTCTTGAGCGGCCTGAGTGATTTTTTTCATACCTTCGCCTGCTTGAGAGTTAATTGCGATTGCCTTTACACCTTGTCCCTCAAAATAGGCGATCCACTCTCTGGTGGCTTCTTTATCGGCCATGTCGGCCTTGTTTAATAAAACAAGCCTTGGTTTATGCTGAATAATCTCGTCAATCATCGGATTCCTTGATGAATATGGAATCCTTGCATCGACTAGTTCAAAAATAATATCAACCAGTTTTAATTTTTCCGTGACCTCTCTGCGAGCCTTGGCCATATGGCCAGGAAACCACTGGATCGTCAAAGCAGCCACCTCCCAAACTTTCTATTTTACCGATACTATATGGGCATCCTTTAACGGCCAATACACAACGCTTGTTTTGCCGATCACCTTATCCATCGAAATCGTTCCAATATGCCTGGAATCTTTACTGAACCGGCGATTATCACCCATAACAAACAATTCTCCTTCTGGAACAGTCTTTCTTCCAATTATTTCTTCCAGTGTAAATGGATCTGTAAGCGGGCTTCCTTGCACTTGCTTTTTATATTCATCCAGGTACGGCTCTTTATAGGCTTTACCGTTTACATATAAAGTATCATTCTTATACTCGATCGTATCACCCGGCAGACCAATGACCCTTTTGATATAGTCCTTATTTTCTGGTGCATGAAAAACGATAATATCGAATCTATTAGGTTCGCCCATTTTATAGCTTAATTTATTGACGATCATCCTGTCTTGGTCTTTTAGCGTCGGCATCATGGATAATCCATCTACGACTATAGGTGCAAACAAAAAGTATCGGATAACAGCTGCCAAAACAACAGCAATTAACAGTGCCTTTGTCCATTCCCATAGTTCATTTTTCTTCTTTGCCATCTTTGTCCCCACCATTCCTGCACAAAATGTTATATAAAGCCTATTTTACATAACTTACATTCATTTAACACGATGGGATAAGTATTTTAATGAAACTTTAATATTTTTGCCAATATCGTTCCTATTATCCCACACTCTCAGTTTAGCTTAGCAGGATTATGTATAAAAAAAGAGCCTGCAGAGCAAGCTCTTTTTTTCATATTAGCGAATTTCTTTAATACGAGCTTTTTTACCGCGAAGGTTACGCAAGTAGTAAAGTTTAGCACGACGGACTTTACCGCGGCGAATTACTTCAAGCTTCGCAATTTTTGGTGTGTGTACAGGGAATGTACGCTCTACGCCTACTCCATAAGAAACTTTACGCACTGTGAAAGTTTCGCTGATTCCACCACCACGACGCTTAATCACAACACCTTCGAAAATCTGGATACGCTCACGAGTACCCTCGATAACTTTAACGTGTACACGTACAGTATCACCAGGTCGGAACTTAGGAAGATCTGAACGAAGTTGTTCTTTTGTGATTTCTTCAATTAGTTTATGCATCGTTTTTTCAACTCCTTCCAACAGATGCTCATACATAACAATCTTAGTAAAATGCAGCGGAACATCGTTATAAGACCCAGCCTGAAAAGTATCAGTTCAAAGTCACAAGATGTATCTTACCATAATTGTTGCAAGTGTGCAATACTACTTGGATTCTTTTTTAACTTCATTCAGCCATTTTTCCTGTTCCGGAGTCAATTCGATTTGGTCCAATAAGTCCGGTCTTCTTTCTAAAGTCCTTTTCAAGGCCTCTTTATTCCGCCACTCTTCGATTAGCCGATGGTTACCGCTCATCAGCACTTCCGGCACCTTCATGCCCCGAAAATCAGCCGGTCGGGTGTAATGCGGATGCTCCAAGAGGCCTGTTGAGAACGAATCCTTGACATGTGATTCCTGATTTCCCAACACTTCAGGCAGCAGCCGGACCACACTGTCTATCACCACCATTGCCCCCAGTTCGCCACCGGTCAAGACATAGTCGCCAATCGAGATTTCATCCGTAACGAGATGTTCCCGAATCCGCTCATCATAGCCCTCATAATGGCCGCAAATAAAAATAAGATGATCTTCTTTGGCCAGTTCCTCAGCTTTTTTTTGGTCATACCTTGTCCCTTGCGGACACAACAGAATCACGCGCGGTTTGCTTTGCGCTTTTTCCTTGAGGGCTTCCACCGCATCAAAAATCGGCTGGGGCATCAACACCATCCCCGCGCCTCCCCCATAAGGATAGTCGTCAACAGATGAATGCTTGTTATCGGCAAATTCGCGAAAGTTAACCAGATTATACTCGACAGCTTCCTTTTCTGCTGCCTTATGTAACATGGATGAACCTAAGACTCCGGTAAACATTTCCGGAAAAAGCGTCAGGATGTCAATCTTCATCATGATAACAATCCTTCCATTGGTTCAATAAGGACAAATTTTTCTTGGATGTCGACTTTCTTTACCACATCCTGAATATAAGGGATTAAGATTTCTTTGCCATCCTGATTTTTGACTACCCAAACATCATTGGCCCCAGGAGTCAAAATTTCTGTTATTTTTCCTATTTCCTCTCCAGAGACCGTCACAACACGGCATCCGATGATTTCGTGAAAATAGAATTCGTCCTCTTCAAGCTCGGATAACTGTGACTCAGGCACTTTTAAAATTCCTTCTTTGAATTTTTCGGCCTCGTTTATATTTTCATAACCTTCAAATACCAATAAATTAAAGTTTTTATGGGTCCGGTGGCTTTTAACTGTCAATTCAATCGGGGAGGGGGATTTGGGTAAAAATAAGTACAGTTTATTTCCCGGTTGGTATCGCTGTTCAGGAAAATCTGTTTTGGAGATGACCCGTACCTCACCTTTCACCCCATGGGTATTGACAATTTTGCCGACATTAAACCATTTTTCCATCCACTAATCACCCTCTATCTGATTTCCTCTACAATTCCATCTTTCACAATAATTGCATGCGGTTTGGAAACAGCATCCCAAACATCGCCCGCCTTGACCTCTATCATGGCCTGAACTTCCTTTTCTGTTAATTCGCTTCCTATTGGTAGGATATGTAGTTGATCGATTTGAAACTCAAGAAGCTTCACTTTTTCCTTTCTTGCTTGAAGCTCTTTATCAAAATGTTTTTTTAGGGACTCGGCCGAATAGGTTTTTGTTTTCTCCAACCGTTTATATTCAAACAGTAGCTGGTCACATTCTTTCTGCAATTGCAGCCTTTGTGACCCGAATTTTCCCAACAGCTCCTGCTTGCTTTTTTTGGTTAAAATTTGCTTCACCACAACCGTTTGAATGATTTGCATGAAACAGCCTCCTTCACGAATCATAATCTTGATTTTCCATAAAGGTTATAGCAAAAAAGGGGGGAATTTATCCCCCCTTTCTCTAGATGCAAAAAGCTATTCACCAATTTCCAGAAAAATTTTCTTTTGTTGTGAAGATCCTGCTGCATAAACAACAGTCCTAATGGCCTTTGCAACACGCCCTTGCTTTCCGATTACTTTGCCAATGTCTGTTCTGTTAACAGTCAAATGGTAAGTAATCCGGGTTGGTTCCTCGATCGTATCCACTTGAACGTCTTCAGGAAAATCAACAAGGGGCTTAACGATTGTTTCAATCAGTTGTTTCATGTTCTAAATTATTTGCCTAACTTTGCATTGTGGAATTTTTCCATAATGCCTTGCTTGGAGAACAGGTTACGAACTGTATCAGATGGCTTAGCGCCGTTTTGTAACCATTGAAGAGCCAATTCTTCGTTGATTTCAACTAAAGCTGGTTCAGCAACTGGATTGTAAGTTCCAACTGTATCAATGAAACGTCCATCACGTGGTGAACGAGAATCAGCTACTACAATACGATAAAAAGGAGTTTTCTTTGCTCCCATACGTTTTAAACGAATTTTTACTGCCATGATTAATAGCACCTCCGAATAGTTTCACACAAGATAGTATAATATCAATTGTTAATTGATTTGTAAAGTGTTTTTTCTTTACACTTCATTATTACCGTAAATTAACATCTTCAAACAGACATCCGTCTTTCCAACTGCTGTTTTTAAAATGGTTTAAACGGGAACTTAAACCCGCCTTTTTTCTTAGCCTTCATCTGCATGCCGGACATTTGTTTCATCATCTTTTTCATATCCTCGAACTGCTTTAACAGCCGGTTTACTTCAGCTACCGGCCGCCCGCTGCCTTTGGCAATCCGGCGCTTGCGATTCGAATTCAGGATTTCCGGTTGATTTTTTTCTGCCTTAGTCATCGATTTAATAATGGCTTCAACATGGGCAATTTGCTTTTCATCAATTTGCAGGTTATTCAGCCCTTTTATTTTGTTGGCCCCAGGCATCATTTTCAGCAATTCATCGAGAGGTCCAAGATTGCGCACCTGACCTAGCTGATCAAGAAAATCATCCAACGTAAATGTGGCAGTGCGCATTTTTTGCTCTAATTCTCTTGCCTTTTGCTCGTCCACAGTGGCCTGTGCTTTTTCAATCAGTGTTAGCACATCACCCATGCCGAGGATTCTCGATGCCATCCGTTCAGGGTGAAACGGTTCAAGCGCGTCCATTTTTTCACCCAAACCGACAAATTTAATCGGTGTCTGGGTTACAGCCCGAATGGAAAGCGCAGCACCACCCCGTGTGTCACCATCCAGCTTTGTCAGCACTACCCCCGTAAGGCCAAGCTGTTCATTGAAGCTTTGGGCGACATTGACGGCGTCCTGTCCTGTCATTGAGTCAACCACAAGGAAGATTTCATCCGGCTTGGTCAGCTCTTTAATATCCTTTAACTCGCCCATTAGAGCCTCATCCACATGGAGGCGTCCGGCGGTGTCAATCAGGACATAATCATGATGCTCATCTTTTGCTTTCTGGATTGCTTGTCTGGCAATTTCCACCGGGCTTATTTGGTCGCCAAGTGAAAAAACCGGCATATCCAGCTGTTTACCGAGCGTTTCGAGCTGTTTAATTGCTGCAGGGCGATAGATGTCAGCTGCAACCAACAATGGCTTACGGTTGTACTTTTTCCGAAGCAAAAGCGACAGTTTACCAGTTGTTGTGGTTTTACCCGCACCCTGAAGCCCGACCATCATGATTACCGTCGGGGGACGATTGGAAACGGCAATTTTGCTCTGCTCGCCCCCCATTAGAGCGGTTAATTCCTCATTAACGATTTTAATAATTTGCTGGCCAGGGGTTAAGCTTTTTAACACCTCTTGCCCAACAGCTCGTTCGCTGACTTTTTTGACGAAGTCCTTGACGACTTTAAAGTTTACGTCTGCTTCCAATAAAGCAAGACGGACTTCACGCATCATTTCCTTAACATCCGCCTCGGAGACCTTGCCTTTGCCGCGGATTTTCTGGATTGTACTCTGCAGTCGGTCGGCTAATCCTTCAAATGCCATTTATGCCGCCTCCTAATCTAATTTTCCAAGCTCCGCAATGAATTCTTGCATCGCTTGTTTGGATGGGTTCTCCTCATTTAGCAAATCATTTAATTTTTTAATGAGGACGGAACGCTGCTGAAATTTTTGGAATAATAAGAGTTTTTCTTCATACTCCTCGAGCATGGCCTCGGTCCGTTTAATATTATCATAGACGGCCTGACGGCTAATTTCGTATTCTTCCGCAATCTCGCCAAGCGAATAATCATCTAAATAGTAGAGAGACATATAGCTTTGCTGTTTGGGAGTCAGCAGCGAATAATAAAAATCATACAGATAATTCATCCGCGTTGTCTTTTCTAGCATGCTAATCCCCCCCGTGTTAGGTGTAACACCATTACACAGTAGTTTATCCGGTTACACAACTACTGTCAAGAAAATTCTCTTTACAGTTATTCATTTGTCTGTTCCACTTGCTCAGCAAATAAACCGTAAACGTATTTTTCTGGATCAAATTCTTGCAGGTCGTCCATTTTTTCACCCAGGCCCACGTATTTCACCGGAATTTGCAATTCATTCCGAATGGCCAGCACGATACCGCCTTTGGCCGTTCCATCCAGCTTCGATAGAACGATGCCAGTGACGTTGGTTGCTTCTTTAAAGGTTTTCGCCTGAACCAGCGCGTTTTGCCCTGTGGTGGCATCCAAAACGAGCAAGACTTCATGCGGTGCCCCGGGGATTTCCCTTTCAATCACCCGTTTTACTTTTTCCAGCTCTTTCATAAGATTAACCTTGTTCTGAAGGCGTCCAGCCGTGTCACAGAGCAAGATGTCGACATTCCGGGATTTTGCGGCCTGGATGGCATCATACATGACTGCAGCCGGGTCAGACCCTTCTCCCTGCTTAATGGTCTCCACCCCGACGCGGTCACCCCAGACTTCAAGCTGCTCGATCGCCCCGGCCCGAAAGGTATCACCTGCAGCCAGGAGAACTTTCTTGCCATCATTTTTAAACTTATAGGCAAGCTTACCAATGGTGGTTGTTTTCCCGACACCATTGACGCCGACAAAAAGGATGACGGTTAAACCCTCTTGCTGCATATTCAACCCGGTGGATTTATCCGCACCAGCGTTATAAATGTCAACCAGCTTTTCCGAAATGACGCTTTGCACCTCTGCCGGGTCTTGGATATTGCGGCGCTTAACTTCTAATTTTAATTCATCAATCAGCTTCATGACCGTATCAAACCCGACATCGGCCTGAATTAAGATTTCCTCAAGCTCTTCAAAAAACTCTTCGTCTACCTTACGATATCGCGCAACAAGGTCATTTACTTTCCCCGAGAAGCTATCTCTCGTTTTGGCTAAACCTTCCTTAAACTTTTCAGTCACGTTATCTGTGGATTTCGTAATCTTTTCCTTCAGTTTCTTAAAAAAACTCATTGTCTCACATCCTACTCCTTATGATTCCACCAGTTCTTTTGTATCCTCCAGGCGAACAGAAACCATCTTGGAAACACCGGATTCCTGCATCGTTACTCCATAGAGGACATCGGCCCCTTCCATTGTCCCTTTTCTATGGGTAATCACGATAAATTGCGTTTCTTTACTGTACCGCTTCAAATATTGGGTAAAGCGATGGACGTTGGCCTCATCAAGCGCAGCCTCCACTTCATCCAGGATGCAGAATGGGACAGGCCGCACCTTTAGAATCGAGAACAGCAAGGCAATAGCCGTTAAGGCCCGTTCACCGCCTGATAGTAACCCTAAATTTTGGAGTTTTTTTCCTGGCGGCTGCGCAACAATTTCCACTCCAGTGTTCAGAATATCTTCCGGCTCCGTCAAAATCAGATCGGCTCTTCCCCCACCAAATAAGGCGCGGAACACCGGTTCAAAATGTTCACGGATTCCTTCAAACGTTTGGGTAAACCGCTTCTTCATCTCCTCGTCCATTTCATCAATGACTTGGAATAGAGTGTCTTTGGCTTCTTGAAGGTCCTGCTTTTGTTCACTAAGGAATTCATAGCGCTCGGAAACCCGCTCATACTCCTCAATGGCCCCGAGATTGACATTCCCTAATTCGTCAATTGCCATTTTCACGAGTTTAACCTTTTTACGTGCTTCCTCAAGTGGCACGGTGAGCGGGTACTGTTCCTTGGCTGCCTCAAAGGATAACAAGTACTCTTCTCTTAAGTGGGTAAGACGCGTCTCCATCTCGACATCCAGCCTCGTCATTTTGACTTCCTCATCCTTGGTCGTCACCGTTAATCCTTTATGGAGCCGTTTTAGCTCTTTAATCTCGAGTTCCATATTTTCAAGGGCATCCTGAAGTTTGAGGCGTTCATCCCTTCTCGTGGCAATCAGCTTGAGGGTTGCTTCCTTATCCTGCTGCTTTCGTTTGGCAGCGGCTGTTAGTTGTTCCTCGCCAGTTGTGCTGTTGGTCATTTCTGAAGTTAACAGTTGAAGGTCCTCGGTATGCTCGGCAAGTTTTTGTTCACTTTCTTGCAAATCCTGCTCCGTCAACTGCAAACGTTCTTTAGCATGCAAAAATTGCTCATTCTTGGATGCGTACTCTATCTTTAATTCATTAATTTCAACAGTCAATGCCTCTTTGGAGGAGGTATCCTGCGTCCTTTTATCGGTCAGTTTTTGAATCTCGTTTTCCAGTTCTGCAATGCCCGTCCGATAACCTTCCATGTCCTTGGTCAGTTCTGTTTTTCGTTTTTGCAAAGAGGATTGCTCACTGGAAATTTGTTCTTTTTCCAAGTCATAAATCGTCAATCGCTCATTGATATTTTTCTCTTCCAACTCGGCACCCCGGAGGTCCCCTTTAACAGTTTGTTCCGAGATTCTCAACTCTTCCCCTGTTTTACGCATTTCCTCATTCAGGGTTTCGGACTGCTGTAACTCTCCCTTTAATGACTTAACGGTTCGTTCTAAACCGGCTGTTTTCTCTTGCATAATGGCCAGCTTGTTTTTCAACTCTTCCAGTTCCGCTTTACGGGATAAAAGGGAAGTCGATTTTTGCTTGACTGCCCCACCCGTCATAGAGCCTCCAGGATTTACAACATCCCCATCAAGCGTCACGATGCGGACCCGGTATTGCAGCAGCTTGGCCAGTTCATTGGCACCTTTTAAGTCCTTAGCAATGACTACACTGCCCAATAGATTATTCATGACTTCTGTATAGCGGTCGGCATAGGATACCAGACTGACAGCCGTTCCAATGAGCGATGGATGGTTTTGTATAAGTGATAATTGGGCTGAAGAAAGGGGTCGCCCCTTGATGACGCTTAACGGTAAAAAGGTTGCCCTCCCGTAGGAATGCTGTTTTAAAAATTGGATTGCTGCCCGTGCGTGGTTTTCTGTCTCCACCACTACGTGCTGCAAGGAGGCACTAAGAGCCGTTTCAAGAGCAGTTTGGTATTCTTTCGGGACGGTCACCAGTTCCGCGACCGCACCTTCTATCCCCTGCAGCCTTTTCCCACGTTCCTTAAGCACCTCTTTGACACCTTGATAGAAACCGGAAAAGTCCTCTTCCATCTCCTCTAGCATGTCCTTTTTTGATTTCGCCTGTTGAAGCAGCTGATAGGCTTGGTATAAAGTGGTCTCCTGTTTTTGGTACTGGTTTTTCAGGGACTCCAGCCTCCGTTGCTGCTCCCGATATGCAGCCACTTGATCGGATAGTTTTTGCCCAATCTGCTTTAACGATGATTCAATATCTGACTTTTTCTGTTCAATCTCCTGTCTGTCCTGCAAATATTTTTCATTTTCAGAATCAAGCCGGGAGCTTTTCCGTTCATGTTGGGCAAGTTGTTCTTCAATATATCGAAGCTCGTTTTTCGCCCCTGCTTGGCTGTTTAATGTTTCGATGTACTCACTTTTCAGGCTTTCGATTTTTTCATCGATGCCTTCTGTGTACAATAATAGCCCTTCCTGTTTTTCCTTCAATGAACTTTGCAGAGATTTCACTTGGGTTTCCAGATTATTGGCGGCAGCCTCATGAGTTTCCTTGTTGGTTTTCAACTGGGAAATCCGGTCGGTCAGTTCAGCAATCGCCAAATTTAACTGCTCTTTATTTTGCGAGGCATTTTTCTTCCGTTCAATTAAGACTTCTTTTCTGCCTTCCAATTTCTCGAGTTCCTCGGTAGCGCGAAGGAGAACGTTTTGGAGATCGGTTACCGACTCATCCAAGGCGGCCATCTGATCTCTGATCTCGGCCACTTTCGCTTCCTTTACCTGCAAATCAGTAGAAAACATCAGTTCTTGCTGTTGGTGTTCCTCAAGCTGTTTAGAGAGGTTTTGCCATTTTTGATGCAAATCCTCAATTTCATATACAGTTAAAGCCACCTCGAATTTTTCCAGTTCATCCTTCTTTTCCAGATAATCCTTTGCCATGGAGGCTTGGATTTTTAATGGCTCCACTTGGCTTTCCAATTCATAGATGATATCGTTGACCCGATTTAAATTCTCCTGGGTCTCCGATAGCTTCATTTCCGCCTTTTTCTTGCGGGTTTTATATTTTAACACACCGGCCGCTTCCTCAAATATCGTTCTTCTATCCTCGGCCTTACTGTTTAGGATTTCTTCCACTTTCCCTTGGCTGATAATTGAAAAAGCTTCCCGTCCCAGCCCTGAATCCATAAACAAATCAATAATATCCTTTAGGCGGCAGGATTGTTTATTAATATAAAACTCACTGTCACCGGACCGAGATACCCGTCTTGTGACACTGACTTCGTTGTAATCAATGGACAACCCTTGGTCCTGATTGTCTAAAGTCAGAGTCACTTCCGCAAAATTCAGTGCCCGCCTCGTATCACTTCCCGCAAAAATGATATCCTCCATTTTGCTTCCTCTAAGTGATTTGGCTGATTGTTCCCCCAATACCCAACGAATGGCATCGGTAATATTACTTTTTCCGCTGCCATTGGGTCCGACTACTGCAGTTATTCCTGGGACAAAATCGACACCGATTCGTTCAGCAAATGATTTAAAACCGATTATGTCCAAACGTTTTAAAAACATTCAAACTCCTCCCTAAATGCCAAGGGATTTCTCCTCTCAACCATTATGTCATTCTTAAGTTGTCTTAGTTTTTAGGACTTCCAACGCCATTTGGGCAGCGTGCTGCTCTGCTTCTTTCTTGGATTTGCCTGTGCCGATTCCCAGTTCTTCCCCATTCAGGGTCACCTTTGAGACAAATTCCTTGTTGTGGGCAGGCCCTTTTTCTTGCAGTACCCGGTATTCGATGACGCCGATTCCATCTCGTTGAATAAATTCTTGTAATTGGCTCTTAAAATCCATCACATGAGAAAAAGCACCAGCATTAATTTTAGGAAAGACAACCTGCTCGAGAAACTGAAGGACAACATCTAACCCTTTGTCCAAAAAAAGTGCCCCAATGAATGCTTCAAAGACATCCGCCAATAGGGCAGGTCGTTCCCGGCCACCCGTCATTTCCTCCCCTTTCCCCAACAATATCAGCTTGCCGAAACCAAGCTCACTGGCAAATGCCACCAGTGCCGGTTCACATACGATGGCAGCCCGGAGTTTGGTTAATTCCCCTTCGGTCATCGTTGGGTATTTTTTAAAGAGAAATTGGGATATTGTCAATTCCAAAACTGCATCTCCTAAAAACTCAAGCCTCTCATTATCTTCAAAAGGCTTTCTGCGATGCTCATTCACATAGGATGAATGGGTAAAAGCCTGTTTTAATAATTTTTCATTGGTAAAAATAAATCCAATGGAATTTTGCAATTCTTTAAATAAATGTCCATTTGCGCGACTCAAATCTGTTTCCTTTCCGTTTTTGCGCATTGAATTCTCCACCTTGCATCAAATTTACACTTTCTCTTATTTTAAGTAAACCTCGTTAAAAACACAAAGAAACCTGGCAAAAAGTTCTGCCAAGTTCTATCATACAATAAGACTAGCGGCGGCGCTATGGGAATAGCGGTAAACTTAACAATTAAGCACTGTTGATTACCGCTCCAGCTGCTCAGCAATCCAGCGGACATGCCAGGGAGCCTCCTCGGCCCCGTACTCCTGCAAGAGTCGAGCTTATCCGTTAATCAGCAGAGTTTACAAAATCAACAATCCCTTAACAGAAACCATAATTAAAGCCCCGTTTAAAACGGAGCTTTAAATCACATCCAATGAATTACTTGCGGCTATTTATGTAGTTAACAGCATCGCCAACTGTGCCGATATTTTCAGCATCTTCGTCAGAGATCTCCATATCAAACTCATCTTCTAGTTCCATAACTAGTTCAACTACATCAAGGGAATCAGCACCAAGGTCTTCTTTGAATGAAGCTTCAAGCGTTACCTGCGATTCGTCAACTCCCAAACGGTCAACGATAATTTTAGTAACACGTTCTAATACATCTGCCATGCTCGTTCACCTCCCCTCAAGATATTATAGAGCATTTCTCAAAAAAGTACATAGTTTTTATGAATTACATGACCATTCCGCCGTCGATATGGAGGGTTTGTCCCGTCATATAGGAGGAATCATCCGAAGCAAGGAAGGCTGCCACTTTCGCAATATCCTTAGGTTCACCGAATCGCGCTAAAGGAATCTGCTTTAACATTTCCTGCTTAACCTCTTCGGAAAGTTGATCCGTCATATCTGTTGAAATAAAGCCTGGAGCTATGGCATTAACTGTAATATTGCGTGATGCCAGTTCTTTTGCTGTCGTTTTAGTTAATCCAATGACACCCGCTTTGGCCGCCACATAATTGGCTTGCCCAGGATTGCCGCTCACCCCCACGATTGAAGCTACATTGATGATCCGGCCAACACGCTGCTTCATCATTTGCCTTGTAACGGCCTTCGTGCAGAGGAAAACACCTTTAAGGTTAATATTAAGCACATCGTCCCATTCTTCTTCTTTCATCCTCATCAATAAATTGTCTTTGGTAATCCCGGCATTATTCACCAAAATATCCAGTTTGCCAAAACGGTCAATCGCGGCTTTCACCATTGCGGTCACTTCTCCCGAATTGGAAACATCACATTTGATTGAAAAGGCATCCCGGCCAAGGGCCGTAATTTCGTCTACCACTTCATTCGCTTTTGCTTCGCTGCCGGCGAAATTAACCGCTACATTGGCTCCAAGTCTAGCCAGTTCGAGGGCAATCTCACGACCGATTCCCCGCGATGCCCCTGTTACTAGAGCCGCTTTACCTGCTAAACTCATAATCGCTCCTCCTTCAATGCATCCATGACAGCTAGTGCACTTTCTTCATCCGAGACAGCATGGGTTTTAACGGTTTTGTCAATTTTTTTAATCAGTCCCGATAATACCTTTCCTGGACCAATTTCCACAAAGGTATCCACACCGAGCTCAATCATTTTTCGGACAGAATCCTCCCATAAAACAGGGGAGTAGAGTTGTTCGATCAATTTATCTTTTATTTGTGTGGCCGCAACTGTTGGTTCAGCCGTTACGTTAACGACAACCGGAATCGTTGCTTCCGCCATCGGAATTTCATTTAATACAGATTGCAGTTGACCTGCAGCCGGCTTCATTAACGGGGAATGAAAGGGTCCCGACACTTCCAAAGGCAGAACCCGTTTTGCCCCCGACTCCTTGGCCTTAGAACCAGCAAGTTCGACCCCTTTTCTTGTACCGGAAATGACTATTTGTCCAGGACAATTTAAATTTGCAAGCGCAACAGTGAATCCGGATCTTGTTACTTCATCCGTTATTGCCGAGAGCTTATCCCGGTCCAGGCCAAGTACAGCAGCCATGGAGCCTTCGCCGTTAGGAACGGCACTTTCCATAAACTCGCCGCGTTTTCTTACCAAGTATACCGAATCTTTAAAGGAGAGTGCTCCCGCAGCTGCCAGCGCTGTATACTCCCCTAAGCTGTGGCCGGCCGTATAATCAGGTTTGATTCCTGATTTACGGAAAAAATCCAAAATCGCCAAACTTGTCGTCAGTAATGCTGGCTGGGTATTCATCGTCTGTGTCAGTTCTTCTTGCGGACCCTCGAAAATCAGCTGGCTTAATGGATGATTTAATGTTTGGTCCGCTTTTTTGAAATACTCCATCACCTCAGGGTATTTTTCAGCCAATTCCTTCCCCATGCCTACTGTCTGTGACCCCTGTCCTGGAAACACAAATGCTATTTTGCCCAAAGCGCATCCCCCTTAATTATTTAATTCAACTGTGGCTGATTCTTCAACAGATTGTTTGATTAATGCAATGACATCATTGCTGACCATTTCTCTCGTCTGTTTTACCGCGCTGTAGATTGCCTGTGCATTCGATGATCCGTGCGCTTTAATGACCGGTGCCTTTAAGCCAAAAAGTCCTGCACCGCCATATTCGGAGTAGTCCAGTTTCCTTTTCAGCGAACTAAATTCAGGCTTCAAAACCGCTGCCGCCAGTTTACTTTTTAAGCTTGACATCAGCGAAGCTTTTAGCATTTTAAACATGCCAAGTGCGGTACCTTCTAAGGTTTTCAATACCATGTTCCCTGTAAAGCCATCCGTAACCACCACATCCGCTACACCATCAAGCAAATCGCGGGCCTCGACATTGCCGACAAAATTTAGATTCGCCTGCTTGAGAAGGCCAAAGGCATGCTTTGTCAGTTCATTGCCTTTCTTTTCCTCCGTACCGATATTAAGGAGCCCGACTCTTGGATTCGCAATACCTCTTACTTTATTACTGTAAACCGAGCCCATGATGGCATATTGCAATAGGTGTTCCGGCCTTGCATCAGCATTTGCTCCCACATCCAATAATAGAAATCCTTCCCCGCCAATCGTGGGAAGGGTAGGCGCTAATGCCGGACGGTCAATTCCTTCAATTCTGCCTACTACAAACAATCCGGCGGCCATTAAAGCTCCGGTATTCCCCGCGGACAAACAGGCATCTGCCTTTCCTTCGGCTACTTGTGACGCCGCAAGGACCATTGAAGCGTTTTTCTTTCTCCGGACCGCCCGTACCGGCTCATCGGTACCTAATATGACATCTTCGGTATGTATAATGCTGATTCTTTCATGATTGGTCAGTGTGCCTTTTATTTTATTTTCATCACCTACAAGAGTAATATGTAAATCCGGAAATTCGTTTACGGCCTTCATCGCGCCCAAAACAATCTCTTTTGGCGCATTGTCGCCGCCCATTGCGTCAATGGCAAGTTTCATCGGTCTCATCCCTTATTGATTATTCGAACGGTACATTTCAAAGTCTCCGGTAAAAACCAGTTCATTATTGACAAAACTTTTCACTTGGACTAACGTTCTGTCCTTGATTTCATCAATCTTTACTACCTTTGCTTTGGCAATGACCCGTTCATGCAGTTTTACTGAGCGAATAAATTGAATATTCGCCTTAGCTGTCAACGCCAATTCATCATTAATGACTGCCACCGCAAGAGAATTTGCCTGGGCAAAAACATGGTGTCCACGGGCAATTTGATTTCTTTTAAATACGTGCTCTTCCCTAACATCAAAAATGGAGATAGCATTATGGTCGAGTTCTATATCAATAATTTCCCCGATTACCTCATCAAGCGGCAATGACTTGACCTCATCATCAAACCGCTTTTCCGCTACTGATTTAATGCGTTCCCTTAGCTCGGGGATTGATAACTCCAAGCGGTCCAAACGGATCGTTTGCACACTCACTTGAAACTTTTCTGCAAGATCCTCGTCCGTAATGAATGGATTGTCATGAATCGTGGACAATAACAGTTGTTGGCGTTCTTTCTTACTTCTTCTCATCTTTCCACACCGTCCGAGTTCTTATGACTAGGTACTAAGAGTAGTATAAAATTTAAAAAAGCAGAATGCAAGAATTAGTTTCCCATTCCTGCATCTGCTTTATGTGTTTACCAGGTTGAATTAGCTAGAGGTATAATGGTCAATCGAGCTTTTCCCCTTCCAACACTCCTGAATTCTCTAATCTGCTCCGTAGATATCCATATTCCGGCGAACTCCAGAAACTATTCGATTCAAGCAGCATCGCTGCATCGTTTCGGGCTGTCTCGAGGGCACGGTAATCATGTACCATATCGGCAATCTTAAATTCCGGTATCCCGCTTTGTTTTCTGCCAAAAAAGTCCCCAGGACCCCTTAGTTCCAGATCCTTCTCGCTGAGTGCGAATCCATCGTTTGTTTCTGTCATAATCCGCATCCGTTCCTGACCGGTTTCCGACTTTGGATTGGCGAGCAAAATGCAATAAGATTGGTCACTGCCCCGGCCAACCCGGCCCCGAAGCTGGTGAAGCTGGGATAATCCAAATCTTTCGGCATCATAAATCACCATCATGGTCGCATTGGGTACATTAACCCCTACCTCGACCACAGTTGTGGAAACAAGTACTTGGACCTCATTGGAGCTGAATTGTTTCATGACGAAATCCTTTTCTTCAGCCGAAAGCCGTCCATGCATCAGCCCTGTTTTAAAGCGATTCTGGAAATATTGACTTAGGGTCACATGCACATCAATCGCGTTTTGGACATCAAGTTTATCGGATTCTTCAATCAATGGACAAATCACATAGGCCTGATGCCCTTTCCTCAGTTCTTTCTCAACCATTGCCAGAACCCGTTCCAGCATTTCCGGCCTTGCCCAGTAGGTCTCAATGGACTTTCTTCCCGCTGGCAACTCATCAAGGACCGAAACATCCATTTCCCCAAAAACGGTAATGGCCAATGTTCGTGGAATCGGCGTTGCTGTCATGAACAGCACATCCGGGTTTTCCCCTTTTTCCCTTAACACCCGCCGTTGCTCGACTCCAAATCGGTGCTGTTCATCGGTAATAACCAGTCCTAATTTCTTAAAGGCCACCTCATCTTGAATGAGCGCATGGGTACCAATAAGAATATCCACATGACCTTCCCTAAGTTCCTGCAATACTTCTTTCCGACGCTTCCCTTTAATGGAGCTGGTCAATAGTTCGCACCTGACGTTGAAAGGCTCTAGCAAACCTTTTAGCGATTCAGCATGCTGTTCGGCCAATATTTCCGTTGGCACCATGAGTGCCCCCTGAAACCCTGCGGTCACACTAGCATACAAACCAATTGCCGCGACTACTGTTTTTCCGGACCCAACATCGCCTTGCAGCAGTCGATTCATGCGGTAAGGTGATTTTAAATCCTTTACAATTTCATTCACCACCCGTCTTTGGGCATTGGTTAACGGGAAAGGAAGCTGGCCTAGAAACTCTTTCAATTTCTTTAAGTCATAGTTTTGGCTTATTCCCGGTGAATGCTCCCGTTCAAACTTCCGTAATCCTTGCATCTTCAATTGAAAAATAAGAAATTCTTCATACACAAACCGGCGGCGCGACTGCTTGACGTCTTCCTGACTGGAGGGAAAATGCAAGGCCCGAAAGGCATCCTTTCGGTTAAGCAGCCGGTATTTTTGCAAAATGTCCGTTGGCAAGACTTCTTCTATATAGCTGCCGTATTGTTGAAAGGCAAGCCGGATAAATTTTCTCATTCCTTTTGTCGTTAGACTGCCACGGACAGAATATACAGGCTCAAATTCGGCTGTTTTGGAATTGGTGCCAAGTTGCAGTTCATTCGCTGTAATCGTCTGTCGATGGGCATCCCACTTGCCGGTCACCGTAATGGTTTCATTTATGGCTATTTTGCTTTTTAAGTACGGCTGGTTAAAAAACACCACTTTTATCAAGTAGCGGCCGACCAAAACCCGAATCGTGAGCTTTGATTTTTTTCTTCCATAATAGACAAGAGAAGGCTCGCTATGAACCTTCCCTTCCACCGTCACTTTCTCATCATGCTGTACCTCCGCTAAATCGCGGAGACGGTAGTCTTCATACCGATAGGGGAAATATTCCAATAAATCCTGTATGGTAAAAATATTGATTTCCGAAAGGCTGGCTGCAGTTTCTTCCCCAATTCCCTTTAGAGCGGTTACTGGTTCGTTCAATTCATTCACTGTTTTTTAAGCGGCAGACCGAAGATTTTGGATTCGAGTGCTCGACCTGTAGGTGTTGCCGCCAACCCTCCCTGTCCAGTTTCTTTTAATGCGGTCGGCATCGATTGGCCGATTCTATACATAGCATCAATGACCTCATCACACGGAATCCGGCTTTTGATTCCCGCCAAGGCCATATCGGCAGCCACCATGGCATTAGCCGCCCCCATGGCATTCCGTTTTACGCATGGCACTTCCACCAGTCCGGCAACAGGGTCGCAGACTAAGCCAAGCATATTCTTTAATGTAATGGCCATTGCATCGGCACACTGCTCAGGGCTTCCCCCGGCCATCTCGACAATGGCTGCGGCAGCCATTCCTGCCGCAGAACCCACTTCCGCTTGACAGCCTCCCGCAGCCCCTGAAATAAACGCATTGTTCGCCACCACAAAGCCAAATGCCCCTGCAGTAAATAAAAACGAAATCATTTGTTCTCTAGTCGGATTAAGTTTCTTCTTTACGGCAAACAAAGTTCCTGGAACCACGCCTGCTGAACCGGCTGTCGGTGTGGCGCATATTGTTCCCATTGCGGCATTTACTTCGTTTGTTGCCACTGCTTTACTCACTGCGTCAAGAATCGTCTCTCCTGATAGAAAATTGCCTTTTTGAATGTATGCTTGCATGAGTACGGCATCCCCACCGGTTAACCCCGAGTGGGAGGTGACACCGTTGATTCCCCGCTCCACGGCATTTTCCATAACGGTCAGGTTGCGGTCCATTTGTGTGATAATTTCCTCTCTCGACCGTCCTGTTAAGGTTATTTCCTGTTCAATCATAATTTCGGAAATCTTTTTATTTTGACTGACGGCGAGTTCCACTAATTCTGCAACATTGCGGAACATAGAGGTCCCCCCTTACTTTCCATAAATTTTTTAAATAGATAACTGCCATGTATATGGCACGTTCGTTATCCCGTTTCCTAGTGCTTATCCTTTTTACTCCACAATTTTTGTTACTTTTAGTATGTTGGGGAGCTTTTCAAGCTCTTCAATCAGTTGGCCACTGATATTTTGGTCCACTTCAATGGTCATTAAAGCCATTTTACCGACATCTTTACGCGCAACTTCCATGTGGCCAATATTAATTTCATATTTTGCCAGAGTATTAGCCACACTTGCAATGGCACCAAACCGATCGTTGTGGACAACGAGAATCGCTGGGTGGTTTCCGGAAAGCTTTAGCTCGAAACCGTTTAACTCCGTAATTTCAATTTTTCCGCCGCCAATGGAAATCCCCGTCAATTCAAGTTCCCCATTATGGTCACCAATGATAATCCTAGCGGTATTCGGGTGATCGGGTACGGCATCCTCTTCAATAAAACTGTATTTTATGCCATGCTCTTTTGCGATATCAAGCGCATGGATGATTCTAGGATCATCGGTATCAAAATCCAGTATCCCGCCAATAATAGCCACATCCGTTCCATGGCCTTTATAGGTTTGGGCAAATGAGCCGTACAAAGAAACATTGGCCCATTTAGGCTCCCGGCCAAATAGGCTCCTGGCCACCCGGCCAATTCGGGCAGCCCCAGCGGTATGGGAACTGGAAGGCCCAATCATCACCGGTCCGATTATATCAAACACGCTTCTAAACTTCACAAATAACTCTCCCTTGGATCAACCGGATGTTTAATATAGTATATTCAGCATTAAAAAAGAAGGGATAACTCCCTTCTATTTTAGCCGTTCCTTATTCGATTGAAAAGATATAGGAATATAATGGCTGCTGGCCATTATGCACTTCAATTTCGACATCACCGTAGTTTTCTTCCACAAATTGTGTAAGGCGTTCCACGTCTTGTTCAGTGACATCTTCACCGTAAATGATCGTTAATATTTCTGATTCGTCATCAAGCATTTGGCCAAGGAGCTCCTCTGCCACTTTTCCTTTATCCTTATTCTTGACGACAATTTTACCCTCAGAAATTCCCATAAAGTCATCTTTTTCAATATCCAGCCCATCGATTTGTGTGTCGCGGACAGCGTATGTGATTTGACCGGATTTGACTTGGTTTAACGCTTCGTTCATGGCATCAACGTTTGCATTTACATCTGTTGATGGATTGAACGCCAATAGTGCGGCAAGACCTTGCGGTACTGTTTTTGACGGGATGACGTAGATTTCTTCTTCCGTCACGTCAGCAGCCTGCTGGGCAGCCATGATAATATTTTTGTTATTTGGTAAGATAAATACCTTTTTGGCATTTACTTGTTTGACTGCTTTTACGATATCCTCCGTGCTCGGATTCATCGTTTGACCGCCTTCAATGACAGCATGGGCTCCAATGCTATTAAACAGTTCGGCAATTCCGGAACCCATTGATACGGTAACAATACCGTATTCTTTTTGTTCTTTTGGCTGCTTTTCTGCCACGAGAGGAGTTTGCGTGCCAACAATTTCCGAATGCTGCTGGCGCATGTTTTCAACTTTTATTTTAATGAGACTTCCGTATCGCTGGCCATATGTGAGAACCTCTCCTGGCTGTTCGGAGTGGATATGCACCTTGGCAATCTCTTCATCCGAAATAACCAACAAAGAATCTCCGTAGTTACTTAAATCATTCCGAAATTTTGTTTCATTAAAAGGAAACTTTTCGGTTTTTTCCTTTTCAAGACGAACCATAAACTCCGTGCAATAACCATAGACAATCTCTTCCGTGTTCATAAAGCCTTGAACACTTTTATGGTGTTCGGCGTTGACCATCTCATCCATAGAAGGCAGCTCCGCCGGTAAATCAGGAAGGTCTTCTCCTTTTAACTGAGCCAGGAAACCCTCATAAACGCAAACTAGCCCCTGTCCGCCGCTGTCAACAACACCAACCTCTTTCAAAACCGGAAGCAGGTCAGGTGTCCGTTTTAACGAAGCCTTCGCTTCCTTTAAAATTTCCTCCATTACGACAATGATATCGTTTGACTTTTGGGCAGCCAGAACTCCTTTTTTTGCGGCATCCTTGGCAACTGTCAAGATGGTCCCCTCTACTGGTTTCATGACAGCCTTATATGCCGTTTCAACCCCCGCTTCGAAAGCCTGGGCAAATTCTTTTGCTGTCAAGGTTGCTTTTGCTTCCATTGCCTTCGAGAAACCACGGAATAATTGGGACAAGATAACTCCTGAGTTTCCGCGCGCTCCCATTAACAGCCCTTTGGAAAGAGAGATCCCTACTTTACCAATGTGTTCCTGTACATTATTTTTTACTTCTTTTGCCCCAGAGGTCATGGATAAATTCATATTTGTCCCTGTATCACCATCGGGAACTGGAAAAACGTTCAATGCATCAACCATTTTTGCATTCATTGCCAAGTTATTGGCACCTTGAATCACCATCTCGGCGAAGCGTTTTCCATCTAATGCTGTAATTGACACAAACCTTCCTCCTTACTACGGGTTCGTCACACGAACTCCCTGAACAAAAATATTAACCGAGTCAACGGATAGTCCGACCGTTTGATCGAGGGTATATTTTACTTTCGATTGCACGTTGTGAGCGATTTCGGAAATTTTGGTTCCATAGCTGACAATGATGTACATATCAATATGTATTGCCTCGTTTTCTTGACGAACGATTACACCTCGAGTGAAGTTTTCTTTTCTTAAAATTTCAGTAAAACCATCTTTAATTTGGTTCTTAGAGGCCATTCCAACGATTCCATAGCATTCGATTGCCGCTCCTCCAGCAATGGTTGCGATTACTTCGTTTGAAATATCAATTTGTCCGTACTTTGTTTTTAATTCAATGGACATGAAACGTTCCCCCTTCGGTTAATTGCTCCATAACTACAGTCATTTTACTATACTGGCAAAAATAAAGCCATACCTGTCTATTATAAACCATTTATATGAAGCAATTGTCAAGGCTTTTTTCTTGAAAGCTTTTGACACAACTATTGCAATCACATCACTTGTATGATAAATTATTAAGGTATCTTTAGGCTAGAGAATTTGGCAAGGCCATTTTTCTATATCCAATGATTTTTTTTGATTAAGTGATTGGTAAGTTAAGGAGGGAAAATAGATGCCACGCAAATGTGTAGTAACTGGAAAGAAAACCAAAACTGGTAACGCACGTTCACACGCTATGAACGCTAACAAGCGTACTTGGGGTGCTAACTTGCAAAAAGTTCGTATTCTTGTTGATGGAAAACCAAAACGTGTTTGGGTTTCTACAAGAGCACTTAGATCCGGTAAAGTTGAGCGCGTATAATAAATCGTGTAAAAGCATCCTAAATTAGGATGCTTTTTTCATTTCCCATCTTATTATATTATGTTTCCCAATAACCCAAAAATTAAAAAGCACCCAAGTCAGGGTGCTGTCTGTTTACAGATTCGACTTTTGTTTCATTGATCGCATGGTTTATTCTATTCTTTTTTATTAAACACACCAATCATCGCCCGGACAATTCCGCCTAAAAATCTCGGCAGTTTAATCGTATAAAATTTCATACTGTCCCTCCTCACCAATCTCACAACTCTTTATTCACGATAGCTGTCGCTGCCCCTACCATACTATTCAAATGATTGAAATCAGTACCAGAAAAAAATCAGGCCAAAAGCACTTCAAGCAGGGCGCCAAGTTTTCTTCCAAGAGTGCTTAAGTAAGCAATGAACATATTAATCATGACTTCTTATCACTATTAATATGCCTTCGGAAAATGAAAAAGTACCATATTTGCTAATAAGTTCATTACTTATACATAGTGTGGACCCGAGTGAGATATGACGATTTTTCAAAGGGTACTTAAATCCTTCGAGCGTAAGATTGTGAACATTTAATGTTAATGGGACAAATGAGACGTACTTTAATTTATCCAGTTTCGGTATCACATAAGTGCCGGGTCCTCGTAAAAAAGCGGTATTATTTCGGTCAATCAAGAACACCTCCGACGGACTCCCTTTCTTCAGGGGTTCAACCAATAACTGTATATTGGCTAAAAAGTGATCCAACCTGCCTCCGGTTGCACCAAACAGGCGGATGACTTCAGCGTTTTGTTCTAGTGCCCAGTTCAAAGCAAGCTCCATATCGGTTTCATTTTTTTCCGCCTTAAACCGTTTTAATTCACTCACGGAGTTTTCGATATACTCCAGCTCCTGCGGTGATACCGAATCAAAATCACCAAAGGCAATGTCAGGGTTTATTTTTCTTTCCAACAAATGAAAGACCCCCCGGTCGACGCCTACCCAAACCGTATTCTTTTCATTATATTCCGTTAAATCAGGAAGAAGGTCTTCAGGGCCGCCTGCTAAAATATTGATAATCATTACTGCTCCCCTTTCAGATAAAGAAAAGCGCAAGCGCCCTAGTCAGCGCCGTATGGCCTCCTCGAAAAAGCTAACGCTTTTCCTTCGTGCGATGCTTATGCTCCGAAGCCTTCCTTTGTGGAGCGCTCCAACTGAGATAAGGTGAAACTTCAATCAGCGAACGTTTTTCTCGCTGATTGTAAGTTGAACCAATCGAGTTCTTACGGGCAGTTGAGAATCTACTGCCCGTTGAACAGGATAAAGGAAACACGATGAGCCAAGCAACTACCTGAATAAGCTTCTAGGGCTTTGCGACGAGCTGAACAGCCGCTTCCTCGAATATGCTTTGGCGCAGGAGCAGGAGGTGGATCGATGTAGACTTATCGTAGGGCGGAGAGCGAAGGACACTAGGCGCTAGGGCGCTCCTCGAAAAAGTTAACGCTTTTTCTTCGTGCGATATCTATGCTGACGAAGCTTTCCTTGTGGTGCTAGACAATTCTTAAAGTCGAAAAATAGTTATTTCTTTTCTTCACAAAAAGCCGGCTCGTGCCGGCTTTTTACGTTTATCCTCTTATACTCAAAATCGCCTCAGCATAATCCGGTTGATTATAGATGGCGGAACCCGCTACCAGAACGGTGGCTCCGGCCTCCATACATTGTTTGGCGGTCTCGGGATTGACTCCGCCATCAATTTCAATTTCCACGGCAACTCCCTTTTGATCGGCTAGTTCTTTTACCTTTTTAATTTTGGGGAGTACTTCGGGAATGAACTTTTGCCCGCCAAACCCCGGGTTCACTGACATTAATAAAACCATGTCCACGTCACGGATAACATGTTGGATAGACTCCACAGGAGTGGCTGGATTTAAGACAACGCCGGCTTTCACACCAAATGATTTTATATTTTGAATCGTCCTGTGAAGGTGGCGGCATGCTTCCACGTGAACAGTTATGTAGTCCGCTCCAGCCTTTGCGAACGCCTCAATATATTGGTCCGGATTTTCAATCATTAGATGGACGTCTAACGGGAGCTTTGTGACAGGGCGGGCAGCCTCCACAACTAAGGGCCCAATCGTTATATTTGGAACAAAATGTCCATCCATTACATCAATATGGATATAGTCCGCCCCTGCCTTTTCAACCGCAGTAATCTCTTCCCCTAATTTTGAAAAATCCGCGGATAGGATTGATGGCGCTATTTTCACCATAGTTAATACCTCGGCTTTCTTTCTTTTATTTCCTGCAGGAAACTCAAATAATGCTCATAGCGGTAATCTGGAATTTGCCCGGATTCCACTTCAGCTTTCACGCCGCATTTTGGCTCACTGACATGCAGGCAGCCACGAAATTTACAATTTTCGCTGGCACTCAATAATTCAGGGAAGCAGGCTGTTAAATCTTCCGCTTCCATCTCAGTGAATTCCAATGAACTAAATCCGGGTGTGTCTGCCAACAGGCCATTTCCAACATGAATAAGTTCCACATGTCTGGTTGTATGCTTGCCCCTGCCTAGGTGGGACGAGATATCATTTGTTTTTAATTCAAGATCTGGCCGCAATACATTCAATAGAGAAGATTTCCCAACACCCGATTGTCCGGCAAACACCGAAATTTTGTTCTCTAAATGCGGTTGCAGTCGTTCTATTCCGGTTTCCGTCTCCGAGGATGTCAGAATGACCTCATATCCCGCTCGTTGATAGTGTTCAGCATATACTAATATTTGCTTTTCTTGCTCTAGATTCGTTAAATCCATTTTACTGATACAAATAATCGGGGTGATCTGGTTAAATTCCACAAGGACTAGAAACCGGTCCAACAGGATTGTGCTAAAATCGGGCTCTACTGCCGAAAAAACAAGGATGGCCTGGTCAACATTTGCCACTGGAGGACGGACCAATTCATTTTTTCTTTCTTTTACTTCCAATATATATCCTTCCAGTTCATTTTCAGCTTGAAATACAACGTTATCCCCCACAAGAGGGGTTACCTTGTTTTTACGGAAAACCCCTCTGCCGCGGCATTGGATTAACTGGTCATGATGAAGAACATAATAAAAACCGCTAAGCGCTTTAATAATTTTACCTTCAGGCATAGCAGCCCTCCTTGACTTTTCATTGAATCTTTTCCAACATATAGCCTATTACTCCACATCTGCATAGTTGACTTTACCTTGGTCAATCACTTTGTCCCCACGAATGACTTGGTAACCTGCTACGCCGTTATAAGGGATTTCCAATTGAATAGGTACGACTTTTGACTCCGTTATTTCCAATACCTGTGCAGGTTCAGTCATCGTGTGCTGCATATCATCAATATAAATCAGCACCGTCTGCTTTTGTCCTGGCGCCCCGGGTACCGTTGGGTCATATGGGATATTGACGTCAATATTTTTGATTTTGGGCGGTTTTTCTTCTACGCCTTTTGAAATGATGACTTTTACTTTATCTCCCTTATTCATTGCGGTAGTCGGTGCAGGGTTTTGAGAGATGACCATCCCTTTCGGTATTGTTTCACTATATTGTTCTTCGGAGGCGTCAAGGACTAAACCAACCTGTGAAGCATAATCCTGGGCACTCTTTAAAGTGTATTCCTTGAGATCGCGCAACACAATTTTCTCAGGGCCTTGACTTACCTCAAACTCTAAAACCGTTTCCTCGGGAACCACTTTTTGGCCTTCTTCCGGAGTTTGGCTGATAATGGTTCCAGGTTCACTGTCATCATATACCTCTGTTTTCTCGATATCTTTAAAATTTAATTCAGCCAATAACTCCACCACATCATCATATTGTCTGTCAGTGTAATCGGATAATTCATATTTTTCCTTGCCAAGGCTAACATATAGAGTAACCTTTGAGTTTTCTTTTACTGTCGTCCCAGCTACCGGGTCAGATTTGATGACTTGTCCCTTTTTGTATTCGTCATCGGTCATTTCTATTTTTTTGCTGACACCAAGTCCCTCAAGCTTCAGCTTTGAAACGGCATCATCCACATTCATTCCTGAGACATCGGGAATTTTCATTTCTTTAGCAGCTAACATGCCAGGTAGAAAGACATAGGATAAAATGGCAATGATGGCAAGAACAACAATAGTGGAAATGAGAATGATGGGCCATCTTTTCCGCCTTTTCTTTATTGGTGACCCATTATCGTCTTGATCACTTAAAGAATTCGTGTGCTTTTCGTTGCTGTGCACCAAAGTTTCATCCAAATTTTTTAAGGGTTTGTCATTGGTGATAATTGGAATAGCCTTAGTTGCTTCATCATCTATTGGAATCATAAATTTTGGTTCATTCATCCGCTCGGGGTTAAGGGCGGTCCGTAAATCCTCCCCCATTTCATCCACACTGTTGTATCGATGAAACGGGTCCTTCGCCGTTGCTTTCAAAACGATGTTCTCGACACTTTGCGGAATGTCTGGATTCCATCTTCTGACAGATGGTGTTTCTGAATTAAGATGCTTTAGGGCAATGGACACTGCTGATTCCCCGGAGAAAGGCAGCCTGCCGGTCAGTAATTCAAACATGACAATTCCTACAGAATAAATATCGGATTTTCGATTTGCCATTCCGCCGCGCGCCTGCTCCGGGGACAAATAATGAACCGAACCCATTACAGAGTTAGTTTGGGTGATCGCCGTTGCACTTAAAGCCATGGCAATACCAAAATCCGTGATTTTTACATTCCCCTCATGGTCAATTAAAATATTGTGAGGTTTAATATCCCGATGAATGATATGGTTATGATGCGCGTGAGATATAGCAGAGGTTAACTGCTTCATAATCTCAATGGCTTCCTCCACTCTAAGGGGGGAATTCTGTTGTATGTATTGTTTCAAGGTTTGGCCGTCGACAAATTCCATGACAATATAATACAGGTCATTTTCTTCACCGACATCATATATATTGACAATATTTGGATGGGCTAAGCTTGTGGCGGATTGCGCCTCTCTGTGAAACCGGCGGATAAATTCCTCATCATTAGCGAAATCAAGCCGCAGCATCTTAACCGCGACATCTCGGTCAAGAATCATGTCATGGGCTAAATAAACATTGGCCATGCCGCCGCCGCCAATCATATCCAATATTTTATAGCGGCCGCTTAATCGCTTACCGATTAACATCTATACATCACCCTCACTGCTCCCAGAAAACTCGACAATTACCAATGTAATATTATCCTCGCCACCATATTGGTTCGCTAGTGAGACTAATGTACTTGCTTTTTGTTCAAGTTCATCATCCATTAAGAGAATATCTGTCATTTCTTTTTCACTGACTTTGTTAGAAAGCCCATCCGAACATAACAGAAGAACGTCCCTTTCTTCAAACATAATGGTTGAGATATCCATTTCGACCATTTTCTCAGTGCCCAATGCCCGAAGCAACACATTTTTCCGTGGGTGATGCTCAGCATCTTCTTTACTGATTTGCCCCGTCTTTACCAGCTCATTCACAAGGGAGTGGTCTTCCGTTATTTGCTTGAATCCGGTCTCATTTAACAGATAACCGCGGCTGTCGCCAATATGGGCAACCGTGGCAAACCGGTCGGTAATGATGGCAGCCACAATGGTCGTTCCCATGCCATCACAATCACTGTTATTGGTCGCATGGTCCAACAGAAGGCCATTTACTTTGGTAATATGGTCTTTTAACCATGCCTCCGCCATCCCGGCTGTGTCAATACCGGATGCTTTTTCCCATTCCACTTTGAGTTGGGTTAATGTCATCCCACTCGCCACATCACCAGCACGGTGACCGCCCATTCCATCCGCAACAATGGCAAGACGGATGCCGTCAGGATTTAAAAACACCCCTCCGGCATCCTCATTGTGAAGACGTACTTTTCCTTGGTCTGTTAAGAATATTGCTTTCATACCTACCTCGTCTCCTCTTTCCGCTCCTTTGCACGAAGTTGTCCACATGCTGCATCAATATCATGACCGTGCTCCCGGCGAATTGTTACATTAATTCCGCGATTTTTTAATGTCCGTTCGAACGCAAAAATTTTATCCCTAGGTGTGCGGACATAATCCCGTTCCGGAACATAATTGACCGGAATTAGGTTAACATGGCACTTCAACCCATTGATTAACTCGGCCAGCTCTTCAGCATGCTCAGTCGAATCATTCACCCCGCCGAATAACCCATATTCAAAGCTAATGCGTCGTCCCGTCTTATCGATATAATACCGCACCGCTTTCATTAAGTCATCAAGTTTGTATGCTTTATTGATTGGCATGAGTCTTGATCGCAGCTCGGTATTCGGGGCATGGAGAGAAATAGCAAAGTTTATTTGCATATTTTCATCCGCAAATTGATATATCTTTGGAATAATTCCGCTTGTGGACACGGTAATATGACGCGCTCCAATGTTTAGCCCTTTATCATGATTGATGATTTTCAGGAAAGATAGCATGTTATTGTAGTTATCAAAAGGTTCACCGATTCCCATGATGACTACTGAATCCACACGTTCCCCTGTTTCATCAAGAGCTTTTTGAACTTTGACCACCTGTGCCACAATTTCTCCGGCTTCTAGGTGCCTTTTTAATCCTCCCAGTGTCGAGGCACAAAAAGTACAGCCTATTCTGCAGCCAACCTGAGTCGTCACACACACCGAATTTCCATAATCATGCCGCATCAACACGGTTTCTATTGAGTATCCATCATGAAGTTCAAAAAGAAACTTGATTGTACCATCGGAGGATGTTTGCTGGATAACCGTATTCAGGGTCGTGATTTGATATTGCCCATCCAGCTTATCCCTTAATTCTTTTGATAAGTTACTCATATCCTCAAAGGAGGTTACTCTTTTTTTATACAGCCAATCAAAGATTTGTTCGGCACGGAAAGGTTTTTCTCCATTTTCCGAAAGCCAATCCTTCATTTCTTGTAGCTGCAATGAATAGATTGATTTTTTCTCCATCTCTAATGTTGGTTTTGTCTTGGTTGTTGTTGATTGTTCCAACAGTTACACCTTCTTCCTTATAGCTGCCATATAGAATCCATCAGAGCCAAAATCCTGAGGGAATATCTGCAAATCATATCCGATTATCAAAGGCTGAATGGCTTCCGGCATTCTGTTTTTAAAAGCCAAATCCCCCTCGAATTCAGGGTGGTGGTCTAAAAATGTGGCGATTGTCTGTTCATTCTCCTGTTTATCGACTGTGCAGGTGCTGTAGACAAGAGTTCCCCCAAGTTTTATTAGGGGCGCTATTGCATTCAGCAAATCTTGTTGAATCTTACTTAGTTGCTCGATATCCTGTTCTTTTTTAGTATATTTCATATCCGGTTTGCGGCGCATGACGCCAAGTCCTGAGCAGGGAGCATCGAGCAGGATTTTGTCAAAGGATTCCACGGCAAACCGCTCTTGCACTTTTCTGGAATCCAATGTGATTGTTTCAATATTCTCCAAGCCCAATCGGTTCGCGTTATCAGAGATTAATTTCACCTTATGTTCGTGAAGGTCAATGGAGACAACTCTGCCCCCGTCCTGTAATTTTTCTGCTATATGGGTACTTTTGCCCCCTGGAGCCGCACAAGCGTCCATTATGGTTTCATTGCCGGTAATCCCCAAAGCGTGGGCTACAAGCATGGAGCTCTCGTCTTGGATGGTGAGCATGCCGTTTTGAAATGCCTGGGAAGCCGCCATATTTCCTCTTAAGGACCGGATGGCCTCGGGAATGATTGGGCTTTCCTCGATTTGGAAGCCTTCCTCTTCCAAAAGTCGAACACATTCATCCCTTGTCGCTTTAGTCAAATTGACGCGCGCTGTTTGAAGCGGGGCAGTTAGATTAACCTCACACATTTCTTTTGTTTTTTCATAACCAAATTGGCCTGCCCATCTTGTTACCAGCCAAATGGGGTGACTGGTTTCTATGGATAACCGCTCAAGTTTATCAGCAATTTTATCCAGCGGCGGGAGACCTTCCCGCTGCAACGATCTAAGGACCCCGTTCACCACCCCCGCGATTCCCTTATGCCCTCGTTTTTTTGCAATTTCGACGGCTTCGTGGATGGCCGCGCGATCAGGTATTCTATCTAGAAACACCATCTGGTAAACGGTCAGCCGCAAAAGTTGCCAGACCCACTGCTCCAGCTTTTTAGGATTCTTGACAAACGGCTTCAAATAAAAATCCAGTAAAGCTCTTCTTTGCAAGGTGCCATAGGTCAACTCGGTTAATAATCCTGTATCCTTTTGCGGTATTTGGTTATTTTTGATAGTCTGATTGAGCAGCAAGTTACTGTAAGACTGATTTTTTTCAATTGCTACAAGGAGATCCATAGCTGTCTCACGTACATTTTTTCCTGTTTTTGTTGTCATTTCATTCTCCCAGTTTAGTGCCTATGGAAATTTTTGCGCCCGCTCCCCGAATAAATTGTTCACTCGTCATTTTTGTCTTTCCTGAAGGCTGAAGTTCGGTAATTTTTATGGACGTATCATCGCCGGTACCCACTAGGAAACCATCCGGCTCGATATGCACGATGGTTCCGGGTGTATCGCCAGAAAACCCAGATTTCTTTTCCGCACGCCAGATTTTTAATACCTGTCCATCCATGGTGGTAAACGCAACAGGCCATGGATTTAATCCGCGAATTTGGTTATATATTTCCAGCCCTGTTTTTTCCCAGTTGATTTTCTCCTGCTCCCGTTTAATATTTGGAGCGTAGGTGGCTAATGCATCATTTTGCGGAATTGGCGTGAGCTTGCCTTCAAGCAGCAACGGAAGCGTCTCCGATAATAACTTGGCTCCAGCTTTGCTCAGCTTGTCATGTAGTGTTCCCACATTGTCCACATCCGTAATCGGGACTTCAACAGTTGTTAAAATATCCCCTGCATCTAACTTCTCTGCCATATACATAATGGTTATGCCAGTTTTCGGTTTTCCTTGGAGAATCGCATAGTGAATGGGGGCCCCTCCCCGCAATTCCGGAAGCAGGGAAGCATGGACATTGATACAGCCATGTTTTGGAGCCTCCAGCAGTTCCTTTGGCAAGATTTGGCCAAAAGCGGCCGTAATTACCAGATCCGGTTTTAGGGCAAGAATTGGGTTAAGTTCTTCCGGTCGCCTGATTTTTTCAGGCTGATATACGGGAATGCCTTGTTTTAGGGCTTCCACCTTAACAGGAGGGGGTGTTAACACTTTTTTTCTGCCTACCGGCCGGTCTGGCTGGGTTACGACAGCGATCACCTCATAACCCTCTTCTATGATTTGCCGCAAAACTGGAACCGAAAAGTCCGGTGTTCCCATAAAAACAATTTTGGTCATTCCACTTCTACCCCTTTTAACTCTTCGTCGGTTAGATACCTCAATACTTTGGAAGTAAACAGGACACCGTCGAGATGGTCGATTTCATGCTGGATCGCTCTCGCGAGAAATTCTTCCGCTTCTAACGTATATTTCCTGCCTTTCCTGTCAAATGCCTCAATTTTAACATAATTTGGCCGAGTGACTTCCCCGAACAGTCCGGGAAAGCTTAGGCACCCTTCCGGTCCGGTTTGTTCCCCGGCTGTTTCGAGTATCCGCGGGTTAATCATTTCAATGGTGCCTGATTCATCATCAATATCCACCACAGCCACTCGGGCATCTATGCCGATTTGCGGTGCGGCAAGTCCGACCCCATCATATTCGATCATGGTATCGTACATATCATCAAGAAGCCTGGCAAGTTTTTTATCAAACTTCTTAACCTCTTCGCATTTTTTCTCTAATATTTCATTAGGATGCATTACTATTTTCCGTATGGCCAATTTTGTTCCTCCAGTGGTTTCTTTCGCATAACCATTTATTGTTACTGCCCGGCAACAACCTGCCGAAGCACTTGCGCTTTTCTATTCATTTTCGCCCGTTTTACATCATGATAAACGGGTTCACGTCTATTGATACCTGAGGTCCATTTTTTGCGGTCGTTTGATACTGGTCAAGTATCTTTTTCAGAGTCTTGTAGAGGTTCGGTTCCCGCTTGTATTTTATCAGACATTGGTAACGATATCTATTATTTATCCTGGCAATCGGAGATACCGTCGGACCCAAAATAACGGCCTCACTTGACACCTGGGAGGAAACAAACTGAACAATTTTCTCAGTTTCGGAAACCACTGTCATGAGCTGCTCGTGATTAATCGTAATAAGGGCTAGGTAATAGAATGGCGGATAATGATGCATTTTTCGGACCATCATCTCCCGCTGATAAAATAGATTGTAATCTTGGGTTCCCGCCATTTCAATACTATAGTGCTCGGGCGTATAAGTTTGGATGATGACTTCACCGGGGAGCTTATGGCGGCCTGCTCGCCCGCTGACTTGAGTGAGTAATTGGAACGTTTTTTCGGAAGATCGGAAATCAGGCAAGTGCAGCATCGTGTCAGCCGACAAAACTCCGACTAGAGTAATATTGGGGAAGTCGAGTCCCTTGGCGATCATTTGTGTCCCTAAAAGGATATCTGCTTTCCCATCTTTAAAATCCGTTAATAACCTTTCATGGGATCCTTTTCTTCCGGTTGTATCGACATCCATCCGAATTACCCTTGCTTCTGGGAGGATTTTTCCAAGTTCATCCTCCACCTTTTGGGTTCCCGTTCCAAAATAACGGATATATTCACTGGAGCATTCCGGGCATATTTTCGGGACAGGAGCTTCGTAGCCGCAATAATGGCACCTCATTCGCTCTCCAGCCCGATGGTAAGTCAGCGAGATATCACAGTTTGGGCAGTTGACGACATATCCGCAATCCCGGCACATGACAAAAGAAGAATGACCACGCTTATTTAAAAATAAAACCGATTGCTGTTTTTTCTCTATCCGGTCCTTCAACAAGTCCAAAAGCTTTGTTGAAAACATGGAGCGATTTCCAGCGCGGAGTTCTTCGCGCATATCGATGATTTCAACCGAAGGGAGGGCCTGGTTATTCATGCGCGACGGGAGTGTTAGCAGGTGGTACACCTTTTTTTGCGCCCGTGCAAAAGATTCCAAAGAGGGTGTCGCGCTGCCTAACACGACCGGGCAATTGTAAGTTCGTGCCCTTCTGATGGCTACATCTTTTGCATGATAGCGCGGCATGTCTTCCTGTTTATAGCTGGTTTCATGTTCTTCATCAATGATAATAATGCCGATATTTTCAAACGGGGCAAAAATGGCGGACCTGGCCCCCACAACCACTTTTACCTCTTTACGCTGAATTTTTCTCCACTCATCGTATTTCTCACCCGCTGACAATCCGCTGTGCATGACCGCGACCAAATCACCGAACCTGCCTTTAAAACGGTTGACCATTTGAGGGGTTAATGAAATCTCCGGAACAAGAACAATCGCTTCCTGCCCTTTATTAATTACTTCTTGGATGGATTGGAGATAAATTTCTGTTTTGCCGCTTCCGGTTACCCCATAAAGCAAAAATACCTCATGACGGTCATTTTCGACTGCATACAATATCGGTGTAATGGCCTTTTCTTGGTTTTCGGTTAATGGCAATGGCTCCGTTTTTTGAAAAGTCCGATGTTCAAATGGATCACGGTATACTTCCATCTCCGTCTCTGCCAGAATGCCTTTTGCCACTAATGCCTTTATGGCAGCGGCAGATAATTGCTCTTCTGAGGTCAGCCGCTTATATTCGGTTTCCTGAAACTGTTCAATAAAATAACTCAAAACCTGCTTTTGCTTTTCCGCATGGGCCGAAAGCAGGTCCACTTCTTCTTTTAATCGGGCAAGCGAAACGGCGGGGCGGATGATTTTTACATGTTTTTTCCTCACCCGTTCCTTCACTAGGTAGAGAACTTCAAGATTTCCCTTAACCGCCTCCCGGTGCAGGAGCGGAACGAGACCTTCTTTTACGGCCTCATCCCAGTCAAGCATTGCCCCCTGGTCTAATAGCCGGGAAAGAGGGGACGGCAGGTCAGAGGGATTTACTCCCGGTGTCAGTTTTACCTTTTTTTCATATTTGGCTTTTAGTGCTGCGGGAAGCATCACCTGAAAGGCAAAAATTTTAAAGCACAAAGTCGTGTCAGTCAGCCAGTCACCGAGTTCGAGCAGCTCTTCGTTTAATACAGGCTCGAGATCCATCGGTTCAATGATTTCCCTCAACTGCTTGAATTCCGAATGCGATTTGATTTCAGTAACAAACCCTTGGATATTGCGCGGGCCAAATGGCACAATTACCCGCATTCCCGGCACGATTAAATTTTCCCATTGTCCAGGAATTTGATAATCAAACGTTTTATCAGTTTGCTTTGTTGGTACATCCACAATAACACTAGCAATTTTCATGGTTACCCAAATCCTTAAGGAGGGAAGTGATTTCCTCAATTATTTTTCCTGCAGCCGCCGCTTTGGACATCAAAGACAGCTCTTTCTTCGAGCCATCCCGTTTAAACAATGTGACAATATTGGTATCAGCACCAAAGCCGGCTCCTTGTTGTTTCACATTGTTGGCTACAATCATATCGGCATTTTTTGTATAGAGTTTCTTTTGGGCATATTCCTCCACATTATCGGTTTCGGCGGCAAATCCGACCAGTAGTTGATGGGATTTCCTCCGGCCCAGGTCAAGCAAAATGTCTTTTGTCCGCTCTAGTTCCAATACCGAATCTCCAGCCTGTTTTTTTATCTTATGGTCAAAGGAAGATTTCGGACGGTAATCGGCCACTGCTGCTGTTTTTATCACCACATCGGCCTGTTCAAACCGTTCAATAACGGCATTATACATTTGCTCCGCACTTTCCACCTTGATTAGCTCAACGCCTTCTGGGGCAGGGATTTGCACGGGACCGGAGATTAATTGGACGCGTGCTCCTTGTTTTTTTGCTTCTTCCGCCAAAGCATACCCCATTTTGCCTGTTGAATGGTTAGAAATAAACCGGACGGGGTCAATTCTTTCCCTTGTAGGTCCTGCCGTAACTAAAAATGTTTTTCCTTCAAGAGGCGTGTTTTTATTATCGAGAAAATAAGTTTGAATCAGTTTTACGATGGTTTCAGGGTCTTCCAAACGACCCTTTCCGACATAACCGCAAGCAAGATAGCCTTCCCCGGGCTCAATAAAGCGGTACCCATATTCTGCCAAAAGGGCTATATTTTGTTTTACGGCAGGATGGTCGTACATGTGCACGTTCATAGCCGGCGCTATCCAAACTGGAGCCGTAGCAGCCAAAAGGGTAGTTGTGATCATATTATCTGCGATGCCGTGAGCCAGTTTCGCAATGGTATTTGCTGTGGCAGGAGCCACCAAAATCAAATCTGCCCAGTCCGCCAAATCAATATGGGCAATGACCTGAGGATTTTTTTCATCAAACGTATCTGTATAAACGGCGTTACGCGACAAAGCTTGAAAGGTTAATGGGGTCACAAATTTTGCAGCGGAATCACTTAAAATCACTTTTACTTGCGCCCCGGTTTGAACTAGTTTGCTTGTCAGGGCAGCCGCCTTATAAACAGCAATCCCGCCTGTTACACATAAAAGGATGTTTTTTTCTTTAAGCATTTAATATCCCCCGCTTTTAGCCAACATTAATTCGTTTTCTTTATTATGCTAGAATCATGCTTTTTTTTCATCAATTTCTGCTTGAAGCCGACAAATATCTTGCCTGAGATGTTATTTTAATGGCTCAGTTAAATATGGCAGTTGGTGGCATCGAAAGGAGCTCAGCAGCCCACGGGGTGCCGGAGAGCCTTCTCGCCCCGTACCCGTAGGAGGCTAGTTATCCGCTCCATCAACAAATTTTCAGAAAAATCAGTAATATCATTTAATGAGCATTAAAAATAAAAAAGGCTGACATGTAAAGGATATTTCCTAAACGTCAGGCCCTTCTTGTAAAAATCATTCATTTGAAATCTTTTATCAGACGGTTTCAGCAGAAGTGTCTGCTTTTTTGGCAATTCGGTAGGTTAATTCACCTTTATAAATTTCCTCCAGCGCTTTACCGACATACTTATGGGACACATATTTTGGAAGCCGCTCATCTTTTACCTGTGACATCAAACGGGCACGTTTCGCTGCAACCGAAACCAGTGAATATTTTGAGTCTATTTTTTCTAATAAAGAATCTATAGAAGGATATAACATTTTATTCTGCCTCCAGTAACTTTTTATAGCGTTGTTCGACTCGTTCCCTGCGGCAATGCTCAGCGGTCACGATTGCTTTAATCCGCTCGCAAGCGAGTTCAACTTGGTCATTTTCGACGACATAATCATATAATTCCATCATTTCTATTTCTTCACGTGCTGTCAACATCCGGTTGGTTATAATGTCTTCAGTTTCGGTTCCCCGGGTAACAATCCGGTTTTTTAACTCACCGAGGCTAGGTGGCATCAGAAAAATAAATAGCCCTTCAGGGAATTTTTCCCGAACTTGACGCGCTCCCTTTACCTCAATTTCTAAAAAGACATCCTTGCCGGCATCCAGCGTCTGCCGCACATAATCAACAGGAGTGCCATAATAATTACCAACAAATTGAGCATACTCCAGTAATTTCCCCTGTTCGATTAGCTCTTCAAATTGTTCTCTTGTTCTGAAAAAATAATCGACCCCATCGACTTCTCCTTCGCGGGGTTTGCGGGTAGTTACCGAAATCGAATATTCGAAAGCTGTGTCAGGATGTGAAAAAATCTCTTTTCGAACCGTTCCTTTACCTACACCGGATGGTCCAGAAAGTACAATTAGCAAACCTTTCTCTTGCATTTTGGAAAAATCCTACCCTTCCTCAATAGTATCATCACGGTCCGTCAAGCGGTGAGCAACTGTTTCCGGCTGGACGGCTGAAAGGATTACATGGTCACTGTCCATCACAATCACAGCACGGGTCCTTCTTCCGTATGTAGCGTCAATCAATGATCCCCGGTCCCTGGCATCTTGAATAATCCTCTTAATTGGAGCAGATTCCGGACTGACGATGGAAATTATCCGGTTAGCCGAAACAATATTTCCAAAACCAATATTAATTAATTTAATCGACATTGCTTATCATCCAATCATCAATAATATATTTTGACCGTGTAAAGCCGTTTCTAAACCATGCTTACTCAATATTTTGAACTTGCTCCTTCAGCTTCTCAAGCAGGCTTTTTATTTCCACGACTTTTTTTGCGATAGCTGAATCATTTGCTTTTGATCCGATGGTATTAGCCTCACGGTTCATCTCTTGAACTAGAAAATCCAATTTTCTGCCGATAGGTTCCTGTGCTGCCAATGTTTGGGTGAATTGCCCGATATGGCTTTTTAATCTTGTAATTTCTTCATTAATATCCGCCTTCTCGGAAAAAACGGCGGCTTCGGTTAACAATCGGGTTTCATCAAGTTGTCCATTGGTAAATTCCAGCATTCTTTTCATTAAACGTTCTTTAAATACCTCAACTACCTGCGGGGCATAGGTTTCAAGTTCCGTAAGATTGGACTCTATCTGACTGATAATTACTTGCAAATCCTTATTTAATTCTTCCCCTTCTGCTTGCCTCATTCGCTTAAGCAAAACAGCTGCTTGCTCCGTAGCGGCAAGCACCAATCGGTTTAATTCCTCATTTCCCGCTTCACTTTCTTCAATATGTATAAGTTCAGAATAGCTTAACAAATCTTTAAGTGACACAGTTTCTCCGACCCCGTACTTTTCACGGGCCTGGATGATAAATTGATAGTATTGATCGACCAAATTCCAATCAACATGCAGTTTGCGGGTGACGGCGCCCTCTCCCTCTAAACTCACATAAACTTCCGCTCGGCCACGCCGGATATACTGGTTTAATGTTTTCTTTATCTTATCCTCTATTTGTAAAAGCTGCCTGGGCATTCGGACATTTATTTCGCAAAACCGGTGATTGACTGTTTTCACTTCCACATTCACAATATACGACCCGGATTCAGCCCTTCCTCTTCCAAAGCCCGTCATACTGATAACCATCTGCGCACATCCAATCTTTTAAAAAATGACTGGGTCTATTCAAAAAAAAAATCAAAAGGTAATAGATTGGATTCTATTACCTTTTGGATTATAACATACTTTATTTCGTTTTTCTTAACAAAAATGTTCCAGCCAGTAAAAAAGTTGGTATCGAAGATAAACCAAGAATGAGCAGCCAGTCCTTGGCCGCGATTGGCAGCGTATGGAAGATTGGCTGCAGCGGCGGGTAGTAAATGACGGCCAGCATTAAAATCAGGGACGAAATAACAGCCCATACTAAATATTGATTTCCAAACGGGTTTCTGGACAACACTGATTTTTCACTGCGGCAGTCGAATACATGGATAAGCTGTGCCATCACCAGTGTGGCAAAAGCCACTGTCTGGGCATATGGCAATTGTTGCGGGTCACTATGATAAACAATCATAAACGCGAGTAGCGTGACTATTCCAATCAAAAATCCACGTGATACAACCTTCCAGCCCAAACCGCGCGAAAAAACTCCCTCATTTGGACTTCTAGGCCCTCGCTTCATGACATTTTCTTCCGGCCTATCCAGACCAAGGGCCATTGCTGGAAGTCCATCCGTTACAAGGTTTACCCATAAAATCTGGATTGGCAATAGTGGAAGCGGCAATGCCAAAATCATCGCAAACAGCATCACCAATATTTCCCCAACATTGGAAGCAAGCAGGTAACGAACGAATTTCCGGATGTTTTCGTAAATATTCCGGCCCTCTTTAATAGCGCCTTTGATGGTGGCAAAGTTATCGTCCAATAATATCAAGGCAGAAGCTTCCTTGGCGACATCCGTGCCGGTGATGCCCATGGAAACTCCGATATCTGCTGCTTTTATTGCAGGAGCATCATTTACCCCGTCGCCGGTCATGGCGACAATATGGCCTCGATTTTGAAGCGCATTGACAATTTTCAGCTTATGTTCGGGTGAAACTCGCGCAAACACCGCCACATCCTCCACAATATCTTCCAATTGCTCTACTGACATGGCAGAAAGGGCATTTCCATCAAGAACCTTGCTCTTTTTCGTCAAGATTCCCAAATCCGAAGCAATCGCTTTTGCCGTTATCACATGATCACCGGTAATCATGATGGTTTTAATTCCAGCCTCTTTACATTCTTTAACGGCAGTTTTTACTTCAGGCCTTGGCGAATCGATCATTCCCTGGATCCCGATAAAGGTCAGTTTTTTCTCCGCTTCCTTTTCGCTTAAAATAACTGTATTTGCTGGAATTGGCTTAAAGGCTACCGCAATCGTCCTTAGTGCCTTTGAAGCGAGGCTTTCTGTGGCTCCTTGAACCTTTGCTTGCACTTCCTTTGCCAGGAATTGTGTTCTCCCATCCCAAAGAATCGATTCACATACTCCCAAAACAACATCAGGGGCCCCTTTTGTGACAATAAAATGCCTGCCTTGCTTATCTTTCACATGAACACTCATCATTTTCCTCGCGGAGTCAAATGGAAATTCGTGAATAATTTGAAAGTCTTCAAGTAATTTAGGACGGGTAAAACCGGCTTTCATGCCGCTCACCATCAGCGCTCCTTCGGTTGGGTCGCCATCCAGCATGTACTCATTGTCTTTAAGATTTATTTCCGATTGATTGCATAACATCCCAAAGATCAACATTTGTTGCAAGGGTTTTTCGTCTTTAGGGGATATTTTCTGTTCACCGCGATAAAAATCCCCCTTCGGTTGATAACCTACACCATCTACCGTCCAGGTTTGCCCGCCGCTCCATAAATGGGTCACCGTCATTTTGTTTTGGGTCATGGTCCCCGTTTTGTCGGAACAGATGACAGATGCGCATCCTAATGTCTCAACGGCAGGCAGTTTGCGGACAATCGCATTTTGTTTTATCATTTTCTGCACACCAAGGGATAACGCAACGGTAACAATAGCCGGAAGCCCTTCCGGTATAGCTGCCACAGCCAATGAAACTCCGGCCAAAAACATGGTGTAAAGCTCGTGTCCCTGCAAGACGCCAATCGCGACAACGAGTACTGTCAAGACTAAGGCCACCGTAATCAGTATTTTTCCTAATTGCTCCAGCCTTTTTTGCAGTGGTGTATCTTGGGATTCAGCATTTTGAAGCAGTCCAGCAATTTGCCCCATGGCTGTATCCATCCCGGTTGCAATGACGGTTCCGATCCCATTGCCCCTAGTAATCATCGTTCCCATGAATGCGATATTTTCCATATCGCCAATGCCGGGATTGGGATTTTTTAAACGATCCACGTGCTTGGTGACGGGTACCGATTCCCCAGTAAGTGCCGATTCTTCAATTTCCAGGCTTTTTGACTCAATAACACGGACATCGGCTCCAATCCGGTCGCCGCTGGTAAACTTCATGACATCTCCAATCACTACTTCTTTTGAAGGGATTTTCACCCATGTCCCGCTTCTTAATACGGTAACCTGTGGTGCTGAAAGCTCCTTTAGCGCCTGCAGGGATTTTTCGGCACGTCTTTCTTGATAAAATCCCAGAAACCCATTTAAAATCACAATGGCAATAATCGCAATTGCATCAATATATTCACCCAGCAAACCGGAAATCAGGGTGGCTGCAAGCAAAACCAACACCATAAAGTCTTTAAATTGGCTGAAAAATAACAACAGGGCTGATTGCTTCTCCCCTTCATCCAATTCATTGTAGCCGTAACGCTTGATTCTTTTTGCTGCTTCTTCCTGTGACAATCCGGAAGAAAAGTCGGTTTCTAAAGCCTTTTCTACTTGATTAATCTCCATCTCATGGAACCTCATCCGACCATCTCACATCCCCCTTATAAAGCTAATCTAAAGAAAGCTTATTCAGGGTCGTCCAAAAAAATGCTATGATTATATAGAGACTTAACGGAAACTATCCGGAGAGTTGAAATTAGGACAGAAGTCCAAAACGGGATATACTTATTAAATCAATATGTTCCAAGTAAAGGATGTTTTCCATGTCATTTGATGGTTTATTTACAAAAGCAATGAGCAATGAATTATCACAGTCGTTAACAGGCGGCCGTATTAATAAGGTCCACCAGCCTTATAAAAATGAAGTGATCTTAATAATCCGGGCAAACGGGGTAAACCACAAGCTGCTGCTGTCGGCCCACCCAAGCTACGCAAGGGCGCAGCTTACCCAGGAGGGGTATGATAATCCCAGCGAGCCTCCTATGTTCTGCATGTTGCTGCGTAAGCATATTGAAGGGCATATTGTGGAGAATATTCATCAGATTGATAATGACCGGATTGTTATTTTCGAAATCAAGGGCCGAAACGAGATTGGCGATATCAGTTATAAGCAGCTGATTGTTGAAATCATGGGCCGGCATAGCAATATCATATTAGTGGATAAGGACAAGAATTTGATTCTGGATTCTATTAAACATATATCTTTTGCCGTGAACAGCCATAGAGCCATATTGCCGGGCCAGCCCTATATTTCCCCTCCTGAGCAGCATAAATACAATCCATTTCAAGCAAGTCCTGAAGTTGTCCTAAGCGTTTTGGATTTTAACGGAGGAAGGTTGGACCGGCAACTGGTGGAACAATTTGCAGGGATTTCTCCCCTGTTTGCCAAGGAAGTCATCTTTCAAAGCGGCCTTGCCAACCGGACAACAGTCCCGGATACTTTTACTCGGTTAATCGGGAAAATTGCAATCGGTGAAATTACTCCGTCCATTATGGCTGCTGATGGGAAAGAAAACTTCTATCTTCTCCCGCTTGAGCATCTTCAAGGGGAAGTCACCCAATTTTCGTCCTTAAGCGAAATGCTGGACCGGTTTTACTTTGGTAAAGCCGAACGCGATAGAGTAAAACAGCAGGCACATGATATTGAACGCCTTATCTTGAATGAAAAAGAGAAGAATGAAAACAAAATTATCAAGCTCGAGGCCACCTTAAAACATGCAGAGCAGGCAGAAGAGTTTCAACGGTACGGTGAATTGTTGACAGCCAATCTGTATGCCGCCAAAAAAGGGATGCAGGAAATTGAGGTTTTAAATTATTATGATGAGGCGGGCGGTAACTTAACCATTCCGCTTGATCCTCGGAAGACACCATCGGAAAACGCCCAAAAATATTTTTCTAAATACCAAAAGGCCAAAAATGCGGTTTCCGTAGTGTTGGAGCAAATCGAAAAGGCACAGGAAGAAACGGCGTACTTTGATACGTTGTACCAGCAAGTTGTAAACGCGGCCCCCAAGGACATCCAAGAGATTCGCGACGAACTAGTCGAAGGCGGCTATATTCGGGAGCGCCAAAAAAAGCAGGGTAAAAAACCCCATAACGCAAAGCCTATTCTTGATTATTTTCATGCCTCTGATGGAACGGAAATTGTCGTAGGCAAAAATAATAAACAAAATGATTATTTAACCAACAAGCTGGCGGCCCGTGATGAGATCTGGCTTCACACGAAAGATATTCCGGGTTCCCACGTCGTGATTCGCAGCAAGGAGCCGAGCGAGCAAACGATTAAAGAAGCAGCCATGCTTGCCGCTTATTTTAGTAAAGCAAGAAATTCCAGCTCTGTCCCGGTTGATTTTACGAAGGTACGCTATGTAAAAAAACCAAGCGGTGCCAAACCTGGTTTTGTGATTTATGATAACCAGCAGACGGTATATGTCACACCGGACGAAGAATTGGTCCTTAACCTGAAAAAGAGTTAACCAAAAATAAAGCCCCGGGTTGGTCCGGGGCTTTATTTTTGGTTTTTATATATTGATTCCTTGCTGCTCGATTCGCTTGCTCCATTCGGCAGGGTCATTGCTCCATTCAAGCAGACTTTCCTTGTCATTTCCACTAATATATTCTTTTTCAATTGCCGTTTCAATTAACGTTGGAAAGTCCGTCAGTGATTGACTGATAATACCTGCCTCTTCAAAGGCTTGTCTCCCTTTTTGCAGGCCATAGGTAAAGATGGATATAACCCCCAGAACCTCACAGCCTGCTTCCCTTAATGCTTGGACTGCGGTAATCACACTGCCGCCTGTTGAGATTAAATCTTCCACTACAACTGCCTTCTGCCCCGGTTCAACCTTGCCTTCAATTTGATTCCCCTTGCCATGGCCTTTTGCTTTAGAGCGTACGTAGCACATAGGCAAGTCGAGTATTTCACTTACCCACGCGGCATGTGGAATTCCTGCGGTTGCCGTACCGGCAATCACTTGCACCTCAGGGAAGTTTTCACGAATGAGTTCAGTTAGTCCTTGGGCAATTTCTTTTCTAATAGTAGGATACGATAACGTTAGACGGTTATCACAATAAATCGGGGACCGGAGTCCAGATGTCCAAGTAAATGGATTATTAGGTTTTAATGCTACCGCTTCGATGCTTAGTAGTCTTTCAGCTATTATTTTTTTCATGATTGTACTCCTCCCCATGCTTGTATCCATTGTTGATAACTTTTAAACGGGTCCGCTTGCTTAGTAATCGATCGGCCGACCACTATGGCACTCACACCCGCACTTCTAGCAAATTCCGGGGTGGCAATTCGCTTTTGATCTCCCGTCTGATCGGATTGTAAACGAATCCCCGGGCAGACCGTTAAAAAGTCCGGACCCCTATGATTGCGAATGGTAAAGGACTCTTGTGCAGAGCAAACGACACCGTCCAACCCAGCAGATTTTGTTAAGTCAGCATAGTGCAGGACCGATTCAATTAATGATACTGGAATCAGCTGTTCTGTTTGCATCTGTTCCTCTGACGTACTCGTCAATTGAGTAACGGCAATGCAGGCTGGACGCTTCCGGCCGTCGCTTGTACCGGCTTGGAGGCCTTCGATGGCGCTCTCCATCATGTCCCTTCCGCCTGCTGCATGAACATTGACCAAATCAACGTTGAGCCGGGCCAGCCCTTTCATTGCCCCATAAACTGTATTCGGAATATCATGGAGCTTCAAATCCAGGAAAATTTTGTGACCATGCTCTTTTAAAAGAGAAATGATCGATGGACCTTCCTGATAATATAATTCCATGCCGACTTTTACAAACAGCTGCGTTCCTCTAAACGGCTGCAAAAACGATTCAACTTCCACCCTGCTGGGGAAATCAAGCGCGATGATAAGCGGGTGTTCCATGTTGCTTCCAGCTCCTTCCTGTACATTCACTGATGTGTTCAATCCCTAGTTTATCCAACAATTCCGGAAGTTCGTTTATAATGGAAGGACAGATAAATGGATCGACAAAATTGGCTGTGCCTACCGCAACCGCACTGGCGCCTGCATAAAAGAATTCTATCACATCCTCAGCAGATTGGATGCCGCCCATGCCTATAATTGGGAGCGATACGGCCTGGCTCACTTCATAAATCATGCGAATTGCTACTGGTTTAATCGCAGGACCCGACAAACCGCCTGTCCGATTGGCTAGAATGGGCTTCCCTGTCTTTAGATCCAGCCTCATCCCTACGAGTGTATTGATCATGGTGATTCCATCTGCGCCGCCAGCCTCAACTGCCTTGGCCATTTCCACAATATTGGTCACGTTTGGCGATAGCTTTACGTAAACAGGTACCTCCGAAACTTGCTTCACTTTACGGGTCAATTCCTTTGCCACCTCTGGTATGGTGCCAAAGGCAATGCCTCCAGTTTTAACGTTTGGGCATGATATGTTTAACTCAAGAGCGTGAACATTGGGAGCAGTTGATATTTCCTTTGCAACTTTCACATAATCCTCTTCAGTAGAACCGGCAACATTGGCAATGATCGGCACATCATATTGTGACAACCACGGAAGTTCTTGTTCGATGATTTTCTTCATACCCGGATTTTGTAAGCCAATCGCATTTAACATACCTGATGAGGTTTCTGCCACCCGCGGTGTCGGGTTCCCGAAACGAGGTTCTGCCGTTGCAGCTTTAATCATGATGGCACCAAGTACACTTAGGTCATAAAATTGACTGTATTCCTTACCAAAGCCAAAGCAGCCTGATGCTGGCATAACCGGATTTTTCAGTTTCAGCCCCGGCAACTCAATATTCAATCTGCTCATATGAAAACCTCCCCGGCCCGGAAGACTGGACCATCCGTACATACTTTTTTATACGAGGTCCCTGATGGGTCATCCTTCTCTTTGCATACACAGGCAAAACAGGCCCCGATGCCGCAGCCCATCCGCTCTTCAAGGGATAAAAACACCTTTTGATCAGGGTAGCCTTGCTGTAGTGCTCTGAGCATCGGTACCGGTCCGCATGCATATAGACAATCAAATTGGATATCTTTTAACACATCTGTTACAAATCCTTTTGTTCCATATGTTCCATCAACTGTGGCGATGAATGTTGTTCCGTATTTTTCAAATTGCTGTTCATAAAATACAGCGGCGACCGTTTGAAAACCTAAAACATGAATGACCTTTACCCCTTTTGCCGTCAGCTGTTTGGACAATTCATAAAGCGGCGGAACTCCAATTCCTCCACCAACAAGGACTGCCGTTTCCCCGGGAGAGACCTCATCAACCGGGAATCCATTTCCCAGCGGTCCAAGGATATCTAACTCCATTCCTGCCCTCATTTCGGATAGCATTTGCGTGCCTTTTCCATCTTTTCGATAAATTAGCGTCATTTGGTTGGAAACGGGATTATAGGAAGAAATACTGATTGGTCTCCGTAAAAGAGGGTCCCAATGATTTGAGACCCGAATGTGAACAAATTGACCCGGAGCGGTGATTTCACGGACTAATTCCGCTTGAACAATCAGTTCATAAATATCGGCTGCGATTTCGGTTTGGCTAAGAATTTTACAGATTTCCTTTTTCATCATGCAAACACAGCCTCCCTTTCAGGAGTATTCATGGCTTCCGTAGAGAAATTCATCGACTCAATTACCTTTAGGATGGCATCGGCTGTATCAAGCGATGTTAAACATGGAACTCCGTTCTCAACTGCTTCACGGCGGATTCGGAATCCATCTCTCTCTGGCTGTTTGCCTTTGGTCAGAGTATTAATGATAAACTGGGCTTCACCCTGATGAATGACATCCAGCACGGTTTGGCCGTCTGCGCCAATTTTCTCCACTACCTTAACAGGAAGTCCTGCTTGAGTAAACAATGCTGCGGTTCCGCTGGTGGCCATCAGTCTATAGCCGTTTGCGAAAAACCTTGCGGCAATCTTAAGGGCTTCTTGTTTATCCTTATCGGAGACTGTAAACAAGACCGTTCCGAATTTCTGAATGGAAATCCCTGATGCAACTAAGCCTTTATATAATGCTTTTTCCAGTGTGGAATCCTTGCCCATCACTTCCCCGGTCGACTTCATCTCTGGCCCAAGAGTGATATCCACATCTTTTAACTTTGCGAATGAGAAGACTGGGACCTTGACAAAAACCCCTTTCTTCTCAGGAACCAAACCTGGATTGTACCCTTGGTCGGCTAAAGAGAACCCTAAAATCGCTTTGGTCGCAATTTTAGCCATTGGAACATTCGTAATTTTGCTTAAGAATGGAACGGTCCTGCTTGATCTTGGGTTAACCTCAAGAACATATACTGAGTTGTCCGCTACCACATACTGAATATTCAACAGCCCGACAATCCCAAGTCCTAAGGCTAATTTTTCCGTATAGTTCACCAAAGTTTGTTTTATGTCTTCCGATAACGTCTGTGGCGGGTATACAGCAATGGAATCTCCCGAGTGGACTCCTGCCCGCTCAATATGCTCCATGATACCTGGAATGATTACTTGTTTCCCGTCACAAATCGCATCCACTTCAATTTCTTTCCCAGTGATATAACGGTCAATTAACACTGGATGCTTAGGATTAATTTTTACTGCATTTTTCATATAATGGAGCAGTTCTGCCTCGTTGTATACAATTTCCATTGCCCGGCCGCCAAGTACATAGGATGGTCGTACTAACACAGGGTAGCCAATTTGCTCTGCAATGACGAGTGCTTCTTCCACCGATAATGCTGTTTTTCCAAGCGGCTGTGGTATATCGAGTTCTTCCAGTGCCTGTTCAAACTTATCACGGTTTTCCGCACGATCTAATGCTTCTAAGCTGGTACCTAGAATCTTCACTCCGTTTTCAGAGAGTTTTGCCGCTAGATTAATAGCCGTTTGTCCGCCAAACTGCACGACAACGCCCATTGGTTTTTCTAAATCTACGATGTGCATCACATCCTCGATGGTCAGCGGCTCAAAATAAAGCTTGTCAGAGATACTAAAGTCAGTTGAAACCGTTTCAGGATTATTATTGATTATAATTGCTTCATAGCCTGCTTCTTTAATGGCTTTAACAGAATGGACTGTTGCATAATCAAATTCAATCCCCTGACCAATCCGGATAGGGCCGGAACCGAGAACAATCACGCTTTGCTTCTTTGTGACCAGGGACTCATTTTCTTCTTCATAGGTACCGTAGAAATATGGAGTTTCCGACTCAAATTCGGCTGCACAGGTATCTACCATTTTATATACTGGAATAATATTCAGATTCTTACGGAATTCGTAGATATCTGTTTCGTTTGCTCCCCATAGCTCGGCAATCTTCTTGTCCGAAAATCCCTTCTGTTTTGCCTCTTTAAGCAGGTCCCCATGGAACGGATTTGCGGTTAACTTTGTTTCAAGCTCAATGATTCTTTCAAATTTCTTTAGGAAAAATAAATCCATTTCGCTCCAGTCATGGATCGTTTCAATCGTTACTCCACGCTTTAGGGCTTCAGCGATGTAAAACAACCGTTCATCTCCTGCTTTGCGGATGCGCTTTTCGATTAAGGAATCATTAATTTCAGCCGCACCGTTTAATTCAAAATGATAAACACCAGATTCAAGCGAGCGAATTGCTTTTAATAAGGATTCTTCAAATGTCCTGCCAATGGCCATAACCTCGCCGGTAGCCTTCATTTGTGTTCCCAGTCTTCTGTTTCCTGATTCAAACTTATCAAACGGCCATCTTGGAATTTTCGTTACAATATAATCAAGAGCCGGTTCGAAGCTGGCATAGGTTTTCCCCGTTACCGGGTTCAGCATTTCATCTAATGTTAAACCGACGGCAATTTTAGCTGCAAGCTTGGCGATTGGATAACCGGTTGCCTTTGATGCGAGGGCAGAGGATCGGCTTACCCTTGGATTTACCTCAATCACATAGTAGTTATAACTGTTTGGGTCCAGTGCGAGCTGCACATTACAGCCACCCTCAATACCGAGCGCACGAATAATTTTCAATGAAACATTACGGAGCAGCTGATATTCTCTATCTGCAAGAGTTTGGCTTGGTGCGACGACAATGGAATCCCCTGTATGTACGCCGACAGGATCAATATTTTCCATATTACAAACGACAATCGCATTATCTGCACTGTCACGCATGACTTCATATTCAATTTCTTTAAAGCCTGCTATGCTCTTTTCGAGCAGGCATTGATGAACCGGGCTGTTTTTCAATCCGCTTGTGACAATTTCCTCAAGTTCCTCTCGATTGTTGCAAATACCACCGCCAGTGCCGCCTAATGTGAAGGCAGGGCGGACGATCACCGGAAAGCCAATTTTGTCAGCAAAAGCAATCGCTTCGGCTACCTGATGAACGATTTCACTTTCAGGTACCGGCTGTTCTAGTTCGTTCATTAGCTCGCGGAATAATTCACGGTCCTCAGCCTGATTGATGGCTGACAACTTGGTACCTAGAATCTCAACGCTACACTCGTCTAGGACTCCCGATTTTGACAATTCCACAGCTAAGTTCAACCCCGTTTGGCCGCCAAGCGTGGCTAAAAGGGCATCTGGCCGCTCTTTGCGAATGATTCGGCTGACAAAATCGACTGTCAATGGTTCAATATAGACCACATCCGCCATCTCTGTATCGGTCATAATGGTGGCAGGGTTAGAGTTTACAAGAATCACACGGTAGCCTTCTTCTCTCAGAGCGATACACGCTTGTGCACCGGCATAATCAAATTCCGCTGCTTGGCCGATAATGATGGGTCCTGATCCGATTACTAAAATGGAGTGAATATCTTTACGTTTAGGCATGGGATGCAACCTCCTGTTTTTGTGATTCCATTAATGCGAGAAATTGATCAAATAAGGCATTGGCATCTTCCGGTCCTGGTGAAGCCTCCGGATGGTATTGAACCGTAAAGGCAGGGAAATCCAAATGCTTTAAGCCTTCAATTGATTCATCATTGACTGCAATATGTGTAACCGCTAATCTAGTATTTTTTATGGATTCCATCTCAACTGTATATCCATGGTTTTGTGAGGTAATCGCCACTTTTCCAGTTTCGAGGTCCCTTACAGGGTGATTGGATCCGCGATGTCCGAACTTCATTTTGACTGTGTCGGCGCCGCATGCAAGTGCGAATAATTGATGCCCCAAGCAAATTCCAAACAACGGAACTTTTCCCAGAACTCCTCTCAACATATCGACTGCTTCTGGTACATCCTTGGGGTCCCCAGGTCCATTGGAAAGCATGATTCCGTCCGGACTTAAGTTTAGGATTTCTTCTGCTGTTGTATAGTAAGGAACCACCACAACATCGCAGCCACGTTCATTTAGTTCACGTAATATTCCATGTTTCATGCCAAAATCCACAAGGACTACTCTTTTCCCTCGACCCGGACTTGGGTACGCATTTTTAGTTGATACTTGCCGCACTTGATCGATAGGAAGTTTTGTTGAACGCAGTTTGTTCATCACTTCCTGTGCATCGGCTTCCATACTGCAGATGGCCCCTTTTAAAGTGCCATACTGACGAATGATTCTTGTTAATTTTCGTGTATCAATCCCGGCAATGCCTGGTATCTTTTTCATTTCAAAGTATTCGTTTATGGTAAATTCGCTTCTCCAATTAGAAGGAAACTCAGCCGCTTCTTTTACGATAAAGCCTTTTACAGCCGGATGAATGGATTCAAAATCATCCCGGTTAATCCCGTAGTTCCCGACCAATGGATAAGTAAGAGTAACTAGTTGGCCGCAATAAGAAGGGTCTGAAAGAATTTCCTGGTAACCTGTCATACCAGTATTGAATACGACTTCTCCTATTGTTTCTGTGTCACTCCCAAAACCTTCGCCTACAAAGATTGTACCGTCTTCAAGAATTAATTGTTTCTTCATACTGTAACAGCTCCCTTTTCCCAAACGATGTTTCCTTCTGCGATTGTTAATACAGGCCACCCTTTACAATTCCATCCAGAAAATGGTGTATTTTTACCTTTTGATAAAAATTCATCCGGGCTGATCATCCGCTCTTCATTCAAATCCAGCAGTACTAAATCGGCCGGAGAACCCACTTCTAATGTTCCATATGGAAGTCCGAAGCTTCGAGCAGGTTTTATTGTCATCCAGTCAATCAGCTGCTCTAATGAAATAATGTTTTTTAATACAAATTTCGTATAGAGCAATGGAAAGGCTGTTTCTAGTCCAACAATACCAAATGGTGCCAAGAGCATTCCTTCATTCTTCTCTTCGGCCGTATGCGGGGCATGATCCGTCGCAATAAAATCAATCGTTCCGTCTAAAAGACCCTCGATTAACGCCTGCTTATCAGCGTCGTCGCGAAGCGGGGGATTCATTTTAAAGTTAGGGTCAAGTCCTGGAATGTCATCTTGACTTAATAATAAATGGTGTGGTGTTACTTCCGCAGTGACATGAATCCCCGCCCGTTTTGCGTCACGCACCGTCCGGACCGATTCCTTTGTACTGATGTGGCAGACATGATAATGGCAGCCAGAAGCTTCAGCCAACAGGACATCTCTAGCGATTTGCACCGACTCACAAACGGAAGGTATGCCATTTAAACCATGCTGTTTTGCGAATGTCCCTTCATGAACACTGCCCTTATTAATTAAGGAATTGTCTTCGCAGTGCGCTACAATCGCCATATTTACTTCTTTTGCTTTCTTCATGGCCTCAAGCATTTTTGCGGCCGATTGAACGCCAACCCCGTCATCGGTAAATGCAAATGCTCCCGCCGCTTTTAAGGCCTCAAAATCTGTCAAATCCTGCCCTAGTTGTCTGGTGGTAATCGATGCATACGGCAGGACTCGGACATTTGCAGTTTCCTTAATCCGTTTCTGCAGGTTCTCCATTTGTTCCTTTGTATCTGGTACCGGTCTTGTATTTGGCATCGCTGCTACGGTAGTAAAACCGCCGCGTGCTGCTGCCTTTGTGCCAGTCGCGATCGTCTCCTTTTTCTCTCCCCCTGGCTCTCGAAGGTGGACGTGAAGATCAACAAATCCTGCAGAGACCAACAGCCCTTCAGCATTGATAGACCTGTCTGCACTCTCAGTAACTTTTTCTTGTATTTTAGTAATAATCCCGTTTTCTATTAAAATATCGTTTTGTTTCTTTTCCCCATTAGATGCTATGTAACATGCGTTCTGAATAAGTAGTTTCATATTGTTTTCCTCCTTGTAAACTTTCAAGTGCGCGTTTTAAAACCGCCATCCTGACAAACACACCGTTTTCCATCTGTTTAAAGATTCTTGAACGGCTGCATTCAACCAGGCTGTCAGCTATTTCAACATTACGGTTAACGGGTGCCGGATGCATAATGATGCTATGTGGTTTCATCCTCTTTTCTCTTGCTGTTGTTAAACCAAATTGCTGATGATATTCACCTGCTGAAAAACTTTCTCCCTTTTGATGCCGCTCATGCTGAACACGGAGCAGCATAACAACATCCGCTTGCGTCATCGCTTCGTCAATGGGGCGATATTTCGAAAAATTAAAGCCCCTTGTGTCAAACCATTGCTCAGGTCCTGAGAAAATAACTTCGGCACCCAGTCTTGTCAGGACGTCAGCATTAGATCGAGCTACCCGGCTATGCCGGATGTCACCGATAATCGCAATTTTCAGCCCGTCAAAGCGGCCAAATTCTTGATAAATCGTCATTAAATCGAGAAGGGATTGGGTTGGATGGTGTCCACAGCCGTCGCCGCCATTTATGATTGGGATATTCACTTTTCCTGTCAGTTCGTCGAAGTAGCGGTCTTGATCATGACGGATCACTATCGCTTTTACCCCTATAGCTTCCAATGTTTTCACCGTATCGTAGAGGGTCTCCCCTTTTTTTACACTCGATGTCTGCACTTCAAAAGGGATGACTTCTAAGCCTAACTTCCTTTCGGCCATTTCGAAGCTGCTTTTCGTTCTCGTACTTGCCTCAAAAAATAGGTTTGCGGCAAATATCTGTTCTTCCGGACACCATTTCATACCGCGTTTAAATTGTCCAGCATCATTCAATATTTGATAAATTTCCTCAACAGTTAACTCATTTGTGGTTAATAAATGATGCAACATTCCATCTCCACCCTTCTAATTTGACTAAAAAACACCCTGACGCTTATGTCAGGGTGTCAATTAGATGTACTCAGTCAGAGGAACGGAAGTTTATCATTCCTCTAACTTTGAGCACGAACACCCTTATAAGCCTCTCCGGACTTCATTTAAAAGGTTTTCTTATTTTATGCGGTTTTCTTACCATCTCCTGAACTGGTCTCAAACATATTATCATCGGCAATCTGACGTCCAGGGAGAATCAGATTCAGCAGGACTCCGATAATGGCCGCCAACGCCATCCCTTGAATTTCAATATTAAACGGAAGTTTTACAATGGCTCCGCCAATCCCGATTACTAATATGACAGAGGAAACCACGAGATTCCGGTTATTGGCAAAGTCAATTTGACTGTCGACTAACATTCTCAAGCCCGATGAAGCAATGATTCCAAAGAGCAGAATGGACACACCGCCCATAACTGGAGTTGGGATTGTACTGATAAGTGCGGTGATTTTTCCGACAAAACCAAAGATAATCGCGAACACTGCCGCACCGGCAATGACATATACACTATAAACCTTTGTAATCGCCAAGACACCAATATTTTCTCCATAGGTTGTTTTTGGAGGGCCGCCGATTAACGATGAAATCAGTGTTGCCGTCCCATCTCCAAGGATGGATCTGTGCAGTCCTGGCTCTTTAATATAGTCTTTTCCCACTACCTTGCTCAGCACAAGCTGATGGCCGATATGTTCTGAAAGAGTCACTACAGCGACAGGCACCATAAGGGCTGCTAAATCCCATGTGAATTTCACTTTATAGCTGACAAAAGGAAAGAGAAAATCCGGCATTTCGAACCAGTGTGCTTTTAAAACCGGCGTAAAATCCACAATGCCAATGATTAACGAGTAAATGTATCCGATAATAATACCGGCCAAGATTGGAATAATGCTTAACATTTTCTTTGCATAAATCGTAAAGATGATCGTTGCTGCCAATGTGACCAAGGCGGCGGAAAAGTGCAGCATACTGTATTTGCCTGCGGGATTATTCATGGCCATACTCACCGCAGTTCCTGAAAGGGCCAAGCCTATAACAATGATGACAGGACCGACAACGATTGGCGGCAAAAGATTCATAATCCACTTGTGCCCAGCACGGCTAATGACAAGGGATACCAGACCGTAAACTAAGCCAGCCAAGAAAGTACCGGCCATGGCTGCTCCCGGCCCGCCTGCGGCCTTAGCGGCTATAACCGGCGCAATAAACGCGAACGATGAACCTAGGTAGGCAGGAACCTGCATTTTGGTAATCAATAAGAAAGCCAAGGTCCCCAAGCCGCTTGATATCAAGGCAATTGCCGGACTTAGGCCGACAAGATATGGGACGAGTATGGTGGAACCAAACATCGCAAATAGGTGCTGGAGGCTTAATGTCAGCCATTGCGACAGTTTTGGTCTATCATTAACATCTAAAATGATTTTGTTATTCATATACAATCTCCCCGGATTTGATTTATATAATTTTTGTTTAGCATTTGCTTTATCTTAAAAAAATAACCCTCTTAATCCATGAGGGACAAAGAGGGTTTAGAAAAGCCATCAATCGCTTGCGGCAATTCCCCTTTGTCAGCCTCACGGGACTGAAATTAAAAGGGCGGTATTTATTTGTCGTAAATGCTGACTTGGTCAATCTGGTCCACTTCGGACAGCTCCACCATAATTTTTTCTTCACTCGATGTTGGGATGTTTTTCCCCACGTAGTCTGCCCGAATCGGGAGCTCACGATGGCCACGGTCGACTAAGACAGCCAACTGAATCGCTGCCGGCCGGCCGATATCTATCAGCGCGTCTAACCCGGCTCTTACTGTACGGCCTGTATACAGAACATCATCCACTAAAATCACTTTTTGATTGTTAATGTTGTACGGGACGTCGGAACCTTTCACCACCGGTTCTTGATTGGCAGTTTTAACGGTTAAGTCATCTCGGTATAGCGTGATGTCCAGTTCACCAACCGGAATGGGAGTGCCTTCAATTTCTTCAATTTTAGCGGCCAAACGCTTTGCTATGTAGATTCCCCTGGTGCGAATTCCCACTAGGATACAATGATCGATGCCTTTATTTTTTTCGATTATTTGATGCGAAATTCTCGTTAAGGCCCTGCTGATTGCTTGCTCGTCTAGAACAATCGCTTTTTGACTCATATGTTTGCACCTGCTTTTAGAAGAATTAAAAAACCTCTCAACCGATGATGGCGAGAGGAAAGAGTTAGTTTTAAATCACAGGCATTCCCATGCCTGTTAACCGTTCCTTCTCAGCCTCACGGGACTGACTTAAAGGCTTATTTGACTAAAGCTATCTTACTGTAAATCCTAACCCCTGTCAACGATTATTTCTCAAGGAATCGAGCAATTGTTCCATATACTCGGGCAAAGGGGCTGAAAACTCCAAATATTCATTTGTTCTCGGATGGATAAATCCGAGAATGCCAGCATGCAAAGCCTGCCCGCCCAAATCCAGCGTCTTCTTCGGGCCGTACTTAGGGTCACCTGCCAGCGGATAGCCAATGTATTTCATATGAACCCTGATTTGATGGGTTCTGCCTGTTTCCAATTGGCATTCAATAAAAGAAAAATCTTTAAACCGTTCCAGGACATGAAAATGAGTGACTGCGTGCTTCCCATTATCTACCACTGTCATGCTCTGCCTGTCCTTCGGATCCCTGCCAAGGGGTGCGTCAACGGTGCCAAAATCATGAGGAATGATTCCATGGACCAAGGCCAAATATTTTCTGGTAACCGTTTTTTTAACTAATTGGTTGACTAAACTTTCATGTGCCATGTCATTTTTAGCCACCATTAATAAACCGGAGGTGTCTTTGTCAATCCGGTGGACAATCCCTGGCCGGAGCACTCCGTTAATTCCCGATAAATCTTTACAGTGAGCCATAAGGCCATTTACCAATGTTCCAGTCAAATGTCCAGGTGCAGGATGGACCACCATTCCCTTAGGTTTATTGACAACCAGTACATCCCGGTCTTCGTAATAAATATCCAAATCCATTTCTTCAGGTAAAACATCCAGTTCTTCCGGTTCAGGGATGTTAATCTCCAGCCGGTCATTGAGACTGCATTTATAATTAGGTTTTACCTTCTTGCCGTTCACAACGACATTTCCATCTTTTATCCATTCTTGGACTTGTGTCCTAGACCATTCCTCATTCAGGCTGGAAACGACTTTATCGATCCGGTCACCTGCTTGTTCTTCAAGAATGGTTTGATCCATTTTCTCCATACGACTTCTCCTTTGACGACTTCTCTTCCAACAGCATTTGAATAATCAACAATCCTACTCCAATTACCAACGAGGAATCGGCAATATTAAAAACAGGAAAGTTATATCCAAAAATAAACGAATGAATAAAGTCGACTACTTCTTTCCTGAATACCCGATCTATAAAATTCCCAATGGCTCCCCCTAGCATAAATGCGAGGGATACGCCTAACAGCCGTTTTCCTTTAGCATGTGTCTGCATGTAATATATAATGGCGGCAATGACAATGATGGTAATTAAATAAAACAGCCACATTTGTCCTTGCAAGATTCCCCATGCAGCCCCGCGATTGCGATGGGATGTAATATACAATACATTCTCAATGACAGGTATACTTTCTCCAAAATACATTTTGGTTAAAATCAACCATTTGGTAAACTGATCCAACAAAATAATAAAGATCGCGATTAAGTAATAAAACACCAAAAATTACCCCCACAAAATAGCCTAAACTCATTCTTTTGAATTTTAGCATACTTAATCGCTTGTTCACAATGTTACTTACTTAAAATGAGGGTAAAATTGGTTTTTTGAGATAGCTGATCATATCCTCTGTATCTTTGGCCGACCTGATGGTGGGAATCATTTTGATCAGGTCGGCCGGAAGCAATTCCCCTGATAGTTCACATTGACCGTATGTACCATCGGTTAATTTTTGCAGAGCAATTTGTACATCCTGCAATTCCTCTTGCAACAATGGTGTCATCCAATCATACGTGTGTTTATTTCTTAATGACTGTTCAATTTCAAATTTGGTTTGACGGAGTTCCTTTAACATCTTTTCCTGCAAAGCATTCATAGTGTTGTTACCTCCGTTTCGTCATTTGTTTTATTATTTGCGCCTTCCTTTAACAGACACAGTAAAACTTTTGACAACTGCTACAACAATTAACGGAGGTGGTAAATATGTGAACAAAATGGAAAAAGTCCCGATTTATCGGGACTTTTCCGCTATATTAATTCATGTGCGAATAGTTCTTTTTGACTACATGTGAACAACGCGGGCAAAGTGTTGGGTGTTCAGGGTCTTTGCCAACCTCTTTTGTCACTGTCCAGCAGCGCTCGCATGTTTCTCCTTCTGCCTTAGTCACAACAATGGCCGCTGTATCCAGTTTAACGGCATCTTCAGGGGCATCCTCATAGGAACCTGCCACTTCAAATCCGGACACAATAAACAATTGCTGAAGATTTTCTTCTATCGAGTCTAACAACTGTTTTGATTTATCATTTACGTATAACGTAACTTTGGCCGTTAATGATTTTCCAATGACTTTTGCATTTCTGGCTTCTTCTAGTGCTTTCAACACATCGTCGCGCAGTTTCATGAAGGAATTCCATTTTTCCTCGATTGCTTTAGCATCCGGAAGTTCCTGATATTCAGGCATATCGGTCAGCTGCACGCTTTCTTCTTCCACTCCAGGAATGTACTGCCAGACTTCATCAGCCGTATGGGAAAGAATTGGTGAAACTAGTTTGGCCAATGAAAGCAGCGATTCATATAAAACGGTTTGAATTGCCCGACGTTCAGGATGATCAGCCGATTCAATGTAAAGGACATCCTTGGCAAAATCCAAATAGAAGGCACTTAAATCGAGTGTACAGAAATTATTGATTGCATGATAAATATTGGAAAACTCATAATTTTCATAAGCATTATGAACATATTTAATTAGCTTATTTAACTTAACCAGGATAAATTGATCCACTTCCCGCAGGTTTTCATAGGACACCTTATTTGCCTTCGGATCAAAATCCGCCAAGTTTCCTAGTAAGAAACGGAATGTATTACGGATTTTACGGTAAACCTCAGCCACTTGCTTTAAGATGGCATCAGAAACACGGACATCCGCTTGGTAATCCACAGAGGAAACCCAAAGACGTAAAATATCGGCTCCTAGTTGATTCATTACTTTAGCCGGGACCACCACATTCCCGATTGACTTACTCATCTTCCTGCCTTCACCGTCAAGCGCAAATCCGTGACTTAAAACCCCTTTATATGGAGCTTTACCTGTTACGGCAACTGCTGTGGACAGGGACGAGTTAAACCAGCCGCGATATTGGTCAGAACCTTCGAGATAAAGGTCTGCCGGACGTGTTAAATCTTCTCTTTCAAGTAAAACCGCCTGATGGGAAGAACCGGAATCAAACCAAACATCCATGATATCTGTTTCCTTGGTAAATGTGCCGTTAGGACTTCCAGGGTGCGTAAAACCGGCAGGGAGCAGGTCTTTCGCTTCCCGTTCAAACCAGATATTCGATCCATGCTCTCGGAATAATTCTGATATATGGTTAATGGTTTTATCAGTAATGATTTCTTCCCCGTTTTCCGCATAAAAGACAGGGATTGGAACGCCCCATACACGCTGACGGGAAATGCACCAGTCACCACGGTCACGGACCATATTATAAAGCCGAGTTTCTCCCCAGGCCGGCACCCATTTTGTTTCCTTGACGGCATCCAGCAATTGCTCCCGGAAATCTTTAATAGAAGCAAACCACTGTGCAGTGGCACGGAAAATTACCGGTTTTTTCGTTCTCCAATCGTGTGGATAAGAGTGGGTAATGAATGATAGCTTTAATAAGGCTCCGGCTTCCTCTAATGCTTGGCCGATTGGTTTGTTGGCTTCCTCATAAAATAGACCTTCAAATCCTGGTGCCTCATTTGTCATATGTCCTTTATCATCAACAGGGCAAAGAACATCCAAGCCGTACTTCTGACCAATTATGAAGTCATCTTCCCCATGGCCTGGAGCGGTGTGAACACAGCCGGTACCGGCATCTGTTGTGACGTGCTCACCCAGCATCACCAAAGAATCGCGGCCATATAACGGATGGGAACAGATGATATTTTCCAGTTCATTCCCCTTCACTTTTTTAATTACCGAAGCATCTTCCCAGCCGATTTCCTTTGAAGCTGCTTCTAAAAGGCTTTCTGCCACCAGATATTTATGGCCATTTACCGCCACCACTACATATGTGAGGTCAGGATGGACAGAAATGCCCAAGTTTGCAGGAATAGTCCATGGAGTTGTGGTCCAAATGACAATCTCCGTGTCAGTGTCAAGGACTTGTTTGCCGTCTTTTACTTTAAAAGCCACATAAATTGACGGCGACCGCTTATCCTGATATTCAATTTCAGCTTCAGCTAATGCAGACTCACTGGACGGAGACCAATAAACCGGCTTCTTGCCTTTATAAATATAGCCCTTCTTGGCCATCTCACCAAAGACCTTGATTTGCTGTGCTTCATATTCCGGCTTAAGGGTAATGTATGGATTCTCCCAATCCCCCCGGACCCCTAAACGTTTAAACTGTGACCGCTGGTTCTCAATTTGTTCATAAGCATACTTTGTACACAATTCACGAAATTCCGCGACGGTCATCTCTTTACGTTTTACACCTTTATTGGTCAACGCTTGCTCAATCGGAAGACCATGAGTATCCCATCCTGGCACATAAGGGGCTTGAAATCCACTCATTGATTTATAACGGACGATGAAGTCCTTTAAAATTTTATTTAAGGCATGGCCCATATGGATATCCCCATTGGCATATGGAGGTCCATCATGCAGGACAAACATTGGACGGCCTTTTGTACGTTCCTGCACCTTTTGGTAAATATTCATTTCCTCCCACTTCTCCTGGATTTCAGGCTCGCGTTTTGGAAGGTTGCCGCGCATCGGAAATTCCGTCTGCGGCATTAATAACGTATCTTTGTATTCCATGTTCTTTCTTCCTCCTGTACACTTTCATAAAAACAGAATTGCCATTTGACCAATAAAAAAAACCCTCTCATCCCCAAAAAGGGACGAGAAGGTTTATTTATTCCCGCGGTACCACCCTGGTAGACAGAACAAATGTTCCATCCTCTCAAGTTTCGTAACGTGAAATTAAACGCTAAAGTCTACTGTCCTAAAAGAAGTTCGGCTTTAGAACTCAAGGGTGATTTTCCAATTCTACTGCTTTACCGGACTTCCACCCTCACCGGCTCGCTTTTGAAAGCATAAAGAATCGTACTGTCCCTGTCATCGTCAATGGTTATTCATTAGATGCTTGTTAACAAATTATATGCTACAAATTCCTTATTCGTCAAGCCAATGAATCTTCCTCTTCCTGAAGCTTCAGCTCAGTAGCATCCACTTCATACTCCAGCAGGTGGTCCCAATCATCCGTATTAAGCATATCAAGCTGCGCTTCAATAAGCATCTTAAACCGCGTACGGAACACCTTTGATTGTTTCTTTAAGTCCTCGATTTCCATCGCGACTTTTCTTGCCTTGGAAAGTGATTCATTGACAATACGGTCGGAGTTTTTTTCCGCTTCTTTAATGATCAGTTTTGCTTCTTTATGTGCATTGCGCTTGACTTCCTCACCGGCTTCTTGGGCAATGATTATGGATTTATTAAGTGTTTCTTCAATATTGGTAAAATGGCTTAACCGGTCTTGCATTTCATTCAGACGCTCTTCCAATTCTTTCTTCTCACGAAGCACTAATTCATAGTCCTTAATGACCTGGTCTAAAAACTCGTTTACTTCATCTTCATCATAGCCCCTGAACCCTTTATTAAACTCTTTGTTGTGAATATCCAACGGCGTTAACGGCATAATGCCACCTCCATGCAATCTCTACACTATATGTATTAACTTCTATTCGACAAGTTTTTTTAAAATCCTCCAAAAATCTCAAATTATTTTTGGACACCAATCAAAATTTTCCACTTATCCTTTTTGGTCTTACCTTCTATCCCCATTAATTTGGTTCTGCCATGGCCACGGACTGAAATTAAATCCCCTTCAGCACATGGAAACGAGGGGTTTTCCTGTTGGGTCCAGTTTACTTTGACAAGACCATGCTGGATAAGGGTAAGCGACTTTTGCCTCGACAGATGGCAGGCACCCGAAATGATGGTATCCAGCCGTAACGAGGAAACAGTCAGTTCATGGCTCTCCCACATTTCATTTGAAATGATCGCTTGTTCCATTGGGATTTCTACTAATTTCACTCCTGCCCTGCCTATAGAATCGACATTAAGTTTAATATAATCACTTATTTCTTTGGCCGCAAAAAATTGGATGCGACCGTCATGAATTAAAATGTCACCAAACTTGCCGCGCTTTAATCCAAGGGACATAAGCGTACCTAATACCTGCCTGTGTTCAATCGTAACAAATTTTTTAGGGTAGTCGACTTCAAATAAACTAATCTGAAAATCATTAGGTTCCATTGATAAATAATCGGGGAAAAGCAAGGCCCTGTTTCGTTCCGTTTCTTCCCTTCCCCCAAAAAACCCGTATTTGACTTCAGAACTTTCACCAATGATTGTCTTCAGGATATGCTGCTCCCGGGGGTCAAGGAAATCGGTGATTTTAGGACTATATTGACGGTCAACATAGCTTTTCCATTGTAGTACTTGATCAATATATTCCCGTTCTTCGGGGCGAAAATGCTGATAAATATTCATAGATACACACACAACCTACAACTTGAATTCTTACGCGAGCCAAAGATAAACGCTGTGCAATCCGCTGCTGGCAAATTTCAGAACAAGGAACGCAACAATTGGAGAGATATCAATCATCCCAATTGAAGGGATAATTTTTCGAAACGGTTCCAAATAAGGCTCACAAATATTTGCGAGGAACCGACCTATCGATGTCTCTCTTGCATTTGGAAACCAGGACATTAAGATATATATAATTAGCGCCCAAGAGTACAGGGAAATCAGTTGCTGCAATAGACTAAAAATAAGTGCCATGATCATTACCACCTTGTATTTGGATTCTCCGGTTCAGGTAAAAGGTCAGAAATATTCCCCGACACCTCTACATTATCGGGAGTACACAAAAAAATGCTCAAGCCGATTTTCTGGATGTCCCCACCGAGCGCATACACAGCACCACTTAAAAAATCGACAATTTGTCTTCCTTGCTCCTTATCAATCCGCTGCAGATTCACCACAACAGCACGGCGGTTTTTTAAATGATCAGCAATTTCCGGCGCCTCTGAACTCGAGTGCGGCTCGACTAAAATCACTTTCGAAGCCTTTCCCGGTTTGGCGGATTGCTGATGCACGCTTTGGATACTGACAACATTCTGAGCTTTAACAGGCTGCTTCCTCGATTTGATTGGTTCTGCCGGTTCCGTGTATTCACTGGTAGTTTCATCATTATAATCATCATCTAAAAAGAAAAATGTCTTTATTTTTGATTTAATCGTCATTTTCTTCTCTCCTAACCATCTTCACCAACTAGTGCTGTCCCTATTCTTACCATTGTTGCTCCTTCCCCGATCGCAATGGGATAATCATTGGACATTCCCATGGAAAGTTCCGTGCATGGAGCAAAAGGTAACTGACAGTCTTGAATTTCATCACGAAGTTCTCTTAATTTGCTGAAACATGAACGAATCACCTGTTCCTCATTTGTTAAGGGAGCCATTGTCATCAACCCCTGAACACGGATCTTTTCATAAGGGCGAAGTGATTTTATAAAATCCAGTACCTCATCGGGATGTATTCCATGCTTGGATTCTTCATGTGATACATTTACTTGCACCAAGCAGTTGATTTCACGGTTTGCCCGTTTATTGATTTCTTGAGCAAGGGACAGGCGGTCCAAAGAATGGATATAATCCACTTTATCAATGACATTTTTCACCTTTCGGGTTTGCAGTGTCCCGATATAATGCCAAACTGGCTTGTCCTGTAAGACTTCCCATTTTTCAAGCAATCCTTCATCCCGGTTTTCTCCAAGATGCCGGATTCCTGCTTCCAGGGCCTCTTTTGCCCTTTCGGTACTGACATACTTCGTTACCGCAATTACTGTGACTTCATCAGGATTTCGTCCCACTTTACGGCATGCCTCATTTATCTGCTGTCTTATTGGTTCGAGCTTTGATGTAACGTTCATAGATAGATTTAAATCTCCTTCCAGCCAATAAAGCTTAACATTCTCCCGGTTTTTCCTTGATCTCCGCGATGGGAAAAAAATAGGTCATCACAGCTGGTGCAATATCCGCTAATCAGGATATTTTGCTCGGGAATACCAGCCTTCAGGAGAACTTGCTTATTTAATTGACGTAAATTTAATGAATATTGCCCATCACTAATTAAATTATAGGGTTTTACGTCGACATCTTCTAGTATATTTTCCACCAAGTTAATGACACGATTATCCACAATATAACATTCTTCGCAAATGGAGGGTCCGATAGCTGCGAAAATTTCCTCAGGTGGAACCCCTTCATTTCCCAAAGCCTGAATCATGTGTCTTGCTATTTCGCCAACCGTCCCTTTCCATCCAGCATGCGCCAAGCCAATCATCCTAAACTTGGGAGCAATAAAATACAAGGGAACACAGTCTGCAAAGCAAAGGGTTAACAGGATACCATCCTCATTTGTATAGAAACCATCAGTTCCTTTGTACGCATCCTGATAGGAATCGGCGCCTGTTCCACGATCTGACTTGGTCACTTTTTTTAAAACGATATCATGGGTTTGCTCAGCGCCTACCCAGCAGTTTAGCGGAAACTTGAGCAAATTTGACAAGGTTTGTCTATTTTTGACTACATCGTCATTAGAATCTCCAACATGAAAACCCATATTAAAGGATTCAAAATATCCCTTACTGGTCCCGCCGTGTTTTGTTGTCATACCGGCGAGAAGTTCAGGAAAATGATCTGTCCAGCTTTCAATCGTTAAATAGGATGGATGATGTATAGCAAAAGGCTCCATAATCATACCTCTTATGTTTTTCTTTAGTTTACCATGAAAAAGATAAATGGTCACAATAAAATACCGGGTTCCCTCTCAAGCTTCATCAGGAACTTGTTCATCAATTGGGCGGTAACGGACCAAGATGACATCATGACCGATTTTAATAATATTTTTCCATGGAATGACAATATCATCATCTTTTCCAAAAAAGCCGAGAACCCTGCCGTTTCCGGATATGACGACTGCTTCTATTTTTCCTGTTGATACATTGATTTCTATGTCCCCGATATTGCCCAATCTTTTTCCATCTGATACGTTAACGACATCTTTTATCTGAAACTCGGAAATCCTAACCATGATCACCACTCCCAAATATCGTACTATAACAAAATATATGATTGCAGTGATCAATTTATTAAATCAAAACAACTGTTATATGATATTGTTGTTTTTTTTACCTCTGTTGATTGGAGCGGATATGCTCGACTCCTCGAAATTTCTCAATTATGCTATCGGATTTTCTTCGTGCATGGGCGATTTCGAGGAAGAAATTCGGTGTCCTGCGGGAGTACGGGGCAGAGGAAATGCCGCAGGCCCGGTACTCCCCAAGGAGGTTCCCTGCAAGCCCGCGGATTCGCTGAGCTTCTTTCGCTCAATCAATAGCCAAATTTAACAGGGTCAATTAAAAAAATAAGCTGTCCAACCGGACAGCCTAACTCTGGATATTTTTATTCATTTGTCTGATGGCCGCTTTTTCTAGGCGGGAGACTTGCGCTTGGGAGATTCCAATTTCATCTGCAACCTCCATTTGCGTCTTCCCTTGAAAAAAGCGCTTTCGCAAGATTAATTTTTCGCGTTCATTTAGCCGCCGCATTCCTTCTTTTAAAGCGATCTCTTCAATCCAGTTTATATCTTTATTTTTTTCATCACTTAATTGATCCATCACATAGATGGGGTCGCCGCCATCATTATAGATTGGTTCAAAAAGGGAAACCGGATCTTGAATGGCATCAAGGGCAAAAACGATTTCCTCATGAGGTACCTCCAATACTTTGGCGATTTCCTCCGCAGTAGGTTCACGGGAGGTTTCGCTCATTAATCGCTCCCTCACCTGTAGTGCCTTATAGGCGATATCTCGTAATGAGCGGGATACCCGAATCGGATTATTATCACGCAGATACCGGCGGATTTCTCCAATGATCATTGGCACAGCATACGTCGAAAACTTGACGTTCTGTCCTAAATCAAAATTATCAATTGATTTCATGAGTCCAATACAGCCAACCTGAAACAGGTCATCCACAAACTCGCCGCGGTTATTAAACCGCTGGATCACACTTAAGACAAGTCGTAAGTTGCCGTTTACGAGTTTTTCCCTTGCAGATAAATCGCCTTCATGCATTTGTTTGAAGAGAATTCTCATCTCTTCGTTTTTCAATACAGGAAGTTTTGATGTGTCCACACCGCAAATTTCAACTTTATTTCGAGTCAAATCTTTTCCCTCCTTGAGAGAGCTGCTGTACAAAAAACAGTATCTCCTTGAGAAGGAAAAATATGCACCTGTCCATCGCCGCGGACAGGTGCATATGTTCGGAAATCCAATTGAAACCATTATAGTAATAAGGTTTTTTGGGCGGTAAAAATTTTCCACTTTTGTTAATTAAAAATGTTTCTTGTCTTCGAAAATTGTCCAGCTCCACAAAGGCTTCGGAAGTAAAAGCATATCGTGAACATAAGTGTTAGCTTTTTGAATGAGGCCTGTCGAGCGCTGACCACTAAGGAAGGCTTCTTAGAGAATAGACTTCGCAGGAACAAGCGCTTTTTGCTTGTTCCGAGGGCACTTCCGTTTATCTTATACCATTTTATTAAATTCTTTCCTTAGCCGTTTAATGATTCGTTTTTCCAGACGGGAAATATAGGATTGGGAGATGCCTAGCATATCGGCAACATCTTTTTGTGTTTTCTCCTCCCCGTTTGTCAGGCCAAACCTCAGCTCCATGATTTGCTTCTCCCGGTCTGAGAGTTGATGTAATGCTTTGGTCAGCAATTTGCGGTCAACATTTGCTTCCAGATCTTTTGTAATGATATCATCATCTGTTCCTAAAACATCCGATAATAATAGTTCATTCCCATCCCAATCAATATTTAATGGTTCATCAAATGAAACCTCGGACCTGATTTTATTATTTCTCCTTAAGTACATAAGAATTTCATTTTCGATACATCTTGATGCATATGTAGCCAATTTTATTTTCTTCTCAGGGTTAAAGGTATTTACCGCCTTAATTAAACCAATGGTTCCAATACTAATCAGGTCTTCAATATTAATTCCTGTGTTTTCGAATTTGCGAGCGATATATACAACTAACCGGAGGTTACGTTCAATCAGTATGGAACGTGCTGCTTTATCGCCGGCAGGCAATTTTTTTAACAGCATCTCTTCCTCGTCTTTACTTAAAGGAGGCGGCAGGGCTTCGCTTCCACCAATGTAAAAGACTTCATCTGTTTTAAAACCTAGTTTAATTAATATTTTATTCCAATAGTAGGATAAGCGAAGTCTCCAATTTTTCATTTGTTTTCCTCCTTCTAAATTATGTTTTTCTGAGTATAGTATTATTAACTTACCTTCTCGCTATCATCTTGCTGCTTATGACCTGTCAGCATTTTGGGATGGACAATGCACTGGTAGGCATCCTCCGCTGAAAGCTCCTGCATGGTAAAGGATACTAATCCCTTTTCATAAAAATATTGAGTCCCGTGGTGTTCAATCAAAATATGGTCTGGTTTAATTGCGAATATTAGTTGATGTTCTTGTCCCACCACCTTGTAAGGAACAATTCTCAGCCTGTGCTGCCACTGTTCAGGCAATGTGTTATCGTTCCATTCCAATGGATTGGGATTTCCAGCTAACATTCGAATCGGCTCAGGGGTATTCTCCCATTGCTTTTTTACGGAGACAAACATGACCGGCATCTTTGAAACAGGATCATATAGTTGATTGCCGCTATCGACCAATCCTTTATAAGAAAAAGCTTGGCCATCCACACTCAGACTTACCGATACAATTTGATCATAACGGATTTTCGTCATTTCCATGGTTTCAATATTCTTCTTGGAAAAATGCCAGGCAATCGGAAAGCCGATTAGAACAAATATCCAGCTAATGGGGTCACCAAAGCCTTCCACACTGGACCGTAGGACTTCCGCTGTAAGCTCGGAATCATATTGGATAAAGAAATGGACACCCATTAAAGCACCGCCAATTAAAAAGGTCGCCACATAAAATGTCATTAACGCTTTGATAAAAAAGGATATGCGGTAATAACCAAAGACCATTAACACCATTATCACGGAAAATAGTAGTTTTGAAATTGGATGGCTTGAGTAAATGTTTAAGGGTGTAAAGTTTAATATGATAATAATGGAACCAATCAGACCTCCGGATAAAACCCTCCAAAACCGAACCTTCCTTTTTAGGATGATCGCAGTTAAATAAAGGAGAAGGCTGTCAAACAATAAATTGAGAGACCAAATCACATCCAAATAAACCGTCACATTGCTTCCTCCTTTATCCAGGAAGGAATCCCGCCATTTGCTATTCTGTTTATGGAAAAGTATATCCTACTTAACGGCTTGAAGTGTGTCACTTTGTGGTATCAAAAAAACAGAAATTTTCACTATTCTAAACGTAATTTGTCATAGAAAACCTGGAAAGTGCTTGGAAACAGCCTAATCGCTCAAAATAAAGGGCCTGTTAAATATAAGTTGATTTCCGTTACAGCCGCTCAGAGAACCGGCGGGAGTGCCGGGGAGCCTCCACGGCGATGGAAGCCGACTGTGCGGGGTCTCCCCAGCCCCGTCCCGCAGAAGTCGAGCTTATTAGCTCCATTCAGCAAAGTAAAAGGCTCAAAATATCGTTTAACAGAGCAAAAAAAAGCATGACCCATAACAGGATCATGCTTTTTCCATTTTCTTATCTTCTACGGTTTCTGTTGCGAAGGAATGTTGGAATATCCAATGTTTCCTCCGGATAAGGAGTGGTGTTGGTGGTGCGTGGAGGTTCCTGTTGCTGAACCTCTTCGCGCTTTGGTTCTCTTTTGATTGCACCACTAGGCGTCTTTGGCTGCCCAAAAGTGGGACGGACTGGTTTCGGCTGAGCGGCTTCCTCATTAAAGCCTGTCGCAATAACGGTTACAATGATTTCATCTTTTAAACTTTCATTAATGACCGATCCGAAAATCATGTTTACTTCCTGATCTGTCGCAGTAGCAACGATATCAGCGGCTTCTTGCACTTCATAAAGACTCAAGTTTGAGCCCCCGGTAATATTCATTAACACCCCTTGAGCACCATCAATGGAGGTCTCCAAAAGTGGGGAATTAATTGCTTTTTTAGCAGCTTCTGCAGCGCGGTTTTCACCGGAAGCCACACCGATGCCCATTAAAGCGGAACCTTTGTTGGACATGATTGTTTTTACGTCTGCAAAATCCAAGTTAATTAATCCAGGAGTGGCAATCAGGTCGGAGATCCCCTGAACCCCTTGGCGAAGAACATTGTCTGCTTCGCGGAACGCCTCCAGCATTGGAGTGCTTTTATCAACTATTTCGAGCAATCTGTCGTTAGGAATCACAATAAGTGTATCCACAGCTTCTTTCATTGATCCGATTCCACCTTGAGCTTGGGTGGAACGCTTTTTTCCTTCAAATGTAAACGGCCGGGTGACAACCCCAACAGTTAGTGCACCAAGATTACGGGCAATCTGGGCAATGACCGGTGCGGCACCGGTACCAGTACCACCACCCATTCCAGCGGTAACGAATACCATATCTGCCCCGCGCAATGCTTCCTCAATTTGCTCCTTGCTTTCCTCAGCTGCTTTTTTGCCAACCTCAGGGTTTGCCCCTGCTCCCAGGCCGCGGGTTAATTTTGCGCCAATTTGCATTTTTACTTCTGCCTTCGAAAGGTTTAAGGCTTGAGCATCAGTGTTCACAGCGATAAACTCTACCCCTTGTACCCCGTGCTCAATCATCCGGTTGACGGCATTATTACCGCCTCCGCCAACTCCGATAACCTTGATAGTTGCGAGCGAATCTAAATTTGTATCAAATTCTAACATGAAAAATCCTCCTAATTCGTCACTTTTCCTTTTCGAAAGGTCCCCTATTCGAAAAAGTATCCCAGGAATTTTTTGACTTTTGATGACATTTTTTCTTCTGGATGCTTCTCTGGCTTCGCTTTTGGCTGATGCTGTTTTTGGACCCGTTTTTCAACCGGTTCCGAGACAGAAACATGTGAACTGGAAACGCTCCCTGGTAATCTGGAATTTTTGTAAGCATATTTTATTAAACCAACTGCTGTTGTATATTGCGGTTCCCTAACGCCTATGTAGTCAGGCTGGGCAATACGGACAGGATTTTGAAAAATATCCTGGGCCAGTTCCAATAATCCTTGCATTTTAGCAGTACCTCCGGTTAACACAAAGCCCCCAGGCAGGTCCATCACACCTAAACGTTTTAACTCTTTGGCAATTAACTCAAAGATTTCTTCCATTCTAGCTTCAATAATTTCAGAAATATAAAGCTGGTTAAATTGTTGGTGCTGATCACTGCCAATAACTGGTACGCTAAAGAATTCATCTTCTGATGCATGGTCGTAGAAGGCATGTCCATATTTGACTTTTATAGCCTCCGCATCCTCAGTAGAAGTGTGCAGAACTTTTGAGAGATCGTTAGTAAGAAGGTCTCCCCCAACCGGGATTACGCTCGTTGCTTTTAAATATCCATCTTCAAAGACGGCAATGGTAGTAGAACCGCCTCCGATATCAAGGAGCGCAGCACCGAGGTTTTTTTCATCCTTGGACAAAGCATAATCTCCTGCGGCAAGCGGCTGGAGGATGATATCCGAGAAATTAAGGCCGGCTCGTTCCACACAGCGGATGATATTAGCGAGAATCGCATTGGAACCAGTCACAAGTGTACCTTCCATTTCCAAGCGCACGCCGATCATGCCACGAGGGTCGTTTATTTCATCTTTGCCATCTAAAATAAATTGCTTTTGAATGACTCCCATATTAACTCTTTCAGGGGGGATGGACCCGGCATAAGACGCTTCAATCACTCGAATGACGTCATCGTTTGTAATCTCAGGGTTTTGTCCGGAAACAGCGACAATCCCATGGCAAGGTTGAAGGCTAATGTTGTGTCCAGGTATCCCGACAACTACCTCATTAATCTCTAAACCTACCATTCTTTCTGCCTGCTCAATTGCCCTTCTAATAGAATGAACGGTATCGTCCATGTCAACGATTGACCCTTTGCGAAGGCCTTCAGATTCCACATTTCCCACACCAATTATATTTAAAGAGCCTTTTCCCGAGTCATTGACCATTTCCCCGATGATTACTTTTACACTGGATGTACCGATGTCAAGGCTAACATATATTTCATTGCTGTTCATTCTCTGGCACCTCCTTTAATATCCTTCAGTCGAACAACAATTAAGGTTCAGGTAAATTCCTAAGTAATATATTATAAAATTATTCGTCACAACTGAATGATTCCCTTTAAAAAATTTAACTTTTTTCTAATTTTTCTTTGTTCGATGCCCATTTTGTCAATAAAATTCGACGAATTACAGCAATATTCTGAAATAATCTGACACCAAATGCAAAAACTGCTGCTAAATACAAGTCTACACCAAGATGGACACCGAGAAAAGCTAAACTTGCAGCTAAAATGATATTAAAAAAGAAACCTGATACAAATACTTTTTCGTCATAAATATTTTGCAGATAGGCACGAATCCCTCCAAATAATGTGTCGAAAGCAGCCAAGACAGCAATCGACAAATAATTGGAATATTCTTCAGGTATTCTTATATCCGTCAGCAGTCCAAGCACGATTCCCGCAATCAATCCTACGACAGGAAGCCACATCAGGAACCGCCTCCTTCCTTAACCGGCTCCATATATCGGACCCGAATTGGATTTTCGTAAGCAGGAATGGTAATCTCCGCAGATGGTTTTGTAACATTAAGCCTTAGGCTTTCAGTAAAAAATTCATCTTTCGCTTTCGAGACGTTCATCCGATTATAGATTTTCTCTGCCGTATTAAGGTCTTTCACGACTACTTTAATTTCAATGGGAAGACTCTTAATCACGTGACCATCAATTTTGGTTTCTGAGTTGATATCTCGGATAACGGTTGTATTAATAACCCTTTGGCCGTCAATGGAAATGGACTCTGCTTCATACATGTTCAATTCATTCACTAACCTTTTCAACAACTCGGGTGATACGGTTAATGTGGGAGTGTAGCCAAGCTTGATATCCTCGATCACAGGTTCAATTTCAAGGATAACTCCGGGACCGGTAACTTCCGTTAATCCTATCTCGGATTTTAATTCTTGAAAACTATCCTTTAACGCCTGCTCCTTGCTTTGTTTTCGCTCAGATTCATAGGCTGTTAGTTTTTCTTCATTGGACCGGATTTCTGTCAACAGCTCGTATTGCTGTTCTTTTTCTTTCAGCAATGCCTCCCGCAGCTGCCAGATATCTCTTGTATCTCTCACTTCCGGCTTTGTTACGGTTTGAAATTGCACGGCAATCATAAATCCTATAAGGACCGTTATCAAAGTAAATCGTAAGGTTACTTTTTGCTTGTCCACTATACCACCTGACCTTATTCTAATATAACGTGGACATTAACTTCCTAAAACGGGATTCAGCGAAATCTCATTTTCTTTTTCTAGGGTAAAAACAATATTGTCATTAACAAGTTGGTCCTTTACCCCACCCGAGAGGTTAATCGAAGATGCCAGCACTTCGGGGTCCCCAATGGCGGTTATGATAAATGGAGCAGGATGGGGCACGCCATCTACTGTTATAACCGGTCCATTGCACACGATATAAGAACGGCTTGTCAGCCTTTGCCCATTTATGGCCACGGCAGCTGCCCCGGATATGTAAAGTTCATTTACCACCTTAAATACGTGGTGTTCGTGCACAAGATAGTTGTTCATATTCCCTTCTGCAGGGTTATAGGCCCCGTCGGCTAGAGTAATCTTTACCCCTTTTCCTTTAACCTTAACCTTCCCTAAAAACATGCGGTATTTTTCAGTATCATTGGCAAGGCTGGTAAAGTCCTCAGTCTCTTTCGCCAGTTCTTTTTCATTCTTTTGTACTTTATTTTGTTTTTCGTATAATTCCTTCTGCAGCTTCCGGTTCGTTTCCTCCAGTGCGATCAATTCATTCCTTAATGATAGGGTTTCTTGATATTGGCTGTTCGTCAAGTCCCGTTTGGTCTGCTGATTTTTTAGGTCCGTCAAATGGTAGGAAAAAGCCAAGATAACTCCCAAGACAAGGCACACTAAGGATAAAATCACATGATTACCCTTGACCTTCATCATTTTCAACCTCTTTTTCGTCAACTTCCGGTTCAAACGCCTTAAAATAAGACCCGACTTCCAAATCGATGATCCCTTTTTTATTGGGGTCCAATTGACTGATAATAGAAGGATAATGAATCATTTTTTCGGAAAAACTCCTGATTGTGGCACTTACTTCAAAACCATCATTCATATACAAGGAAATATGGTATTGATCGGTTTTTTTAGGTGTATGGTGAATTTCCGAGATGGAATTGTTAATGCTTGCCGGAAGAGCATCCAATTCCTTAACCATTTCATTAAGGACTGCCCCTTCTTTGAAATCATACAGTATCGGTGCATTATCAGGAGCCTGCTCAAGCTTTTTCGTTGTAATAATTTTGCCAGTTTCCATTACAGGATAATAAAACTTTTCTTGCTTCAAATAGGCAATCCGTTTATATTCCTTAATCTTGATTTGGACCGTGTTCGGAAGCCGGAGTTGGACTTGTGTGCTCTTAACTTCGGATAGCCGGCCTATTTGGGCCGCAACATCAGCTTCTTTTACTTCCCAAATATTGGTGTCTTTTAAAATTCCGGACTTATTAATGACTTCCTCTTGTGAATAAACATGGTTTCCCGTTACAGCAATCTTTTTTATATGGCTTAACGGTGATTGAGTGTAAGCAATGACCGCAATCATGGCAAAAAATAAAAACAGCAAAATGATAAGCCGTTTGTTTGCTTTCTTGCGTCTCTGCTCCTTTAATTTCGGTATACGGTCCTCAAGAGCAACGATTTTACTTTTCTCCATTCCAATTCCCCCAAATAAAAGCAGCTGCTCCATTTTCCATAAGGCTTGTCCCTAAACCCCTTTCGTCCAGCCTATAAAGAGAAAACAACGGCATGAAAAATCATGCCGTCTTTCATACTTTCACTACATTTTCAACTATAATATTATCGATAATTATAACACAATATTTGTCATTCGTAAGAAAATTCTTTTGTGAAATTAAGGATAAAAATGGGTAATATCGGTTACTTTCTCCCGATAATCTCCACTTCTGTTTCCATGGTTACCTGGTAGAGATTATAAATAGTCTCTTTAATATGTGTGATTAAAGCCAGCACATCTTCTGCAGTGGCATTACCGGCGTTGACTATAAAGTTCCCATGCATATCGGAAATCTTAGCCCCGCCAATGCTATAGCCTTTTAAACCAGCCTGTTCAATTAACCTGCCGGCATAGTTGGGGAGTGGATTGCGGAAAATACTGCCTGCACATGGATAGTTCCACGGCTGGGTCTCTTTTCGGTAGTCTTTATTTTTCTGCATTTGGGCTACAATGCTTTCCCTGTCGCCAAGAGTAAGCTGAAACACCGCTTCCACAACAATCCCAGGACGTTTTTTCTGCAGAATCGACGTTCTGTACGAAAATTCCATTTCCTCATTCGTAAGCCACTCGATGCTGCCGTCTTCGAAAAGAATATGGGCCTTTGTCAGAATCTTACTGATATCTGAGCCATGTGCCCCAGCATTCATATAAACAGCACCGCCCACCGATCCAGGAATACCACTGGCAAACTCGAGTCCAGAAAGCCCTCTTTTGCTGATCTGTGTGGATAGGCTAACCAATGAATGCCCGCCGCCAACAGTAATTTCCGAATCGGACACTTCAAGGTGGTTGTTACCTGAACCAAGCTTAATAACAACCCCGTCGATTCCTTTATCGGAAACCAAAAGATTCGAGCCCCTGCCGATTGCCCGCCAATTTGCCTGATACTTATTAATGACATCCATCACTTTTTTTAAATTTTCTACAGATGATGGTTCAACGAAAATTTCCGCCGGGCCGCCAATTTTAATTGTGGTATGTTGACTCAGTGGTTCATTTTGCTTTACTTTACCTATATTTAACTCCTGCAACTCTTTCAGGATCCTATCCATTCCTAACCACCCAACTTTCAATCCTGTGTATAGTTTTAGTTTATGCTCATAACTTGGGTTGGGCTACCTGTGTTTTTCAATCAGTACCTCTTCAATCAGCTTATATAGTCTGCCAGCTGAATCAGGAACACCCATTGTTTTCGATTTTTGTTTCATTTCGGTAAGTGTATCCGAGTTTAATAAAATGCGATCCATCTGATTAATCAAGCTATTGCTGGATAAATCTTTTTCTAATAATACCACGGCTGCACCCTGGTCCCCCAGTGAACGGGCATTTTTCTCCTGGTGGTTATTGGTGACATATGGGCTGGGGATTAAAATGCTGGGAATCCCCAATGAAGTGATCTCAGAAAGTGTAGTAGCTCCAGCCCTTGAAACAACCAAATCAACACCGGCAAGGACTTCAGGCATGTTATGGATAAAGGGTTTAATCACCACATTTTTAGGGTTACCTGTTAATTCCACTTCCTTTTTAACGTCCTCGAAGTGAACATCCCCTGTAACATACAATACTTGATAAGGTTTACCTGCTAATTCCGGCAATGCTTTCACTACCGCCTCATTGATTGGCCTGGCACCACGGCTGCCGCCAAAGATTAACACGGCTGGCTTTGTGGTGCTTAACCCTACAGACAGGCGCCCCTTGATTCCATCCTTGCCTACCACCTCAGAAGCGCGCGGATTTCCTGTAAAAACAATCTTCTGTTCGGGGAAGTATTCCTTTGCTTCTTCAAAACAGATGGCCACTTTGTTAACATAGCGGCTTAAAAATTTATTTGTGAGCCCCGGAACACTGTTTTGCTCGTGTATAATCGTTGGGATTTTGAGCTTGGACGCCGCATATACTACCGGGCCGCAAACATACCCCCCCGTTCCAATGACAACATCGGGCTGAAACTCCTTGAGAATTCGCCTGCTGTCCCGAACTCCCTTCAGGAACCGCACGACCGTTTTGACATTTTCAAATGAAAGCTTTCGTTTGAATCCCGTTATATAAATGGATTCAAACGGGATGTTCTCCCGTGGGACAATTTTACTCTCCAAACCATTTTTAGTACCTATGTATAAAAACTTGGCATCTTTATTGTATTTTTGTATTTCTCTTATAAGCGCAAGAGCGGGATAAATATGGCCCCCTGTCCCTCCGCCTGAGACTGCTATCTTCATCTTCTCACCTCAGAAAAGTTCTAAACACATTCTACTATAAAAACACATGAAATAAACCCAATGAAAAAAGAATGTTATTGAATTGTAATGAAACCCGCCCATAATCATAAAGCTCCCGGCTGATTTTTTCAACAAAAAAACCCTGCTTTGCACAGGGTATGCCTATTAATATCTGGAATAGCGGCTTATGTTAAGCAGCACCCCTATGGCCATTAACATGAGGGTCAGTGATGATCCCCCGTAGCTTAGGAACGGGAGGGTAATCCCCGTTACGGGCATTAGCCCAGTAACAACGCCAATATTAATCATCACTTGTATGGCCACCATGGCAATAATCCCAACCGCCAGAAAACTGCCATACAGGTCAGGGGCACCCAACGCGATTCGAATTCCTCTCCATAGCAATAATGCGAACAGCAAGAGGATAAACGATCCGCCAATGAACCCTAATTCTTCAGACAAAATGGCAAAAATAAAATCGGTCTGCGGCTCCGGCAGATAAAAAAACTTTTGCCGGCTTTCACCCAACCCAAGACCGAATAATCCGCCTGGTCCAATGGCATACAGGGACTGAATGATTTGAAACCCACTTCCTAATGGATCGGACCACGGATCTAAAAACGATGTAATCCGTTTAATCCGATAAGGGGCGGAAATGATCAGCCCGACAAAACCAGCTACTCCTAACAGGCCCAAGAAAACAAAGTGACTCACCCTTGCCCCGGCAATAAAGATCATGACGACACAAGTACCCATCATGACTGTACCCGTACCCAAGTCCGGCTGAAGCATGATCATGGCAAAAGCGACAAACGCAAGTCCCAATGAAGGGACCAATCCTTTTTTAAAGGAGGTAATATGCTTCTGCTGATCAGAGAGATACTTGGCCAAGAAAGCAATCATCGCCAGCTTCATGAACTCGGAGGGCTGAATCGAAAAAGCTCCTACACCGATCCAGCTTCTTGACCCGTTTCGAACATTTCCAATGCCCGGGATTAACACTAAAACCAATAAAACAAAGCAGGCAATTAGAATGGTCTTCGACCATGTTCTCCATGTCCAGTAATTAATGTTCATGATAAAAAACATTGCCAGAATCCCGACTCCGGCAAATAAGGTTTGCCTTTTGGCAAAGAAAAAGGAATCCTGAAATTTATATTCAGCCCAAACCGCACTTGCACTATAAACCATAATAAGGCCCACTGCCAAAAGTGTAAATGTTACAATCATCAGAATAAAATCAGGAGTCGTTCTCTTTGTCGGCACCGTAAACACCTCAACTGCAAGTTTTAGGGCCGTCTTTTAACCCGAAGCTCGTATCCTAAACTTCGATAATTGTCCAGCTCCTGTGCCCAAGCGACGCGACACCTTTGCTCTCCGCCCTACGATAAATGAAGCACGAATGCGCTCGCTCTTCGTGTTTCCTTTATCCCGATTGGAGGACTCCAGGCCATACGACTGCCTTAGGGCACCTGCACTTTTCCTTGGACAAGCCCTTACTTAAGCTTATGCACGGCTTCGATAAAAATGTCTCCCCTTACTTCAAAACTTTTATACTGATCCCAGCTTGCGCAGGCAGGAGATAACAAGATAACGTCACCCGGTTCAGAAAAACCAAAGGCAGCCGGCACGGCCTTTTCAACATTATCGACACGCTTTACCACATTTATTCCTGCTTCCGCTGCAACCCGCTCAAGCTTGGCAGCCGTCTGACCAAAGGTAATCAGAGCCTTTACATTTTCTAACGCAGGAATCAACTCATCAAACTCATTCCCGCGGTCCAAGCCCCCGGCAAGCAAAATGACCGGAATGTCAAAAGCCTTAAGAGCTGTCTCTGCTGCCAGTATATTAGTCGCTTTTGAATCATTGTAAAACTTTCTGCCATTGATTTCGGTCACATATTGGAGCCGGTGCTTAACACCCGTGAAAGTCTCAAGCACTTCTTGAATAGCATGATTTTCCACACCAGAAAGTTTGGCAGCGGCCATGGCTGAAAGAATATTTTCTAGGTTATGTACCCCTGGCAATGCAACTTTTTGAATTTGCATGACCCGTTCATGTTGAAACCAGATCCATCCATCTAAAATATAAGCACCTTCTGGCAAAACCTTCTTCGTCGAGAAAGGAACAATTTTGGCTTTGGAGTTGGCGGCTATATTAAGTGTTTCTTGTTGGTCCGCATTGACTATCAAATAGTCTGTTTCCGATTGATTCCTGGTAATATTCGCCTTAGCTTTAATATACTCGGCCTTAGTCCCGTGATAGTCCAAATGGGCATCGTAGATATTAGTAATAATTGCGATTTTCGGCTTAAACGATTTAATTCCCATCAGCTGGAAGGACGATAATTCGATCACAATTGTATTGGCCTTTGTCGTGGTTTGGGCCACACCAGATGCAACCGTTCCAATATTGCCGGCAATTAATGGGGATTTTTTACCCGCATTTAGCATCTCATAGACAAGTGTGGTAGTGGTTGTTTTTCCATTGGTTCCTGTAATTCCGATAAAGGGTGCCTCTGAAATTTCATAGGCAAGCTCCACCTCTGTAATAACGGGTATATCCCGTTCCACTGCTCCTTCGATCATCGGGTTGTTATAAGGAATTCCTGGATTTTTTACGATTAGTTCAAATCCTTCATCCAAAAGTTCTACCGGATGTTCTCCGCAAATAACCTTAATCCCTTGCTCCAATAACCCCTGTGCCTCCGGATTTTCGGAAAAAGGTTTCCGGTCATTTACCGTAACAAAAGCACCAAGCTTATGCAGCAAGGCTGCCGCGGTAACTCCGCTTTTTGCCAAACCCAGCACTAAAATTTTTTTATGACGGTACGTATCTATCTGCTTCAATTACAACCACACCTCGATATAGATTCCTAGAATAGCAAAAATTAAACCAACACTCCAAAAAGTTACAACCACCCGCCATTCAGACCAGCCCGCAAGCTCGTAATGATGGTGCAGGGGACTCATGCGAAAAATTCGCTTGCCTGTTGTTTTAAACGACGCCACCTGAAGGATAACGGACAGTGTCTCAATGACAAAAACCCCGCCAATGATGATAAGAAGTATTTCCAGTTTAGTCAAGATTGATATCGCAGCAATGGCACCGCCCAGTGCCAGTGAACCTGTATCCCCCATAAAAACTTTGGCAGGATGGGCATTAAACACCAAGAATCCCAAGACAGCCCCGACAATGGCTACTGAAAAAATGGCAATTTCCATTTGCGATTGGTTCCATGCCAAAACAGCAAATGCCCCAAAGGCAATTGCCGCCGTTCCGGATACCAAACCATCCAATCCATCCGTCAAGTTAACCGCATTGGAAAAGCCAACTAGCCAAAAAACAATGAACAGGACGAAAAACCATCCCAATTCGATGGTATTGTCTGTAAACGGGATGCTGATATGTGTAGGAAATCCACTTTGTTTATAAACAAGATAAAAAATAACCGAAATAATAATTTGTCCCAGTAACTTTTGTTTAGATGTTAACCCAAGATTTCGCTTCAAAGCCACTTTGATAAAATCATCTAAAAATCCAAGCAAACCAAACCCAATCGTCACAAGGAGAAGAAGATAAGTTTCCACTGTCGGTTCAGAAAATTTCCCGGTCATGACCATGGTGGTAATGACTATGGAAAATAAAATCATGATTCCGCCCATTGTAGGTGTCCCCGATTTTTTTTGGTGGGATTTAGGACCTTCTTCCCTAATGCTTTGTCCAAATTTCAACCTTCGCAAGAAGGGGATAAAGATTGGAGAAAGTAAAACTGAAATTAAAAACGCCATTATAATTGTGAAAAAAATAACTTGCTCCAGCATGTTATCCCCTCCTTTCCATATTGTTTTCCGGTTCGTTAGATATTGCATTAAGCATTACAGCAATATCATATGTTTGTTTATTTTCTTTAAGAAGTTTTTCGTCTGAAAATTTAAATTTCGTAATACTCATATTCTTTTCAATTTCTCCATTTATTTTCTCAATATAATTTCTTAAAATGTCTGTTATCGCGACCGCCACATTCTCTGTATAGTACACAGGAAAATGATTAGGGGTGTATGGAGGAAGGGGTTTTGTTTTATCCCAAATTACCGCAACAGCTCCGTTTGCAATCGCCTCGGAAAGTTCACCTGATTTCCCATTAAGCGGCACAAATAGCCCTCTCCGCTGGGGGACAGCAGCGGTATCACACACTGTTTGGAATAAAATATCGTCCTCGACCCCTCGCCTGTCAAGAAAAATTTTAATTAAATCTTTGCTTGATAACAGCATGCTTATCTCTCCTCAATTGCCTTCCGGGCAACAAGCCGGTCATCAAAATCATGAACCGTTTGGCCAATTATTTGATACGTTTCATGCCCTTTTCCGGCAATTAATATCACATCACCGGCGGACGCTTGATTTACAGCCGATGTGATCGCTTCTTTGCGGTCAGGGATAACTTGATACGTTTCTCCTTGAACCCCGGCTTCCATCTCGTTTAAAATCGCAATCGGGTCTTCGCTTCTCGGATTATCCGACGTAAATATCGGATCAGTAGACAAGCGGCAGGCAATCTGGGCCATCAATGGCCGTTTTGTCCGATCTCTGTCCCCGCCGCAGCCAACGACAGTAAAAATTCTTTTCTTAGCGAATTGCCTAACCGTGTTTAAAACATTTTCAAGGCTGTCAGGTGTATGGGCATAGTCGACGATGACAGTAAATTCCTGACCCGCTTGAACCAGTTCAAACCTCCCCGCGACTCCTTCCAATCCTTCGAGTGAAGGAATGATTTCCCTTATAGGAATCCCCGAAACCAATGCAGCTGAAATGCTGGCCAAAACGTTATATATACTGAATTTCCCAATAAGGTTTATTTTAATCGGGTGCTTTTCCCCGCCCTGCACAATATCGAAACGCGTGCCTGATGCCGTCATATTGATATTTATGGCACGAATGTCGGCACTTGAGTCAATCCCATAGGTGACCACATGCGCCGCGGCAGCCTTTTTAAACATTTCTGAAGCTGGGTCATCGGCATTTAACACGGCAAATTTCGGCTGATTTGTGTCATAGGTATTGCCCAGCTGGGAAAACAACAAGCTTTTTGCCCACCGATATTCTTCCATGGTTTTATGATAGTCCAGATGGTCTTGGGTCAGGTTGGTAAAAACCGCAACGTCATAATCACATCCATGTACCCTTCCTAAGTCAAGGGCATGTGAGGATACTTCCATCACAGCTGTTTGTACCCCCTCCTCTGCCATCTGATAAAAAGTCTTCTGGAGCGTCAAACTCTCCGGGGTCGTATTTTTTGTTTCCATTATTTTACCGGCGATTTTTGTATACATAGTACCTATTAAACCGGTTTTTTGGCCATAATCAAAGAATATTTTTTCAATCATATGACTGGTGGTGGTTTTTCCATTTGTACCTGTTATTCCTATCAGATGCAGTTTTTTTGTGGGCTGGCCATAAAACGCATCCGCCAAGACTGCCATTGCCCTCATCGTGTCTTTTACAATTATGACCGGCACTTCTAGTGCAAGCGGCCGCTCTGCAAGGATGGCGGCTGCACCATTTTGTACGGCAGATTCAGCAAAATCATGGCCGTCTACTGTGTAGCCTTTAATACAGATAAATAAGCTCCCGGGTGTGACTTTCCGGTTATCATTTTCAATTGACGTGATCTCAATGTCTGAACCCGAGTAAGGAGTTAACGGATGCAATGACTTTAGGAGCTGTTTAAGCTTCATGTTAATCTCAAATCCTCTCATGACCATACATCTTTTTTACAAATATTGACTTATGCCAGATACCTGACGAAGTGTCACCTTATTTTACATGAAAATAAATATTTTTGCTATTGACTTCTTAGCTGTTTTTTAAGAAAAGCGCAAGCTCCCTGGTTAGGGCCCTTTGGCCTCCTCCAAAAAGCTAACGCTTTTTGTTCGTGCGATGCCTAATGCTGCCGAAGCCTTCTTTGTAGAGGGCTCCAACTGAGATAAGGTGAAACTTCAAACAGCGAGTATTTTTCTCGTTGTTTGTTAGTTCACGGTTCTTACGGGCGCGTTGAACAGGATAAAGGATACACGAAGAGCCGAAAGTCGCATTCCAGCTTGACTTATCGTAGGGCGGAGACCGAAGGCATCTCGTCGGCTAGGGCGCTCCTTGAAAAAACTAATGCTTATCTTCGTGCGATGTTAATGCTGTCGTAGCTTTTCTTGTGGTGCTGGACAATTCTCAAAGTCAATATTTTTATCATTTCTTTATTTTTCAGGTTCTGTTAAACATGACTGTTGATTTCCACTCCAGGCACTCGCTTTCCGCGGGCGTGCCGGGGAGCCTCCTCGGCCCCGTACTCCCACAGGAGTCGAGCGCCTTCCGCTCCAATCAACAGAGTGTTATAAAAATCAACAATATCCTTTTACAGAGCTATTTTTTAAAAAGACTTGCCGCTTGCGGGCGGCTGGTCTAATCGCCTTTTCCAAAATAAAGCCGGATTTTGGATCCTTCCTTCACTTTCGTTCCAGGCGCCGGGGATTGGCTAACGACAACATCCCCTTCTCCGCTTGCATCTATTCTTAAATTGTATAGCTGTTCGTTTAGTTCAAGCTTTGTCATACCAACAAAATCAGGCAATGTAATGGGGGCTGTTTCCGGCCATTTTATTTCTTTTTCAATTTGATTTTTTCTAGGTTCCACTCCCATCGCGCTTAGACCATCTTTTATGATATTCCCTACGATTGGCGCGCTGACAGTACCCCCGAATGCAGTGACCCCTTTAGGATTATCTACTGCTACATACACGACAATTTGAGGATCGTCCGCCGGAGCAAATCCAATAAACGATACGATATAATTATTTTCCAAGTAACGGCCGCCTTGGGCTTTTTGCGCTGTCCCTGTCTTTCCCCCTACCCGGTAAGATTCCACAAATGCTTTTCCTCCTGTACCTTGTGCAACCACACTTTCAAGTGCGTTCCGGATCTCTTTTGAGGTCTTTTCAGAAATCACCCTCCTTTTGGCAACAGGAGTATTTCTCATCACGACTTCGTTCGTAACAGGATCAATTAATTCCTTGGCAATATAGGGTTTATACAAGGTACCGCCATTAACGGCTGCTGACACGGCTGCCACCTGTTGAATTGGAGTAACGGAAACCCCCTGGCCAAAAGCGGTAGTCGCCAATTCAACCGGACCTACCCGGCTCAAGTTAAATAATATTCCTGTTCCTTCTCCTTGTAAGTCAATCCCAGTTTTTTGCCCAAATCCGAAGTCCTTAATATATTGAAACAATTTCTCTTTTCCAACACGCTGCCCCAGTTCCACAAAACCTGGGTTACATGAGTTTTGGACAACTTCTAAAAAGGTTTCGTCACCATGGCCGCCTCTTTTCCAGCATTTTAATCTGGCTCCAGCCACTTGAACAGAACCGGAATCATGGAAGCGCTCTTTCTCCAAGTTCACTTTCCCTTCCTCAAGCGCTGCGGCAAGTGTAATAATTTTAAAAGTAGAACCTGGTTCATAGGTCATCCAAACGGGAAGATTTCGATTATAAACCTCCTGAGAAACATTCTGAAAGTTATCAGGGTCAAAAGTAGGCCGGCTGGACATGGCCAGTATTTCCCCATTATTGGGATTCATGGCAATGGCAATAATTCCATCTGGATTATATTTTGCCTGCGCTATATCCAATTCTCTTTCCACGATGGTTTGGATCTTGCTGTCTATTGTTAATTTCAAATCCAACCCATTAACTGGCCGCTCATAGTCATCGGCCATATCGTTCATTCTTTCTCCTTTGGCATTGGCATAAAATTTAACTGATCCCCGTTCGCCGTTTAACTCTTTATCATAATACTTCTCCAATCCCATTAAACCTTGGTTGTCCACTCCGGCAAAACCAAGAACATGGGACAAATAGCTGCCAAATGGATAATACCTTTTAGAATCTTCACCAATATAAACTCCATCCAGACCAAGGGCCCTGATTTCTTTTGCTTTTTCATGGGAAATTTTTCTGCCCTCTTTAATTCTGACAATCCTTTCTTTTTGGGTAATGTCCCGATAGGCTTTTTCTTTTGTCATATTCAAAACGCTGGCTAGCTTTTCGGCAGTTGTGGCCGGATCTTTTATTTGCCTCGGAACTACCCATACTGTGGGGGCACTGACATTTGTCGCAAGCGGCACTCCATTCCTGTCGACAATTTCCCCTCGTTCCGGTTCAAACGGTATATTTCGGCTCCACGAGTCTTTGGCGCGGTCTGTCAACATATCCCCAAGGTAAAATTGTACATAACCAAGCCGAACATCGATTATCAAAAAAATAAGTATTCCAACGAAAAGTGCAGTCAGTAACCGTTTACGGACAGTAACATTTGAAACACGCTTCACTCTTTAGCGCCTCCTCATACAGTATCGTTCATTTATATGCTTGTACATTAGCAATTTAGAACGTACCCGGTAAGTTGGAAGCCAAAGAAAAAGACCGACTTTTAAAAGTCAGCCTTTTCCCATTTAATCCTGTACCTTCTCTTCAGTTTCATCTGCTGTCGTTTCGTCATTTTCCTTAGCATTTTGCTGGTCATTCCATTGTTCTTCAGGGGTTTTTAAATCGACAATTAAATAATCCCCTTCTTTTAGCGGCTCTTTTGGTTTGATGCTCTGCTGAGCCACATAACCCTTGCCTTTGGAACTTAATTTCAAGCCCGAAAGATTGGCTACTTTCATGACATCCCTTAGGGACCATCCTGTCATATCTGGCGCCGTTAAATCACCATCGGTCTTTAATATCACTTTTTCCCCTTCTAAAATGGTCGTCCCTGCTTCAGGGAGCTGACCTGAAACCTTGGACCCATTACCAAGTAAAATGGCATCGAACCCTTGATCTTTTAGCTGTTTTTCAACCTCTGCAACAGATTTCCCCGTTAAATCAGGCAGTTTATTGACGGTTGCCTTTTCAACCTCAGATGGTTGAATATTTAAATAGTGAAGGCTGTTTTGCATCACCGGGTTAAAGATGGCAGAAACCGGTATTGCCCCTTGCCCCGCTTCGTCCCCTTGCAAGTCAGGCTGCTGTACTGCCACGTAGACGATTAATTTCGGATCGTCTTTAGGCGCCATTCCTAAAAACGAAAACATATAATTATTGACCCCTTTTAAATATCCTCCAGGTCCTGGTATGTTGGCTGTACCGGTTTTCCCCGCGACACTATAACCGTCCAGTTTATATCTGCCGCCAGTTCCGTTAGGTGAGGTAACAACAGTTTCCAGGTAATCCCTCACTTTTGCGGCGGTTTGTGCCGATATTGGTGTCCCAGCCACTTCCGGAGAAGTCTCTTGAATGGTTTCTTTTGTATCATGATTAACAATCTTCTGGATGATATGCGGCTGTAACATTTTTCCGTCATTTGCTATAGCCGTGGCCGCTTGGATTTGCTGAATGGCTGTAATAGCCGTACCTTGTCCATATGCCGTGGTAATTTTCTCACTTGGATAGGTATATTGGATTTTGCCGGTTGTTTCATTTGGCAATTCAATCCCGGTCGGTTTGTCAAAACCAAACTTGGTTAAATAGTCTCTGAATCTATCAAATCCCAGTTTTTCATTAGCAATTTTAGCAAACGCAACATTGGAAGAGCGCTGAACACCTTCCAAATAGGTAATCGTTCCCCACCCGGAACCGTTATGGTCATGAATTGGGCGATCCTTGTCGGTTACCCGATAAGACCCTGATTGATAGGTCTCATTAGGATCAAAAACACCCTCTTGCACCGCCGCAGCCAAAGTGAATATTTTCATGGTCGAACCCGGTTCATAGGATGTTTCGATGGCTTCATTGTGCCAGCTATCCTCAATCCCTTCCTTTGTTTTTGGATTGAACGACGGCCGTTGTCCCATCGCCAAAATATTACCGGTTTTCGGATCGGCAACGATGGCAATAATTTTCTTCGGCTTATATTCTTTTTCCACGTTGGTCATGGCATCTTCCAAAAAGGTTTGAATCTTTTGGTCAATCGTTAAATAAACATCGTTCCCATTTTGAGCCGCTGTCACTTTTTCTTTCCCGTCAGGAAGGATGTATCCCCAAAAATCACTTTCGTAATTAATCTTTCCATTCTTCCCTGTCAAATTGTCATTCAGCGATTGCTCAATTCCCATTTTTCCTATCGTTTTATAGGTTCCATCTTTTTGCTCCACTTTGTCGGCGTACCCCACTACATGGGAGGCGAAAACGCCATTAGGGTAAAAGCGTTTCGAATCACGTATAAATGTGATTCCCGGCAGTTTCAGCGACTCAATTTTTGTCTTTGTTTCCTGAGTGAGATCCCGGCCAGCTTTTCCAAACTCCACTTGGAATTTTCCCTTTTTCGATAAGGTGCTATAAATCTCGGATTCATCCATATCAATATATTTGGCCAGTTCTTTTGCCGTTTTACTCGGGTTGGTCACGTGCTTCGGATTTTTCGGGTCAGTTGTCATCTTCTTATCCAATATGGCAACCAATTTGTATGACGAGGTATCCTCGGCGATTACTTCACCATTCTTGTCATAGATAATCCCTCTTGATGCCGGCAGGACATCTTTTCGGATATATTTTTGTTCCGCTTTGGCTGCCAAAGGCTGCCCTTTGACTTCCCCGGTGATTTGAATGGTAAAATATCTGACGAGTAATACAAAAAAGAGCAGGCCGAATATCGCAAATAATATGGCTGCTCCTGCATTCATATAGGGCTGTTTCTTGTTCATTTCTCCTGCACAACCTTGACGTTATTTTCGTTTAGGACAAGACCCATTTCTTTGGCTTTCTGGTAAATTCGCTCATAGGTACTTAATTCACTCACTTGAACTTGCAAATCACTATTGACCTTCTGTTGTTCCTTTACTTTGGCCTCAACGGTTTGTATCCCTTTATTTACCTCATAAATTTTGGCTTGGGTGGAAATAATCATTACCCCTCCAAAACAAACCAGCCCGGCAAAGGCCACTCCAATAATCTTTTCTCCCGGAGTAAGCCAGGATTTTCTTATTTTGATTTGATGCTGTTTTTCAGTCTTTTGCGTCGTCACTCTCTGTTGCAATTCCCTGGCAAGATTACTCATTCTTTCCCCTCCGTCTTATACAATTTCTATAAAATTAGTCAGGCGAAAGCGCCAAGCAAGGCACTTTGCCTCTTATATTTTCTCAGCAATTCTCAGTTTTGCAGAACGGGCACGATTATTATTTTCCAATTCGACTTCCGAAGGAACTATAGGTTTTCGGGTGACCAGTTTTAAAATTGGCTTATACTCATCCGGAATGACCGGCAAGCCATGAGGCAGATCGGGCGTTTCACTGGCGCTTTTAAAAGCAGCTTTACAAATTCTATCCTCTAGGGAGTGAAAGGTAATGACGCTGATTCTCCCCCCTGGTTTCAACAATTGAATGGCTTGATTTAATGATTTTTCAAAAACAGCCAATTCATCATTTACAGCAATTCTTACAGCTTGGAAAATCCGTTTCGCGGGGTGTCCGCCTTTCCTTCTCGCCGGAGCTGGTATTGCTTCCTTAATAATATCCACCAGCTGTGCGGTTGATTCAATCGGTTTTTCCTGACGAATCGTTTCAATTCTCCGGGCAATTTGTTTGGAGAACTTTTCTTCACCATACCTAAAAAAGATGCGAACTAACTGTTCATATGACCACTCGTTAATAACCTCATAAGCAGATAAGGACGCTTCCTTATCCATTCGCATATCCAACGGGGCATCATGATGGTAGCTAAAACCTCGTTCAGGGGTATCAAGCTGTGGGGAAGATACGCCAAGATCATAGAGAATTCCATCTACTTGGGTAATTCCTAGTTTGTTAAGCTCCTCCGTCAAGAATAGAAAGTTACTCTTAATGATCGTTAAACGATCTTTGTACTGCGATAATTTTTCTTTTGCATGTGCTATGGCTGTTTCGTCCTGGTCAAAAGCAAATAGTTTCCCTTTGTCCCCAAGCCTCGTAAGGATACGGGAACTGTGCCCTGCACCTCCCAAGGTACAGTCCACATAAATCCCATCTGGTTTTATGGCTAATCCATCTACAGCTTCCTCTAATAGCACAGTTGTATGTTCAAACATTAACTTACCACCTTTTCCAATCGCAACGAATATCGGGGTGCTAATTTTCACACCGCAGAAAATATATTAACATAATTTAACCATTAAATATCAAAACCAATCATATTTTCTGCAATTTCTGCAAAGGAATCCTCAGATTGTGAAAAATAGTCTTCCCATATTGACTTGCTCCATATTTCGATACGATTAGAAACACCTAACACAACACATTCTTTTTCCAGCTTGGCATATTGCATCAGTGGCGCTGGAATGTTCACTCTTCCTTGTTTATCAAGTTCACTCTCTGTTGCACCGGAAAAGAAGAAACGGGTAAAGGCACGGGCATCCTTCTTTGTCAGAGGTAAAGCCTTTAATTTCTGTTCAATCTCTTTCCACTCTGATAATGGGTAACCAAATAAACATTGATCCAAACCCCTTGTTAATACAAAGGTGTCACCTAAGTCTTCACGGAATTTGGAGGGCACAATAATTCGGCCTTTAATATCAATGCTGTGATGGTATTCACCCATGAACATACCCACTACCCCCACTTTCTATTAAAAATGTACCACATTCCCCCACTTTCCACCACTTATTTTTTAACTATTCGTCTAAAAATTAAAAAATCCTCTTAAAAGGGCAAAGAAAATAAAAAAAGGACGACATTTAGTCATCCTTTAGATTTTTACAACCTTATGATACCCGTCGAATTCAAATGGAAGCATCATAAGTTCGTTTATAAAATTTAATCCGTACAGATTCAGATAATAAAACAGGTTCCAAACCCGCTCTTGAGGGTTGTTATCTGGTCGCAGCGCCAAATCGACCCGGGTAAATTTATTTAAAATAACATCGTGTCTACGTCTGATTGAATCTTCTAGTTTTGCCTGCATAAAACCTATTTCCTTAAGTAAATATTGTTCATTCTTTTTTAGCAGACTATGCAACCCTTTATCTATCTCGAGTGTTTTTGCTTCTATAAGCTGGTACTGATTGGCCAATTGCTCTTTTACACCGGCAAACAAACCTTCCAACTCTTTGTCTTTAATCATATCAAGAAATTCTTCTTTGCCCTTTTGTGTTCCGGTTTGCAGCACAGACGATAAGTCCAGATTCAGCTCGTTGACGAGAGTTTCAATGGCACGATCTAAAAATGTGATATTCAACCGCGGAACAATCGGCGGCAGTTTAATATGAAAGAGTTCAAATACTAGTTTTAATTCAGCCCAATAAGCGATTTCACCCGGCCCGGCAATAAAGGCAAGAGTCGGAAACAACCATTCCTGCATTAAGGGCCTGGTCACCACATTATTGCTTAAAAATTCAGGTTTTTCCTTAGCAAGCTCCAGCAACTGCTCTTTTGTTAACGAAACTTTCCCACTTTTCCCCACAAATCGGTGCGATTCATGATCAAATTCCAGTAAAATCCGTTCACCTTTTGCCTGGTCATAATAAAATAAATTGGCCGCCCGTTCATTCGCATCAATGGTTAAAGAAAAGCCTTTTCCAGCAATTTGCTTTTGCTGTTCCAATAAGGAGGAAGTAATCTGCTCATGGGCACTAATTTGTTCAGAAAGAAATTCCTTCTGCAGTTGGCGAAAACGGAAGTTACCGGAGTCCACCAGCAGCAGCCCATAGTCCTTAAATAATTCCATGGTCAAATGAGCAAAAAACTCCACAAAGGTGGTGGACTGATGAATGATGTTCTTGGCAAAATCCCTCAGTTTATTGGTATGGTTTGTTTCACCAAAATTCCCGATTAAGTTTTCAACCCATTCCCAACACACTTCTTGGTTTATTGAAATATCGGATACCATTTTCTTCTGAATTACTCTTTCCGGGTAGGTCCACTTATCCGCTTTCCCTTCAACTGGCACGTACACGTGGTTGACTTCTTGAAAGTCGTGGTCTTCCCCTGCTATCCAAAAGACAGGAACCACGGGCACTCCAAGCTGTCTTTCCTTTTGTTCGGCCAATTTAATAATGGAAATGACTTTATGTATCGAATAAAGCGGACCAGTTAAAATTCCTGCCTGTTGTCCTCCAATGACAACCACACTGTTTTCTTCCCTTAGTTTATCCTGTGATTTTTTGACCGCATTGGAAGTCGGCAGCCCTTCCATAAATTCCTCTATATGCGCTGCAACCTCTTGCCTAGGGAATTTTCTAGCCTTGAGTTCAGCCAAGCGTTTTGTGTCTTCAGTTATATCGTTCAGACGGTAATGGAAAAATGGCAATATTTCAGCTGATTGTTCTAAATATTTCGAAGCAAACCGATTGGTTGCCGGAACCGAGAGATTGAAAATCTCCATTTATGTACTCCCTTTCTGATTAAACAAATTCATTCTTTTAAAGAGTATACCATCTCCTGCCCGTTTCAAAAAAAATTTTTGCTTCAAATTTTCCATCATAATGCAAATACGAGTGCACGATAGATTAATCCAAATACAGTTAAAGCAATATAGGCAGTAAAAAATAATATAAAATTAAAGCGCCAGAAACCTTTCCATACTCGTTTGAAGGTTATTTCTTGCTTAACCTTCCAGTTCATTATGACCAAAACCATGGCAGTCACAATCATAATGAGGAAAATCAACCAAGTAAATGACCGGTGCCAGATGGTCTCCATTAAAAAATAAACAGCGATAATAAATAGAATGGTCGAGTAATCAAGGGCCTTATGTATGGATTTACGAATATTCTTCGTGGCCAATTGAAAGATAAACAGAACAAGGAAAAACCCCAAAAAAGGCATGGTGAATAGGACGGATAAAATGGCGGCAAGAAAGGCACTCATCGATTCGCTTCCCTTCCATCCAGTTCTTTTCCTTGAATTATCCAATAAAAGGATTCCAATAGCGGTGCTGACTTCTCTTCCTTTGCAGCTTCTCTCAGTAAGTAACCAAGTATAGCATCTACCTCCGTCTTTCGACCGGACTCTAGGTCTTTCAGCATTGAAGAACGGTTAGTGGCGGTATTCTTACATACGCCAAGGACTTTCTTCAGTTGGGCATCCATATGAACAATTTTTAAAATAGAACAAATTTCGGAATTAAGCTTTGATACGTTTTGCAGATAGAATGGATTGGATAACAACTGGCCATTTGTTATCTTCAGGACTGCGGTTAATGGATTTATAACGGCATTGACCACTAATTTATTTACGAGCATCTCGTAAAAATCGTCTTGAAAAATGACAGGAAACCCTTCTGGAACCGCTGACGAAAATTCGTTCAGTGTCTCAGGACTGCCTTTAAATACTGCCACATTTGTTACTCCTTCCCCATTATGGCGGACCGTATTCATGCCCTCTCTCATGGCCCCGTGTTCAACCGTTCCGACAAAAAGATTATGGCCCTGAATCAGTTGCAGCTGCTCTATGTGCCCCATGCCATTTTGTAAAAATAATAGATTACTTGGCCGATCTGTGAATTTGCGAATTTTTTCAATTATTGGCTGAAGCTGATATTGTTTTACTGTAATAATCGTAAGTTGTTCGGAAGCCTCCCACTCTGCTGCCATCCTGGCCAGGGGCTCACCGGTGATCTGTTCTGAACCTTTTTTAGCACATACTCCATTTTGGTTAATTTCCGCAGCTTGCTCTTTTGTTCTTGTATAGAGGGTTACCTCAAATTCCTTACAAAGATAGGAGGCAAATAATAGTCCAATGGAACCTGCACCAATAATTCCAACCTTCATTGATAACCCCTTCTTTTAGTTTGTTATTCCTATTTTATCAGAAAAGACCCGTTTCTGTTATAAGGATTTTATGTTCGGTGCTAAAGAGACTAGGATAAATAGTAGAGGCTGCCTTAACTGACAGCCCCCCGAGATCAAACTATACCGGATATACCGGATGTTTTCGCACACTGAAGTGCATTTCTTTTGTTTCATAAACAGCAAATCGGTGGATTAGTACCTCTCTCAATTCGGAGGGGGCGGCAATCTCATCGATGATTAATTCAGATGCTAATTTATAGATATCAATATGTTCCTTGTACTCTTTTTGCCTAGTTTGAACAAAGGCCATTCTTTCCTTGGGGTCGGTTATTTCGTTAATTTTATTGGAATAGACGGCGTTAACGGCCGCTTCTGGTCCCATGACGGCTATTTGGGCCGTCGGCAGGGCGATACAGCAGTCAGGCTCAAATGCTGGACCTGCCATGGCATAAAGGCCTGCACCATATGCTTTTCGAATAATAACAGAAATTTTTGGAACGGTAGCTGAACTCATCGCGGCGATTAGTTTGGCTCCGTGCCGAATAATCCCGGCACGCTCAACCTTGGTTCCAATCATAAATCCCGGCACATCAGCCAAGAAGAGCAGCGGTATATGAAACGCATCGCAAAGCTGGATAAATCTTGCCGCTTTATCAGAGGAGTCAACAAACAAGACACCGCCTTTTACCCTTGGCTGATTCGCAATAATTCCTACGGCTCTTCCGTCCATCCTTGCGAGACCAGTAATGATTTCTGAAGCAAAGAGTTTTTTGATTTCATAAAAGCTGTCTTGGTCCACCAAATTGTCGATACACTCATACATATCAAACGGTGCGTTTTGATTCTCTGGAATAATTTCCTCCAGCCTGCGCTTCGGTTTGGCATCCTTTCCTGCTATGATTCCAGGCTTTTCTTTAAAACTGGCAGGGAAATAACTGATATATTTTTTTGCAGATTCAATGGCTTCTGGTTCACTGCTGGCGAGTACATCTCCACAACCACTTATCGTACAATGCATCCGGGCACCGCCCATTTCCTCAAGGGTTACCTTTTCACCAATTACTTTTTCGGCCATGCGAGGCGAACCCAAATACATGGAGGCATTTTTGTCCACCATAATCACAATATCACAAAAGGCCGGGATGTAGGCACCACCAGCAGCAGAAGGACCGAATAACAGGCATACCTGCGGAATCATTCCGGAAAGTTTCACTTGGTTATAGAAGATCCTACCGGCCCCACGCCTGTTTGGAAACATTTCCAGTTGGTCAGTAATCCTTGCTCCTGCCGAATCCACGAGATAAAATAACGGGACCTTCAATTTTCCCGCGGTTTCTTGGATGCGGATAATTTTTTCCACCGTTCTCGCACCCCATGATCCCGCTTTAATGGTCGAATCATTAGCCATCACACAAACGGTCTGGCCATTTACCTTGCCAATGGCTGTTACGACACCATCCGCTGGGAGGTCACCGGCTGAGAAATTGGCAAACTTCCCATCCTCCTCATATTTTCCCTCATCAAACAATAAAGCAAGCCGTTCGCGGACAAATAGCTTATTTTGCTCTTTTGCTTTCTCATGGTATTTCGGATGGCCGCCTGCATTAATTCTCTTTCTGTAATCATTTAATTGATTGATTAACGTCATATCATCTGCCAAGGAAGACCCTCCTTTCCAAAATATCAAACTAGCACAATCAGACAATCGCCTTCGTTGACAAAATCGCCAACGTTCACCCGCATTTCCTTTACTGTCCCCTCTGTCTCACTCTCTATTGGTATTTCCATTTTCATTGATTCCAGCATCAAAACTTCTTGCCCGGGTCTAACCACGTCTCCTACTGCCGCAAAAATATTTAATACGGTACCTGCCATGGTAGCGGTAATTTCTTTCATTTCTCTCACTCCTAGTTCACTAATTTTTTCTGAAGAAAGTGTGTTGTATAATTCCCATTTTGAAACTCACTGTCAGACAAAATGGCTTCAAATAGAGGGGCATTCGTTTTTATGCCTTCAATTTGAAGACTTTGAAAAAATCCTCCGGCCCTGGCCAATGCTGCTTTACGTGTTCCACCGTAAAAAACACATTTGGCAATCATCGGGTCATAAAAAGGGGTGACCACTCCGCCTTCGTCATACCCATTGTCAATACGTACCCCGTCTTCTGCCATCCAGTTTAACGTGGTAATTTTTCCAGGTGAAGGCAGAAACCGTACAGGGTCTTCCGCATAAAGACGAAATTCGATCGCATGTCCTGAAGACACGATTTCTGATTGGAGAAGCGGTAACGGCTTGCCTTGGGCAACAAGAATTTGCCATTTTACCAAATCCAGCCCGGTTATCATTTCGGTTACTGGGTGTTCGACCTGCAGCCTAGTGTTCATCTCCAGAAAGTAAAAATTTTCCTGGCCATCCACGATAAATTCGATGGTCCCGGCATTGGTGTAGTTGACTGCCCTTGCGGCTATCACAGCGGTTTCAAACATTTTTTGTTTCACATTCCGTGACAAAAACGGTGAGGGGGACTCTTCCACCACTTTTTGATGCCTTCTTTGAATCGAGCAATCCCGCTCAAATAGATGAATGATATTGCCGTGGCTATCACCAAAAATTTGCACTTCAATATGTCTTGCATTGCCAATGTATTTTTCGATAAACACCTCTTCTGACCCAAAATAGGATAGGGCCCTTGCTTTCGTTGAAGCATAAGACTTAACAAGCGCTTGTTCATTGTCACATAGCACCATTCCGATGCCACCGCCCCCGCCGCTTGCTTTGAGCATGACCGGGTATCCAATTTCTTCTGCTAGTCCGCATGCTTCCTCTAATGTTTTTAATCCGCAACTGCTCCCCGGCACAACAGGAACGCCGGCATCTTCCATCGTTTGGCGTGCGGCAATTTTACTTCCCATCAATTCGATGGTTTCGGGCTTTGGTCCGATATAGGCAATACCTGAATCCATCACCTGTTGGGCAAACTCGGCATTTTCCGATAAAAATCCATAACCAGGATGAATGGCATCCACTTTTTCTTGTTTTGCAATGCTGATAATTTTTTCGGCCTGCAGATAGGATCTTTGGACTGGCGGTTCGCCAACACGGACAGCCTTATCCGCTTGTTTGACAAATGGCATCTCTTTATCTGCATCCGAGTAAATAGCCACTGTTTCGATCCCCATCTCCCGACAGGTTCTTATAATCCTTAAGGCAATCTCTCCCCGATTAGCAATTAAGATTCGCTCCACACCATTACCCCTTTCTCCTGCATTTCACTCCCAAATATTATGTTTCTACATTAAAATGATGTTCTCCTGCTATACTTTGAAAACGCTTCCTTTGATTATTGGGAGAATTTTTTGTCAATTTGTTATATAATGAGCTTAATAGCAAATGAAACAAATCCATTCATTACTCACTTCATGTTATTCAAATTTTTTTGGATATATACTGATTTCAATATGCCAGGAGGCCGACTAATGGGGACAAAGGTGGAGAAATTAAAAATCAATTTTAAAACCCTGGAGGAGTTCAAAAAATTTAAAGAATATGGACTTCAGGAGCTTTCAATGCTCGAGGATTTAGAAGCCAATATAGTGGATAATGATAGTGAGTCGCCGTTTTATGGTATTTATTTTGGGGATAAATTAGTGGCTCGCATGAGTTTGTATCAAATTGATGCTAAATTTGACCGGTACTTTTATCCTCCACAGAATTACATGGAATTATGGAAACTTGAAGTATTGCCAGAATATCAAGGTAGGGGATATGGCAGCCAGTTAGTCGACTTTGCCAAAAGTTTCGGTTTTCCCATCAAAACAAACCCAAGAATGCAATCACGGGATTTCTGGGGGAAAATGGGGTTTTCCAGTGTCAACTATGACATGGAACGGGACCGTGGCGAAAATCCGCTTGTCTGGTATCCTGAAGGTGTGGAAGGACAGAAACATCAATAAACTTAGAGCGCCTGGCGTTAGTGCTCCAGGCGCTTTTTGCATTCATTAATGGCAGACCAAAAAAGCGAAGCGCATTAAAAAGCAGCTTTTTTATTGATCTAAAGATGACCAATCCGCCCTTTCTACTTGATACTATTTTTCTACCCTTTCGAGGTTGCCATTTTTGTCCATCTGGAATTTGACTTTCTTTTGTCGGTCCTCATCTTGCAACACAACCATTTTTCTTGCCCGTTCCATAATTTCCATTAACGACCGATAATCCTCTTCCATAGCCTTTAAATTTTTAGTGAGTCTTTCATTTTCTGCCGCTAAATAGTAAGTTTTCTTTTCTAATTCTTTTACTTTTTCAAGGGCTATGTTTTTTTCATCCTCTGCTTTCACTGTTTCTTCCGCTTTCTTTTGAAGTTCTTCTAAGAAATGGATGACCTCAGAATAGGTTAGACTTATACCAGTTTGACTGCCATTTGACTGGTTCTCTTCCATTGGGGATTCACCTGTATCGGGTGCTGGAGGCACGGAGCTTGAAACCACTTGTTTTTTCAATTCTTTTCGTTGCTTTTTTGCCAGCTCAATTCCTGATTTATATTGTTTCCTGACAAAGGAATTCCAGCGAAATCCGCAGGCGGCAGCAGTTCGCGACAGTTGTTTACCCACTTCCTCAAATGCTTGCAACTGGGTTCCGCCTTCACGGATATGCCGTAAAACTACCTCTGCGAGTAACAAATCCTCGTCTTGCGACCAAGCATCTTGTCGGGTTGGCGACATAGGAACATTCCCTCCTAGTAGTGTTTTTATCATACATATGCATCTACTAGAAAAGATAGACTTAAACAAAAGTAGTGTTTTAATCTTTATTTTAATTCATTTGTTTGTTGAGAAAGGCCCTTACATGGTTATGGTGGGCTTCACTCTCCCATAACCGTGAACAATTCTTTGCTTCCCCTTCCATTCTGCTGCGCAGATTTGTTTCCTCCCATTTTTGTATCCAGATTTTTTTATAGGCCTCCAGCACAGCATGATCTGTAAGAAGTAGTTTTTCTAAGAAACTTTCGCAGGCGTCAAGCGGGTTCTGTTCATATAATTCATTGAAAATGCCTGTTTTGTAAAAGAATTCTGCCGGTTGCAGTTCCGCTTCCATCAGTATTTTCATGGCAACAGTGTGAGGAAACTTTTCAGACAGAAGCGTTCCCCCGCCCCATCCGGTTGTGATCGCTTGCCTGCCTTGGACAAAACCAGCCATTATTCCTTTTCTGGCAACTCGAAAATCGCATGCACAAGAAAGTTCCATGCCTCCTCCAAGAGCGGTTCCATTAATCAGAGCGACAGTCGGTACAGGTAGTGTCGCTAGAGAATATAGAATATCCGCCATTTTAGCCAGCATGGGATACGCATCCTCTTGGGTATGCAATAAATGGAAAATAGACAAATCTCCTCCTGAACAAAACGCCTTTTCCCCTTCCCCCGTAACAACGAGTGCCTTAACATCACTTTCTCCTGCAAGTTGAATCGCCTTCGATAATCCTTCCATTACCTCATAATTAATGGCATTTCTTTTTTCATTTCGAGCAATCGAAAATAATAAATAGCCCTTGCCTCGTTTTTCGATTTGATAGGACAATCCTCTTCGCCCTCCTTGGAAAACTTGTATATGTATATGGTAAAACGACAAAAGCACAAGGGCATTTTCGCTCCTTGTGCTTTTTAAGTCAAGTTGAAATTAGTCGTTAACAACTTCTTTTCCTTTGTAAGTTCCACATGCTTTACATACGCGGTGAGCCAATTTCATTTCACCACAGTTTGGGCATGCTACCATACCAGGAACATTTAATTTAAAATGAGTACGACGCTTTCTTTTCGCAGTTTTAGAAGTTCTTCTAAAAGGTACAGCCACATCAAACACCTCCTTAAAGAGTATAAAGCTTCTAATTTCCGTTATGATTCGGAAGAAGATTTGTTTTCGTCAAAAAACTTGGCAAGTCCTGCTAGTCTGGGATCAATCTTATTGGACTGGGCTTCCTCGGAAATGACTTCCCAATCCTTACCGGATTGCGGTGCAGCATCCTCCGATTCCACTTCATCACAAAAGACTTGCATTGGAACCTCGAGTAATAGAATTTCACGAATAATTGGTGTTAAATCAATTACTTCACCTTTTACCCGATAGGTTTCCTCTTCTGATTGAAAAACAGAATCTTGCAGGAGGAATGTTTCAGTTGTTTCGACATTAATTGGAACTTTTACATCTACTAAAGTACGAGAACAAGGAAGGACAAGATATCCCTCAATTTGCAAGTGGAAGGTTACTTTTGCTGAATCAATGTCTCCATGGCCAGTAATATGCATAGGAGAGACTTCCCGGATAGTTGAATCGTCGTTTTTGATGTCATCCATCCCTACCGTTTCATCAATCGGAAATTCCTTGTTTCGGTATTTTTGTAATTGATTTAATGTCCATTTCAAATGAATCACCCCAAGGCAACAAAGGTAATTATAGCCTTCGATAATATTTTTGTCAATGTTTTTTCTTTACACCACTTTATGAGATTTTATTATTAATCATAAAGGAATTTCCTTATTAGTCTTTCCAATGAAGGACTTGAACAAACATCCATTCCATTTTGCCCCAATCATGATTGGTTGTCAAAGAATTTTGTTATAATGGTAATAAAAATTGGAAACGGCAAAAGGAGAACATGAATGAAGGCTGTTGGAGTTATTGTCGAATATAATCCATTTCATAATGGACACGCATACCATTTGCAGGCTTCCAGACAGGCTGCAAATGCGGATATTGTGATTGCTGTCATGAGCGGAAATTTCTTGCAAAGGGGCGAGCCTGCACTAGTTTCAAAATGGTATCGGACAAAAATGGCGCTGCAGGGTGGTGCCGACCTGGTTTTTGAGCTGCCTTACCGATTTGCTGTACAGAAAGCGGAAACCTTTGCAAACGGGGCTGTGTCCCTGTTAGATGCGGCAGGCTGTGACTTTATGTGTTTCGGAAGCGAAAGTGGAGAACTTTCCAGCTTTCACCAAACCATCAATTACTTAAATGAACAGCAATCTCTCTTCGATTCTCATATAAAGCAGGCGATGGATACCGGATTCAGCTATCCAAAGGCAGCCGCCTTATCTTTTCAACAATTGGCCCATTCTGGTACTTATATCGATTTGTCAAAGCCGAATAATATTCTTGGATATCAGTATATAAAGTCCATTATGGACCAAAAAAGCCATGTAAAACCACTGACGATTTCAAGGAAAAGTGCCGACTACCACGACATTGAATTTTCTTCAGCCACCATTGCCAGTGCCACTAGTATCCGCAAAGCAATTTTTGAAGATCAATCCGATAGTGGAAAGATTCAGCAATATATACCCGCGGCAACCCTGGAACTTCTCGAAGAATACCAATCACGATATGGCCTTTTTCATCAATGGGAAAGTTACTGGCCATTGCTGCAATATCGTTTAATTCAAGCTAGCCCGCAAGAATTAAATGATATATATGAAGCGGAAGAAGGCTTGGAAAATCGATTAAGACAAGCGGCATTAGTTTCTGATAGTTTCGAGGAGTTTATGCAAGCCATTAAAACCAAAAGGTACACTTGGACAAGATTACAGCGATTGTGCGTTCATATCTTGACCAATACCAAGAAATCCGAAATCTGGGGACTCCAGGAAAAAGCATCCTACCTGCGTCTTCTTGGCATGACCGGAGCTGGGAGAAATTATTTAAACAAGCAGAAAAAACATTTTGCCCTGCCCCTTATCGCAAAGCTATCCTCTTTGACTAACCAAGAAGTTACACTTGATATAAGGGCGGCCCGGACTTATGTGCTTGGGGTGTCCGCACATAAAAAAAAGGTTTTGTTAAAACAGGAGTTTGACCAACCGCCAATTATGATTAACGAGAAAAGCTGATGCGCTGGCATCAGCTTTTCTTTTTGTCAGGCAATTTCTCTAAGTAAGCAATTGCGTCATCAAAAGTATCGACCGGAATAATTTTCATTTTTGTTTTAATGTCACGGGCTGTCTTCACCGCCGCCCTATAATTGGAATTCTTCGCGCCTTTTTCATTAGGGGCAAAAAAGATTTCCGCCCCCGCCTGATCAGCGGCGACAATCTTTTGTTCAATTCCGCCAATCGGCCCCACGGTTCCATCGACATCGATTGTCCCAGTCCCCGCTATTTGATAGCCTTTTGTATAGTCCTCTTTTGTTAACTGATTGTAAATTTCCAAAGTAAACATTAACCCCGCTGAGGGCCCGCCAATCTCTTCCGTATTAACTTTCACTTCCGGTTCGACATTGATTTCTTTATCGTCCACCAGTGAAATGCCTATTCCCACACGGTTAGGATCATCCTTAAAGGCTTGAAGGGACATTTCGGCAGTTTTTTCTTTTTTATTTCTTATATAAGTGACTGTTATTTTGTCTCCAGCTTGTTTTTTACCGACATAATCAATAAATTCCGTCGAGGAGGGAAATGGGTACCCGTCCACTTTAAATATCCTGTCTCCCGCCTGAAGCTTTCCCGCAGCTGGCATATCTGGAATGACCTGCATCACGTATATGCCTTTGTATTTATAATTGACCTCTAGCCCCGCCTTGCGATAGGCTGTTTCAATGGCATTCTGTTTGGAGGCAGCCATTAAGTGCAATTGTCTTAGGTTATACTCATCTTCTGTTTCCTTAGGATTCAGAATTTCTTCTACAGGGTAAATTTCCCGATAGTCTCTTATCTTTGCTTCCACATAGGAGTAAATATTAGCCCTTCCCATGCGGACTGTCGTCAACATAAAATTACCTTTTTCTTTATAGCCATTTTCTACCTTAATGATTGGAGCCAGCTCTTTGGCCATGCCTGGTTTCGAAACATAATAGGGTAAGGAAAAGTACATTCCTCCTATTAATAGAAAGGCAATAATGAAGAAGGATGCAAAATAAAATTTTTTACGCAAGCTTTAAGTCACCGCTTCCATTGATTAATAACATTTTTAATTTGGTCTATGTTTTTTTTTGCTTCTTCCTCACCGATTTTAATAATTTCTTCAATGTTTGTGAAGGCTTTCGAACTGAAATTTTCCACTGGCGGGCGGATCATGATATCGGCCGTCATTTCCCGATAATAGATCACTTCCGTTTGCATGATGTCAATGGTTTGCATGATTACATCATAAATAGAAGCAATCTCGGCATTTCGTTTGACTCTTGATACATCCACGGCAATCACAATATCTGCCCCCATCTCCATGGCAACCGAAATGGGAACACGGTCTGAAACCCCTCCATCCACTAGAATTCGTCCCTGGTATTTTTCTGGGACGAATATTCCTGGAATCGACACACTTGCCCTTACTGCCTCAGCCACCGGCCCCTTCCTAAAAACCACCTTTTCCCCTGACATTAAATCGGTAGCAACAATTCCAATCGGCAGAGACAAATCTTCAATGTTTTTCCCTTGAGTAAACATTCTAATAAAATCTTTCAGTTTTTTTCCAGTAATAAACCCCATTCTTGGGACTGTAAAATCCAAAAAATACTTGCGCTTAAAAGCGGCCGAAAGTTTATATAACCGGTCCATGTCTATGCCTGCCCCGTAAAAACTGGCTACCAGGGCTCCCATACTGCTGCCGGCAATTAAATCAATGGGTATCCCTTCATCCTTTAACACTTTGATGACACCCAAATGAGCAAACCCTCGTGCACCGCCGGAACCAAGTGCCAAGCCAATTTTAGGGTGCTCCATATTCGATACCTCCTGCTGATACACGATTTGATTTTCCCAAACCAACTTGGTTCATTCTTATGGTCTAAAATAACGTCCTATGAGTATATTTATGTTATATGAGGACAAGGCATCTTGGAAGGAATTATCGTTATCTTACCACCCATTATACTTTATTGTATAGACATCCCTCTACAAAGGAGGCCTCTAGATTGTTTCGGTCAAAACTAAAAACCATTTTTTTAGCCTTCACCATAACTTTAATGGCCCTTTCGCTTATTACTTATCCGCAGGAAGCTCTGGAAGCTTCGATCCGCGGCCTCAAGATGTGGTGGGAAATTGTGTTTCCGTCTTTACTGCCTTTTTTTATTGTCTCCGAACTGTTAATCGGATTTGGGGTTGTAAAATTTATCGGGGTTTTGTTGGAGCCACTGATGAGACCCTTATTTAAGGTGCCTGGTGTCGGTGGTTTCGTTTTGGCTATGGGCTGGGCTTCTGGGAACCCGGCAGGAGCAAAATTTTCAGCCAGGATGCGCCAAGAAGGCCATTTAACCCGAATTGAGGCTGAACGGCTGGTATCCTTTACGAACTCCTCCAATCCATTGTTTATTTTCGGGGCTGTTGCGGTTGGATTCTTTAATAATCCAAAACTGGGTATTCTATTGGCTTTGGCCCACTATTTAGGCAACATTGCAGTTGGACTGATTATGCGGTTTTATGGAAAGGAGACTCCTGAGGAAAGTAAGCGCGGCAGCAGGTTCAATATCCGTTCTGCTTTTTCAGCCTTGCACCAAACTAGAATTAAAGATAACAGGCCGATTGGCAAACTTCTCGGGGATGCGGTGCAATCTTCTTTTCAGACCTTGTTAATGGTGGGTGGATTTATTATATTATTCTCCGTTATTAATAAATTACTCTATCATTTACATATAACCGCAGCCTTGGCAAAAGTAGTGGAGGTTTTGTTTGGTGCCTTATCTTTCCCCGATATGTTAAGCATTCCATTTATTTCAGGATTATTTGAAATCACGCTGGGCAGCCAGCTGACCAGTGAAGTTCAAGAAGCTACTTTACTGCAGCAATCCATACTGACAAGCTTTATTTTGGCATTTGGAGGGTTTAGCGTTCAAGCACAGGTGGGAAGTATTCTTTCCCAAACGGATATCCGGTTCAAACCTTTTTTTATCGCCAGGATTCTACAAGGGGTCTTTGCCGCCTTGTTTACGGTGATATTTTGGAATCCCATTTATGTCAAGTTCAATGGTCATGAACAGCCCTCTCATGCATTGCCGGTATTTGGTGACGGAACACTTTCGCAAGATGTATATCAACGGATGGCAGAAGCGGGTCCTTTGATTACCATTTTGTCCCTTTCCTTTTACGTACTTTATCTGTTTATCCAAATTAGAAACCAAAATGTGAAAAAAAGCTAGGCTGACCGCCTAGCTTTTTCTATACACTCTGGAACTTTTTCCGCAGTTCTATCTCGACAATCGGTGGCACGAGCTCTGTTATTCTTCCGTTGTATTTAGCAGCTTCCTTTACAATACTGGAACTCAGAAAAGAATATTGATTATTCGTCATCATAAAAAACGTCTCGATATCATTGTTGAGAAATCGGTTCATGGAGGTAATCTGCATCTCATATTCGAAGTCTGATACAGCTCTTAAGCCTCGAAGTATCGCGGTTGCATTGACACTTTTGGCATAATCAACGAGCAAGCCGGAAAAGGTATCCACCGAAACGTTTGGAATATCCTTGGTTGCTTCTTGAATCAGATGAATTCGCTCTTCCACCGTAAATAATGGATTTTTTGCTGAATTGTTTAATAATACCACATAAACCTTTTCGAAAACTTTGGACCCTCTTCGGATAATATCGAGATGGCCATATGTAATCGGGTCAAAACTGCCTGGGCAAACGGCTATACTAGCCAAATTGATTCCCCCCTACTCCGTGTTTAAATGAGAAAATATAGTTACTGCCGTAATTCCATATTGTTCCTGTTTAATTTGTGTAAATGATTCTACTATTTCGGGTAATTTTACATCGGTACCATGTTCACAAACAATAATCCCATTAGGATTCACTAAGTTTTGTTCCGCCATTTTCTCCATCAGCTGAACCAGCTGTTGTCTTTTATAAGGCGGGTCTAAAAAGACAAAATCAAACCGGATATCACGCTTGATAATGGCTTTGATGGCACGATCCGCATCATTTCGAAAAACTTCAGCTTTTTCTTCAAATCGGCAGTTTTTTATATTCTCGTGGATGATAGAAATAGCTTTTGCATCACGGTCGATGAATATGACACGCTCTAAGCCTCTGCTCAGGGCTTCTATTCCCAATCCTCCACTGCCGGCAAAAAGGTCTAATCCCATCCCGCCTTCAAAATAGGGACCAATCATATTAAAGATCGCTTCTTTTACTTTATCAGTCGTTGGCCTTGTTGTATTGCCGGGTACTGCTTTCAGGGGTCTTCCTTTACAAATGCCTGCTACCACACGCACGAAACTATCACCACATTTTTATGTATTCATTTCATAATCCATCCTATCATAAGTTTTCAAAAAGTGACAAATTTCATGCTGTCATTTGAGGCATGGGTCATTTGGAGTATGGGTATTTATTTTTAAAGGCAATTTTTTTCAAACTACGTATAAGCTTCTGGCTTATGGAAATAATGTAAGTAACAACATCAATTCGAGGATGTTGTTGCCAACCGCGGAGAAGACTTACGTTTCCCCATAAGTTCTTCCTCCGGTTTCTCCTCTCCCTTTGCCTTCTATCCTTAATGAGGATTTGGAAGGAACCCTGCAGAAGTTTTTCTGCAGGGTTTTTTTCTTAAAAAGTATGGAATTTTCAACTTTGAGAATAGTCTAGCTCCAGCGCTTAGTGCTTCACTCTACGCCCTGCGTTAAATAAGTCAAGCAAGAATGCGCCTCCGGCTCTTCGTGTTTCCTTTATCTCAGTTGGAGAGGCTTCACATGGAAGGCTTCGAAAGCATAAGCATCGCACAAAAGAAAAGCGATAGCTATTCTGAGGAAACCATACGGCGCTGATCAGGCCGCTTGCGCTTTGCATAATAAAAGGTGAGGAAGTTTCCTCACCTTTTTATATACCCATCTTATAGTCATATTCTTTCGCTTTGTCGGGTGCAGAGTTCTCAAATTCCATTTTAAGGAATGGTTTATAGGAGGGTTCAACCTTTTTCACAAATGAAAAGTTATTTAATTTATCTATAATCCCTTCTATATCTTCTTGATTGCAATACAAAACAACATATTTAAGTTTTTTGGAAACATAATGGACATTTCCAAAACGCCTAAGCATTTTGGCTTGTTTCAATGAGTAAAGCCAAACGACCAATCCTTGTCTTTGTGTGAACATATCTTTTTTCCCCTTCGGCTATCACCATCATTTAAAGTTAAGGATAGCAAACAAAGAGGTCATTTTCAATTTAAACATAAAAAAATCAGCTAGATAAGCTGATTTTTTTATGCGCTGCACCCGCAGCTTCCGCCATTTCCACAGCCGCTTCCATGACCTGTGTCAAAAAACGGACTGCCTGTTGGCACTTTTATTTGTTCAGAAACGGCTCCGCCCACCAGAATGCTGATTTCGTCCAAAAGACGCTGGAGGTCATTTTCAGCCAATTTAAACTCTGCTACAAGCGGATCCAAATCCATTTCCCGTTTGTATTCACGGATTTTCATCATGACCCGTTTATAGTCCGGATGGTATTTGCCAAATCGCTGAACCTCCTCATAAAGATCTTTCATCTTTACGAATTGGTTAATTTTCCTTTGCGATTCAGGATTGTTTTGCATTCTATATATACAGGTGCGATATTGTTCCGCAAGATCTGATTCTAGAATCATCTTTGCGAGTTCTTCCGCATTTTCCAGTAATCGAATTCGTTCTAATGTAGCAAGCACAAACGCCCACCTCCAATGCCATTTTACCATGAAACCTTGGAGAAAGCGAAAGATTGCTTTTCGTTAGGGATATTTACCATCCTCCTTGAGTCCTGTTCATATATTTTCAATATATCATTATGGCTTTGCCTATCTATGCCCATAAAAAAAAGGCCGCTACTTATGTTTGAGGGCCGTTATTCATTGCTTGAAACATCGAATACATCATGGAAGCCATTACTACTCCGTTGGAGAACTTCTCCACTTGGTGAGGAATTGTCCTTTTAAAATAATGTAACGAAGCTATTTCAAAAGACTGTATATCATATGGATTCCTGGATAATTTCCGGTACCAGGAGGGTTGCTCCCGCAAGAATTTCTTTAAGTCTTTTTGTCTTTCAATGTATTCTAGTACATCTCTTCTCATTTTGCCTGACCACCTGCCTTAATCTTGTCTAAATGAAAACGGATGTTTTGGCCCCGCAGGAGGATTTCCTTGCCCTGACGAAGGGGGAGTACTTCCTTGAAATTGTGAAATCAGCCCTTGAATCGCCCCCAACGCTTGGCTTACATTGGCAAGGTGGGCCTGCAATTGATTCGGATCCATATTTTTTACCTTTCCAATAACATTTGACAAAAATTCGCCTTTAACCCCGTTTTCTTCCGTTTTCTCGTTTTCCAAGGGAGCTTGTGAACCTACTGATTCCCAGCGCTTATCCTCTTCCCCTAAAAGATACCAATCTTCATATAATTCCTGCCAAGTGGCTCTTCCTTTTCTAACCTCTTGTATAAGTTTTGGGTTGTTTTTCACAAATTCTTTAAATTTCAAGACGGAAGGGTGCAATTTTTTTTGTGTCATCTTTTTTTCACCTCTGCCCATAATGATCCCATTTTTAAAATATGTAAAAAATAAAAAAGTGTGAAACGCATGAAAACGGATGCCAATATTTTATTAAAAATGAGGAAAGTGGTAAGATGACTTGTAGATATGTTTATGAAAGAGGTAAGAAGAATGAAGGACGAATTACGACAGCTGCTAGAAACATGTATGGAAGATGGATCACCATCCGACTTGGAGGCGATTCAATATTTGTTGGAAGGAATACAAAAAAAAATTAATAAACAGAGAGAGGTTTATATTGCCGATCTCTTGCATATGGAAAGCCACTTCAGCAAAGAAAGCTGTGAAATCACAATACCAGTCAATCCCGTCCTTAACAATAACTTGAAAATTGTCCACGGGGGGATTACAGCCACGTTACTGGATACGGTAATGGGGTCGTTAGCCAATTATCAGCTTCCGGAGGGCTATGGTGCTGTAACAAACCAGCTGAATATTCATTATATTGCTCCAGGCGGGGGAGATTTCCTGAACGGTAAAGCGAAAATCATCCATAAAGGCACGAAAACCATGGTGGTTGAAGGGGATGTATTTCGAAGTGATGGAAAAAAAATTGCCCATGCGACAGGGACATTTTTTGTCGTGAATAAATGACATATAAAAGGCTGTTTCATTAGCACCCCTATGAAACAGCCACATTGTTTATTCCTCTTCTTTTTGAATAAAGTCTTGCGTGTAATATTTTTTAAACACCCCGACACCCAAGTGAGTAAAATCCTTACTTAGCAGCGTATCCCTATGGCTTTTGCTGTTTATCCATCCCTCAACTGAAGCGGGTCCATCGGCATAATTAGCTGCAATATTTTCTCCTGCTGATTGAAAGGGCACCTTTTCTTTATTTAAACGATCGGTAAGGCTCCCAAACTTTTTTGAAGTTTGTGAGAAATCATTGTTTTCTGCCATATCTTTGCTATGTCCATACGCAACGGATGCTGTCGCTGCATCCCATTTAACCGGCTTCAAATTATTACGGCTCCGCAGCACATTGGTGATATCAAAAATTTCCTGTTCTGCCCCACCCTCAATTGCCTGCCATAACTCTTCACTTGGTTCTTGGGGTTCAATTAATTCACCACTATAAACAAGTTCATATGGCCGCTGCTTGATTAAGGTTTCGGCATCCAGAAAACGAACACTTGAGAGGCTGCCAGTAAATTTATCGATGTAAAGCTGCACATATATATTGCCCAATTGGACAACCGGACGCAGATTAAGGTCGGTATCGTTCAGTTCAAAGCGATAATTATTACCATTTAACTCTATATTCAAGTTCGTATCAATATACTGCGTGTTAAAAATTTCCTCTACCGACTGCCCTATTTCAAACGGTGACACATCCAAGTTCTTCCCGATGGCATATACCGTGACTACTTTGTTATTCGCTACCCCCACCTGCAAATATCGTTTATAGTCCAGATTATAAATATACCACTGATAGCCATACAATGTTTCATCAATCCGCTGCGGCTCTCCTAGTTCCATCTCTACCTCGGGAAAATCTTTTCCTATTAACAAGGACAAGCCCTGATTAGGCCGTTCCGAAGCTGGTTTACTAGTAGTACTATTTTCAGGATGATTAAGTGATGACTGATCCATTTCCTCAAGGTGATCTTCTTTTATTAGTACTTTATCCTGGTTATTTTCCATGATTCCGGTATAAAACCAGATCGATAAAATAACAGCTGCAAGTATTAATATTCTAAATAATGCTTTCAGAGGCTGCCACCCTCTCTATTTCTCATACTATGATTATATTACATATTAAAATAATTATATCATTTTAAAGTTAAGAAGACATAACGATTGTGATAAATGTCTGTAAACTAATAGGAGTAAAATATACCAGCTAAGAATGGCAATCGTTTAAAAAAACTTATTTTCCTAATAATAATTCCTGCAGTATTTTAATATCATTACTTTTTCCACTCACTATTGAACAACGGGTGATTTATTCGATGTATCCTCATTGCAAGTTGAATCATTTTCATCTATTATTAAAATGAATGGAAACATGCTGTTAAACTAATAAAACACAGGGGTATGGCTTGTTTTAGGAGGGAACAATAATGAGATTTGAAAACACAGGAATTGAGAACCTAAAAGCGGAGCTTAACCGGTTAGACGATGTAATGGTCAAACATGGTTTAGTCCGTGCGGGACAATGGGATTATGAGCGGGTTACATACGATCGCAAGTTTGAATTAAGAGAAGGGGTATTTTATCTCCGCATTCAGGGGTATGCTGTTGAAGGGGATGTGGATACCTTCAAGGCGGTCATTAAATTGATGACCCCATTAGTAGGAAAGCATTATTATCCACATGGTGTGGAGTACGGTGAAGGGGAAAACTTCCCAAATTCACTTGTTAATCAATGTAAAAAACTCATTGAAGACGTAAAAAACGACATTAGCCAATTTGCATTATAATAGGAAGAAGACGCATGAATTTGTTTCATGCGTCTTCTTTTGACTTTCTGGTTAAAAACCTAAAATCGCCTTTATAAGGGATGTCGTTTGTCCCCCATGATAAAACACATATAACAAAAGATAAACAGCTACACCCGTAATGGCTGTGCAAAACCAAACAATACTAGTAATCGGCCCAAGCTTGCGATGGAATGAAAGGTTATTCTTGTAACCTGAGAATAAGGACATAATCCCTAACACCGCTCCAACAGTTGCCAGCGTAATATGAAAAACCAAAAAGACCGTGTAGTATATTTTTACCGTATCCGGACCGCCAAACGATGTATTACCAATAAAAACAGTTCTTGTAGCATAAATAATGAAAAAGATAAGAGCAAAAACAGCGGCCACAAGCATAGTTTTTTGATGGGCCTGTATTTTCTTCTGCTTAATTTGCCCCCAGCCAATCGCTACCGTTAAGGCACTTAGTACAATAAATGAGGTGCTAATCGTTGGTAAAACTGGTATGGAATCCATTTCATTTCCTCTCTTTACATATATTCTAAAATAATTTTAATGTAGTTTTCATTCTTTTTCAAATAAGAGCTGTCAAGAAAAAATAACAGTATCCATCCTTGCTTAGAAGAAACCAGTCTGGCAATAAAAGAGACTCCCAAAAAACATGGGAGTCTATTCAATAGGTCTAGGATCGACTGGCTGTTTTAAGCTGAGTTCAGACTCTTCCTGGTCTTTGCGGTACCATTCAAAAAATACTTTTGCCAAGATGACGGAATAAATGACTTCTTGGATGATTTTCATGACAGTCCCGCCCAGCCGTTGATCATAAATAAGCGGCATTGAACTGAATATCTCGGGTCCGCTTAAATTTAAATTGGAAAATGCTTCAGTCCCTACACATAAGCTCATCACTTTTCCCCAAACATGCGGGTCATAGTACGTTGCATATAGTGGATTATCCGCAAAGATAATCAAAGCGCACGAAGGCGTTAATAAGATACCATTAATAAAGATATAGGCAACCTTTTTAATTCCGCTTAGGTTTTGTTCCTCAGGAAGCGGTGCAATTAACAACCACCATAACCATATGGCAGCTATAAATAAGAGAATCTGATAGCCTCCATGATAAAACCGATTTTGCATTACATGATCAAAAATAATGGGAACATGATAAAAAGAAAATAGTCCATTAAACGTTAATACAGCAACAACCGGTTTTGTAAACAAATGAAAACATGAATGAACTGGCTTCAATTTCAGGAAGTTTCTCCAAAGCCAAGGGGGTATCGACAAAATAAAAATAGGCGGAACTAAAAATACTAATAAAACCATCGTAATCGCGTGGATATAAAACATTAGATGCCCCATTAAATCAAGTGGTGAACCTTTAATGGCATATAAAAAAACCATCGCCGTCAAAAACAAGCTTGCTTGTTGTGATGTTAAGGGCTCGCTATCCTTGAACATTGTCCTGAATTTTACTGTAACCAAAAAATAGGCAATCGTAATGGCGACAAGAGTCAGCAAAAAGTATGGGCTCCAAAGTGCTTTAAAACTAAAAATATCAAATATAAGCACCGAATTTCACCTCAATTATAGAAAGAATCCATTGGATTTATTATACCCTTGGCAAAATTGATAATCAAAGAAATGAACCTTTCCAAACTAAAGGCTGTCTTAAGGGGTTTGGAACCCCTTCAAGACAGCCTTTGTTTCTACCACCATATAATCGTCATAAAAGTCAGTACGGTTATTAATCCAACTAATAACCCTGAATACAAGAATAACGAAGGAGCCTCATGACCCTTGTGGCTCATATGCATAAAGTAATAAAGTTGAAAAACTACTTGAACGAAAGCCAATAGAGCAATAAACGGTACACTAAACCAAGCAGATCCCTTCATGGCTACAGCCGCAAACGCCACTAATGTCAGGAAGATCATTAAGGAGAACGATACTACCTGATACCGCATTTCTTCAGCACTTTTCCGGCGGCGATATTCCAGATCAACTCTTGGATTCCCTGAATTTGTTTGTTGATTTGCCATCAGATCATCCCACCATTCCCATTAAATAGACTACGGAAAAGATAAACACCCAAACAACGTCAATAAAGTGCCAATACAAACTGAAAACATAAAATTTTGGAGCGTTATAGAGGTTTAATCCTCGCTTTGCGTTGCGAATCATCAACGATAAGCACCACATTAAACCGAAAGCAACGTGTCCTCCATGAAATCCCACAAGCGTATAAAAGGCAGAACCGAATGCGCTGCTGGTAAATTTATGGCCTTCATGAACATAGTTTGAAAACTCAAATACCTCTAATCCGAGGAATCCTGCTCCCAATAAAGCCGTAATTCCAAACCATAGCATCATTTTCTTAGAGTTAAAGTTCTTCATTTGATAAATGGCATAAACGCTGGTTAATGAACTGGTTAACAATAGCATTGTCGCCACAAAGGTTAATGGCAATTCAAATAATTCTTTTGCCAAAGGCATGCTTGAATCAGGGACTTTATCCTTTAAGGCAAGGTATGTGGCGAAGAGAGAGGAGAAAAGAACCGTCTCTCCCCCTAAGAATAACCAAAACCCCAGGAATTTATTTTTTGCTTCAAGGGTGGATCTCTCCGGCTCTGCAGGCCATGTTTCATACGTTAATTTATCTTCAGCGTGCATTATGCCTTAACCCCCTTATCGTTGTCATCGACTAATTCCTCTTTATGGATATGGAATCCATGGTCATCTTTCACTGAACGTAGCAGCATGGATCCGAATGTTACCAATAAACCAATAATGATAACCGGTATTGCCCATGAAGTTTCGCCATTGTGTAAAGCACCAAATGCGGCAATAAATAGACCTAATGCCATAGTGAAAGGCAGGAATGAAGCGTTTGGCATATGGATATCCCCAAGTGGTTCAGCAGGTGTCATGCCTTTCTTGCCTTCCATTTTTTCAATCCATAAAGCATCCAATCCACGCACAAGCGGAAGCTGTTTAAAGTTATAGAATGGGGGCGGTGAAGGGATTGCCCATTCAAGTGTCCGTCCGTCACCCCATGGATCATCGCCGACTTTAACATTTTTAACAGACGTCACAATGACATTAATCAGTAATACGATAACTCCCAGTGACATAAACAGGGCGCCAATCGAGCTAATCATATTGGCTGTATCAAAACCTTGGCCTGGAAGATACGTAAACACCCGGCGAGGCATGCCCCATAGGCCAAGAAAGTGTTGAATAAAGAATGTCATGTGGAAGCCAATAAAGAATAGCCAGAAAGTAATTTTACCAAGTGTTTCATTTAACATCGTACCGAAGATTTTTGGCCACCAATACTGAACTCCTGCAAAAATGGAGAATACAACACCACCAACAATAACATAGTGGAAGTGAGCTACTACAAAGTACGTGTCATGGTACTGGTAGTCAGCTGCGGCAGATGCCAACATGACCCCGGTTACCCCACCCATGATGAAAGATGGAATAAAGGCAAATGCCCAGTGCATTGGAGCCGTAAATTTAACACTTCCACCCCACATAGTAAACAACCAGTTAAAGATTTTAATACCAGTAGGTACACCGATGGCCATCGTCGCAACAGCAAAAATCGCATTAGCAACCGGACCCAATCCGGTTGTAAACATATGGTGAGCCCAAACCATGAAGCCCAAGAAACCGATCAATACAGTTGCAAATACCATGGACGAATATCCGAATAAACGTTTTCTCGAGAATGTTGAGAAAATTTCCGAGAAAATACCGAATGCCGGAAGCACCAAAATATATACCTCAGGGTGACCGAAAATCCAGAATAAATGCTCCCAAATAACGGTGTTACCGCCATTTGCCACCACAAAGAAATTAGAGCCGAACATACGGTCAAACATCATTAAGACAAGACCTACAGTTAACGGCGGGAATGCGAACAGAATCAAGGCAGAAGCTACAAAAGTAGTCCAAGTGAATAGCGGCATCCTCATGTACGTCATTCCAGGAGCACGCATATTAATAATGGTTACCAGGAAGTTAATACCACCGATTAATGTCCCAAGACCTGAAATCTGTAACCCCAATACATAAAAATCAATACCATGTCCCTTTGAATGGATGGCTAGAGAGGCATATGAAGTCCATCCAGCGTCAGGCGCTCCACCCATAAACCAAGAAAGGTTTAGGAATACGCCTCCGAAAAAGAATAACCAAAATCCTAAAGCGTTCACAAACGGAAAGGCAACGTCACGCGCACCAATCTGCAGTGGCATAACCGCATTCATGAAGCCAAACAGGATTGGCATCGCTGCCAAGAAAATCATTGTTGTTCCATGCATTGTGATGATTTCATTAAAAGCTCCGGCACTGACAAAATCATTGTTTGGCACCGCAAGCTGGATACGGATAAAGACTGCTTCTAGTCCACCGACTACGAAGAAGAATCCGCCTGCCAATAGATAGAGGATGGCGATTTTTTTATGGTCGACAGTTGTCAAATAGTCCCATACAGTCGCACCAAACCCCTTTTTTTGAGCGTAGGTACTCACGATTTTACCTCCCTTTTAACCAATTCCCTTTATTGCTGAACTTTTAAGCCCATCAAATATTCGGCCAGTGCATCAAGCTGCTCTTCTGACATTTCTGGATATTTGTTGGTCATCATATTACCCGGCTTATATTTCTCTGGATCGCGGATCCAATTTTTCAACTCTTCTTTATTGTGATCTAAAATACCGGCGACACGTGACCGATCTCCAAAGTTCGTTAAATTTGGAGCCTGTCGTGCTGTAGCAGGCATTTGATTTGAAGGTGTGACCGCGTGGCAGCCAATACAGCTTTTATTGAAAATCTCTTGGCCCTGTGCGGCTAGATCAGTATCAGCTTTTTGCGGTTCTTTTACGTTCTGCATGGATTTTACCCATGAATTAAAATCATCCCGGCTAAGTGCCTTTACTTTAAAGTCCATTAGTGCATGGGACGGACCGCAAAGCTCTGCACATTTACCGTAGAAAAGATTGCCGGCCTCATTTGATCTTTTTGAGTCAAACTCCAGCCAAAACTTGTTTTCATTGTCTGTATTCGTATCCATTTTACCGCCCACTGCCGGAATCCAGAACGAGTGTTTTACGTCCAAGGATTTTAAATTAAAATAAACTTTCTCGTCAGTCGGGACCACCAATTCTTGTGCAGTTACAACCTTTTGGTTAGGATATTCAAAATCCCACCAGTATAAATGGGAACGCACATTAATGACCAATGCTTTGGAATTTTTCTTATCCATTTGGTCAACATCAGCCAATTTAAACGTAGCTGCCACTGTTGGAACAGCAAGGACTAACAGTAACAAAATCGGAATGACTGTCCAAATAATTTCCAGCTTGTGGCTTCCTTCTACTTGTTTTGGAATCGAATCATCTTTTCTTCTAAACCGTAAAAAGACAAGGACGAAAATAATGACAACCACAAGAATTACTCCAACCATAATGAAGGTACTTAACTTCATTAAATCGTATTGCGTGTCTGCAACTTCACCGGCAGGCTTCAACGCGGAAAGGAACGGTTCGCCACATCCGGAGAGTACTAGCGTTAAAATCGCAAGAATAGAGATCAAACGCCACTTTGCAAGCCTTTTCATGCTCAATCAAACCCCTCTTTCGCTTTTAAATTCAAACTATAGATAAATCAAAGATGTATGTAGTATAGTGCTTATCCATGACAACCGGAAATTGACAGCACCCCATTTACAGGCACCCCAACTGCCTCCCTCCCGGTTGTTATGAATTGGTGTGAATCATAGGTTAAGCAAACAAAACTAAATTAATGTAACAATGACCATCGCTGTAAAGATAATGGTTAAATATTGCAACGAATAAACAAACATTAGCTTTGCCCACTTAATATCATCTTTGATTTTATATCCATAAATCCCCAATACTAGCCAGCCGATATTTAAAACGCTCGCCAGAATCAGAAATGGGATTCCTAACTTTGTAAGAAAAAACGGTATTGGCAACAAGGCTGCCACCCATATCAATATGTGAATTTTTGTGGTTTTAAATCCCTTGACAACTGGAAGCATCGGGATTCCTGCCGCTTTATATTCTTTTACGCGACGCATAGCTAACGCATAAAAATGAGGTGGCTGCCAAACAAACATCAGCACAAACAATGACCATGCCATAACATCTAAATTGGCATCCACTGCCGCCCACCCAATAAGCGGAGGAACTGCTCCTGAAATACTGCCAATTATCGTATTAGAGACTAATTGACGTTTAGACCACATCGTATATAAAACAACATAACTAAAAACTCCAAGCAGTCCTATCACCGTTGCAGTTACAGTTGTAAACGATAAAAATAATGTACCTATTCCTATAAAGAGGATACCAAGCACCAAAACTTTACCAGGCATTATTTTACCTGTCACTGTAGGTCTGGTCTTCGTGCGCTCCATTAAATGGTCGATATCACGGTCAACATAATTATTAATTGCGCATGAACCAGCAATAATCAGAGACGATCCCGCTACAGCAAAAAACACAATGTCTAAATTATCAAGAAAGCTTTGACCTGAAAAATGAAGAGCAAGCCAAAGTCCTGTAAACGTGGTGATAAGGTTAGAATTCACGATACCAATCTTAATTAGTGCCATAAAATCTTTCCACACCGAAGTCTTAGTCCCTGATTCCAGGCTTGCTGCACCACTTTCAATTGCGGCATCTCCATAGGCCTTTGAGTTGGACATATTCTTTCCTCCTAATTCCTAATAGCGCTTTATGCTAAACCATAGGATATCATAGTTAGTTTCCTCATTCTCTTCTATTTCATGATTATACTCAGAAGAAATTTGACTTCTTCAAATAAACAAGGCAAAGCACTTTATTTGCGCAATAACTTTCTCTGTATATTAAATCACACTTTATGAAGTTTTTGTGAACTTTTTTTGAATAATTTTTGACTATTTTGTGACCTATACAACTTAAATGTTATTATACAGCATTTTTGCGAATTTGGTTAGTATAAGCATGGACAAATCATTTAAAATGTTATATTTTTTCAAGTAAAAAGAAATTTGCTCTTAGCTTCAAAAGAAACTATTTTATCTAAGTTATGCCCCTTGTCCGTTTCTGTAGTATACAATTTATTACGTTTTTCACTATAATAATAGTAATAAATAAAAATTATCCAGAATTCTCTGCTCTCCAAAAGATAACCGCCATGGGGCGAGCCCAAAGCGGCCGTAAACCATGAAGTTGTCTTGATGAAAAATGTAAAAATATTCAGTCAATCGATAAAAAATTATTGGTTAATATAAATCGAAATTCTGTTCTTTTTCTACAAAATTCGATATGATGAATAGGGTACTTTTAACTTTCCAGGGTTCCTATTCATTATACTGTCATAAAAAAACTTTGACAAATTATTGAACTTTAATGAGGTGAATATTTTTTGCGACGCTCTTTGAAGTGGCTTGCCGTTGCCACTACCATTGCCATGGTTTTCATTTTACTCGGTGGGGCATTGGTGACCAAAACCGGATCCGGCATGGGATGCGGCAGGTCCTGGCCCTTATGCAACGGCGAATTTGTCCCGACTCATATTACGGTTGAACTAGTAATCGAGCTGGCCCACCGCCTCGTATCGGGTGCAGGTGGTATTATGGTATTAATTTTATCGATATGGTCATGGCGGGCAATTGGACATATTCGCGAAACAAAATTCCTTGCATTTTTATCTTTGTTTTTCTTAATGCTGCAAGCCTTAATCGGAGCTGCGGCTGTAGTATGGGGGCAATCAGGTTTTGTGTTGGCATTACATTTCGGGATATCCCTGATTTCATTTGCCTCCGTGTTCCTGCTCACTCTATTGATTTTTGAGGTGGACAAAAAGTTCGAAGCAGAAAAATTGATTATTGACAGACGGATGGGACGGCATATAGTGGGTGTATCCATCTATAGTTACATTGTCATTTATACAGGCGCTTTAGTCCGGCATACAAAATCAAGCCTAATTTGCCGTGATTGGCCATTATGCCTTAATGACGCCCCTTCACTTCCCAGCAACTTGTATGAATGGGTTCAAATGGGCCACCGCGCTGCCGCAGGTTTGATTTTTATTTGGATAGCCTACATCACCTATTTAGCCATTCGCTATTACAAAAAGCAAAAGGTGTTATATTGGGGTTGGGTAATCTCATTAATTCTTGTGACCCTGCAGGTTACTGCAGGAGCTTTGATTATCTTTTCCAGGCTAAACCTTTACATCGCTTTATTGCATGCCTTTTTTATTACCTGTTTGTTCGGTATGTTTAGCTATTTTATTTTACTGTGGACAAGATCCAAGAAAAATTACCGCAAATTGCAGGACAAGCAAAACACCCTAGAACAATAATAGAAATTTAAAAAAGTTGCCGGTACTTTCCCGGCAACTTTTTATTATTCATTATTTTAGCAATTCAATCAGCAAGTCACCAGTCAGTATAGCGTCCCCACTTGCTACATGGATTTCTTTGACAGTTCCTGAAAAAGGCGCTTGTACAGTTGTCTCCATTTTCATGGCTTCCGTTATCATAAGATGGTCGCCCTTCTCCACCTTTTCACCCTTTTCTATTAACACTTTAACCACAGTTCCAGGCATTGAAGCAGAAAGATGGCTTTCATTATTCGGGTCAGACTTAATCCTTGCAGCAGCGGTAGCTTTGATGCTCTCATCTTTAATGATAACCTCACGAGGCTGGCCATTTAACTCGAAGTATACAACCCTAGTGCCGTCAGCCAGCGGCTGTCCAATGGAAACAAGCTTTACAATCAGCGTTTTGCCTGTTTCGATTTCCACCTCAATTTCTTCTCCTAAACGCAGGCCATAAAGGAATGTCGGAGTATCGAGAACCGCCAAATCCCCGTAAGTTTCCAGTGTTTTAATATAATCCAGGAAAACCTTCGGATACAACGCATAGGAAATAATGTCAAATGAGGTTACCTGGCGGCCAAGCTTGGCAAATAATTCTTCCTTTAACTGTTCAAAATCAACCGGGTTAAGCAATTCTCCGGGCCTGCATTCCAAAGGCTGTTTCCCCTTTAGGATGACTTTTTGCAATTCTTGCGGAAAACCGCCATACGGTTGTCCTAAATATCCTTGGAATAATTCAACAACCGAATCCGGAAAATCGAGTGATAGTCCCTTCGTCAAGACATCTTCTTCCGTCAGATTATTTTGCACCATGAACAGGGCCATATCACCGACCACTTTAGATGAAGGTGTTACTTTGACAAGATCACCGAACATTTGATTTACCCTTGAATACATATCTTTAACATTTTCCCACTTTTCTCCGAGACCCACACCTTTTGCCTGCTGCTGCAGATTACTGTATTGCCCCCCTGGCATTTCATGCTGGTATACCTCAGTATGGGGAGACATCATGCCGGACTCAAAATCATGATAATATTTTCGGACATCCTCCCAGTAGAAGGAAAGGGCTTCAAGGGACTCAATGTGAACATCTGGTCTTCTCTCCCTGCCTTCGAGGGCATAATATAACGAATTGGCACTTGGCTGCGATGTTAATCCTGCCATCGAACTTAAGGCTGTGTCGACAATATCCACACCTGCATCAATTGCTCTCGCGTACGTGAAAATTCCATTACCACTTGTATCATGGGTATGCAAATGAATAGGAAGATCCACAGCATCCTTTAATTCTGAAATCAGCCGGTATGCCGCTTCAGGCTTCAATAAACCTGCCATATCTTTGATTGCAAGAATATGTGCACCCTGAATCTCCAATTCTTTTGCCAGCTTTTTATAATATTCAAGATTATATTTGCTTCGTGACGGATCTAAAATATCACCTGTATAACAGATTGCGGCCTCGGCAATTTTGCCTGTCTGCCTGACAGCGTCTATGGCAGTTTCCATTCCCTTTACCCAGTTCAAACTATCAAATATCCGAAACACGTCAATTCCAGCTGAAGCGGACTGGTTGACAAATTCCCGGATCACATTATCGGGATAATTTTTGTATCCCACGGCATTTGCGCCACGTAACAACATTTGAAATAACACATTCGGCATCTTTTCCCTCAGTGTAAGCAGGCGTTCCCATGGGTTTTCCTTGAGAAAGCGGTACGCTGTGTCAAACGTTGCTCCTCCCCACATTTCGACTGAAAATAACTCCGGCAACAATTTTGCTGTCGGCTCAGCAATGTGCGCCAAATCAATGGTCCGCATTCGAGTCGCAAGCAAGGATTGATGGGCATCCCTGAATGTCGTGTCGGTCAACAGCACTTGGTGTTGATTTTTAACCCAGTCCACTAATCCACCTGCACCATATCGGTCCAAAATCTGTTTAGTCCCGTTTTTATATGGCACACTAGAAGATACTTCAGGAACTTTAGGGGAAGAAAATACGGGTCTTTTTTTCTTTTCAATCCCAGGAAACCCATTTACTGTGACAGTCCCGATATAGTTGAGCATTTTCGTTCCCCTGTCCTTACTTGCAGGGAAAATAAATAACTCAGGTGTCGTGTCGATAAACGATGTATCGTATTCACCATTTAAGAATTTCTCATGCTTTACCACATTTTCCAGGAAAGGTATATTCGTTTTAATTCCTCTTATTCTAAACTCTTGTAAGTTACGGACCATTTTGGCGGCAGCATGTTCAAACGTGAGTGCCCAAGTTGTCAGTTTCACCAGCAAAGAATCATAATAAGGGGTAATGACAGCTCCCATAAAACTGTTGCCCGCATCAAGCCGGACCCCAAATCCGCCACCGGAACGGTAAGCAGCAATTCTCCCCGTGTCTGGCATAAAATTATTTAATGGATCCTCTGTTGTCACCCTTGATTGAATGGCGAATCCGTTTAATTGAATTTTTTCCTGTTGGGGTATCCCAACAATTGGGCTGTGGAGCTCATGCCCTTCCGAAACCAAAATCTGTGTTTGGACGATATCAATTCCCGTTACCATTTCAGTAACCGTATGTTCAACCTGAACACGGGGATTTACTTCAATAAAATAAAAATTTTCTCCGGAGACAAGAAATTCAACTGTACCCGCATTGAGGTAATTGACATTTCTCATTAGTTTTACCGCTGCATCGCAAATTTGCTTGCGCAATCCTTCAGAAATGGCAGTACTCGGGGCAACCTCCACCACTTTTTGGTGACGCCTTTGAACCGAACAATCGCGGTCATACAAGTGGACAATGTTGCCTTGCTTGTCCCCGATGATTTGGACCTCAATATGTTTTGGCTTTTCAATCAATTTCTCAAGATAGACTTCATCGTTCCCAAAAGCTGCTTTTGCTTCTGATTTAGCCCGGTCAAAAGCCTCACTGACTTCTTCCCTGCTATTGACAATTCTCATTCCCCGGCCCCCGCCGCCGAGAGATGCCTTAATAATGATAGGGTATTCATGTTTCTCGGCAAACTCGATTACCTCTGTAAGGCTGTTTACCGGGCCATCGCTTCCGGGAATCACCTGAATGCCTGCAAGCTGTGCCTGTTTCCTTGCTTTCACCTTATCTCCAAACATATCTAAATGTTTGGATTCAGGACCGATAAAGATAATGCCTTCTTCTTCACATCGTCTGGCAAAATGGATATTTTCCGAAAGAAATCCATACCCTGGATGGATGGCATCGGCCCCGCTTCTTTTCGCGATGGCAATGATTCCTTCGATATCCAGATAGGCATCAATTGGTTTCTTTCCTTCCCCGACTAAATATGCCTCGTCGGCTTTATAACGATGATATGAGCCTGAATCCTCTTTGGAATATATGGCAACAGTCCGAATATTTAGTTCCGTACAGGCGCGAAAGATCCTTATCGCAATTTCTCCCCGGTTTGCAACCAATACTTTGTTAATGTGTTTCGTCCCGATAATACCCATTTTACAAAATGCCTCCTACTGATTATTCTATACCCCCTATAATATCACACAAATTAGAATAGTCAGTAAAAAAAACCATTGAAAAAAATATTCTACGATAAATTCTTTCAAACGATTTATTCAAAATTCGGAGTTCCATCTTCCTTCCAAGAAATTACACGTGCCATAGTATGTCGGTTAGGATCCCATAGCGGATTTCCAATAATTTCGCGGTAATTACGGGCGTGATAGATTAATATATCCATAGTTCCGTCTTCGGAAATAGTAAAACTATTATGTCCAGGGCCAAATATTTTCCTATGCTCATTTGTTTTTACCACAGGGTCCTTTGCTTTCAACCATGACTTTGGATTTAATAGATTGCTGTTTTCATCCGCCGTCAGCATTCCCATACAGTAGTTTGCATCCGTTGCGCTGGCGGAATAGGTTAGAAATATTCTGCCGTTCTTTTTTAAAACAGCCGGTCCCTCATTGACCCAAAAGCCAGCTTTTTCCCACCCGAATTCAGGTGTGGTGATCATTACTTGTGGTCCCTCGATTGTCCAGGGGTTTTCCATTTTAGCAATATAGAGGTTGGTACTCCCCTCTATATTCGGATCCTTTTGGGCCCAGACATAGTACCGGAATCCATTTTGTTCAAAGGTTGTAGCATCAAGCGAAAAAGACTCCCATTCCGTTAGTACTTGGCCTTTTTCTATCCAAGATCCCACTAGAGGGTTTTCGGATTGATTTTCTAGCACATACATCCGATGGGCAAAAATCTCGTCCTTCCTCGAAGCCGCATAGTAAATGTACCATTTACCATCAATATAATGGATTTCAGGAGCCCAAATATTGGCGCTCATGATGCCGCTATCATGCTGTCTCCAAACAACAACAGGATTAGCCTCGGCCAATCCCTCAATTGTATTGGACCTGCGTACTTCAATTCGGTCATATCCCGGAACGGATGCAGTAAAATAATAAAAGCCATCCGTATGCTTGTATACCCATGGGTCGGCACGCTGCTCGACAATAGGGTTTTTAAAAGAAACAGAGTGTTTCATATTTTTTCACTCCTCCTATTTTTAATTCTCCACATGGGCCACTTTATTCCATCTTGGTGTCTCTACACTAGGGCAGCCTTTATTTATAAATTTCGCCCGATAACGTACAAGGCACCCGCAGTGGGCACAGGTCGTTCCGTATTGCAAAGAGGGACAACTCCCGCATTGCCCCAATCTAAAAAAGTAAATTTCGTCAGAAACCAACTTGGAGGGATCATCTTCCTCTGCTTCTTGTATCATTTGTTTGATTGTATCATCCGCCACGAGTACAGATTCAAGGCAGCCCTTACAAAAACTTTTTTCTTCCACAAATACCACCGTCCGATCAGGATTCAATTGCCAAGGTTACAACAGACATGGCTGGCAAACAAACAGAGAGTGTAGACCCTGTCAAATCAACGGCATGAAATTCAACCGGTTTTACCACCTCCGGCTGTTCAAAGGTATTATGGGCGTTCATGCTCCCGGCTGTTAAAACAGTACCTGATACCGTTGCATCCTTTCCACTTAGCCCGCGAAGCTCAATGCTTAGCTCAGCTTTATTGGACGGGTCAATATTGCATAAACTGATGTGGATTCTTCCTTTTTCATTTTTGGAGGCAGTCACACTCACTTGCGGTAATGTTTCCCCTTTATGCCCATAATTGCCGATTGACGCTTGGACCGCAATACGCTCTGCATCCTGATGAACTTTGTACATGTTAAACACATGATAGGTTGGGGTGAGGATCATGTTTTCCCCTTCTGTTAAAATCATCGCCTGCAGGACATTGACCGTCTGAGCAATATTGGCCATCTGAACGCGTTCATTGTGGTTGTGGAAAATATGAAAATGCAGTCCGGCCACCAACGCATCTCTTAACGTGTTCTGTTGATATAAAAAGCCTGGATTTGTTCCCTTTTCCACATTAAACCAGGTACCCCATTCATCCACGATCAGTCCTACCCGTTTTTGGGGATCATATTGATCCATGATTTTCGAGTGTTTTGTGATAAGCTCATCCATCCGGTAGGCTTTCTTCAGTGTAATAAACCATTCATCTTCGGCAAAGTCGACAGCAGAGCCTTTATCCTGCCAATCGCCAGGGACGGTATAATAATGAATGCTGAGTCCATCCATCATCCGGTGGGCTTGTTTCATTAGGACTTCTGTCCAATTATAATCATCTGAATTGGCGCCGCCTGCTATCTTATAAATTTTATTTCCTGCGTAATTTCTAACATATGTTTGATAACGCCGATATAGGTCAGAGTAATACTCCGCGCGCATATTACCGCCGCAGCCCCAATTTTCATTTCCAACCCCAAGATATTTCAGTTTCCAAGGCTTTTCCCTGCCATTTTCCCTGCGCCAGTTGGCCATTGGCGATTCCCCGTCAAAGGTCATATACTCCACCCACTCAGACATCTCCTGAACAGTTCCGCTTCCAACGTTCCCGCAAATATAGGGTTCGCATTCCAGCAATTCGCATAAAAGCATAAATTCGTGGGTGCCAAAATGGTTGTTCTCCACAACACCGCCCCAATGGGTGTTGACCATACGTTTACGGTTTTCTTTTGGGCCGATCCCATCCTTCCAATGGTACTCATCTGCAAAGCAGCCTCCCGGCCAGCGGAGAACAGGAATGTTTATTTCCTTTAATGCCTCCAAAACATCGTTGCGAATTCCTTTTGTATTCGGAATCAAAGAATCCTCCCCAACCCAAATCCCCCCATAAATACACCTGCCCAGGTGTTCGGCAAAATGGCCATAAATATTCTTATTAATGTTTCCTAGATGAATATCGGTGTTAATAATAACATTATTCACAACATTTTCCCCCATAGCTTTCGACAAGTAATTGATTATTTTTTTCTATTATAGTTAAAAATACTGGGCGCTCATTTGGCGAACGATTAGGGGAATGGATCGCTAATTTTAACTCCCCGGCAAAGGTTCTAAACAGCATGGCATGTCCGCCATCTTCATCTATTAATGGATCAGATACATGTAGCCACGGTCCATGTATTTCGCCGGAGGCGGATCTAGCCACACCGACCGCATATCCATGTTTGCTTCTGCTGGACCAAAGCAAGAGCAGTTCCCCATTTAGCGCTCGGTAAAGGTAAGGTCCGTCGGTAACAAAGTCCTTTTCCCCTCGAGCCGGCACCGTCCATTCAGCTTGGGATGCTTTAAGCAAAAGAACAGGGTTACCGGTTGCTCTCTTTAAATCGCCAGTCAAACGTTGGGCCCAGATTTCACCATCATGAACCTGGAGCCATTCCCGGCAATAAATTATCCAAGGCAGCTGGTTATCATCCAAAAACAATGTCCCATCCAGACATTCCCAATCATGCGGAGTAACCGGGCCATCAGAATGCGGAGTGAAAGGACCTAATGGGTTACCAGAAACAAGAATTTGGGTTCCACGGGATTTCCCTTCCGCTTTGAAGCTAGCGAACATATAATATTTACTTTGGTAAAAATAAACCTCCGGTGCCCAAAAATGCTGATCTGCCCAAAAACCGGCAGTTGGGCGGAACACTTCAAAAGGTCCTTCCCAGTTTTCCAAATCACTGCTTTTGTAGGCATCAAAGCCTACTGCTTTCCCCTCCCATACATTTTGATCCGTCGTTCCATACATAAAGTAACCGCTGGTTTCCAGGTCCGTCAGTATAAACGGGTCGCGAATTCGAATGTCGTTATTGGTTAACATTTTTTATTCTCCTATGAAAAAATATATCTATAATTTTAATTCAAATGGGGCATTTCGATTACAGACCAAGACGTTGTCAACTAACTCCAATTTTGCCACCTGAATTGATGATCTTCTGGTTTTATAGGAAGGCTCGGCAGCATCCACCCTTTCAGGATGGGTAAAATAAAAGATATAAGCGTTGTCATCTTTCACATAAACATCCGCGTGCAGGCCAATGGTGCCATCATCTTCACGGGTTCCCGGCCCATCTAAGATGATGCCGTTCCTTGTCCAACCTTCACCATTACTGGATTGATAGACGCCTAGCCCTTTCCATTCATCAATAATCAACCAAAATGTATTCTTCCAATAGAACACATTCGGGCCTTCATGCGGAAAACCGGTTATCACAGGGCCGGCCACTTCCCAGTGGTATAAGTCCTCGCTGTCTGCGGCATAGGTATGGGAATGATTCGCTTCATCTTTATACCACATTCGCCAGCACCCACTCGGAAGTCTATGGATAGCCGCATCAATCACATATTCAGAGCTCAAATTCAGGCTCGATTCATATTGCCAATCCCATAGATTTGTAGAGGTATAGTGAAGAATTCTTCGCTTATGTCCCTTCCACTCATATGGCACACCTTGAATATAACTGACGTACATATGATACAAGCCTTCATGCCAAACAATTTCCGGTGCCCAGAACGTGTTTCTTCCCGGTTCAAAATCCAGCCCCTGTATAACCCCTCGATAATTCCAATTCATTCCCCCATCAGAAGAGGACGCAATCCCTAAATCTGTGCCATGAACCCAGGCAAACTGTTGGCATTCTACAGTTGCCCGTCTATTTGTGTAAATCATCCACCATTCTTGAGCATCTCGATTCCAGATAATTACCGGATCCGCTGCCCCATCATAAATCGGGTCTCTAAATAAGGGGGCTTTAGGTTGGTTTATTTCTATCACTTGACCAGTCCCTCCAATATTCCGTTATTTGACATTCTTAATGCTGAGACAAGGGTCTCTATGTTGTTTTCCCTGATACCTTCAACTACCAATTTTGCTATCTCTAATGCCCCCAGTTCTTGAAAATGGGTGTTATCCTCAATTCCATCAGGAAATTTTGTATACGCACCAGGAGCGGCCCATGTGAAAAGTTTTTTCGTTCCTTCTTCTCCCAAACTTTCGTAAAGGGTTTTACTCTTTCCTGCCAAGTCGATATAGGGTACATTCTCTTTCATACTTAACTCTTCCATTGCTGCTATATAGTCACCATGGGTGTTAATGATTTTTCCCTCATCATCAAAGGAACGCCGGTGCATCGGACTAATGAGAACGGGAATGGCTCCTCTTTTCCTTGCTCCTTCTATATAAATCTTTAAGTGATCTTGAAATGTCGAAAAGGGCTCTGTGCCGCGTTCATCGTCTTTTTCATCATTATGGCCAAATTGAATCAACAGAAAATCATTCTTACGGATGCTGTTCCATATCTTTTCTAAACGCCCTTCTTTAATAAAACTTTTTGAGCTTCTTCCGGATCCGGCATGATTAGAAACGGCTACAGCATCTGTAAAAAAGAAAGGAAGCATCTGGCCCCATCCATAATAAGGGTATCCGCTCGAACGCTGGTCGGTTACCGTTGAGTCCCCCGCCAAGAAAACAGTCGGCGCCTCAGGGGTGTCTGCAATTTCTAAGGTGCCTGCAAATGGATGTTCTCCAATAAAGGCAATTTTTAACTTTCTGTCATCAACATGTACCAAAAAACGTTCTTCCCTTTCGGCAGGGCCCATCATTCTGTGCAAATGGCCAAGTCCTGATTTAATCGTGACCTTTTTTGTCGAACTGTTTTTCATCCTAACTCTGTAATTTCCATCCGGAACATCCACGATATAGGAGGGAACCTGTGGGACACTATATTCCCCCGGCAATGAATCCCGTTTATCTTCATCCCTGTCTGCTCCCTCAGGAAGGACAAACCCATACCCCTTTTCAGCATGATATAAAAACTCTTTTGATTTAGCCTGGTCTTCACCCAGGACGATTTCTTTACAAAAAACCATATTAATTACTCCTTTCCACTTTTAATCTATTAAAAAACGGGTCCCAATATATGAGATCCCGACTTCCTTATAAGAGAGAAATGATAAATTTCCGACGTTGAAAATTGTCTAGCTCCAGCACTTTTCTTATTGTTCCTGAAGCCAAAGCTTTGCCTTTTGGTTAACTTTTTCAAATGCATTGATGGCCGGTTTCATCATGAATAACGCCAATAAATTGCCACTATAAAGGATACATATTGGCGGCACATAGGAGAGTACGAAAAGAATCCCAAAGCTTCCTATCAACATATAAAAGGTTGATAAAGGATTCATAATCATTACAAAGAAGGAATTTCTTATCACCTGGCTAATCTTCATTTCGTAGTGAACAAAAATCGGCAGGATATAACATAACATCGAAATAAAAATTAAAGTGATGATAAAAAACGGTACGTATAGAACCGAAACAAAACGACTAGATGAATGCATCACAAAATGAAAATCAATATATAATATCAAGCCAATAGCAAGAATAATAACTCCAAGAAGATTACTTTTTAAAAATTCCTTCTTATAAGTAGTCCAAAAAGTCTTAAAAATAGACATTTCATCATTACCTAACATCCATTTTCGGGTGACTGCAAACATAGCAACTGTTGCAGGGAAAAATCCAAAGATGCCTAAACCCAACAGCGTAAATGAAATCCATAATACATTTAACCATGCTAGCCTTGATATCCATTCAAACAGTTTATTAAAGCCGCCCATTATACCTGAAGTGTCCATTTGTAAGCCTCCTTAAACCATTGTTTAACAAAATGACCTTTGCCACTTCCATTAGGATACGAAGTGGCAAAGTTTTAAGAATAGTAGATTTGTAACCATGTCAGCCCTTTAACCCGCTTGTGCTGATCCCTTCCACAACATATCTTTGGAAGATGAAGAAGATTAGAAAAACAGGAATTAAGGTCACAATCGACATGGCAAACATAGCGCCCCAATTGGATACTGTTTCATTACTCAGGAACATATTTAATGCCATTGAAACAGTGTACTTTGAAGGACTGTTTAGATATAGAACCGGCCCTAATAAGGCGTCCCAGGTCCAGTAGAAAGAGAAAATTGCAACCGTTGCCAGCGACGGTGTGATTAATGGCAAAATGATTTTCGTAAAGATCTTGAAAGTGCCGCAGCCATCAATGATTGCCGCTTCATCTAGCTCTCTTGGTATCGTGCGGATAAATTGCACGAGCAAGAAGATAAAGAACGGTGTTCCAAAATAGGCTGGAACGGTTAATGGTCTAATCGAGTTTAGCCAATCTAGTTTAGAGAAAACAATATATTGGGGAACCATGACCACTTCACCTGGAAGCATTAACGTTACCATCATTAATCCAAACCAAAAGGCTCTCCCTTTAAAATTTAGACGCGCGAAACCGAAGGCAATCAAAGAAGATGATATCACTTGTCCAATTAATGTAATAACCACGATGACAGCGGTATTTTTAATGAAGACTCCAAAGGAATTTCCGCCAATCCCCTTCCATCCCTCTGCATAGTTAGTCCAAATCCAATGATCGGGTATCAGTGATTTGGCCGTAACAAAGATGGTATCGCTTGGCTTAAATGAGCTCATCAGGAGCCAAATAACCGGATAAAGCATCAAAATTGCAAACCCGCCCACTAATATATGATACAGCCACCATTTTGGCGATTTTAACTTCATCATGATTATTTGCCTCCTTCCGATTCATAGTGAACCCAGAATTTTGATGTTGCAAAGATGATTAGTGTTAAAATTCCCACAATAATCAGCATGATCCATGCCATTGCGGAAGCATACCCCATATTGAAGAACTCGAAACCTTGTAAGTATAGATATAAGGAGTAAAGAAGTGTTCCGTCTAACGGGCCGCCTGTACCTTTTGAGATAATAAACGCCGGTACGAATGTCATAAACGCACTTATGGTTTGCATGACTGTGTTGAATAAAATAACTGGGCTCAACATTGGAAGCGTAATTTTAAAGAATTGCTGTAATCCATTGGCCCCGTCTACACTGGCCGCTTCATAGTAACTTTTCGGTATCCCTTTTAAGCCGGCTAGGAATATTAACATGGATGAGCCGAATTGCCAAGCCGCCAAAAAGATGAGCATCCACAATGCAGCAGTAGGATTACCAAACCATCGAACGACTGGGATTCCAAGCATGTCTAGCACGATATTGACTATCCCCTGGTCACCGAATACATTCCGCCACATAATGGCTACCGCAACACTTCCACCGATCAGTGACGGTAAATAAAATAAGGTACGATAGAGTCCTACTGCCTTTGAGGCGGTATTTAACAATATGGCAATTAATAAAGCGACAATAAGTCTAAATGGAACGCCGGCAAACACATAAATAATGGTAACCTTTAACGAATGCCAATACCTAGGATCGGCAGTAAACATTTTTATATAGTTATCAAGGCCAATCCATTTAGGTGCTGCAAACAGATTATAGTTTGTAAATGATAAATATAAGGACATTACGATTGGAATTAAGGTAAATGCAAGGAAACCAATAACAAATGGGCTAATAAATGCATACCCTGTCAAGTTCTCTTTAATGGCACGGGACCTTTTACTGACAGGACGGATTGTGATATTCGCTTCCACATTTTCCTTTACCACACGGGTGCTCATGTAATCATCTCCTTATTCTATGGAATTTTCAAAGATGGAAATGACGATAGCTGATCGAAAGGTGGATCAGCTATCACCATGGAAATTATTTTTTGTTTTGAGACAAGATGCTTTCAGCTTGCTGTCTAAACTGTTTCGCAGCATCTTCGACTTTTAGATTTCCATAAGCCATCTGTTCACTTAAACTATCCATCAATTCGATTACCTCTCCAGCACCTACAGGATCTGGGCCATCAAATGCTGAGCTGTTTTTCTCTGCCCACTCCACATAATCAAATACTTGAACTTGTGCTGGGGAAAGCAGTGGTTTTAATGCATCTTTTACAACAGAGGAACCAGGTACACCACGGTCACCAAGGTTTAATTTATTTGCTTCAATATCATTAATCATGAAATCAATAAACTTTGCAGCTTCTGCTTTATTTTTGGAATTGTTGCCAACTGACCAGAACATGGCAGGTTTTAAGTACAAACCTTTTTTAGTGTCAGGACCTGGCATTGGTGCGATTTCAAGTTGTCTATTAGCAACCTGCTGAAGCCCTACGAACTGGTTGGACCATTGCCATACACCAATTCCTTTACTAGTAACAAGGTCAGAATCCTCTAAACCTTTAAGCTGTGCTAAATAATCAGGAGTTGGAACTGCTTTGTCTTTTACTAATCCAGAGGTCATTTTAAAGAAATCTACGAATAACTTGTCATCCTTATAACCGAGCGTCGTGCCATCTTTGCTATAAAGCGACTTGCCTAGAGTTCTTAAATAATAGTTAAAGAACACGTCTGCTTTCATGCCAGAGTCAACGAACACACCAGCAGCTTTTGCTTTTGCGGCGATTTCCTTATAGTCATCCCAAGTCCAGTTTTCAGGAATGGAATCCACACCAGCTTTTTTCAACAAGGCTGGATCATAATGGAAACCAACAACGTTTACACCCGAGTTAATACCATAAAGCTTGTCACCAATTTTACCACCGTCAATGACGTTTTTAGCGATGTCTTTTGTGTTGATTTCTTTACCTGCAAATTTACTTAGATCAGCCAATTGGCCATTTTGAGAGTATTGAGAGAAATAGGATAAATCCATTTGGATAATGTCCGGAAGCTCGTTTGCGGCTGCTTGAGGAGCTAACTTTTTCCAGTAGTCATCCCATGCTGCATATTCGGCTTCAATTTTCACATTCGGATGTTGCTTTTCATACATTTCGATGATTTTCAACGTGTAGTCATGACGCGGCTGGGAACCCCACCAGGCAATCCTTAGCGTAACCGGTTCATCACTTTTTTTCTCTTCTTTTGGTTTGGATTCTTCTCCGCTTGTGGATTTACTGCTGCTGTTACATGCTGATAAAGAGAAGACTAGTACTAAACTAAACAACGAAACTAGAAATTTTTTCACACATTTTCCCCCTTCTTTTATTTACATCATGTAAGTGTTTACATTTCTATTATGCGGTTTAATTGAAATTGTCTGAATCCAATTTTCCGTTCAGTTTGTTTAAAAATCCGACTTCTTCCTATCAAAAAAACCCCATTGAACAATGCTCAATGGAGTTTTATCTATATTGCGAAAGGATTTTAGACGCATTGGATCTAAATATTTGTGCTCCTTCACTCGGGGTTAACTTTCTAAACAAAATTTGATCAGATACATTTTGCAGTAATTTGACGACCTCAATGCCACCCAACGGGTCAGCTTTTTCAACCATGACATTTTTGTTTTTAACTTTAATCACGTAATCAAAGACTTTTTTCTCCTGCTCAGACAAATCTTTAGTGATATCTTTGACTACTTTGGAAGAAATAGGAACTCCCCTTTCCCCCTTAATAATTCGGTTCACTTCACTGCTATTTACAAAGAAATTGATAAACAGTGCTGCAGCCTCTTTATTCTTAGAGCTCTTTGCAACAGAAAACAACATGCTTGGTTTCACAGTAGACGCCATATCCCGGGTAAACCCAGGAGGCTGGATTAGTTCAAGAGTCCGATTTGCACTTTTCGTAAAGCCGATGTACTGATTGGAATGAGCCCATGTGACAGGAGACACCTGATTAACCAATAATTCATCCTGTATTCCCTTGATCTGTTCCGTCACATCCGGCCTTGGAAATGCCCCTTGTTCAAGCAATCTAAGTTGCATCTCGAAGTAATCAATAAATATTTGATCATCTTCATAGCCTAATCCGGTCCCACTTTCATTATATAAACTTTTCCCTTTGGTTCGCAGATAATATGAAAAGAAAACTTCTGGCGGTTTCATACCGTTGGTTCCATAGATTTGCTTACGGTTGTGTACCTGTAAGGCCATGTGTTCGAAATCATCCCAGCTCCAGTTATTATTTGGGATTTGTACGCCTGCTGATGATAACAATGAACGATCCAAGATGATTGCCGGGGCATTCAACCCAAGTGGGATTCCATAAACGTTATCGCCAATTTTTCCTCCATCAAGAATTTTTCCACTGATGGTATCGGTCTTAATAATCTTTTCATTAATATAGGGCGTTAAATCTTCTAGTAAGTTATTTTCACTATAGGGCCTTAAGTATAACAAATCCATCTGGATAATATCAGGAAGCTTATTTCCTGCTGCCATTGGGGCAAGTTTTTTCCAATAATCATCCCAATTCGTGTATTCCGGTTCAACCTTAATATAGGGATACTTTTTTTCAAACAATTCAATAGCTTTGAGTGTATCATCATGCCTTGGCTGTTCTCCCCACCAGGCAATCCTTAATGTAACCTGCTCTTTCCCATTACTCGCCGTTGTTTCGTTCAAGCCAAAGATGCCGCAGCCACCAGCGAAAAATACCATTACTAGCGACAATGTTGAGGATATTAGCTTTTTCATGGTAATTTCCCCTTTGAATTTTATGACAATCCTTGTACCGACTCTTTTTTATATTCTGAAGGAGTATAACCGGTATGCTTTTTAAAAACCTGGCTAAAATATTGAGGATTTTCACCGAAGCCAATTTTCTCTGCTATTTCAAAAACCTTTACATCTGTTTCACCCTCAATTAACTTTATAGCAGTTTCGATTCTTAACCTGGTAAGATAATTTGAAAACTTTTCCCCCGTTTCTTTTTTAAACAACTTTCCAAGATAATCCGCATTCATATATAACATTTCATTGGCAACCCAATGAAGCGATAAGTTTTGGTTACCAATCTGTTTTTCAATAATCTCGATTACTTTATTAATAATGGCAGAATGTTTGCTTTTGGTTTGCTGGTAATAACTGTTCGTTATCTTTTGGGCAACGCTTTCAAAAAGGCCTTTCATATTTTGAATGGTGTCCATTTCCAATAACACTGGCAACTCTTTTAAATATCTGTTCATTTCAGCAGGTTCATATAAACGAACCATGCTATTAAATAATTGGATGACATATGATTTCGTCGTATCTATATCCAATCTTAATTCTGCTAACTGGAGGAAGAAAGATTCAATTTCATCATTTACAGCATACCAACTTCCGGATTTTACAAGTCTTGTGAATTGCTGATCATCGTAGAAAAATTCCTCTTCATTTGGTTCGCTCAGAATGCCGATGTCGTTTTTCGTGATGACACAGCCTTCTCCAAGATAAAAGCGATAGGCAAGGCAGTCCAAAGCCTGCCTGTACAATTTGTTTGCGGTTACGATATTTCCTTCCTCACTGATTGCCACAGTCGTGTCAATTCGATAATACTGGTAAAACGTCTTTTTAATTCTTTCAATTTGAGAATGCAGGTTTGTTGAATCCAAGTCACTTTCTATCAGAAATAACACCGTTTCCCATACAGTACAACTCAATATATAAGAATCAAAGATATGTTCCCCAATATTTTTAATGGCGAAAATATGCTCGAATTGAAAGTTCCCTTCTAATTGGAATAACACGACTCGAACATTCTCCGATAATACTTCTTTCTCAAAAAGGTTTTGATAGTGTTTTAATTCGATATTTTCATAATGGTTCGTAATCATTTCTTTTAGAAGCTGTTCCTTTGCAAATGGCAAAACGGTTTCCAATGTGCCTTTTATCTTTTGGACAAATTGTTCCCGCTCTTGTTTTTGTTTAAGTTCAAGGCAAAGTTCACTTACAGCATCCATTATGGTATTCTCATTGCATGGTTTTAATAGGTAATGTTTTACACCGAATTCCATTGCTTGCTTAGCAAAATCAAACTCACTGAAACCCGACAATAGAATAAATTTTATATCCGGAAACCTGCCGCTTACCTTTTCTACCAACTCAAGACCGTTCATTCCAGGCATTTTGATATCACTAATCACAATATCAGGATGTTGCTGTTCGATTATTTTAAAGGCTTCTATTCCATTCCACGCGGTGCCAATCAGATTTGTCCCAATAGAATTCCAGTCAATGACCTTTGACATCCCCTCGGTAATGATTTTTTCATCATCCACTAACAGTACGTTGTACATTAACATCCTCCTCTCTGACCGGTAAGTTGATCATCACTTTCGTTCCTTGATTAGGTACGCTCTCAATTTTTATACCATAATCTTCACCATAGGCCAGTTTGATTCGCTCATTAATATTGGATATCCCTACACCTTGCCCCCGCGTTTTGATTTGTCCATGCCGTAACTTTTCGAGATAGGCGGGTTCCATCCCCGGTCCGTTATCTTCAACAATCAATTGAATAGTCTGTTCATTAACAGACGAGTAAATTCTGACTTTGCAAGGTTCAACCATTGGCTCCAATGCGTAATTAATCGCATTTTCCACAAGTGGCTGCAAGGTTAGCTTGGGGATGTACAAGCGACTCAGTTCGGAATCCACTTCCATTTGGAAGTTCAGTCGGTCCTCAAATCGATATTTTTGTATGATGATGTAGTTTTTTACAATATTAAGCTCTTCCTCAATCGTGATCATTGGTTTTTTTAAGCTGATCGAATTGCGGAGCAGAAAGCCAAGCGCTTCTACCATTTTTGATATTTGAAACTGCCCATTGCCCTTTGCTAACCAATTGATTGACTCAAGGGTGTTATATAAAAAATGTGGATTAATTTGAGCCTGAAGTGCTTTAAACTCTGTTTCCTTGATGGTTAACTGTTTTGCGTAATTTTCATTAATTAACTCATCTATCCTGTGGGTCATTGTCTGGAAGTTTTGCTGCAGCAAGCCCACCTCATCATCTTGGGTTATCGGCGATTTAAGCGCTTCCTTTTTGGCTTCTTTGAAATCTCCGACCTTAAGATACTCCACACTGGCAACAAGATTTTCAAGAGGGGTTGTAATATTCTTGGCAAAACGGATCCCAACAATCATAACAACCATAAACATGAGGCAGAAAATAAAAACAAAAACTGATTTAATGAAATTAATATCTTTGAAGATTTCGTTAAATGGAATGAGATTTATATAGTTCCAATCGAAATAATTGGATTGAATTTGGACAAGGAAGTAATTCTTTTGCCCAATTTCTTTAATTTGATAGCCATTCTTTACATGTAAGGGTAATTCGTTAAACGGGATGGCAATATTCTTTGGAAAAATCAGGCCGCCTTTATTAGCGATAAAGAACTCGCCATCCATTTTACTGGAGCCTTCTAAAATATCTCCTACAAGTTTTTCCATATCAATATAAATAATGACGGTTCCGATTTTATCAAAGCTTAAATCGGAGTATTGTTTAATAGTCCTGGCAGTGGCAATTGTAAAATTATTATTTGGAGGATTGATCCAAACATTACTTCCATCAGCCTGGCTAGCCTGCTTAACGATGTCAGATTTTTGATCTTGCGTTAATTTTACATTTCTATCGTCAAGAGCATATTCCCCTCCATTCACATCAAGCAATTTCACTGAATCGATATATTTCTCCCTGCTTACATAGCTCCATAGCTTATCCATCATTTTGTTACGTAAAAGATACTTTTCATATTCTGAACCGTCCTGACTAACTGATGCCAAATATTGCTGAATCTGCGGGTCGGTCAAAATACTATACGTCACTTCCTCCATATGCTTTAATTCACCTTCAATACTGTTCGAGGAAGTGCTTAACACTTGTGACGACTTGCTGTATAACTGTTCATCGTAAATATGGAAGGCATATTGCAGCCCCATGAAAGCAAAGGAAAATGAAAGAATCAAAATGGAGAAAATAAGGATAAACAGTTTATTCTTTATCTTTAAATTTTGGTAATTTCTCTTTATTCGATGCCATATCTTATTCATGGTTACTCTCCAATGGCCAAATTTTTAACCCGGATCTTTAACAGCAGTTTTTCCTCAAATACATGCATCTTTTGTCGAATAAAATTAATTTGATTTTACCATTTAATTCCCTATATTCATAGGGAATATTTTGTGAAAGATTCAAAGATCACAATAAAATTGAAACCCTGAAGGAATCCTTCAGGGTTTGTTAGTTATATCACTTTAAGTGAAGAATAGTGCGATGTATACAATTTCCAATAAAGGCCCCGGCGACGAATTAATTCATCATGTGTTCCTTCTTCCATAATCATGCCCTTATCAATATACAGTATTTTAGAGGCGTTCTGGATGGTGGAAAGGCGATGGGCAATAATAAACGATGTCCTGCCTGAAAGCAATGTCTCCAGCCCTTGTTGTAACGCCATCTCGGTCTCTGTATCAATGGAAGAAGTGGCCTCATCCAAAATAAGGATTTTGGGGTCTGCCAGTAATGCCCTTGCAAATGAAATGAGCTGCCTTTGGCCATTTGAGAGGATGGAACCTCTCTCATTCACTTCCGTATAATAGCCTTGTTGCAATTGGCAGATGAAGGAATGCGCCTGTACTGCTTTTGCTGCCATGATTACCTCTTCGTCGGACGCATCTAAACGACCATAACGAATATTGTCGATAATCGTTCCGGAGAAAATAAACGGATCCTGCAGCATGACCCCCATTTGTTTTCTTAATGATGAAATGGTCACGGTTTCAATATTCAAATCGTCTATTCTAATTTCACCGCTCCCGATATCATAAAAACGGCTGAGCAAACTAACGATGGTTGTTTTTCCAGCGCCAGTTGGACCCACAATAGCGATTGACTCACCAGGATTTGCCATAAAACTAAGCTGATTCAAATTCCGCGCTGATCCTTCATACCCAAAGACCACATTGTCAAATTCCACTTTCCCTTTAATAACGGGGAGTTCTTTTGCGTTGGGACGATCCGAAATCCCGGGTCTCTCATCCATCATCTCAAATATCCGTTCCAGGTAGGCCGATGCATTGATAATCGCATTATAAAAATTACCGATGTTTGCAAGCGGTGTCCAAAACATCCATATGTACCCCACGAATGCTACCAGGGCACCAACCGTAATCCCATTGCCAATCATACTGACTCCAAAAACGTATATTAACGTAACCGTAAGGACAGAGATATTTTCAATTGCGGGCCACAGTAAGAAATGGACCCTCACGGCCTTAAGCCACGAGGTTTTATAACCATTGGAAACTCCATGAAAGATTTTTTTATTCTCTTCTTCCCGAACGAATGCCTGGGTAACTTTTATTCCATTGATGCTTTCATGGATATAGGCATTTAAATTCGACTGTTTATTGCTTAAATTTTGCCAAGCTTTACGCTGGGCATTTTTTATTAAAAAAATAATCAACGCCAGGATTGGGAATCCTGCCATTGCCAATAATGTGAGTTTTGCATTGATGGACAACATAAAGCCAATAATCACCAATAAACTGAATAAATCAGTGATTAAATTGATTAATCCATTGGATAGTAAGTCGCTTAAAGAATTAACGTAATTAACCACCCGGACTAAAATCTTCCCATGCGGACGGCTGTCAAAAAATGAAAATGAAAGCTTTTGCAGGTGGGTAAATAAATCCCTTCGGATATTTTTAATCACACTGTGGCCAATCTGGGACATCATTCTGATTCTGAATTTCATACAGATTCCCGTCACGGTTAAGGCGACTAAATAAATCCCTGCAAGGGAGGCCAAACCCGCAATATTTTTGCCAGGGATTTCTTTGTCGATTGCCTGTTTGATTAAGTATGGACCAATTAAATTGGCGCCACTTGCCACCAGCATGATGATGACAGTTATCATGATTTGTGTTTTGAATGGTTTAACATACACCAGTAATCTTTTCAGATGTGCGATACTAAAGGGCGTTTCAAGCTCTTCATCCACATTAAATTTGTTGCGTGCCAATAGGTTTCACATCCCTGCCATTAAGTGAATATCAAAGTTCCCATACTGGTTCTGGTACACATGGTAATAATATCCTCTTTTCAAGAGTAATTCATCGTGTGTTCCCCGTTCAATGATTTTGCCGTTATTTAGAACCAAGATTGTATCAGCCTCTTTAACAGAGGATATTCGGTGCGCAATAATAAAGCACGTTTTTCCTTCTTGGATCGAGTTTAGTGTCTTTTGAATCCGTTCTTCCGTCTCCATATCTACACTTGATGTTGTATCATCCAGTATCAGTACCTTAGGGTCTTTCAAAAGAGCCCTCGCAAGAGCAATCCGCTGCTTCTGGCCGCCGGATAATCCGACTCCCCTTTCACCGACGATGGTATCGTAACCGTCAGGAAGAGAGTCAATAAATTCATGAGCTTCCGCTTGCCTGGCGGCAATTTGTACCGCCTCAATGGAGGCATTAGGATTTCCATAGGCTATGTTTCCTTCAATCGTATCAGAAAAAAGAAAAATATCCTGCATTACCATCCCCAATGAAGACCTTAATTGATGAAGGTCCCACTCTTTTACATTCCTTCCGCCTACTTTAATGGCACCATTCGTCACATCATAAAACCGGCTAAGCAAATGAACTAATGTGGATTTCCCTGAACCGGTAGGACCAATAATTGCGACCGTTTGGCCAGGTTTCGCTGTAAAACTAATGTCTTCTAACGCCAGCCCATTGCCGTAGCTGAAATAAACATGATCAAATTCAATATCCGTATCTAATTCTTGAACGGTTTGATGTTTTCCATTGATAATTTGTGATTTTTTTAGGAGCAGCTCCTCCACTTTTTCGGCAGAGGCTATGAATCTTTGAACATCATTAATCAACCAGCCGGCACTGCGAATAGGGTTGTTTAGAGCCCATATCAATGAATTGAACATAACCAGTTCTCCTATGGTAAGAGAACCGTTAATCACCATGATTCCACCCGTTAGTATCATCACAACCGTTAGTACTCCAGCAAGAGAGTCCAAAACAGGCAGGTATTTTTCCCAAATTTTAGCCGCTTGAAGATTTCTCGCCCTAAAAGCTTCGTTTTCATACGTAAACTTTTCAATTTCATAGTTTTCTTTTGCAAATGCCTTCACTACCCGATTCCCGCTGATGTTTTCCTGTACCACAGAATTAAGTTTGGCAAATTGGTTCCTAATCTCTGTAAAAGTTGGCTTCACATCATTGGATAAACGGAAGGCAAAGAATCCGATAATAGGGGTGACCGCTAAAATAGCCAATGTCAACGGTACATGAATGCTAAACATAAAGGTCACTGCAAACAGGAAGATGGTTACATTTTCAAAAATCATATAAATCGTCCATGCCGTAAAATGGCGGATGGCTTCCATGTCACCGGTCATCCTGGCCATAATATCTCCCGTTTTAGTGCGGTCATAGAAAGAAAAGTCCAAACCCATAAGCCGCTCAAAGAGGTGTTCTCTCATTTTAAAAATAACGTTTTGTGAGATATTCTCAAACAAAAGTTGGTACCCGTAACGGACGATGGTCCTAACTACCGTAAAACCTATCATCAACCCCAACATTGGCCATAACAAATTCGTTTTATGGCCGTACATGACATCATCCACAATTCTGCCTGCCAAATAGGGATTGGCCATATTTAGAGCCGAAACTACCAGAACCAAAGCCAGGCCGCTAAACATTCTAATTTTATATTTTCTTATATATCCCCAAGCCCAACGCAAGCTCTGCATAAATCCTCGCCTCCCCTTAAACATAAAACCATCATATTTTTTTCCCTCTTAAGTTATGTGTATTGACAAGCATTTTTCTTAAAAAGACCACCATAAGCAATTGGTGGTCTTAATTCCGTTTTTCCTATTCAATTATTAATCGAGATAAAACACCTGTTTTAGTTCATAAGATACAGGGCTGTTATCCGGGTTTGTTTCCATGATATCTTTCATATAGGCCCACCATTTTTGGCAAATTTCAGTTTCGGCCATACTATTCCACTTTTCTTCACTCTCAATCTCTACATAGGCAAACAGGTTATAGGTCCGCTCATCTAAAAAAATCGAATAATGATGGGCTCCATGATTCTTTAATTCCACTTCCATTTCAGGCCAGAGTTGGTCATGGCGTTTTTTATATTCGTCATGATGGCCGGGGAACACTTTCATCACTGATGCTTTACGAATCATTTGTTATTCCTCCTCAAGCTTCATTTTTATTAAAGCGAATCCATTTGCATTCAAATCTGCCTACTTCAAGTTTGCCAGGCTCTACTGGATTATTTGTCTCTAAGTCTATTGCTGATTGGGGAATGGTTACACTTCCTCCGTTTCCATCCATGTTGATAACAAACCAAACGGTGTATCCGTCCCCTTGTCTGGGGGCAACAATTGTGCCCCTTGAAACATCTGTTCTTAATGTTAGATTCGCTTCATTTGAGTAGTGGTGGATTAGATTCTGCAACATTAAATCCCCTGCTTCCCCTAATGGCATAGACCCGAGCATGATGATTTTTCCAGATCCGAGACTTTTCTCCGAAAGAAAAGCTTTTCCTTGGGACAATCCTTCTTCAATGATTCCCAGGCTATGGCCGGAACCACTCTCGAATACAGAACTCCACCAGCCTAATGGAGCAGACTTGCCAAACGCCCGGCCGATGGAACCTGTATTATCCATCGGGTAAGTATATAGCACCTCGATACCAGAGATTTCCTCCAGCTGCCCTAATGCCCTGTCCGTGTGAACCGTATGATGCTCTGTCCTTCCTCCTGTAAGGGGCCCGACAATCCAGATACCGCCGTTTTCCACAAAGCTTTTCGCTTGGGCAATATAGTCAGCAGATAAATAGGGAATAAACGGGGTTAACAATAATTTATAACCTTCTAAACTGGCTCCTTCTGGTATAAGATCACGATGAATCCCCATCGATAGGATCAGATTATAAAAGTCGGTAATTAATCCCCGGTGATTTAACTTCCGATGCGGCTCAGTTTCCAGGAACGCCTTGGCCCGATCGGAATAAGCAATCGCCAATTCCGCCTGAGCCGGTTTAGTGTCCAAAATGATAGGTTCGATTTTCTTGCGCAGCTCTTCCACTTCCAACACATTTGCATAGCCTAAAGTCGGTTTTCCCCACGCACTTAGCACCGAGCCATGCGGCTGTTCGCAGCCGGCACGCTGCTGTCTCCAAAGCCAATAACAAAAGCCGCCTGCTCCCAATGCATAAGCAGCAGCTGCTTCAGCCTTTAGATAGCCATTTGGATGGGGACTGGCATAGCTTGTTAATGAAGCCGCATAGGATGGGCTCGTTTCCATCACCCAAAATGGAGTTCCCGATTTTAAGTTTCTCCATAAGTCACTGTTAATCAGGTACGCTTCATAGTTTTCAATACTTGCATAGGTGTCAAATGAGGCAAAATCGAGATTTTTGAACAGCCTTTCATTGTCTACGCCAAAGGCGATGGAACTGTTATGCGTAATCGGAGCCTCCGAATACTCTCGGATGATCGCGGCTTGTTCATCAGCAAACTCGGCAATTTTCTCCATGGAAAAGATTTGATACATTGTACTTAATGAAGAGTTGTGTAAAAAAGGCGCAGGCCCTGGCTGTGGGACCTGATCAAAGCTTAGGTAATATTCACTCCAAATCTTCGTGCCCCAAGCATCATTGAGGTTTTCAATTGTGCCGTATCGTTTGCTTAGCCAATCATGCCATAACCCTTTACACGTTTCACACATGCATTGATTGACATGACATTTAAATTCATTGTCCAATTGCCAGCCGATGACCCCCGGCATGTTTCCTACTGCTTTTGCAAGCTGTTCGGTGATCAATGCGGCCCTTTCCCTGAAATAGGGATGGTTTGTACAGGCATGCTGCCTGGAACCGTGGCCCATTACTTTTCCGTCATTATCTACATACATCCGCTCCGGATGCCCATGGGTAAACCAGATAGGCGGAGTAGGCGTAGGCGTACACATGACCGTTTCAATCCCATTTTCATAAAGTCTCTCAATGATATGTACAAAAAAGCTCAAATCAAATTTGCCTTCCTCCGGCTCCATTGTGGCCCACGCAAATTCTCCGATTCTAACGACAGTGATGCCTGTCTGTTTCATAAGCCTTATATCTTCTTCAATAACCTTTTCATCCCACAGTTCCGGGTAATAGGCTGCACCATGATATAACTTGTTAGCCACGTCCATCGCCTCACATTTTTATTCTATTCGCTCAGTTAAATTGGGCTGTTGATTTCCTCTCCAGGTCATTCAGGAAACTCGTGGGCATGCCGGTAAGCCTCCTCGGCGCTAGAAGCGCCTGCGGGGTCTCCCCTGCCCCGTACTCCCGCAGGAGTCGAGCGTATCCGCTCCAATCAACAGCGTTTAAAAAATCAACAATATGTTTTACAGAGACATTCTATTAAACTATTCCTTAATAAAAGACGCTATCGGCAGTTGTAATTCCTTTACACCTTCCAATGCGAGTTTTGCAATCTGAAATGCTCCTTGTTCGCAGAAATGAGTGTTTTCCTGAATCCCATTTGGATAATTAGGATGTTCGTTTTCTTCAAACCAAACAAATAATTGCTTTGAGCCCTCCGGTCCCAGTGACTGATACAGGTTTTCTGTTTTTGACCATAAATTGATTACCGGCACTTCCAGCTTTTCTGCCAACTGAATCACCGCACTTGGATAGTCCCCCAGCGTATTGGTTACCTTTCCTGTTTCATCGAAATTTCTCCTGTGAACAGATGGAAGCAACACGGGAGTGGCCCCTTTTTCACGGGCCGCATTAACAAATTCCGTTAAATTAGATTGATAGGTTGTAAAAGGCTGGGTTCCAAAAGCCTTTTGATCATTATGGCCGAATTGAACAAACAGATAATCATTAGGCTTAATGAAATCATGTATGATGTCTAAATACCCGATTTCAATAAATGTGTTAGTACTAGCACCACATTTTGCAAAGTTATAGACTTTTACTTCCTCTGTAAATAAATTTTGAAGCATTTGCCCCCAGCCGGCCATGGGAGCCTCATTCTTCGGGTAATTTGCCATGGTTGAATCTCCAGCCAAGAATATATTGATCTTTTCCATTTCTCTTCCTCCGCATCTATCTCTAACAATGAACCAGGCACTGCAAATAACCTGTGGAAACCGTTCACACTCTCCACAGGTCACCTTGTGACTATTATCTATTTTCTATTTTCTCTTTTTAACAGAAGTGCCAAAAAGGCTAATACTAAACCTTGTCCCCATCCTTGCACGCGTTTATAAGGAACTTCTTTGTATCCGCTTGCATCATACATGACAGCTGTTCCAGCCGATACGCCCATAACCGAACCGTCTTCACGAATCTGGCTGAGGATTCCTTCGACGGATCTTTGGATATACTTGTTATACAATTTACCCCTTTTTACTAATGCGGCGGCAATACCAGCCGATCCTGATGTCTCAAGATAGGAGGAAGGGTCATCCACAATCGTATGCCAAAGCCCTGTTTCAGACTGGAGCCGAACCAAAGCGCTTAGCTGGTCACGCAATGAACCGGCTATAATCATATGGGACGGATGCTGTACCTCAATCAGTTCAAGTGCACGTGCCATTGTGTAGGCCGCCCAGCTATTGCCTCTAGCCCAAAAAATTCCTGACATGTGATTTTGTCCGATATTGTCCCAGCCATGATAATACAGATTGGTTATGTCATCCTGCAAAAACCTTTCATGTCCGTGGTATTGCTTTAATCCAAAATTGAAGTAGTCCTCCCGATCAAGCATATGGCCAATCCTAAGCAGAAAATAACCGGCCATAAACATGGTATCCACCCAAGCCTGTTCCGGGAAAATATATTTAGTTCCACCTACTGTATGCTGCAGAACACCATCTGCAAAGCGCTCAGCATCAGTTAGTAAAAAATCGGCTATTTGTAATGCACTATTTAGATACTTCTCTTCGTTTGTCTCTTTATATAATGTCAGCAGGATGTGTCCAACGGAGGAAGCATTAACTGTAATTGGCGGCATGCCGTCCTCCAGTTCCGCGTCGACCCAATCCTTAAGATACTGTAAATATTTCTTTTCACCTGTAGCTTCATATGCTTCGGCGACACCAAATAAGGCGACTCCCCCTGGCCAATCCCAATCGAAATCCATTTTAAAGGTACGCTCCACTACAAGGTCAATCGCTTGGCTAATCTTGTTTGTCTCCAATACTAATTGTGGCATTTTTCCCCCTCCTGAGATGTTTTGATTATAGTCCACCCAATGCCCTCAAATTCGAAAATGTAAGAATGATTTAGAAACCGGTAAATTTGGATGCATTCGTTTTAATTATATGGAATGGATTATTAGAACAAAATTTAAAATTCAGTTTTTTTATGTTAAAAAACAGTGTTCTGGCTATTTGGTCAAGTAGAATAACAGGGGGCAAGGCGGCTAATTGGCAACGGTTTCAAAATCCAGCAAGGCAAAAGGGAGACGACTGCCGTCTCCCCGCATCCTATTTGATATAGAAAACTTTTCCATCTTGAGAATATGTCCTTCTTTCTGTTTGCTCCTCTTGATGTTTATATTTTCTTTCATATTTCGTGAACATAGAAATATTAACAAGGATTCCCGTCGCGGCTGCTAACGAAAGAAGGGACGATCCGCCATAGCTGATGAACGGAAGCGGAACACCGGTAAGCGGGATTGCGCCCGATACCCCTGCCAAGTTGATAAGCGATTGAATTCCAATCATGCTGGAAATTCCAATTGCCAGTAAACTACCAAACGGATCTTTACATTGCAACCCAATATAAATTCCTCTTAACACTACATACGTAAGTAAAAGAATGACAAAGCCGACTCCCCAAATTCCTAATTCTTCGGCCACAACAGCCATAATGAAGTCCGTATGGGATTCTGGCAAATATCCAAGCTTTTGAACACTTTGGCCTAACCCCAACCCATTGACTCCGCCCGAACCAATGGCTATATACGAGTTAACAAGATGATACCCTTCGTTCTGGGCATCTGCAAATGGGTTATCTATAATGGTAATCCGGCTCAACCGTTTTTCCGAAAAGATTTCCCCTTTCATTGCGATGATAACGGGTATCAGAATAACCAAAGCAATCGTGACCAGTTTTAAAATCGTTTTATAGTTCATGCCCGAGCAAAAAATAATGGTCGCCGAAATAAAGGCAATAATACTGGCTGTCCCATAATCGGGCTGGAGAATAATCAAAAAGCAAACAACAAATAAATAGGCCAACGGCGGAAGTACACCCTTATTAAATTGATTGATATAGGCTTGCTTTTTGGAGTATACCGCTGCCAGATAGATGATGACGGCAAGTTTGACAAACTCTGATGGCTGAAATTTATTCGAACCGAACTTATACCAGCTCTGCGCCCCGCCGGCGACGTCCCCAAACACGAACAGACCGCCAAGTAAGCAAAGTGAACCAAGGACGATTAACACAAGGACTCTATTGAATCTCATGATTTTATAAGGGAGAATTGCCGTGGCCAGAAAGATGACTACAAACAACATGAGCCATATTTTTTGCTTCTGATAAAAATAGTCACTGGGCACATGGTACCTTTGGACTGCCCATGCAATGCTGGAGCTATATATCATAATTAATCCAAACGCACACAAAAGCATGATGGATATTATCAAAGAATAATCATATGATCTCAATATTTTTTTAAACATTTACCGGTCCTCATTTTCAAAATGGATTTATAAACTCTATTATAATAGAAAATTATTATTCTGACTTGAGGAAAAGGTGATTTGTTACAACATTTTAATAAAGAATATTCTGAATGGGAAGGGTAAGAGAAAATCGGAATGTTTGAAATTAGAATGTACAAAATAATGAACGAAATAAAAACCCAAACAATTTGTTTGAGTTTATCATCGATTTATTTTTTCAAAAATGCATCATGAAGTACGGATAATTCTCTTTCTAATTTATCCAAAATTGCCTTTCCATCCTTACTATCAATCAGGCCCAACCGTACAGCAAAGTCAATTTCCCTAGACAGGCCAAACATTTGTGTATCCAATACCTCTTCATAAAGAGGGCATTGAGGCATCGTAAGATTGTCCATTTGCACTTTGATCAGCTTTAATATTTTTTCAGCATCAGCCTGCAATAAGGCATAGGCTTTTTCCTGGTGGTTTACGATCATTTCAGACGCCAACATTGATCCCCCATTTCAGAGCGATTATTCAACTTATCTATAAATTTTACCGCCTGGAGCGGAAAATTGCAAGAACAATGCGGTTTTTATAGATAAGAGTTACAATTAGGCATTCCTTCAAAAAAAAGTTATACTAATTGATGTCAACATTGAGGGGGAAAAGATATGGAAAATATTTTGCATATTTCGGGAAATGTAAAATTCAACATCACATTAGACCCAGGGACATGGATTTTTGATGATCGAAAAATTGATTTGACCACTTATTTTTCTAGGAAAAATGAAAAGTTGGATACAAATGAGGAGTATACAAAATCAGTATCAAAACATTGGGACCGCGAAATAATGGAGGGGGCTATTTTTCCTCCAACCTTAAAGACAGAAAAGCAATTTGAGAAAGTAAAGGTAATGACCGGCACCTTCGGCATCAAGTTCCAGCCATTTTTGCAAAATTCAGAACCAGCAAGCGATGCTGCAACTGTTATCATCCATACAAAGGATAAGGATTATGAAATCCCTTTAAAGGATGCCTATGAACTGATTTTTAAGTTTGCCGATTCCGGCAAACCGATTAAAGAAAGTGGCCCCGTGCACATTTTCTTTGGAGATGGGTCCAATCTGGATTCACCTATCACAAATGTGCGTGGATTTACAGTAAAATAAACGGGGGCCACTTGGCTCCCGTATTTTTTAACCGGAAAGTATTAAACTTTCCTATTAGGCATAAGTTCAACTACGCCACTGTCTTCGCCCTCCAGGGCTCGCCAGCGTCGAGTTTTCTTTAGCTAGAGAAGATCCGCCGCCAGTCTCGCCAACCCTGACCTTTCACCTTTTTGCAACTTTACATGTCCGGAAATGACTTGATCTTTAAACTTTTCCACAACATAGGTCAATCCATTGTTATAAGCATCAAGATAGGGATGATCAATTTGTTCGGGGTCTCCCATCAGGACAATCTTGCTATCCTCCCCTACCCTTGTGAGGATTGTTTTTACTTCATGTTTTGTTAAATTTTGCGCCTCATCAATAATGATGAACTGTTTAGGCAGACTTCTGCCTCGGATGTAAGTAAGTGCCTCCACCTCAATTGAACCCATCCCCGCTAAGATGGCATCCAATTCTCCTGGCTTTTTCGTATTAAATAGATATTCCAAATTATCAAAAATGGGCTGCATCCATGGTCTTAGCTTTTCTTGTTTTTCTCCAGGCAAAAATCCCAAGTCCTTGCCAACCGGTACAATCGGCCTGGCTACGAGAAGCTTTTTATAGGTTTGGAAATCTTCCGTTTGCATTAACCCTGCTGCCAAGGCAAGCAGAGTCTTTCCTGTTCCAGCCTTACCAGTCAAGGTAACGAGCGGGATATCCTTTCGCAGCAATAATTCAATCGCCATTGTTTGCTGAACGTTGCGGGAGTGAATTCCCCACACATGTTCTTGGTTCAGAGCCAGTTTTTTCAGTTTTTTTGCTTTCCTATCGACAATACCTAAGGCTGAAGCAGAGCTCCCAAGTGCATCTTTCAAAATGACAAATTGATTAGGATAAAAGTGGTGGCTGCCAATATCAATAAGAGACAGTTCACCCTTTTCATAGTAGTGATTCAACAAGTCAACAGGAACAAATGCCTCGATAAATCCAGTATAAATTGAGTCCATTTCCACTACCCGGTCATTCAGGAAGTCTTCGGCATGCAGTCCGATTGCATCTGCCTTTACCCTGACTAAAGCATCCTTGCTCACTAAAGTGACCTGTTTGCCATTTTCCTTCGTCAGTTCCTCTAAATATAAGTTTTTTGCCACCGCAAGTATACGATTATCATTCGTTTTCTCAATAAAAATGTCCTGAAGTTCATGAAAGGATCGATGATTTAACTCGATGCGGACGGTCCCCCCATTTTCTAGAGGGATTTTTTCATGCAGTTTGCCAGAGGCCCTAAGGCCATCAATTAATCTAGACACATGCCGGGCATTTCTCCCAATTTCATCCATGTATCTTTTCTTTGAGTCCACTTCTTCAAGAACTACTGCTGGAATAACAACCTCATTGTCTTCAAAGGAGAAAATGGAATACGGGTCTTGTAATAAGACATTTGTATCCAACACGTATATTTTACTCAAAGCGACGCCTCCGTCTCACGTTGTATAAATTTGTTCTCGTAGTGTCGATCCAAATACTAGATGGACTTTGGTAAAATATATGATTATTGGAATAAAGATAGAAGAAAATCCGCACAATAATTGTTAGCCGTTCACGGAAATATGACAAAAGTATTATTACCATATCTTTCATAATTGAAATACATCTTGGAGGGTTTATATGAAGAAAATAATGATATTAGCCATGGTTTCCCTCATCCTTTGCGGGTGTAACAACAATAACGAGGATAATAATGCACAGAACAATTCTATGGTAAAGGTTAAAAATACTAATATAGAAAATGTGGACCGGAAAACAGGGCGGCAAATCTCCAAACGGCTAGTAAGTCTTGCGACTAGCGTGCCTGATGTCAATGATGCTACAGCTGTCGTTTTAGGAAACTATGCAATAGTTGGGATTGATGTAAACTCTAAAATGGACCGATCCGAAGTGGGAACCATTAAATACTCAGTAGCTGAAAGTTTGAGTAAAGATCCATATGGTGCCAAAGCCGTGGTAGTAGCCGATGCAGATACCTACCAGCGTTTAAAAGAAATTCAAGCCGATATCAACAATGGGCGGCCAATTAGAGGAATAATGAATGAACTTGGTGATGTAGCTGGACGATTAATACCGGAAGTACCAGGTGATATGATTACACCGACACCGAAAAATGTGACTGACCAGCAGGATAATAAGCTTCCTGCAAAACAGGAAAAACAGCTTAATAAGGAGCAAGAGAAACAATCCAATTATCATAAATAACAAAAGCTTAGGCTAACCTAAGCTTTTTTCAATGCGCCCATTACCTGTTGGTCTAACTTCTCGGCAGCATTCTTATCATAAGTTTTATCATATTGGACCTCAGATATGATTTTTGAACCATAAAACATAACATCTCTCACTTCATGGATTTTCATTTCCAGTAGCGCAAGTTTTAATGGAAATTCCTTTAGTGTTTGTTCTTTTATGGTTACATCACCCGAAATGGAATAGGTGGACTCATTGGCAATTAAAATAATGACTACCTGATTATTTGCTTTTATGTTTTCCAAAATTCTTGACCGGTTATCTACCGCAAAGCAAATGGTATGCTCATTCTTTGCTAATATCCATGAAATGGCACTAACATTCGGACCGCCTGTTTCATGGTCAATTGTGGCTATAGTCACGAATCTCTCTTTCTGCAGTTCATCGTATAAAGGCTTAATTAAAAAAGGTTCCACTTCGTTTGCCATTTTCTAAAGCCCCTTTCATCTCTCATCTTTCGAAAACGGATATTTTCATATTACTACTATCCCTTTTTTTCATCAACTTAAACACTTTACTGCTTTAAGGTCTTTTGGCATGGTATAGTATAATAAGGAATATGGTTTTTAGAACAGAAATGAGGTGCTTTTATGAGGGTCAAGTGTGTACTTTGCGATAAAATTGAATCCATAAATGATGAGTCATTCACAGCCAAACGCTTGCGAAATCGGCCCATCCATACATATATGTGTAAACAATGCACTGAAAGGATAACGGAAAGAACCACTGAAAGAATCAATACCGGTAATTTTCGGTTTTACCGGCCCAAATCCGAAGTGGATGAATGGTAAAAGATCAGCGCAAGCGCCTTAGGCAGCGCTCGACAGGCTTCCTCCTAAAAGCAACGCTTTTTGTTCGTGCGCTGTCTAATGCAGTTGGAGCTTTCCTTGTGCGAGCTGAACAGCCGCACCACGAATATGCTTTGGCGCAGGGGCTGCGTGCGATACGATGCTGCCGAAGCTTTCCTTGTGGAGCTGGACCATCCTCAAGGACGAAATAAAGTTCCGAAATAATAAGAAAATCGTAAAAAACGCAAAAAACCTCAAGCTCCTTATGAGCTTGAGGTTTTTTTAGTCTTCATCAGGGTAATTGACATATTTTTCAGGTTCACGATTAATTTGGTTGAGCATGACTTCTATCAGCTCCCTGGGAAAACGTGCTTTTTTGGTTTGATCCTCCTGCTGATAAGAAATGTAGTACATTTCCTCATCTGTTGCAACTTCAATATTGGAAACATGATGTTCCGAAACCAGGAGTTCATCAAAGTGCACTTTTGTTTCCGCCGCTGCCGTATCCTCGGGACGGGCATCATAAACTACCTTGATGGTAAGCCAATTATATAAAACATCCTGTAAGGAATTCAAAACCAACCCCCCCTTACTTTGCCTCGGTCTGCTCCTTTTTGGAATGATGCAGCCGGACTTTATAAATAATTAAGATTAATGCCGCTACCACAAGGCCTTCTGCTATCGGCAAAAAGATTGCAAAAAACGTGAGGATTGTGCATCCCACACATAAAAAGAAATAAATAATCAGTGATTTAAGGAGCGGCAGTTTTTTGGCAAAACCCAATTTATAAACAATAATGCATAATGCAACGATGGTTAAGTAAAGCAGCCACATACCTAATTTAGGCTGCTCACTTACCTTAAAAAGGGCTGCGAAAAATGACAAATGCTCTGCAACATCCATTTTAGAACCTCCTTGAATTTAGGGGGAACAAAGTTTTAGCGTTAACTCATTTCAGCGTATTTTTTCTTTTTGGCATGTTTTTCCCGTTCACTTTTATCTAATATTTTCTTTCTAAGACGAATGGATTGTGGTGTTACCTCACAATATTCGTCATCGTTTAGGTACTCCAACGACTCTTCGAGTGTCATGATGCGCGGTTTCTTAATCACTGAGGTTTGGTCTTTTGTGGCTGAGCGCACGTTTGTCTGTTGCTTAACCTTTGTGATATTAACAGAGAGATCATTTTCCCTGGTATGCTCCCCGACAATCATTCCCTCATAAATTTCCGTTCCTGGTTCAACAAAGATTGTTCCACGGTCTTCTACCTGCATTATACCATAGGTGGAAGCCTTCCCTGTTTCCATTGACACCAGGACCCCTTGGCGCCGTCCGCCAACCTGACCAGTAATCATTGGCTGGTAGCTGTCAAAAGTATGGTTAAGGATACCATATCCGCGCGTTTGGGTCATAAATTCGGTTGTATATCCAATTAAACCTCGGGCTGGTACATTAAATATCAAGCGAACTTGGCCATTACCGTTATTAATCATATCGAGCATTTCCCCTTTACGGGCCCCAATTGATTCCATAATAGCGCCGGTGTGTTCCTCCGGTACATCAATTTGCACTCTCTCTACAGGCTCACAGCGTACTCCATCAACTTCTTTTACGATAACCTCCGGTTTTGATACCTGAAGTTCAAATCCTTCGCGGCGCATATTCTCAATTAATATAGAAAGGTGAAGTTCACCACGTCCGGAAACAATCCACGCATCTGGTGAGTCTGTATTTTCTACACGCAAGCTTACATCTGTGTGCAATTGTTCCCTAAGTCTTTCTTCTATCTTACGTGCCGTAACAAATTTTCCTTCCCGGCCGGCAAATGGGCTATTGTTTACAACAAAGGTCATTTGCAATGTAGGCTCATCAATTCGTAAAACCGGCAGAGCCTCTTGTTGGTCGATTGGGCAGACGGTTTCACCAACGTTGATATCCTCCATCCCGGATACAGCCACTAAATCTCCGGCTTTCGCTTCTTCAATTTCTTCCCGCTTCAGTCCGAAGAAACCAAACAATTTGGTGACACGGAATTGCTTAACTGACCCATCCAGCTTCATCAAGGCAACTTGTTGCCCCACCTTCATCGTTCCACGGAATACCCTGCCAACTCCAATACGGCCGACATATTCGTTATAATCAAGCAGCGCCACTTGGAATTGAAGCGGTTCTTCACTGTTATCCACTGGTGCCGGAATGTGGTCAATAATCGACTCGTATAACGATTGCATGTTTTCATCCTGCTTTTCAGGATCTAGGCTTGCAGTACCGTTAATGGCTGATGCATAAACAACCGGGAACTCCAATTGGTCCTCATTGGCATCCAGTTCAATAAATAAATCGATGACTTCATCGACAACCGCTTGGGGACGGGCAAAATCACGGTCAATCTTGTTTACGACAACGATTGGCGTTAAATTTTGTTCCAATGCTTTTTTTAACACAAACCTGGTTTGCGGCATACATCCTTCATACGCATCAACAACCAAGAGAACGCCATCGACCATTCGCATGATCCGTTCCACCTCGCCGCCAAAGTCCGCATGTCCTGGTGTGTCTAAGATATTAATTCTTGTGTCCTTATACTGGATAGCAGTATTCTTCGCAAGGATGGTAATCCCGCGTTCTCTTTCTAAATCATTTGAGTCCATTGCACGTTCTTCGACATGCTCGTTGGAACGGAATGTTCCTGCCTGTCTTAATAATTGGTCCACCAGCGTTGTTTTACCATGGTCAACGTGGGCAATGATTGCTATATTTCGAATATCGTTTCTTATGTTCAAAGAAGTTCCACTCCTGATCATTAAATTATTTATAGTTTCTCATCCGCAACTAAAACATTATACCATAATAAAAGTGGAAACCTAAAAGCTTTTTATGTAGAATAAAATTAAAACTTTACATAAGGGGCAAATATAATGAATCAAGTTAATTGGCAGATGCTCATTTTTGCGATTTTAGCGGCAGCCAGTATCATGGGAATGGGGATTGCCATCGCAGAAAAAAGCATGCTGGGCTTGTTTGGCTGTATAGTGGCTTTGGTGGTGATCATGGGACTGGGATTTAAAACCAAAAAGAAACTCCGTGAAAAGGGCCTATTATAATCCAGTAAATAAAAAGAAGCCGTGCAGGCTTCTTTTACCATTTTCCATTCTTTAAATAGTCCTCCAGAATAGTCTGATGCAAACCAGGTTTTGCCGCGAAAACCGAATCCCTTGATAGGGAGTCCAGCTTTTCTCCTCTCAAATTGGTTATCACTCCGCCCAATTCCTCCACAATCACGGCTCCTCCGGCAAAATCCCATGGAGCTAACCTTAGTGATATGTATGCATCCACCCGCCCAGTGGCAACAAAAATCAATTCAAGAGCAGCGCTTCCATACGATCTTGTTCCCCTTGCCTCTCTCGCCAATGGGATCAATAAATTATGGTCTATACGACGATTTTCCATAACCCACGTCGCATTTAATGCGATAATTGATTCTTTTACGGTTGTTTCTTTAAGCGCAGGGAGTGGTTGTTCATTTAAGAAAGCCCCTTTGCCTCTTTGCGCATGGTACAGTTCATCGTGAACAACATCATATACCAAACCAATTTTTCCTACCCCTGCTTCATATACACCCAGGGAGATGGCAAAATTTCTTTGCTGATGTATAAAATTCATGGTACCATCAATCGGGTCAATCAGCCACACGATTCCTTCCAAGCTATCCAGCTGGTCACCAAAACCTTCTTCTCCCATTATTTTGTGGCCGGGATACTCTAGGTTAATTTTACCGATAAAAAATTGCTCTATCTCTTTATCCATGTTCGTGACCAAATCATTGGGATTCGACTTTGTTTGAATGTCCAAGGTCTCATCAAAGGATGAACGAATTCTCTCCCCCGCTTCCTTTACCCATTGCTGTGCATGGGAATAAATGATATCCCAGTCCATAATTCCCCTCCAATATTGTATTCCGAGTTATAGTCAAGATGTTATGTAGTATGGGCTAAATATTCAAATTAATGTAATTATAGCTTAAACCACGAAAAGTCTCCTATCAACTTTTAATGTCAGCCTTTTTAAAATTCTTGCCTGATGCCAATAATAAACGAACTCCCCCTGTATTTTTGGAGTTCGTTCAAGACGATATGATTTTGTTCTGTATCATTACAATCTCAAATCCCCTTAGACATTACATACTATTCTATAAAATTAAAATCCCTTTAATCGTAATAATTCCTGGCGGATTCTTTCCAACTTTTGTTTGCAATCCTTTATTTTCTTCTCATTATTTTCTTCGATTGCTTCAAATAAAACAGCCAATTCGTAATCCATTTCGAGCCTCAAAACCGCTGTCCGTTGCTTGTCGCCTACTTTTTTTAATGATGTGTTCATTAATTGTTTCACACTTTCTCCTCCCTTTGTTTTTTTTTTCTGAATTTTGTTTAATGTATAATATGTGCCTGATTCCAATGTTGGAACAAATATGTGCATTCACCTATTGAGGCAACAAATTACTAGTCTTTTCGCCAATGTGCTACAATAATCTCGTTCATGATGATCCTGACGATATATATGGCATAAATAGATTAGGGATGGGGGTAATGCTGTGGAATTTAACGGGTTTACCAAACAGGATTTTGATGTTTTTTTAATCGATGGCCTAGAGCCTAGAATGGAAGCACTAAAAAGTACCATTCGACCCAAACTGGAAGCATTGGGCCATTACTTTTCCCCGCGCTTAGCTGCCTTAACAGGGGAAGAAATGTTTGCCCATGTTGCCAAACATGCACGGAGAACCATTAATCCTCCGAAGGATACATGGGTTGCTTTTGCCAATAATCCGCGGGGGTATAAAATGCTACCCCATTTTCAAGTCGGCTTATGGAAAACACATTTATTTATTTGGTTTGCCATTATTTATGAAGCGCCGCAGAAAAGTGAAATCGGGGCACGTTTTGCTAAAAAAGCAAATAAAATCTATAAGGAAACTCCCAAAGACTATGTATGGTCGTTAGACCATACAAAACCGGAAACACTTTCCAATCAGGGTCTTAAAAAAAGCGATTTACTGACAATGTTCGACAGACTCCAAACCATAAAGAAGGCAGAACTGTTATGCGGCTATACCATGGACAAAGAAGAAGCAATCCACTTAGGTGCGGATGGTATATTAGCCAAAATCGATGAAGTGTTCAAAACCGTCACCCCTTTATACTTAATCGCGCAAAAAATAAAATAATGCTTCTCTCTAAAAAGAATCAGGCTTGAAGTATACTCCAAGCCTGATTCTTTTTAGTTTCTAGGACTTCATGAGAATGCGTTCCCCAGGAGAAGCTTCCTTTGCCCTCTGAATCGTTCGATAGGACGAGTAACGGCTCATTTCTTCAAATTCATTACAAATCGTCTTCTCTTGGGCCTTACTGGGTACGATTTCTTTAAAACGGCGATAAGCGTTCATGATTTTATCACGGTCAATTCCGTTTTCATAAGCTTTTTCAACTGCTTCAAAAAATTTAATCACATCGATAATCTCTTCAGTAGACCAGTTATAATCAATCGGGTACTGATATTCCATCTTTTCACCTGCTTGAAATATTTACATAGAGCGTAATTTTTTTTATTGTCTCCACTTTTCGCGAATTTCTTCCGCTTCCTTTATGATACGCTGAATCAGCTCACCCGCGGCAGGCACATCCCTAATTAGTCCCATCACCTGCCCGGCCCAAGCAAATCCGTTATCGACAGCCCCGTCGTATATGTAACGCTTATTGGCTGCTCCACTTATAAAGTCCTGGAGCTCTTCATAACCGCCATTATTTTTTTCAATTTCAAGAATTTGATTAGTCCAGCTGTTGGCAATGGCACGTGCCGGAGCCCCAATGGAGCGTTTAATAACCACCGTATCGGTTTCAGAACTTTCCACTAAAGCGTCTTTATAAATTTGATTCGCATGGATACACTCTTGAACTGCAATGAATCTTGTCCCCATTTCAATTCCTTCGGCTCCTAAACTTAAAGCTGCCATAAGTCCCCTGCCATCGCCAATACCGCCCGATGCCATGACGGGGATAGAGACGGAATCCACCACTTGCGGAATTAACACCATGGTTCCTATGTCATCGCGGCCAAGATGGCCTCCCCCCTCTTGCCCAACAACCATCACAGCGTCAGCACCCAGCTGTTCAGCTTTTACGGCTTGTCTTCTGGCTGCAACCAGAACCAGTTTTTTTATGGAAGTCCCCGCCAACCGTTCTAGTATTGGCGCTGGGTTTCCACCTGTCATAGAAATGACGGGTACTTCTTCATCAATCGCTACTTGTAAAAAATCAGAATAAGGCCTGTTTTGTTGTCCAATCGCAAAATTAACCCCGAACGGTTTATCGGTCAATTTCCTTACCTTTTGAATTTCTTGCCGCAACAAATCAGGACTGGCCAGCGACATAGCCGTGATTTGACCAAGGCCTCCGGCATTTGACACGGCGGCAGCCAAATCGGAATACGCTAAATAAGCCAACCCCCCTTGAATGATGGGATAGCGGATGTCGAGAAGTTCAGTCACGCGAGTCTGCCAATTCAAAAAAACCCCTCCTAGTATAAACTCATTTTACATGTTATTCGATTCAAAAGGTTAAATTTCCTTTTGATATGGGAAACTAATTTAAGCTCAAATGAAATGGTGCAAAAAACCATTGAAAATTCTATATGCAAGGCGAATGAATAATGCTATAATTCATTTGTTTTATGTATTTAAAAACATGGAAACAAGAAGTATTTTTGAAATAAGAGGTGTGGTTATAATTGTCTCAAAATCAAACACCGTTATTTAGCGGTTTAGTCGAACATGCTAAGAAAAATCCTGTCCAATTTCATATTCCCGGCCATAAAAAGGGAGCGGGGATTGATCCTGAGTTTCGACAGTTTATTGGTGATAACGCATTATCAATTGATTTGATAAATATCGGTCCTCTGGATGATCTTCACCATCCAAAAGGCATGATTAAACAAGCACAGGAATTGGCTGCAGAAGCCTTTGGGGCTGATTACACATTTTTCTCTGTTCAAGGTACCAGTGGAGCCATCATGACAATGGTGATGGCCGTTTGCGGACCTGGCGAGAAAATAATTGTGCCTAGAAATGTTCATAAATCCGTCATGTCTGCGATTGTTTTTTCAGGTGCTATCCCAGTTTTTATCCATCCGGAAATTGATAAGAATCTAGGGATATCGCACGGGATTACCACTGATGCTGTGGAACATGCACTCCAGCAGCATCCCGATGCCAAAGGGGTACTTGTCATTAACCCAACCTATTTCGGTATTTCAGCGGATTTGAAGAAGATCGTAGAAATTGCCCATTCCTACAATGTGCCGGTACTCGTGGATGAAGCACATGGAGTTCATATTCATTTTCATGATCGCCTGCCACTTTCAGCCATGCAAGCGGGAGCTGATATCGCCGCTACCAGCGTTCATAAACTTGGGGGTTCATTAACGCAAAGTTCCATTTTAAACGTAAAAGAAGGTATGGTGTCTGTCAAGCACGTTCAATCCATCTTGAGCATGCTGACAACTACCTCCACTTCCTATTTATTACTTGCCTCCCTTGACACAGCAAGAAAACAACTTGCTGTCAAAGGGACGGAATTGATTGATCGGACGATTATATTAGCCCAATCGATTCGGAAAAGGGTAAATGAAATTGACCACCTTTATTGTGTCGGTGAAGAAATCCTCGGTACCAAAGCAGCATTTGATTATGATCCGACAAAACTGATTATATCCGTAAAAGACTTGGGTTTAACTGGATTTGAAGTAGAGAAATGGTTACGGGAAAGATTCAATATTGAGGTAGAATTGTCCGACTTATATAATATCCTTTGTATCATTACGTTCGGCGATTCGGAACACGAGGCTGAAATATTGGTAAATGCGCTAACCGAATTATCAAAGGAATTCGAGCATCGCGCTGAAAAAACAGAGCCTGTTCAAGTTTTGCTTCCAGAAATACCGGTATTAGCCTTAACACCAAGAGATGCATTTTATTCAGAAACAGAAATTATTCCTTTTGAGGAATCTGAAGGCAGAATCATTGCTGAATTTGTCATGGTTTACCCTCCTGGAATACCTATATTTATACCAGGTGAAATCATTACAAAGGAAAACCTCCATTATATTAAGAAAAACTTGGAAGCCGGTTTACCTGTGCAAGGACCTGAAGACGATGAATTGAAAACCATCCATGTAATAAAAGAATACAAGGCGATTACTTAAACAAAGGTCTGTTAAATTTGCCTGTTGATTTCCGCTGCAGGCGCTCAGCGAACCAGCGGGCGTGCCGTGGAGCCTCCTCGGCGCTGAAGCGCCTGCGGGGGTCTTCCCAGCCCCGTACTCACACAGGACACTGAAATTCATCCTCGAATCCGCCCACGCACGAAGAAATGCGATAGCACAAGAAAGCATCCTGAACTTTCATCGCACGAAATTATGCGATAGCATAATTGAGGAATTTTCGAGGAGTAAAGCTTATCCGCTCCAATCAACAGAATGAAAAAAATCAACATTATTGTTTAACAGAGCCTAAACAAAAAAACGACAGGATTCCAGCTTGGAATCCTGTTTTTATTTTAATAATTAGTTAACCAGATATTTATAGCTCTTCATGTTTATGGTCGTCGCAGCAGCAATGGCATTTTGAATAAAGAACGGTTACCTTCTCATCTTCAAAATGATCAATCGTGGTCTCACATGTTTGACATACAATTGTCCCCATCATATCCAGCCCCTTTTCATATGAATGAATCCCCAAAATGAAAGCGATTAAACATCCTTAAGTACATAATAATATAACACAATCTATTTTTCAAGCCTAAATTGTATATCATAATAAAAAATAAAAAATAAAAAAAGGTCTTAATTGACCTTTTTTTCACCATTTATTCATATTGTGTAACAAACGGAGTTTCCGGCAAAGCATGGCTAAAGAACTCAGCCAAATCAATGGCCTGCTGTTTATCAGGAATACGGAAAGCGTTTTGTAGGTAATCAATATCTTCAATGTCTTTAGGGTCGAGGAGGGTGGAACGGCCGGTTTGCATGCAGATGACCAGGGGTTTTCCAAAAAACATATTTGTATAGACAATTCCAAAATCATAACGGGTGTGTTCTGTAGTGAAGCCTACAAATCTTACTTTTACTCTTTCATGTTCATCATAAAGTTTGTCGAATAAATCCATGGGGTTCCTCCTTTTTTAAATATTTAGAATTTTAGTATAAATCTTTTTTTGTAAAAACACAAGAATTGATGTCATAATATCTATAAAAGTTGTCAGAACTTTTTGTTCAATGCTAGAATATAAGAGCATAAAACGGAAAAAGGGGGAATGGGTGATGGCTTTGAATGCACTAATAAAGCTTGTACCTGAATCTGTAAAACAGAGCATTACCATTGATGAAGTCAAAGAATTATTTGCCTATTATAAAACGATTACGGCCAAAACTGGTGACCAATTGGAGTGGGAATACCAAAACGCCGCTTTTCCTTATGAAATTAAAGAAACAACAGAAGGTCAAGGCAAGTGGTTCTATTTGGAGTCGGACCATGAAAGGTATCAATACATTTTAGTGGGAGTAGACCAAGAAACCTCAAAGAACAATGATGGTGAAGACATATCCTATTATTATATCCAGGTCACATTACCTGACCAGTCTACATATGGAGATAAAGGAAAGGCAAATGAGTTTTCCAAGTTTTTAGCTAAAAAACTGCAAGGGGAGCTCCACCTGTTTAACGGTCGGGTCATGTACTTTTATCCTAGAAAATAAGCCGCATCCTTTGCTTTGTGTCTTTGTTAATGACTAAAAACAGCCATGGTATAATGGAGCGAAGTATAGATTACAAGACTCAAGGTCGTGATAAATAACGTTTTTTTGACCGATTGGGTCACTTTATTTCCTATTAGAAATGCAATGTAAAAAAACACAAAAAACATGATGACCTTGTAGATTAATTGATCATGCTTTGATAACCATTCAATAAATGTATAGCCACTCCAAATGATAAATTGAAGCAGGATGACAACATAGACCCGCATACGAATCACCACTTTAATCATTAATTAAACTGATTAATTCCTGTTTAATGTTCTACTTGCATTATATGTATAAAAACAAACAAAAAGTCTCTTCCATAGGAAGAGACTTTTTATTGTTAGATTATTTTAAAACATGTATTGGTGTGCCAAGTGCCACTTCAGCAGCTTCCATCGTGATTTCGCCCAATGTTGGGTGAGCATGGATGGTCAAGGCAATATCTTCTGCTGTCATTCCAGCTTCAATCGCTAAGCCTAACTCAGAAATCATGTCAGATGCGCTTGCACCGGCAATTTGAGCACCGATTACAACACCATCATCTTTACGGGTGATTAATTTCATGAAACCGTCACTGCTATCCAATGATAAGGCACGGCCATTTGCCGCAAATGGGAACTTGGCAGCTTTTACTTCGATACCTTCAGCTTTTGCCTGAGGCTCTGTATATCCAACAGAAGCTAATTCAGGATCAGAGAATACAACAGCAGGAATGCCTAAATAGTCAATCTCTGATGGGTGGCCGGAAATTGCTTCAGCAGCAATTTTTGCTTCATAGGAAGCTTTGTGTGCTAATTGAGGGCCTGCCACAACATCACCAATTGCATAAATGTTGCTGACATTCGTACGGCATTGCTTGTCGATTTCTATTAAGCCGCGTTCCGTTAATTTGACACCTGCTTGTTCTAAGCCCATTTCGTCTGTGTTTGGACGACGTCCTACCATAACGAATACATAGTCAGCTTCAATTTTCTTTGCTTCACCTTTTACTTCAAAGTTTACAACTACACCATTTTCAGTTTCTTCTACACCCTTTGCAAATGCATTTGTGTAGAACTCAGCGCCTCTTTTTTGCATAGTGCGCTTAACTAGCGAAGCCATTTGCTTATCAAATACGCCAAGGCCTAGTATTTCGTCAGCACCTTCCAAGATCGTCACTTGTGTGCCAAAGTTTGCATAAGCACCTCCAAGTTCAATCCCGATTACACCGCCGCCAATAACAACAATTTTTTCAGGAATTTCTTGTAAATTAAGAGCGCCTGTTGAATTGAGAACACGCTTGGAATATTTAAATGCTGGCAATTCAATTGGCCGAGAGCCCGTTGCAATAATGGCATTTTTAAAAGTATAGGTTTGGGCAGAATTTTCATCCATCACACGTAAGGTATTGGCATCAACAAAATATGCTTCCCCACGGACGATATTGACTTTATTTCCTTTTAGTAGTCCTTCAACACCGCCAGTTAATTTTTTCACGATTCCTGCTTTAAAATCTTGAACCTTTGAAAAATCAACTTTAACGTTTTCAGCAGTAATACCGATTGATTCGGAATGAACTGCTGTTTCATAACGGTGACCTGCAGAAATTAATGCTTTAGATGGAATACAGCCCACATTTAAACAAACGCCGCCAATGTATTCTTTTTCAACAATCGTTACTTTTTGTCCCAGCTGGGCAGCACGGATAGCAGCAACATATCCTCCAGGGCCGGCACCGATGACTATAGTATCTGTTTCAATTGGGAAATCTCCAACGACCATTTTTTACGCCTCCATTAACAGTAATTCTGGATCGTTCAATAAACGTTTAATATGATTCATTGCATTTTGTGCAGTTGCTCCATCGATCATGCGGTGGTCAAAGCTTAAAGATAAAGCCAATACTGGTGCGGCAACGATTTCGCCGTCACGAACGATTGGTTTTTCGGCAATACGTCCTACACCAAGAATGGCCACTTCCGGATGGTTGATAACCGGTGTAAACCATTGGCCGCCAGCAGAACCGATATTAGAAATCGTGCAAGAAGCACCCTTCATTTCATTTGGAGCAAGCTTGCCTTCACGTGCTTTTCCAGCAAGTTCATTGATTTCATTAGAAATCGTAAACACTGATTTGCGGTCGGCATCTTTTACTACCGGTACTAATAGACCTTTTTCAGTGTCTGCAGCAATACCGATATTATAGTAATGCTTATGGATAATTTCATTTGTAGCGTCGTCAAGGGATGTATTTAATACAGGGAATTCTCTTAATGCGCTAGTTAATGCTTTTACGACATAAGGCAAGAATGTAAGTTTAATACCTTTAGCAGCCGCCACTTCTTTGAACTTCTTACGATGAGCAACAAGTTTAGTCACATCAATTTCGTCCATAAGAGTAACATGTGGAGCTGTATGTTTAGAATTGACCATTGCTTTAGCAATTGCTTTACGGATACCGCTCATTTTTTCACGAGTTTCTGGGTATTCACCTTGTGGAATTGGAGCTGCCTTAGGTGCTTCTGCCTCAGTTGCTGCTTCAGCTTGTGCAGTTGCCGCAGGTGTTGCAGCAGTTGCTCCGCCAGCAAGGAATGCATCAATATCACCTTTTAGAACACGGCCATTTTCTCCTGAACCGGCCACTAAGTGAATATCAACACCCTTATCACGGGCATATTTCCGAACAGAAGGCATCGCAATAATGTGGCGGTTAGGATCTACTACCGCCTCAGCGGCTGCAGCAGGCGCATTTTGAGCCGCAGGTGCTGCTTCCTCTTGCTTAGGTGCTTCCTCTGCATTTTCATCACCTTTAAATTGCAGGTTTTCATACCCTGGTGCATCAAATGTGATTAGAACTTGTCCCACTGTTGCAACTGTTCCTTCTTCTACTAATACTTCTAGAACAGTACCTTCTACTGGAGATGGGATTTCTACTACTGCTTTATCGTTTTGGATTTCGCATAGTACATCATCTTCTTGGACCTTATCGCCTGGTTTAATAAACCATTTGACTATTTCACCTTCGTGAATACCTTCACCGATGTCAGGCATTTTAAATTGAAATGACACTTGGATTCATCCTCCTATTGTAGTCTCTTAACGGACAAGTTTTAGGGATAAGGGAAACAGAGAATGTTTCTGTTTCCCGGCTAATTAAAAGGTTAATACTTTTTTAGCAGTTTCAATTACATCTTTATAATTCGGAAGCCATACTGATTCTGCTTGCGGGAATGGGAAAATAGTATCAGGTGCAGCCACACGAAGAACTGGCGCCTCTAAGCTTAAGATAGCACGATCATTAATCTCTGCTACTACATTAGCAGCTATGCCGGCTTGTTTTTGTGCCTCTTGAACAACAATTGCACGGCCTGTTTTTTCAACAGAAGCAATAATAGTCTCCACATCAATTGGGCTTACAGTACGTAGGTCAATAACTTCAGCGGAATAACCTTCTTTTTCCAACTCTTCTGCTGCTTTTAATGACTCGTGAACCATGGCGCCATAAGTAATAATAGAAACATCTGTTCCTTCGCGTTTAACTTCTGCTTTTCCGAGCGGAATAGTATATTCGCCTTCAGGTACTTCTTGACGGAATGAACGATATAACTTCATATGCTCAAGGAATACAACCGGATCATTGTCGCGGATTGCAGAGATTAAGAGACCTTTTGCATCATATGGCGTTGAAGGGATAACCACTTTCAAACCAGGTGTTTGAGCCATAAGTCCTTCTAAGCTGTCTGCGTGCATATCTGGAGTATGTACGCCACCACCAAATGGTGAACGGATTGTCACCGGTGCAGTGTACTTGCCACCAGAACGGAAACGTAAGCGGGCCATTTGGCCTGCAATTTGATCAAATACTTCAAAAACGAAACCAAAGAATTGAATTTCCGGAACAGGACGGAAACCTTGTAAAACTAGTCCGGATGCTAAACCGCCGATTCCTGATTCAGCAAGTGGTGTATCAAATACACGATCTTCGCCGAATTCTTGCTGCAATCCTTCAGTCGCACGGAATACCCCGCCGTTTACCCCTACGTCTTCACCAAAGACCAATACATTCGGATCATTACGCAATTCAGTCCGCAACGCATCAGTAATTGCTTGAATCATTGTCATTTGAGCCATGACTTACTTCGACTCCTTTGCTTGATATATTTCATATTGTTCTTTTAAGTTTTGCGGCATTTCTTCATACATAATGGACATTAAATCAGTAACTTTTTGTTTTGGAGCAGCGTCCGCTTGCTTAATAGCTTCTTTAATGTCTTCTTTTGCCTTCTCAATAACTTCTGTTTCTTTTTCCTCGTTCCAGAGTCCTTTCTTTTCAAGGAATTTACGGAAACGAACAAGTGGGTCTTTCTTTTCCCATTCGTTATCAAGATCTGCTGTACGATAACGTGTTGGATCGTCACCAGCCATTGTGTGTGGGCCATAACGGTATGTTAATGTCTCAATTAATGTAGGGCCTTCTCCATTAACCGCGCGCTCGCGTGCTTGGCGAGTTGCTGCATAAACAGCCAATGGGTCCATACCATCTACTTGAACACCAGGAATACCTGCTGCAACCGCTTTTTGAGCCAATGTTTTGGCAGCAGTTTGTTTTTCACGTGGAGTGGAGATTGCAAATTGGTTATTTTGAACGATAAAGATGGCTGGAGATTTATAGGCACCTGCAAAGTTGATTCCTTCGTAGAAATCTCCTTGAGATGTACCGCCGTCACCTGTGTAAGTAACCGCAACTGCTTTTTGGCCGCGTCTTTTCAATCCAAATGCCACACCGGCAGTTTGAACATATTGAGCACCAATAATAATTTGAGGATGCTGCACATTCACTCCCTCAGGAATCTGCATACCTTGGAAATGTCCTCTTGACCATAAGAATGCTTGAGACAAAGGTAATCCATGCCAAATGATTTGTGGAACATCACGATAGCCTGGAAGGATAAAGTCTTCTTTTTCAAGTGCGAATTGTGAAGCCAATTGAGAAGCCTCTTGGCCGGCAGTTGGCGCATAGAAGCCTAAACGTCCTTGACGATTTAAAGAGATTGAGCGCTGGTCGAGTATACGGGTATACACCATTCGGCTCATTAATTCTTGAAGCTGCTCATCTGTTAAATCAGGCATAGCTGCTTCATTTACGACCTCTCCTTCTTCATTAAGAATTTGAAGGGTTTGAAATTGATCTTCTACTGCTGCGAGAGATTGGTTTGGATCCTGCACAGCTTTTTGAGTTTTAGAAGCCATCTGGTCACATCTTCCTTTCTTTAAATGCTATATAAAAATAAATTTCACTAAAAAGTAGGTTACCCAAAAAATAAATTAATGCCTCAAATAGCAAAACGCCTTTTTTATTATTTCAAATTGAGCAACCCAGGTTTTTTAGGTTACCTTAGCAAAATCGCCTGTGTTAGTTTTTCACAGAATATGTAAGATAAACTAAAAAATCATTATACTGCCATCGTTTTTCTGTACTATTAATTTTCAAAAAATAATTAGTACAATTAATAAAATCTGTAATTGAGTTTACATCAACTATTTTTATTCGTCAAATACTATGCACAACATTTTTATATTAAATAACAGATTTAATTGTAATCGTTTCACCAAAACCTGTATCAATAAGATATTCTCATCTGTCTTATATGTAGATAAGCTTTTCCAAGGTAACAGGCATAAAAAAATCGACTCGAATTAAGTCGATATTTGTTAAATAAAAACGGTCCTATTATAGTCCAGCCTGTTTATAAAATGCCAATTTTTTCTTATTAAAATCCTCAGTAAGATTATTAAACCTTTCCTTCGCTGCATATACCTTGTTGTAGGATTCATTTACTTTATTTACTTGGTCTTCTAACTCGGTCATGGGTATATTCTTATTTTTAAACATTTTATATAACTGAATATCATTTTTCACGGAGGTCATATACTCTTTATAAAGTGTATCATGGGCCTGATAACGTTCCAGCATGGTCTGATATAATTGGTCCGCCGATTTTCTTAAACTGGATTCGTCAATTCTCCCTTTAATTGACTTTACTTTTTCAAATGTTTGTTGCGATTGTTTTAAACTCTTTGTTTCCTTTTCAAAATATTCTTTTCTCTCGTCCGCAGAATCGATTGCCTGGTCGGAAAGCTTCGCAATCCTGTCGTATTCTTTCATGCCGAGTGAAATAATTTCATCGTAATAGCTTTTTTCTTTGTTCTCCAAATTAATAAGCGGTCTTTGTTGGTCTTCAAACGTTTTCTCCTTTGAAACCACTTGCTCTAGCACATCATGCATTTCTTCGGCAGGAGTCTGTTTCTGGACACATCCCGTCAACATAAATAAAATCATTAATAAATAAATCAGGAATTGCTGCTTACATCCGGACATTACTTTCCCTCCCCAAATTGAATTAACTGCCCTTGTTTATGACTTTGAGAATGTCTAGCTCCACAAGGAATGCTTCGGCTTCATAGACATTGCACGAAGAAAAAGCGTTAGCATTTTCGAGGAGCGCCCTTGCGCCGACTACTAAGGAAAGCTTCCTGGAAAAGGCTTTGCAGGAACAAGCGTTTTGTGCTTGTTCCGAGGGCGCTTCCGCTTTTCTTATTTATCTGATAGACTAATGATGCAAATTATATATATTGTTTCTAGAGGTGAATTACATGATAACAATGGACGATATTATTCGCGATGGACACCCCACTCTAAGACAAGTCGCTGAAGAAGTAGCAATGCCACCGTCTGAAGAGGATAAAGAAATACTTAAAAGCCTTTTAGAATATGTAATCAATAGTCAAGATAGAGAAGTTTGCTCTCGATATGGATTACGTCCAGGAATCGGCCTTGCCGCACCACAGATTAATGTATCAAAACGTATGATTGCTGTCCATTTAACAGACGAAAAGGGCGTGCTCTATAGCTATGCCCTATTTAACCCGAAGATTATCAGCCACTCAGTTGAAAAAGCTTACTTAGAATCCGGGGAAGGCTGCTTGTCGGTGGATGAAGCCATTCCTGGTTATGTACCAAGGCAAGCAAGAATTACAGTCAAAGGCATCAATCTAGATGGCCAAGAGGTCAAGCTTCGTTTAAAGGGGTATCCAGCAATATGTTTTCAGCATGAAATAGACCATTTAAACGGCATTATGTTCTATGACCATATTGATAAAAACAATCCTTTTAAGCGAATCGAAGGTGCAATTGCAATTAACAGATAGCAAATATGGGCTGGCTCATCAGGAGTCAGCCCTTTTTATTTAGGCCAGTTACTTTCTTCCATGATTATCCATGAGAATATCAGCTTTTTCGCCATATAATATTAATATATAAATCCAGATAAAAAAATTTTCTTCAATAATCTCTCATTGGTTGCTTTACATTGGACAAGGATTGATTAAAATAATAAGTAAGGAGATGATCCACTATGTTAAAGAAGCTTAGGAAAAAGCTCTTACGACAGTGGAAAGATTTGCTTAGAAAAAAATCAATTGCTTAATTTTTGAGCCCTTCTACTTGCGAAGGGCTCCTTCATTATTGTAAATTCAAAATAATAGCTTACTTTTTACATACTTGATATGACAAAATCAAAGGTTTCCTAAGAAAATAATGAAAAAGATGCAAATGTTTTATATAATAGAAAAAGTTATGATTGATTAAGGAGCGAAGTTATCATGATTTTTAAAGTATTTTACCAAGAAAGTGTTTCGGAAGTTCCTGTACGGGAAAAAACAAAAACCCTCTTTGTTAAGGGCGAATCCGTGAGAGATGTCCTTTCTAGAATTGGTAAGCTTAGTGTTAACGTTGAATATGTTCAAGAGGTAAAAGGAGCCCATTTGGAATATGAACAACAAAACGAAGATTTTAAAGTATTGGAGATTTGATAATTTATGAAATTTGTTAAAAACGATCAAACTGCTGTTTTTGCCCTGGGAGGCCTTGGGGAAATCGGCAAAAACACATATGGGGTGCAATTTCAGGATGAAATTATCCTAATTGATGCAGGGATAAAGTTTCCTGAAGATGAGCTATTGGGTATTGATTATGTGATACCCGATTACACCTACCTTGTGAAAAATGAAGAAAAAATCAAGGGCTTGTTTGTCACCCACGGTCACGAAGACCATATTGGCGGCATCCCTTATTTACTCCGTGAAGTAAATATCCCTATCTATGGCGGTAAACTCGCGCTGGGCCTCATTAAAAATAAATTAGAAGAACATGGTCTGCTTCGGAGCGCAAAGTTAATTGAAATTAAAGAAGAAGATGTCATTAAATTTCGTAAGACCTCTGTTTCTTTTTTCAGGACCACCCACAGCATTCCCGATTCCTATGGCATTGTGGTGAAAACACCACCTGGTCAAGTTGTCCATACAGGAGATTTTAAATTTGATTTTACTCCAGTAGGCGAACCAGCTAACTTAACAAAAATGGCTGAAATTGGTAAGGAAGGCGTTCTTTGCTTGCTTTCCGACAGTACCAATAGTGAGATTCCGGATTTCACCATGTCAGAGCGCAGGGTTGGTGAAAGTATTCAGGACATTTTCCGCAAGGTGGACGGACGGCTTATTTTTGCCACTTTCGCGTCCAATATTCACCGTCTCCAGCAAGTAACGGAAGCAGCGGTAGCAAATGGGAGAAAAGTCGCCGTTTTTGGCCGCAGTATGGAGGCCGCAATCAATATCGGGTTGGACTTAGGTTACATCAGAGCACCGAAAGACACATTTGTTGATGCATCTCAAATAAATCGATTGCCGGTAGATAAAGTCACGATTCTTTGTACAGGCAGCCAAGGTGAACCAATGGCAGCCTTATCCAGAATCGCCAATGGAACACACAGACAGATTCAAATCATTCCAGGGGACACTGTTGTATTTTCATCATCTCCAGTACCTGGAAATACGATAAGTGTCAGCAGAACCATTAACATGTTGTTTAGAGCCGGCGCCGAGGTAATCCATGGCAAACTAAACAACATCCATACATCAGGGCATGGTGGACAAGAAGAGCAAAAGCTAATGCTTCGGTTGATGAAGCCAAAATTCTTTATGCCGATTCATGGCGAATATCGCATGCAAATCATGCATAAAAAACTGGCTGTTGATTGCGGTGTCGCTGAGGAAAATGTCTTTATTATGGATAATGGTGAAGTATTGGCACTCTCTGAAAATACCGCTCAAGTAGCTGGCAAAATTCCATCCGGCTCTGTCTATATCGATGGAAGCGGTGTTGGTGACATCGGCAATATCGTCCTCAGGGACCGAAGAATCCTTTCGGAAGAGGGATTGGTTGTAGTGGTTGTCAGTATCAATATGAAGGAATTTAAAATCGCCTCCGGTCCTGACATCATCTCCAGGGGATTCGTGTACATGCGCGAATCTGGTGATCTGATTAACGATGCCCAAGCTCTCATAACGAAGCACTTGAATAAAATTATGGAACGAAAAACAAGTCAATGGTCAGAAATTAAAAATGAAATCACCGACACATTGGCTCCATTCCTTTATGAAAAAACAAAACGCAGACCAATGATTTTACCAATCATTATGGAAGTCTAGAAAAGAAAAAGCGGAAGGCCCTAGGGCTTCCGCTTTTCTTTTGTTACAGCATAAGAAAGTTTATCTAATCTTTGAGAATTGTCCAGCTTCACAAGGAAAGCTTCGGCAGCATAGGCATCGTAGGAACAACAAAAAGCGATAGCTTTTTTGAGGAGGCCAGTCGCGCACTGACCACTAAGGAAAGCTCCCTAGAATAGGCTTCGCAGGAACAAGCGTTTTGGGCTTGTTCCGAGGGCTCTTGCGCTTTTCTTATTCCATTACTTTCTTTTCAAATCGGTCGATGTCCGTGTCGGTTCCAATGACAATCAACACATCATTCACATGAATCATTTCCGATGCTAAGGGTGATACAATAATATCGTCCCCACGTTTAATGGCAACTATATTTAGGCCATATTTCTTGCGGATATCCATATCCATAATCGTATGACCGCCCAGTTTACGATTTGCGACAATTTCAACGATGCTGTGTTCTTCAGATAGCTCTAAATAATCCACCACATTGCTGGAGGTCATGTTATGAGCAATTCTTTTTCCCATATCCCGCTCTGGGTGGACGACAAAATCCGCTCCAATTTTCATTAGCACTTTTTCATGATAATCATTTTGGGCTTTTGCGGTAATATAACCGACTCCCAATTCTTTTAATATTAAAGTGGTTAAGATGCTGGATTGAATATCGTCCCCGATTGCCACGATGACATGGTCAAAATTTCGGATGCCAAGGCTTTTTAAAACCGCTTCATCTGTGGAATCCCCAACAGCAGCATGGGAAGCGATCATGGCAAATTCATTAACCCGCTCTTCATTTACATCAATTGCTAGAACTTCCATTCCTTCATCTGCCAAGGTCCGGCAAATGCTGCCGCCGAATCTGCCCAGACCAATTACCGCGAAACTTCTTTTCACCTAGAACTCCCCCAAGGTATCTGTTATTTCTTAAAGGATCTGTTAAATAGGGCTGTTGATTGTAGCGGAAACCGCCCACAACGCCGCTGGCATGCCAGGGAATCCCCTCGGTGCTCTCGGTGCTAGAAGCGCGCTTGCGGTGCCTCCCCAGCCCCGTACTACCTACCGTAGGAGTCGAGCTTATCCCGCTCTATCAACAGAGTTTTAAAATTTAACAATACCGTTTAACACAGCATCCTTATAAAAAAATTGTAGCATTCATTCTTCATTTTATATAGTTCGCTATCATTATTCCGATTTATTTCTATGTTTTCTTCTTCTATATATATATACTCCAGCCAACATTATGACGGCAATAAGCAGCAATACAGGCAAGTTTCCGAAAATGAATATAACCAGTCCTGACAATCCTGCCAATAACCAATTGGTACTGTTCATAAATTGCTGTTTCGTTTTTTCCCATGTATTGAGTTTATCCCCGTCGATATCCGGGACAACCACCTTATCCTCATAAAGGGTTATCATAATGGTGGAATAGGCGGTTTGATTCTCCAAAAATTTTATCTTGCCCTCAATGGTCTCAATTTCTTCTTGAACAGCCGCCAAATCCTCAGAAATCTTTAGCAAATCCTCCGTTTTGGCAGCTCCCTGCAGAAACGAAGTCAGCCGGTCTTCTACTACGCGTTTAGATTTTAATCTTGACTGTAAGTCCACATATTCTTCTGTCACGTCCTGACCGGTGATATTTCTTTGCAATACCTCCGCCGCTGTATCTTCGGCATCATGCAGAAAATCCTGAAAATGCTGTTCTGGGACCCTAATTTTAATGGTACCGCTTAACTGGTCGTCACCTTGTCTATTCAAGGTAGATTCTGCAATATAACCACCGTAGCCTTGGGCTTTTTCTTCCATAGCTTTAATCGTTTGATCAAAATTTTTCACCCTCAGCTGAAGATCTGCTTGATAGATGACCATTTGGTTCGGGACTTCTAAATTATTCTCCTGTTCCACCGTTTTCTCCGCCGGTTGGCCACTAGTGATGGAAGATTGTGCTTCACTGGCCCCTCCTGCTTTTGCTGAATCCATAGAGGCACTATTTTTCTCTTCCCCCCCTGCACTCTGGTCCTTACTGCTTGAACTGCAGCCAGCCAAGCAAATAAGCGCAATCAGGACAAATAGCCATTTTATTGCATTTTTTTTCATTTTTTATAGACCCCCAATTGTCCCATGATATATTACTTTTATCTATACCGACGGGTAAATTGGGGTAAGGTTTCAATAAAGATAAAAAACCGTATGATTCTTTGGTATTAAACACGTTTTCCTTTCATTGTGATAAACTTGGTCATGGTTTTTACTGCAATTTCAATAGCCTCTTCTTTCGGACTAAGTTTTGCATGGTGCAAGCCATATGGGGAATCGACACCGAGCCAAAACATAAATCCAGGGATTTCCTTTAGCATATATCCAAAGTCTTCACCGGTCATAGCCTCTTTACATACATGCAGCCGGATACCCGCTTCCTTATCAAGGAATTCCATAAACTCCCTTGTAAGCGCCCCGTCGTTATACACCTGATAATACATCGATCCATAATCAATCTTGGCCTCACATTCAAAACCGATTTCAATCCCGTTTACCAGTGCCTCTATTCGGTGTTTAACTTTTTTCATCGCTTCTGGGGACAATGTACGGATGGTTCCTTCCAGCCTTGCTCTTTCTGCTATGATATTTTGAACCGTCCCGCCGGTAATTTTACCAATTGTTATCACGGCGCTGTCTAAAGGGTCTATATTTCTGGATATTACGGTCTGCAGCTGACTGACAAGCGCACAGGCTGCAACCACCATATCATTTGTTTGATGCGGGTAGGCAGCATGTCCTCCCTTCCCTTTTAAATCTATAAACAATTCTGATGTGTTGGCGAATAATAAGCCTTCTTTAACAGCAATGGTTCCAACAGGATATTCCGGTGCCACATGGAGAGCAAAAATCATATCTGGCATCCACTTACGCAATTCTTTTGATTGGAGCATTGGCTCAGCTCCGCCAGGACCTTCTTCCGCAGGTTGAAAAATAAATAAAAGATCATCGTTAACTCGATTCTCAACAAAGTAAGTCAGTACTCCGAGCGCAATAGTCATATGGAAGTCATGGCCGCAGGCATGCATACGCAAATCGTGTTTAGAAGAGAATTCTAACCCAGTTTCCTCGACAATTGGCAAACCATCAATATCAGTTCGATAACCTATCGTTTTTTCGGGATCTGTCCCATGTACTTTAACCAATAACCCCGTTTTCCAGGTTTGAATGGAGATATGGTCCTGGGGTAAAGCTTGTATGTATGCTAATAGATAGGACTGTGTCTTAAACTCCTGAAATCCAAGTTCTGGAATTTGATGCAAGTCACGACGGATAGTTATTAAATCCTCCATTGAATAATCTCCCCTTTACAAAAGAAGCGTGGAATCATCCACGCTTGTCTGTGCAGCAAAATATAGCAATCTATTACAGCTGTCTTAGTTCTTGCATTATTTCTGTTTTAGATTTCGTTTTTTCATCAATATCCTTTATTTTCTTAGCAGGTGTACCTGCTACAACTGTGTATGGTGGAACATCCTTTGTAACAACTGCTCCCGCGGCAACCACGGAACCTTCTCCAACCGTTACTCCTTCAAGTACAACAGCATTCGCACCTATCAACACATTATCTTCAATAACAACCGGCTTAGCAGATGGCGGCTCAATTACACCTGCTAACACCGTTCCAGCGCCAATGTGACAATTTTTACCTACTGTTGCTCTTCCGCCTAGGACAACCCCCATATCAATCATGGTTTTCTCCCCAATGACAGCACCAATGTTAATGACTGCCCCCATCATAATGACTGCATTATCACCAATTTCCACTTGATCACGGATAATGACTCCTGGTTCAATTCGCGCATTGATATGTTTGGTATCTAGTAAAGGAATCGCTGAGTTGCGGCGGTCATTTTCTACGACATAATCCTCAATTTTAGCTTTGTTCCCTTCGAGTACTTCCTGGATTTCTGACCACTCACCAAAGACAATTCCTGTATTACCAGTAATAAAAGTTTTGGTGTTACTTCCAAACTCAAGCCCGTCCAATTCACCTTTTAAATAAACTTTTACGGGTGTTGATTTTTTACTATTTTGAATAAAAGAGATGATTTCATTAGCATCCATCATTTTCATAAAGAGTCCCCCCTAAATTTGTACTAAGGATACTTTAGCAAACAAAAGCAGTGAAAACAAGAAAAATGGCATGTCCAGGTTATGAAATAGAAACATATTCCTTAATCAGTTCCAAAAATGCCTGTACCTGCTTCAATTGAAAGGCCGATTCATACCCTAAGAGCCATGTATCCCGCTTTAACGGCTCGCTATTCTGATTAACAAGGGGAATTTTATATATGTCGGGTCCAGCCTTGGTTAAAGTCACCTGGGGCAGGATGGCATAGCCGATACCGTTAAAAGCCATTTGCTTGCAGGTTTCGATTTGGTCAACCACCACGGTTCTCTTTGGTGATGTTTTGAAATTTCTCATCCACCAATCTTGGATTTCTTGATAATAATTCGAATCGCTTTTAAATTGGATAAACGGCCTGTCCGTTTTCAGAACTTGTTCCGGGCTGGAAATTTCCCTGTCAACCAAAAATAACGGATCGCTGAAAAGGTGGATTTTAACCCCTTTCCAGTCGGGTGTGCCTCGAATAATACCGATATGGACTTGGTCATCATATAGACTGTTTAAGATTTCACTGCTCCATCCGGTCACAAGTGAAATTTTAACTTGTGGATAGGTATCAATATATTGCTTTAACACCTGCGGGAGCCAGTTCTGTCCAACGATGGAGGCGACGGCAATTTTTAGCGTTCCGGATATCCCCTCTTGCATGGAAAAGATAGTCTCCCTGACTTTTTCCTGTTTAGTCAATACTTCATTAACAAAATGGATGACATGCTCCCCGGCCGGGGTTAACGACAAGCCCTTTTGTGAACGAATAAACAATTTCGTCCCCCAATCTTTTTCTATTGTCTGCAGGCGTTGGGATAGTGCCGGCTGTGACACAAACAGCCGTTCCGATGCTTTGCGCATATTCATTTCTTGGGCCAACACGGACAATAGTTGAAACTCAGATAACGAGGACATGGAAACACTCCTTAAAAAAAGCACTGCAAAGCATTCATTCAGTGCCCTGATTTTTTTTTGGGATCCATAAGATGAGCAAAAAGCTTAATATGGCAAATGTAAAGACAACATAATAGACCGTATGTAAAGATAGGGTCAATCCATCCTGCAAAATAGCTCGAGCCGAATTTTTTAGCTCATTCCGATCTGCCGCTTTTAAAAGCGTATTGGCATCATCTATCGTTAACCCTGTCTTTTTTTGGATAAGGTACTGACTTAATCGAGTGTTCAGGATTCCCCCTAAAAGAGCCGCCCCAATGGTATTGCCCAAATTTCTCATAAACATATTGGAAGCTGTAGCAATCCCCCTTTGCTGCCAGCTGACGGAGCTTTGTATTGACACGATAAAGGCAGTAGAGGTTAGCCCCATTCCAATGCCGACTAAGAAGGAACCACATGCAGCCCAAACGGGTCCGGAAGTGGCCGACATCGTCACAAAGGCGAGGCTGCCGATGATTAAGAAAATCCCTCCAATGAGTGATGTTTTCCGGTAGCCAATGGCAACCATCATTTTTCCTGAAGTCGCTGAGGCTATGGGCCATCCAATCGACATCGTGGTCAGGGTAAATCCCGCGATAATAGGGGATTGCTCCATCACCCCTTGCACAAACGTCGGGAGGAAGCTCGATATCCCTATCAGCAGGATACCGGTTGCAAGCGAAGTAATATTGGCAATGAGGATGGGTCTTTGCTTCCAAATCGAAAAAGGCATTATGGGTTCACTGGCTCGCTTTTCTTGTAAGTAAAATCCAAAATAACCAATAAGCGCCAATCCAATTAAACCAAGGACCTGCAAAGAATCCCAGGAAAACCGGCTGCCTCCTTCCACGAGAACAAACATGAACGAAGAAATCGTAATGGTTAACAACATTGCTCCAAGATAATCAATCTTGTGTTTCTTTCTTTGCATATTTTCATGGAAACACAGCCACAATCCGGCCAAGGATAATAATCCAAGTGGCACATTAATCCAGAAAACATATTTCCAGCTCACGTACTGAACAAGCAAACCTCCCACTGCAGGTCCGGTAATGGCGGATATTCCCCAGACACTGGATAAGTACCCTTGAATTTTGGCCCGCTCTTCAGTTGAATAAATATCGCCCACAATAGTAGTCGCTATTGGCGTCACGGCACCTGCACCAAAGCCTTGTATGAGCCTGAAGATAATTAACCAATGCATGGACTTGGCAAAACCGCAGAGGATGGAACCAATCAGGAACATGATAATTCCAAATGACAGCACGGGTTTTCTGCCAAATAAATCAGATAGTTTTCCATAAATTAGAACTGTAACAGAATTCATTAACAAATAGGCAGAAAATATCCAACTGTATAGGGCAAAGCCGCCTAAATCCGCCACAATGGCTGGCATGGCGGTAGAGACAATGGTAGCTTCAATGGCCCCCATAAACATCGCCAGCATAACGGAAACCAAGACAAAAGGACGATTGGTTTGTTTATTTTGCCATTTTCCTTTAAATGAATTCTGTGCCGCTCCATCCATACTGATTCTATTCCTCCGCTCCTATTAAAAAATACAGCCTCCTGATAGGAGGCTTATCTTAAACTGATTATCGACTCATGCTTCTAAATAATTTATCAATATGATTTAAAACCGTGCTTCTTGGCAGAATTCCAGCAAAATAATCATCCTCCGTTTCAATGCACAGAAATGGATGATTAACTAACAGCTCTAAACATTTGTCAAATGGCTCCGATATTTTTACCCGCGGTATGGAAGTTTTCATGACTTCTTCCACACGTTTTTGTTCCAACTGTTCAAATTCAATTCTTTCTAAACCCAGGATTGAGTCCATAATAATCGGTGTGCTGATAAGTCCGTGGAGCTTGTAATGGGGATCCAATACCGGGATAGCCGTGTAACCGCTTTTAGTTAAAACCAAGAGAGCATGCTCCAAGTTATTCCCCATTTGGACATGTGCAACCCGTTCAGATGAAATCATTAAATCTTTTATTTTTAGCTCTAGAAATTCCCCGCTGGGAAGATTAATCATCACAGAAAACTCCTCATGTTTGTTTTTCTACAGACCTATTCTATCACAGATTTCGGGATTACGTTATTAAAATTAACAACAATTTCACGCAAAAAAGGAACCAAATCGGTTCCTTTTATTGAATCAAATCAAATATTTCGATGGTAATCATATCAATATTATCAAATTGATATCGTTTTGGCTTTTCCTTGTCGTTATACACTTCCAGTTCATATGTTTCCGTCTTCGGATGGTATGTTACCTGACACTTTCTTTCTCCGTTTACCTCAAAATACCGTTGGGTAGGTTCACCATTATTTGATTGTTCCTGAAGATTCTTCAGTCTTGTTAAAATACCTTGAAGTTGTGACATAACTCCTGCTCCTTTCAATCACAAACAAGCTTCATCTACTAATAGGTTTCTCGAGTTAGCCTGTTTCTATCCTAATGTATAAATGGTTTCCATGAGTTGGTACCATTTTAAAATAAAACGCCTATAAAAAGAATAAATTAATGAATTCCATTTGTCCAAGTATTTTTTTCATTGAGCTCAAAAAATAGGTCTCCACGCTGTGCAAGAGACCATTCAATAAAAGCTGTCGCTATAAAAAAATAATGAATAAGACTAATGCAAAGAAAATGCCATATGCAACAAAAACCGGATTTTTAATATAAACATTTTTTTGAATGGGCTTAGCGATTTGTGTATCCATATTCCCATCTGCCGTCTTGTGCTGCCTGCTGCTGACTAATGTAAATACTAGGGCAATGGCTAGAATACCTGCAATGACAATCGCTAAAGTCAGTTCAAACAGATTCATGAGTCATTCTCCTTTAACATAATTGTAATGTTAAAATGCCTCCTAGTGGTGGAAACTATGCAAATGGATGCTTACAACAACTCATCATGCTCGAAAAGGTAACGATATGAAATATCAATAAATAGGTAATTGTTTTCGTAAACAGGCAGCGAAAAAGTACGGACTGATTCCCCTGTCTCAATATCACAGTATAAATCAGACAATATCCCTTTTCTGTCATTTCTCATTTTAATGATTGTCTCTAAAAAGTACGGCCGCCAGCTCCAGTTTTTATTTAAATATTCCATCTGTGTGTGCCAGCTGTCATTCCCTTTAAACAAATTCCCAGATACTTGGAACCCATCTTCATCACAAATGTACATTCGAAAAGCCATTTCATCCAATTCTTTTGCAATGGCTTTCAGCAAATCCTCATGGTTTGATTTTTTGTTTTTCAGGAAAATTTCCTGCACCTTTCCCTGCAAAGTCTCGGCTGTTGAATAGACAGCCTCCAGTTTTCGCTTCTCATAAAGATTGAAATCATGGAATTTTTCTTTTAAACGATTTTTCAACAAATCATGTGGCACGAAATCATCAGCAGGCGGTGACAAATAGAAACCTTGGTAGTATCGTCCCCCGTTTTTCCAGGCGAACTGCAATTGATAGCTCATTTCAATATTTTCGAACAGAAGATCCGCTCCGATTTTTCTCGCCAAGAGCGAGATGGCGAACAGCACGTCATTAAAGTTTGTACCCGTTGAAGTGGATTTAAGAGCTTGTAAATTAATTTTTAATATGTCCGGTTCCAGCCGCCCAATCCGTGTAAAAGAATGGCTCTCTCGTCCCAGCCGGGAAATCGCTATTTTGATTCCGTATGTCCGGTAATAGTGCAGCAAATTATCGAATTGATCCAGGTCTCCCCGATAATGATAGTCCGATATTTCCAGAACGATCCTGGATAAACTCAATCCCCGTTTCTCAAATGCCAGAAGCTCATGCAAAAATGCCTCTCCGTGGTCAAACATTAACAAATCGGCATCCCGGTTTAGGAAAATTTTGATCTCTTCTTTTACCCCCAGAGCTTTCTCCAGGGCTTTTTTTACTAAAATCAAATCGACTTCATATTTATATTCGTCCGGTATTTGATCATCATTGAAAAATGGTCCTAAGCTTATTATTTCCCCATCTGAATTGTATCTTCCTAATACTTCATAGGCAATCACAAGCATTTCATCGGCACTAAATATCGGCTGGAAATAGGGAAAAACACTGTCGAGATTAGAGAGAATTTCTAAAGCATCCATCCCGGTACCCCCAAAAAAGATTTTCCTCATTATACCATACGCCAGGTAACCATTGCTCGTTCTTTGCCAAAAGAAAACCATTATAACAAGAAACCATCACTCAAACAATAAACCCAAGCTTTCTGGCGGGAAGCAGAAGTTCCTTTCTCCCGCCGGAGCTTATTAAAAGGAGGGTTGTCGTTGAAAAAGCTGTGGTTGGTTGCATCAATCCTTCCGATGTTTGGCTGCAGTCATTTTGATGAAGACGTGAAAACAAAAACAACACCAGAGCAAACGATACAAGAGGCCGGCTCGGTTACGAATAAAAATCCTCGCAAAACCATAGCTGACCTTGAAAACCAAGTCATACAAGTTAAGAACAACGGCACCGCCACACAATCAGTCCTCTCACCAGCAAAAGAGTCAGCTATGCTGGATGTGGTGTTAATCAAACAAAATCCGGAGTTAAGGTACGGCTGCGAAGTGACCAGTCTTGCTATGATGCTTCGATATGCAGGGGTAAACACGAATAAAATGGAACTTTATCGCATGATAAAAAAAGATCCAGACCCGCTGGTAAGGTCTAACGGCGATATCATCCGCTGGGGCAATCCCCAAGATGGATTTGTAGGAGACATGACAGGTAAAACAGCAGGTTATGCGGCCTTTGACGCACCAATGATCAACTTAATTAATCAAAAGCTTCCTGGCCGGGCCGTCAATTTAACCAATCAACCATTTGACCAGCTCCTCCAGCACGTATCCAATGGTTACCCTGTTGTGGTTTGGACCACAGGCGATTACCGGCTTCCGGACCGCTGGGAAGAGTGGTATCATGGAAATGAATACATTAAGACACCTCTTGACTTGCATGTTGTAGTGTTGGTCGGGTATGATGCCTCTCATGTTTATCTAAACGACCCGCTTTCAGGCAGGAAACAAGCAAGAGTCAATAAGAATCAATTTATTGCTTCCTGGAAAGCTATGCAAAGCCGTGCTGTCAGTTACCGATGATTTTAATGCCATTCCATAAAAAAAGAGCATGCACACAGAGCTATTCTAATTCTGTATGCATGTTCTTTTTAAATTTGGAATAAAAAACATATAAGACCATTTTAGTTGTAAAACAAAAAACTAAAGGGAGGTTCGTGAAAAATGACCCAAAATTGGACAAGAAGAACTCTCTTAAAACGATTATTCGGGGCCATACTGGCTGCTCTCGGTCTGGGTTCAGGGGGTTTTTTTTATGCCAATCGAATTGAGCCGTCCCTGCTTAAAATACAAAACCTGCAAATGAATCACCCGTTAATCCCAAAAAGCTTCGACGGGGTCAAAATTGTCCAATTCAGCGATACGCACTTAGGCTTCCAATATACCCTCCAGCAGTTTGACAAATTAGTGGAAAAAATTAATCAACTAAAACCTGACCTCATTTTCTTCACTGGGGATTTAATGGATGAACCCAACAAGTTTACCCAACTCAATGAACTAATACCAATATTAAAAAGACTGACAGCCCCTTTGGGGAAATACTGCATTTTCGGCAACCACGACCATGGGGGTTATGGCTCTGAACTTTACCGCAATATTATGGAAGCCTCTAATTTTACCGTGCTATTGAATCAATCAAGACAAATCAGGCTGTCGGATGGGAGCAGTATTTGCTTACTCGGCATCGATGACGCTATGCTGGGGCATCCCGATTTTTCGCAAACCTTGAAAAATACTCCAAATCGTCAGTTTAAGCTGCTGCTGTCCCATGCTCCCGACCTCGCAGATACAGCCGCACACTACAGGATCCATTGGCAAATCAGCGGTCATAGTCATGGAGGCCAGGTGAAACTTCCCTTTACAGGGGCACTGGTAACCCCTCCCTTTGGACAAACTTACCCCGAGGGACTATATTTAATCGGTACGGGGCATCGGCTTCATCTCTATGTCAATCGTGGGATTGGGACCACCAGGCTCCCATTTCGATTCATGGCAATGCCGGAATTAACGGTATACACCATGAGGGCAGAAGAATATACAGGCTGATTACTGAAAAAGAGAGATTCTGGCGCTTTTTATTCAGCCTTTGTTAAAAATAGTTCCTCCAACTCATTTTCAGGAATAGGTGGTGAATAAAAATAGCCTTGAATTTTATGGCATCCTGCATTTAATAGGAGATCTTTCTGCAGCTGGTTTTCAACACCCTCGGCAATGACTTCCAGTCCCAGACTTTTTCCCAAATGAATAATGGTGGTAGTAATAGCGGCGTCCTTCTCATCGGTCAGGATATCTCTTATAAAAGATTGATCGATCTTAAGCCCATCAATTGGAAACTGTTTTAAATAACTTAAAGAGGAATAACCCGTACCAAAGTCATCCACTGCAATTGATACACCCAGTTTTTTTAATTTGGTCAAGATTGGGATGGTTTCATTTGTATCACGCATGGCCCCTTCGGTAATTTCTATTTCCAGTGAAGCGGGAGAAATTTGATACTCTTCAATTGCCCTCTCGATAAACGGGACAAGATTCGGCTGCTGAAATTGCTTTGGCGATATATTAATGGCTACACGGATATCGGTATACCCTTTATCATTCCAACGCCTTATTCGACTGCATGCTTGTTCAATCACCCAGTAGCCTATCGAAATAATGAGACCCGTGTCTTCCGCTAATGGGATAAAAACGCTAGGAGGAATATATCCAAGATCTTTACTTTTCCATCTTAAAAGTGCCTCGCAGCTTTTCACCTTCCCGTCCATGACATTGACTTGAGGCTGGTAGAACAAGCAAAGCTCGTGTTTTTCAATTGCTTTTCGAAGCTGTGTTTCCAAGGTTACCATATTGGTATAAACAGAATTCATATCCGTCCGATAAAATTGATAATGGGCTTTTCCCCGTTCCTTCACACGAAAGAGTGCTTCATCTGCATTTTTTATTAACATTTCCGCATCCTTGCCATCCAAAGGATACATGCTGATTCCGATACTTGGGGAAATAAAATATTCTTGAGAATTGAGGTAAAAAGATTGGGAGAAGACATTAAACACCTTGCTGACAAACGAGGTTACAGCCTGCCTGTTTGTTTGAAGCAACATAATATGAAACTCATCGCCTCCGGTCCTGTAAATATGGCAATGATGACTTTGAAACTGCGATAATCTTCCTGACACGCCTTTTAAAATTTCATCCCCCGCCAGGTGCCCAAGTGTGTCATTTAAGTGTTTAAACCGATCCAAATCAATGGAAATGAGTGCAAATACTTGTGTTCTCTTTGAAGGAGAGTAAATTTGAGCATTTAAATGCTCAAGCAAGGCCCTGCGGTTATACAATCCGGTTAATTGATCATGGAATGCCATATATTTAATCAATTCCATGCTTTTTGCTTGTTCGGATAAATCTTTTAAAATAACATAAAGCCCGTCGATTTCCCCATGAATAACAATCGGCGCCGTTTTGATATGGACAATAAGTCGCTGGCCCTTACTGTGGGTGATTTTACAATCCATGGATTCAAGCGAGTATCCTGAACAGGTTTTTTCTATCAGGCTTTTGATTTTATCCAGATCGGTGTCATGGATTAAATCATAGATTGATCTTGATGTCATCTGTTTTTCCGAATAACCGGTCAAGGCAGCGGCAGCGGGATTGGCCTCAAGAATTTTGCCTAGTGGATTAATTGTTAATATGGCATCCAAATTATTATCAACAATGGAACGATACCTCTGCTCATTTCGTGCAATTTTTTTATTCTCTAGCGTTCTTTTCGTGACATCTCTTGTCACCCCGACGACATAAGCAACATTGTTCACATCACTATTTATCGGGGTAAGGATGGTTTCACCGTAAACCTCGTTTCCGCCATGAATAAAGAAATGATCGTCAAATTTCACAATCTCTCCACTCTTTAGCACTTTCTCATACTTTCGTTGAAGGATATCCGCCCGATAATCCGGCAATACTTCTTGAAAAGTTTTTCCGATGGCCTCAATCGACAAGTTTGCTTTATGCATTCCAGACTCATTAATAAACATATAGCGAAAATACGGCCCCTCTTCCACTCTCATCACAAAAACCATATCCTTGATATGTTGAAAAATAATATCAAAAATAATCTTTTGTATTTGCGGGCCGAAATTTCCCGTTACCAGTTCATTTTTTAGAAACTCGTTCAAATGGTTCATCTCATTACCCTCGGGATTTTAAATTTGCTTTACTGAATATTTATTTCTTGATTAATATTTATATTTTACAATGAATTCGGAAGAATGTAATTAAGAATGAATGATTGATTATTTTACAAAAATTTATTACAATTTTGAATTATCGCAGGATAATATGGCTAAAATACCGTTAACACCAGAATAACACCATGTTTGATGTAAAAATTCTGGAGCAATATTTCTATTTTCATGAAAAGACGTTATAATATAGTTGTTCTTAACAAAAGAAAGGAGCCCAAATTTTGAATCCCGATCAGAGGCAGCCCCTAAATAAAACAAGTCTAACCATTGATACCCTCGCTCAAGCAGTCTTTACCGTGAATCGTCATGCCAAGACAGCACCAAACCCCAGATTTCTTTACAAACTTAAACAAGAATCATTAAAAAAATTAATACATGAAGGCAAGGCCAAAAAAATTGGTCTTCATTTTTCCAAAAACCCTCGAAACAGCCAGCAGCAGTCAGATGTTTTGGTTGAATGCGGATTGTATCTTTTCCATATTCCTCCTACCAAAACAGACTTTCATAACCTTCCCCATCTGGGAAAGTTAGATGGAAAGGTAAGAAACCCAAAAGCATCCCTATCACTTCATAGCGCTAAGGCTATTTTGCAATCTTATACAGGAATCACGGAACAGGATCAAGATCCAACAAATCAACGAAAAAAACAGCAAACCTATCAAAAACCAATATTCAAAAAGTTAGGAGAGAGATACTCTTAACCAAAAAATATTAAGAGAACTAATGGAATCATATCTTGAAACATAACAGTTGTTCTCTTTCGTTTGGTATTGATTCCTTTTTGAGTTTTCCTCATTTTTATTCCATCATAACTACTGCCTGGATGCAGATTCACTTCTTGAGAATTTTGTGAACGTTATCACAATTTTATAGACGGCTGGTTCACCCGGCCTTACAATAAAATTGTGGGTAAGGTTCCAACTATCTTTCAAGGGGTGTTTCAAAAATGAGTGGTACTGCGATACTTTTTCAGAAAGAAAATGTTACTTTTATCGAAGATATAGATGTATCCGTCTATGAAGAAATTAAAGAACAATGCGGCTGTACAACATGCAGCTGCAAATTGGAAAATAAAATAGTAAATTTAGGTGCGGCTTCTCCTGTTTTCTGGCATCCCGATGAAGTGGATTGGGATTACGGTTATTAAACTTGACATAAATCCAACCTTCGAACAGTCCCAAATAGCGGACTGTTTTTCATTTTTATGGTAGAATCTAATGCAGCAAGATACTGCTGTATTTTAATTCTATAGGTTGGGAAGGATGGACAACTGTTGGAGCATTTGATTAATAATCGAGTTAAAAATATTGAAATATCGGGAATCCGGAAATTTTCGAATATGGTCGCCAATGTTGAGGGGATGATTTCCTTTACCATTGGTCAGCCTGATTTCCCCACCCCAGAACATGTTAAACAAGCCGGCATAGCGGCAATTGAAAATGATTTTACATCCTATACACATAATGCTGGAACTATTGAACTGAGGAAGGCTGCGAGTGATTTTGTTGCCCAAAAGTATCATCTCCATTATACCCCGGAAACAGAAGTGATCGTTACGCTTGGAGCAAGTGAAGCAATCGATGTGGCGTTTCGAACCATCCTGGAAGAGGGAACGGAGGTATTGCTGCCGGGGCCAGTTTATCCTGGATATGAACCGGTTATCCGGATGATGGGGGCGGTGCCCATTCATGTGGATATTCGGGAACATCAGTTTCGATTTACCTTGGAAGCGATGAAACCATATATTACGGAAAAAACCCGCTGTATTGTGCTTCCCTATCCTTCAAACCCAACTGGTGTGAGTCTCAGTGATGAAGAACTAAAGGAGATTGCTGACTTTGCTAAAGGCAGGAACATTTTTATCCTAGCTGACGAAATTTACAGCGAGCTTACTTTTAACGGTGCTCATACATCCATTGCCCGGTTTATAAAGGAACAGACCATTGTAATTAATGGGTTATCAAAATCCCATTCGATGACAGGATGGAGAATTGGTTTCTTATTTGCCCCGGAAGCAATCGCTAAACACATATTAAAGGTTCATCAGTACAACGTGTCATGCGCTAATTCAATAGCCCAAAAAGCAGCCTACGAGGCGCTGACAGCGGGAATCAATGATGCAGAGACTATGCGGCAGGAATACCAGGCCAGAAGAGATTATGTGCATCAGCGATTGCAAGCGATGGGACTTGAAGCTGTACTACCTGATGGGGCGTTTTACTTTTTTGTAAAAATACCAGCTCGGGTATCATTCAACAGTTTTGATTTTGCTTTTGACCTCGCCCATAAAGCGAAAGTCGCCGTTGTCCCCGGAAGTGCGTTTTCCGATTATGGTGAAGGGTATTTCCGGATATCATTTGCCTGTTCAATGGCCAATTTGCAGGAAGGCTTGGACCGCATTGAAAAGTATCTCAAGAACATTTAAAACTCCTCGCATGGCGAGGAGTTTTTTTTTAAGGATTCATTCCTTTGTATTTACCGTTATTTTTGGCCGCTTTTTCCTTCTTGGCCTTATCGTGATGGATTTTATTCGCAGCAGCTGCTCCCATTTCATGGGCAAATTCTGAGTTTATGGCAGCTGAATCAAAACCTTTTTTGTTTTTTTGCTGTGGATCATTTTTTTTGGTACGTTTCGCCATTATCCATTCCTCCTATCTGTATATTAGTTTCAATTTGACAGGAGGTTTTTATGCTTTCCAATTTGTGCACTGCCATTTAGTTATGCCAATATTTATAAAGAGCCTGTGTGCCGCTATTCTCTTCCCCGCGTTCAGCCAATTGGTCATAAAGCGATTTTGCCAATGCCAATCCAGGTACTTCCATACCCATTTGTTCAGCTTCGTCCAGGGCAATTTTCATGTCTTTAATAAAATGCTTTATGTAGAATCCCGGCTTGAAGTCGCCATTTAACATCCTTGGAGCCAAATTGCTTAATGACCAGCTCCCGGCAGCACCAGTTGTAATGCTTTTTAACACCGCTTCCGGGTCCAAGCCCGCTTTTTCCGCATAAATAATCGCTTCACAGACCCCAATCATATTGGTCGCTATAGCAATTTGGTTGCACATTTTAGTATGCTGTCCCGCACTGGCTTTTCCCTGATGGACCATATTGGTTCCAAGCAGTTGAAGTATTGGCCGGACGGCCTCCACTGCCTTTTCTTCCCCGCCAATCATAATCGAAAGCTTGCCATCCCTTGCCCCGATATCCCCTCCGGAAACAGGAGCATCAATCGCGTGAATTCCCCGCTTACTCGCCTCTTCGGAAATTCTTGCAGCTAGAGATGGGGAGGACGTGGTCATATCAATAAAATAACTTCCTGGCTTTCCGTGAGGGATTAAACCAGTCTCCCCAAGATAAACTTCTTCAACATCCGCAGGATAGCCTACCATAGTAATAACGACTGATGCCTTTTCCGCTATTTCTTTTGGTGTTTCAGCCCAAACGGCTCCTCTTTCCAAGAGTTCAGCCGCTTTTTGTTTGGTCCGGGAGTATACCATTACAGAATAACCCGCATTCATGATATGCGCAGCCATGCTTTTTCCCATAACACCTGTTCCGATAAAACCAACTACTGTTTGTTCCGGTGTAAGCAAAATCATCGTTCCTTTCGTTACCATATTCTTTTTCATTTTAGCACTATAACATGAAAGAATGGCAAAAAAAAACCGGGCAAATACGAATGCTCCGGTATGACTGTCATCCCCCATTACAATTCAGAGGAAAAATTGGTCAAATATGCTCTGCCAAAAACTTCTTTATTGTTATACACCTCAATGGAAACTGCTTGGTTATTTTCGATCATGTCATGAATTTCATGAATATGTAAATCCTGTTTTAAAGGAATCGGCTCCATAAAGATATATTTTTCACTTTTGCCTTTGACATCTATATACTTTCCATTTAATACTTGATCTTCACCATAAACAATCTCTTGCTTCCCGATAGCCGCTGCCAGTTTTTCATCATGAATGGTTACTCTTACCTTGTATAATTGATGTCCCTCTATTATGTCATTGTTAATCCGAAATCTAAATTGGAGTTCATTGTTCTTAGTCAACAAGGTATCCGCATACCGGTTCACAATTAATTGATTGGAAAAGATATGACCGCATCCGCTAATTATAGCAGAAGAAGCAAAGACCATTAAGATAAGCAAAAAGATTCGAATATTGGCACCCAAGCTTACCACTCCTTTATATGTTACCATTGCCAAAAACTTCCGCTGATAAACATTAAAAGAGGTTAGACGCTTAAAAGGCTCAGATTGCTTTAACCATACCTCCATCGACCAAAAACGCGCTGCCTGTCATATATGAATTGGCATCGGATAAAAGGAATGCTGCAACATTAGCAAATTCCTCTGGTGTACCATATCGTTTCAATGGTATAGCCGACCTTGCCTGAGATTCGATAACCCCGATATCTACTCCTTGTTTATCAGCATTTATTTGATCGAGATGTTTTACCCTGTCCGTGGCAATCCTCCCTGGCGCTATCGTGTTTATTAGGATATCAAATGGAGCCAGTTCTGATGCCAGAGTTTTGGAGAGCCCAATAATTCCAGTTCTAAATGTATTCGATAGAATTAAGCCAGGAATCGGTTCCTTAATGGAAGAGGAAGCAATGTTGACGATTTTCCCGCCCCGCTGTTTTAAATATGGAAGAGCCTCTCTAATCATCCGGACATAAGATAATAGATTTAATTCAAACGATGCCTGCCATATTTCGTCAGACAATTCCTCAAATGCCCCAGCGGGCGGTCCACCGGCATTGTTTACTAGCATATCAATCCTTCCAAAGGTCTCCACGGTAACAGCTACAAGTTGTTTAATATCGCCAGGATTTGTAACATCCGCAACTTGGAATACCGCTTTTCCAATACCAATACCATTAAGCCTGTCTGTTCCGGCTTTCAATTTATCTTCCTCGCGCCCGGAAATAACCACGTTTGCCCCTTCCCTGACTAGCCTCTCAGCAATGGCAAACCCTAATCCTTGGCTTGACGCGGCAAGAATAGCCGTTTTTCCAGCTAGGTTCAAATCCATAATTGTTTCTCCTCCTTCTATGTCATGAGATTATTATACAATAAATAAGAAAGTGAAAAGCGGGACAGCTCCCTGTCCCGCTCTGTTTTATATCCGTTTAGAAGGTATGGGCAAGGTCTTTGGCTCGTTCAATGGCATTTGCCTTAATTTCCTCGGCCTTTTCAGGAACAGCATTATGTCCTTCGACAAACAATCCCTCCAAGTTGGGAATCCCAAAAAAACTCATCATAATACTGATATACCGGTGCCCCATTTCCAGTTCCGCTGCCGGCCCTTCTGAATAAAAACCGCCTCTCGCCTGGATATGTAATGCTTTTTTGCCTGTTAACAGACCAATGGGTCCTTCTTGCGTATATTTGAACGTCTTACCGGCAACTGCTACGGAGTCAAGATACGCCTTCATAATTGGTGGAAATGAAAAGTTCCATAAGGGTGTGACAAAAATGTATTTATCAGCGGCGACAAACTGGTCACTTAGCTCGTTTAACCTTCCGACTTTTGCCTTTTCTTCTGCCGAAAGGTCATCAAAGGCCTGCCCGGATCGGAGCTTTCCCCATCCGCTAAACACATCTGCATCAATATACGGGATGTTTTCTTTGTATAAATCAAGATGGATAATCTCGTCATTCGGATTTTCCTGTTTGTAGGTATCAATAAATGCTTTACCTACCGCCATACTGTATGATTGCGATTCATCATGAGGGTGTGCTGTAATGTACAATACCTGCGTCACTTGTTAAACCCCTTTCATCTTTATTGATCTAGTTTCCATTCTAGTTTGAAACGAATGTTTAAAAATTAACCGCAAAAAAGCATAAAAGCAAAATTTTTTTCGTTCTAATCAACAGAGTTTAATAAACCATACTATCGTTTAACTGTGCGAAAAAAATATTTTTTGCTACTTTTCAAAATATTAATGTTGCTAATAGGACTTATAGTGTATAATCATAGGCATAAAGGCCTTCAAGTCTTTGTTGCCTCTTCAATAAATGAGGAATAAAGTCAGGTGTTTGCATAAGTAATTTGTATCAAAATGGTACAATGGTACAAGATAAATCTATCTGGAGGTGAATTTAGCATGGAACAAAAACCATTCCATTATGATGGAAGTTTGCAGCCAAGTCCAACAGAAAACAATCATGCTGTAAATGAACCTTTCTTAATGACGGATGAAATGCGAAAAAATATTGGTAAGAATCCTTACTCTCTTGAAACAAACGAGTAATACGGACTGGGATGGATTTGTCAAACGGCAAATCCTTTTTTATTGCCCAAAAAAAGCGGACAAGACCGGCTGCAGGAGCCGGTCTTGTCCACTTTTCTCATTATAGTTTACTTGACTGCAGCATTGACTGCATCGATTACTTGGTCGGTGGTTTGCATATTAATGACTTCTTGAGCCAGTTTTTCCATTTCCGACTTTTTCAGATTCTTGATGAGTGAACGAGCTTTTAAGATGGATGTAGCACTCATTGAAAATTCATCGAGTCCCAGACCTAAAAGAATCGGAACCGCTGTTTCATCTCCAGCCATCTCACCGCACATGCCTGCCCATTTACCTTCTGCATGGGCTGCATCAATTACCATTTTCACCAATCGCAAAATCGATGGGCTATATGGCTGATATAAATAGGATACACGTTGGTTCATACGATCCGCGGCCATTGTATACTGAATCAAGTCGTTTGTTCCGATACTGAAGAAATCGACTTCTTTCGCAAATTGATCAGCAAGCACCGCTGTAGAAGGGATTTCTACCATAATGCCCAGTTCAATGCTATCAGAAACTTTTTGTCCTTCGGATAACAGCTTTTGTTTTTCCTCTTCTAAAATAGCCTTGGCGTCACGGAACTCCCCTAATGTTGCAATCATTGGGAACATGATTTTCAGGTTTCCATAGGTGCTAGCTCTTAGAAGGGCACGAAGCTGGGTACGGAATATGTCCTGTTCTTCCAAACATAAGCGAATTGCGCGGAATCCCAAGAACGGGTTCATTTCTTTAGGAAGGTTCAAATATGGCAATTCTTTATCCCCGCCAATATCCAATGTCCGGACAACCACAGGTTTCCCGTCCATTCCTTCCAACACAGCCTTGTAAGCCTCAAACTGTTCTTCCTCTGAAGGCATCTGGTCTCTACCCATGTAAAGGAATTCGGTACGATATAGTCCTACCCCTTCACCGCCATTTTCGATAACACCTTTTAAATCCTTAGGGGTACCAATATTGGCCACTAATTCCACATGGTGGCCATCCACAGAAACAGAAGGTTCATTCACCAGTTTTGCCCATTCAGCTTTTTGCTTTTCGAATTGGTCATGGACATTTCGGTATTCTTCCACTAATTCTGGAGTTGGGTTAATATGTACTTCCCCTTTAAGTCCATCAACAATGACTAAATCTCCATTATTAATTTCCTCTGTAGCTGTTTTGGTTCCAACCACTGCAGGAATCTCTAGAGAACGCGCCATAATGGCAGAATGTGAAGTACGTCCGCCGATATTGGTTGTAAAACCTTTTACAAATTGGCGATTCAATTGTGCCGTATCGGATGGTGTTAAATCCTCTGCTACAATAATGACTTCTTCTGCAATCATGCTTGGGTTTGGTAATTGCACGCCTAACAAATGGGCTAAAACACGCTTGGTCACATCGCGGATATCAGCCGCGCGTTCTTTCATGTATTCATTGTCCATTTGCTCGAACATCATGACAAACATATCTGCCGTTTCCTTAAGGGCAGATTCTGCATTTACTTTTTCTGATTGTATTTTATCTTCTATGGGTGTATTTAACTCTGGGTCGCTTAGAACAAGCAAATGGGCTTCAAAGATTGCTGCTTTGTCAGGACCAAGATCTACCTTTGCACGGTCACGAATCACTTCCAGCTCTGATTTTGCCTTCGTGATCGCATTACGGAAGCGTTCAACCTCGGCAGAAGGATTATCGATCGTTTTCTTATCGAAAGAAAGATTCGGTTCCACTAGACGGTAAGCTTTAGCAATAGCAATACCATTGGATGCAGCAATTCCGTTTAAAAAAGCCATTATTCAGCCAAACCTTCTTTTTTCAATAATTCCGCTAGGCTATTTAATGCGTCATCAGCATCATTGCCCTCTGCATTAATTTTGATATCTGCCCCTTTACCGATTCCCAATGACATTACACCCATGATTGATTTTAAATTAACTGTTTTCCCTTTATACTCTAAAGTAATCTCTGAATTGTATCTGCTTGCTGTTTGTACTAGCAATGTTGCCGGTCTTGCGTGAATGCCGGTGTCAGCAACCACATGAAATTGTTTTTCTGCCATTATCAATCAAACTCCTTTAAAATAAAATCAGCAAAAAGGGAATTCCTTTTTCTATTTTGGCTTTGATTAGCCATTTCATACAAGTGATAGAATAGCATTTTTCTACATGTCTCGACAACTAGAAAAGCTCAAAATTTGTGAATTAATGAGCGATAATCAATTTCTATTTATATTTTCCTAATTTTGGTACAAAAAACGTTGTTTTTGTAGAATTTTCAAAATATTTCTTCACTTATTTTGGCGAGCTTGCCTGTTTTTTATTTATTTTTTACGAGATCTTTCAATTGCTGTTTTAAGCTTAGAATTTCTTGCTTCATGATGGCTTGCTCTTCTACGGAGGCATGACCTCCGCCGTACCTGACCTTTTGATAAATTTCTTTTGATATTTCGGAACTTGCCACACCAATTCTCTCCCACCATTCGCCTATAGTTTCATATGGCAACCGGCCCAAATGGAGTTTTTCAGCGTATTTTTCCAATTCGAAAATCTCCCTTCTGATACTATCACCAGGGGGGATCCGCTTTTTACGGTTTCGAATAAGTGGGCGTGGAATGGTCTCTTGTAAGATTCCCACCGTGCTTATGGAATTACCCAGCTGGCGGGAATTCCTCCATTTCCTTTTTATCATAAAGAATACGAAAAAAGCGGCTATCAATATGAATAGTATGGTCAACAATTTTTCCGAAAAGAGAAAGGAATGATCAACATATTCCCCTGCTCCCCCCGTTAATTCAGCAGGCTTAGGATTAAATTGACTACTACCATGTTTAAATAGGCTTAATATAAATTGAATCAGTTCAAAAGCAGGGACGACAAGGATAGAAAACAGCCAAGCAACTGATTGTAAAATTCCAAAAAAGCCGATTTGAATCACTTTATAAAGGAAAGTGACCGACAAGCCAACCGACAACATAATCGCCATAAGCTTTGCAAAGTAAATGACAAATTTTGCTTTATCGTTCATAATCGTAAGCCATTTATTCAAAAAGCCGCCAAATAAGACCAAAACCAGTTGATAAATAAGAAAATAAATCAGATAGCTCTGATATGGATAATTTTCCATACTTGAATAAATAATGGCCATCATACCCATTAAAAAGGAAAGTAACAGTATTAATGCATGGGTGTGACGGAAAAGATCTTCATATAATGAAATCCCCCGCCAATAAATAAACAAAGCTAAAAGCGCCAATATAAACAGTGATAGCCCCGTCAGGTTCCCGACAATGAATATAGCAGGAATAAGCAAGAGAAAGAAAATATATCTTGCTTTAGTTTGCATTTTCTCCAAGGCGACAATAAAAGCTACGAAACCGGTAACACCTATAGCCAGAAAAGCAATGATTGGCGGTAATTCTTTACTATTGATAAAAAGTAGGAAGAGACCCAGAATACAAGTGGATAATTCAAGATTGAATTGATAGGTTCGAAGGGCAAGCGCTTTTATCATGGGACTTGCCTCCCTTGCCCTATCCTTAGCGGTTCAATACGCCCCTGCCCATTTTCAATTAGCAGCTCAAATAGCTGGACCCCTTTTTGAAATTCTCTAAATAACAAGGGATTGGTCTCTTCCGTCCTGATGCCGGCATGAATCAATACTGGCTGGCTGGCCATGTGGCGCTGGTGAAACGCCAGCATTGCCTGATAAGGGATGCTGGTACTGTATGTACTAATCGATGCTAAAATCTCAAGAACTCTTTGCAGATGCTCTTTCCCTTCTGCTTTAGGCAAATAAATAAACGGGACTCTTCCGGAGGTCCGCACGTTTATGCATAGCGTATAAGCGATGTTTCTATGAAAGGCAAAATAAGCAAATTCAGCAATGCTGCTCAAGTAGGCTTCAAGATTCCCTGTTATGGAATGGCCATTAGAAATATTAAGGGCAATCATTGCTCCGTTTTCGGTTATCTTTTCATATATTTTAGTTTGAAGAGTTTGCCTTTTGGCCGTCGCCTTCCAGTGAATTTGATTAAAGCTATCCGTAGGGACATAATTTCTGGTTCCAACGTGGCCAAGTCGATGCTCATAAATAGATTGGGAGGCCGGATTTTCCCCTTGACGGACCGAAATCTGCTCCTTCAATCCTTTAACGGGAATAGGATTGGGATAAACGACCGCTTGCTGATTGATAAACGACTCAAACTCTAACCTGGTTTCTCCAAAACCAAACAAACTTGGTATATTCAGTTCAAGCTTCCGGATTTTTGCGATACCTCTGGCTTTAGCCGTAAAAGGGACAACAAGCTCCTTAGTTTGGCCTGTAAAGGCAGAAAAAGGAACAGAAATCTCGTGGTTCCGCAGGCTAGGGCTTGTACTGACCCCTTCAGGAGCCACAAAACAGTCAAAGCTGATTCTCAATTCGCCTTTTAAAATAGGAACCCCCTGATTCCGGAATATGAATCTCCATTTCCCTTTTTCATCAATAAACAACCGGTATTTTTCATTTGAATTATCAAATTCAAACAAATGACCCGCTTTTTTAAGGTAAACACGATTGATGATGACTGCCGAAAGAAAAAAGACAGCCAGAAACAATACTAGTTTCGATTGCATATACAGGCTGATGAGGATCAGGAGAAGCGCCACAGCGATGATTCCGGAAATTTTCCCCTCCTCTATTACATATTTGTTCCATTTCATCCAGTTGCACCTGCTTCAACCGGAACAGGAATCGAACCGATAATTCCTGTAATGACTTCCTCAGGCGTTTTCGTTAACGCTCCTTCAATCGACAGATGGATCCGATGGCCTAAAACAAAAGGAGCCACGTATTTTACATCATCTGGAATTACATAATTTCGTCCGTTCAAAAAGGCTTTTCCCTGTGAAGCCCTCATTAACGCCAGTGTTCCCCGTGGGCTAACGCCCAGTTCAATATCATGATGATTACGTGTTTCTCTGACGATAGCCAAAAGATAAGCTTCTATATCCTCAGAAATCCCGGTTTCATTTACAGCGATTTTTAACTCTTTCACTTCATTAACGCTAAATACCTGGGATGATTCTTCCTTTCCTTGCTTCCCGCGGTGAATCTGCATCATTTTCCGCTCATCCTTATAGGCGGGATAGTCCACTTTAAGCTTCATAAAAAAACGATCCATTTGGGCTGCAGGCAGCGGAAACGTTCCTTGTTGGGATTCGACGGGGTTCTGTGTGGCAATCACCATAAATGGCATTTCCAGCTGAAGCGTGATTCCATCAATTGTTACCTGCTTTTCTTCCATTACCTCTAACAAACTGGACTGTGTTCTAGGGGTCGCCCGATTAATCTCATCTGCCAGCACCACATTGGCCATAATAGGACCTGGCCGCAATTCAAACTCTTGTATCTTCGGATTAAAGAACTGAATCCCTGTAATATCGCTTGGCAGAACATCCGGAGTAAATTGGACTCGGGAAAATTGCCCGCCAATAGCGGCTGCAAAGCTTTTAGCCAGCATGGTTTTCCCTGTTCCAGGAACACTTTCCAGTAAAATATGCCCGTCGAATAATAAAGCAATGGCCATCAATTCTATTTCCAATTCTCTACCTACGATTACTTTGCCTATTTCTTGTTTTAATTGATTTATTTTTTCGGTTAGCAGCATGCATTCAACTCCCATGTTATAGTTCCGTATCCCCATTTTAACAAAATTTATGAATATTCACATACTTCTAGTCACAAAAAACAGGACCTTTCAACCATGGTCCTGCTAGTCAACTCCTTTGTTCCTTCATATATTGGTATAAGACATCGCCATTCCTCTGGGCAATCCCCCGAAAATGTTTAAAATCCATACGTTTAACCAAGACTTTGCGAAAATCCATAAAATCCTCATTTTTAACATAGTACTCGGAAAGTTCCCCTGTCATTAGCCTGTCCAGTACATCCTTAACCAGGTCTTCCTTCACATAAATGCCCCCTTTCCTACTCGTTATTGTAACTTACAAAAGTTAGGGAAGCCATAAAAAAAGCAGTCAAATATCCCTAAATAAATGGTAAGGCTTACATCTTCATCATAAAATAACTGTAAGAATTAGCGAAATTGTAAAAAAATATCCCTTTACGAATAGAAAAAAATGGTGCAAACTGTTACTTAACAGTTAAAAGATTGATATAAAAGGAGAGAGGCAATATGAAAAGAGCAGAAGTAGGGGACATCATAGAATTCCGTGGCGGCCTTCAAGGAATTGTAGAAAAAGTAAACGAAAACTCAGTGATTGTTGACTTAACATTGATGGATAACTATCGGGATTTGGAACTGGATCAGCGGACAGTGGTCAATCATAAAAATTATCGGGTTATTAAAGAAAGCGCTTTTAACGGCTAAAAGTGTAATAAAATACTAAACACAACAACAGGCCGGCCCTGAAAGTCAGGGGCCGGCCTGTTGTTGTGTACAGGACTATTTTTCTTGTTCAGTTTCCTTGGCCAGTTGTTTAAAGGATTGCACTTTTCCATGAGGCTGCTGATCCTGTTTTCTTATTGCCCACTCTCTTTCTTCCTGACTCTTCGACTTACTCAATGCTTTCACCCCTTCGATGGATATTTTTTTGTCCATGCTTTTACTATCTAAGTATTTGGTTAAAATGGAGAATGAATTCATTTTCTTTTTATATATAATTTGCTAAAATGTATTTTATTGATTTTTAAAAAGGAGCTGACTATATGAGAAACCTGTTCCTTGACTTCCGTCTCATCATCGGTATTCTCCTTGCCCACTTACTCATATATTTTTCTTTTCATGATAAGTCGATATTCTGGTATATTTTTTCCGGCTCCATACTTATTTTAATAGCCTATGCCATGTATCAAGGAGAGGTAGACGACCAATTATCCTTTTTCCGATATTTCCTGCACGGACTAATTTCAGGGTTACTATTGTATTTCCTATTTTGGTTAGGCATAAAAGTAATGCATATGATCCATTTGCCAATTACCAGAGACATTCAGCACCTGTACCGATCGTATGCCCCATCGATTTTTTGGGAGTACTTCGCCTTAATTTTAGTAGCGGCACCCGGTGAGGAACTATTTTGGCGCGGGTTTGTCCAAAAAAAACTAATGAATTTTTTCACCCCTGGTTGGGGAATTGTCATTGGATCTGTGCTGTATACATCCGTCCATCTGTACTCCGGTTCCATTTTGCTTATGCTTGCTGCATTCCTATCTGGCTTAGCTTGGGGTTTTCTATATTATTGGAAAAGCAGCATGCCGCTTTCCATTGTCTCCCATATTGTTTTTGACATCATGATTTTTATTATTTTGCCTTTAAATTAAAACAGCTGCCTAAATTTTAGGCAGCTGTTTTTTAATTGTATCTCCTGTTGGTGGAAATGGCTTCATCCAGAGCAAAATAAAGAAGGTCATGCATATGTAACCAAATAAGGGATAGAGATAGGACAATAACGTGCCATAGTTTACTAGACTAATAAGGTAAGACACCGTAAAAATGGCAGTGACTGAAACCAAGGCGGGTACCTGCTTATATTGTTGCAATTGCCTGTCGAGTCCAAATACGTTTCCAATGACAGAAGTAAAAATCTCTCCGTAAATAATTAGGATAAAAATGCCGTACAAATACGGGGCATGATTTTTCATAATAATGGCCATCGGTATTTGGTATAATTCCACATTTGGCAGCATGATTAATGTAACGTGGCTCCCAATTAAGATGAGGGTTAATGCCAGCCCTCCCAAAATACCTCCCCATTTAATGGTCCAATCATCCTTTACCTCAGTTGCAATTGGCACCAAAACAGCCTGCGCCAAGCCTAAATTTAAGGCAGCATATGAAAACGGGGATATCACCGTCTTCCAGCCATCCTCCGCATGGGGAATATACAAAAACTGATGCATGAAATTCGGCATTTTCAACGATAAAACCATAAGGAACAAACTAAAACCAATCATTAATGGCACCACAAACGTGTTTACCGCAAATAACCCCTTCGAGCCCAAAAGCATGACCATATATGAAAGCAAGATAGTCAAAAAAACACCAATATTTTTTGAGAGGCCGAGCTGCTCTTCAAAAACCGCTCCTGCTCCTGAAAGCATTACCGCACTTACTCCAAGGAGCATGACTAGCATAAATAGATTGATCACTGAACCTGCCCACTTGCCAAATAAATAGTTATTAAACTCTTGATACGATTTTGCCCCGATATGGGCAGCTGTCCGCATCAGCTTCGAACCAAGCATGACTAACAGATAGCCGCTCATCAATATACTAATGAAGCCGAAGAAACCAAACCGCGAAAAGAATTCAACGATTTCTCTTCCTGTGGCGAATCCAGCTCCAACAACTGTTCCGACATAAACTGCTGCAATTTGAAAGGCCTGGTTCCAGTTCTTTCTCACACCATCTCCCCCTTATCATCAATATATGAATCATGGGACAAACAATGACGAGCTTTTTCTTAATTGGAAATAAATTCTTTAGGCAAACCTCTTGAAAGTCAAAATAGGTCAGAGTATACTATAACCATAAGGTCAAAGATAGTCAAAGTCAAATTGGTAAAAGCTAAATAACAAGGAGGTTATGATTATGCTTTGTCAACGATGTCATCAAAATCAAGCAAATGTACAATTAAGAATGAATGTTAATGCCCAACAAAAAGAGATTATCCTCTGCCATGATTGCTATGGGAAAGAAAAACAAGCATTAGGCGCTGGAATGGGAATGAATTTCAATCCATTCACCGGTTCCCCACTCGAAGACTTATTCCACAACATAGCTAAAGGTGGGGATCAAGGGGTGGCAGGACAGTTTCAGCCACAAGCCGGTCCTAACTTTTCTCATGGAGGGTTTATCGACCAATTCGGCCGTAACCTAACACAACTGGCGCAAGCAGGTTTAATTGATCCTGTCATTGGCCGTGTTAAAGAAATCAAACAAGTCATTGAAATTTTAAATAGAAGGAATAAAAATAATCCTGTCTTAATCGGTGAACCAGGGGTTGGTAAAACGGCCATTGCAGAAGGCTTGGCCACAAAAATAGCAGAAGGCGATGTACCGGCAAAACTGCAAAATAAGCAGGTTTATTTGCTAGACGTTGCTTCCCTTGTTGCCAATACTGGTATTCGCGGTCAATTCGAGGAAAGAATGAAGCAATTAATCACCGAATTACAAGAGCGGAAAAACATTATCTTGTTCATCGATGAAATTCATTTACTAGTTGGTGCCGGGTCCGCCGAGGGCTCAATGGATGCAGGCAATATACTAAAACCCGCTCTTGCCCGCGGTGAATTGCATGTAGTCGGTGCCACGACATTAAAAGAGTATCGTCAGATTGAAAAGGATGCTGCCCTTGAACGGCGCTTCCAGCCGGTTCATATCCAAGAGCCTAGTGAAGGTGCTGCTATTGAAATATTAAAAGGACTGCAGAAAAAGTATGAAGATTTCCATGAAGTGACTTTTTCAGATGAAGCTATCAAGGCTTGCGTCCAATTATCACAACGATATATCCAAGACCGCTTCTTACCAGACAAAGCGATTGATCTAATGGATGAAGCTGGTTCTAAATTAAATCTCACATCTGATTACAAGAGCAAGGAACATATTGAGACACGCCTCAAAGAAATCGCTTCGGAAAAAGAGGCTGCGCTGAAACAGGAGAAATATGAGCAAGCCGCAAAACTTCGGGATGAAGAGGCAAAACTCGAGAAAGCCTTAAACAATGACTTTAGCTCCGAACGGCCGGTTGTGACGGTTCCCCTTATCCAAGAGATAGTGGAACAAAAAACAGGCATCCCTGTTGGGAAACTGCAGCAGGATGAACAGGCCAAAATGAAAAACCTTGAAGAAACTCTCAATAAAAAGGTAATCGGCCAGGATAAAGCGGTCCATAAAGTGGCGAAGGCCATCCGCCGCAGCCGTGCCGGTTTAAAATCTAAAAATCGTCCTATTGGTTCATTCTTGTTTGTCGGGCCAACCGGTGTCGGTAAAACGGAATTGACCAAAACATTGGCTGAAGAATTATTTGGAACAAAAGACTCGATGATTCGCCTCGACATGAGCGAATACATGGAAAAACACAGCGTTTCAAAATTGATTGGTTCACCTCCTGGTTATGTTGGCCACGATGAAGCAGGACAGCTTACCGAAAAAGTGCGCCGAAATCCATACAGCATTATCCTGTTGGATGAAATTGAAAAAGCGCATCCGGATGTGCAGCATATGTTTCTGCAAATTCTTGAAGATGGCCGCCTAACGGACAGCCAAGGCAGAGTGGTAAGTTTTAAGGATACTGTCATCATCATGACAAGTAATGCCGGTACTGGTTTTAAACCAATCCATGTGGGCTTTGGAACAAGCGAAGCGGTGGAGGAAGCCAATATTCTCGATTCACTTGGCAGCTTCTTTAAGCCCGAATTCTTAAATCGCTTCGACAGCATCATTGAATTTAACTCCCTTGATAAAGAGCATATCCTATCAATCGTAGATTTAATGATCAGTGAACTCCAAGAAACTTTAAGTGAACAAAAAATAGAATTATCCATTGCAGGCGATGTAAAGGAAAAACTGGCAGAGCTTGGTTACCACCCTGCCTTTGGTGCACGCCCATTAAGACGTGTCATCCAAGACCAGCTGGAGGATAAAATTGCTGACTTTATCCTGGAACAGCCAGAAGTGAATAAACTAGCAGCCATACTAGAAAACGGCGAGTTAAAAGTAACTGCAGACGCCGTATCAGTTCAATAAAAAAAGCGAAGCCAGGCTTCGCTTTTTTTATTTAGCTCTTTTCCAAAGGATTGTTGCTTTTTTACATTAATAGACAGCTGGAAGATGTAATATCGATTAACGACTGTACACGCCAAAAAATCACCAATACGGTCGTTAATAGCAATTTATTAACGACCGTTCTCTCAGAAAACTCTCCAGAACAGTAGCTTATACCTATTACAGAATCCCATTTGATAAACGTAAGAAGGAAAACAACAATCTCTACAAAAACAGCCTTTTATTTTGCTACAGTCTTTTATCGTCCACCGAATTCAGCCAGTTTTCAATTTCACCAACCACTGATTCCACACAGCCATTTTCAAAAGGGGAAATTAAATTGGCGGCCTCGACAAGCTTCGTAAATGACATGCTGCCTCCCAATTGGCAAAGCTTAAGATAATCTGACCATGCCTCTTCCATGTTTTCTCTCGACCGCTTCCAGAATTGGAAAGCACAGATTTGGGCAAGGGTATAGTCGATGTAATAAAACGGTGAATTATAAATATGGCCTTGACGCTGCCAGAACCCGCCGCCTTCTAAGTACTCATTGCCATCGTAATCTTTATGCGGCAAGTATTTCTTCTCAATATCACGCCACTTCAGTTTCCTCTCCTCCGGTGCAGCCTCGGGATGTTCGTATACCCAATGCTGGAACTCATCAACTGATACCCCATATGGGAGGAATAACAAGGCATCGCTTAAATGGGAAAATTTATATTTATCGGTATCTTCCTTAAAGAACAGGTCCATCCATGGCCAAGTAAAGAACTCCATGCTCATGGAATGGATTTCACAGGCTTCATAAGTTGGCCAGTTATATTCCGGTATTTCAAAATGGCGGCTCGAATATACCTGGAAAGCATGCCCGGCCTCATGTGTCAGCACGCCAATATCCCCTGAAGTGCCGTTAAAATTTGAAAAAATAAACGGTGCTTTATAATTCTCAATGTAGGTGCAATATCCGCCGCTGGCTTTGCCTTTTTTTGCAACCAGGTCCATCAAGTTATTTTCGCGCATAAAGCGGAAAAACTCACCGGTTTCCTTTGACAGATCCTCATACATGTTTTGGCCATTATCGATAATCCATTCCGGGCTTCCTTTAGGCACCGCATTTCCCGTTTGATAGATGATATTTTCATCGTAATAGTTTAAATAGTCCAAACCGAGACGCTCCCGCTGGCGCTCTTTCAGCTTGGTGGCGATCGGAACGATATAGTCCTTAACCTGTTGACGGAAACCCGCCACCATTTCGGCGTCGTAATCGGTTCTCATCATTCTGTGGTAACCAAGCTCCACAAAATTCTTATAGCCTAATTTTTGGGAAATCTCTGTCCGCACTTTAACCAGATCATCATAGATACGGTCGAGTTCTTCACCATGCTCGGCAAAGAAACCAAATTTTGCTTCACTTGCTCGTTTCCGCATTTCCCTGTCTGTCGACTCAATGTATGGATCAACCTGAGCAAGTGTCCTCTCTTCGCCTTCAAACTGGATTTTAGCCGAAGCTACTAATTTCGTGTATTCGGTCACTAACCGATTTTCTTTTTGGAGCAGCGGCACGATTTCCGGCTTAAATGTTTTTAATTGGCTCTCGGCCAGCGCAAACAGCTGTCTGCCAAACTTGGTTTCCAGCTCCGTTCTAAATTTAGACTCCATAAGCGCTTGATAATACTTGGTTACCAACCCTTCAATTTCAGGCTCAAGCTCATCCATATAATCCTGCTCGGCTTTATAAAATTCATCATTGGTATCAATGGTATGACGGATATTGCATAAATTAAACATCGTCCCAAGGTCATTTCTAATTTGATTGATTTCATCCATGGCAAGGCATTGCCCGTCAACGGAATCGGCATCATAAAAGCGCTTTAATGCCGTTTCAAACCTGGAAGTCACCTCAGCTAAGTCGGGACGGACATATGTATAGTTCTCAAATCTCATTTCCAATTATCCCCCTTGATGTATACTGTTAATCTATACCATTATATACTAATGCCCTTGCCATTTTACAAATAAAAAACGGCCGACGCGGCCGTTTTTAAAATTTACCTGCTGGTATTCCTAATTTTTTCAATAAATCAATAGCGGTTAATTTTTCCGAATCGGTAAGACTGGACATTAACTTATTAATTTGCCCGGCATGTTCGGGAAAAATTTCCTGAATCAAAGTCCTTCCGTCATCGGTTATCGATGCATAGGTAACCCTGCGGTCATTTGGACAGGCGATTCTTTGTAATAATCCCTTTTGTTCCAGTTTATCGACCACATACGTAATACTGCCGCTTGCAAGCAGAATTTTACCGCCAATTTGCTGAAGGGGCTGGTCTCCCTTATGATATAGTAACTCTAAAACAGCAAACTCCGTAGGATTTAACCCATTCGCTTGGATAACTTTATTAACATGCTCATTTATGGCTTTATAAGCTCTTGATAAAACAATAAACAGCTTTAAAGAGGTAGCAGTTGAATCATTTTCCATTTTAAACCCACCTTTTAAGGTTTTGTCAATCGGATTAACATCCTTTAAATATCTCGATTTCAAAATTATTATAAAAAAATTATCAAGCTCTGTCAATTTGCCTCCGGCTTTTCATCGACCCTTCTAACCTTTAAGTGAAGGGCTTTTTTAAATAGGGCATTTGATATCCGCTCCATCTGCTCAGCGAACCATGGGGCATGCCGAGGAGCCTCCTCGGCCCCTACTCCCCCAGGTGTCGAGCTTATCCGCTCTAATCAACAGGTTAAAAAAATCAATAATATCGTTTAACAAAATCCAACCGAAAAAATGACTATTTCTTATTATGGCTGTCAGTAGTAATATAAAAATAGTAAGAATTTTTAGAAAAGGGGAAATTCAATGAGCCGACAAGCCGCATTGCCAACTAATCCTGCATTGCCTAAGCATTCTATACAATACAAAATTCTCATTATACTTGGACTATGCCATTTACTTAATGATGCACTACAATCCGTTGTACCGGCAATGTTCCCGATTCTTGAGAAGTCCATGGGATTATCTTATACCCAGCTCGGTGTTATCGCTTTTGCCTTAAATATGGTTTCTTCAGTCATGCAGCCCGTTGTGGGAAACTATACGGATAAAAAACCTATGCCGTTTGCATTACCTACCGGTTTGGCCTTTAGTTTGGCAGGAATCCTGGGACTTGCATTTGCCCCTAATTTTATGATGGTAGTCATATCTGTCCTTTTCATCGGTCTAGGATCTGCTGTTTTCCATCCCGAGGGTTCGAGAGTTGCCTACATGGCAGCCGGTGCCCACAGGGGCCTTGCCCAATCAATCTACCAAGTGGGCGGCAATACGGGGCAGGCGTTTGCTCCATTAATCACCGCATTAATTTTGGTCCCACTGGGTCAAAGGGGCGCCTCTTGGTTTACCATTATAGCGGCAGCAGCAGTCCTGTTATTAATTTACATTGCTAATTGGTATCATCATAGTTTAATTGACTCTGACCGGCCAAAAAAGAAGAGTAAAGCGAAATTAATGGTTGAAGAGGGAATTCCCAAAAGCGTAAAGAAAGCATTGGTTTTGATTTTATTATTCATCTTCGCCCGTTCGTGGTATATTTCTGGAATGACCAATTTTTACTCTTTTTATGGAATGGAGAAATATGATTTTTCCATTAAACATGCGCAATTTTTCTTATTTGCCTTTTTAGTGGCCGGAGCATTGGGAACGTTCTTTGGCGGCCCGCTTGCCGACCGGTTTGGCAGGAAAAAAATCATTTCCTGCTCCATGTTGGGAACTCTGCCCCTCTCGTTGATGATTCCACATGCTTCACCTTTCCAAGCGCTTATTTTACTGATGTTAACCGGTTTTATTTTAATGACCAGTTTTTCCGTTACAGTAGTCTATGCCCAAGAATTGGTGCCTGGTAAAATAGGCATGATGTCTGGCTTGACAGTAGGACTCGCATTTGGGATGGGGGCGATCGGCTCAGTCGGTTTGGGGTATATAGCGGACTTGATAGGATTAAAATTGATGATCACCTGGCTAGGTGTTTTACCGATATTGGGTTTAACCGCGTTTTTCCTTCCTTCTGACCAAAAATCACCAGAAATCAGCCAAGGGAAATAATGGCGGACAGCAATGCCCGACTTTATTTCCCAATAAAATTTTCTAAAAATTTACACATTTGATACACAAAAACGTTTTATTATTTCATATAATATAGATACAACCATTAAAAGGGAGGTATCCATTGATTGAAAACCCCAAATTATCATGACTTTTATCAAATCGCTCTGGTACCGATGAAAAAAAATGATTTAATCGCGCTTAAAGAGTCTGACACCTTTCATGGCAAAAATTGGACCCATTGGCTGATTGCAGTGGAAGGGGTTCAACTCCCTGGGCCTAAAATTTACTTTCATTGGAAAGCAACGATTTACCCGGCTGATCATGAAGGAGATTTCAACTGGAAAAAACCGTACTATACTTCAGCCGCTACAGAATGCATGGATTTTGCTTTTAACCTTGCCTCTTCTTTTGTCTCTGCAGGTAAAAACGATAACCTCACCTCCTCCACTAAATTAGAAAAAATATCCTAAATTCTCAAAACCCCCATTTTGCTTCACCTTTTTTTCCCACCCTTGTGAAATAAACTACATTTAGTAAAAATAAAAAATGCCGCTTGCAATTGGCAAACAGCACTTTTTGGTGATACATTTTATGCCAAGCGGAACACGATTCCATGCCCGCCTTTTGGATATTCCCATTTAATATTTTGATACGGGCAGCCAATCCGGCAGCTGCCGCATTCGTGACAGCCCTCATAGCCGACCTGCATCCGCGTTCCTTCCCATTTGTAAACCTCAGCCGGGCAAAACACTGTGCAAATTTTATCGGGGCATTTTGTCATGCAGATATCATGGTCAAGCACTGTTAAATGGGACTTGGTATCACACTTAAACCTAATTAGATATTGCTTTTCCTCGATATTCTTCGTGGACATTATTTCACCGCCTTCCAAGCTCGATAAATATCCTGCAACACCCTCAGCCTTCCTTTTTCAGCTGTCACACTTTTAATGATTTGCTTTTGCTTTTCCCGTTTCGGCGTGCCATCCACTGTAAAGAATTTGCTCATGGCCTGATTCATCAACGGTAGATATTCTTTAAAATACTGCGGATAGTTTTCAAATGTATGCGTGGCATCTTTGTATTTCTCCAAGTCCTTGATAATGAAACTATCGAAAAGCTTTTCCCGGTAAAGGTTCAGTGTCGACTCACTAAAATCCCCTCGGCTCTTTGCTTCAACGATTGTCTCTGCTGCAAGCAATCCCGAATGCATCGCCATATTTGATCCTTCCCGATGAATCGCATTGACTAGTTGGGCTGCATCTCCGACGATGACCACGCCGTTTCCAGCTACCTTTGGAACCGAATGGTACCCTCCTTCAGGAATAAGATGGGCCAAGTACTCTGCCGATTCCCCACCTGCAAGCAATGGCTTTACCATTGGATGATTTTTCAAGTAATCCAGGAGTTCATAAGGCTTTAACTTAGCTTTGATCATACTGGACAGGGTTGTGCCCACTCCAATATTCAAGCTGTCTTTGTTCGTATAGAGAAAGGCTGTACCCAAGTTACCCTTCGTTGAATCCCCGAAAATTTCAATGGTGCATCCCTGATTGTCTTCCAAGTTAAACCGCTCATTGATCTTATCCTTAGGAAGGTTGATGACTTCCATCACGGTTAAGGCCACTTCATCGGGGCGAAATTCTTTATGGAAGCCGAGCTGCTTAGATAACAGTGAGTTTACCCCGTCAGCCAATACCACCACATCGGCAAGAACTTCCCCATTCGGACGATCCGTGCGAACACCCACCACCTTACCGTTCTCCACTAAACATTCTGTTACAACGGTCTCATTAATTAATAAGGCCCCGGCCTCTACTGCCTTGCTGGCAAACCATTGGTCAAATTTAGCTCTTAATACTGTGAAATTGTTATATGGCTCCACCCCCCATTCAAGCCCTTTATAGCCAAAGGAAGCTACAGATTCTTTATCCATTATCCAAAACCTTTGCTCAATAACAGGCCGTTCCAGCGGTGCTTCCTTCCAAAATTCCGGAATCAAATCTTCCATTTGCTTTCGGTACAGCACCCCGCCCATGACGTTTTTAGCCCCTGGGTATTCTCCTCTTTCAATCAGCAACACATTTAGGCCGCTTCTCGCACATGTCAAAGCACATGCTGTACCCGCCGGACCTGCTCCGACCACAATCACATCAAATTTTTCAGGCATAGCTTATTTCACCGCCTTTTTCATTTTTAAGCCGCTTAAATTGTTCTATCAATTTTGGCACAATTTCTAATGCATCCCCAACAATTCCATAGGTTGCCACATCAAAAATCGGCGCATTAGGGTCTTTGTTGATGGCGATGATTAAATCTGAATTCTTCATTCCGACAACATGCTGAATCGCACCAGAAATGCCGATGGCAAAATAAATTTTAGGCGTCACGGTTTCTCCCGTCTGTCCAACCTGCTGCTCGTGCGGCAGCCAGCCTGCTTCCACCACATCCCTTGTTCCGCCGACACTGGCACCAATTGTTTCGGCAAACTCATGGATGAGCTGGAAATTTTGGATATCCCCCATCCCCTTTCCCCCGCAAACAATGACATGCGCATCGGCCAGGTTTGTTTTTTTTGTTACATCATTCACAATTTGAAGCACTTTTGTACGCATAGCTTCCTCGTTGAGTGTAATTTTTTCCTCCACTATTTTTCCGATTCTGCTGGAATCAGTCTCCAGAGCCTTCATGACTTTTGGCCGGACTGTAGCCATCTGGGGGCGGTGCTTTTTACAAAGAATTGTTGCCATAATATTTCCACCGAATGCAGGTCTGCTTGCTTCCAAAAGTCTGCTGTCCAAGTCGACGTCAAGCATGGTTGTGTCAGCTGTCAGTCCAGTGACCAAATCTGTTGCAACGGCACTTGCCAAGTCCTTTCCATTAGGTGTTGCCCCGTAAAGAATAATTTCGGGCATATATTTTTGAGCCAGCAGCATGACGCCTTTCATATACGATTCGGTCCTGTAATGTTTTAACACAGGGTGATCAATTACATAAACCTCATCTGCCCCGTAAGCGATTACCTCATTCGCTAACGGTTTAATCCCGCTGCCTAATAAAAATCCAGATAGCGGCACCTTTAACTTATCAGCCAGCTTCCTGCCGGCGCCAAGCAGCTCAAGTGAAACGCCTTCAATTTTTTGATTGTTTTGTTCAATGAAAACCCACACTCCGCGATAGTCATCCAAATTCATGCATACCCCTCCAAACAAAGATTTTTCAATGTTAATTAGAAGACTGTAAGGTGAATAGGTCCTTGCTCTCCAGCAAAATATCCATCAACTGCTTCACTTGCTCATCGGCGGTTCCATCAATTCTTTTTCCGCCTTCAGGTCTTGGAGGTGTAAACATTTTCCCAACGATGGTCGGGGAACCTTTTAGCCCGAGCTGTGCGCGGTCAACATTTTCGAGGTCGCTCACGGCCCAAATAATAGGTTCATAGCGGGCTGCTTTTATCATATTAGGCATTGGGGAATAATCGATTTCATTGATCTCTTTTTCAACTGTCATTAAGCAGGGCAGTTCTGTTTGGATTAGCTCATAACCGTTTGACAATTTCCGTTTTATTAATACTGTATTTTCCTGTTGGTTGATTTCGGCAACCTCAATCACACTGGTTATAGGAGGGATATCAAGCCTCCTGGCAATCCCCGGCCCTACCTGTCCGGTATCTCCATCGATGGCATGCTTTCCACAAATAACCATATCTACAGGGAGATCCTTGCCGATCCGTTCTAAGGCTTTGGATAATGCATAACTAGTTGCCAAGGTATCTGCCCCTGCAAAAGCACGGTCAGTAATTAAATATCCCCTGTCTGCCCCGATTTCTATGCTCTTTTTAATAACAGCTGTTGCTTGTGGAGGTCCCATCGACAGGACCGAAATTGTCCCTCCTGTTTTCTCCCTGATTTTTACGGCTTCCTGGACGGCATGGGCATCATAAGGATTTAAAATGGCCGGGGCGCTTCGGCGGTCTAGCGTGTTCGTTTTCGGATTAATTTTAATAATCTTGGTGTCGGGTACTTGTTTGACACATACAACAATGTGCATCTTCATTTCCCTCCTCCATCTTCAATTCTGCATTGAAAACGCTTGCTTTTTAAATTTATAAAAAATGCTTTTATTAACGATATATGTATCGTAATAGAAGCATATTCCCCAACCATGTGTTTTCTTTTCTTTTGTCTGAAATAAAAAAATATGTGGAGTAAGCATCATAAGTACATTTCTATGAGGGAGTGAAAAACTTATAAGAAAGGAATCTACTATTATGTGGGACCCTGTTGCGCCATTTTACTATGAAATAGCTGCTAAATATACTATAAATGAATAATATACTTGAATTAGAGTCGTTTTTAATTGCTTTATGTTCTCAAGAACATTCTGTGGAATTGTTCCATTCGGGGAATTAAATATTCCTATTGCCAATATTAAAGTTAAAGGCCTTCCGTTTCTCTACCTTTTATTTCCATTATACCGAAGGCCTCGCCTATTGTCCATCATACCAGAACTTTTGGCCAAATCATGATCATCTGTTTAAAAGCAATCTTCACTTCATCATTTGTCCTTGGGGCTTGTCCCATCATCTTATGATACCTATTGATTAACTCATCCAACTCTTGACTGTATTTAACTGTTTCCTCACTTGTATATCCTAAGGTATTGGCACAGTTTATCATAATTTCTCTTTTTGCTTTAATCTCTTCAATCATGTCAATTTGATTACATTGATGACTGCTGTCATTGCTATACTCGTACAATTTTATCCTCCTGCCTTTTACCCTTTTACTGTAAACCATTAAATTAATAGACTACTTGAAGAATTATGACAAGAATTTATATGAATGTAAATACTTTCGCAAAAGTAGACAAAACATTCTAATTCTCTCGATTTTCGACAAATTATTTTATCGCTTTCAGCTTTTTACGACAAACTGCCTATTCTTCAGTGGAATAAACAAATGAAAGCGGATACATCTAACCCAAACTCAAAAGGGAACATATATGGGGCTCAGATGAAGCTTGATTTTTATGATATTTTCCCAGGATATTTTTGGGACAAAATTACTATGTGTCGTTTACAGTAGGATAACAAAAAGAGGATGACCTTACCCAAAGTCATCCTCTTTAAAAATTGGCTTCCTTTTTAACATCAAGCGGAAGGGTGATATGGAAGATGGTCCCTTTTCCTTCCTCACTTTCTGCCCAGATGGTTCCTTTATGTTCCTCAATAATTTTATAACTAACCATTAAACCCAGCCCCGTACCGCTTTCATTAGTGGTATAGAACGGCTCCCCCAGCCGCTTTAGTTGTTCCTTCGGAATCCCTTTGCCTTCATCTTGAATTGAAATGTGAATCTGGCTGCCCTTACCCTGGTTGACTGTCACAGAAATTTTTCCGCCAGCCGGCATGACCTCGATGGCATTTTTTATTAAGTTAATAAACACCTTTTTTAATTGATTTGGTTCACAATAAAGAAGCGGGAGCTGCTCACCATATTCCGTAATAAATTGAATATTGTGAAGGACAGCCTGAGCATTTAACAAATCAATGGTTTCACGCATGATTTGTTTAACATCTTTTAACTGAAACTTAGTGGCCTGTGGTTTAGCCAAAAGAAGAAACTCATTAATAATGATATCTATTCGTTGCAGTTCCATGGTAATGACCTCATAATATAGGGAATGTTCCTGTTTGATACTTCCTTCTAGAAGTTGAATGAACCCTTTTAATGAGGTCATGGGATTTCTTATTTCATGTGCGATTCCAGCTGCGAGTTCGCCAATAACACTCAGTGTATCGGATTTTTGAAGCTTTTCCTGGATCTGTGCAATTTCAGTAATATCCTTCACAACTGAAAGGTTGATATTATCTTCTATTTGATATTGGGAATGATATTCAAAGTGCAGTCTGCTTCCTGTTTGATTTTCAAGAACCAGAACAGACGTACAACTGCCATTTTCCATTGTCTTTTTATATGTGTCTTCATTTGTTCAATCTGATTTTCATGACCAGAATAGGGTTCATATAGCTTCCCGATTAGCTTCTCCCGGGGGCGAATTCCATAACAGCTCTGCCGCTGGATTTGCGTCAATAATCCGATGTTGATTATCCCAAAGGACCAGCCCATCTATGGATACATTAAAAATGTGTTTATACATTGTTTCGACTTTCATACTCTCAATTGTGCCAACACAATTATTAAGAGGTTCAGCATCTTTCTGATTAAACTGCCTTTCCACTAAAATGCCACCCCGCCCACTACAGAATCATGCCTGAATATAAAATATAATTCTATAAGGAAAGAATGAATTCCTTTCATGTTAATACCAATTTTTTTAATTTGTACCGCATTAAATTAATAAAAAAATGCAAAGCTGGCACCAGCTTTGCATTTTTTCAATTCAATTGTCCCGTTTATAGATATGGGTTTTCATGTTTTGCTTTAAGACGCTGCCATCTTTTCTCTACTTCTGTTTCAAATTCTTCTAGTAACGTCTTGTTCTCTTCTTTCAGCATGTGTTTTGTCTTACCCATATATTTAAACCATTCAATAACCGGAACGCGCTTATTTTTTTCTTCAGGGTTAAAAGTGATGGTCGTTACTCCCTGCTCTACCTCGTATAACGGGAAGAAGCAGGAGTTAACGGCAGCTTCCAGGATTGTGGTTCCATAACGGTCATCGGACTTCCAGTTTAATGGACAAGTAATCAGAAGCTTTCCGTATACCGGCCCCACATTCTGTGCATACCACTGTGCTTTTGCCCCCTTTTTCACCAAATCCTGTGGAAATGCTTCAGAACCGGTAAATACGTAAGGAATATTAGTGGCCGCCATGATTTGCACCGTATCTTTGTGGTGGAATGTTTTCCCTTTTTGAGTTTTGCCAACCCCAGAGGTGCTTGTCATATGTCCAAGCGGTGTGGAGTAGGATAGCTGGGAACCGGTATTCATATAACCCTCATTATCGTATTCCAGCATGATTAATTTATGGCCTCGAAGGGCTGTACCAATCGCTGAGCCCATACCGATATCCATGCCTCCGTCACCAGTGATCATGACAAATGTTGCATCATCCGATACTTGGATTTCTCCACGGCGCTTTAATTCCATAAATGCTTCTACCGTACCGGACAATGTAGCTGCACCATTCTGGAACAAGTTATGCATCATGGTTTGTTTATGAGAGCTGTAAGGATAGGCAGTTGTGGTTACATAGGCACAGCCTGTTTGGAACAGCGTGACAATATCCCCTTCAATCCCTTTAAAGAACAGTTCAAGTCCGGCAAAAATTCCGCAGCCTGGGCAGGCTCCATGACCTGAAGCAAGCCGCTTTGGTTTATCAGTTAACATTCTTAACGGCGGAATCTTCACTTGCAGCTTATGGGTCTCTTCATTCATTTTCAATTCAATTAAACCTGACTTGTATGCATCACCGTGCTGCGGTGCGATAACAGGCTTAAGGGCTTTTTCTTGAGAACCGGGAACATGTCCAAAATAATCAAATGGCTTTTCGGCATAGCCTTTTTCCATCGCATCGATTGCCATTTTGAAAAACGCTTCTGCATCGCTTTGGTAGAAGTCTTTGCCCCCAAGGCCAAATACGCGGCTTAACACAATTGTCTGATTATCTTTATCGTCTTGCAGGGCAGATTTAATTTCATGTGTTAGGTTTGGTCCATGGGCACCATAAGAATCAGCACGTTCCCCTACCAATAAGGCTTTTACATTCTTTAATGCTTCCCGTATTTCTTTAGCCGGGAATGGACGAATAATATTCGGGCTGATAACACCCGCTTTAATGCCTTGGCTGCGAAGTTTATCCACCACGTCCTTGGCGGATTCTGCTGCGGAATTTAACAGGAATAAGGCCACTTCGGCATCTTCCATCCTATACAAATCGAGTACCGAATAATTTCTTCCAGACAATACGGCATACTCTGCTGCCACCTCTTTAAATACTTCACCGGCATTGTATATCGCTTCAGATTGCTGGAAGTGATTATTCATAAGATCTTCGCCATTCATATGGGCCCCAATTGTCACTGGTTTTTGCGGATCTCTGATAAAATTGTAATCTGTTGGGCATTCACCCACGAATTGCTGAACCGTTTTCCGGTCCGCAAAATATTTCACCCTCCGCTTTTGATGAGATGTCCAGAATCCATCATAGGCTACAATAACCGGCAGGCGAACCTTGGAGTGCTCAGCAATTTTTAATGCCATGATGTTCATATCATAAACAGCTTGTGGTGTTTTTGCTGTTAAGATAACCCATCCTGTGTTTAAGCCATAATACAAATCGGAGTGATCTCCTCTTATATCAAGCGGTCCGCTAACTGCCCTTGTTACAAGGTTAAGTACCATTGGGAATCGTGTCCCTGCCTGTACTGGGAGCTGTTCAATCATATATAAAAAGCCGTTCGCACTTGTTGCATTAAACACCCGGGCCCCGGTAGCTGCCGCACCATAGCAAATACCCGCGGATCCATGTTCGCCATCAGCCGGTATCAGCTTAATGTCATGTTCACCGCGCGACTTCATCTGGTCCAAATATTGGGCAACCTCTGTAGAAGGGGTAATAGGAAAATACCCCATGATATGATAGTTAATTTGTGCAGCGGCCATGGCTGCCATTTCATTTCCCGATTCAAACGTGGAACTTTGTTCCGCAACACCTGGTGATGTTAATTTCTCCTCTAAAATCGCCATTATAAAGTCCCCCCTGTTACATAAGGAAAGTTTTGCTTCACTCGGTGGGCATCCGCATAGCCAATTATTTCACGCAAATCGCCAAGTGCATCTGTCGGACATGCTTCGACGCATTTCAAACAGCCTTTGCAATATTGATAATCTATTCCCTTTAAAAACATTTGCTTCCTGCCCCGCTTATCCTCGCCCGCTTCCCAAACAAAGCAGAAATCTGGACAAACATTATCACAGGCTGCACAGTTGATGCATTTTTCCAATTTCAGTTCAGGAAGAAATCCTTGTCGAGAACCGCTTAGATCTTTTAATACGCTATTGGCCTGTGAAGAGATCACACCGCCAAGCTCTTGAGTCATATACCCTAACATTGGGAGCGGGCGCTTAAAGGCTTTGCCTTCCGCCTCATCCGGAACTTCATAGGATTTAAATTGCACCTCATTGTATCCGCGTTCAAAGGTCCGCAGGTTCGGTTCAACAAGATGCGGGTATTTCTTTTCAAATGTCCTGGTAATAACCTGTTTCATGTCTTCCGGGTCAAGAAAATCACATATCCGGAATAAGGCACCAAGCATGGCCGTGTTCACTTTGGTATTTTCTTCTACCGCAATGCCTAGCGCATCCACAATGGCTAATGTACCATACTCAATATGTAAATCACTTTTTACATCATCAAATTCCCTCGTACTGTTCACGAGCACAATCCCTTCAGCATCCAAGCCGCTGACAACATTGACTGTCTTGTATAATGCCTCGTGAAATACGCCGACAATATGCGGCTGCTCGATTGGACTATGGTCGCGGATTTCCACATCCGGTTCACAGAAACGGATAAAACTTTTCACTGGCGTCCCTTTTTTCTCGGAACCGTAGGATGAGAAATTGGCCCCGTTTAATCCCAGCCCTAATACACCTGCTTCCGCGAGCATTTTCCCTGCCAGGTTTGCACCTAAACCACCAATTGATTCCAAACGGATTTCAAAAAATCCTAATTCATTTTTTTTCGGCAAAATAGACATACTGTCCCTCCCCCTATTTCATAAACCTTTCACGAAAAAGACTTAAACTTTTGACTTATCCAAATCTATTGTAGGCGTTATCCATTTGATTATCTGTGACAAAAGTCAAACATACATAAAAATTTTTTTATAACACTTTTATTTTTTTGCTAAAAGCGGTTATCTGCCTTGATTTTTACGGTGAAAATAGATGTATAACAGTCATTTAATTTGTTATAAAACAGATGGGTCATTCGGATCGTGCTAATGGATAGACCGACAGGAGACCTCCTTTTGCCTATCTTTTTTGTTAAAAATAAGCTATAATAACTCGTTGTTTTATTATGGAAAAGGGGCTTTAAACATGAATGTGATTTGTTCCACATTAAACGCAAAGTACATCCACACAAACCTTGCGATTCGATACTTGAAGGCCTATGCCGCTCCGGAATTTGACATAAGAATCAAAGAATATACTATTAAGGACCCGATTTTGAATATCGTTTCGGACTTGTATCAGCATAAGCCATCCGTCATTGGATTTAGCTGTTATATATGGAATATCGAAGAAACGCTGAAAGTGATTAATCTGTTAAAAAAAATCAATCCTTCTATAACCATTGTCCTCGGAGGACCAGAAGTGTCTTATGACACGATGGAATGGATGGAAAAATACCCTGAAATCGACTTTATCGTGGTAGGTGAAGGGGAACAAAGTTTTAAACAGCTGCTAACTGAATTATCTTCGCCTGCCGAAAACCTCCGAAATGTCCACGGGGTTGCTTTTCGCGATCATAACGAAGTTGTCTTCACCCCGCAGCGAAATAAGCTGGACCTGAAGGAGCTCCCGTCTCCCTACCGGTTTCCTGAAGATGCGTCCCATTTAAGCAAACGGGTCACTTATATCGAAACAAGCCGCGGCTGCCCGTTTAATTGCCAATTCTGCCTTTCTTCCATTGAAGTCGGCGTCCGTTATTTTGACCGTGAAAAGATTAAGGATGATATCCGCTATTCGATGGCGAATGGCGCAAAAACGATTAAGTTTGTCGATCGGACGTTCAACATCAGCCGAAGCTATGCTTTGGATATGTTCCGTTTTCTCATTGACGAACATCTTCCAGGTACCGTGTTTCAGTTTGAAATTACGGCTGATATTATGCGCCCAGAGGTGATTGAGTTCCTTAATCAGGAAGCGCCAAAGGGACTGTTCCGGTTTGAAATTGGCGTGCAGTCAACCAATGATTTTACCAATGAATTAGTAATGAGGAAGCAAAATTTCGCTAAATTAACGAGGACCGTAACGATGGTCAAGGATGGAGGGAAAATCGATCAGCATCTTGATCTTATTGCAGGACTTCCTGAAGAGGATTACAACTCCTTCCGCAAAACCTTTAATGATGTTTTTGAATTGCGGCCGGAGGAACTGCAGCTGGGATTTTTAAAAATGCTCCGCGGCACTGGGGTGCGCCTGAGAGCCCATGAACATCAATATGTTTATATGGATCATTCTCCATATGAGGTTCTAAGCAATAACGTGCTTTCGTTTGACGATATCATTAGCATCAAGCAAGTGGAAGATGTGTTGGAAAAATATTGGAATGACCACCGCATGGACACCGCAATCGAATACCTTATACAAAATAGTTTTTCGTCTCCCTTTGATTTCTTCCAAGAGTTCGGGGCATATTGGGATGAGAAGGGCTGGTCGAGAATTGGCCACCAGCTGGAGGATTTATTCCTGCGCCTGAGATCTTTTCTTGAGGAAAAGCAGATTCCTGATTTGGAGGTTATCATTGGTCTTATGAAGTATGATTATTTTATAGGCCATAAATACAAACCCAGAAAGCCTTGGTGGGCTGCCTCATTTGATAAGACAGGACGTACCAGCCTATACACCAAAGTGTTGGACAATCCCGCTTTATTGGGGGACGAGTTTGCCACCCTCAAACTGGACGAAAAAGAATTGCATAAACATACGATGCTTGAGGAAATTCCCTTTGATTTACAATTGTATCTAGCGACCGGGAATATTGTAAAACAGCCTTCTTGTTTACTGGCTTACTTTGATCCTGCCAATAACCGGACGGAAATTTTTCCTTTTACCCTGTCTCGGGCAATATGATTATTTTAAAGAGGATGACTCGAGAGTCATCCTCTTTTTGATTTGGCTTTATTTTGCCTCATTTCCGTTTTTGTTTCACGAAGCGGAATACCATTGACTTCACCGTATTCAACACTAAATTCCTCCACTGGTATCCTTGGCGGTGTTTTTCGGCGGCCTTTCATTTAACCTCTTCCCTTTTTACCTAATTTCGAATTTCGATTTTGAAACCTGATGGCATTGTCATCATTGGTAAATTCCGCTGAAAACTCACTTTCTTGGATATTTTTCTTTGGAGTTTTGCTGTATTTATCTACCGCATCAACTTCTGCCTTTCTTTTTGCCATCTTTCAAACCTCCCTGAAGTTTTAATACAGATATAGTGTGAAACAAAATCGTGTCAATCATTCGCTGGCGGATTTTACTAATATAAATATCTAAAATTCAGCAGAATATATAAACAGAGGTGATGATGGTTGAAAAAACAACACAGCAATTCTAATCCCTCGCAAATTAGCATTGAGGAAACGATGCCTCACCAAATAAATGCCCCCAGTTTTAAAGGGACCGGCATAAAAATGAAAGCCCCATTTGTCAATAAGTATGGGGTCGTAATCGGTGATAGTCACTACTCATCGGACAACTCACCTTTGGAGAACTGGTCAAAGGATACCGATCCCGCAATGATGTCGGGGGATGATTGGGTGCATCCCACCAATGATATTGGGTGGAATACCGCGGAGAACCACGAGCTGCTTGAAAGTAAAAAGAAGCCACAGGCTTACCCCTTCATGCATCCAACTATTGATGTCAGTAAGGGCAGTGATTGATCTTACCCATTTACGAAAACTACCACTTATGATTCAGGAAGAAAAATAAAATAATATGGAGACTAGAGGATAACCTCTTAAACAATACGCTCTGTTTAAGGATATGGTTGATTTTTATAACACTCTGTTGATTGGAGCGGAAAAGCTCGACTCCTGCGGGAGTACGGGCTGGGGAGATCTCGCAGGCGCTTCCAGCGCCGAAGAGGCTCCTCGGCACGCCCGCGGGTTCGCTTGAGCAACTGGAGCAAAAATCAACAGCCATATCTAACAGAGCCAAACATTAAAGGAGTGAAAGAAAATGCCGAATAGAAATAAATTATTAGTACCTGGTGTCGAACAATATTTGGAACAAGTAAAGTATGAAATTGCTCAGGAATTTGGGGTACAGCTTGGGTCCGACACGGTTTCACGTGCAAATGGTTCAGTAGGCGGCGAAATCACCAAGAGACTTGTTAAGCAAGCCCAAGCTGATCTTTCCGGCCAATTTTCACAACAATAAATAAATGGCATAATAAAAAGTCCGGTTTCCACCGGACTTTTACTTCTTTCCATTATTTTGAGCCTTTTTGGGCTGACTATTTTGACTTGATGCGGCTTTTTCTCGCTTTTTCAATTGTCCTGGGTTTTGTTTAACTGGCTGTTCTTCCATCTTCTTCAGTTGTCCAGGTGGAATATTGCTCGTTTGGGCTTCAGTACTCCCCGCGTTATTTTGCTGGCTATTATCTGCGCCGGAATCTTGAGGCGGGCTTGTTTCTGCTTGTTTTTTCATCTGGCCCGGCGGGACTTTTGCTTGTGGGTTTGCCTCTGCTTGTTTTTTCATCTGGCCTGGAGGGTTGGAAGTGGAAATTGATGTTTTTTGATTCTTCCCATCAGACTTGGATTTTTTCTGCTTTTTTTGATCCTCACTTTGACCCAACTGGTATTTCCCTGCCGTCATTCCAAGTTCGTGGGCTTTTTCAAGTTCCTTTTCCGTTGTCGAAACAACCTTCAGTTTTAATTGCTCTTCCGCTACTGACGATTTAATCTCCTGCACATTATCCTCTAGCTTCTGCTCTAAATCTTTTTCCGATTGGTCGGGAACCACAGTGGAAATAACAATCTCTTTCTTATTTTCCAAGTAACCTTCCGCTTTTATCTCATCAATGATTTTCCCTGTCACAACTGAAACATCTCTTTTTTTCCAGTCCATGAGGCGGGAGACCACCTTTTTCCCTTCTTTATTGAAACCGGTGACTTCAATAACCTGCATTTTTTTATTGACCCCAATTTCAATACTTGGATTCACATCAATCGACATGTAAGCATAAGCCTTATTACTTTGGTAGACAGGAAATGCAGAACCCGTAAAAATAATAAATACGGCAACGGTGATTATCCATATCGGTTTATTCAGTTTAAACCTTGAAACAAAAGAAGGTTTATAAGTTTTTGTTTCAATGGGAAAAAACAAAATCTCTTCTCCTATTTCATAAGGCTGTTTCTGTTTCCTTGCCCGCAGAAATTCACCTTCAGGGGTTAAAAGCGTTAGAAATGCGCCATCAATTTGCATTACAATTCCTTTTTTCATGGTTCCAGCACCCCTTTTATATACTCCTTCATATAGACAAAATCCCCCGAAAGTATGAGGGCGATAGCAATGATATATTTACGGTTCCGTTCTATCGTTTTTCGGCTAACATTCACCATTTTTTCTAATTGTTTAATCGGAAGCCGCTTTTTTTCCAGCAGTACATTTCTTAATTCTTGATTCTCAACTAATACTTTTGCCGCCTCAATGGCATTTTTTCTGGCATCTGCATGTTTTGGGGCATTTTCGACCAAATCAGTGAAGCTTACATCAAAACCGGCCAGGGTCGACTGGAATCGGAGAATTTCTTCTCTCCTTAGCTGTTCATCGGTCTTTTTTTGATATTCATCAAGAGAGAGTTCATTCACAATCGCATTTCCAGGAGAATCCTCTTCTTGAGATGGATTGGTAATGTCAATACTAATATGCTGATTTTTTGACTGTTTTCGTATATAGTCAATTACTCTCCGTTTAATAATGACCTCGGCAAAACTTAACAGCGATTTCCCGCGGTCCGGGGAATATTTTTCTATGGCTTCATTAAATGCAATCAGGCCTATGCTAAATTCATCATCCGTTTCATGAATATAACGTTTGCAAACAGACGAAACGGTTTTTGCAATGAAAGGTTTGTAGGAATCAATCAATTCATTAAGCAATGACCGGTCGCCCTGTTGTATCAAGAAAATGGTTTCCTCTAATGTCTTTTTCTTCTTGGTCATAAACAATAAACTTAGCATGTGCTCACCTCTATTCGACCAATTATAACATATAATGCTAGGGTTTTGGTCTTTACAGGGCAAAGCAAAGGACGACCAAATGGGTCTATTGTTTGAATGCACATATTAAGCCATTTTCTTTCTCTTCTTTGCTGAATATACGTACTTGATATTCACATTAAAAAATTACGAATATTACATACAGGTTATGGGGGTACAAAAAATTTTTTTCAATTAAAAGACGCTAATCAAATCAATTATCGCCAGTTTTAGATAAAACAAAAAATGGCGGGATTCCCGCCATTTTAATATATAGATCTTATGATTAATCATGCTGGTCCATTGGATTATAAAGTTTTACATCTGGATTTTTTTCTTGGAACCACCGGAGCGCAAAGTCGTTTTCAAATAAAAACACATAATTTTCGTAACGGTCCCTTACCAGTAAGCTGCGTGAGCTGGATAAATTTTCATCGACTTGGTTGTTTTCAACCCATCGGCCCATTTTAGAACCTAACCGCTCCATAAAAACCTCGGCATTGTATTCATTTTTCATCCGGTGTTCAAACACTTCAAACTGAAGTTGTCCCACGGCTCCCAATAAATATTCATCCGTTTTGACTGTTTTGAACAGCTGGATAGCCCCTTCCTGGACGAGCTGGTGGAGTCCCTTATAAAATGATTTTTGTTTCATGACATTTTTCGCGGAGACCCGGACAAATAACTCAGGGGTGAATTGAGGCAGCCTCTCAAATTGAAAGTTACTTTTACCGGATGTCAATGTGTCTCCAATTTGGTAGGTACCGGTATCATATAAGCCGATAATATCGCCGCTTACTGCCTCTTCTACTGTATTCCGTTCTTCGGCCATAAATGAGGTTGACTGTGACAGCTTTAATTGTTTGTCTAACCGCGGAAGATTGACTGACATTCCGCGTTCAAATTTCCCTGAACAAATCCGGACAAAAGCAATTCTGTCCCGATGGGCCGGATTCATATTCGCTTGGATTTTAAATACAAATCCAGAAAATTGATCGGAAAGAGGATCCACTTCGCCATTTGATGAGTTCCTTGGTTTAGGTGGCGGAGCAAATTGCAAATACGTTTCCAGGAATGTTTGAACACCAAAATTGGTCAACGCACTGCCAAAGAAAACAGGTGTCAAAGTTCCTGCCGATACTCTTTCAGCCGAAAATTCGTTTCCAGCTTCATTAAGAAGCATAATTTCTTCCATCATTTGGTCATAGAGGCCTGAAGATTTTATGGGATGATCCCCCTCAATTTCCCCATCCTCGTTTAATGGAATAAAACGTTCATTTTCTTCGACCCTGAATTGTTCCACTCGATCGTAATAACGATCATATATTCCAAGAAACTCTTTACCCATGCCAATTGGCCAATTCATTGGGTAAGATTCAATTCCCAGAACTTCCTCCAATTCAGCCAAGAGTTCCAAAGGCGGTTTGCCTTGCCGGTCAAGCTTGTTCATAAACGTGAAAATCGGAATGCCTCTCATGCGGCACACTTTGAAGAGCTTGAGTGTTTGTTCCTCAATACCCTTGGCTGAATCGATAATCATAACGGCGCTGTCAACGGCCATTAATGTACGGTACGTATCTTCACTGAAATCCTGGTGGCCAGGAGTATCTAAAATATTGACACGGAATCCATGATAATCAAATTGCATCACACTGGACGTAACGGATATTCCCCGTTGCTTTTCGATTTCCATCCAGTCACTTGTTGCAAATTTCCCTGTTTTTTTTGCTTTTACCGTTCCTGCATCCCGAATGGCACCGCCAAATAACAATAACTTTTCTGTAAGCGTGGTTTTCCCTGCATCCGGGTGGGAAATAATTGCAAAAGTCCGACGGGATAATACTTCTTTTTTAAAATCGGTACCCATCTTGTCTTCCTTTCTAAACCTTTATTAATCATTTTGTCCATAAGTTTAATCATATCTCGCAAACGGAAACTTTGCAATATTTCTGCGGCTGCAAATGATTATTTCTTTTAACTGATAGCCAAACAGATTATAATTATTGAAGGATCCGACTACTGAATATAATCTGGAGGCAATATGGTCATTACAAAAATTGACAAACCTACCATAGAATTAATGCAAAGAGCATTTCAAATTGTCCTAGAACAAAATCACGTCCCCTACAAGAATATTGGAATCGCTGAACAAGGAAATCAGCTGTTATTTTTGTATGAAGGAAATGACACGAAGGTTCATGTATTTAAGTGGAGTAAGCAATCGAGTATTGGTGTTGATTTCGGCACTCTGGCCCAAAGTGTCTTAACACCCATCATCCCCCATCTTCGCCTGCTATCATAAAACGTGAAAAAACACTTACTGTCACTGCACGTAAGTGTTTTTTAGCGACTCGAGAGCCACCCCCTTTGTTTTCTCCCACTGATTACCATATCCATTTTAATGGGAATCCTTTTATAATGGAGGAGTACTCTGTAATAAGGAGGCTCATTGAATGAATCAAAGCAAAAAAACTGTTATTAAATTAATACCGCTTATCACAGCGTTTATATTTATTATTGCAGGCATAGCTTGGTATATGACAACAACAAGCAACGATGAGACGATTCCATTTTCAAGCGTCGAAAAGATTATTCAACAGCAGGAAGGAAAAACAGTTTCTCTGACCGAACAGCAGGATGGCCAGATTTTCCTAACAGCTGGAGATAAGGAATATCGCTCCCACGTGCCGCCCAATAGCCAGATGATTGACAAATTAGTGGAAAACTACAATATTAATTACTCCTACTCTACAAGCAGCCGTTATGGCAAATGGGTAATAGGAGGAGTCTTAATGCTGCTCGCCGTTTCCGCATTCTTTTTGCAAAAATCTAAGGGCGGTTTTGGGCTTCGTTCGATGAAAAGCAGCGTCAGCCAAGCAAGGCCGCTTCCTGCTATCAGCCTAAATGATGTGGGCGGACTTGGTGAGGAAATGAAACAAGAAATTTTGCAGACTCTATCTTCACTTAAAGAACCGGATCGTGCGCAAAAATTGGGAATTAAACCTCCAAAAGGCATTTTGTTGTATGGTCCTCCAGGGACTGGAAAGACCTTGCTTGCCCAAGCGATTGCCCATGAATTGCAGGCTTCATTTTTTTCTGCCAGCGGATCTGCATTTAATGAATTATTTGTTGGCGTAGGCGCCAGCCGGATCCGCTCCTTATTCCAAGCTGCAAGAAAACAGCGCCCAGCTGTGATATTTATTGATGAAGTGGATGCCCTAGCGGGTAAAAGAAAACCGCATGGCGGCGAAGAGGCAGAAAAAACTTTAACAGAACTTTTGGTACAGCTAGATGGCGGTTTTTCAAATGAAGGAATCCTATTTATTGCGGCCACCAACAGAAAAGACATGCTCGATGATGCTTTTCTCCGTCCGGGACGGATTGACTTTTCCTTTCAGGTACCACTTCCGGACACAAAAGGAAGACAGGAAATCATTGAAATTCACACCAAAAACAAGGCATTGTCACCGGATGTGCTGGCATCACTCGATCGTTTGGCTGAAAGTACATCGGGCCTTTCAGGCGCGGATCTTCACTCCTTATTCGAATCAGCCAGCAGACGAGCAGTTTTAAACGGGCACGATACGATTCAAAAGGAAGACTTGGATTATGCACTGGACCGGACCATATTAGGAAGTTCGTCCCGTACCCTAACAGACAAAGAAACCAAGCGCCGGGTTGCCATCCATGAAGCAGGTCATGCCCTTGTAGCATCTTTGACAAAGCCGGGTTCTGTCCGGAAAGCAACCATTATCCCGCGTGGTGAAGCACTAGGATATGTAGCCCCTATTCCAAAGGAGTTGCAACTATCCACAACCAGTGATTTATTGGATCGGATTGCCATGATTTTAGCGGGAGGTGTGGCGGAACGGGTTGTGCTTGGTGAACATAGCATCGGCGTGAGTGGTGATGTCCAACAGGCAAAGCAGATCATTGAACACATGGTTGAAATCGGCATGCTGGAAGATCATTTTTTATTAACTTTTAAAAAACAGGATAAAGAAGAAAAAATGCAGGAACTTTTCGAAACAGCTTTAGCAAGGGCTGAAAATTTAATCATGAACCATCAGCCTGTCTATCATAAATTAGTAAACATCTTATTAAAAAAAGGGAAACAATCGAAGGTTCCGAGGTAGAGGAAATCGTACGCGGAATTGAGAACACATCACAGTCTGACCAGTTAATTTTTGCTTAAACAGTAATACAGGGGCCACCCCCAGGACATCTGCCCAGGATCCGGTTATCCGGACTCCTGGGCATTTTTATTCCGGGGACTGCCCCTAGAGGGTGAAGAGAGTTCTCGGGGGCTCGGAGATTTTTATAAGAGACGGGATAAATAGGATAAATAATACGACAATTAGTACAAAGCCGCCATATCCATAACCGAATCCACAGCCGCCGCCATATCCATAACCGCCAAAGCCGCCGCCAAAACCGCCATATCCAAACATATGATTACCTCCTTTTGTATTTAAAAGATATTAATAAACCCAAGCCGCCCCAACGATGATTAATAAAATAAACAGAACGACAATCAGGGCAAATCCTGCGCCATATGCGCCTCCTGCACCAGACATATTCTATACCTCCTTTTCAGATTTCAATATATCCTATTCACCCATGTGCTAATGTGCAATAGACATTTATCCCTATTCAGCGCTTTTCAGAAATTGGCTAAGCCCGTTTCTGAAATAAAGGCTATGTTTAATTTTGGCGGTTGGTTGCAGCGAAAGAAGCTCAGCATCCCCCTTCTCCCGCTGAAGTGGAGCTTGTTGCCCCATTCAACAGAGTTAAAAAAATCAACATTATCGTTTAACAGATAAAAATAAAAAAACCACAAACCCATATTACAGAGTTTGTGGCTTTTATCGTTTTTTTCCATATGTTAGGCTTCTCAATGATGTTCATACTCCTAAGCTGCAATTTTATGGTATTGATTCTGGTTGGCTGAAAATTGTTTATTTCGTTTTTACAAACTCTTTTACACCGCTTTTTCCGCGTTCGAGAAGATTTAATTGTGTCTCTCTGGCTAGGCTAACATACTCTTGTCTTACTTGTTTCCATGCGTTCCTGCGCTGGCGGGAAAATTCCAAATTAGAAGCGATTGTTTTTTCTACATTCTCTTCCACTTGGTCGGCAATTTGAAATACGGATTTAATCGGTGTCAGAGCCAGTTTCTCCAATTGTCCGGAAATCTCTGTCAGCTGATTCTTAAGAGCTTCACGGTTATTCAATGATGCAGCCTCGTCTAGTGCTTCTTCTTTGCCTCGATTGAGTCGCTGCACGAGTTCGTTGACCATTTCTTTGTTGGTCTTTCTCGTTTGCTGATATAGGGTTACAACGGTCTTTCTGTACTGTTTGTTAAACTTGGCTACTTCCCTTATCGCATTGAGATAAGCCTCTTCCCTGTTTTCACGGAGTTTCTCTGCACGTTCGCGAGTAAGTTCGTATTGATCCCATAAAGTGTTAACAAAAGTACTTGCGTTCCTAGCCTCTTCCACTGCAGGAATTATTTTTTCTTCAGCAGCAGGGACTGTATCAGTTTTCTTCTGTGCCATCTTCAATCCTCCCTTTACTTTTATTTACTTTCTCTATTGAATCCTTCTTATGAAATGAAGGGATATAGAGCTCAAGAACACTGGTATACATGTTAAAAAATTGATCAAGCAAAGATTGATAAGATTCTAGTTGATTAGCATACCCCTTTAAGTATTTCATGCCGGCTGTTGTAATAAAGTACTTTCTTTTGGCAGGACCCGTTCCGGTTGTATCCCATTCCGATGAAACCAGCTCATCTTTTTCCAGTTTTCTTAACATCCTGTACAAATTTCCCTGGTCAAGGGTTTTAAAGCCAAAGGATTCGAGTTTTTGGCTAAGTTCATACCCATGAAGAGAAACCCTGCTAAGAAGCAATAAAATAAATGGCAGGACAAAATTTTTTGATGGATTAACCGATTGGTTGTCTTCATTTACCATATCTTTATCACCTCACCTATATGTAGTTTACATCTATGAGTCATATTCTGTCAATCATATAAATAAATTTTACTATTGATGTTAAATATTTACAAGTTGGCCACTTTGGTTATAAACTAATAAAAATGGAAAGGTGGTGTCATATGATAGCAAAAATCAGTAAGAAGGGAATCCCTTATCTAAATTTTGGAAAGGGAGAACCATTATTGTTAATCCATGGTTTAGGTGAAGTAAAAGAAGGCTGGATGCATCAATTTGAATTGTCTGAGCACTATGAATTGATTATCCCTGATTTGCGTGGGCATGGAGAATGTAACAAAACCGAAGGAATTACCATTCAAAATTTTGCCACTGACATCATTCAATTATTGAATGAACTACAAATTGTAAACGCCCACATTCTAGGACTGTCAATGGGTGGAGCCGTCGCACAGGAAATCTACCGCCAGTCACCCTCTAGCTGTCGTTCTCTAGTATTAGCAAGTTCATTTCATTTTTTTCCAAAAAAATTTAAAAAGCTGTTGTTCGAAAACAGGAAAGCAAAATTTGAAGCCGTAACAGCTGCCGGCAAAGAAACCGAATATTTAGCCAGAATGGCTCTTTACTCTTGGAATCCCGAAACAGTTACCGATTTTAATCAGTTGTTTAAGCCCAAAAAGGAAATCTTCATTGACTCCCTAAAGTCCTGTTTGGAAGTTAACAATATATCTTTATTAAAAAAAATAAAGGTTCCTGTATTAATCATCGGCGGACAATATGACTCTGTATTACCGGTATGGATTCAGGCTTGCATGCACAAACAGATTCCACATTCTAGCTTTGTAATTTTGAGGAATGCAGGCCATCTTGCCAAACTTGAGGCAAAGGATCATTTCAATCATTTATTAAGGTCTTTTTTAAATCAGCAGGTATCCGCTTAAAAGAAGAGGCTGTTTTATATAGCTGTGATTGCTGTGAAAAGAAGCCCAGCAAACCCGCGGGAGTGTAGGGAGGGTGCCTCCACGGTCCCTTACTCCAGCAGGAGCCGAGCTTATCCGCCCCCCAATCAACTGAGTTTTAAAAAATCAATAATATTTGTTTAACATAACAAAAGAAAAACCCGGGAAGTCACGAGCCTTCCCGGCTTTTCACGTCATTTTAACTTATCCTTCCGCGTGTGACCGATTATAAAGCCAATGGTCGGCAAATTCAGCAAATTGTCCTGTTAATGCCAATGAAACATGACCACCTTCAAAGACTTCATAGGTTTTATCCAAGCTCCCTACCATGTCCATCACCGGCAAACTTTGCTTCTCTAAAACCAGCGTGTCGCGCGAGCAGGAGAAAACGAACAATGGGCATTGAATATTTGAAAGGTCAACCTTCCTCCCGGCAATGACCAGTTCACCTTTCAATAATTTGTTGTCTTTGTACAAGTCGCTAAACATTTGCTTAAAGGCGGAACCGGCAAAGGAAGCTGTGTCCTTCGTCCATTTATCCATCCGCCGCCACTTTTCAACATACTGGTTATCATGCGCTCGGGTAACCAAGTTAATCATCGGACTATTATAAACAGGCGACAGCATTCTAAACATCAAATACAGGAACTCCGATGGTATCGTTCCATATGCATCTGAAAAACGGTTAAAATCCACTTCTCCATTTTGAAGCCCTTCGAGCCACTTGTCTGGAACGATTCCGATACTGAAATCAATGGGCACAGCTGCCAATATTAAATTTTTGATGGGCAAGTCAGTAATGGAAGCAAGGATAGCTGAAATGGTCCCGCCAAGGCAGTAGCCAAGTAAAGAGATGCCCTTTTGCCCTGAATGGCGAATCGCCCTCTTTAGTGCGGCTTCTAAATAATCAATGATGTAAACATCAAGAGTCAGGTCACTGTCTTCTAAACCAGGGGAGCCCCAATCAAGAAGGTAAACATCATACCCCCGCTCTGTCAATCCCCCAACCACACTGCTGCCTGGTCCAATATCCAATATATAGGCTTTATTTAAGAGTGAATAAACCATAAAAACAGGAATGTCGTATTTCTTTTCCTTGGCCGGATGGTACCACAAGGTTGATTTATTTTTTTTCCAGATTCTTTGTCCTGGTGTTGAAATGATATCCGGTTTGGGCTCGGTCATAATTTTTACTACTTGATTCCACCTCTTGTTTTCCTTCTCTAAATCAAGTAATGGAATAAATGGTGTCCGAAAAGCTTTAGCAGTCATTCTTTATCCCCCCATTATCCTTTGGAAGCTCCGGCAGATGACAGTGCCAGCTCCTTGTCGATTTCCACGGTATTAACCTGTTCGCCTTGAAGAGAATTTTTCATGGCTGCCAGTTCCAGTTTAATATCTGACAGTTGGGCAGCCTCTTCTTTCAACTCTCTTATTTCGCTTTGGATTTGCGTTAGTTCCTTGTTGTTTTTCAATTGTTTTAGGTCTGATTTGATACTTTTAAGACTATCAAATTCTTTCCGCATCTCTTGCACATGAACTTGAATGATTTTTATGTCCAATAACCCCTGCTTCAGTTCCTGCAGCTCTGTTTTTATTTTTTCAGTTTCAGCTATTTGGTTGACTGCATGTTGAAATTCATCCTTCATTTGTTGAATAATAGTTACTACCTCTTTCACCATTTCAACATTTTCTTGATTTAGGCTCCCTAAGCTGTCCTGAAGGTTCCACATTTGTTCTTCCAGAAGATCTATTTTTTCTTCCGCTTGAACGGATAACTTCGCAACATTTGCGACGTCCTTTTTTGTTGGAATATTGAGGAATCCTGCCATTAGTTCCTGATTTTTGCGCAATAGCTCCATATATCGGGAATGGGCATCCAAACCAGCCTTCATGAACCGGACTGTTTCACGGTTATCAGTCATCCTATAAAGCAATCCATTCAACTGTTTTTCCCATATTCCGCTAATCCGTTTATAGACTTCTAATGGGTCATAATTCTTTTCATTTGTCAATGTAATCTCCCCTTGCCATCATGACTTTCTTAACGTTCTGCCTTGCTAAACCTGAATTCAGGCGGTTTCACTGATGATCACGATTAAATTAATGAACTCTTTCCTCTTCTATCCTCATCATTCTTCTTAACAGTTTTCCAACTGAGGATTTAGGTAGTTCATCCAGTATTTCAATTTCCTTGGGAACCTTATAGGGAGCGAGGTTTAATTTGGCAAATTTAATTAGCTCGTCTGGTATTGCCGCCATTCCTGGCTTCAATTTGACATATGCCTTAACTGTTTCACCTCTATAGGAATCGGGAACCCCTATCACAATTGCCTCTTCGACAGCTTCATGCTGGTATAAAACCTCTTCTACCTCACGCGGGTATACGTTGTAACCGCTGGCAATAATAATATCTTTTTTACGGTCCAAGATATAGAAATATCCATCTTCATCCATTTTTGCGATATCTCCCGTGAACAGCCAACCATCCTTCAACACCATTTCCGTATCTCCCGGACGTCTCCAGTAGCCTTTCATGACTTGTGGGCCCCTTAAAATCAGTTCACCCGCTTCTCCCACAGGTACATCTACATATCCGTCCGGCGTTTCTTTAACAATTCTAGCTTCTGTTCCAGGTAGAGGAATGCCGACACTTCCCAATTTTCTTGGAAGGAACGGCGGTGTGGAAATGGCTGACGGAGCTGTCTCGGATAGCCCGTATCCGTCCGACAATCTTATTCCTGCTCTTTTTTCAAAAACTTTCACCTGCTCAACCGGAAGCGGGGCTCCACCGCTGCTTAAATAGAAAATATCTCCAATATTGCTTTCTTCTAATTTCGGATGGCTGTTGAGAGCAAAAATCATTGTTGGAACAGCCGTTAATTGAAAAGGTTTCTCGCGTTTGATTAACTCTAATAATTCGTTTACTTCAAAACGTGGCAGAATCAGTTGATTGCATCCAATTCTAATGGCTGATAATGCATTGCAGGATAGGCCGTAAACATGAAACATCGGCAGCACGCTGATAATTTTAAAGTTCTCTGGCTTCTCATCAACAGCATTATAAGTGAAATCACAAACTTGGATAATATTAGCAAGCAAATTGTAATGAGTTAGCATAACTCCTTTGGATACCCCTGTTGTTCCGCCAGTATATTGCAGTAGAGCTACATCTTCAGCAATATTAATCGAGGGTTCCGGGATCACGTTGTCATAGGTTAAAAAGTCTTCAAAATACAGGTCCCCTTCGCTTAACGGGATTTTGTTTCCGCCAAACCCGACCACAATGATTCTTTTTAAAGAAGTTTTGGATTGAACTTGTTTAACTCTTGGATAAAATGCTTCAAATACCACCATGTACTCTGCTTCCGAATCATTGAGCACATATTCGATTTCCCGCTCCACATACATTGGATTGACTTGAACCGCAATACCGCCTAATCGGAAGGCTGCAAAAAGACTGAAAATATATTGGGGGCAGTTTGGCAGCATGATAGCTAGCCGGTCACCTTTTTGGAATCCAATACGGTAAAGTGAAGCCGCCAGCCATTCAGAGAGCATCTTGGTTTCTTTATAGCTCCAAGACCTTCCATAAAAAGTAAGTGCAGGATGATCACCATGAATATTGGCAGCCTGCCTTAAAAGATCAAACAAAGAATCATACTCAATTGATACGTGCTCACTAATTCTAGGGTCATAAAACTTTAGCCATGGTTTCTTCTGGTACACCACACTTTTCCCCTCCTTGATTTCCTCCAGCCAAACAGAGATCAGATACCTACTCTATACAAACCTGGAAGTTGCTGTTACCAATTAAATTATTGTTTTAAAAGAGGGTTTTGTAAACGAGCCACTTTCGACAGGAATTGCCGTTTTTCACTTCATTTAACCCGCGTTTGTTGATAATTCGACACGAGTCAACAAAAATCCCTATCATTAGATGTATTCTTCGAGCCTTTTTCCTGCCTGTTCACAAAATATTCGGTATTTGCCATCCTAGCCGGATCTAGTCAATAAGATATTTAATAGTCTTTTAGATGATTTTATCTTTCTTTCCAGTTCATGGTTTATTGGCAGGCCTTACGGAACAAATCTTCTAATTCCCTGACCAGTGGCATTTTTGGATTCGCAATAGTATCCTGGTCATTAAAAGCCCGTTCCGCCAGTTCCGCCACCTTTGTTTCAAACTCGTGCCGGTTCACACCTGCTTCATAAATGCTTGTTGGCATTTCCAACTCTCTTGTGAGATTGCTTACTGCTTCAATTAGGCTATCTACTCCTTCCTCAACCGTTTGTGCGGGCAGACCAAGCATCCTGGCGATTTCCGCATACCGTTCGTCGGCAATAAATGACTCGTATTTAGGGAATGTCATTATTTTGTTCGGCTTTTGGGCATTAAAGCGAATCACATGCGGGAGCAAGATGGCGTTTGCCCGTCCGTGTGGTATATTAAATTCGGCACCAAGAACGTGAGCCAAGCTGTGGTTAATGCCGAGAAAAGAATTGGCAAATGCCATTCCGGCGATTGCCGAAGCATTATGCATTTTTCCACGTGCCTGTTCATCCGTCCCATCGTGAAAGGCCCGCGGTAAATAGGTAAAGACCATCTGGATAGCCTTTAACGCCAGCCCGTCGGTATAGTCATTGGCGAGTACCGAAACATACGCTTCAATCGCATGGGTTAACACATCCATGCCTGTGTCTGCCGTGACGGTTTTAGGGACTGACATGACAAATTGTGAATCGATGATCGCGATGTCTGGTGTTAGCTGGCTATCCGCCAACGGATATTTGATATTTTCCTGATTATTTGAAATGACCGAAAAGGAGGTTACCTCTGAACCTGTGCCAGATGTAGTGGGAATAGCGAGCATCTTTGCCTTATTTCTAAGTGCCGGAAATGTCACCACCCGCTTCGCCGGGTCAAAGAACTTTTGTGTAAGGCTATCAAACTCTGTTTCCGGATGTTCATAAAACAGCCACATTGCCTTTGCGGCATCGATAACAGAGCCGCCCCCAAGGGCAATAATTAAATCCGGATGAAACTTGGCCATTTGTCCGGCGCCTGCCTTTACCGTTTCTATGGACGGCTCCTTTTCAACAGATGAATAAATTTCAGTTTGGATCACCGCGGAATTCTTTTTCAAATAATATAGGACTTTGTCGACATAACCGTACTTCAGGCTGCTACCGCTTGTAACAATGAAGACACGGGAAATACCTGGAATGGACGCAAGTGTTTGAATAGAATTTTTCTCAAAGAAGATTTGTGATGGAACCTTAAACCATTGTGTCATGTTTCTTCTTTTTGCCACTTTTTTAATATTGATTAAATTGGCTGCCCCGACATTTTGTGACACCGAGTTCCCTCCGTAAGTACCGCATCCTATCGTTAAGGATGGTAAGGATGTATTGTAAATATCGCCGATTGCCCCGTGTGTTGATGGGGTATTGACAATAATTCGGCCTGCTTTCATCCGCATTGAAAAAGCATTAATGGCAGCCTGATTGGATGTATGGATGACTGCCGAGTGTCCAAGTCCGCCATATTCGAGTGTTTGCTCTGCAATCATCAATCCTTTTGCAAAACTATCAACCTTGTAGCATGCCAAGATTGGACTTAATTTTTCACATGATAGCGGGAAATCCGGTCCGACACCATTTAACTCGGCAATCAAAATTTTCGTATTTACCGGTACATTGAATCCCGCCATTTTTGCAATTTGATAAGCAGAAAGGCCGACTATCATCGGGCTAAGAGCATGATATCTTGGGTCAATCGCCACCCGTTCCACCATTTGCTTCTCTTGTTCATTTAGAAAATAGCAATGATTGACGATTAATTCCTTTCTGACTTCATGATAAATTTCCTGATCCATAATTAACGCTTGCTCCGAAGCACAGATCATACCGTTATCGAAAGTCTTGGAAAGAATCAAATCATTTACGGCACGTTTGATATTGGCCGTTTTCTCGATATAGCAAGGGACATTGCCTGCACCAACACCCAGTGCGGGTTTGCCTGAACTATACGCAGCCTTCACCAGATTTGGCCCGCCGGTTGCCAAAATCAGCGATACTTTAGGATGTTTCATTAATAGTTGAAACGCCTCATGTGAGGGGGTTTCAATCCACTGGATCGAGTGCTCGGGGGCCCCCGCTTTTACGGCTGCATCACGGAGCAGCTCTGCTGCAGCGGTACAGCATTTTTGCGCATGGCGCGGAAACGCAAAGATGATTGGATTTCTGGTTTTTAAAGAAATTAAGGATTTAAAGATTACCGTTGAGGTTGGATTGGTTATTGGAATAATGCCGGCAATCACCCCGACTGGTTCCGCTATCTCAATGAATCCTTCATTTTCATCTTCCCGGATGACTCCGGCTGTTTTCATATTCCGTATATTGTTATAAATATTTTCTGTAGCGAACATGTTTTTAAAAATCTTATCCTCATACACTCCGCGTTGTGTTTCCTCTACCGCCAGTTTCGCCAGATCCTTATGATGTTCCAATGCCTTAAGTGCCATTTGTTTTACAATTTCATCTGTCCTAAACTGATCATAACAACGGAATTCCTCCAATGCTCTAGAACCATTTGTGGCAAGTCTGTCAATCATCTCGAAGATTTCCTGGTTATCGCGAATCGCCTTTTCTTTTATTACCACTTTCCATCCCTCCTTTAATTGTTCAGAGTTGCACCAAGCAATTTCCTGCCCGCCCTTGGATAGAACTATAACATGGGATTTTAGTAGAATTTGTCGAATTTTGCGTAAAAATGAATGAATAGCCATTCATTTATCAAATGTTCATAAAAATTTCAAAATCTTCTGTTCCCACATACCTTCTAAATGAAAAAAACGCCATAATCTCCATTGTAAGAGTTTATGGCGTCTAGAATCAGCCCGTATTACGAAGTCCTGCGGAAATTCCGCTAATGGTTAACAAAACTTCTGTTAACGTTGCCTGATCCAACCCTTCTTGGTTTCTAAATTGCTTAATTAACTCCACTTGTAAAAAGTTTAGCGGGTCAACGTATGGATTCCTTCTGTAAACTGAATCCTTAATGTTCGGAGTGTGATCCAGTAATTCCGTATCACCGGTAATTTGCAGCAATACGGCTTTGGTACGTTCATACTCTTCTAATATATTTGTAAAAATCCGATTAGCAATCGCTTGATCCTCCACAAGAGTCACATATTCACTGGCCGTGGTAATGTCGGCTTTCATGAGGGCCATTTGCAGGTTATCAATGGTTGCTTGGAAAAACGGCCATTTTTCATACATTTGTTGAAGCAATTTTAAATTTTGCCCGCTTTGTGACGCAAAGCCTTCCAATCCGGTTCCGGCCGCATACCAGCCGGGAAGCAGCTGGCGGCTTTGTGTCCAGGCAAATACCCATGGAATAGCCCGTAAATCTTCAAAGCGATTCCTATTTTTGCGTTTCATCGGTCTTGAACCAATATTTAATTCCCCCAGCTCCTGTAATGGGGTAGCCTGTTGGAAATATGTTAGAAAGTCCGGGTCATGGAAGACTAAGGATTGGTATTTTGCCAATGCCGCTGCTGATATTTGCTCCATGGCCTCTTCCCATGTTCGTTCTCTAAGCTGCTTCGACTCTCCTTCGTTCGAAACATGAGCGGCGGTTAAAATCAGCGTGGATGTCGCCTGTTCTAAACTACGATAAGCAATATCCTCAAGTAAATACCTTGCGGATAATACTTCACCTTGTTCAGTGATTTTCACCCCGTCGCCAATCGTTTCAACTGGCTGGGACAAAATACTTTTATTTAATGGCCCGCCGCCCCGGCCAAAGGAACCGCCTCGGCCATGGAAGAATTTCAAACCAATTCCATATTGTTTGGCCAAATCATGAATTTCAATTTGGGCATTATAAAGTTTCCAGTTTGCTGTTAATGTCCCGCCGTCTTTGCTTCCGTCTGAATAGCCAAGCATGATTTCCTGCTGGTCACCCATTATTTTTAAATGCTGGCGGTAGACAGGCATATTAAACAGCGTCTCCATAATTTTCGGTCCGGATGTCAAATCCTCGATTGTTTCTAAAAGCGGGGCAACATGCAGATGACTTTCCAGAGTCCCATCCACATGCAGCCGGTATAGCCCTGATTCCTTTGCCAAAACCAGAACCTCTAGCAAATCACTCGGCGACTTCGTCATGCTCACAAGATAGACGGAAATTGATCGTTTCCCGAATTCTTCATGGGCTCTTTTGATTGTTTGGAAGACTTTAATCATTTCCTGCGTTTCGGGAGAATAGTCTTCGTGCAATAGCAGCAATGGACGTGGATCTGACAAAATGTTTACCAAAATGCCGGTTTTTTCGGTTTCAGAAAGAGCCGCATAATTATTTGTCATTCCCACTTTTCTTAGGATTTCACTTATTGCCGCCTCGTGCTCCCCGCTATGGTTCCGTATATCAAGTGTCGCCAAATGGAAGCCAAACAATTGAACTTGACGAATCAATTTTTGGATAATCTTTAATTCATGCGCGGACGGATGATGTCCTTTTAAGCTTCGTTTGATCACAGAAAGGTCTTCTAATAATTCCTCTGCCGATTGATAGCCAATGGCAGTTTTCCCCACTTGCTCAATCCGTTGAATGATAATGGCAAATGCCCGGCGGTATATCTCTGTTTGATTGGGCCATTTTTTATCAGGCGTTAAAAACAGGTCTTCTTTTTCCTCAAGAAACGCTAACAGTTCTTCGCTGACACCAATTCTTGTCATCGAATGACTGTACCTTTTCATCAATTCAACCAATACTTGTTTATATTTCTTAAGAACAAGCCGCCGCTGCCTGCCCAAAGTCTCCCAAGTTACCTCATGGGTAACATTCGGATTTCCATCCCGGTCACCGCCAATCCATGACCCAAAGCTTAAAAAGTTAGGCACATTCCATGCGGTATCGGGATAATTTTTCTCCAGACATTCAAACACTTCCTGATGTACCTCCGGAAGGACGTCAAAAAGGGTCTCGTCAAAATAATACAATCCATTTCTGACTTCATCCATGACCTTAGGCTTATTCTGGCGCAGTTCATCTGTCTGCCAAAGAATCGCCACTTCATTAAACAATGCGTCCTCTAGCTTTTTCCTTTCTCTTCTTGAAAGCAACGGGTGATCAAGATTTTTAAGAATATCGGCAATCCGTTTTTGAATCTCAAGAATCGACCGTTTGGTTGCTTCAGTTGGATGAGCTGTAATGACCAGCTCCAGTGACAAAGTATTCAGTACCTGCTGAATGGTTTCTTCAGACAAATGGTTTTCCCTCAAAGATAAAATGGCGCTTTCAATCGAGCCCGGTTGTACGACGGTATCCGCTTGAAGATGGTATTGCCTGCGCCGCCGGATCCGATGATTCTGCTCGGCAGCATTGATTAAATGAAAATACATGGAAAACGCCCGAATCACTTGCTCCCTTAATGGAGGGGTGAGCGTTGTAATTTCTTCCTTTAATGCCGAATATATTTCCTCATCGAAATGGGTCCTAAGTGACTTGCACATGAGCCGGATTTTCTCGACCCGTTCAAATAACTCAGTACCGCCATGATTAATCAAAATTTCCCCTAGCATTTTTCCTAAAAGCTTCACATCCCGGCGCAATGGAAGACTGCTGTCATTTGTAACTGTTTCTGCTGCCATTCTTTCACCTTCCCTTTTGTACAAAAAATTCTATAAATTTTTAAATATTAATATAACATAAAATTGACTTTTTTTTAAAGAAAAAGTTTTATTCCATAAAGTGGATATGAAAACAACCCGCTCAAGCGGGTTGTTTTCACGGAAGTATTAATTTTTATCAAATACCAAGACATAGGTTTTCCGGTCATCATCACTGTAGTTAACTACAACAGATATCACCGTCTTTTTGTTTTCGTTAAGTTGGATCGTTTGACTTGTACCGCCTTCAATTACGATGGAAGAACTACTGTATACCGCATTAGGTGTGATGGTGACAGTATTCACATCGTTGGACACACTGATATGGTAGGTATACTCGTCTGAGGAAAACTCACTATCCCATGTACCTTCTGAGACGGACAAACTGGATAATTTAGCATTACTGACCTTCTCCGTTACAGTAGAGGTTCCCTGAGTCCCGGCAATTTGGTTTGCACTGGATACAGCCCCAGACATTTGTGAGAAACCCGAGGCAGATATTGCGCCAGTTCTTGCAATTCCGCTCAAGTCTGTGCTCGTGGTGCTGGACTTTTCATTTGCCGCGGATGCATTACCAGTGCTTGCCGATGCTCTTGTAACGGATAACGTATAGGTCTTCTGCGCTCCATTTTCAGCAGTTACAACGATAGATATAGTGGATGTCCCAACTGGAAGGCTGACCGGCATGCCGCCCTCCGGTACTGCATTCCCATTTACCTTAACAGTCGCTGGTGATTCCACTGTTGTCGGATTAACTGTAATGGCAGAGTATTGGTTATCGACTTGTACGGAATAATTGGTTGTTTCCTGTGAAAAGCTTGGTGACAGCACCCCAGTGGAAAGTTCGATATTTTTCAGCAGGTTGTTTGTACTGCCTTGTCTTGTTACGGTCAGCTGATAAGCGGGGCCATCATTCACTATGATTGTAAAAATATTTTGGCCTGTATTAAGCTGGTAATCTTCAGCTGTCCCACTAAGGGCCTCTTTCCCATTAATCGTTATTTTTGCATTAGGGCTTGTACCTTCCACAAGTAGATTGATAGAGCTAACTTGATTGGCCACGACAGCAGAATATTCTTTCACACTCGGCGAAAATTCCTTATCAAGATCAATGCCCGCTATTTTCATAGCGGAAAGAGTATCGGCTGATTGACTCGCTACTGTTTGAGAAACACTTTCTGCATGTACGGCCGGTATGGATGAAAAAGGCCCCATACTAAGCAGCGTCACAGTGAGAAGGAAAGTCACTCCTTTTTTCTCTATTTTGCTAAACATTTCTCCAGCCTCCTGTTGCTATCCTTGGGATAACAGATTTTAAACAAACGATACCACCCAATGCTTAATTTTTTCTTAATTTCAAAAAGCCCCTAAAAATAAAAAAGGAGGATGACACCGCAAGTGAAAGAGACATTTCGACACCTGCTCATTGGGTCATCCCCTGCATGCAAGGGAAGCTATTTATTTATTAATTCAACCAACTTGGACGAAATGGCATTTGACATCTCCTCAACCGCTTCCGGCAAAACAGATTCCAATTTGGAATTTACCGCTGAACCGAGCTTTCCATTGACGTTAACTTCCAAATAGCCAGTTAATTTTGTCTTTACAGGATTGATTGCATTTGCTTGAAAGTAACCTTCTCCGGAATATTTTTCGCTTTGGCCCTTTAAGGTAAAATAAACCTTGGTCGGTTCGACCCACTCTTTTATATCTATCAATAAACTGATTTTCTTTTTCAAAATTCCGATATCACTCTTAAATTCCCATGTGGACGTACGATCTGTTATTTTTTCGTGTGTGATATAATTCGGAACGAGCGGGGCCCAATTATCCATATCTTTCACGAAATTCCATATAACATTAATCGGCACGTTGATTTCTACCTGATGCATTCCGCTTGGCATAGCTTCCCTCTTTCCCATAAGAAGTAAAAAAGGATGACTCTTGTGGGGTCAGCCTCTTCATTAAAGGTATATGATGAAGCATTGATTTATAGAAGTATTCTCAGAAAACTTGAACTGGGCAGGAATCGTATTCCGGTAAAAAAGGCTGTTGACAATCATGGAAGTAGGTGGACAACTTTCCTTCAAAGATTAATTCCAAGGAAGGACAGTCCTTAATATCATGCGGGGTTACTAATGAAAGCGGCTTGTGTTGTTTGACTATGACCCCTGTTTCGTCTAAAATGGAAGCCACAAAATGGGAACAAAAATAGGCATTTTTACGATTCAATTCAACGTTCAGCATCACCGCAATCAAACCAAGAAGGTTATACCTGTATTTATTTTTTTGTTCCTCAAACTCCCTGATTCTACTCATCATTTTATGAAACTGCATTTCTGTCAAGCTTAAGCAATAAATCGCACAATCGGCATTCCTAAACGGGCTGCCTCGCAAATTTTCTTTTACAAAGCCTGCAAAGAGAGGGTTGTTGGGATTCTTCCGGCCAAAACTATACACTAAATCAAACTGTTGATCCAGGACTAAAGAAGCGTGATTATATGGTTCCTTGGTATATAACTTAATAATTTTGGTGAATACGGTTCCGGTATCTGTTAAAAGGACATATACTTTTTTATGCATTTTAATAGCCTCCTAGGTCCACCTTTTCCATCAGGATAAAAGTTTTCACGCATTTCCCTCTACCATAATCATAATCCATTTCGTTAAATGTGGAACAATCTGGAGAATGAACTTCTTCTAAGACCTAAGGCTTATTATTTTTTAATGCAATCTTTTATCAAATCTTCTACTCTTCAATTATAAAATAATTACTTATGCACTGGGTCAGATAAATATGGCTGTTGATGCAGCGAAAGAAGCTCAGCAAACCTGCAGGCGTGCCGGGGAGCCTCCTCGGGCGCTGGAAGCTCCTGCTGGGTCTCCCCAGCCCCGTGCTCCCACAGGAGTCGAGCTAATCTGCTCTAGTCAACAGAGTTAAAAAATCAACATTATGGTTTAATAGACCCTATGCATTAGATTAATAGTTGGGGGAAATTTACGTATTATTCCCAAATAAGAACCATCAAAAGATGGTTCTTATTTGGCATTTACTTCAGGGCCACATTTCTTGCAGTGCTTGTCTAAATAATTGATTGAGTTCCGGGGTATAGTCATGGTCCTTTCTCGGCTTCATTAAAGAGTCGTTGCTTTGCTGTAATTGGCCAATAGCGATTGGGAAAAATTCATCCAAAGCATTTACATGTTCCCTTTGGACCATTTTATGCCCTTTCATTTTTTCTTGGAGTAATAATTGAATTTGAAGCTTTATCCGCCCATTCTCCATCAAGTCGTCGACCAGCTTTTGAAAGCATACAGGCGGCGCGGAGTGATGAGTGGCAATCCATTTCCCTGCCAAAATTGGCCTGATTATATTTAAATATAACTTTATGTTTGCCTCTTCCCCTTGAAGTCCTTTTCGATAATTTCCCTTTGCCATGTTTAAGTAATGGAACAAGGAGGCCTGTGGAAAAAAAAGTTTCGGCTGCATGTCTTTCATTTTCGCTGCCAGAGAGGAGGCTTGGTAATAAACGATATCAGTATTGAGCCATTCCATAAGGGAAGGATTGGACTTATTAAACAATCTTAGTGCCTTCCGTAACTCCCACCCGCTCATATCAAGAGATTCACTTGTGGGCCGTTCGATTACCTCTCTTTGCTCTTCAATTGATAAATACCAGGCCGGTTTGTGAACATAGATAAACCGGACATCGTAATCACTGTTTCTTGAAGGATATCCCCACGCCCTGCTCCCGGATTCAACCGCGTAGCATATTTTTACTTCTTTTTGCTCCTCTAATCGACGCAGTTCATTTATAATCACTTCACGCATATACATCTCTCCAATAACGATAGCATGCCCGTTTTTTCTGATTACTCGCCGATACAGGCAAGCCCACGATTCGATTAACAAACTATTTTTACGGCCAAGAAGCCCTGTCCTTTTCGGACAGGGCTTCTTCTTAGAGTTAGCGGTAATAGGAATAAGTTAGCAAATCTTCTTTAATTCTTCCGTCAATTTGAGAAACAATTCTTTGTTTCCCTCTTGCAATGTTTGGTCGATTTCCTTGCGGATTTTCTCCCTTTTAAACTCAACCAGGGCATTTTTGAGGAACATCTCAGCAACAAAAGAATCAGTACCTTCATCCGAATGTTGTGGTGAATTAAGCAATTTCTTATCCATGGAAATCAACTCCTTGACCTTTTTATCATTATACAGTTAGTTTTCGAAAAATTCAAACATTTTATTTGAAAAAATATAAATTTTTTTGCCGCTTTTAAATACCAAAAGGGTTGTAAAGCAAAATCCTTAGGGAACATTAATGACATCTGTATATCACATAACAAATCAGGAGGAAGGATTGATGGAAAACAATTTACTATCCGGGCATAAGTCAGTCAATAACATAGAAGTTTATTATGAATTTTACCCAAACCCGTCCACTGATCAAACCTTCATTTTATTGCATGGTTTTCTTTCTTCCACGTTTACGTACCGCCACTTAATATCATTATTAAAGAGGGATTATCAGGTGTTATCAGTTGACCTTCCCCCATTTGGCAAAAGTGCGAAATGCAACCGGTATGTTTATTCATACAGAAATTTGGCAGAAACCGTCATTCAGCTAATCGAATCATTTGGATTGAAAAAAATGATTTTTATCGGCCATTCGATGGGGGGACAAATTGTCCTGAATATCCTGCATTTACGTCAGGAGTTGGCGGACAAAGCGATTTTGCTCTGCAGCTCGGCCTATTTAAAGCGGTCCAAATTGCCACTCATTCTTACGAGCTATCTGCCATTCTTTCATCGGTTTGTTAAGTACTGGTTTGCCAGGACCGGAGTAAAAAAGAATCTGCAATCTGCCCTGTATAACCATTCGCTCATCAATGAAGAAATGATAAACGGATACTTGCAACCATTTCTACAGGATGAAATTTTTATCGCTCTTACCAGAATGATTCGCGACCGTGAAGGGGATTTACCACCTGAAATCCTTAAGCAAATTCATACCCCTTGCTTGTTAATTTGGGGGGACCATGATAAATCAATGCCGCTGGAAGTGGGAGAAAAACTGAACCGTGATTTGGTCAATTCTGAACTGATTGTGATTAAAGAAACAGGGCATGCCTTGCCCGAAGAACGTCCATTTGAGGTATACGAGTTTATAAAAAGCTTTATCAGTTCTCCAAAACCTTTGTTAGCAGGAAAAGATTAATAAGATAGCAAAACGGAACGGTGACTCTGCTTTTAGCTTCAACCGTTCCGTTTTTGAACATACAAATCTCATTTAAACCAGCCTTTTTCTTTTGACTGGGTAATCGCCTCGATTCTGTTCTTTACTTCTAATTTGTCAAGGATAATGGAAATATAGTTCCGAACCGTGCCGGCTTTAATTTTTAATTGATCAGCAATTTCCTTGGTATTTTTGCCATCAGCGACAAGTTCCAGAACTTCCTTTTCCCTGTCGGTTAGCGGGTTTTCCTCTGCATATACATCATCCATTAATTCCGGCGCATAAATACGCCTTCCTGCCATGACACTTCTAATCGATGCAGCCAATTCTTCACTGGGACTGTCCTTTAACAAGTAACCACTTACTCCGGCCTTTACAGCCCGTTGAAAATAACCTGATCGCGCAAATGTTGTCAATATAATGACTTTACAGCCACATTCCTTCAGCTCTTCCGCAGCTTCAAGGCCGCTTTTTCCAGGCATCTCAATATCCATGATGCACACATCGGGCTGATATTTCTTAACTAAAGCGACAGCTTGCTCCCCGTTCTCCGCCTTTCCAACCACTTCCATATCGTCTTCTAAATTGAGCAATGACCCGAAAGCACCTAACAGCATTTTCTGATCTTCCGCAATAACGATTCTAATCATCCTATTTCCTCCTGATTATGCCGCGCTTTTAAAACATTGGGGACCTTTATGATTAAAGAAGTTCCTTTGGTTGTGATAATATCTAAGCTGCCATTAATAAATTCGAGCCGTTCCTTCATGCCAATCAGTCCATGCCCGTCCGTCTGCTGGTGGCCTGACCCTTTGAATCTGCCATTATCCCGGATTGACAATTCAATCCCCTGGTCGCTATGATCAATGGAGATTAAGCAGTTCTTTGCTCCGCTATGCTTAACTACATTGTTAACTGCCTCTTTTAAGCACATGCTCAGGATATTTTCGATAAATAAAGAAGCATTTGGTAAAGTAAAGTCTCCTTTTAGTTCCAAGTCAATCTGGGCCGCATGTAAAATTTCTTTGATTCGCTGAAGCTCTTCTTTAAGCCGGATTCCCCTCATCGATGAAACCATCTTTCTGACTTCACTTAATGCGGTCCGTGCCGTTTGTTGAACCTCTTTCAGTTCATTTCGTGCCTGTTCGGGATCTTTTGTGATTAATTTTCTGGCTAAATCTGATTTTAACCCAATCATCGACAGTTTTTGACCGAGTGTGTCATGAAGATCACGGGCAATCCGCTGCCGCTCTTCCAACTTCACCAATTCGGAAATACGCTTATTTGCATCCTCCAGCTTTTCCTCCAGCTGGTCTCTTTCCTTGCGATTATGGATGCTAAAAGGCAGTAAAATCGCACTGATCCAAACGATTATAACGAATGGCAATTGCTTTAAAAAAAGTTCCTCCTGCATCACGATGCTGTAATTAATTGAAACAGAGGTGCTGACCAAGTGAATGAAATATAAAGTAAGGAATGGAATCCTGTCTTTAATGTTACCTAAAAAATAAGCAAGAAAAAATACAAAATAAACATAATTGAACAAACTGGTGGCTGTAATCGAAATGGCAATCAAGATTAACGTCCATACATATACCAGCCATCCTTTTGATAGGAATGCAATCCGGTAAAGGATAAAGAATGATAAAGTCAATAAAATCCCGACCACAATGTGGGCGGTAGATGGTGCCTGGAAGATAAAGTAAAAAGGCAGAATACAAAGAATCGTCCAGATATATGGTGCTATTCCATTGCTTCTCTGAAATGTCATATATTTTTTAATCATGAACGGCTCCTTTTGGATAAACTATTCTACCCCATCTTAACTTAAATTGGACTCAATTTCCTTTAAACACTCTTTATTTTAGCTGAAAATTTAGCGTCTTTAAACCCAATAAAGCGTTTATTATGCTCGTCCCATAGATGGAATTTCAACGAGGACAGGCTTGTTGCCAATGTAATCGTTGGCACATTTTTCAAGACGGGGGTTTGATTATGAACCTGTTCCAGCTTATAATTGGGTACCCTTGGACTTAAATGATGAACATGATGGTACCCGATATTCCCTGTCATCCATTGCAGCCATTTTGGCAGTTGATAAAACGAGCTTCCTTCCACAGCAGCGCGTACATATTCCCACTGCGGGTCTCCCTCAAAATAAGAGTCTTCAAACGTATGCTGGATGTAAAACAACCAAATTCCAGCTGAACCGGCAATAAAAAAGATGGGTCCCTCAACTAAAAGGAATGACTCCCAACCTAACAACCAGCAGAGAGTTCCAGAAACGACCATTATACCAACATTTGTAAGATGCGTATTCAACCGCTCTTTCATGCGGGCACCCTTCCGGTTAAATCGGTTTTTTATAACAAACACATAGATTGGCCCTAGAACAAACATCACAAAAGGATTTCTATACAGACGGTACTGCAGTTTTATCCAAAAAGTGGCCGCATTATATTCCTCCACCGTCATCATCCAAATATCCCCGGTTCCCCTCTTATCCAAGTTACTGCTTGTAGCATGGTGAACTGAATGTTCATATTGCCACTGGCTGTATGGAAACAGCGTTAAGATACCTGTGAATGTCCCAAGAATTTTATTTGCCGTCCTATTTTTAAAAAAAGAGTGGTGACAACAGTCATGAAAAATAATAAATATCCGTACCAAAAAACCTGCCGCCGCAATGGCAAATATTAGCGTCAGAACATAGGAATACGACAGACTCCAATAGCTTAGAGCCCATAAAAGGAAAAAAGGCAGGAGGGTATTCATGATCTGCCAAACGCTCGCTTTTGAACTTGACTTTTCATATGGGGCGACCTGTTTTCGTAACGTTTTAACGGTTTCTTTGTCCATCTTTGATTCCCCTTCATTATTGGATACCAGAATTATAACGAAAAGGAATTGCCAGCGGCAGTCATACATGTCATGCAAAAAACATGATAGATGTCATGTCCAAAAGATTTTAACGCTTGTCTTTATATGTAATTTACATATATGATTAATAATTTGCCACCTTCTAAGATATAATGAATTAATCGTCATGTTTTTAATGTTTGCACTGGGGTAAAACTGGAAACATAGTTTAATAAAAACCAATGGGAGGAATTACGTTGAGTATAGTATCGAAAGACAATGTCGAGATACCTTATATCCGCCTTGGTACAGGAGAGCCTCTGGTGTTTATTCACGGTCTTGGAGAAGTAAAAGAAGGTTGGGTCAGACAATTTGAATTGGCTGATCAATATGATTTAATTATTCCGGATTTAAGGGGACATGGGGAATATAAGAATCCAGGCGATATTTCCATTAAAAACTTTGCCCATGACGTCATTCATTTACTGAATGACCTTGGGATTGAAAGCGCTCATATCTGCGGCTTATCCATGGGCGGCATGGTCGCACAGGAAATTTACCGTCAGGCGCCCGGTATGTGCCGGACATTAATGCTTGTCAGTACCTTCCATTATGCCCCCAAAAATTTAGGAGAATTATTTGTCAGGTATAGAAGGGCCCGTGCCCTAAACAAGTCCGCTGAGACAATACGAGAAACGGCTGCAAAAGTATGTCTGTATTCTTGGTCATCAGAAAATATTAATACCTTTTATCAATACTATCAGCCAAATAAGGATTATTATTTCCAGGCAATGGAAGCTTGCCTGAATGTGAACAACTTAGGCTTATTGCCCCAAATAAAGGTACCCACACTCATTATTGGCGGTCAGTATGATTCTGTCATTCCCGTGTGGGTACAATTCTTGATGCATAAACAAATCCGCCACTCGGAGTTCGTCATTTTCCGGAATACCGGCCATGTGGCCAAACTTGAAGCGGCAGATGCGTTTAACGATGTATTGCGAAGCTTTTTATTGAAGCATCGGACTGCCAGTTAAAAAAGAAAAGCGCAAGCGCCCTGGTCAGCGCACGACAAGCCTGGAGGGCTCCAACTGAGATAAAGAAAACACGAAGAGCCAAGCAACTACCTGAATAGGCTTAAAGGGCTTTGCGACGAGCTGAACAGCCACTTCCTCGAATATGCTTTGGCGCAGGAGCAGGAGGCGCATTCGAGCTTGACTTATCACAAGCGCGGAGACCGAAGGCGTCTCGGCGCTAGGGCGCTGTAGCTAGACAACTTGAAAGGGATAGGTCCTTCCTCTCCCTTTCCCCGATTAAATATATATTACATGGTACAATCTTTTATGACACAAACTCAATTTAGGGCATTGGAGCGGCTGGCTGCCCATTGGTCAACTATTTTTGCAAATAATCCCGACAAGGCCAAACCGACATGTCCCGTTTCAACAACGATATAAGTTTTATCGCTACTAGAAACCAAGTCCATGATTGGCTTGCTCTGCTCCTCCAAAATCAAATTGTCCCTTGAGCCCGAAACAACAAATAAATTGGCCTTGATGTTCTTAAGATCCACCTTCTTATTTCCAATCACAAGTTCCCCTTTGACCAGTTTGTTCTCTTTAAACAAATCGGTCGCCAGTTGACGATAAGCTTCCCCGGCAAACGGAACCTGATCTAACGTCCATTTATTCATCCGACGCCATTTGTCCACATAACGGTGGTCGTGGGCACGATGCAATAACATGGTATAGTTGGTAAAATAAATCGGGGCTCCAATGGCCCTAAACATTCCTTCCACCAATTTAGGGGGAATATTTCCATATACGTCAATAAAATGGTCAATGTTAAAATCACCATTGCGCAATCCTTCGGCCCATTTGTCTGGACCCATGAATGCCGTAAAATCGATTGGAACAGTGGCAACGATTAAATTTTTAATCGGCTCATCGGCAACTGATGCATAAATGGACGCGATAGTCCCGCCCAAGCAATAGCCAACCAATGTAATTTCCTCCGCACCCGAATGGCGAATCGCGCGTTTCACGGCTGTTCTTAAATATTTATCAATATAAGTGTCCAGACCGGTGTTTTTGTCCTCATAACCTGGTGAACCCCAATCCAATAAATAAACTTCATACCCCATTTTTGTCAAACCCTCAATCACGCTTGCCTTTGGGGCCACGTCCAAAATATAGGGTTTATTGAACAAGGAATAAACAAAAAATAACGGTATTTCATATTTGCGCTGTTCAGCGGGATAATGCCAAAGAACTGATTTGTTTTTTCTCCATACTTCCACTCGTGGCGTATGCCCCATCTTTGGTTCGGGCTCTGTGAATATTTTATAGACGTTTCTCCAACGATTTAACTCTTTTTCGTATTCCAAATTTGGTAATACGTTGTTCAATGATGTGCCTGCTGCCATTTCCTGCCCTCCCGTTTTTTACTTGGATGAACCTGCCCCTGTCAATTCAGGAGCTGGTGCATTTTTTTCCATAAGGCTTCTTAAATTGTCAAGTTCCTCTTTAAAGCTGCCTAATTTCATTAATTCAAATTTCATTTCTTGAAGCTCTTCGTGCAGATTTTTCGTATCTGAGATTTCCTTCTTTGTTTTTACCAGTTCTGTTTTAAGCTGTTTGGCGAGTTTAATAATTTCCTTGGAAACCTCTACTACACTTTCAATGTCTTTGGATTGGGCTTTGACAGAATCTTGCAAGTCCCAAACTTGTTCCTCCAATGCCTCAATCTTCTCTTCCGCTTGGATAGTTAAATTGGCCACATTGGTTACATCACTTTTGGTTGGCAAATTGAGCACACTAGCAAGTGCTTCTTGATTTTTTTTCATGGATTCCAAATAGCGGGAATGGATTTCTGTTCCTACACTAGTCATTTTCACAAATTCATTGTTGTTGGTCCAAAGAAAGATAAAATCATTAATTTGCTTTTCCCACAATAAACTTAACTTATGGAATGCTTCATATGGGTCGTAGGTTTTATTATTATCCGGCATTTGCATTTCACCTCATTATGATTTTGCTGGCTCAGTTGGGTTCTTCATATATTTTTGGAATGGAAAGATCGCCGCTTTTACTTGCTTTGATACTAAATCGACGAATAGTTTTTGATTTTCATATAGGATATTCGTTGTCTTCTTCACACTGTCGATAAATTTTTCACGGGCGTTTTTCCTGAGCCTCAAATATTTCTCCACAGTTTGCAAATACGTGTCCAAGGCTTCCCCGCAATTCAAAGATTTAACAGGAGCCAACAGGATAGAAGCAGTTTTCTCTTGAATTTCATCTGCAGCCTTATTGATCTGTTCATACGATTTTACCGGGAAAAAATGTTGTAAAGTAGTCGTAGTGACAAGCAATTCCTCACGGGCATTTTTTTCCCATTCCTTCAATTCTTTGCTGAATTGTTCAGTGAGAGTTTTGACATTTCCCTGGTTACGTTTGGCCCTGTCCACAAAACTTTTTACCGCGTTTAAAAACAGTTCATCCCGCTTATTAAAACGGTCAGCCCAAGCATCCAATTCATCAAAACCCATTCTCCAGATTAGGTCAAGACTGGAAAGGCTATTCTCTTCAGCAGCCAATTCCTCTATTTCTTTTTCATTTTTTTCAGTCATGGTTCATTCTCCTTTATCTTCGATTTGAAATAACCGTTTTAAGTCGTTAAGCTCTGCTTGCAACGAGTGGATGTTATTTTTCTTTAACTCCTGCACTTCCTCTTTTAAAACAGATCTTAACTCCTGCCAGGATTGCCTGACCATTTTTAGCTGGCTTACAGCCCGGTGATGCTCTAGGTTGGTCCAATAAACCACTTCATCCAATGTATCCGTCTGTTCGACCACACGTACCATCCGGTGGGAAATTTCGGCCAATTCATCCTTGTTTGGCAGGTCCATTTGATTTAACCATTTAGTGGTCATTCTTTTGTAAACTTCTAATTGAATCAAATGCTGCTCCATGGCCTTTCCGAATGCGGCTGTAAAGGTACGGCAATTCGTGAGCTCATGGATTTTTTTATTAATTTCAGCCTCTAATTCCTTATAACTGGCATGGTAATCTTGATGCATGGTTCGTGTCAGACCTTTCCAGTGTGCGGTTCGTTTGCAGTAGTAATCAATAAATCGTGTTCATCCAGTATGTGCTGCTTACAAATGCTTATTGAACTCCAGCAGTCGTTCCGCCGTCCACAACCAAAACATGACCGAATACATAATCAGAAGCCGCTGATGCCAAGAACAGCGCCGGTCCTTTCATGTCGCTGTCTGCGCCAAAACGGCCAGCAGGTGTCCGCTCAAGAATTTTTTGTCCTGAATAGCCCAATATTGCTTTCGTCATTTTGGTCGGGAAGAAACCGGGTGCAATCGCATTAACATGAACGTTGTAAGGCGCCAATTTGACGGCTAAATCTTTTGTGAAGCTGATAACCGCTCCCTTGCTGACTGAATAGCCAATAGCATCCATAACCTGCGGGTCCTGACCGCCTATACCGGCAATGGAGGCAATATTAATGATTTTTCCCGAACCTTGTTCCTTCATTATTCTTCCAACCATTTGGGAGAACAGGAATACCCCTTTCAGGTTAATGTCCATGACTTTATCCCATTTATCGGCAGGCATTTCCAGAGCCGGTGCTCCCCAGCTTGTTCCGCTATTATTCACTAAAATATCAATCCGGCCGAACTCCTTCATGGTGGCATCCACCACTTGGCGGATGTCATCCTGATTGGAAACATCACATTTTAGGGCCAAGGATTTTACGCCTTTTTGGTTTAGGCTTTCGCTTAGTTCTTGGCAAGCTTCCACATTTCTTGAACAAACCACCACATTAGCTCCCGCTTCCGCAAACACCTCCGCAATTTGCTGCCCCAGTCCGCGGCCTCCGCCTGTCACAATCGCCGTTTTTCCTTTTAAACTAAATAGGTCTCCACTGGTCACTTCAATCCCTCCAATCTATTAAACTTTTACTTTCTCTTGGTCTCTTAACACTCTTCTTAGCAGTTTGCCAACAGATGATTTTGGCAGTTCAGGAAGGATTTCTACGTCTTTCGGCGCTTTATAGGGTGCTAGATTGTTTCTGCCGAATTGTTTAAGATCATCCTCTGACACAGCAAAACCTGGTTTTACCTTGACATATGCCTTCACTGTCTCACCTCGGTAAGGGTCAGGTACCCCGACAACCAAGGCTTCTTCCACTGCTTCATGCTGATAAAGCACTTCCTCTATTTCGCTTGGATAGACATTGAAACCGCTAGCAATAATCATGTCCTTCTTGCGGTCCACAATATAAAAGTAGCCATCTTCATCCATTTTTGCGATATCGCCTGTAAACAGCCAACCCTCTTTTATGACCGCTGCCGTTTCCTCGGGGCGGTTCCAGTAACCTTTCATCACTTGGGGGCCTTTAACAATCAGTTCCCCAGCCTCGCCTACGGGAGCTTCCACGTAACCATCATTGGTCTCTTGAACAATTCTTACCTCAGTACTTTGGACTGGGATTCCGATACTACCATATTTTCTTGGCACAAATGGCGGGTTAAAGATAACGGTAGGGGATGCCTCGGAAAGACCGTAGCCATCTAAAAGCCTAGCACCCGTTCTTTTTTCAAATACTTTTGCGGCTTCCACTGGCAATGGTGCACCGCCACAGCTTATGTAATAAAATTGGTCAAATCCGCATTCTTCAATGCCAGGCATGCTATTTAAGGCAAAAAACATCGTTGGGACACCTGAGAATTGAAATGGCTTCTCCCGCTTGACAATCTCCATGATTTCCTTTGGATCAAAGCGCGGAAGAATTATCTGATTAGCCCCTTCACGAATTCCGCACAGAGCAGTGCTCGACAAACCGTAGACATGAAAAAATGGCAGGACGGTAATCATTTTAAAATCATCTGGCTTATTTTCGCACGCCTTATAAGCAAAATCACAAACTTGATTGAAGTTAGCCAACAAATTTTTATGGGTAAGCATGACCCCCTTTGAAAGTCCGGTTGTTCCGCCGGTATATTGGAGAATGGCCACATCCTCTTGCGAATCAATTTTTACATCCGGAACACTTTCACCGGTCTGGAGGAACTCGTCGAAATAAACATCCCCGTCATCAAGCTGCAGCCTGTCACTGCCTAAGTTGACCGCAATAATCTTTTTTAAAGAGGTATTGGCTTGAATCTTTTTTACCTTCGGGTAAAGTGCATCAAGAACTACCATGTATTCGGCCCCAGAGTCGTTTAGTACATGTTCAATTTCTCTTTCCACGTACATCGGATTTACCTGAACGGCAATCCCTCCCAAACGAAACACCGCAAATAGCGTGAAGATGTAATGCGGGGAATTGGGAAGCATGATCGCCATCCGATCTCCTTTAGCCAGGCCCGCTTTATGTAAAGCAGCAGCCAATCGATCAGTTAATAGCTTGGTTTCATTGTAACTCCAGACATTTCCATAGAATGTGAATGCAGGTTTTATGTTGTAACGTTCCACTGCTTCCCTAAGGAAATCATATAAGGAATCGTGCTCAATTAAAACGTTTTCATTAATCCTCGGGTCATACACTTTCAACCACGGCTTCTGTTGATAAACCATTTTTTACTGGAGCCTCCTTTGGAATTTGCTATTAACATTCCAGTTAACGGTGCGCCATTCTCAGAGGTTTCGACAAAAATAATTAGAATATTAATATAATTTTAATTATTGTGGTTTAAAGCCAATTTGTAAACCTAACGTTATCGACAAAATTCTTCATAAAATCTCTAGTTTCTGGAATGATTCAATAGTCCAAAGGAACCAACACTTCTATATAATGCCATTAGTAAATAGACTGAAATTAAAAGAAAAATGAAAATATCCTCGAAAATTGTCGGAATTTTTTTGGATGCTCGGATGATTCCAATCGAATTATTGCAAGCGCTTTCAATTTTTAAACACAAATTAATATTTTCCTATAAAAATGTCCAGTCAAAGCCGACCGGAGATTTTATCGGTACAACAAATGTTTCCGTGGCGGAATAATTTAAAATCTGCCCGACCTAATAATTGACAACAACAGCAAAAGGAACATCACAATAACAACGGCCAAGCCGATTTCCACAATTGGAAGATTGGAAAACAACGTAATTTTTTGACCCGATAATGTGGTTCCAGTGATAATCCCGACCATAAGAATGCAAAATGACAGCAAAACTATGCTAAATGAGATACGGTTACTGATCCGGTTTAATTTTTTTACAAACGAATCCAGTTCAGGGGTCGTAAGGTCAATTTTCATTTTTCCATTTTTCATGATAGTGGTGATGTCTTTTAATGTTTTAGGAAATTCGTTTAAAATCTCTCCATATTCATTTACCTGACTCCATACTTTTCCCGCGACATTTTTGGGACGTATCCGTTCCAAGATTAATTGTTTTCCAAAAGGTTCCGCTATTTTAATAATACTAAGTTCGGGGTCAAGATTCTCCACAACCCCTTCGATGGTCAACAGCGTTTTTCCCATTAATGTTAAGTCTGTCGGAAGCTTAATTTGATGCCGGATGGCAACTGAAAATAATTCATTGACGGCCCCGCCCACGCTCATATCACTAAATGCAACATTGCTGTATTTTTCTCTCAGGTGATCCACGTCTATTCGCAATTGATAAAGATTGACACTCTCCGGAACTAATCCCATTTTGGTAATCGCCCTGATAACTTCGTTTGTATTTTGGTTCATCATGGCAATCACAAAAGTTGCAACATAATCGCGCACTTCCGGACTGATGCGTCCGACAATCCCAAAGTCCATAAAGGCAATCTTTTCCTCCGGCAACGCAAGAATATTCCCTGGGTGCGGGTCGCCATGGAAAAAGCCCTCAATTAATATTTGCTGCAAGATAGAATTCACCACTGTTTCAGCAAGGTTTTTTGTAGTATAACCTGCTTCTTGAAGCGCTTTTTCTTGATTCAATTTAATACCCTCAATGAATTCCATTGTAAGAACTTTTGAAGTTGTATATTCCCAATAAACTTTTGGAATGATTACTTTCGGGTCGTTTTCAAACTGTCTGGCAATCCTTTCCGAATTGCGGGCTTCGTTTTCATATTCGAGTTCTTGCTTCAGCGACTGGGCCAACTGCTCAACTACATCGCGAACTTGATATTTTCTTGCCCATTCCAATCGGTTTTCGGCCAATCTGGCCAAATCTTGAAGAATTTCCAAGTCTGTTCCTATTACAGTATCCATATTCGGACGCTGTATTTTGACAGCCACCCGTTCACCCGTCATTAAAACGGCATCATGAACTTGTCCTATGGAGGCAGCGGCAATCGGGGTTTCATTGAAGGATGCAAAACAATTCTCTAGGGAATCGGCCAATTCCGACTCGATAATTTTTTTTACCTCTTCAAATGGAAAGGCAGAAACTTGATCTTGGAGTTTCACCAACTCCACAATAATTTCAGCCGGTATGATGTCGGGACGTGTACTGGCGACTTGGCCGATTTTGATAAAGGTTGGCCCCAATTCCTCTAAAAACAATCTGATCCGTTCACCGGTCGATTTGCTGTTTATCGTTTTGTTTCCCTCCAAAAATAACCTTTTAGGAACAGCCAGCAAGTCAAGCAGCCCCAATTCTTTCATCACATATCCGAATCCATGGCGGGTAAAGGCATAGACAATGTCCCTTGATCTTCCTAAATGTCGTATCCTTTTCTTAATCATAGTCATCTGCTCCGTCTTTTGGGGAATTTATTATAATGAACATCTCACGGATTTTCCAAGAATTCAAGTATATTAACCAGTGTTCCCAAAAAGTTCAATTCTTGGACTACTGAAAAAGGGACGATCCGTTTTCTTGGACCATCCTCTTCTCTGATAATGGATTAAGTTCGGCAAGTTTTCCGTTGTGCTATTCATACCGTAGTGATTCAATTGGATCCAATTTCGAGGCTTTATTGGCAGGCAGGATGCCAAATATAATCCCAATCACCATGGAGAATAGCACGCCGCCCAACACCACCTGCCAGGGAACCAATGATGGCCAACCGGCAAACAGACTGACAATTTTGGCCGTCCCCCACCCAAACACTATGCCCAGAATCCCACCAATTAAAGTCAGCGTCATCGATTCAATTAGAAACTGGGTCAGAACTTGCCCCCTTGTGGCTCCAAGTGCCATTCGAATACCGATTTCCTTCGTCCTTTCCGTGACAGACACAAGCATAATATTCATGACACCAATCCCGCCTACGACCAAAGAAATCCCAGCGATGCTTCCAATAATCAATGTCATAATTCGAGTAACCTGGCCGATTCCTTGAGAGATTTCCTCCATGTTGATTACCTGATAGGACTTTTCCGTATTATGCAGTTTATTCAGCAGGATGGACGCCTTTTTCCCGGCTGTCTGCAGCTTTTCAGCCGAAACCGCCTGGATGGTCAGCTGAGTATAATCACTGCTGCCATAAATAATTTTCCATGTTTGAAATGGCAGATAGACTTCCATTGTGCCAAAGGAAAGAATTCCTGTTGGTTTTTCAAGAACTCCAATAATTTCGACAGGCTGATTGGCGATGGATAAAATACTTCCGACTGGATTTTTCCCTTTAAACAATTCTTCCTTAAGTTTATTACTGATGATAACTGCCCGTCGTCCGCTTAGAAAATCGGCGGATGTGAAGTTTCTTCCGGTTCCTATTATTAAATCATTTAACCGTAAATAGGCTTGATTAATCCCCGTCACGGAGATATCCTTCGTAATCTTTTGGTATCTGGCACTAGACATGGTCGTACTTGACGCCACGACCTGTTTGACCTCAGGCAATTGTTCCAGTGCACGAATATCTTCCTGTTTAAACGGAGCTTGCAGCAAGATATTAGGATTGGCCCTTATTTCCTCGTCAGAAGGCTGGTAAAAAACCTGGATTGAATTTCCCGATCCGGTAAATTGTGATTTCAGCATGGCTTCTCCGCCCTGCCCAATGGCAACTACAATAATGACTGCACCAACCCCGATGATAATGCCAAGCATGGTTAATATACTGCGCATTTTGTGCATTTTTAAGGAATTTAACGCCATCAGCAGATTTTCCATGAAGCTCATGATGTGGCCCCCTTATTGACCGTTGACGGAGGCTGGATGAATCCATCTCTCACCATAATGGTCCTGCTCGCATATCCGGCCACTTCCGGTTCGTGTGTAACAACGACAATTGTTGCACCCTCTTGGTTTAATTCGGAGAAAAGCTCCATAATTGCCATGCTGGTCCTTGTATCAAGGGCCCCGGTTGGTTCATCTGCTAATATCAGTTTCGGATTATTCACCATCGCTCTGGCAATGGCAACGCGCTGCTTCTGCCCTCCAGATAACGCATTGGGCAAGTGGTCAATCCGATCTGCAAGACCCATTTTTTCTAACGCACGCTCCGCCCTCTCATACCGTTCTGTTCTCGAGATTCCCGCATAAATCATCGGGAGTTCGACATTTTTTATGGCTGTCAGCCGGGGCAAAAGGTGGAATTGCTGAAAAACAAAGCCGATGGATTGGTTCCTGACATGGGCTAATTCTTTATCATCGTAATGGGATACGTCCTGTCCACCGAGAAAATATCTGCCAGTACTCGGTTTATCTAAACAGCCAATTATATTCATTAATGTCGATTTCCCCGAGCCTGAGGGCCCCATAATGGCTGCAAACTCACCTTCGCCAATCGATAGATTAATATCATTTAAGACATTTACCCGTTCTTTTCCGAGTAAAAAGGACTTGGTAATGGACTCAAGTTGAATCATTTTATTGTCACATCCATCCCATCCTTCAACTGATTAGGGCCGTTGACGATGGTGAGATCATCCATGGATACTCCTTCGGTTATTTCTATCTTTTTCCCAGATGAAATGCCAATTTTGATATTTTGCTTGCGCGCCTTCCCATCTTTCACAAGATAAATATAGGGTTGGTCCCCGTCGTCATGTACCGCATCGATTGGCAAGACCTTGGCTTTCTTTTTATCGGTTTCTATTTCCATTACGACTTGGAATCCCGGTTTTAACATTTGGGCATTATCGGATATTTTTACTGTAACGGGGTATTGAACTGCCTGGCTTCCCGTTTGACCAGCACCAACCGCTTGGCTTTGCTGTGGAAGTATGCTGATGGCCGTAATTTCACCGTGCCACTCTTTTCCTGCCACAGCATCGGACTTAAGGGTTACTTTCTGGCCGACATTGACCTTTAACGTATCATATTCTGACAAAAATCCGGCAGCTACCATACTATCCATTTTGCCGATTTGAATTAGCGGCTCAGTTCCCCCCGCAATAGTTGAAACTGTTGTTTTTTTGGCGGTTAAAACAATGCCGTCCATCGTACTCTTGACTTCTAATTCACTTTGCTTCTTTGCCAGCAGGTCTTTTTGCAGATTGGCCTGTTTTAGGTCCAGATTGGCTAATTTTTTCTCCATATCCAGGTTTTCCAGCTGGGAATCCACCTGGTTCTTGGCTTCCTCCTCACCAATCTGGCCTGTTAATGTACCTTTTTTTTCCTTTAACTGTTTCATTTGTTTATCAAGGTTGGCGGCTTTTAAATTTGCCGATTCAATGGCTATTTTGTTTTGCTCAATTTCCAATTCCAATTGTGGATTATCGAGTTTTGCCAATACGGTGCCAGCTTTCACTTCTTGGCCTTCCGAAACAAGCAGTTCCTTCACTTCTCCCTTATCCGGCGACGCGTAAACTTCCTGCTCCTCCTGCAGCTTTACTGTTCCAGGCACTAAAAGCAGCGACGAAATTTCCTCCTCTTTTAGCATGGCTGTACTCACAGATGGCCCTTTTGCAAAAACCTGACGATAAACACTTACCGAAATCATGACTAGCACTAAGCTGATGATTCCTATTGCAATCCATATTTTCTTTTTCATAGGTTACAGACAAGAGAAGTGGATGTTTTATATCGCAAACCTCTTGTCCTTTTCTCCTTTCCCTTCGCTGGTCTAAAGTGAATGAAAAACACTATAGAGCTGGGGCCTCGGAAAGTAAACCTCCCACGAAGCCTAAACCAAAACTGAATAAGAAGAAAATAATCGCAACGGTCCAAGCAAGCCCCTTGGAAAATCCTGCTGTTTTGTTTAATCCGATCGCTGTTAAAATGGTTGACCAACTTCCAAATACTTCGATGGACCCCCAACCGCCCGGCTTATCCAGATTGAGCAATCCAGCCAGACTGGTAACATATGTTTCTGGATTCCCGCCGATTGTTAAACGAATGGCCATATTTAAAATGATTCCAACGGCTCCGACCACCATAATAAATGTATTCATGGAAAGCAGTTGTTTAAATGAAACTGTTGAACTGGCAATCTTGGCAAAAATCAAATGAATGGCACTTGAAACGAGTACACCAATAATCGGCGTGATAATTCCAGTTATGGCAACGGTCACTTTAGTAATGCCTAAAACCAATTCAGCTTGATCTTCCGGTACACCCTGATCAATTAAAGTCGATGCATCCATTGACGATACCATTAAAAATAACCCTATCGCATAAAAAATACTGATTATGACCATCGGAATCCAAAACTTTGGATTCTCCTTTATTTTGATAAATTGTTCGCTTGGACTGGTAAACATGCCAATTAAACTTGGAATCTCTTTCTTTGTCTTCACTTCTGTTTGCATCTCCATTCAAATCCCCCCACATTTGGTTTATATGTATATCGTGCAATAAATTATACGACAAACAAAAGGAAAAAGATTCAAATTTTTACAAAGTATGTGACAATACTGCAAATTCAGCGAAACAAAAAAAGTGCAGTTGCCTGCACTTTTTTGTTTCTATTATTCTGAGATTTTTTTAGCAAAACGAAGATCGGGTTCCGATAATTCCGCAAAACGGATTCCTTCAAACTTTTTGCTGACCAATGCATTTTGAGCCGAATAATAAATCGGCAAAATTGGAAGTTCATCCATCAAGATGTCTTCGGCTTGGTGAAGAAGCTTATATCGTTTGGCTTCATCTTGCTCAACGGTAGCCTGTTGAATTAAAGCATCATACTCTGGATTGCTCCAATTTGAGAAATTGTTGGAATCGGTGGAAGTATAATGATGAAGCACGCCAATCGGGTCTAAAAAGTCCCCGACCCAGCCCATCCGTGCTGCTTGGAAGTTCTTTTGCTTAAATGTATCGATAAAGGTCTTCCATTCCTGATTCTCCAGTTTCACTTCGACACCGAGGTTTTGTTTTAACATTTCCTGGAGGGCTTCGACAATTTTCTTGTGATTGTCGGCTGTATTGTATTTAAAGGTAACTGGAGGCAATTCGGTCAAGCCTTCTTCTTCGAGCCCCTCTTTTAATAATTGCTTGGCCTTTTTCGGGTTAAACTGATAATATTTCTCAGCTTCATCACGGAAATCCTTGCCTGAAGCCGTTTTGACACCGTTTGGCACATAACCGAATGCCGGTACTTCGCCTGCTTTTGACACGCTCTCAGTAATGGCTTTACGGTCAATCGCATAGGAGAAGGCTTGCCTGATTTTCTTATTATTAAACGGCTTTTCATTGACATTAAAGGTATACGTATAAACGCTGAATTGCGGATGTGAAACGAATTCCGGCGTGCTCTTTTCCTGCTCAATCGAGTCGATAGGCAACTGTTTGATTAGGTCCAGTTCACCTGTTTTAAACATTTGATAGTAGGTAGTCGCATCTGCTACCATCTTAAAGTGAATGTCATCCATGGTAATTTCTTTGGCATTCCAATAGGTTTGACTCTTAGTAAGCGAAAGCTCTGCATCATGCTTCCATTCTTTGACAGTATAAGCGCCATTCGTGACAATTCCCGCTGCTTCGGCTGCCCAGTTTTTGTCGGCCTCCACCACTTTGGGATTAACCGGCAAATAAGCTTCACTCATCATAATTTTAGGGAAAAATTTTAACGGGTTGCTTAACTCCACTACTAGGGTTTTATCATCTGTAGCTTTAATACCGACATCTTCCACACTGCCTTTTCCAGTATTATAAGCTTCCGCTCCTTTAATATAATACATGGAAGAAGCGTCATAGGCTCCGGTAGTTGGATTCAACACCCGTTTCCATGAATATTCAAAATCTTTTGCGGTCACCGGGTCTCCATTGGACCATTTTGCCCCGTCACGGATGGTAAACGTATAGGTATTTCCATCTTCGGAAGTTTGAATTTTGCTAGCAGCACCTTCCACGATATTACCTTTCTTATCATAGGTGTACAGACCTTCATATAAATGGTCAATGACCCAGAAAGACGTGGTGTCGGATGCAAACGCAGGATCCACGGTATATGGTTCACCTGCAAGGTTTGTCGTGATCTCTTGCTTAATGTTTTTAGCTGCTTTGCCTGATGCCTGTTTGGCCTCTTGTTTCCCGCAGCCTGCAAGTCCGGATACAATCATTAAAATGGCTGCAGCCAATACAATCAAAGCTTTTTTCATGTTGTTACCCCCAGGAAGTAATATTTGTATTAATATTAGAGTCTGAAGAATCAAAATACTATTTATTGAATAATATTTTGATTCTCAGACCTACTAACAAATTAAAAAAATCCTCTCCTTGATAGGAAGAGGATTATCGCACACTAAATAGGTACTTCTCTTCTTATCTATCAGGCGAAACCTGATGGAATTGGCACAGTGTTCAAAAGAACCCGCTGCCGAGACTTCATAGGGCCATTTCCCTCCGTCTCTCTCGATAAGAGATTACAATATGCATTTGTTACAAAAGTAAGAATAATACTTTTCTTAATTACCGTCAATATATTTTTCTAAAAAAATATTCTTGTCCGTAAATTCGCAACATTTCAGTCTTTTGTCCGCAAAAAAAGCAGAAGCAATTCTGCTCCCGCCTTATCAATTTACGGCACCATATTTCCTGCTGCTTTATAAATTTGATACCATTCCTGTCTGGTCAATTTAATTTCTGACCCCTGGCAGGAATCTTTTAATCGCTGCTGTTTCGTTGTGCCAAGGACCACCTGCATGTTGGCCGGATGGCGTGTAATCCATGCGACCGCAATGGCAGTACTGGTGACTCCGTATTTCTCAGCAATCTTGTCTATTGTTTGATTCAATTCCGGAAACTTTTCGAAATCCCCAAGGAATACTCCCTCAAAAAATCCATGCTGGAATGGTGACCAGGATTGGATAGTGATATCATGCAAACGGCAATACTCCAAGATACTGCTGTCGCGGTTAATCGATTGGTCCACCTTCATGTTTAAGGTAATGCCAGAATCAATCATAGGAGTATGGGCGATTCCAAATTGCAGTTGGTTAATCACGAGCTTATAAGGTAAAGCCTTTTGCAGCAGCTCAATTTGAGCGGGATTAAAGTTGGAAACCCCAAAATACTTCACTTTACCGCTTGTATGAAGTTTCTCAAATGCGGCAGCCACTTCTTCTGGTTCCATTAACGGATCGGGGCGGTGCAACAAAAGGATATCAAGATAATCTGTTTTCAGCCGTTTTAAGATTCCGTTAACAGAATTGATAATATGTTCCTCGGAGAAATCAAAGCATCCCAAATCTGGACGAATGCCACATTTACTCTGAAGTATCATTTCATCACGGATTTCAGGATTCATTTGGATGGCTTCAGAAAACAATTCCTCGCATTGGCCCCTTCCATAAATATCGGCATGGTCAAAGAAATTAATTCCTTCATCCATTGCGGTGCGAATCAACTTTTCTGCATCACCTGCGGACAGTTGGTTAATTCGCATATTTCCCATAATAATGTTTGAAGCATTTAACTCGGTGTTGGCAATCTTTATGTATTTCAAGAATATCCTTCCTTTCGAAGAGTTTCTTCCTTAGCTTATCATAATATGATGTCCTGTTTCTGAAAAAATTTTATCACTCACTATTTCCTTACTCAAAAGATAGGGAGCGGCGTGGCTATGCAGAGTTCCAGCCTTATGTTAAGCGGGCTTCTCGGCTGGCCTTGCATACTAATCTCATTAATCCTTTGTGCAAGGCTGGAAACACCGTGAAAAGAACATCCTTTGTTCTACGCATTGAAATTGGAGCTATAAGAAGTTTATTTTCATGTACAGCATCAAGGGTTATTTTTGCTAGTTGTTGGGGCGTCATTATCTTTTACTTTTTCAATAGTCTATTCAAGATAGAACGAACGATTTTAATGGATCCCGCTTTGTAAAAAATAGGAGTTTCCTGCTTATCAACTGCACCTATTTTAATAAATTTATACGGTCGTCCTTTACGGGCTTTTCCTGATTTCATACACTATAACGAATGCCATAATAAGGAATGCAGAAAAATTAGCTGCTAATTTTTATCGTTTGCCAATTATTCTACTCAAACCACAGTTCTGCATCTATAAATAATAAACAAGAAGGTGATTTTTTTGGAAGAGAATTATAAATTTCATGAAGAAAGTAGTGATTATGAATATACAGAGTGTTGTGAAACTGATAATATGGTAGACCCATCAATACCTGCTACAATCCCGAAATTTGTTGATGAACTGCCAATTCCAAAGGTTCTAAAACCAGTATCGCGAGGGAATGATTATGATTATTATGAGGTTGAAATGAAATGTACGAAGCATAAATTTCATAAGGACTTCGGAGAAGCCCTAATCTATGGTTATAACGGTAAGTATCCTGGTCCTACTTTTGAAACAATGAAAGGACATGCCGTTAGAGTAAAATGGATTAATAATCTTCCCTTAAAACACTTTTTACCAGTGGATAAAACCTTAGATAGTGCGATTGATGACCCCGAGGTTCGTACAGTCGTGCATCTCCATGGCGCCAATGCAGCCCCTGACAGCGACGGCCACCCTGAGGCCTGGTTTACGCGCCATTTCGAATATAGGGGTCCAAAATATAACAGACAAGTCTATGAATATCCCAATCAACAACAAGCAGCCACACTTTGGTATCATGACCATGCAATGGGAGTGACAAGACTGAATCTTTATGCTGGTCTTGCAGGTTTCTATCTTATTCACGATTTTAATGAGCAGAGCCATGACCTTCCTAAGGGGAAATATGATATTCCGCTCATGATACAAGATAAATCCTTTAACCCCGATGGCTCGCTTTTTTATCCAGAAAATTTAACCCCTAGAAATCCGCTTGTCCATCCTTCTGTCGTCCGAGCTTTTATTGGGAATACCATGGTGGTCAACGGAAAGGTATGGCCCTATCTTAATGTTGAGCCAAGAAAGTATCGCTTTAGGATGGTAAATGCTTCAAATTCGAACGGTTTTACTTTTAAACTTTCAAATGGACAATCTTTCTGGCAGTTAGGCACTGATGGCGGGTTGATCAGTGTATCTAAGCCGATACAGAAATTTCCTCTCGATCCTGCTGAACGAATAGATGTCATCATTGATTTTACTGGTCTAGAAGGACAGACTATCACTCTTCAAACAGAAGAATTAGATCTTCAGGGGAATCCAGAAATCCATAAAAGAGAGGTTATGCAATTTAGAGTAGGCCGGAAAGGCGGGGATCATATTACGTTGCCCCAAAACCTTCGCCCCTTTGACAAATTAGAAGAAGGAAAGGCAATAAAAACAAGAAGATTTGTTATGAGTCAGGAAACGGATGACTATGGAAGGATTAAGTTAACATTAAATAACCTTGAGTTTAGTGATCCTGCAACAGAATTTCCTGAGTACGATACGATAGAAATTTGGGAATTTGCAAATCCTGTTTTTAATCCTAATAGTCCCATCGGCATTCCCCCAAACATTTCTCACCCTATTCATCTTCATCTTGCACAATTCCAGGTACTCAGCCGACAGCAATTTAATGTCAACACCTTTAATGCAAATCAATGGATTAACAACGGTACAGGCATAGATTTTGGACCTAATCCAGTCCTCGAACCAGACCCGAGTGAAATAGGCTGGAAAGACACTGTTAGAGTTGAAGCTGGTCAGGTTACGAGAATCATTGTCCACTTTAAAAATTTCACAGGAGAGTATGTATGGCACTGCCACATACTTGAACACGAAGATTACGAGATGATGAGACCTTTGATAGTTATTAAAAAGTATTTAGATTAGGTATTACAAGAGAAGGCGTTTACTCTTTTCCTATAAAAAATACAAATATCCAGGTCCCGATAATTCCTCCAATAATTAGATTTCTTCCTTTATCGCTAACAGCTATTGGGAGACGACACGATTTCTACTTATCAGAAGGCTCTGTTAAAGATGGCAGTTGATTTCCGCTCCAGACGCCCGCGGACCTTAGGTCGTGCCGGGGAGCCTCCTCGGCCTCGTACTCCCGCAGGAGTCGAGCATATCCGCTCCAAACAACAGAGTATATACAAAATCAACAATATCGTTTAACGGAGCATATCAAAAAAAGGCATAACTTAGTTAATTATCCTAGTTATGCCTCCCTATTTAATGTGCTTCGGTAAGAGAATAATTTTCCTCGTGTTTTTCAATTTTGACGGCACATGCCTTAAACTCAGCTGTACCGGCAAGTGGATCGGTAGCATGATTGGTTAGTTCATTCGTACTGACCTGGTCTGGAAAATGAAAGGTCATAAACACTAAGCCCCTTGGCTGTTTATTGCTTATTCTTATTTTCGTGACCACACTTCCCCTTCTGGAGCTTACCCTCACCAGATCACCGTCATTAAAACCATATTGAGCGGCGTCATCCGGATGAATTTCTAGTCCTTCCTCCGCATTCTTCACCTTTTTATAATTACTCGTTTGCACCCCGGTATTATAAAATTGCAGCCGGCGTCCTGTTGTCAGTATCAACGGATATTCTTGATCAGGCACCTCCGCAGGCGGCTGGTAATCGGCAGGCACAAATTTCGCTTTCATGCCCACATCTTTTGACCATAAACGGCTATGAAGTAATGGCGTCCCTTTATGGTTTTCATCAGGACATGGCCATTGCAGGCCTCCTTCTTCATCGATTCGCTTGTACGTTACACCGGCAAAATTAGGTGCGAGCAAGCGAATTTCTTCCCAAATATCCTCTGCTGATTGGTACTTCCAATTAGCCCCCATTTTATTCGCAATGGCCTGGACAATTTCATGATCATGACGGGATATGCCGGGTCCTTTTATGGCTGGACGCACCCGTTGGATCCGTCTTTCAGAATTAATCAATGTCCCATCGTTTTCAGCCCAGCCTGTCGCCGGAAGGACAACATCAGCAAGCATCGCCGTTTTCGTCATCAAGATATCTTGAACAACCAAAAATTCAAGATTTTCAAATAACTTCTGGACATGATTTCCATCCGCATCTGATTGGACAGGATTTTCACCAATTACGTAAAGGGCTTTAATTTCTTTCTGTTCCATCGCATCCAGCATTAAAGTCTGATGCTTGCCTATCTTTTCAGGAACCGGCTCGCCCCATACCTGTTCATGGAGCTTCCTTCCTTTAGGGTCATCAACATTCCAGCCGCCGACCAGGCGATTCGGCAAGGCGCCCATATCTCCGCCCCCCTGTACATTATTTTGGCCGCGCAACGGATTAAGTCCAGAGCCATATTTACCAATATGACCAGTCAGCAATGCCAAATTAATTAAAGAAAAGACATTTTCCGTTCCATTATGATGTTCGGTTATGCCTAACGTCCAGCAGATGGTTGCTTTATCAGCCGTTGCATAAAGGCGGGCAACTTCACGAATGTCCTCTGCAGGAATGCCGGTAATGGTTTCAGCATATTCCGGCGTATAGGATTGGACAGCTTTTTTATATAATTCAAATTGCTCGGTTGCATTTTGAATAAAGTCTTGATGAACGAGGTTTTCTTCGATTATGACATGTCCCATGGCATTGGCAAGCGCAATATCAGTCCCTACACGAACGGGCAGATACTTATAAGCAAGTTTGGTTTGGTCGATTCGGCGGGGGTCAATCACCACCATTTTGGCACCATTTTTTATTCCGCGGCGCATATGGTTAAAGATAATCGGGTGACATTCCTGTGTGTTGCTTCCCCAGACAAGAATGACATCGGTATTTTCTAACTCATCGTAGGAACCTGTAGCTGCACCTGTTCCAAACACAGTCACCAGACCGGTGACACTAGGAGCATGTCACGTTCGGTTGCAGCTGTCGATATTATTCGTGCCAATGACCGTCCGCATAAATTTCCCGGCAAGGTAGTTTAGTTCATTCGTAGATCTCGAAGAACTGAAACATCCAAATGCATCTGGACCATGCTTTTGTTTTAGCTTCGAAAATTTGTCGGCTATCAGTGTCAATGCCTCATCCCAGCTGGAGGGCGTAAGCTTTCCGTTTTTACGTATCAGCGGCGCGGTTAATCTTCGGTCGCTGTTGATATATTCCCATCCAAGTGCTCCTTTGACACAGGTTTCCCCATGGCTGGACGGATTCTCTTTATATCCTTTTACTTTACTGACCTTGTCGTTTTCCACCTCAACGACAAGACCACACCCCGTGCCACAGAAGCTGCAAATGGTTTCGACTTGGTTTGCATGAGTTTCCATAAAATTACTCCTCCTAATCTAGCTATCTGGCGAATTATGATGCAACATACATTATTTTTTTTAACATTCAACAATCCTATCACTTCGTGTATAGACATTAAACGAGTTATTTCGTATAAAACCAACCGTTGTAATGCCTAATTCTTCAGCAAGTTCGAGGGCTAAATCCGTAGGAGCCGATTTGGATAGAACAACCTCACATCCAATCTTGGCTACTTTCGTTAAAATTTCAGAGGAAATACGGCCGCTAAAGACAAGCACTTTATCTTTTAAGGATATTTGATTACGCAGACAATAACCGTATATTTTATCAAGTGCATTATGTCTACCAATATCGACACGGGATAGGATCATTCCATCTTTGTTGCACAAAGCGGCATTGTGAACACCACCCGTTTTTAAAAATACACTCGAGCTTGTTTGCATTTCATCCATTAAGCGAAAACATTCTTCATACGTTAATTTTACGTTCACATCGTTAAAATAGTGTGACATTCTCGCATCATTGAAAAAAACGAAACCTTGCCTGCTTTTTCCGCAACAAGAGGTAATATAGCGTTTGGAATGAAACTTTTCGTAGAAATGATTGAGATAGTTGGTCTTCACATGAGCAAATCCTTCTTTTGTTTGAATCCAAATATCATCAATATCCTCAATCCCTCTTATGACCCCTTCTGACGCTAAAAAACCGATGACCATATCCTCCATGTATTCTGGGGTACAGACAAGTGTAGCGAATTCATTTTGATTTAATTTGATGGTGATGGGCTGTTCGGTAACAATCGAATCCTCTTGTTCTGTAATGTTTCCATGTGAATAACGGGTAATGGTTCGTATAATAGTGGTACTCTTCACCTCTGACTGCTGCCTCCCCGTTTTTTATCATAATAATCAGTCATTAATGACCAGATTTCGCATGCTCATGAATTAAGCTGTTATTCTGGTCTCTTTTTGTTTGCGCAGCTTTGAAATGTCCATTCGTATTAATAATGAAATAATGAAAGCAACAACAAATAACCCTGCAAAGATGTTTAAGCTTCCCGCGTAAGTTCCGGTCGTATCTTTAATATAGGCCGCAAACATCGGACCTACGAGCCCGGCTGCTGCCCATGCTGTCAGGATATAACCGTGAATTGCGCCAAGCTGTTTTGTTCCAAATAAGTCCCCGATATAGGCTGGAATGGTTGCAAATCCCCCACCGTAACAGGTATAAATAACAGCCAGCATCACTTGGAACAACACCACATTTGTCGTATGCGGCAATAAGAAGAATAATCCAATCTGAAGAACAAAAAATGTGGTGTATGTATTAGGACGACCTATATAATCAGAAGTGGAGGCCCACCCGATACGCCCTAACCCATTAAATACTCCAATCGCTCCAACAAGGGCCGCAGCTGCAGTCGTATCAATGCCAATCGTCTCCATCGCCAATGGTTTCGCCACAGCCAAAATAGCAATACCGCAGGTGACGTTGATAAAGAGCATCAGCCACAGATACCAAAATCGGCTTGTTTTCACAGCTTCATTCGCAGTCAATTGGGATAAATCCAGACTAGATTTTGCTGCACCAGATTTCACTTTTTCCTTATATCCCTTTGGAGCCCATCCTTCAGGCGGTCTTTCCAGATATAACGAGGATGCGGTCATCAGCAAGAAGTAAGCGCTTCCTAGAATAAAGAAAGTTTTGGCTACCCCTACATTTGCAATTAAACTATTCATAATAGGACTAGCCACAGCCGCTGCAAAGCCAAATCCCATAATAGCAAGACCTGTAGCAAGCCCGCGGCGATCAGGGAACCATTTCACCAATGTTGATACCGGAGCGATATACCCCACACCAAGTCCTATTCCGCCTAACATTCCATAAAACAGATAAAGCATAAATTTCGAACCTGCCAAAACCGCAACACCTGAACCTGCAATTCCTATGCCAAAAAAGGCAGCTGCCAGTAGTCCTGATTTTCTGGGTCCATGTTTTTCAACAAAATGGCCTAAAAAGGCTGCTGATAATCCCAGGAATAAAATCGCAATACTAAATGTTAACGCTACCTCAGAGTCTGACCAGCCAAACAAGTTTTTTAGCGGGTTTGTAAAATTGCTCCATGCATACACGGATCCGATGGAGATGTGAATCCCTACAGCTGATGCCGCTATAAGCCATCGATTCTTTTTCGTTTCTGCCATACAGCAAATCCTCCTTTTTATTCTTTTTGCCGCCCACTTGGCAAGCAATAACATTTAATCGTCAGGCATTCACTCCTTTATCTAACCGTATGGCATAGAATTCAAATCATGATTAACGAGTCACCAGTCAGATAATTTTGACTATTAAAATAATAGTAACACACAGTTTTTTCCATTATCAACAGGAATATCGTCATATCTAACACTGGACTTAAAGAAAGGCTGCCCTGAAAATATGCAAGTTTAAAATAATGTCCAACCCTTATTACAAGTTCGCTTATTTTCATCCCATCGTGCAATTTTTTGTGCATGGGTCCCTCTGTTAATCGGAGCGAAAGAAGTTCAGCAAAAATGCCGGGGAGCCTCCTCGTTCGGGCGCAGAAAGCGCCTTCTGGGGCCCCACAGAGTCAGCTTTTCCTCTCCGTAGGCAATTGGAGATTCTAAAGTAAAAAAAACGGCAAAAATTCTTGATTTATCAAGAATTTTTGCCGTTAATGATGATGACCTGTTCAGGGCTCGATCCTGTCCCCCCTGTCAAGGTGAGGAAGTCAGTTGGGTTATAACAGTTTGAGTTTTTTTTATGTTGATTTAATAGGCTCTTATGTTAGTATCCTATGATTAAAACAGATGTTATTGGTGGCAGTAAGGTGGGTTTTACCAACCACTGAATCCCTCGGCACATAAGAGTTTAGGCCTTAATAACCACCCAATATAAAACTATCTGCAACCTCTAATTTCATTTTGCAGCAAGCTACATTTTCACCGGAAGACCTCCCACTATTTTCCATTCTCTATGTTTCGTAACTGCCTGCCACACTACGGCATAGAATTTAAGAGTTTAACTTGTTGTGTTAATCATTAAGGACGATGGTTTTTATAACTTCATTTGGGTTTTTACTTGAGTATTCAAAGGCTTCAGAAATCTCATCCAGTGAGAATCTGCCTGTAATCAGATCTTTTACATTTATCCTTCCGTCGGAAATCCACTTAATGGCTGTTGGAAAGGCATTGGCATATCTATTGACAGCAACATAATCTAATTCCTTATCCAAAAATGTTGCGATATTCATATCAACAATATTTCCACCTGGCCACCCTACCTGAACAACACATCCACCAGGACGGCAATAATGGAACGTCGAGGCAGTGCCTTTGCTTGAACCGGCAGTTTCAAAAACAACATCCGTCACCGCTTCTAAACTAGGATCTGATGGAACGGCCACCTTGTCAATTCCTATCTTTTTGGCGAAGCTAAGTCTGGATTCATTAATATCAACACAGATGACTTCTCCTCCACCAGCGGCTTTAAAGGCTTGAGCAGTTAATAGCCCAATTGGACCAGCACCTATGATAATAGCAGTATCACCATTTTGGAATCTTGCACGGTTTACAGCGTGAACCCCTACTGCCACAGGTTCTACCAATGCTGCTTCTTCAAATGATAGGGTCTCAGGTATATGAAATACCATGTCCTGTCTTATTGTTATGTAATCACAGAAAGTACCATTGATTGGAGGGGCTGAAAGAAATACCACATCAGGGCATAAATTGTATCTACCCGACTTACAATAACTGCAAGAACCGCATGGTATCCCCGGCTCAATAACAACGTGGTCACCTTTTGAAAAATCTTTTACACTACTACCCACTTCTACAATAATTCCGCTGGATTCATGACCAGGTACATATGGACGATCTACAACAAAATTACCCAGCCTGCCTTCCCGATAAAAATGTATGTCAGATCCGCAAATACCGTTTGCTTTTATTTCAATCAATACTTCATCGTCTTTAGGTGAAGGTATATGATCTTCTTTTACTGAAAATTTGTGTTCTTTATCGAGAAATGCCCTTCTATTCATTCTTTTCATACAGCAACTACCTCCTCAAGTTTCAATCCTTCTGTCAAAAGCATAAGTGTTAACGCCTGTCCATAGGTCATCGGGCAAATAGGAACATCCTTGTACTTTTGAGGATCGTCACAAATGGCCGTACCATAAGAAACCTCAGTGACTGTGCCATCTGGTGAGATTCTCTTGATAATAGCCTCTAACGCTTTGATTCCGCATTCTCTGTACTTTTCAGGAATATAACCTAACCTTACCGCCTTTAATATTCCGTAAGCGAAACCAGCTGTAGCAGATGCTTCCACATAGGATTCTTTATCTGTAATCAAGGTATGCCACATACCGTTTTGGTTCTGATACTGTTCTAATGCTTGCACCTGTGCGTGAAGTGTATCCAGCAGAAACCATTTCACTCCCATATCTACTTCTCCAAGGATGTCTAAGTAATCAACCACACTTGAGGTATACCAACTATTTCCCCTCGCCCATTGAATTTCACCGAATGCATGGCGTCCATTAAAATCAAAACCGTGATCGAATAATCCGTTCTTTTTATTAGCCAAGTATTTAATATGTAGTAGATATTGTCTTACTGATTCGGCCTTATAATCCTCCCGGTCAAGCAACTTGCCCATCCTAGCCATAAACAGGACTGTCATAAACAGTGTATCAATCCAAATTTGTCCTTGATTTTCTTTTTCCGAAACAATGTGCTGCAGCCCCATTTCTTCGGTTCGCGGCATTTCCTTTATAACCCATTCGGCCCATTCCTTGCATATATCCAAATAAATGTCTTGTTTTGTATATTCATATACATACGTAAGAGTCAAAAGTGGGCACATGGTGTTCACGTTCTTAGCTGGTAAACCCTTACGGATATTGTTATCAAACCAATCGATAAGAAAATCCAGTACTTCTTGCTTCCCGGTTTCAGCATAATATTTTTGCATTCCGTACAACCCAACACCCTGAGCCCATTCCCAGGTATCCATATCTATTATGCTAATTGGGCAAATCTCAGTTACACCAGTTTCGTTATCCAGATTTTTCATTCGATTGTTGACGTTTTCAAATAAATATAGTAAATCATTTTTCTCCATAGATGGCCCTCACTTTCAAGAAAATAGATTCAACAACATATTTACATTATAGCTAAGGCATAAATATATATATTGCAATAATGTCTTGTTTTATTGCATTTTTGTTCATGTGCATTTAAAATTGAGATATCATGGCCGAGAGGAAGATAATGGGATAATGGATAGGTTTAAAAAAGTTAGGGAGCCCTATAATGTGGACTTTCAGCTGGATCATAGTATAGGCACAGACAAGGAAGTGATGAATTATTATCATTTTCACAATGTATATGAAATCTATCTGGCAATTAATGCAGGGGCTGAAATGTGGATTGGAAACAAGCGATATATAATTTCCCCAAATGATCTTTTTCTTTTAAGCTCAAGTGATCAACACCGTGTGATTGTGAATGATCGTAAGTTCTTTGAACGGTATATTCTGTATTTTAATCCATTATATATCCAGAGTTTTAGCACTTATAAAACCACCTTACTGGAATGTTTCGGAATAAATGGTTCAAACCGTACACACTGCCTTAAATTAACTACAGAGGAAACTCAAGAGCTAACCTCATTATACTCCCGCCTCTCTGATTTAAAGGAAAGCAGTGACTCTTATGCATGGGAAATCAAGCAAAAAATACTCCTTTCAGAAATTCTTATCATTATTAATGAAATATACATGGAGGGCATACGAAGAAGAAGCGCAGAAAAAATAACCTCAACAGAACACCAATTATTGATACCAATAATGGAATACATTGGTGTAAATTACGACAAAGATTTGAATGCCCAACAAGTTGCCGAGTTATTTGGCCTAAACAGGCATAGTCTTAATGGGCTTTTTAAAGATATTACAGGTATCTCTTTTCACAAATATTTGGTTAACACTAGAGTTATCATAGCTCGGGAACTGTTAATGCAAGGTGACATATCCATTACTCAGGTATGTTATGAAAGTGGATTCAATGATTATGCCCATTTTATCCGTACATTCACTAATACGGTAGGAATTTCACCTGGCAAATATGCAAGGCAGTTTCAAAAGGTCAAATGAGCCATTTCATGTAGAATCTTATTAAATTTTCATTTTGTTATTTAAGATTGCCACATATTACAACCAAATCATCAGATTTCTACATAATAAAATGTTTGTAATAATAAAAAACCTTGACAACACGAGTGTTTATCAAAGTTCCATACATAGTCTACTGTGACAATTACAGCTATCAGTGGAATTTAGAAAGGTTGGCCCCTATTCAATATGGGGGCACTGAAAACAATAAGTGCAAAATTAGGCATTCTAAAATAAGACTAACCATCAATCTTTATGGTCATACCCTTGAAAGCACAGATGAAGCTGCTGCAAGTCAACTTGATTAAATTATTAACAAAAAAGAAAAGGCTTGAAATATGTACCATTTGTTAAAATATGAAATAAACTTTCTATTTTGCCACCAATCTGCCACCAATTCATCTGTATTCCTTCAAAGTTAAATTCCTGTTATATAGAAAAAGCCTTGACAACACAAGGGTTATCAAGGCTCTGTTATGATGACCTGTGCAGGGCTCGAACCTGCGACCCCCACCCTGTCAAGGTGATGCTCTCCCAGCTGAGCTAACAGATCGTTTAACTTATTTATTTCGCTTGGTACAAATATAATTATATTAAAAAAGCTAAGAAAGTCAATAAGATTTTTCTTTTTTTATAAAAATTATTTCAAAAAGAACATATGTTTTTATTTTCCCTTGAATAAAGAACAAACGTTCGGTTATAATAAAAGTAGGAACAAGGAAGGGTGCGATCCATATGGATAGTCTAATTACACGGTCTATGGAAGAACATATTCCGCTAGAGATGATTTATCTTGCCGACAACCAACAAATTACCCAGAGAAAACTGATTGTAACAGAAGTGAATGATGAATATATCCGGGCGTATTGCCTGCTTCGCCAGCAAATACGAACCTTTAAACGTGACAATATTTTAGCTATCATGCCGGAATACCAAACCAAGCAACGCTTCCTCCACTAATCGTCTCTCGATTCTTCCTTTTGAACTATCCCTTATAACATTTCTCTGCTCTTTATGGTAAAATGCATTTGTATCTGGAAAAATAAGGTGGGAAGACAGATGGAAATACCAAAAGGCGCCAGAAAGGAAATCACTTTTTATAGTCATGAACTGAATGAAGAACTGAAGCTTCTCATTTACTTGCCTGCTAACTTCTCTCCATTATATAAGTATTCCTTGTTGATTGCCCAAGACGGCCGTGACTATTTTCAGCTTGGCCGCATCGGCCGATTGGCAGATGAGCTCCTTTTTAAAAAAGAAATCGGAAAAATGATCATTGTTGGGGTACCCTATTCAAATGTGGAAGATCGCCGAAAAAAATATCATCCAAAAGGTGACTTGCATCAAAACTATATCAGGTTTCTTGCCCATGAATTAGTACCTTTCCTCGACCGGGAGTTTCCTACCTATCAAATGGGGTCAACAAGAGCCCTGATTGGAGACTCATTGGCAGGCACTGTTTCTTTTATGGCCGCCCTCCAATACCCGCACACTTTCGGGAAAGTGGCCATGCAATCACCCTACGTGGATGATTCTGTCATACAGTCAGCCGTGAACTTTCCGAAACATCATGTAGTGGAAATTTATCATGTGATTGGCAGCCAGGAAACAAAAGTCCAGATGACCAATGGTGAAACCGGCGATTTCTTGACTCCCAACCGTGAACTTTCCAAAATTCTTTCTTTAATGCCATTGACTTATTTTTACGCAGAATTTGAGGGCAGCCATACTTGGACCTATTGGCAGCCTGACCTAAGACGTGCCTTAAGTGCCATTTTTCAAGACTCAAACCAATAATTTCATCAATTTTGAAAATTTGATATAATAGGATGATACTGAATGTGTCTTGTCGAGGATTGTTCATCGCAAAAGCTATCATAACGGAGGTAATCCTATGAAATTTGGAGTTGTTATTTTCCCATCAAAAAAGCTTCAAGATTTAGCGAATTCCTATCGTAAGCGCTACGACCCGCACTACTCGTTAATTCCTCCCCATCTGACTTTAAAAAGTGCTTTTGAAGCAGCAGAACAGGAGGCTTTAGCATTTGCTGGTAAGCTGCGGCAAATTGCGCAGGATACCCAACCATTTTTATTAAAAACTTCCAAAGTGAGTTCTTTTTTTCCAGTAAATAATGTTATTTATTTTAAAGTAAATCCCACGATTGAACTAAGCAATTTACAGAAAGAAATCAATCAGGATTTTTCCAGCCAAAACCCGGACTATGGTTTTGTTCCTCACATTACAATTGGGCAAAAGCTTTCTAATGATGAGCACTCCGATGTTTATGGATCACTCCGGATGACCCGATTTGACCATGAAGAAACTATCGACAGATTTCACTTGCTATATCAATTGGATAATGAATCTTGGACAGTATATGAAACATTTCGTCTTGGAAAGGAATAGTTAATGGTGACAGTCAAAATTGTAGAAAACAACACAGAACTTGAAGATGCCTATTCAATCAGAAGGACCGTTTTTGTTGAAGAACAAAACGTTCCGATTGAAGAAGAAATTGATCAGTATGAAGATGACGCCATTCATTTTGTCATGTACGATAATGGCGCTCCAGTTGCCGCAGGACGTTTCCGCAATGTCGATGGCTATGGAAAAGTGGAACGCATATGTGTATTAAAGGATGCCCGAAAGCTTGGGGCCGGTAAAGCAGTTATGGATAAAATTGAGGCTTTCGCACAAGAAAACGGGTTTCATAAGCTGAAGCTCAATGCCCAGACCCATGCCATTCCTTTTTATGCCCGGCTTGGCTATGAGATTGTTTCCGAAGAATTTCTCGATGCCGGCATTCCCCATAAAACGATGGTAAAAAATATTTAGAACTTGAAAAAGGCCTGTTTCCATTAAAGAAAACGGCCTTTTTGCTTACTTTTTATTAATCATATTAGAAATGGTATTGAAATCGAGGCTTTTGCCATCTTTAACGATCGTTTTGACAATCTGATCCTCTAAGTCTTTGCTTACTGGTTTTTGAGCCAGCTTCGAGACTTTACGAATGACACCGCGCACTGTTTTTTCATCATTAAAGTTGGCATTCTGCAGCGAATTAGCCAATTCAAAAATATCTTGCATATTAACGCCCGTTTTCTTTTCTATGTTCTTGAAGAAACCATTGTCCACGTCTCTTTCACACTCCTTCATAAACTACTTTATTGTATGAAGGGCAGGTAAAATGGTGAATAGAAAGGGCTGGCCATTTATTGGACCAACCCTTCCATGGTGTTCGCTAAAGATTAATACCAGCTTGCACCCACAATGATTAAAAGAATAAACAATACAACGATCAACACGAATGTAGAACCGCCGTAAAATCCGCCACCACCGTAACCGTAGCCGCCAAAGCCGCCGTAGCCAAAGCACATAAATGATTCACCTCGCTTTAACAGTTTCAATATAGGATATGAAACCGCCAAAGAAAGTGTATAGGCACTGGCAAGCATAGTAAGAAAATCAAATAAAAATGAGCAAATTATCCTTTAGGCTTAAAGACTAATGCACCGATAAACCCAAATATAATGGCTGCCGAAACACCTGAGCTTGTGACCTGGAACATCCCGGTCAACACGCCGATCAATCCATGACTTCTGGCGTCCTGAAGGGCACCATTGACTAACGAATTGCCAAAGCTTGTAATGGGTATGGTCGCTCCTGCACCAGCGAAATTAACAAGTGGCTCATATAATCCAAAACCAGCCAATATAGCACCCAATACCACTAACAAGCTTAATGTATGTCCAGGTGTCAATCTGGCAACATCAAATAAAAGCTGACCTATGACACAAATCAAGCCGCCAATAACAAAGGCCCAGAAAAACATAGCTAACACAAGGATTCCTCCTATCAATCATTCATTTCGATGGCAACAGCATGGGCAATACAAGGTATGGACTCTTTTTGTTGAAAACTTAGGGGCGATAATAGTGCTCCTGTGGCCACTAATAAAATGCGTTTAAACTTTCCCTGCTTCATCTGATTTAGCAAATGCCCATATAATACTGTGGCCGAGCAGCCAGCTCCACTCGCACCGGCTTGCACAGGTTGATCTTCTTTATAAATTAATATCCCACAATCTTTAAATTGTCCCTGCTCCAATTTAATTCCGTTCTTTTTCAACAATTCTGCTGTGGTAACATGGCCAATCCTGCCTAAATCACCTGTAACAATTAAATCATAATAAGACGGTTCCAGCTCCATGTCACGGAAATGGGCCTGGATGGTATCCGCAGCAGCCGGAGCCATTGCCCCGCCCATATTAAATGGATCTGACAATCCCATATCGACTACTTTTCCAATCGTTGCTGAGGTAACCACCGGATTTTTCTGCCCCATCTGATGCTCCTGAACCAGCGCTACTCCGGCACCCGTCACTGTCCATTGTGCGGTGGGAGGCTTTTGTCCGCCATACTCGGTTGGGTAACGAAACTGTTTTTCGGTCGCCGCATTATGGCTGGAAGCCCCAGTAAGAACATTTTTCGCCCCTTGGTTGTTCACCACAAACGAAGCTAATGCCAGCCCCTCCATGGAGGTGGAGCAGGCACCGAATAAACCGAAATAGGGAATCCCAGCAGTTCTTGCTGCAAAGCTTGAAGGGGTAATCTGATTGATTAGGTCCCCGGCAAACAAGAAATCTATCTGCTCCTTTTTCATATTCGCTTTTTTTAAAGCAATGTCGATAGCATTCTCCAACAACACGCGTTGCGCTTTCTCATATGAATCCTGTTCGAGCCATAAATCCTCGTACAATCGATCAAAATCTTGTGCCAGATTTCCATTTGCCTCAAACGGCCCACCCGTTACTCCGGTGGAAGTAATCATTGGCCGATTGGCGAACACCCAAGACTGCTGTCCCTTTAGCAATTATAATACCCCCCAAATACCAAGCAGTGTTTTAATGAGTGCAACCACAAAAGCGGCAAACACACCGAAAAGGAGCACAGAACCCGCAAGCTTAAACATATTGCCTCCGACACCAAGGACAAATCCCTCTGTCCGATGTTCAATGGCTGCTGAAATAACCGCATTTCCAAATCCCGTAACAGGAACTGCGCTGCCAGCGCCGGCAAATTGTCCAAGCCGGTCATACACCCCAAAGCCGGTCAAGAGCATGGACAAAAAAACCATCGTGGCAACTGTTGGGTTACCGACACTTTGTTCCGTAAAATTAAAGAAATAAATATAAAAGTAACTAATTGCCTGCCCCACCGTACAGATTAGCCCACCAATAAAAAAAGCCTTGATACAATTTTTCAATACGGGCCGTTTTTTCTCGTGCTTTTGCTGCAATTGTTGATATTGCTGCTGTTCAGAAGTCATGTTTTTTTTGTTGGCCATCATCTATCTCCCTTTCTACTTCATGTCTTCCGTCATTTTTACAATTTCATTAAATCGTTTTTCCGCCTTTTGATCGGATAATCCTTGCTGCATCCTTTCATTCAGCCTTACAACTTCTAGAAAAATTTTATAATCACTGGAAACAGTGAACTTTTCTTTCGAATACTCAGCTTCGAGTTTCTTTGTTATGTTTTGTTCAATTTTTCTCATGTTAAACCGTTGCATATGTTTTACTTTATAAGCAACAAGCGTCCCTTGTTTACCTTTAACCACTGCCACATCGTAAATTTCAGGGAACGAACTGACCTCATGTTTTATTTTCTCTACCTGGTCATTGCTCTTTTTTCCGTCCGTCACTATGGGCTTTGGGTCAGTAGTTTTCATCAATGCGAGCTGGCTGTCCTTCATTTGTTGTTTTTCGGAACAGGCGGTAAGACCGGTTAAAAGGAATAGGGCCGCCATTAATCGAATCCAGTACATGTCATTTCCACCCTCTATGTAGTTTCATGTTTAACTAAATGTAGTTTTTTCTGATTTGATTTAAATTATGAGTAGCTAAAAAAGCGTATAAAAAAACTGCCGGCTTCTCCCCAGCAGTTTAAAAAATTACTTATTGCGCTTTTTACCGCAGCCACAACCTTTTTTTCTGGTTGGCGTGGCTGTCTGTTTAGTCTGTGCGGCCGTCAATTTTTTCCGATTTTTCATCACCAGCTTCTCCCCCTCCCATATTAATTGAATGTTCTACTATTCAAAATATGAGAAAAAGGCCAGTCTTGTCAGGGTAAATCCCTAATTTTCAAGAATTCTCTGGACAATGGTTTCAATAATGGCCGCTAGTCCCGCTACTGCCAAACCAAGAATGAATGGATTAGACCAGCTTGAAAATTGAAATTGTAAGAAGATAAGGGCCCCGGTTGCCCATATGCCAGTACACCAATAACAGCTTAGCAGTTCACCCAGAAACCGTCTGAATCCGGATTTTTTGGGAATGTAGTATATTTCCCGCTCGCCATTTTCATTCTCCTCTTCTATTTCTTCAAAAAATGGCGCCCGAATAAATTCGGTAATCTTATCATAAACCAACAGTCTTGTCAGCCGGAAACTTGCCAGCGATAAAATGAACAGATTCAATAAGGTTATTTCCATAACGAAATTGTCCCTCACTTTTTGCCTATTGTATTGGACCCGCCTAATTTTATTAAAAAAGGCAATTGTCCGTAACCCATAAGGGCTCCCGGAAATATGTTAGTAATGTAAGATACATTACGGGTTAAGGAGGAAAAATAAATGGGTTGTGGAAAACATCGTGACGACCATCACGGCAATTGTGTTTGTGAAGTAGTGCGTGCGATTAAAGATATCCAAGATAATGCTGTTGAAGAAGAATGCCAGCCTTGTACCAGCTGCTTTAACGAGCCGCTCGGTTCTCTTGTTTCACCAGCAAGAACGTCACCCGATACGCGTGTATTCGTATTAAAGACTGCTGACGGTTCACCATTTCACGCATTCTTTCATGAGGAAGGCATCAGTTCCTGCGTATCCATCTATTTCAGGGTAGAAGATGTATTCGATAACTGCTGTGCGACTCTCCGCGTTTTAATACCTGGAACGACAGATTCTGCCGGTCACTTTATGCCAATCAACTTGCTGGGCGGCGAAAAGTGCTGCATTAACCTTTCAAAAGTATGTGAGGTTACTGACTTTGAAGCAACGGATGATTGCGTGACAGTTGACTTAAGCTGTTTCTGTGCGATTCAGTGCATCGCCGATGTAAACTTAGGAATTTGTGATTAAAAAACAAGCCAGTCGGTAATCGGCTGGCCTTTTTTATATTATGTTTTTCACTTTCTCACCAAAAAGTGGCGAACGCTAAGATAATCACTTTTCGAGAAGTTTACCTTCTGATTCCAATCATTGTAATGTTTTTTAATTCCTTCACCGGAATATTGATTGGATCCGTTTGATTTGGTACTTGTATGGAAACTTGATTATTCTCGTTTCCAACAAGAATTCCCAAATATTTAGAAGTTTCGGTGTAAAAGATACATTGGACTGGCGGAATAACTTTCGGAAAATCCAACAAATATTCAATTCGCTCTGTTAAATCCATCTCTTTAAACGGTTTAACCCTGCTTATAGTGGATCGTCTTTTTTGCGGATCTTGTGGTGTCAGCACCTGTTGCGGCACTTCTTGTTGTGACAATTCCATTGGTACCGGACTCTCAACTTTCTCAGGTTCACTCACCGTCTCAAGCATAACCGTTTCTTTAACTTCCGTGGTCTCTATCGTGATTTCTTCTGCTGCTTCTTCTGCTGCTTCTTCTGCTGCTTCTTCTGCTGCTTCTTCCGATACTTGTTCCGATACTTCCTCAGGTTGCATATTATGCCTGCTTGTAAACACCTCTTGCATCTGATGGTTTTGAGGAATCCTGATAAAAGGCTGTTCAATAAATAACCGCGGTCCCTGAAGCTTTTTGTCAGACAAACACGGCACCTCCTTTACCTCACCTTACATTCTATTTGTATGCAAGACGCCCATTTGCGTTAACTTTAATTTTTTACATAAAAAACAATCATGATTTAACACTCCCAACCCAGGCATGAAAATAGTTCTTCTCTGACCATAATGATAGTGACACAAACAGTATGTTATACGTGGCTCTTTTTGGTGGCTCGACCCTGTACAAAAAACTGTTTGAGTGAGCTTGGTGTTCAACCCTTTGTTAGCTCCCTTCGTTGGAGGGATGACTACGTACAGAAAAATGCTTATGTTCAATCTCACTCACTGTTTGTGATCCTATTTAAGAAGGGGATTTTTATGGAGGTATTTATTGAAAGGTGTGCTGGTTTGGACGTTCATTCGGAAATGATTGTGGCTTGTGTCATGACTGGAAATCAAAATGAAGAATTATTCAAGGAGATTGAGACATTTCCTACTTTAACAAAGGATTTATATCGTCTCTTAAAATGGCTTGAAAACCATGAGGTTTCCCATATTGCAATGGAGAGTACCGGAGTATATTGGAAGCCTGTATTCAATATTTTAGAAGGCTTTTTTGATATAACACTGGCTAACGCACAACGTATCAAGAATGTTCCAGGTAGGAAAACAGATGTATCGGATGCAGAATGGATTGCTAAATTATTACGACATGGTTTAATCGAAAAGAGTTTTGTTCCACCAGTCGATCTTCGAGAGCTTCGTGATTTAACTAGACTTAGAAAGAAATGGATTGGTCACTTAACTTCTGAAAAGAATCGAATTCAAAAGGTATTGGAGTGTTCGAATGTAAAATTAAGCACGGTCATTTCTGATGTGTTTGGCGTTTCAGGAAGAAAACTTCTTGAACGACTTATAGAACAAGGATATGTGGACGCCTCCGATGTAGAAGAAAGAATTCACGGCAGAATGGCGATGAAAAAGCAGAGGATTACGGATTCTTTGTTTGGCACACTAAATGATCATCAGCGTTTTCTAATCCGTCAATCCTGGTCGCATATTGAATACTTAGAAAAGCTTATTAAAGAAATTGAAGATCGAGTCGATATCATATTACAAAACTACCAAGACGAACTCCAGTTACTTACAACGATACCCGGCATTAAAAAAGATACTGCAGCGATCATTATTGCCGAAATTGGTGTAGATATGAGTCAGTTTCCAACACCGCACCACCTAGCTTCTTGGGCTGGTGTTTCACCAGGAAACAAACGAAAGTGCAGGGAAACGGTATAGTACAAAGACTGTAAAGGGAAATCCTCATATTAAATCGGCAATGTGCGAAGCTGCATGGGCTGTTTCAAGGTGTAGGAATCGCTGGTTAGCAACGAAATACTGGTCAATAGCTGCAAGAAGAGGAAAGAAAAAAGCACTCGTAGCTTTATCGCATCGAATGCTTCGAATTATTTACTCCATGCTTATCAACAAGGAGCCATTTAGAGAAATGCAAATTAATTAGTATAACCAAAACCAAATAGATATATACAAAGTTACCCTCCTACAGTTAGCTCTGCTTTCTTATTGGCTTTTTAGGTTATTTACAGGGTTTCCAACCTCGATCAATAGTATACGGGAGCCCCGGAGGATATTTATTTTCACAGAAAAGAGACTAGCACATTGTGCCAGCCTCTCCCACCATTAAAGGATATGATAGCCGGAATCGACATGAATATTCTCCCCGGTAATACCCCGGGATAAATCACTAAAAAGAAATACAGCGGTATCCCCAACCTCTTCAGGGGTAGTCGTTCTTCTCAATGGGGCTGTTTCCTCGATTTCTCTTAAAATGGAGTTGAATTCGCCTATCGCTTTTGCCGAAAGAGTTCGAATTGGCCCGGCAGAAATGGAGTTTACGCGTATGTTATCCTTTCCAAGGTCTGCTGCCAAATAGCGGACACTTGCATCAAGAGATGCTTTGGCAACGCCCATGACATTATAGTTGGGAATGGTCCGCTCGCCCCCAAGGTAGGTTAACGTAACAATACTGCCGCCTTCGGTCATGAGACCACGGGCTTCTTTCGCAACTGCTGTTAATGAATAGGAACTGATATTTTGCGCCAAGAGAAAACCATCCCGAGTTACATTCAGATACTCGCCTTTTAGGTCTTCTGTTCTCGCAAACGCAATACAATGGGCAATGCCATGAATGGTCCCGACAGCTTCTTTGATTTCAGCAAAGCATTGGGCTATCGCTTCATCACTTGTCACATCGCAAGGAAGCACCATCGTTCCTTCTGCTCCTAACGAATCAGCCAATTCACGGACACTGCTTTCAATCCGCTCCCCGGCAAAAGTAAAAATTAACCGCGCGCCGTAATTATGAAGCGAGCGGGCAATTCCCCAAGCAATACTGCGTTTATTGGCAACACCCATTACTACAAATGTTTTTCCAGCTAATGAAAAGGTCATATTATGGTTCCTCCTGATATCATAACAAGATATTAGTACTTGGTACTAAGTTTACACTAATTCTAAAAAAATGAAAAGCCGCTGTTAATAAAAATGGTGATCGGGTAAATTTTTAAACTCCAACTCCTGGATGAGTTCATCCACATACTCCTTGCCTCCTGTTACGATCAATCGGTCATTCATTTGCAACTCTGTTTCCCCATGGGGCACAATTGAGTCTTTGCCGCGAAATATCCTGACAAAGATAACATCCCCGGTAAAAGGAAATTTTCGAAGTGAAATGCCATCATATTGCTTATTTTTCATTACAATTTCATAAAGCCCCGTCTCTTGGTTGGTTAAAATGTTGATTACAGCAGGCGACTCAATGAGAGCCCTGAGTAGTACTCTTGTTGACATGAAAGAAGAAAACACTTCAATATCTTTTTGACGAAGGTTTTGTTCCAGCCCCTGGCTCTCAATCCTGGCAATTACCCTTGAAACTCCTCTTTCTTTTGCAACTGTAGCAAGAGAGGCATTGAGGTCATCATTCCCAGTGGAGATCACCACAATTTCCGATTGGAGTGCCTTGGTCTGTTCAATCGTTTCGATGGAGTAATCGGCAATTTCTTCAATTTCGAAAAGAGAATCGGAAATCGGAGCCTCCCCTTTTTCTATTTTCGGGTGGTAGATCACAGGCTGATAATGCCCTGTCTTAAGTTCCCTTGACACAGGAAGTGAGATTTGGTTAGCCCCTAAGAATGATATGGGTATTTTTTTGTTTACTGCCATCTCCCGAGGAAACCATTTTTTAAAGACAATAGGCGTGAATATGGATGTGATGACCGCAACTAATATAAAGGTTCCTTTCATTTGTTCGGAAATAACCCCTATGCGTTCACCAATGGTGGCGGCAGCGATTACCAAAGAAAGAGTGGACGTTAATAAAAATCCGGAAGCGGCTACCGTCCTCGTATCATACCAAATTTTTAATAAATAAACGGGAACTAGCTTAGACAACAATAATCCAAGTAATAACAAGGGGATTAATAACAGCATTTTCGGATCTCTTAACAGTGACCAAATATCCAGTTCTACTCCAACCATGACAAAAAAAATGGGGATTAAAAAACCGTAACCGAATGAATCGAGCTTGTGAACAAGCTCCTGATTGGGGGATAATAATGAGACAAGCACCCCCGCTATAAAGGCACCTAGAATATTTTCCGCACCAACAGTTTCAGACAGCCCGACCAGAACGATAATAAGGGTGAAAACTGCTCTGGTGCCAATTTGAACAGTCCCTGTTGACAATGTTTCCATAATGGACTTATTTTTAAACCGTTTGCCGATGAAATAAAGCACCAATCCGGCTGCTAATAATATCAGTAACAGCCAAGTGCTCCCATGTCCCTCTTCATATAAGGAAACAAAAACAGCAAGCAAAATCATGGTCACCAAGTCGGCTATCACCGCTGTAAGCAAGATGATCTGGCCAATACCGGTTTTCATCAGATGGGCCTCTTTCAAGGTCGGCACGACGACACCTAATGAAATGGTGGAAATGATTAAGGTCATTAAAAATGCATTGTCGATAAATCCTGCTATCACAAATAAATAAGATAATAATAACGATATCATAAATATTCCGGCGAATACTGCACCCGAAGCCATAAAAGAATTCGGTTCTTTCTTTCCACTCGGTAATGTTTCACGCTGTTTCCCGTTTGAAAAGGCAGTAAAGTCGATTTCGAGACCACTTAAAAACATCAAAAAGATAAATCCAAGGGTAGAAAGAGTAGAGAGCCATGTATCTTCATGGACGAGATCGAACCCGCTTTTTCCTAATATCAAGCCGACTATAATTTCAGCGACCACCATCGGGATAACATGCAATTTTAACCGATGAAGAATGATGGGGGTAATAAACGCCATTGTGACAACGATGACTAAAGAAGTGACAGATACACCATGTTCCAAATTACATTCCTCCTTCACATCAATTATTCTAAAAAGGGGTATTTTTTATGAAAATAGATATTATTGGCGATATCCATGGTTGTTTTCATGAGGTGACAGAGCTCACACAAAAGCTGGGCTACCGCTGGGAAGATAAAGTTCCCGTCCATCCTGACAATCGTGTTCTAGGATTTGTAGGTGATTTAACGGACCGTGGCCCTGAGTCATTAAAAGTCATTGAACTCGTCTGGAATTTGGCCATAAAAAGAAACCAGGCCTATTATACCCCGGGAAACCATTGCAACAAGTTATACCGGTACTTTCTGGGCAATAAAGTTCAAGTCAGTCATGGTCTTGAAACAACGGTTGCAGAATATGAAACATTATATAGTGAGGACAAGCAATCAATTCGTACAAAATATATGGAGTTATATGAAAATGCTCCTCTTTATCATGTTTTAGACGACCAAAAATTAATTATTGCACATGCAGGAATTCGTCAGGATTATATTGGCAGGATGGATGCTAAAGTAAAAACTTTTGTTCTGTATGGTGATATTACCGGTGAAAAACATTCTGACGGTTCCCCAGTGAGAAGGGATTGGGCGTTGCACTATCATGGCGGGCCTTGTATTGTTTACGGACATACTCCCGTTAACGAACCAAGAATCATTAATAACACCTATAACATTGATACAGGAGCGGTATTTGGAGGGAGGCTAACCGCCTTGAGATATCCAGAAATGGAAATCGTCTCTGTCCCTTCTACTATGCCATATGTAGAAGAGAAATTTAAGCATTTTGATTAGAAAAGCGTAAGCCCCTGATCAGCGCACGACAGGCCTCCTCGAAAAAGCTAACGCTTTTTCTTCGTGCAATGTAATTACTGTCGAAGCCTTCCTTGTGGAGCTGGACAATTCTCAAAGTTAGAATTTAGGATTTCTTTACAGACCAAAAGCGTCAGCCCCCTGGTAAGCGTATGGCCTCTGAGAATAATGAAGAGGCTGAACCAATCAATACGGTTCAGCCTCTAAAACTGCTCTCATATCTTCAGGAAGTGCTGCAGTAAACATCATTTCCTGTTGGGTAATCGGGTGGACAAACATGATCTTTTTACAATGCAACGCCTGTCTGTTCATTAAGAAGGTATCGCCTCCATAAAGATCATCCCCTAGGAGCGGGTGGCCCAGATAGGACATGTGCACCCGAATTTGATGGGTGCGGCCCGTTTCCAGGTTCAGTTCTATTTGGGTAAAATGTTGATGTCGATTGATCACCCGATAGTGGGTACGGGCAAATTGACCGTCTGGGCGTACTTCGCGCTCAATAATGCTTTGCTCCCTCCTGCCAATCGGAGCCGAAATCGTACCGCTATCATCGGGAATACACCCTTCCGCGAATGCTTCATAGGTCCTGTTCACCAAATGGTTCCGCTGCATCATACTAAACAAATGATGAATATGGCGGTGCTTGGCGATTAACACAATCCCCGAAGTATCCCGGTCAAGCCTGGTCACAATATGGGAAGTAGCTGGCAAACCGATTTTTCTATAATAGCCAATCAGGGCATTCGCAAGACTTCCGGCTGGGTGCTCACGGGATGGAATGGTATTCATTCTGGCAGGTTTATGAACGACCAGCAGGTAGTTATCTTCAAATAAAATGCTTAACGGGATATCCTCGCCGGAGATCCCGGCACTTGGCTCCTCTTGCGGGAAAATCAGTGTCAGCATATCCCTTTCCCGAAGCTGATAACGAACCGTGACCACATCCCCATTGACCAGAATATGGCCGCCTTTAAATTTAATATCCGTCAGGGCCGTGCGGGAAATATCTTTCATTTTTAAAAAATCACGAATGATGAGCCCCGCATCTTTTTCATCTATCAGCCATTGAAATTGAAAACGTGATGACATCTATTCATCCCTCCGCTTTAGTCCGAAATGAACGAATCATGTACCCTTTTCCAAAATGGAAATGGGCGAAAGCGGGCAAAACGGATTTTTTCTTCAGAGACCCTGTACTGAATCGACTTGACATCTTTATGCAGCATGGTCAAGTGATCTACTGTTACTTGAAAGTCAGTTCGATTCACCGGCTTTAACATGGCAGTATGGTGCGCCGGCAATATTAATGGGGAACCAACCGTTCTGAACACCCTATTATTAATGGAGGCCATTTCAGCAATTTGAATGGCCGAAATGGAAGGATGGATAATTGCTCCGCCAAGTGCTTTATTATAAGCAGTACTCCCGGAAGGTGTAGAAACACATAAGCCGTCACCTCGGAATCGTTCAAAATGCTGCCCGCGGATTTCCACATCCATCACCAGAGTCCCTTCGACACTCTTAACGGTCGATTCATTTAATGCCAGATAAGCAGATTCCTTACCGGCATGGGAATAACGGATAATCACCTCGCACAAGGGATATTCCACAACCTGAAAAGGAGTTTTCGCAATGGCTATGACCAGCTTTTCGATTTCATCAGGGGTCCAATCCGCATAAAAACCAAGATGGCCTGTATGAATACCAACAAAAGCGGTTTTACTTAATCGGCTGCTATACCGATGAAAAGCATAAAGCAGCGTTCCATCGCCGCCGATGGAAATCACGATATCCGGCTGGTCCTCATCATATTTTAAATCAAAATCAAGTAGATAGGTTCTCATCTTATGCATGAGAATATTAGAATTTTGATCACCTTTTGAGGTAATGGCAAATTTCATAATGGTTGCTCCTTGTACTAATATGCTTAACATGAATTGGCTTAATTATTTTCTTCTTGTGCCGCTTCTTTCTTTCTAGTGAAAAAGGCTTGGGCTTCCTTGATCTCGCCACGGATCAGCGACATTTCTTCATCAAGGTGAAACGCTGCTTCCGCCGCCCGTTGCAGCCGAAGTTTAATGTCTTCAGGAAATGCTCCCTTGTACTTGTAATTAAGGGAGTGCTCAATGGTTGCCCAGAAATTCATCGCCAATGTCCTGATTTGAATTTCCGCAAGGATTTTCTTTTCCCCATGAATGGTTTGTACCGGGTAGCTGATAACAACGTGATAGGACCTGTATCCGCTTGTTTTCTCATGGGAGATATAGTCCCTTTCTTCCACGATTTCGAAATCATTCCGGTTTCTTAACAGCTCGACAACCCGATAAATATCTTCCACGAATTGACACATAATTCGCAATCCGGCAATGTCCTGCATCTCAGTTTCTAATTTATCCAAAGGGATTCCCTTTTGATTCGCTTTATCCAGGATACTTGCAATCGGCTTCACTCTGCCTGTCACAAATTCTACTGGTGTATGGGTAGAGTCGAGTTCAAATTGTACCCTCATCCCTTTTAATTTGACCTTCAACTCATTTATAGCCTGCTTATAGGGCGCTAAAAACTTGTCCCAGTGTTTCATACCTAACACCTCTGTGCACCGATTTATGCTGAAAATACCGCTTCTACTTTAGAAACAAAGTCGTTTCCATAGTTGCTATTGTCCTTTATATTTGAAATCAAATATTCCATTTCATCATGAAAACATTCTAATTCGATTTTATCTTCCTCGAATTCAATAAACACAGGAAGCTTTTGTTCCAATGCCTCTTTCAAAAATGGCCAGATTGATTCCTGCAAAACAATATATGTATAATCTATTTGTTCCTCCATTAAGTAGATGAACGAAAATCGGTCCGAATCGACAAGGATTTGTCCCCCAGGAATTAACCCAGATACCGGTTCAGCTGCCTGCAGAAAAAGTTTATCATTTAGGGTGACAGCACTTATAATAGAAATACTCTTCTTCATTTATTATTTACCTCCATAACATACGTATTTATTTTAGCATATTTCAAGTAATTCTCCCAAAAATAGCAGCCCCTCGTTATAAGGAGAAAATGAAAGGATGGTAGAATTGTCTCAAAACATAGAAATTGAATTTAAAAACATGCTCACCAAACAGGAATATGGAGATTTATTTAAAAAATTCAGCTTGAATAAAAACGATATATTCTCTCAAGAAAACTATTACTTTGATACCCATGATTTTGCATTAAAAAAGAAAGGCTGTGCCCTAAGGATCAGAAACAAACAAAATACTTATGAAATGACTTTGAAACAACCTGCTGATGTCGGGCTCTTGGAAACGAATCAATTGTTGACCGTCGAAGAAGCAAAACTAGCGATCGATAACCAAAAGCTTCCCAAAGGCACCATCACAAAGTTACTTGAAGATAACGGCATATCCTATTCACAGATTCAGTATTTTGGCTCATTGGTTACCAATCGGGCTGAGACCATTTTCGAACAAGGATTGCTTGTATTAGACCATAGTATATATTTAAATCATGAAGATTACGAATTAGAATATGAAGTCCATGATTTCCAACGAGGCCAGAAGGACTTTTTGGCACTGTTACAAAGCTGTGGCATTCCGGAACGAAAAACAGCGAATAAAATTCAACGCTTTTATAATCAAAAGCTTCGGATTACTAACAAATAAATAAGAGCAGGAATCCTATATTTGCTTCTATTTCCGAAAAAACATCTATAAAATGCATACATTAATATCATAAACAAAAAGATAAAGTTATTATTACGATGCAATTCATTTGAGTTAAAAATAAGCCATTGATAAAATAAAGAAAACACCTGATAATCTAGTCCATTAGTAGCATGGAATTCTAATCGAATTGAAACGTCTGGAATATATCAGTGGCTTTTGTCTAGCCATTAAATGAAGTTAGAGGAGTTGTCAACATGATTGAGAACAAGCTTACACCATTTGAGGCCATTGGGGAACCAACCCTGCACCGGCTTGTGGATACATTTTATGGCCTAGTTGCACAACATCCTGATCTTGCTCCTATATTTCCAAAAGATTTGTCGGAAACAGCCCGTAAACAAAAACAATTCTTAACTCAATATTTAGGGGGGCCTTCCCTTTATACAAATGAGCACGGACATCCAATGATGCGTGCCCGTCATCTTCCGTTTCCGGTTACACCCAAACGGGCTAAAGCTTGGCTTTCCTGCATGAAACAAGCAATGGACACCGTGGGCCTGAACGGACCGATAAGGGATGAATTTTTTTCCCGGCTCTATTTAACTGCCCAGCATATGATTAATACACCCGACAGTGATGATCAATCCGGTGATCAATCGTGAATCATTCATACCCGCAAAGCCAGAAACACTCTTGTCATGGCAGTGACATAAAGCCGATTGAAATTTATATGTTTATCGACCCGCTAAGTCCGGAATGCTGGGCCCTCGAACCGGTATTAAAGAAATTGCGGATTGAATACGGCCGTTACTTTTCCCTTAAGCATGTGTTAAGCGGAAGAATAGCTAATTTAAATCAAACCAAAAAAAAGACTTTTGAGTGCATCACCGAAATTTGGGAGAAATCCGTAAGCAAATCGGGTATATCCTGTGACAGGAATTTATCGTTTGAAAATTCAGTGAATGGTCCCTATTACGTTTCCATTGCCTTAAAGGCCGCAGAGCTGCAAGGAAGAAGAGCAGGTTTTCGCTACATGCGTTGCTTACAAGAAGTCTTATTGGTAGAGAAACAAAATATTACGGATGTTCAAACATTAAAGGATTGCGCACAAAGGGCGGGACTCGATGTTGAAGAATTTATTAACGACATGCATTCGGAAAGTGCGGCAAAGGCATTTCAATGCGATTTAAAAATAACAGCTGAAATGGATGTATACGAAATTCCTACCCTAGTATTTTTCAATGAAAATGTAGAGGATGAAGGGATAAAAATTACCGGGACCTATCCATATGAGGTGTATGAGCAAATACTTGAAGAAATGCTGGCAGACAGGCCGGTGAAATCCTCACCTCCACCCTTGGAGACATTTATAAAAATATATAAATTTGTTACTTCAAATGAAATTGCTTTAATTTATAACATGCCAATTTCTCAGATTGAACGGGAAATGAAAAAATTGATTCTTAAGCAAATGGTGGAACAAATACCCGCGAGGTATGGCACATACTGGAGGTATATTGCTGAATAGGCCAAGGTCAAGTGTTAATTTGACACTGGTCTATTTTTTTATTGGCTTTGTTGAATACGGCTGTGATTTCCGCACCAGTCGCTCAACAAACCCGTGGGCGTGCGGGGGGCTTCCCCTGCCCCGAACTTTCGCAGAGTCGAGTGACCTTCACTTTAATGAACAGAGTTTCTAAAATTAAAAATATCGTTTAACATAGCCTTTTTATTATTATTCCAGAAAACGGAAAATGCCTTGCAGGAGATCTGCAAGGCATTTTTCTATTAATACGAACAAAGGGGATGGGAGAAATTTTTCACGGTCAAACAAAGGGGTATATGTTTGTTGTGATCAACTTCACGTATTTAATATACCATGGTTTCAGGTGAGTGACAATAAGTATGTGCCTTTTTTCACATATTTGTCAAATTATCATAGTTTCACAAGATGGACAATAGACTTTATAAACAGGATCATTTTCAGAAAGGTTGGTTATGATGGGACGATTGCAATTATTGATTATGCTACTGTTTTTCATTGCTGCTTTTTTTCTGCAGATACTGGCATTACTAAAGGTTTTTCCTTGGTTAGTCAGTTTTCCTCTGTTATTTATAGCGATTTTTATCCTCATTTTTACGTTCAATGATCGCAGGAAATTTAAAGGTTTCTAAAAAGGGATAGCACCGTTTCGGTACCATCCCTTTTGTTTTTATGATAATAACTGTTCCAATTCTCCCAGTTTTTCCTCGAATACTTTACAAGCATTTTCAATCGGTTCGGCACTTGTCATGTCAACGCCGGCTTTTTTCAGTACCTCAATTGGATAATCAGAGCTTCCGGCACTTAAATATTCAATATACCGCTTCACGGCAGGCTCCCCTTCTTCGAGGATTTGCTTACTTAAGGCCGTAGCGGCACTGAAACCTGTAGCGTATTGATATACATAGTAGTTGTAATAGAAATGCGGAATTCTCGCCCATTCCAATCCAATTTCCTCATCAATCACGATGTCTTCTTCACCAAAATATTTTTTGTTTAATTCATAATACATACTTGTTAACGAGTCGGCCGTTAACGCTTCATTATTTTGGGCCTTCTGATGGATCAGGTGCTCAAATTCAGCAAACATCGTCTGGCGGAACACGGTTCCCCTAAAGCCTTCCAAATAATGATTTAACAAATAAATGCGCTTTTGCTCATCGCCAATAGTTTTGAGTAAATAATCATTTAACAATGCCTCATTGCATGTGGACGCAACCTCTGCAACGAAGATGGAATAATTTCCGTATGGGTACGGCTGGTTTTTGCGGGTATAGTAGCTGTGAACCGAGTGTCCGAACTCATGAGCCAGGGTAAATAAATTGTTCACATTATCCTGCCAGTTCAACAAGATATACGGATGGGTACCATAGGCCCCCGAAGAATAGGCCCCGCTGCGTTTCCCTTTATTTTCATGGACATCCACCCAACGATTCTCGAACCCTTCTTTTAAGATGTTCAAGTACTCTTCTCCCATTGGGGCAAGTCCCTTTAGAACCAAATCCTTTGCTTCTTCATATTTAATTTCCATCTCGACATCTTTTACGAGCGGTGTATATAAATCGTACATATGAAGCTCATCAAGCCCCAAAACCTTTTTCCGGAGTTTTATATACCGATGCAGTAAGGGCAGATTGTCATTCACTGTCTTTACAAGGTTATCATAAACAGTTTCCGGTATGTTATTGGCTGAAAGTGCCGCATGTCTGGCGGAATTGTATTTCCGAACCCTGGCAAAGAAATTATCCTTTTTGACATTCCCGCTTAAGGTGCTGGCAAATGTATTTTTAAAATTCCCATACGTTTTGTAAACAGCTTTAAAGGCATCACATCTCACCCGCTGGTCCTTGCTCTCCAAGAACCGAATATAGCGGCCATGGGTGATTTCCACCTGCTCCCCTTTTTCATCTTGAATTGATGGGAATTCGATATCCGCATTGTTCAGCATCCCAAACGTATTGCTTGAAGCATCCATTACTTCCCCGGCTTCAGCTAAAAGGGCTTCCTGCTCCGCGGACAGCACATGGGGTTTTTGTAGATTAATCTCTTCAAGGGCGTGTTCATAAAGCTTTAATTCGGGCTTTCTGTTTAAAAATCCGGTTACTTTACTTTCTTCAATCGACAAGATTTCCGGTACGATAAACGCGAGCTGGCTTGCTGCCTGGGTATAAAGGTTTTGGATTCGGCTGTCCAGCCCTTGATAGAAGGAGTTAGTTGTATCCTGGTCATATCTCATATGGGCATATGTATAAAGCTTACCCAGTCTCTCAAGCAGCTGATCCTGGAATTGCAGGGCACTAAAAAGCATCTCTGCACTTTCAACCAACTTCCCCTCATATTTTTTAATTTCAGGAATTAACTTGGTAACCTCTTGGAATTCTTTTTCCCACTCCTGATCGCTCGCGAAAATGTCTTCTAATTTCCATGTTTCTTCAACTTGGATTTCACTCCGTGCAGGAAGTGTTTTTACGGCAGCTTCATTCGCCATTTGTCATCCTCCATTCGAATTACAAACAAATTTCATTACATTATCATATTATTCTTTATATGCATCCATTTTCCTCTATTATGCTTACCATCCCCCATATATTATGCCCCAACTTACGGTTTCATTGATTGTTTTTCATGATGCGGTCACATTTCTCAGTAAAAGCAAGTTTTCTTGCTTCACTTTGGCGGTTGGTCGACGGGATAAGCAGCGGCTGTCTCAAATAAAAGTCATTTGAAAGTTTATTAAGAACAAGTATTTCCATATCTACTAATATATGGAGGTATTCTAGCAGTGGTTTAATGGGGGGATTTTCTGGCTGGTCGAGTTGAGGGAGATGCCTAAGGATCACTTCTCTTCGGTTAATCCGCTGATTCAGATGTGCATTGATCTCGTGAGGGGTAACTCTTTCTCCAGGCTGCTTATTTTTTAAAACGTCCAGAAAGAAATATGTTTGCCAGATGAGCGGAGGGGTTTGTATAAGGAGGGCATGTGGCACAGGAAGTCCAATTTCGGGAGGCAACAAGAAAAGATTAAGACCTTGCCGGTACAACTCCGAGAGAAAAGGGCTGCTGCAAGCATCCGCATGAACCGACCAGGTCAATTTGGTCCGTTCAAGAGTTTTAAGCCATTGGGAAATTCCGGGATGACAATAGATTATTGGTCTAGGTTCCAACAAACCATTCAGCTGCAATTTTTCCAATGTATAAAAAGAATGGCTGGCAAATGCATTTTTTATGGAATAAGGTGTGATCGAGGATACAAAATGAAACAGCTGGTTTTCTGGGCAATAGGCGGGAATATAGAGGTTTCCAGAGGATGAACTTCTTAAAAATAAAAAGTTAAAGCTGGATAGTGTTATGAAATGGCCGTTGTCTTGTTTTAAGCGGTCACTCGATAAAATCCAAAGCGGCACGTAATCATGATCCAAATAACTGGTTGTCCGTTTGATGAAATCTTTTTCCGCAATAGTGGAACACTGGTATTCCAAGGCATACTTTCTGCCATTATATTGAAACATAATATCGGGGCGCTGTTGAATTTCCCGGTCATAATATTCTAACATGCAGGGAATCCTTTGCCTGAAAAGCCATTGATACAATTGACGTTTTCCTTCCATATGGCGGACAGTTTCCCCTTCAAGCGTCAAAGAACAGGCCGTTCCTTTTTTATGGGCAAAATGAAAGATTCGCTGTTCTCCTAGTTTTAGTGTTACTTCTTCCCCGCATATCGGGCAAAGGAACTCCTCCTTGTCCCGAAGCTCCAAAAGCTTTTCCTTTTTGTACTCCAAGCCAAGACTAAGCGATTTTCCAGACTTTGTTTTTGCTGTTAACAATGATTATCTCCTCCCTTTCCAACTATAAAATTCTCTACCCAAAGACAAAATCCTTTCTAAAAAAATAAAAACCCGTCATGGATGACGAGTTTTACTAAACTGTGTTTTAAAGCAGCGGTGATAACAACCTTGCGGTAGATTCAAGTAACCTATAGCCAAAATGACGCTCTTGAAAAGTTTTGAGATCAAGCTGAATTGAATATTCAAGGTCATTTACATATTCAGCGACCAGTTTTTCGGTGCTTTTCGTCCGAAATAAAAATGCATTGACTTCGAAATTTAAGTGGAAGCTTCTCATGTCCATATTTGATGTCCCAATCGAAGCAAGTTCACCGTCAACAATAACAATTTTACTGTGCATAAATCCTCGTTCATATTGGTACACCTTTACACCTGCTTCCAAAAGTTCAGGAAAATAAGATCTGGAAGCGTGGAAAACAATCCGTTTATCAGGGCGGTTTGGCACTAGCAATCTTACATCAACACCGCTTAACGCGGCAATTTTTATCGCTGAAAAAATATCTTCATCCGGAATAAAGTAAGGTGAAGCAATCCAAACGGACTTCTTCGCTGAACTGATCATTGAGAAGAAGATATTTTTTATGACGCTCCATTCATTATCTGGCCCTCCAGCAATTAGCTGAACACCACCATGGGTTTCCTGCCTTATTTGAGGGGATAGATATTCTGCCGTTAAAAAGCTGTGATTGGTCATATAATACCAATCTTGAAGAAAGATAAGCTGCAAGGTACGAACAGCTTCCCCTTTCAACATTAAGTGCGTATCCCTCCAAAATCCAAATTCCGGATTTCTGCCAAGATACTCGTCGCCAATATTGAGTCCGCCAACAAAGCCAATGTTCCCATCAATCACGATAATTTTACGATGATTACGGAAATTAAATTTGTTATTTAAAAAAGGAAGTCTTACTGGACCAAATAATACTGTTTCTACTCCCGCATTTTTTAATTCACTAATATATGCTTTGGAAAGCTGCCAAGACCCCACAGCATCATACATAAACCGAACTTTAACACCTTGGCGCGCTTTTTCCATTAACACATTTTTTATTTCCTGACCGATTTGGTCATGGCGGACAATGTAATATTCCATGTGAATGTGGTGTCTTGCTCTTTTCAACTCCGTCATGATATGGCTAAAGGTTTCATCCCCATTGGTTAAAATCTTTGTTTCCGTATCAAAAGAAATTGGGCTATTCCCCAGTTTTTGGGCCAAGATAAATAATTTCCCCTGGTGTTCCCCCATTAACTGCTGCTTTTCTTCACTTCTTGGGTCATCATCTCCCTCAACCGTTAAAAATGCCTGCTTATCAAGAAAGTACTTTTTGCGGAACATTCTCTCTTTGCGATAGCTTCTTCCGAATAGGAGATAGAAAATAAAGCCAACCAGCGGAAAACTTCCAAGCACCACAAGCCAGGTAATGGTTTGAGTGGGATGACGGTTTTCCAAAAAGATGACAAAGCCAATAAAAATAACGGAAAGCGAAATGAGCACACTCAAAAAACCAAGCACACCACTTTCCAGCCGGTCTTTAAACAAAAATAAGAGGATTGTTAACACCATTAAGTAAAGTAAAACCCTTACAGTGTTTTTCAGTGTCCATCACCTACCAACAAGGATTCACATGAAAAGAATATAACCGAAAGTAAAAAACCGATTTCAACAGAAATCGGTACGTTAGTCAATTAAAATGTTTTCGTAATTCTGCAAAAACATTTTCAGCGATTATTTCTTTGCCGTATTCTTGAATTCGATGTATGGTCAACTGTGTTTCGTACCCGTATTCAAGCAGAATACTCAAAATATCATCTATCTCATCTTCACCAAACAAATCTTCAGGGAATTCTGTATATAAATAATATTTACCTTCAAAGAAATATAATTTTGTTAATAAATCATCTAAACCTGACCGTTTCGATAGCATGATAACATCTTCAAAATCTTTAAATGCTAGGATGAATTCTAAAGTATCTTCTTCAAGCATTATTTCGTCATCGTCAGAGTAATTCGGATGAAAATGCTGATCCAAAAGCTCCTCAATTTTTTCATCCATAGGCAGGTCTTTTAGTTTTTCATTAGGGACAGGAAGTTCAAATTTCTGGCCGTCCTTTGATATTTGTGCTTTGGTCACAAGAATCTCGAGTCCTTTATCAAGGGCTTGAACCTGAATCCATAATGGACCTTCCACAGCAAACTCTTCCTCTTCATGGACCTCATCCATCATTTCCCAAAAAAGTTCTTCACTTCTTTCGCGATTGTACCAAATTTCCTCGCGGTCAAAGCCTCTTTCTTCTATATCAACATAGGAAATATAAAACTTAACAGTATTTTCATTGATACGTTCGATTTCCATCTTCACCTCTCCCTTCCATTGTCCATATTGAAGGGACTAAATACCCCCAAGCAGATAACGCCTATAGCATTTACTCTTATAAAAAAGTTTATTCCCAATAACACCTTTTTTATGAATAAATACTCTTGTACTTTATTTTATGACAAAAGAAGTAAATAGGGAAATAAAAAAGTTCAAAATAACAAAAACAATCATTTATCCTAAACCACGAAAAGAAATGCAGTTATTTATCACATTCCAGGGGGGGCACCCCCGCTATATATTCCTTTCATTATATCAAACCCAAAGAAAAATCACAAATAAAAGCTACATAAAAAGGACTCCCAAATGGAAGTCCAAAGCTTTATTAATTTACCATACGCTGTGCTTCAAGGAGTTGATAAGTTCTTACTTTCCTAGGCAAGAAGCGACGGATTTCGTCTTCGTTATATCCAACCTGCAATCGTTTTTCATCAATGATGATCGGACGGCGAAGCAGTCCAGGATTTTCTTTTATTAATTTAAATAAATCCTGAAGTGGCATTGTATCCAAATTAACGTCTAATTTTTGAAATGTCTTAGATCTGGTGGAGATAATTTCGTCTGTTCCATCCTCTGTCATGCGCAAGATTTCTTTTATCTCTTCCATTGATAAAGGTTCAGAAAAGATATTTCTTTCTTTATATGGGATTTCATGCTCTTCCAACCATGATTTTGCTTTCCGACATGATGTGCAACTTGGTGAGGTGTATAGTGTTACCATCCATCTTCACACTCCTCTAAATTTTACGATGCTTACGATATATTAGGTTATGAAATAATAAACTTGTTCTAAATAAATTAAAATTATTATAAATAAGGAATTTATATCATAGATTATACACCACTGTTTCAAAAAAAGATATGCTTTTTAAAAAATTTATCAGTTCACAAAATATCACGGTAATAGCATTGTAGTCATTAATTAGACGAATATTTCTTATAAAAGTTTCACGAATTTTCGATTATTTACCTTGTATCTTTAAAAGAGTATAGTTTTATTGAAAGATTATTCGTTATTTATTAGCGTTTTTCTGTGGGTCATTGTCCTAATTGCTGATTTTTTCATAATCATTGTTTATGCCCAGTATTATGAGTATAATAAATGGTATATTTGAATTATCAATTAATCATCGTTAATGAAAACGCATACAATTGGATAGTCCTGTATTTTTTGTTTTCCTCTTTCCATCAGGTGAAAGTTCTTTTAAAATAAGAGGTAGGGGAATGTCTATTAGTACGAAAGTGATTATTGAAAAAGTGAGGGATGTTCATGGCAAGCTACATAGCCGATTTACTCGTTGTTGCAGTGTTAATTATAGGAATTACCGCCATCATGGGGGTACTGACAAATGGCATTGGAAAAACCTTATTCTCCAGGAATCGTCGTAGTGAATTTGTAGACCAATCAGCAAAATTCCAAACAGGTTGGAAAATGGTTGGCGGTAAAAAAATTAATTGATATCCATTCATTAAAGCAATTAAAAAACGATCTCAACAAGAGATCGTTTTTTAATTTTATTACTTGGCTTGTGCTTGATAAAGTTTGAACTCTTTTTCAGAACAAAGTACAAAATGCCCAGGAGTCACTTCTCTAAACTCAATAGACTCGTTGTCTTCATATTGATGACTTGCAGGGTCATAACTTTTACGTTTCCGTGTTCTCTCACTTATCGGATCCGGTGATGGAATTGCGGATAATAAGGATTGAGTATATGGATGAAAAGGGTTTTTATATAACTCATCCGCAGGTGCAAGCTCCACCATTCTGCCAAAATACATTACGCCAATCCTGTCACTAATGTATTTTACCATTGAGAGATCGTGGGCAATGAACAAGTAGGTTAACTCCTTTTCCTTTTGCAGTTGCTTCATCAAGTTAACAACTTGGGCCTGGATAGAAACATCTAATGCCGAAATCGGCTCATCCGCGATGATAAATTCAGGCTGTACAGCCAAGGCCCGCGCAATTCCAATCCGCTGCCGCTGGCCGCCAGAAAATTCATGCGGATAACGATTAGCATGTTCTTTATTTAACCCGACAGTTTCGAGAAGCTCATAAACTCTTTCCATCCGTTCTTGGTTCGTTTTTGCCAAACCATGGATGTCTATTCCTTCAGCAATGACATCGGCAATCTTTAATCGTGGGTTTAATGACGCATATGGATCTTGGAAAATCATTTGCATCTTACGATTGAAGTCTTTTAATTCTTTTTTGGATTTTTTCCCGTGGACATTGACACCATCATACAAAACTTCACCGCCGGTTGCATTATACAATCGAATGATTGTACGGCCAGTTGTGGACTTTCCGCAGCCTGATTCCCCTACAAGCCCCATAACTTCACCCTTATAAATATCGAATGATACGTTATCAACTGCCCGAACTTCATTGGGTTTGCCAACATTAAAATATTGTTTTAAGTTTTTTATCTCCAGCAATTTTTTCTGTTCTGCCATCTATTTCCCCCCCTTTACTCCAACGTATTGATTCTGCCGTCTCTTAACAGCCTCCGGCGGTTCTACCTTTGGAGCATCCGGATGCAGCAGCCATGTTGCTGCATAATGGGTATCAGAAACCTTAAAGAAAGGCGGTTGTTGCTCCAAATCAATTTTCATTGCGTATGGGTTTCGTGGTGCGAATGCATCACCTTTCGGAGGATCTAATAAGTCTGGTGGTGTCCCGGGTATAGAGTATAACTCCTCGTCATCCGTATCCATATCCGGCATTGAACTAATGAGTCCCCAAGTGTATGGATGCTGTGGATTATAGAAAATTTCATCTGCCGTTCCGATTTCTACTATCTTCCCGCCATACATAACCGCAACACGGTCGGCCACATTGGCAACAACACCAAGGTCATGAGTAATGAAAATGATGGATGTATCAATTTTCTTTTGCAGGTCTTTCATTAATTCTAGTATTTGGGCCTGGATGGTTACGTCCAATGCTGTGGTTGGTTCATCTGCAATCAAGATTTTAGGATTGCATGCCAAGGCAATCGCGATTACCACCCTTTGTCTCATCCCACCGGAAAACTGGTGCGGGTATTGATTGACCCGAATCTCAGGCTTTGGAATCCCAACGAGTTTCAATAATTCGACTGCCCTTTCCTTTGCGGCATGCTTGCTCATATTTTGATGTTTGATTAACGGCTCCATGATTTGATTCCCGATTTTCATTGTCGGGTTCAAGGAAGTCATTGGGTCTTGGAAAATCATCGAAATATCATGACCGCGGATTTTTTGCATATGTTTATCGTTCAGTTTCGTCAAATCTTTACCATCAAAGAGAATTTCTCCGCCTTTAATCTCTGAGTTATGTTCAGGAAGCAGACGCATGATGGCTTTCGTTGTAACCGACTTACCTGATCCGGATTCTCCAACAATGGCTAAAGTTTCACCTTTAAACAAGTCAAAATTAATCCCCCGAATCGCTTTGACTTCCCCTGAAAAAGTATGGAACGAAATATTTAAATCTTTTACTTCTAGAATTTTCTCCACTGCCATTCACCTCTCTTCTAATCGCGCATTTTTGGATCAAGTGCGTCACGCAAACCATCTGCTACCATATTAAAGCACACCATTATTAAAGCAATCATAATGGAAGGAATAATCATTTGATAAGGAAAAGCAATCATTGATTTATAACCGCTCTCTACCAAAGACCCCAAAGAGGCATGCGGCTCTTGCAATCCTAATCCAATGAAACTTAAAAATGCCTCAAAGAAAATAGCATTTGGGATAGAAAACATTGTGTTGATAATAATGATACCAAACATATTTGGAATCATGTGCTTGAAAATGATAGAAATATTTGATGCCCCTAAAGTTTTGGAAGCCAAAACAAACTCTTGGGCTTTGAATTTTAGTACTTGTGCCCGGACGACACGTGCCATACTTGTCCAACCAGTAATCGTCAAAGCGACAATAATTGGCAGGATTCCCGGTTTCAATACGAGAATCATTAATACCACAATAATTAGGTTTGGAATACCGACAATAATCTCGATAATCCGCTGCAATATACTATCCGTCTTACCGCCCACATAACCTGAAACAGCACCATAGGTTACACCAATTAACATATCAACTAAAGCTGCCATAAAGGCTATGAATAATGAAATTTGGGTACCTTTCCAAACACGGGCAAATAAATCACGGCCCAGGTTGTCAGTGCCAAACCAGTAATAAGCGTCAACTTTCCGAACTTCATAAGCATTATACTCTGTACCATTTCTTCTGGTTAACGTACCATCAAACGGCAGCCAATGGACATTTTCCAAACCTTGGATTCTTGGCGGCAAGTTATTGTGTTTCGTATTTTGTGTATCATACTCATAAGGTGATAATAAAGGTCCTACAAATGCCATGATGATTAATAGAAGGAGAATAACCATACAGACAACGGCACCCTTATTTTTTCGAATACGGAGCCAAGAGTCCTGCCAAAAGTTCAGGCTGGCTTTGGCAATTTTTTCACTTTTAGAAGGATCAACATGGGCAGGTTCAAACATGTCTTTTGTAATCACAATATCTTTATTCGTCATTTAGTTTCCCCCCCCAGAAAGTCGAATACGTGGGTCGATTATTCCATACAGAATATCAACCAGCAATGTGACAGCCACAAATAACACAGCAAACAAAATATTTGTACCCATTATTACCGGATAGTCATTCATGTTAATGGATTTAACAAATTGCTCCCCAATTCCTGGAATCCCAAATATTTGCTCAATAACAAGTGAGCCTGTCATTAAGCTTACAGCCAAAGGACCTAAAACCGTCACAACAGGAATTAAAGCATTTCGCAATGCATGCTTGAGACTAATTTGCCAATAGCTGGCACCTTTAGCTCTTGCTAATGTAATATAATCAGATCCTAATACTTCTACCATTTCAGTCCGCATAAATCTTGCTGAAATGGATAACGGGAACATAGCTAACGCTATGGAAGGCAGAATCGTATACTCCGGCCCTTTCCAGAACATAACCGGAAGCCAGCCTAGTTTAACAGAAATATAATACTGAAGTAACCCAGCAAAGATAAATGAAGGTATGGATTTACCAACAACAGCGACAAAAGTAGATGTGTAGTCTACCCAAGTATTTTGTTTCAGTGCTGCAATAACCCCAAGCAATATACCAACTAATCCACCAAATATCATGGCTTCCAAACCTAAAATTGCGGAAGGGCCTACTCGGTTAGCGAGAAGTTCAGTTACCGGGGTATTATCAAACTGAAAGGAAACTCCCAAATCCCCCTGAATCATATTCTTCATATACGTAACATATTGAACAGGTACGGGATCATTCAGACCATATTTTTGAAGCAAGATATTTTGTTGTGCTTCTGAGAGCTTTTCAAAATTGTTAAATGGACTTCCAGGGATTAGTTTCATGAGGAAAAAAGTAAATGATGCAACTATAAATAGAGTGATAATCATATAAATAATCCGTTGCAAGATATATTTTGCCATCACCTGCACCTCCTAAATTAGTATAAAATTCGTCATATTTCGACAATTCTCTTACAGGTAAAAAGAGAGTATATCTAAATATACTCTCTTTTTTATTAGATTAGCAATAGTTACTATTCTGTAATTTTAATCCATTGGTAACTATAGTCTGGACCAAACGCATGGTGTGCAAAGCCTTTGACTTTTGGATTAATTAACAAGTTAACGGAACGTTGATAAAGTGGTGCAATCGCTGCATCATCTTCTAACAAAATCTTTTCAGCATCTTGCAATGCTTTCCAGCGCTCTTGGCCTTGTAGATTTTCGTTAGCATCTTTGATTAACTTGTCAAATTTCGCATCGCTGTAGCTCATATGGTTCTGACCGCCGCCAGTTACCCATAAATCCATGTAAGTCATAGGGTCAGCATAGTCTGGTCCCCATCCGCCCATTAACAAATCGTAATCTTCAGCGTCTTCACGAGCGATACGGATTTTGAACGGAACACTTTCAATGTTAATTTTCAAACCAGGAAGTGTTGTTTCTAATTGGTCTTTAATAAACGCATCACTAACTTTTGAAGTTTCGGTATCTTGACCGACATAAGTGAATGTTACTTCTTTTTGACCAAGTTCAGAAAGTCCTTTTTCCCAAAGTTCTTTTGCTTTCTTCTTATCAGTGCTCAAATAAGTATCGGTTGTTGCACGGAAGTCTTTGCCATTTTCATCAAAAGAGAAGCCTTTTGGAACAAGATAGTCTGCAACGACTGAACCGTTAGCTAATACATCATCAACCAATGCCTTTTTGTCAACTGCTAAAGCAATAGCTTTACGGATGTTTTGATTTGCTAAAGCAGGATTCTTTTCATTCATTTTTAACCACCAGATGGATGGCTCTTGGTATTGAAGCAATTCATCTGATCCTTCAAATTGAGAAAGAATGGCAGCTTGTGCAAGTTTTGGTGTAATGTCTGCTTCACCTGCAGTAAATGCATTTGCAGAAGCTTGTGGATCTTTCGATACGTTAAAGTTCACTTTATCTAAAGTGACATTTTTTGCATCCCAGTAGTCAGCATTTTTTTCCAGTGTCCACTCTGATCCAGTCGGGCCGTCCCAATTGGCAAGTTTGAATGGACCGTTATATAACACGTGCTCGGAATCTTTTGCATAGTCAGCGCCTTGTGCTTCAACATACTTTTGGCTTTGTGGATAGAACAATGGGAAAGTTAGATAAGATTCAATATATGGAAGCTCTCTTTCTAACGTAATTTCCAATGTATAGTCATCAACCGCTTTGATACCTAAAGTTTGTAAGTCTTGATCTGTTACTTTATCGCCTTTTTCAACAATTTCGCTAGCGCCTTTAATTTTACCTTCCATGAAGTATGCGCCATATGGAGCAGCTACTCGCGGATCGATAGCTCTTTGCCATGCGTAAACAAAGTCTTTTGCAGTAACAGGGTCACCATTTGACCATTTTGTGTCTTTTTTCAATTTAATCGTTAATACAGTTTTATCATCATTGTATTTAGGCATATCGTCAGCTACACCTGGAATAACCTTTTGGTCTGGATCCAAACGATATAAACCTTCATTTACTGCATTGGCCACCGTAAAAGTAAGTACGTCTTGACCCATGACAGTATCCATTGTAGGAATTTCAGCTGACTCAAGAACATTCAGTTCCTGCTTGGCAGCAAGCTTTTCTTCTCCGGCTTTTGAGCCTTTAGTGTCTTTACCTTCATTTTTATCACCGCCTGAACATGCTGCAAGGAACATGCTAAGAACTAGTGATATTACTAGAAGTAGTGAAAGTTTTGATTTCTTCACTTATAGACCTCCCTTTTCTATTATTCTGAAAAATTACTACATTCTCTATTATACATATTTTCATCTTCTTGTACATTACTTTTTTAAAATTAATTTACACAATAGCAACAATTGTAATGTATAGTTTACCATTTATTGTGTTATAATTTATTTTTATAAAGTTGTTTTTTGTTCATTTTTCTTGTTATATCAATGTTTTGGAGGCTCTCATGTGAAAGGCAGACTCAGGAAATATGTCATCATTTTAACAATTATTCAGGCATTAATATTTTCATTTTCATACCTGCGTTACCACGATATAACCATTCTAAGCTATATCAATATATCTTTTTATTTTACATTTTTCTTTTTACTCTCGTCTTTATTAATTTTCACCATACAAGGCGGATTTTTTGATGTCATTGCCAAGTCCTTTAATTTTGCTTTTTCAAGAGGACATGCTAGAAGAAGGTTTGAAGAAATTCCCTCTTTATCCTCCATGGTGACAATCCAATATAAACCGCTCCTTGCATATGGCATCGTGACAGGTGGACTCATGCTGGCAGCCCTGCTTGTTTATTATAATTGACCAACTTGCATCTAAATATGTAATTCTATATAATGTCTTTAGCAAAATGGATTATCCAAAAGCGATGACAAAGAGTAGTACGTATTGAACATTCGTTTTACAGAGAGTTTGTGGCTGGTGGGAACAAACACGAAAGACTTTACGGAATGGACTTTGAAGCTTCTTTCTGAAACCTGAAACATAGTTAGTAGGAAAAGACGTTTCCTTGCGTTAAAAGGAGTTCGGGCCTCTAAAATTCACATTTTTTATAGGCACCGAAGCAAAGTGACTCTTCATGAGTAATTAGGGTGGTACCGCGAGCCATTCGTCCCTATATGTTTTCGGGATGGATGGTTTTTTATTTTTATAAGGAGGAAAAATAAATGAAAACGATTTTTTCAGGCATTCAGCCAAGTGGAACGATAACACTTGGGAACTACATTGGAGCCATGATGCAATTCGTCGAACTCCAACATGAATATAATTGTTTCTTTTGTATTGTCGACCAGCATGCCATTACCGTCCCTCAGGACCCTGCTACACTTCGAAAGAACATTCGAAGTCTGGCCGCATTATATCTTGCAGTAGGAATTGACCCTGAAAAGGCAACCTTATTCATTCAATCCGAAGTGCCGGCACACGCCCAGGCGGGATGGATTATGCAGTGTGTTTCCTACATAGGGGAACTCGAAAGAATGACTCAATTTAAAGATAAATCTGCCGGTAAAGAGGCGGTGTCAGCCAGTTTGTTAACCTATCCGCCATTAATGGCAGCTGATATTCTTCTGTATAATACGGATGTTGTTCCAGTAGGCGAAGACCAGAAGCAGCATATGGAATTAACCCGTGATTTAGCTGAACGGTTTAATAAAAAATACAGGGATGTCCTGACCATTCCGGATATCCGCCTTCCTAAAATTGGCGCAAGGATTATGTCCTTACAGGAACCAACGAAAAAAATGAGCAAGTCTGATCCTAATCAAAAGGCCTTTATCACCCCGTTGGATGAGCCAAATCAGATTATCAAAAAGATAAAAAGCGCTGTAACGGATTCAGAGGGAATTGTAAAATATAATCCTGAACATAAGCCTGGTGTTTCAAATCTTTTGTCAATTTACTCCATCTTGGGCAATAAATCTATTCCTGAATTAGAAGAAATGTACCAAGGTAAGGGTTATGGGGACTTTAAAGGAGATCTGGCTGAAGTCGTCGTTAATGTATTTAAGCCCATACAAGAGAAATATTACAATCTGATTGAATCAAGTGAACTTGACGATATCTTGGACCGCGGTGCTGAACGGGCAAATCAGGTTGCAGGCAGAACTTTGAAGAAAATGGAGAATGCCATGGGCCTTGGACGAAAGAGACGGTTATAAAACAAAAGCCTGTCACCCTAACGATATGTGATACATAACGTTAGGGTGCAGGCTTAATTTACTTTCGGTCCATGTTCCATTTCCCATAGCTTTTCAAAAAATGGTTGTCCTTTAATTATATTTTCACAGAACATTTCGTGTCGTTTGGTCCACCCGAATTTAATTTCTTCATATAACTGTTCCCATGCATCGGCAAAGTTCAATTCTTGTATGCTGGAATAACGCTCTGGGCACCATTCAGTAAACCAGTAACGAATCTCGGCTTCATTTTTGGAAGAGAACAATTGATCAAGTGCCATAAACAACAGTTGTTTTAGCTGTCTCTCTTTTCTTGTCAATCCCAGCATTAAATCAGGTTCCGGGGAAAGAATATGGAATTCTTTTTCTTTGCCCTGGGGCATGAAAGGATAGATCTTTGGCTCATGCGTCCCAATCATTTCATAAACCAATTGTTCTTGCCTAGGTATTAATCTGCTTTTTCGTATTGGAATCGTATAACCGATGGTATCCACAGCTAAAATACCGACTCCATCGGTTACCACAAAGCAATATTCAAGTTGGATTCTCTCGTGGTTTTTTCGCAAGTAAGCTTTTTGGTAAACATCATCCAACAGCTGAGGAGGCAGTTCCGACAGGTCATTTTCAATATACTGAAATATATCCGGTTCGACTTTGAGCAGCGGAACTTGGTCAAGTAACTCCACACCGTCATCCTTACGCCATTCATGAAAGTGGCATACATTGTAGCCATTCTCTTCCCCTTCAAACCAATTTACCCAAACATCATGAAGATATAACATATAATCCCTCACTTCATTGGTACTGTTTGTCAATCAGTATGGGCAGACGTAAGTTAAATTATTCCTCTATATATATTTTGCTCCAAACGTTGTGATTTAGGGACTTTTTACCTATTAACATTTTCATATTATAGAAGTGTCTATAATGCCGGAACCAAACTAGACCTATGATTTTTCATTCAATTATCTGTATGCAAGATATTTCGATGATGGGGCCGTAAAACTTTGTTTTACGGAATAGCTTTCATTTTCATAAAACTTTTGAACAAGATGATAGCCAATTGCGTAACCAAGTAAAGGGGGAACGCCACGTCCGCCGAACAATAGCTCATCATGAATTGGCTGATTTTTACTTTTATCCAATTGCTTTTTTATATAGCGGTCCCAATACACATCCAGTTCTGCTTTTGAATACATATGGCACCAATCCGCAAGATAGTTTTCACCACAGTGTTTTAATACCGCGTACTCAGCAAGGCCTTCAATAATAATTGAGTCAAGCAATGTATAGTTTTCTTGTTTTTTATTTTTTCGATGAAGCCTGCATACATGGTGGTATTCATGGACTAGCAGTGCTTCTATTTCCTTCCCGTCATCATATTCCGACAGGAAAAGAAACATTTTATCCGGAAACGACACACCGCCTTTATCTTTATCCCCTTTTCTGGCAAAAAGGCCTCCTCTCTGGTTTAACGGAAACAGTAAAACTGGGATATCCGGCCCCGCCCATTTCTGTTTATATTTATTAAACAAGTCTTCTACCCGATTCCATGCTTTATAATCCATCATTTTATTGAAATTGTTTCTTGTATTCCATGAAGGCCTGTACATGCCAAAGTGTAATAGTTGTTCATAGATTTCTCCGGTTTTTTGTCCGATGAAATATGGTTTCAAATTTTCACAAATCTTAAGTGGATGTTCAAAATTCTCCTTTAACCATTGATCTGTCCGCACGATTCCCATTTTGGCACCTCAATTTTAAAACATATCTACTCTATTCACATTTTATGTGTAGTTTTTAAATGAGGTTCTACTTCTTTTCAAACGAAAAAGGACCAAGCCAGAGCTTGGTCCCAAGGAATTTTATTCATACTTTTTTAAAACAATCGTGGCATTATGGCCACCGAAGCCTAATGAGTTGCTCATTGCAGCCTTAATTTCTTTTGGCCGGGCAGCATTGGTTACGTAATCCAGGTCACATTCCGGATCTGGAGTCTGGTAATTCATTGTTGGCGGCAAGATGCCGTCTTTTAGGGCTAATGCGGTAAAAATGGCCTCAACACCACCAGCGGCCCCGAGAAGATGTCCTGTCATTGATTTTGTTGAACTTATTGCTAACTTGTAAGCGTGGTCCCCAAATACCTCTTTCACTGCAAGTGTTTCAAATTTATCATTATATTCGGTGCTAGTGCCATGGGCATTTACATAATCAATGTCGCTTGGATTAAGCCCCGCATCCTGGATGGCCATTTTCATCGCTCTTGCCCCGCCTTCACCACCAGGAGCCGGTGCCGTAATATGGTAAGCATCACCAGTAGCTCCGTATCCAACGATTTCGGCGTATATTTTAGCCCCCCGGGCCAATGCGTGCTCTAATTCTTCCAATACGACAATCCCGGCGCCTTCACCAATAACAAATCCATCGCGGTTCTTATCAAATGGCCGGCTGGCAGTATTCGGGTCTGGGTTTGTCGATAGAGCCGTATTTGCGCAGAAGCCAGCAACCGACATTCTAGTGATAGGGGCTTCGGCCCCACCGGATACCATTACATCGGCATCGCCGCGTTGAATAACTTTAAATGCATCCCCGATTGAATTGGTTCCGGTTGCACATGCTGTTACTGTACAAGAATTAAATCCCCTTGCCCCCAACACAATGGATACTTGTCCGGTTGCCATATCAGGGATTAGCATCGGCACAAAAAACGGGCTTACCCTCTTATAACCGCGCTTTTGAAATATTTCAAATTGTTGTTCAAACGTTTCCATACCACCTATTCCCGACCCGATCCAAACTCCGACACGGTGGGAATTTCCTTCATCAATGGTCAGGTCGGCATCCTTAACAGCCATGAGTGAACTGGCGACTGCAAATTGAGTAAACCGGTCCATTTTCCTTGCGTCCTTTCTATCCATAAACAATTCCGGATTGAAGTCCTTTACTTCCGCAGCAACCTTTGCCGGATATTCATCGGCATTTACTCTTGTCAGCGGTCCTACTCCGGACTTACCTTCCAAAATCCCTTTCCATGTTGTTTCAACATCATTACCCAGCGGCGTGACTGCCCCCACACCTGTTACCACGACCCTGCGTTTTTCCATGTCCACATCTCCTTTATCTACTTTTGACAATTGTCTTGTTGAATTATGTCTTATCATGAATCTTTTTAATAAAAAAGCAACAACCGGACATAAGCCGGCTTGTTACTTACCCCAGCGGATAGCAATTGCTCCCCAGGTTAAGCCCCCACCAAACCCGACCATGACAATCAAGTCATCATCTTTGATTTTGCCGGCTTCCAACTCTTCCACTATAGAAATAGGAATCGAGGCTGCGGAGGTATTTCCATATTTATGGACGGTTTTTGACATTTTTTCTGGCGGGAGATCCAGCCTTTGCCTCGATGCTTCCATAATCCTGATATTAGCCTGATGGGGAATCAGAAAGTCAACGTCCTCTTTTCCTAAACCAGCTTTTTCTAAAACATGAATACAGCTTTCTCCCATTTGCCTTACAGCAAATTTAAACACTTCTCGGCCGTTCATAATGATATATTCGTCCTGATACAGGTGTTTTCCTCCTGTACCGTCTGCACCAAGTTCAAATGAGAGAATCCCGCGATCTTCCGAAACAGATCCGATGATGGCCGCGCCGGCTCCATCACCAAAAAGGACAGCTGTATTCCGGTCAGACCAGTCGGTAATTTTGGAGAGCTTTTCAACTCCGACAACCAAAACATATTTATACGTTTTGGACTCAATGAATTGCTTTGCCGTTACAACACCATACATAAAACCGGCACAAGCTGCACTAATATCCATTGCAGCTGCGTTCCAAGCACCCAGCCTTTCTTGAATCTTACAGGAAACGGAAGGGAATGGTGTGTCTGGTGTAACAGTCGCAACTAATATCAGGTCAATCTCTTCCGGCGTAATTCCTGCATCTTGAATGGCCTTTTGTGCAGCAGCGAAGGCCATGTCCGATGTATCCATATCATCCGCTGCAATCCGGCGTTCTTCAATGCCTGTTCTCGTCCGAATCCACTCATCTGACGTATCCATCATTTTTTCTAAATCAAAGTTTGAAACTACTTTCTCGGGTAAATATCTTCCAATGCCAACAATACCTGCTCTCATTATGCCAACTCCTTTTATATTTTATCGGACGGGTACCATCGAATATTAATATCAATTATTATGACTTGGTACTAATTTTATCAAATTGATTCCTGTTTTAGCAACTGTTTCATTCCATTACCTATCCGCTAATATCCATTCCTTTTAAGAAAATATTCATATGTTAAAGTAGAAAATTGTTCCTGGAGGTTTGATTAATTTGGAGGAGACTGAATCACCATTGCAAGATAAACAGGAAGAAGCATTCGTCCCTGAGGAATCAAATGATGCAGAAGGACATCATAGAATCGATCCTTTTACTGCACTCATGTTCGGTCAGCAAAGATATTCCCAGCCGCATTTTGAGTTATTCCCTGATAGCCACCCTTCGCAAAACCCGCCGCCCAATCAGCAGGGGATTGACCTAGATCTGTTGTTGTATCACATCGATACATTAGTGGAATCTGTAAAAGGATTTAAGCCATTATTAGATAAGGCCTATCCCTATGTACAAAAGTATATACTCAAGAAGTAAAGCTGCTGAATCGTATCAGCAGCTTTTCCCTTAAATCTTCATAGTCTTCGATAAGAGCGGTACTAAAAATTAATCCTTTGAACGGAGCCCTATTAATCGGTTTGTATGGTCTCGTTGTCTGGCAAGAGACTCTGTAATCGATGATGGGGTCTTAACAGGCACACTCACCACATTTTGCGGCAATTCTTGACATGAAGGTTGCAGCGGCTCTGTCGAAATGGACAACTCCCGGGCACACTCCATCCATCCATTTTTCCCTCTGCTTTCCAATAAATATTTTCCAGATTTCCCTTCTTCCATTAAATCAATTATTGCCTCTGTTGCATCCTCTACGAAAATAGCATCACCCGTCCATTCTCGGTCCGATGGCTGTTTTAAATCGCTAGAGTGTCCTGAAATTATCGCTTGTTGAAATAAAAATTCATCGGGCTGCCATGGGCCATAAACTGTTGGTAAATAAACCATTTGCAGATCCTGCACCAAGCCCTCAGCCTCCTTTAAAAAGCAGGAAAAATCCTTGCCGCCAGATTGCCCCATCAACAATTGAACCGGTGCCAAAATCATTAATCGATTACCCTTACACTGTTTTTCTTCAATGAGTGACTTAAAATCAAGCTTAGATAATATCGCTTCTTTTCGGGTCATAAAAAAATCGTGGACAGAAATTACCATGATTGTGTTTACGTTGTCCTTTTCCCGCGTACTCTCCCAATCACGCAAAGAATAATCAACAAAATTGGCATTTCTCCCCACTTCAAGTTTTTTTTCCTCCAACAAACCCCAATGTTGATGTTCCTCTATATAAACGCCCTCCACCTTGACACCTTTATTCAAAAGTAACTTACATAGATGGAAACCAACAAAGTCAAATACATCCATTATTACTGCCTTGTCCATAAGAAATTCCTCCCCAAACATGCTTAAAATCATCCTATGCGCTGCATGAAGGAATTATTTATTGGGTTAGGAGAAACATTAGAGTATGGCCTCATGATTTGAAAAAAATTTACTGCAGATTTTACCTAATTGCAGCTTTTTTTCGGGCAGTATAAAATAAGGGCTGATGTTCTTATTACCCAAAATTTGTTGATATTGCTTGGATTGTTTGTACATCCTGCCTCCTGATAATACATGTATAATTTCAATCGGTACTTCATTCAAATAAACTGTTTCCTCCGTATTGAAAACAATTTTTTCAATGGCTGTCCAATCCATCTGAAAGGCGTCTTCTAATTCACGAATTAGCCTTTTATAAAAGAACTTATGTTCCTTCTCTTGTTCCAGATGGTATTTTAATGAAAGAATTGGATTGATTAGTAAGACCGATCGAATATTGCTATAGATTCTTTGCATTAGCTTCACTGCCGTTAACGCACCCATTCCTTCTGCTAAAATATGAATCTTGTTGTTTAAAATTTCACTTCTAATGACGTGGTGGTAAAGTTGTTCTGCCAGTTCTACCGCTGCATCACTTCCCCAGTTGCGCCCATACAGATTGGAGGAAAATATCGTGTATCCCTTTTCTTTCAACTCGTTAATAATCGCCAGTTTCCCTTCATTTTGTGCCCAAAAACATTTATTTTCTTCCACAAAATGCCTTTCATCGCCAATCACTAGGACCCCAAATCCGGTTGGTTTTTCAGGGTAATAGACAATATTCCATTGGGTGCCCATTAGAAAACTCCGACTTTCCATTGGTATAACTCCTTTTACATATTTCCTCACCATATATTGTATGATTAACCCCATAATTTGAAAGGAAATTTGCCTATTTTTCCCCATTTCCTTTTATTAATTGTTTTATTATTTCAACTTCTTATGGTAATATTATATGGAGTAAATTAGGCAGGTGAATATTATGCGGGTTATTTGGACATTTTTCTGGACTTTTCTTTTAACGGAAATGCTAACATATGTGGTTAGTTCCATGTCAGGTGTAGAAGTTAACTTAGTCACTGGTGCTATTCTTTCTGTCGTTGTGACCATTTTCATTTTCATTATCACTGCAATCATTCCAAACGAACCGGTCCATGAACATTAATAATGTTTAAAAGAGGTCTTCCCTTTTGTAAATGGGAAGACCTTTCTCTTTTTCTTAAGCATTGACGGATAAATGTAACTGGCCGCCCGCGACGGATATTTGAACCGTCGAGCCGTCATGCACTTTCCCGGCAATGATTTCACGCGCAAGCTTTGTTTCAATATTTCTTTGAATGTACCGTTTAAGTGGCCTTGCGCCATATATTGGGTCAAATCCATTAACCGCAATGAATTCCTTCGCATCTTCAGCGATGGTAATGTGAATTTGCTGTTCCTTTAATCTATTTTGCAATTCTTTTAACATCTTAACAACTATGTTCTTGATTTCACCTAATGATAATGGTTTAAATAGTATTGTTTCATCAATCCGGTTCAAGAATTCGGGACGGAAATGGGCTCTTAATTGGCCCATCACTTTTTCACGGGCGGATCCGGAAATTTCACTTTCATCCTCAGACCGCTCCAGTAAAAATTGCGATCCGATATTCGATGTCATGATAATAACAGTATTTTTAAAATCTACAACCCTTCCCTGTGAGTCGGTAATTCTTCCATCATCAAGTGCTTGAAGAAGGATATTGAATACTTCTGGATGGGCCTTCTCTATTTCATCCATCAATATAACGGAATATGGCTGCCGTCTGACTGCTTCCGTGAGCTGCCCCCCCTCCTCATACCCCACATAGCCCGGAGGGGCACCAATCAAGCGGGAAACCGCATGTTTTTCCATGTACTCAGACATATCTATCCGAATGATATGCTCTTCGCTGTCAAATAGTGCCTCGGCCAAAGCTTTTGCCAACTCCGTCTTACCAACACCAGTCGGTCCCAAAAACAGGAACGAGCCGATTGGACGATTTGGGTCCTTGATTCCGGCACGGGCACGCAGGACAGCATCCGCTACCAAATTTACAGCTTCATTTTGGCCAATGACCCGTTCTTGGAGGATTGACTCCAAACGTAGTAATTTTTCCCGTTCCCCTTCGACCAATTTAGCGAGGGGAATCCCGGTCCACCTGGAAACGATTGATGAGATTTCTTCTCCGGTCACTTCCTCGCGAAGAAGCCGGTTATCGTTTTCCGCCGCAGATTCGAGCTCTTTCAGTTCTTTTTCCTCCATGGGGATTAGACCGTGCCTAAGCTCAGCTGCCCTGTTTAAATCGTACTTATCCTCTGCCTGCTGAAGCTCACGCCGTAATTTTTCCAACTGTTCTCGTTTCTCCTGCAATTTTTGGATTTTCTGCTTTTCATCTAGCCATTTGGCTTTCTTTGCATTTGCCTGTTCCCGTAAGTCCGCCAATTCCTTTTGTAGTGTTTGCAGCCTTTGTTTGCTGATATCATCCTGTTCCTTAAGCAAAGCTGCCTCTTCTATTTCCAATTGCATGACTCTCCGGGTTACTTCATCTAGCTCGGTCGGCATGGAATCAATCTCCGTTCGAATCATCGCGCAAGCCTCATCGACAAGATCTATCGCTTTATCCGGTAAAAATCGATCCGTAATATACCGGTCAGATAAAGTGGCTGCCGTCACCAAGGCTTGGTCATGGATTTTTACTCCATGGTGCACTTCAAATCGTTCTTTTAATCCACGTAAAATGGAAATGGTATCTTCGACATTTGGTTCCTGGACAAGCACCTGTTGGAAGCGGCGTTCGAGCGCCGGATCCTTCTCAATATATTTCCGATGTTCGTCAAGTGTGGTAGCTCCAATACAATGCAATTCTCCTCGTGCAAGCATAGGCTTTAACATGTTGCCTGCATCCATGGCTCCTTCTGTTCTGCCCGCACCGACAATCGTATGAATTTCATCAATAAATAGAATGATTTGCCCTTCACTTTTTTTAATTTCATTTAAAACTGCTTTTAATCTTTCTTCAAATTCGCCTCTAAATTTGGCTCCAGCGATTAAGGAACTCATGTCCAAAGAGAATATCGTCTTATCCTTTAGGCCTTCCGGAACATCCTTCCGAACAATCCGCTGGGCCAGTCCTTCCACAATCGCTGTTTTCCCTACCCCTGGCTCTCCAATTAAAACTGGATTATTCTTGGTTTTTCGGGATAGAATGCGGATGACGTTGCGGATTTCCGCATCCCGGCCAATAACCGGATCGAGTTTACCTGCCCTCACTTCAGCCACAAGGTCCCTGCCATATTTTTTTAGTGCATCATAACCTGCTTCCGGGTTTTGCGTTGTCACCCTTTGATTCCCCCTTATTTCCTTGACAGCTTTCCATATATCTTCTGCAGTAATGCCAAAAGACCGGATCACCTTGTATAAATCCGATTCGTTCGCTTGGGTGCCTGCCAAAAGAATATGCTCTGCCGATATGTACTCATCGGAAAATTTTTTCATGATTTCTTCCGCGTTGACCAGCAGTTTTTGGAGCTTCCCAGTGATATACAATTTCCCTTGTTCGGCACCTGCTCCGGTAACTTGCGGCTTTTTTGCGAGTATATCTGTTAATTTATTTTGAACTTGTTTAGAAGGCAAGCCTGCTCTTTCTAAGATGGCCGTAATTAAACTATCCTCTTGGCCCATTAATGATAAGAATAAATGGGGTTCGTCAATTTCTTGATGATTATTTTTTATTGCCAGTGTTTGGGCGTCCATTAATCCTGATTGGGTCCGTTCTGTCATTCGATTCAAATCCATGACATATCACCTTCTTTGACCTTTCTTGACCTATTTTCATTATAAAACATTTGATATTTAAATGTAAAATTTAGTTAAGCCTATTCAAGAAAGAAACCTAAATTGATGTTGTTAATCATTCGCTCACCTGGCACTGATTAGCCTACGCATGTAAAAAGCCATCCGGATGGATGACTTGTTTACTTTATGGTTTTCGTGCGTATGTCCAAATTCTTTCGTCATTGGCTGTTTCAGGAAAACGCTCCCCGGCTTTTAGCTTGATCCTTTTCGGATTGACGACCGGGCTTCCAGTGTCACCCACTTCAATATAAATGCCGTTATTAGGGGCTTTTTGCCCCGAACGAAATTGACGATTTTGGCCCATTCGATTCCCTCCTTAACTTACATTCATATTATTTCCGTTTGGCATAAGTCCATTAAAGGAATTTCTTGTATTTTTTCACTATACGGAAATAATATTTCCCAAGGAATAATACAACAGTTTTGACGATTGTATGAACTTATTCAACAATTATTGCCAATTAATCTTCATTAACAATATAATTATAGTAATTTCTAGAGAGATCCAACTTTGTTTGTTAATTTTGGGATATCTCACTAAAGGTGGTTATTCGTATGCAGTTAACTAAAGACCTACCCGTTACATTAGCCCATCTATTCGAGACCGTCCACCATACAAGGAAAATGGAAAAAGGAATGTTTTTATTCCAAGAAGGAATGAAGGCGGATGAATTATATATTGTTCAAAGCGGGATTCTGCAGCTTAGCAAAATGATTCCTGATGGCAGGGAACTCACATTAAAACTGTGCTCCTATGGAGATTTCACAGGAGAAATCAACCTATTTTCTTCTTCACCCAAACACATGTTTAGCGGTCGAGTGATTGAAAGCGGTGTTGTGGCTGTAATTATGAAAAATGACCTTGAGGAAAAACTTTCAATGAACCTTCCACTTGCTCTTGAATTCATCCAATGGATTAGCCTGGAATACCGGAAAACCCAAACAAAGTTTCGCGACTTGGTTTTACATGGCAAAAAAGGGGCACTGTACTCGACATTAATCAGAATCAGTAATAGCTATGGAATCAAAACAAATAAAGGGATTCACATTGATTTGCCCCTAACAAACCAAGAATTGGCAAATTTTTGCGGCACATCAAGAGAAGTCGTTAATCGGTTACTCAGTGAGCTGCGAAAATCCGGCATTATCTCCATTGAAAAAGGGACCATTACCATTCATGATATCCACTATTTACGAAAAGAAATTGACTGTGAGGACTGCCCTATTGAAATTTGCAAAGTTAATTAAAAAAATCGGTCTCATAAAAGACCGATTTTTTAATTGATAAGAATTTGTATTGCCATAATGATGAAAAAGATGGCGGAATTTATAATCTCGTATATACCTATCTGTTTAGGTGAGAGCTTCCGCCCGTAAAATAAAAACGCCCTTGTTAAACTTGGCAAAAATGCCAAGGCCACGATCAACTGCCCCAATACCAGCGTAACAATCATCACAAGTATATGATAAATCCATGATATCCATTTATACTTATTATTGTTCTTCTCTCGAATCATAGTTTTTACATAAAAAGTACTGCCGATAAAAAATAATATCGATGATAGCCATGAAAAAAGAATGGTATGGAGTGTAATCGTTCCGGAACCAAAATAACTGCTGGCCAGTCCCGCCATGGAAAATGCCACTACGGCACTAATATCGTTTAGAAATGCTCGATCACGTTTAATGGATGAAAAATATGCATTAATCACAAAAAATGGAATCATTGCAAAACCAAAATAAATAATGGTTGGATCTTTCACGAGAGGGAAGGAAAGAAATGCTAATGCCAAAACAAGATAAATGGATGACCATTTGATATAAAACCGCATTTTTTTTCTTTTGAATAAAAAAAGTAACGGATAGGTAGCCAGATATAAAAAGAACCAACCTATGAAAAAAGGAATATGCTGCCATACAAATCCTCCATCCATCACCCCAAGCCAAAATGGAATAATCAGCATTGCCCATGCCCCATGCTGTTTTGGTATAAAAAGCTTCATTTTACATACACTCCTTGTCTTCCTTTTCTTTACTATAACCGAACACGGCGGGAGATATTGTGAACCACGTCACATAAAAAAACAAAAGAAGACCCTAGCCTTCTTTTGTTGCTGATAGGAAAGTATATAACTTTCAGGCATAAGTGCACCTACGCCTCTTTTTTCACCCGAGTGGGCTAGCCAATCGGCGAATTTTCTTTATCAATATTTTTTAACAATTGTGCAACCCGGCAAACGGCCAATTCATCATGTATGAAAAAGTGTGGGATAGTTAAATGTTGAATGAAAGGTTCTAACTGTTGCTGCCAATATCCAATCACCACTACATTGGGAACCGAATCAAGTAATAGAAGATCATCCGTGTTCCTCAAGAATAACAGCTTTGGGTACTCTTTCTCCTTGTAACCTTCAATGAGGACCACACCTGGATGAAACATACTTATTAGATCAATTTGCTCTTTTAAAGAATAACCTGAATAGTCCGCTTGCAGGATGAGCCTGCCTCCCCCTTCAACACTGGACACAATGGCACCAGCTTTCAGATATTTGGTGGAATCCTTTTCTCCTGAAATATCCGGTTTGCCGCCGTGGCCATGATGTTTAATCACAGCCGTTTTAACTCCTTGCTCTGTCAAATATTGAATCAGTTTTTCAATGAAAGTGGTTTTGCCGCTATTTTGATACCCGACGACCTGAAAAATAATGGGGGTCACCAAGGCCATTCACTGCCAGTCTGATCTTCCAGCATAAGAACATCTACTTCGGTACCCGAAGTATAACCTCTCGTCCCTCCCGGAAGAATAGTTAGGGAATTGGCCCCGGCTAGGCTCATGATAATATTGGACTTATCCAATCCACTTGGAGTAACCTTCAGTTTTCCAGACTCAATATATAGTGAACTCCGGACAAATCTTGTAAAGGGATTGGCTTTTGGAAAATCCGCTTCAAGGATGGCTGCTTCTCTCCGTAGGTGAGGGGCATTTGAATATAGCATAGTTCGGATAATCGGACGTGCGAATAATTCAAATCCCACATAACACGCGGAAGGATTGCCTGAGAGTCCAAATAAGATTTTTCCGTTTGATTGTGCAACGGTTGTGACACTCCCTGGCCGCATAGCAACCTTATTAAATAGGACCTTGGCCCCCAATTTATCATAAATTTCAGGGAGATAATCAAAGTCCCCAACTGATACCCCGCCGGTGGTGATTAAAATGTCAACTTTATTAAGAGCATTTTTTATGGCCTCGAAGCAGGTATCAAACTCGTCCGGCAATTTTCCAAAATAACGGACTTCTCCTCCGGCTCTTTTAATTTGAGCCGCAATCATGTGTGAATTGCTGTTGCGAATTTTCCCAGGTATTAGTGGCTCATCAACTTCCAACAATTCCGTTCCGGTTGCAAATAAACCGACAACCGGTTTTCTAGCAGCAGGAACCTGATGGTACCCAAACGTTGCCAAGACGGCTTGGATACCAGGATTAATCAGAGTTCCTTTTTTCACAAGTATCTCTCCTTCTTTGGCATCTTCGCCCCTAAAGGATACATTTTCACCTTTTTTAAAACTTCGCTTGATGGTAAAATATGGTCCTTCCTCTTTCTCAAAAGGGTGGACCAATTCAAACATGACCACTGCATCTGTTCCTTCAGGCATCATCGCGCCTGTCATGATTCTGACAGCTTGGTTTTCTTTTACTTGTTTATCCGAGACCATTCCGGCCCCAATATGATCGATGACTTCAAAGTCCACTGGGTTTGATTGGGAGGCATGCATGGTATCAATTGACCTGACAGCAAATCCGTCATATGGGGCCCGGTCAAAATGCGGCACATCACTTGTGGCCACGATATCCTTTGCCAAAAACCGTCCATAGCTCTGATCCAGCGGTATGTATTCGACTGCCCCTTCTACGGGACATTCCATAATCTTTTTAACTGCTTCCCCTATGGGAATGGGTTGTCTTCTTTCAAACAATCTCATCGGCTCCTTCTAAAAAACTGCTGGTCGTTAAAACAATTAAATTCATTATAAGCCTACAAAAATCTTTCCAACATAGCAAATGTCACAAATTCCATTGTTTTATTACGAAAAAAATCACCCAGTAAATCAGAAGGGTGTGATTTAAGTCACCATGTTTAGTTTCCTATTCGATTATCCTTAGATTAAGAAGCAATTCTAACTAAGGAGGAATTTAATATGACCTTTCCGTTTTCAGAGACTACGCTAGTTAAAGATATAGTAAACGAATTACCAAAAACGAGTGACGTGTTTAAGCGTAACCGTATTGATTTTTGCTGTGGGGGCAACATACCGCTGTCAGAGGCAGCTGCCCAAAATAGCCTGGACCTTAAAGTTCTATTGGATGAACTGAAAGTTGTCTATGAAAAGAATGAAAATGGTGAAAAGGATGTGGAAATATGGACCCAATCTGATTCCAACACCATAATTGAACATGTCATTGCCAATTACCATCGAGTATCGGAAGAAGAATTGACGATGCTTAGCCCATACGTCACAAAAGTATCCCGTGTGCATGGCTCCAATCATCCGGAATTGCTAAAAGTTTATGAGCTCTACTATGAATTCAAGAAGGAACTATTGGAACATATGGCTAAAGAAGAAGCAGTTGTTTTCCCATTAATCCGTAAGCTTGCTGACAATACCATTGAAGACCGTGATCAAGCCATTAATCTAATTATCGAACTTGAGAAGGAACATGATCATGCTGGCGAAATTTTACGGCAGATTCGTGCGGTTACATCTGACTTTGCACTTCCACACGATGCCTGCAATACTTACCGCTTAGTATACAATCGTCTGGAAGAACTTGAAGCATTGACTTTCATGCATGTCCATCTTGAAAACAATATCCTGTTTCCAAGATATATTGCCTAAGTGATACAATAAACTTGTTAAAAAAACTCTCTTCATGGTGAAGAGAGTTTTTTTACTATTAAAAGTACAACTGTAAATTTTCAACCGCCGATATAGGACATTTCAATTTTTTTGCGGTTTTTAGCCATTTCTTCTGTTCTTTCATCGGAATATCGATCGTTACGTCCATTCCATATGTTTATGATTCTGTGTGAAATTTCCTCATCAGATGCACCGTTTCTCATAAAGTTCCGAATATCATGCCCATTGCCATTAAACAAACAAGTAAATAGTTGGCCATTAGCAGAAAGGCGGGAACGGGTGCAGCTTGAGCAAAATGATTCTGAAACGGATGTAATAAACCCGACCTTTACTCCGGTATCTTTATAACGGTAATGTTTGGCTACTTCACCAAAGTACGCCGGGTCCACTGGCTCCATTTCAAACTGGTCCTTTAAAATTTCATATATTTGTTTTTTGGTTATCACATCATCCATTTTCCAGCCATTTGTAGAACCAACATCCATATATTCAATGTACCGCAGCTCCAAACCATTTTCTTTACAAAAAGCAGCCATTGGAACAATCTCAGAATCATTGAGGCCCTTTTTTACAACCATGTTTACCTTGACTCCTAATCCAGCTTGTTTGGCTGCTTCAATTCCTTCTAGAACAGGTCCTGTTCCTACACCACGACCGTTGATATTCCCAAACAATTCATCATTCAAGCTGTCAAGGCTTACATTAACCCGTTTTAGTCCGGCCTGTTTCAGCCTTTCTGCCAGTTTAGGGAGCAGGACACCATTAGTGGTTAATCCTAGGTCACTTAGCCCTTCAATTGCAGACAGTTTTTCAACGAGAACTGGCAAATCCCTGCGGAGAAGCGGCTCACCGCCCGTTAACCTGATTTTCTTTACTCCGAGACTTACAAATATTTTGGCAAGCCGTTCAATCTCCTCGTATGTTAAGAGGGCACTTCTGGGAAGAAACTTGAAATCTGGCCCAAATTGGTCAGCCGGCATGCAATATTGGCAGCGGAAATTGCAACGATCTATAACTGAAATTCTTAAATCGCGTAATGGTCGGTTTAATTGATCTGTAACGATCAAATTTTCCATTTCATCAACTCCATATTAAAGGAAGTTAGTTTTATATCCATTGTATCAGATAACCCAGAGAAAAAACTGTTATATTATTCACTATTACAATACTTTTTATCTTTTTCTTAAACAAGTTTTCACTATATTGTCATTGTTTACTTCGTTTTCGTGACTAAATTTACTTTAAAATATGGTTATAGAGAGTGAGACTGAACTTTTTTAATGCATGAATTTTTTGAAGAGGTGATATTAATGATCACACAGGTGAAACCTACACATTCCATTGAAATAAAAGAATTGTTAAAATTTGCAGACCACACATTCAAAAGTGAACGAGGGCGTTACTTATTTCAAGAAGGGGCTTCCGCCGATGAGTTATATGTCATCATTTCCGGTAAAATCCAAATCAGCAAAGTGACCTCCGATGGACGTGAGCTGTATTTAAGAATTTGCGGGGAAAACGATATTTGCGGCGAATTAACGCTTTTCACTGAACATCCTAAATACTTGTTCAGCGCAATGGTAATAGAAGATGGAGAAATAGCTGCCATTAAAAAGGATGTTATTGAAAGAAAGATTTTCGAAAATAGTGCACTTGGTTATGAATTTATGAAGTGGATGAGCGATCATTTCCGAAAAACCCAAACCAAGTTCCGCGATTTAGTCCTCCATGGAAAACGCGGTGCGCTTATTTCAACGCTTATACGGATGTCCAACAGTTATGGGGTCAACAAAGGGAATGAAATTCTTATTGATTTGCCGTTGACTAACCAGGAACTCGCCAATTTTTGCGGCACTTCCCGAGAAAGTACCAATCGGATTCTAAGCGAATTAAAGAAAAACAACATTATTGCCATTAAACGAGGAAAAATATCGATATTGGATTTACAATATTTAAAAGATGAGATTGGCTGTGAGAATTGTCCCGCCATCTATTGCAATATTGAATAAAGCTGGCATTGCGCCAGCTCTTTTTTTGTGCCGAAATCCTCCCGGATACCTTGGGGGGACGCAATCAAACCGATTGCTCCCGTGCCGGCTTTAGTTAAAGGTTTGCTTGTTTTTCCCGCAGTGCTTTAGGAATATAAACGCAAAATGGTTCACTTTCTAGATAATCCCCCGTCATCGCGTAAGCGCGTGACCTTGAACCTCCGCAAACATAACGAAATTCACAAACCCCGCATTTGCCTTTAAAGGAGTCTGGGGCTCGTAACGATTTAAAAATCGGTGACTCTCGATATATCTCAGCAAGAGGTGTTTCTCGGACATTACCGGCCTTAACCGGAAGCAGTCCACTTGGATAAACATCGCCAATATGGGAAATAAACACAAATCCATTTCCATCATTTACACCTTTTGGTGCTCTTCCCAAACCATCGATTGAACCTGTTAAACCTTTTTCCGTCAATGCATTCAAGTAATCAATTTCATCATGTTTGGATTTTGCTTCCCGCATTTTTTGCTGAATCACTACACGACGATAATGCATGGCTTCGGTTGTTTTAATATCAAATGGCACCCGTTTACTAAGCTCGTAAAGCCATCGTAACACCTTCTCGTGTTCAACGGGAGATATCATATCGGATACTTGTCCCCTGCCTGTCGGTACGAGAAAAAAGACGCTCCATAACACACATTTCAGTTCTTCCACTAAATTTGCCATCTCTTCTAAGTATTCATAGTTATATCTCGAGATGACTGTATTGATTTGTACTGGAATTTCCAGTTCATGCAGGTAGCGGATTCGTTCCATTGTCAAATCAAAGGACCCTGCGGTACCGCGGAAATGGTCATGGATCTCGGCATTAGGTCCGTCAAGACTAAACGCCCAGCGGGATAGGCCTACTTCTTTCGCCTTTTGAATGGCCTCTTTCGTTACATTGGGTGTAGCACTTGGGGTCATAGAAACCCGCACCCCTTTATCCACCGCATATTTGGCTATTTCGAATACATCCGGCCTCATAAGCGGGTCGCCGCCGGTAAAGACCAGCAGTGGATTATTCATTTCATATATTTGATCAATTAAGTTCTTACCTTCTTCAAACGTAAGCTCCCGAGGATCTCTTGTGTATTGGGCATCGGCACGGCAATGCAGGCATTTTAACTGACAAGCGCGCGTTAGTTCCCAAATGACAATAAACGGATCCTTATTAAATTCACGGTTAAAATTCATTGTTATGCCCTCCTAAGTACAGCTAGCAACCTGAACTAGATTTGATACTCATCATTATAAAGATGAATATAGGAGAAAGAAGTGAACTATCTCACAGTTCGCAACACAAAAAAAGCGTCAGGATGTCACCCGACGCTTTCGTGTAGATTTTTAAAATAGATTCTTAGGATATGGTAATAATTTCGTATTGGGCGGCAAGGTCAATAAAATCAGCCATGCCACTGATTTTTCCAGCTGTCAATTTATCGGTAACACCATAATGGTCCGCACATGTTTTACAGGCTAATATATCAACACCCTTTTCTTCCAGTTCCTTTAAATGTACCGATACTAATGATTCTTCGGTCATCGTCAAAACCCCACTGTTCATGCAAAAAACAGCTTTCGGGAGCTCTTGTTTTTGCTTAAGGATGGTAAAAAAGGTTTCAAGAATATTCTCACCTAGTTCTTGGTCCCCTCTTCCCAGTTGATTGGAGCTAACTAAAATTACCTTGTTATTCATCGGCTATTGTCTCCTTAACGAATTCCTAAAGCAATTTTTGCGTAGCGTGACATCATATCTTTGTTCCAAGGTGGATTCCAAACAATATTTACATCTGTTTCTTTAATTTCAGGAATATCAGCTATAGCTCGTTTCACTTGATCCACAATCGTACCGGCCAGCGGGCAGCCCATTGCCGTTAAGGTCATCGTAACCGTTAATTTTCCTTCATCGTCCATTTCCAAATCATAAACCAATCCCAAGTTTACTATATCAATCCCGATTTCAGGGTCAATAACCAGTTCCAAAGCACCCATAATATTTTCTCTTAATTCTTCATTCATATTGATTTCACTCCTGTTTATTTTTAAAATGGCTCTGTTAAACAATAATTTTGATTTTTTTCACTCTGTTGAATGGAGCTGATAAGCTCGACTCCTGCGGGAGTACGGGGCTGGGGAGACCCGCAGGCGCTTCCAGCACCGAGGAGGCTCCCCCGGCACGCCCGCGGGTTCGCTGAGCGCCTTTCGCTGCAATCAACAGCCAAATTTAACAATTCTTTAAATTTTACATGTCCCTCTATATAGTATAGAGTGAATTCAAACATTTTAGTGTGAATTTTTTTACACCCATGATACAAACTTGTTAACATAGTGAATATAGTTATAAATAATTCCATTCCGCATATGAATTTTTTATGTTTTTAGTTTAACATGAAGATAAAATTTTTCCTAAAAGAACGCTTAATTATGAAAATACACATTAAAGAGGGATTGAAATGGCCGAAAAACACTTAATTGCATTGGATTTGGATGGAACCTTATTAAAAGATAATAAGACAATATCGGAAAAAAATAAACAAGTTCTCAAAAAAGCAAAAGAAGCGGGACATGTTGTGATGATCGCTACAGGGCGGCCTTACCGGTCAAGCGAAATGTACTATCGGGAACTGGAACTCGATACTCCTATTGTTAATTTTAATGGGGCATTCACGCATCATCCGTTAGACGAAAACTGGGGATTTTATCATGAACCACTTGATATTAAAGTGGCAAAGGACATCGTGGAGGCGTGCCGCAGCTTTCAATTTCATAATATTATTGCCGAAGTAATGGATGAAGTGTATTTTCACTATCATGATGAAAAATTATTGGAAATTTTCAGTTACGGTAATCCCAAAATTACTACCGGTGATTTAACAAACTTTCTGCAAGATTCTCCAACTAGCATGCTGATACATACAGAGGAGGATCAATTGAAGAAAATCCGCAATCATTTAGCAGATGCTCACGCCGAAGTGATTGAACAACGGAGCTGGGCAGCACCATGGCATGTCATTGAAATTATTAAAACCGGATTAAACAAAGCGATTGGTCTTAAAAAAGCAGCCGATTATTATGGAATCCCCCGTGACAGAGTGATTGCCTTTGGCGATGAGGATAATGATTTGGAAATGATAGAGTATGCTGGTCGCGGGGTTGCCATGGGCAATGCGATCGACCAGCTGAAAAATATTGCCAGTGATGTCACATTGTCCAATGAAGAAGACGGAGTCGGAGCCTATTTGGCAAATTTGCTTAATATTAAGTAGCGACATTCCTTGATGAACCCTTTATAGTTTGCACATACTACATTTGAGGCAGCCATGCTGTTTCAACCTGAGCTTTGAAGCATATTGGAGGGATTCGAATGGGTAACAAATCCAGACGCTTTATCCAGCAAGGGAAGGATTCGGTCAACAAACATGCAGAACGAATACCTTATCACATGACCTACGCTGAAGCGGAAGCCCAGAAAATGGCTAACGTGCACAGGTCCCCGCTTGGAGGAATGTAACAATGGGTAACCAATTGTTCCAGGAAGCACGCAGATTTGTTGAGATGGCCATTACAGCCAGCCCAGAAGACCGCGATACCGCAGTGGCAAAGGCGAAAAATGCATTAAGCTCCGCTTATGCTAATTCGACCATCGCGGAGCAAAGCCAGCTCCAAAAAATGCAACAAGAGCTTGATCAATTAAGGTAGCAAAAAGCGGAAGCCTTGGTGCTTCCGCTTTTTGCGTTTAAAACCTTTCTAAAACAACCGGATATTCATATATGATTTGCCCGTTTTGCTTCCGTTGATAGAAGTGAAACATTAGTGTTCCGTTATCCGGCAGCCTTCCTGAAGGGATCCGCACAGAAATACTGAACTGTTGCCACTCCGTTTTTTTTCCACCTGCCAGAACCTTCTGCTCCTCAATATATTGATTATGGCCATCTTCAACAGTGTAAAAGAATCCTTCATTTGCTTCACCCTTGACAGTATAAGTTCCGTTCCCTCCTGATACCATCACATTTCGGATACCTGGAAAATGCACTACTTCATTTGCGTCGGTATTTAACATTAGAGGAAAGAAAATCAAGAGTATACAAATTAGAATACGCATAAATTCCCTCCTGAATCTTACGTTTGAATTTTTCCAAGAAGAGTGACCTAATCCTTACGAAAAAATCCGTAGACATTGGTTGTTTCTATAATATTGGTAAAGGCATTAGGGTCAACTTCCTTTATGACCCTCTCTAAATCAAACAACTCATATCTCGTAATGACTATCATCAGCAAATCTCTTGTTTCGTTGGAAAATGCCCCTTTGGCAGGAATCATGGTAATTCCTCTAACGAGTTTTGCTTGAATGGCTTTTTTCAATTCATCTGCTTTTTTGGTAATTATAAAAGCCGTGAGTTTCGCGTACCGTGTGTGGATAGCATCAATGACCCTTGTTGAAGTGTACAAGAAAACTAATGTATATAACGCTTTTTCCCAACCATACAGAAACCCTGCCGTAATGATGATGAAAAAGTTTAAAATAAACATGTAAGGACCGATTGGTTTATCTTTGATTCTTGACAGCACCATTGCAATGATATCCAGACCACCTGTCGATGCCCCCCATTTTAAAGTTATTCCAATACCTGCAGCCACGATGACTCCCCCAAAAACCGAATTTAGCAGGATATCGTTCGCAATCGGCTTCACCGGAATAAGTTCTAGGAACAAGGACGATAGGGCCACACTTAGGAAACTGTATATCGTAAAAGATTTTCCGACCTTTTTCCACCCCAAAGCTGCAACCGGAATATTTAAAATAAGCAGTAACAGTCCCATTGACACATGAAACGATGTATAATCACTTATCACTCTTGAAAGCAATTGGGCAATCCCGGTAAAACCGCTGGAGTATATATCCGCCGGGACTAAAAATAAATTCATTCCGGCTGCATTTAATAAGGCACCAATCACCACGATGCCAATTTTCCTTATTTGAAGCCAAACCAATATAAATCCCCCTTTTTTCCTGTTAACCATTAAGGTAATTGTATTTTTTATCCGAAACCGCTAAACTGAATATGATAGATTTTTGAAAGCAGGTGAGCTTCATGCAGGTAAAGATACTCGCTGATAGCGCATGCGATTTACCGAAAAGTTTTTATGAAGAAAACAACGTGACATTATTACCTTTAAAGGTCCATATAAACGGAGAAGAATATGAAGATGTAAAAAACGTCGATCCCAAAACCGTATATGATGCAATCAGGAGCGGTCAAATCCCGAAAACATCACAGGCCTCTCCCCTTTTATTCGAGGAAACCTTTACAGAAATGGCAGAAAAAAATGAGTCTGGCATATACATAGCCTTTTCTTCCCAATTATCAGGCACATATTCTACCGCTGTTATGATTCTTGACCAAGTAAAGGAAAAATATCCAAATTTGGATTTAACGATTGTCGATACTAAATGTGCTTCCCTGGGGCAGGGATTAATCGTTATGGAAGCGGCACGCCTCGCTGCCGCCAATACTCCGAAAGATGACATTTTAAAAGATGTCCTGTTCCGTGTCCGACATATGGAACATATTTTTACCGTTGAGGATTTGGATTATTTGGCAAAAGGGGGACGTGTCTCCAAAGCTTCGGCATTTCTTGGTGGTTTACTGAACATCAAACCGATATTGAATATGGAAGACGGAAAGCTTGTCCCGATTGAAAAGATTCGCGGCCAAAAAAAGGTCTGGCGCCGGATTATAGAAATCATGAAAGAACGAGGCAATAACCTTTCAAGCCAAGTGATTGGAATCAGTCATGCCGATAACGAGGAAATGGCAATAGAAATGAAATCAATGATCGAAGCCGAATTTCAGCCCAAACAGGTGTACATTTCTGCTATTGGCGCTGCGATTGGGGCTCATACAGGGGCAGGAACCATTTCCATATTCTTTTTAAATGAAATACCACAATAAAATTTAAGCAAAAAAAGGAGTGAGGTTACCTCACTCCTTTTACTTATGGTCTGTTTTCTTTGAATATTGACTTTTACCCATTTGACGATTCTTTTCCGCAAGCATGTTTTTTTCATGGTTAAACGCATTTGCGTCTTTTGCTTTTTTATCATTATCTGAAGTGTGCGGCATATAGTTTGCTCCTTTCCAATGATTCAAATTTAGTGTGAATCAAACTGGAATAGAGTATGTACCGATATTATTGTTTCTTTTCATAAGTCCAGCCATTCTCTTGGTAGACTTTATTTTCCTTTAACAATTTTCCTAAAGCCCGTTTGAACGCAGCCTTGCTCATTCCAAACCGTTCCTGAATGTCTTCAGCCATGCTTTTATCGCTGTACGGCATCGCCCCATTCCGGCCCATCAAATAATCAAGTATTTTTGTGGCGTCTGCGTCTAGAGATTCCTGTTTCCTGGCAAGCAGGGAAACATTAACCGTACCATCTTCCTTCACATCAATAACCCGGCCTTCCACTCTTTCCCCCAGACGCGGTTCCGTATGTCTCTGTGATTCATGAATAAATCCTTTATAGCCTTCAATCGTATAAACCCAGCTTCCGACTTTGGCAGTCCGATATATGTGGCCTTGGACATTTTTGTTAAAAATGCTGCGATCTGCTTTAATAGAAATATCTTTTATCACCTGGTCACTGGCCAGCTTTGCATAAAGAAGAAAGGTACGATTGACTCTTAAGGTAATATAGACCAAATCTCCTTCCTTTGGCCAAACCGATTTATGCGCAGGCAAGTCATCCTTCCCCAACAAGATATCCTTTGGTAAGCCTATATTGATAAAAACGCCGATATCTGGCTGAACATCTGTTACCTTCACCCATGCATATTGGCCAACGGACACTTCCGGAATAAAAGACGAAGCAGCCACTCTTCCTTCCGAATCCACATAAAGAAATACCTCTATCTCGTCGCCTTCCTCTAATGGATGCTTGGCTTGGTTTTTATGGAGCAGAACATCTTCTTCCTCATCATTTGTTAAAAAATATCCAAAGTCTGTGATTCGAGCTGTTTTTAGTACGGTTGTCTGCCCAATGAATTCTTTTAATGACATCTATCATTCCCCATTTCTTTAGGAGCTTTTTAGTAGTTTAAACATGATTTTATTTTTCTATTTGACCTGACGTTGATTCTTTAACATGACAGGCTATTCTTGTTCGAACTGCTATATTTTACTATAATGTAGGGATAAAGGGAAACTTTATCAGGGGTTGATCCCAATAAGTAAATGATGGAGGTTTTGACATGTCTAAAGACAGCTCATTCGATATTGTATCCAAAGTAGACTTTTCTGAAGTGACAAACGCTGTAACCCAAACAATGAAAGAGATTAGCACCCGCTACGATTTTAAGGGGAGCAAAAGCAATGTGACACTTGAAAAAGAGGAACTGGTCCTTGTCTCTGATGATGAATATAAAATGGAACAGTTAAAAGATGTGTTACTTAGTAAGCTCATCAAGCGCGAGGTTCCCATCAAAAACCTCGACTACGGAAAATTAGAAGGGGCTTCCGGCGGCACTGTCCGGCAGCGGGCCAAGCTGGTTCAAGGGATTGATAAGGAAAACGCAAAAAAAATTAATACGATTATTAAAAACAGCGGAGTTAAGGTAAAAACCCAAGTCCAAGATGACCAAATACGTGTCAGCGGCAAGAGTCGTGATGATTTGCAAAAAATCATCTCCTTGATTCGGGATGCCGACCTCAGCGTAGACGTCCAATTTATTAACTATCGATAGCAGCATAAAGCTTCCGCTTTATGCTTTTTTCATTCTTCAACATAATTTCCGGCACATTTCTTAAACTAATAATCGTAATGAATTGTGTGGAGGTTAAAAAAATGAGCAGCAATCAAAATCAAAAGAAGCAAAGTTTTCCGCCACAGCACCAAAACAGACAGCCTGGAATTGAAAGTGAAATGAATCCAAGACCGCTTTCCGATGGTCCTGCGTATAAAGCAGCCGGCAAGTTGGCCGGTAAAACAGCCATAATCACAGGAGGGGACAGCGGTATCGGGAAAGCCGTCGCGATACATTTTGCCAAAGAAGGCGCGGATGTTGGAATCGTGTACTTAAATGAGCATCAGGATGCAGAGGAGACAAAGAGATCAATAGTGGCAGAAGGCCGCAAATGCCAGCTTTTTTCCGGAGATATCGGGGACGAAGAATTTTGCCTGCAGGTTGTTCAAAAAACGATCGATGAATTCGGGAAGCTCGATGTCCTTGTTAATAATGCGGCTGAACAGCATCCGCAAAAAAGCTTATCGGATATCAGTTCAACGCAATTAGAAAGAACGTTCCGAACCAATATTTTTTCTTACTTTTACATGACGAAAATGGCCCTCCCCTATTTAAAGCAAGGGGCATCGATCATCAACACGGCATCGATCACTGCTTATGAAGGGAGTGAACAACTCCTGGATTATTCTGCGACAAAAGGTGCCGTCGTCAGTTTTACCCGATCTTTAGCCATGTCTTTGGCAAAGGACGGTATCCGCGTCAACGGTGTTGCACCAGGACCGATTTGGACACCGCTTATACCTTCCACTTTTTCCGCCGAACAGGTGGCATCATTCGGGTCCAATACCCCAATGGGAAGAGCAGGCCAGCCATTTGAACTTGCGCCAAGTTATGTTTTTCTTGCATCAGATGACTCTTCCTATGTCAGCGGGCAAATGATTCATGTAAATGGAGGAACCATTGTCGGGGGATAGGTCTAATAATACTATAAAAAGCATCAAGGTTTATCCTTGATGCTTTCCATGTTATGCCCTGTTCTGTTTTCCCCGTTTGATAATGAAGAGCAGGAACAATAATATTAATAACACAGATATAATGGTCACCGTAATATACGGCAGGTTGAACCCGGTTTTATCTGCCAATAGGAATATTTCAGAATTGTCCCGGTCTATGATCAGCATATATTCACCTTTCTGGCTGCGAACCACATTATCACTCAGCAATGAGCGAAGTTCTTTGTTCCCTTCCAATTGGTCGCTCGTTAATGTCACATTTTGTGATTCTCTCGTATTATTGATGGCAATGACAGTTGTTACTCCTTTATATTCCCTCTTATAGACTGCCATCCCGTTTTTGTCATACAACACCGTGAAGGTTCCCCGCGTTAATGAAGGCTGTTCTGCTCTTACTTCCGCAATGCGGGTGATATAATCAATCAGTTCTTTTTCTGCCCGAAAGCTCATTAGCCTGCGGTTATCCGGAGTCTCACCGCCCGTTAAAGCAATTTCTGTTCCATAATAAACCACTGGGATGCCGGGGGTTGTATAGAGATACGTCAAGGCTGTCTTCCAACGGGAACCGGGAAACTGCCTTTCCTCCACGATGTCACCAGTAAATCTTGTTGTATATTCATCATCAAAGAAATTTGCCGCCAGCGGCTGTTGTTGCGGCGTAACTGTCTTAAATGAGTGATTGGTAGTAGCAAAAACCTGCCGCAGTTTTCCGCTTTGAGAATAATCAAATAAGCTGTCTATACCGGCATTTTGATATTGTTCCAGGTTCACATTTGTATCTTTGGAGGGAATTCCTAAAAGAAAAAGGTTGTCTTTTTCGCCCTTTACCTCATCCGTAAACTGCTTCCAAAAATCCATCGGTACCCGGTTAACATCAGGAAGGCTATACCCGTCAATATCCGTATTCTTAATCCACCACTTTGCCGCATCAATTAGATATTGGCTCACCTCAGGATTTTCTTGGTTTAAATCAGGCAAACCATCCACCCAGCCGTTCTCGGCTTGCTCTTGGTTTGTCCAATCTACATTTTCTTGTTGTTTATGGTACCAATCCCGTTTATCTGGGTCATTTACCCACGGGTGATTTTTGGCCGTGTTATTGGCAACGAAATCAATCAGCACCCTAATCTTCCGTTTATGGGCTTCCTTGACCAGCGTTTGAAACTCTTTCAGGGTTCCAAAATGCTCGTCCACTTTGTAAAAATCCGTAACCCAATAACCATGGTACCCGCCATTTGCGTTTTCAAAAATGGGAGATAGCCGGATTGCTGTAAACCCCATGCTTTTTATGTAATCCAGTTTATCGATGATCCCTTGAAAATCACCGCCATTATATTGATTAGGATCATTTGTATTAACATCCAAATTATTTTTCTGGACCGAATCATTGAACCGATCCACCATAATGGAATAAATGGTTTCATCCTGCCACTGACGATCCTTTTCATTTACCTTTGCGTTGGCAGGCATTGCCGATAGTAAAAAAAAGATTAAAACAAATGGAATTATTTTATTCATGTAATTTCCCCCTATAAAAAAGAAGGGGATTCCCCCTTCCCTACACTCATTTTATACGAATACTCTATATATTCCAAATGGAATAACTGATTTTGTGTAATTAGTTCACTATATTAATATTATAGTCCTTGAACCATGTGTGGAGCTGCACAAAGTACGCTAATAGCTGTGGACCTGTCATCAACTGGCCAAACCATGGTTCCTGAAAAGAAGCCCCTCCTGATTCTACCAGTCTTTCTAATTGGTTTTTATCGAATATCTCATGTAATGCTGAAGAGGAATCTTGAAGTATCTCCTTCATCCATTTTTGTACCATGGAAGTATATTCTGGGTTATGTGTTTTAGGATATGGACTCTTTTTTCGATACAGGACTTCCTCAGGCAATATTCCTTCAAATGCCTTGCGAAGAATTCCTTTTTCCCTGTTGCCGTGCATTTTAATATCCCATGGGATGTTCCAAACATACTCCACCAATCGATGGTCGGCAAACGGAACCCTTACCTCCAGGCTCGCTCCCATACTCATCCTATCTTTGCGGTCAAGAAGTGTTGTCATAAACCAAATCATATTAATATAGAATAACTCCCGGCGTTTTGATTCTTCCAAACTTTCTCCCTCTAATTTAGGGGTTTCGGCAATGGTTTGGCGATATTGACTGATTGAGTACTCCGCCAGGTTCAAACGTTCCCGCCAATATGGGTTCAATAAACTCTCCCGCTCTGACACTGAGCGCATCCACGGGAAACCTGCCCGCTCGAGGTCCTGTTGCCGACGGAACCACGGGTAGCCCCCAAAGATTTCATCCGCGCATTCCCCGGATAAGCTCACCGTAAAATCTTGTTTTATCTCCTTGCAAAACCATAACAGCGATGAATCGACATCCGCCATTCCTGGCAAATCCCGTACATGAACAGCTTCCGTTAAATCATGGACCAATTGTTCCTGTGTAATGATCTTTTTATGGTGTTCGGTAGCGAAATGCTGCTTTATTAACTTGATATATTTCTCGTCAGAGTCTGGCTGGAATTCACTTGCGGTAAAATGCTTATCGTTGCCCTCATAATCAATGGAATAAGTATGAAGCTGCCCTCTTCCTTCTGTTTCGAAACCTTTAGCAGCAATAGCGGTTATGATACTGGAATCAAGTCCTCCCGATAAAAATGTGCACAACGGGACATCCGATACAAGTTGTCTTGTAATGGCATCACTGACTAGGTGTCGGACCCTTTCCGCTGTTTCCTCTACCGTTTCTTGATGTTCCACACTTTTCACATTCCAATACCGCCAAGTTTTTAAACCATTTTTGGAAAATACCAACGCATGAGCAGGTCTTAATTCATTAATTCCTCTAAACACCCCTGAACCGGGCGACCTGGACGGGCCAACCCCCAGCACTTGGGCCAAGCCTTCTCGTGTGATTTCTGTCTTTACTTCGGGGTGAGCAAGGATGGCTTTAAGCTCGGAGGCAAACAATAATCCTGATTTATGTTCTTTAAAGAATAATGGTTTTACCCCCAAGCGGTCACGGCCAATAAATAGCTGTTCTCTTTTGCTGTCCCAAATAGCAAAAGCATAAATTCCATTTAAATGATTTACACATTCTTCAGCCCATTCTATATAGGCAGTTAACAGAACTTCAGTGTCAGAATGACCTTTAAAGGAATATCCTTTAGTAAGGAGAATTTTGCGCAGGTCTTCTGTGTTGTACAACTCTCCATTATAACAAATGGTATAACTAAAACCTTCTTTCTGTTTGGACATGGGCTGCCTTCCTCCAGCGGGGTCCACTACTATAAGGCGTTTATGACCAAAAGCCACATGAGTATCCGTCCAAATATTGGTTTCATCAGGACCTCGCTTTGAGAGGGTTTGGGCCATGCTTGTTAAGATATCGGTTTGATTTTTTAATGGTTGTTGAAAATCAATCCAGCCTGATATTCCACACATGTATCGTTGCTCCTTTCCGCTCGAAAAACTGGTGGTTTTTCTGACATGTTCTATACTATTCAGCCCAGATTAAATCGTTAATTGTCCAAAACAAAAAGCGCCTAGATCGTAAAAATACTATGGTAAATTACCTGACATCCATTTTTAATAAAATCCGGTTATAAATTTTCAGAAAGATGTCTAAAAAGAAGAGTGAAGTATCTGGCACGGAGGTAAACAATGAATCGACAGCAACGAATCCATCTATTGGATATTCAAAAGCGGGCATATACCGAGGGATCGGTGGAACAGATTAATGAACAATGGATATTTTTCGATGAGGAAACGGAAGAAGCTTCCATGTTAGAGGACCATCTGCAACAGGAAATAGAGATCTTTCGATTAAACCGGTGGAGAAAAGGGATATTGCTCGAGCCAGGTAAAATCCGTATTGGACACGATCTGGTCATGCTCCGTGACCATGATTTGGTAAGAATCAGAAAGCACTTGATTTATTCTCTTGAACGGTTGTTAGAGGGGATTAGTGATGATGCTTTTATCCAATTCGTCACTACCTTAAACTCGCTGAGCTTCTCAATTTTCGATTGTATATACTGTTATAATCATTTATCCTTTTTATCCGATGATAATCGTAAAGACGGGGTAAACTTCATGGTTTTTGACAACCAGGAACAAATCTGCAACGTACAGCACCATTTTTGCTATTTTGAAAAGGTGAATGACCGGTTTGAATTCACCTTAAACACTGGCAAACGTCTGATTATCGAGAAATTAATTTCATAATATGAGAGGCTGCCTTTTACTAATTTGGCAGCCTTATTCATTATTGCTTAGTTGCCAATGTATTTCGAGTAAAGAGATTTTGCTTTCACCAGGTCATTTGTTCCATGGATTAACACTCTGGCATCCTTAAACACAACCATTGTGATCTCCTCCTCAGGTGAAAACCTCAACAAGAATTCATTTGCTGTCACCTTCCCGCTCTTTCCTAGCTTTTCCGCCGTCATTTTTAAATCCATTATCCGCTGGCTTCCTGGATTCACTTGGACCGTATCCCGGCCACAAAGAGTCGAATAGGTCTCTTGAAGCACCGATGATCGATTAAGAAAGTCAAATTGTCCCTTTGCACAGGCAGGACAGTTCGGATTTTTTCCTTTGGAGATATCCATCTGCAGGGCCGCATGATCCCAAACATCTATTTGCTCCAAATTGGGAGTCGTTTGGTGCCCAGTTAACAATTTTATCGTTTCCATTGCCTGGAAAGAACCTATAATATCGGTCAACGGTGAAAGCACTCCAACGGTATCGCAGGTCTCCCCCATTCCCGCTGGAACAATTGGATATAAACATCGGTAACATGGGGTAATGCCAGGCTTAAACACCGCAAACATGCCCCTTGAACTTACGGCTGCGCCATGAACCCAAGGAATTCCAGACTTAACCGCCACGTCATTAATCAAAAACCTGGACATAAAATTATCCGTGCCATCGACAATGACATCCATCCCAGTCAATAAATTTTCTGCATTTTCGAGGTTCAAATCGGCAATGACGGCCTCAACGGTTACCGTGGAATTAATCTTCATTAATCTTTTTTGTGCGGCAACGGCTTTAGGCAAATTTAATTTGGCGTCCTCCTCATCAAACAAAGTCTGCCGCTGCAAATTGGACAGTTCCACTAAATCCCTATCAATCAAGCGGATATACCCTACCCCGGAACGGACTAGATGATTGGAAATAACCGTTCCCAGTGCTCCTGCACCCACAACAGCCACACGCGAATTCAACAAGTCTCTTTGTCCTGTCTCACCAATCCCAGCAAAAAGGATTTGCCTCGAATAACGGTCTAAATCACCCATGAAATTCCTCATTTCCACCCTTACTGTGAATTTCGTTATAACTCTATCCATATTTATCATAACAAAAGATGATTTTAAGTTCCCTACTAAGTTTTAATTTTAAAAATATTATAACAATGGTATAATAATAATTGGATTTTAAGGTAATTTTTTGAATTTCCTCTTAATCTATTAAGAGATTCCATCCTTTATATCAGGAAAGAAGGGATATCAATGAATCTAGGCGGATTTAAGAACAAAGAAGTAATGGTCGATCTCACTAACGGAAAAGTTTCTTACAACTCAATCAACGAGGAGGATGCCAAAAAGTACATTGGCGGTAGAGGGCTTGGCGTTAAATATGTGTTAGACAACGGGCCAGATGTGGAACCGCTTTCTCTGGAAAATATTTTATGCATTATGACAGGTCCGGTGACAGGTTCCCGCTCTGCAATGAGCGGACGTTTATGTGTCGTTACTAAATCTCCGCTTACAGGAACGGTAACCGATTCCCATATGGGCGGTTGGACAGCTGCACGCCTAAAATGGGCTGGTTTTGATAATATCATCGTAAAAGGTAAAAGTGACAAACCTGTTTATCTTTATATCGAAGACGGCAAAGCGGAAATTCGTGATGCCTCAAATCTTTGGGGGACTAGTACCCGAGCCTTTATAAAAGCGATGCAAGACCAATACGGTGAAAAAGACCTTAGTGTCATGGCCATCGGTCAAGCTGGTGAAAATACGGTTCGTTTCTCTTCCTTTATTAATGAACACGACCGTTCAGCGGGACGCGGTGGTACTGCTGCCGTTGCAGGCTATAAAAAGCTAAAGGCCATTGTCATTAAGGCATCGCAAAAGGGAAATATGCCGGTGGCAAAATTAGATACCGAATATAAAGAAGCAAACAAAAAGGCTTTGAAAGCCGTTCTTGAAGGTGGGTTGACCGCTCCTAACAAGGGTGGGTTATCCGTTTACGGAACCAACGTATTAACCAACCTCATCAACGAAGTCGGGGCATTGCCAACGAAGAACTCACAGTTGACTCACTGGGATGAAGCCGAAAAGCACAGTGGTGAATATGTGAACCAGCATCTTCGCATTGCCAATAAGTCCTGCCACGCATGCCCCGTTGGCTGTAAGATTGAGGTCGAAGTTAAAGACGGCAAGTATAAAACCCGGGTGGAAAGCATCGAGTTCGAATCCGCTTGGTCACTTGGTTCAAACTGTTTATTAAGTGATGCGGAAGCCATTTCTTACCTAATCGACCGCTGTAACGAATACGGTCTCGATACAATCGAACTGGGCCATGCCTTCTCGATTACTATGGAAGCGTATGAGAAAGGGATTATTTCCGAAAAATTGAACTGGGGCGATGCAGACGCCATGATTGAACTGACAAGGAAGATTGCTTACCGTGAAGGTCTTGGCGGCCTGCTTGCAGAAGGACCGGCACGGGCGGCTGCAGCTTGGGGAGCTCCTGCACTATCCATGTCTGTTAAGGGACAGTCCATACCAGCCTATGATCCGCGTGGAATTCAGGGTATTGGACTAGGTTACGCAACAAGCAACCGCGGCGCCTGCCATTTGCGCGGCTATACCGTAGCAAGTGAGATTGCTGGTATACCGGAACCAACTGACCGGTTAAAGCCGGAAGGAAAAGGCGAACTATTAAAGATTTTCCAAGATATGCTTGCCTTCTCCGACTCTATGAATATTTGTAAATTCTCTTCCTTCTCGGAAAACGCCGAGCATTATGCGGAGCAGTACAGCACGATGACAGGTATTCCGATGACCGCTGAAGATGTGATGAAAGCTGGGGAAAGAATTTATAATCTGGAACGTTATTATAACAATTTGGCCGGCTTTAATAAACGCGAGAACGATTTCCTTCCTAAGCGTTTTACGGAAGAGCCAGCTACAGGAAATAGTGCGGGACATGTCAGCCGTATGGATATCATGCTCGAAGAATACTATCAAGTGCGTGGCTGGGTTGACGGCGTCGTTCCGGAGGCCAAACTTCGCGAACTAGGCATAATCGATCCTGAAAGCCAGACTGTATAAGCACAAACTAGTGAAAGGCTTCTGCTTAACCAAGCAGAAGCCTTTTTTATCCGCCAACCCTAGTTGTTTTATATCGATAGTTTTTAATCAGATCATTTAAATCAGACTCGTTTTCTGCTTGAAACCGTACGGTAACGGCATTCACTTTAAAAGAAGATGTGAACGCAATCTCCTGTTCTGATACGATTTCTCCTGTCCAGTTGTTCGCTGAAAAAACAAAAGGAAAATCATTTGTTTTTCGTCTTGCCCCAAGCTCTTCAAAATATAGACCAAGATGTTCTCGATTTATCCCACGAAACTCTAGCAGTTTATCTGGCATCTTAGCCACCAGCTACCGGCGGAAATAACGCAAATTGATCTGTCTCCTCCACCTTTGTGTCAAGCTCATTCAGATGAATAATATTTTGGCCATTTACATAGACATGAACAAATGGCTTCAAGCTTTTTTCCACTGTAAAGATTTCATCCTGTAACTCTGGAAACATATCAATCATCTTATTCAAAACATCAATAACCCGATCTCCATCAGGGCTAACTTCCACCGTTACTCCCCCACATATCTGCCGGAGATTTGCAAATACTTTTACGTGCACACAAATCCTCCTCTCTCCCTTTCTTTTCATATTAAATCCAAAAAAGGAAGTTGTCACCTTGTTTGAGTTAAAAAAAGATAAAAGGCTGCCAATTTTCGGCAGCCCTGTAGTGTAGAATATTCATGTTATGGGTTTAAAAATGACATCGGAAGCTTTACAAAGCCTAAATATAGAACCAAAAGCCATGCTACCACAAATTGGATCCAAAAAACAGAGGTTCTGCGGTCACTAGCGATGCGGCCGAGCAGCATTTCAAAAATTCCAATCACCCATAACCCCACAATAGCCTTCAAAATGTACCAAACATCAATTTTATATACCGAGAACAAAAGCCCGGCCCCGGTGGCGATAATCAGCAAATAAAGGACACGCAAAATCATTTGGACAATTTTAAAAGCTTTTGCCTTCCCATTTTTATGTAAGCTAATGGCAACAAAAAATAAAATCAGCGCTAAAATCCATGCCGTAATGTGACTATGTATCATTGTTAAATCCTCCTTATGTAAGGTTCTTTTTTCCAACCTATCATAACATAGGAAGGAAAGAAACACGAAGAAAAAAAGTAAGATACAGTATTTATCTAACTAATAGATAAAGGTACTGATTACGCCTCAACCTGGACCGTTGACCGCAGTGTTCCAATTTTCTCAATCGAAATTTCAATTTTATCACCTGGCTGCAGAAATCTAGGTGGTCTTAACCCCTTGCCGACTCCAGCTGGTGTGCCTGTAGCAATAATATCCCCTGGCTCCAATGTCATTCCAGCTGACAGTATGGCAATGATTTCTTCAACCGGGAAAATAAAATGTTTGGTATTAGAAGATTGGCGCACTTCCCCATTCACTTTTGTTTCAATGTTTAACTGATTGGGATTGTCAATTAAACTTTTGTGGACAATCCAAGGCCCCATCGGACAGGTGGTATCTAAGCTTTTGCCAATGAAATATTGTTTGTGCTTCGATTGCAGGTCTCGGGCGGTAATATCGTTAAGTACGGTATAGCCAAAAACATAATCAAGTGCCTCTTCTCTTTTAATTCCTCGGCCAGTTTTTCCGATAATAACAGCCAATTCTCCTTCATAGTCTAACTGCTCAGTAACTCCTTTATGATTGAGCACGTTTTCATTAGGACCAATAATAGTGGTCGGCGCTTTGGTAAAAACGAGTGGGTCTTTTGGGATATCCTCTTTACTACCCATCTCTAATGCATGTTCAACATAGTTTTTCCCTACACAAAAAATATTTTTGCTGGGTCTCGGAATCGGCGCAAGCAAGCTAATCTCCGTAAACGGGATATAATAGGAATTTGGTTCCTCTTGCGCTTGAACCCATTCCAGCAATTGTCTTACTTGTTGAATGTGCAGGTCACCATCTGATACAAACTCCAACATGGATTCAGGGAAGGCTTTATTACCGGTTCTCGCAGTTTCAGTTCGATTAAGCGGCAATACTGCCTTTTTGCCTTCTTCCACCAAGCATACAAATATTTCTTCCCGTTGCTTTGCAGTCGCAAATTTCATCTCCATCACCCTTTCTGTTCCTATATAATCAGAATAAATGAAAATCGGCTGTTGAACAAATTTAGATTTAGTTTTTTCATGAGATTAGTACCTTGGATATAAATTTGGGCGATTTAATCACATTACAAACGCCCATACATAAGATGAAGATAAGTAAGCGCAACTGGCTGTTTATTGTCATTTGCTCATGACCATTGTCAAAAGATGGTTTATCTTCTTAATTTCAAAAAAGGGTGTTGTTTATGCCAGCAATTGTTGGAGTTGCCCAGGTGATTACACTTGGAAACAGTTCCACTTTTCACATTGGGGATGTATATAAAATCATGCCTTTTTCAAGTGCCAAAACGTTCTCGGGAGCGGGTTCTTTTAATACAGGGGAACAATTAACGGTTCGAAACCAATTAAGCTCGACCAACACATATGATTCAGATGTCATTGACCAAGCCAATGCCTTTAATATGTAATCAATAGGTGGGTTACCATGAATGTTTATATTCAGCAATCGATTCATATTAATACCCTCAGAGTAGGCGGCATTACCAATTCCTCTGTTCTTCAGATTGGCAGTGCCGGAATTATCAAGCCTGCTGCTTATCTGTACAATACCGGAGGATTTACAGGACCTGCGCCTTCTGCAGTAAAACCAACCGAAAAGCCTGTACCCTATGCTTCTCATGCCTTTGGAACACCTCCCCCTACATTAACGGAACAGCCGTCGGTCCCTTTACAGGCTGCAGTTAGGGAGAAGAATCCAAAATAATCAGGAGTTCCTGTTTGATGTTAATAAATCGACTGCTGCTGGTTTCACTGTGGTCAGCTAAAGTCAAATAGCGGGGTGATATGATGTATCAAGACTTTTCACAGTACCTAGGGTGGCTTCAGATGTGCCTCCAAGCACAAGAGAATCGAATTGCCACATTGGAAGCTGCCGTTCAGCAAATGCGGGAAGAAATCAAAACATTACATGGAGCGAAAACGATTCACGTCGATCGCATTGAATACAAGTTTGACCAATTAAAGGTGGAGACCCTTGAAGGCACACTAAACATTGGTTTAAACCCAAATGATTTGTCTGGCATTGAAGAACTTGAGGTACAAAATCAAGCATTAAACACCCAATTCACTCCTGCCGATCAAATGCAACGGTCAATGAAAATTGAAGAAGCTATTTATCAATATTTAGAATCTGATTTACCGCAAATCGTAGAACATACCCAAAGAAGATTAAACATTTACCCTAATGAATCTTATTTATCTTTTATCAAACAGGATATTATGAAACAACTCCCAGACAGGGTAAATTATCACCTGAAGAATTTCCAAGCTGCCAATCGAATGGCAGATTCCTCCTTACCAGTCGACGATCAAATTATTGAACTCATCAAACAAGAAATCCAAAATGGGGTCCTTGCCTTCCTAAATCAGCTGCCTGAGAATGTGAAAGGAATGAAACCGGAATGATTTTTGAAGTTTATAACCGAGAACTTTGTGTAGGAAACATCATTATTACAGGTGTAGCAAGCTCCTCTATGGTTTTTGTTGGTGACACCGAGACCATCCAGCTTGCTTCTGCCTTTGATACTCCAGCAGAATCTCTAATAATCGGACCATTTGTCCCGCTTCAGCCGAGTGTGGAGTGAAAGTATGCTCCAGAGAACATCCTGTGTTGATCATATTCAAGTAAAGCTAGTCTCATTTTCCTCCACTTTTCAAATCGGAGATTCCTGGTTTATTAACCAATTTTCGAGGGCCATTGCCTTGCAGAGGGAGGCGGAACTGTTTTTTGGATCAGAAGTGAATTTTTCAAATTATCGAGTGTTTACTGACCCCATTCCTTTCGAACCAATTGACGAACAGGTTACCTTCATCCGCCACAATACTCCACCCTTAATTAAAGTAGGTAATATTGATATCACAGGGGTATCTTCTTCTTCCCTGCTGCATGTAGGAAATAGCGGCCATATCTATTCAGAGGCAAGGGTAAAACATATTCGTCAGCTCCTGCTGTATGGGCATGAACAAGACATCAGATAATGAATTGTTGCTGTGTGGCAACTCCCAAGAGATTTTAATCAATGGCTCTGTTAAATATTGCTGTTGAATTCCGCTCCAGGCGCTCAGCGAACCTGCGGGCGTGCCGGGGAGCTTCCTCGAATCCGCCCACGCACGAAGAAAATGCGATAGCATTTTCGAGGAGTCAAGCGCCTTCCGCCAATCAACAGAGTAAAAAAAAAATCGTTTAACAGAGCCTAATCAATTGAAAAGGATGTTTATAATGCCAGCGATTATAGGACCAGTTCAAATTGTTAACGTTTCTGGGGGTGTCGTCCAATTTGGCGACACATTATATATCTCTCCAAAGTCCGGTTCAAAAACCTTTGGGGGTTCAGGGGGGTTTAATACTGGAGGTTTCATTATTACTAATAATGGGTTAAGCGGAACAAATACCTTGGATACCAAACTGCTTGACCAGCCAATAGTCGGGAACAATTAGGGCACGATCATGTATTGGATGCGATTGCTTATGTTCCCGCTAAATGTGGATTAAAAAATGACATAAGCCATTTCTGGTTTATGTCATTTTTTATGGCTATTCTTCCTCAATTTTCAAAACATGGGCCCCGTCAAAGAAAAATAAATACTTGTCTGTCAATGGCCGTTTCCAAATCTGTTCAATCGCCCTTGCATATAAATTAACCTGAAGTTTATATCTGTCCTCCAAGATGGATTTTGCCTGTTCGAATCCACCTTTGTAGCGGTCGGTAATCCCATCAGATTTATAATCAATAAGAATGATTCCCGTTTCATCCTCCAAGATACAGTCAATAATTCCTTGAATAAAGATCTGCTCATCGCCTTCATTCCAATCAGGGTATACATCATGGGCAGGCAAAGACAAGGTAAATGGCACTTCCCTATGGACAGCTTTCGCCTTAAAGAATTTTTTCCCAAGTTCTGTTTCAAAAAATTGGACAATCAAAGGAATATTAATGATCCCTGCTTGTTCATCCGTTAATAATTCATTAGCAACCATCCAATGAACTTGATCAGAAACCGACTTCTCGGTCACAGGCTGTGTCAAATCCACATGCTGCATGACCATGTGCATAGCCGTGCCTCGCTCTGTTGGGCTCATTGATTTTTCTTGCATGAATTTCGGACGTTTTAAAATTGGTTTGCGGAACCGTTGGATGATATCTGTTCCGCTTTGTTCATCCATTACTTCCCGCTGTCGCTTCAATTCAGAAACAGACTGCTTAGAGCGATGAGTGGAAGAACTCAAGAAGGGATATTGCCATGAAAGTCTGGAAATGACCTCATCCGCATATATCGATGTTACCGGAACTGGTTGGCCTTTTTGGACCATACCCAAATAGGTGTGGTCGACTGACTCGCTGACCATTTCTTCTTTGCTGATTTCTTCAGCTTTTACAAGCGATAGTTTCCAAGAAGAAGGGTGCGTCGAAATATCCTGCGGTATTTCCCTTTCCACCTCTGGGCCTCTTACTTCCTTGAAGTCCTGATGGCGAATGAGGGCAGGGCCAATCCAATCTATATAACTTGTTGCAGACGCCCTTTTGTAATCAGGCAGTAACCAATCAGGATGGCGAGCCGCATCTAGCCAGTCTTCCATGTGTTTAGCGGCATCCTTTAGTGAGGCCGTTAGATAGAGCTTTTCCTTTGCTCTTGTCATGGCCACATATAGGACGCGCATTTCTTCAGCCAGCATTTCCATTTTCTTTTTTCGTTTAAAGGCAATTTGCGGCAAAGACGGGTACGTAATTCGCTTTTCTATATTTACGTATTTGGCCGCAAATCCAAAATCCTTATCAAGCATGTATGGCTTCTTCATATCCATCATGTTGAAATTACGCGCCATTCCCGCCATAAACACCACTGGAAACTCAAGTCCCTTACTGCTGTGGATCGTCATAATCCGGACGACATCCTCTTGTTCCCCTAGTGCCTTTGCAGCCCCAAGGTCATCCCCTCTATCGATCATGCGCTCGATAAAGCGCAAAAAACGAAACAAACCGCGGAAGGAGGTCTGTTCATACTGGCGTGCCCGATCATATAAGGCTCTTAAGTTAGCTTGGCGTTGTTTCCCGCCAGGCAGGCCGCCTACAAAATCATAATATTGGGTATCGCGAAACAACTGCCAGATTAGCTCGGAAAGAGCCCCTTGGCGGGCCATGGACCGCCATTTTTTCAGCATGTCATGGAATTGTCTAACACGATCGTAACAGCTTTCATTCTTTTGAGCATTTCCATCCTTGCAAAAAGAGGTTACAGCCTCCCAAAACGTTCCCCGTTTCTGGAAAATTCTTATTTTGGCCAGTTCCTCCTCATTCAATCCGACAATAGGAGAACGCAGTACCGAAGCTAAAGGAATGTCTTGGAATGGATTATCAATAATCCGCAGCAACGAAACCATTACCGATACCTCTGTTGCTTCGAAATATCCTGTCGATAATTCCGCGTATATCGGGATTCCCTGCTGTTTAAATTCCTCCATAATCGCTGGCGCCCATGTCATGGACCGAAGCAAAATCACAAAATCACGGTACATAATCGGTCGAGCTGATTTTGTTTTTGTATTGTAAACCGGAAAGCTATTAGCAATCAAATCCCTGATTTTAGACGCCATGACCCTCGCCTCAAGCTGTGATTGCTCCATATCGGCCCGATCAAGGTCTTCAGATGTCTCCGTTGCCGATTCTGGATCTGGAGTTGTTTCTTTCCCCATATCCGTTGATTGGTCAATTAAGATTATCTCAACTGGAAAAGGCTCCTCCTCCGGATATGGGGCTCCATTTCTCAATTCTGCCGCTTCATCATATTCAATTTCCCCAACCATGACACCCATTAATTGTTTGAATAAATAATTGGTACCATCAAGCACCTCTTTACGGCTTCGGAAGTTCCTGGCTAAATCGATTCTTAATCCTGAAGACTGGCCATCAGGTGTAAACCGGTTATATTTATCCAGGAAAAGATTGGGTTCAGCTAAACGGAAACGATAAATCGACTGTTTTACATCCCCGACCATAAATAGATTTCCAGTTTTCTCGTCTTCCTTGGAAACAAATTTTAATATCGTTTCTTGGACCATATTGGTATCTTGATACTCATCCACAAAAACCTCTTTAAAGTGGCGGCGATAGGATATCGCTGCTTCTGAGGGAGTATTGACACCGTTTTTGTCGGATTCTCCCATTAAAATCTCCAAGCAGAAATGCTCCAAATCTGAATAATCGACGATTCCTTTTTCTTTTTTTACTTGTTCAAAGCGAGCAGAAAACTTCCTGACGAGATCAGCTAACGTTAGAACGAAGGGATACATTTCCTCCATATCTCGCAGGAAGTTCTCCGGCTTGCGGGAAAACAGTTCATCTTTCAAATCTTGGATTTTCTTCTTGGCCTTTTCACGGAGCTTTTGAGCTTTTTCTGTCAGTTCCTTATCAAATTGGTCCCCTTTTACCGGTTTGGCTCTGGTGAAAGCCCAGGTTTGCATGGCCTGATAGAGTGTTTCCCATGAATCTTGTTTGGCCAGCATAAGTGTATGAATCCCCTTAAGGTCATCCTCAAAATTCTCTGCTTTTGGTGCCGGGCCATTCGGAAGTTTTGTCAAATTTAGAGCTTGTTTCAGCATTTCCTCTGCCGATTGCAATTGAAGGTCAATATCCAAAAGTAATGATTGAATAAATGGCAGTTCATCAAGCCCGGTGATTCCCGATACATCGTACATGGAAACTATTGATTGTAAATATTGCTCGGGTAATGGATTTGATCTGGCAAAATCGTAAACATTTTGAACAATTTCCTGAAGAGCGGTATCACTCCGGTCGTTAGTAAACGCATCTACCAATTGGTAAAATGCTTCATTATCCGGTTTCCCGTATTCCTCTTCAAATAATTCATCCATTACTTCGTCCCTTATTAATTGTGTTTCCGTTTGATCGGCGATTCGAAAATTTGGATCGACATCGATTAAGTAATAATATCTTCGGATGACTTCCATACAAAAGGAATGAAGTGTAGAGATGGAAGCTTTATTGAGCAAACTGAGCTGCTTTCTTAAATGACGGGAAGTGGGATTTTGATCAATGGCCTTTTCTAACGCTTCGCCAATCCGATGGCGCATCTCCGCTGCCGATGCACTGGTGAATGTTACGATTAACAATTCATCCACATTAATTGGGTCTTGTTCCGAAAGGACTTTTTGAATGATTCTTTCCACCAGAACGGCTGTCTTGCCCGAACCCGCCGCAGCTGCCACTAAAATATCTTTATTTCCTGCCATAATTGCCTTCCATTGGTCGTCTGTCCAAGTGGCATCTTTTGGTTTAGCCGGCATGGTCAAGTTACTCATGATCAGTATCCTCCTTTCTGATCAGTTCCAGAACATCTTCCTTGGAATAAGGAGTTAAAAGTCGAAAACGGTTGGTTTCAAGAGAGGCATCAAATTGACATACAGATTTAAACTCGCAAAAGGCACAGGGCGTTTTATCCTTCAACTTGTAAGGAGCGATATCAACCTGTCCACCCATGATGTTATTGCCCGCTTCCAGGTAAAGATCTCGTACATGGTTCTTTAGCTGGTCAAATTCTTCTATGCTGGCAGCTTTTGAATTTTTGGTCAACTGGCCATCTTTTTTAATTCCTGCAGCAATAATCCGGGAATTCCCTGATTCAAGCGTTTGGTCCATCAACCGAACCACATCCGGGTCTCTAAGCACCAAACCATTCATTTTAAACTTTTTCATCATTTCCGTTTCAATTTCATCCATGTTCAGCATTTTAGACGACTGGATAAATGGGTTGTGGACATGGAAATATAAAACTCCTGCTGGGCTCGCTTTTATGTCAACCAACTTGTCCGAATGCGTGATGATAATATCAAGATAAGTCAGCATTTGCAGTGCCAAACCGTAATAAACCTCTGTTAAATTAACATCCTTTTCACTAGATTTATAATCAATCACTCTCAAGAAAACACCATGATCCTCTTGCCGGGCTTGGTCCACTCTGTCAATCCTTCCAGCGAGTTCCATGCGCTTGCCATTTTTCAAGGAAAAAGAAAGAGGAGGCAGGTCCCCGTTCGGGCCAAAACCCAATTCCAACCCTACCGGTGAAAATCCGCTGGCTCTGGCATGCTCGCTTAAAACTAGGGATGCGCGGGTGATAATTTGCTCTAATTTCCGTTTGATATAATGATGGCGCTGTGAGCTCAGTAAAATTTCGTTCTGGAGTTTAGGAGCCAATGTGTTAACCGCCTCTTTCGATAACTCCTCACATTGCTGCCGGGACAGCATGGCCCAAGATAACTTTTGTTCGTTTACGGTTTCTGATATTTGTTTTAGGGCGGCATGAAACAGTTCTCCAATATCAGGGGCATCCAACCGAAAAATCTGGCGCTCTCTAAGTTTTAGTCCATGCTGGGCAAAATGGGAAAAGGCACAAGCATGGAACAGCTCCATCCGCGAAACACTGGCTTGTATGGTGTCGCCGTATAATTCCTCTGCGGTTGATTCTGAAAGCTGTACTGCTTGGTTGGTATAGAACAGGCTGGAAAATACCTTCCAAGCTTCGTCTTTCCCGCTGCTATTCATGTAATAGTTATAGACATCCCACCACAAATCAGGGATAGGATAATTTCGTTTGTTCATCTGCAGCTGGGCAGTAAGGTAAGCCATAGTCACAGCAAAGTTAGAAACAAAATCCAGTTGGTCTGCTGCAGTGAGTTCAGCAGGGTCCAGAACAAACATCGACTCACACGCATCGGGGAACATATCTTTTATTCTCTTAATATAGGAAGATGGCATTAATGCCTTCCCTTCATCATTCGCTAACGGGTAACAAATATAAAGTCTTTCTGTTGGCGCTGTAAATGCTTGATAAGCCAAGAAATTCTCATCCAGCAGGCGTATCCTGCTGCCAGGGGCTACCTGAATTCCCGCCGACATCAGGATTTCCCTGTCTTCGTCTGCAAGGATTCCTTCATCTGCCACTTTTGCTGGCAGAACACCCTCATTTACGCCGATTACGAACACGGCCTTGACCGATTTTAGGCGGGACTTTTCCAAATCACCAATCAAAACCTGATCCAGTGCAGGGGGAATCAACGAAAAATGCAATGATTCAAGCCCGGCTTCTAATACCGAAGCAAAAGTGGCAAGCGTTGCATCTTCTTCCTCCAAAATCTCCACATACTGGTCCAACAGGTCTATAACAGCATTCCAAACCTGTTCGTGTTCCCTTGCTTTTATAAGGCTTCCCTCTGCTTCGGCCTTCATTTTCCAGTTTTCCAGCTTAGCGGGAATATCCAGTTCTTCCAAATATAAATAAACGGCTTCACAAAGTTTTCGTCCATTATCAGCCTTTTTCAAACGTCTGGATAACCGAAGCAGCGGAGCTGTAACCATAAGCTTTAACTCATTAAATTCTTGCTCCACCTGCTTTTCGGACTCCGTTTGTACATTTACCCCAGACTCCAAACCTCTGATTCTCCGATAAATCCAACGATCCTTGCTTGTCCACTTACTGCCGTTGATTCCGTATGCTAGGCAATAGTTTTCAAGCCTGTCCATTTTTTCTCTCATAGCATCCGAATTCTCATTCAGCGGATAAACCAATTCTGTTTTTATTACCCGGAACACCGCTTCGTGACGCCAGAAAGATTGAATGACTTCAAGGCTGGAGCGGATTAGTTCAATTAACGGATGGTTGAGCATCGTCCTTTTTTGATCAATGAAAAAAGGAACCTGATAATCTGTAAAAACAGGCTCAATGATTTCGTGATAATCGCCTCCGTTCCGGACCAGCAAGGCTATATCCCGATATCGGTACCCCTTTGTCCTTACGAGTTCACGGATTTCACGGGCGATTCCTTCCACTTCAGCCCGACGGTTCACTGCTTGACAAAGTTGGATTTCCGTTTTCCCATGAAAGGACACCACCGGCCGGGAATCAAAATTTTCTTCTAAATGGCATAACGAAGGATCAAATGATTTCTCTTGTCCTTTTAGAATGAGTGGATGTTCCAATTCAACACCTGCTGTTTGGGCCATCCGGTAAATGGTAAAACAAGCCTCTTTTGAAGCTCGGAACAAGTCAAGTTCATCCGGAGGAGAATTGATTGCCAATGAATCGGCTGTCAAAGCAATTGAAACACGTTTACACTGCTTCATTAGCTCTTGGATGATCTGATATTCCTGTTGCGAAAAACGAAAGAACCCATCAATATAAATTTCCGCTTCCTTTAAATGCTTAGATGCCGAAATCTTCTCAGACAATAGACGAAAATAATCTTCCGAATCAATATACTTTCCAAAGGTTTCATCCTCTAGGCGTTGATAGATAATTTCCAAATCAGCCAGTTTATCATGTAAAGCCTTCGCGTCAAACGTGTTTTCTGACTCGAATTGCCTTAAACCTTGCAATAGATTATCGGGACTGACACAGTACCGCTTTAGTTCAATGATCATTTGTTCAACTTGCTGGATAAAACCGGTTTTATCCGCTGCGTTTTGAAAAAGCGTTAAGCGTTCCTTTTCCTCATTGATAATCTTTCGTATTAGCATATTCATCCCAACACTGCTTAAATGCATCCGGCTAATTCCGCCTGTCTCTTGGAGAACCCGCCAAGCAAGACGTGAAAAACTAAAGACCTCCGCCCTTATCATTCCGCCAATCTTTAGGTCGGTGACAAGTTCATACTCAGACATAAATGTCATCTGTTCAGGAACAATATAAACAATCGGGGCTCCTTCTGGATTTTCCATTAGCCTGCTGCGAATTTCGTTGAGAAACAAAGCCGACTTTCCGCTTCCCGACCTTCCAACTGTGATTCTTAAAGACATCGGACACCGCTCTCCCTTTACCAAAAACTCTGTATCCCCCATTTTACCACAAAATGAGCACAAACGTTTGGAAGAGCTAAACCCAGAATTGGTAAAACTTTTTTTAAAGATAAGGCTTTGTTAAACGATAATGTTGTTTTTTTAAACATCAACAGCCTAATTTTACAGAGCCATAGATAAAAAAAAAAAACACGACCAAATTATCGTGTGTTAGAAGAGATTTATTAAAAATGAACATCCATTTCGTTTAATGGCCAGTAGCGAAGGTCTACTTTACCCACCACCTGATTGACCGAAATAAAGCCAAAGTGCCGGCTGTCCCAACTGCCAAGCCGATTATCGCCAAGGACGAATAATTCACCTTCGGGAACCATATTCTCACCAGTAATTTCCTGTAAACTAAAATCACCGGTAATATTCACACCTGGTGACTTTTCCTTGTAAGCCTTCAAAAAGGGTTCAGCGTACCTATGGCCATTGACATACAACTGGTCATCACGATACTCAATTTTGTCCCCCGGCATGCCAATAATCCGTTTAACATAATCCTCTTTTTCATTCGCATGAAACACAATCACATCGAAGCGATTCAAATCCCCTGCTTGATAGCCCAATTTATTCACAACTAGTTTATTGCCATCTTGCAGGGTTGGCATCATGGACTCACCCTCAACCACATAATTGGAAAAGAAAAACGTTCGAATAAAGATAAAAATGATGATGCCTATGATAAAAGCCTTCATCCATTCGATTCCTTCCTGTTTCCATTCACTATTCATTGAATCCCCTCCGTTTTTTCTGCTCATTGAATGAATCTATTTTTCCATTATCGTCATTTTCGAGGCCCTTATTCAATCTTAGTTCAATTCTTTTTCCCACATACCAAAGAATAAATATCACACCCAAAACAATAGCCGTTCGGTATGGCTGGTTAATCAATGAACGAAGGTCATAGCCTATAAAACTCATTGTAAAAATCATCACCATTTTGCCAATAACCACGGCAAGTATGTATTGGGCAGCGCTAAGTTTGGAAAGGCCCGCCACAATATTAACAAGGGCGGATGGGGTAAAAGGAAAACAGATCAGTAAGAAGAGAGGCCCGAAACCATGACGGTCCACCCAATCCATTAATTTACGGACTTTAGGGTGCTTCGAAATAAACACCAATAACCGTTTTTGACCAAACTTTCTAATAAGCGAGAACACGAGAAAGGCTCCAACACAAGCCCCAAGCCAAGAATATAAAAATCCCAGCCAAAGTCCGAATGCATTTGCATTCGCCATTACAAAAACGACTAGAGGAAGAAACGGCAGGAACGCTTCAAGAACGGTTAAGCCGATTCCCGGAAGCGGTCCCAGTGCTCGATATTCTTGTATGAGGTTCATAATATTATCAAGTGTAAACCAGGCTCTAATGACTTCCATATCCATCCGTTTTCCCCTTCTATCTTTAACCAGATTTACTATGAACTACTTTGTAATAAATTCGTGGAGAGCATCTTTATTTTTCTGGAGGTTTATATCCAGAACAGCACCGTCAGGGGAAACTCTCTCCTCTGTAAAACTGTTGTCAATAGGAATACGCAGTGTATCCACATTCCCCCGATCACCCGAGAAGAAATCTTTGGCCATGAATAACATATCGGAAGTGCCCATATTTGTATTGATATATGGGGTAACCACACCAATCAGCTTGGGGATTTTGGCAACGGTTTCGACACTGGCCAATTGGTCTCCAATCGCCTTGAGCGCTTTCTGCTGGCGTTCAACCCTCCCAAAGTCGCCGACCGCATCATGCCGGAACCGGACATAGCTGAGCATTTGTTTCCCGTTTAATCTTTGCAGGCCAGGCTGGAGGGGCACGTCTACATATTGGGTCATTTTCTTTTCAACATCGATTTCCACACCATTTGGAAACGCCTCATCAATCAGCTGGACAAAGCCTTGAAAATCAACAATAGCGTAGTATTGCAAATCAATATCAAAATTTTGTTTTATCGTTTTTCTCATTAATTCTGGACCGCCACGTGCGAAAGCTGAGTTTATTTTATGCTTGCCATAACCGGGAATCTGGACGTAAGTGTCTCTCATGATAGAGGTCAGTTTAAAAGTCCCTTTATCTTCGTTATAGTGGGCTATCATAATCGTATCTGCCCTTGAAGCCTCGTCCCCTCGAGCATCACTGCCTAGCAATAAGATATTTGTATCCCCATATTGATCCTTTTGGCCCTCAAATGCATAGTTGACTTTAGTATCTTCTTGGTCTTTGTTAATCTTTTTTAAAGATTGGTTAACACCCTGCTTATATTGGTAGTATGAATACCCGACAGCCCCGCCAATCAGGATCAGAAATATAATCAAAATGGATGTCCATCTTCGCTTTTTTTTATTTTGATGCTTGTCCGCTCTCATTAAATCACCTATTACGTAAGTATTTGTAAAATCATTATTTACTGTTACTGTCTATCTTTAATTCATTTTCCCCCATCCGATATCCTTCTATTAATAAAAACTTTCTCATGAAAAAGATGAATTTTGCAATAAAAAAGCTCGCTATTAAGCGGGCTTTTTTCACATACTTCAATATAGAGGCATTATTGCGTTTTTCAACGGTTTTTAGTAAAATCAAATAAGAACATTAGTTCGCTTTTAGGGAGGTGTGAGTAATAATGACCAGAATTCCAGAAAACGATCGCGACATAATGGAAAAGGCCATTTATTTGCCTATGGTATTAACCATTCTAAACCGTGATCTCCAAGTGGTTGATAAAAGTCCTTTCAAGCTAAAAAAACCTTATTTGGAGTTAATAGAAGCCGTAATGAAAGAAATTCAAAGTGAGTTATTTAAGGTGAAACAATATATGAAAAAGAATCAACTACAAGTAATGGAAACAAAACGGGATGAAGCCTTTACCATGTTTATGTTTATTTATAAAGGATATGAAGAAAATCATAATTACTTTAATCCAAGAATCAGGAATAAGGTCCAAGAATTAATGCAGGACTATTTGTTAAATGGGCGCCAATCGTCATGAGATTTCATTATGGAACCGTTACTTTTCCGGTCCGTAATCCTTTCCGCTTTCTGAGGCATTCAATGTCTTAGGCCCATGGAGCAAATAAATCGATTTCTTGTGACTATCCATTCTTTGCAAAAGTTTGGTTTTAAGGAATGAGGTTCTTAGCATTTGTCCTTCTATGGTGCTAAAGGAAACCGGGAAAAGGTGAGAAGATTTATTCCGGAAAGTGATTAAGGTTTCATGTGGTCCTATTCGCCGATAGTTTTCAACATATTCATGGGAAATCCAAATACACTCCGGGCGGTTGGGTGAAGTGGTAGGGAAAAAGAAAATTTGATTAGATGGCTCAATGACAATTGGGATTTTACGGCTATACCCGATAAGCTGTCTGGTTCCCTTCTTTCTGCTTTCATAATCAACACCAAAATAATCACAGCTTCTTTTCACAATGTCCAAGGGTTTAATGGGGGAAACGTATTCATCTTCAACTTCAGCAATCTGTGAGAATATTTTACTGCCATATTCCACAGGGAACAAAAACATGGTACAAGAATTAATTTCATAATCCTGAATTTGATGCTTCAAACAAATCATCTCCTCATTTAAGATTCGAAACTATCTTAACATTTCCAAAACCATTCTCCCTTGTATTTCTGGATTGTTGCTAATTTATTCACAAAAATGTGTCAAAAAAAAGTACAATCAGAAAATTTTAAATATTATTGATATTCTCCCGAAAACTCCATATAATAGAAAAAAGCATTCGGGGTGATTTTCATGAAGGAAAAATCATATGCGGAATTAATGAAAATTGCAGCCATGAAACGAACTCGGTTAAAAGAAAACTTTGTCCAGGACCTTTATATCGATATGCTCCTAATGGAAATTCAATTAACGGTGGAAAAGGAAAAGCTATTACAAAAGATTGATTTGGCGATTGACCGTGGGGATAGAAAGTCATTTCTACAATTATCCAGCCAGCTTAAAGAAGTAAATAAAAAGTTTGGAACCTAAAAGACTTATTCCCGCCGTCCTAGACGGTTTTTCTTTTTTTAAAGCTTGTTAAATATGGCTGTTGATTGCAGTGAAAGAAGCCCAGCAACCAACCCCGCGGGCGCGCCGGGGAGCCGCCTCAGCCTCCTACTCCCGCAGGACACTGAAATTCATCAACGAATCCGCCACACACAAAGAAAATGCGATAGCATAATTGAGGATTTTCGAGGAGTCGAGCTTATCCGCTCCAATCAACAGAGGGAAATAAATCAACCTTATCGTTTAACAGATCCTTATCATAAATAAAGGCTGGGGCATAGCCCCAGCTTTTTCAATAAGTTTTAGTCCTGACGATGTTCGATTTCATATTGTTCAAGCCTGGAAATGCGTTCAAGCATCGTAGGGTGAGTGTACCGAAAAATCTTTACTAATAACGGAGGGTCAACTTGAGTCAATCCAGACTTGGCAAGCTCCTGAAAAGAGGTAATGGCAGCTTCCGGATTTTTGGTCATTTCAATGGCATACCGATCAGCCCTGGTTTCCTCATAACGAGAAGCCAGATTGGTAAACGGACTTGAGGCAAACATCAGCATCGAAATAATCATAAAGAATAACGGCAGTGAACGTATATCTCCCGTTTTAACATACTTTAAGCGGTTTCCAAATCGGTTTTGAGCCCAATTCATTATCCGGTATGTTAAATATAGTCCTAACAGTGAAAGCAGTAAATAACCGCCGATTCCCCAATATATATGTTTTTCCACATAATGACACATTTCATGGGCCATTATGAATAAAATTTGATTATCATTCAGGCGGTTCAGGGTGGTATCCCAAAGAACAATTCTGGCATTGGAACCTATTCCCGTTACGTAGGCATTTAATGCATTGGTTTTTTCAGCCATGTCCACTTCAAATACATTTTTGGCAGGAATATCCGCCTTATCGGCCATGGTTAAAATTTTTGCTTCCAGTTCCTTATTCTTCAACGGATAAAAATCATTGTAAAGCGGGTCGATAATTACTGGCTGCAGGAACATCATAAATAACGTAAATGGGACTGATAACAGCCATCCGTACAACCACCAGCGTTTTTTGCTTTTTTTCATCAGCCAGTACAGGACTGGAACAATCACTAACCATGTCCCATAATTGAGCCAAAAGTCAATCAACTCATCCTTCATCCATGATGGAAAGGTTTGTGTGGAGATATGATATGTCTTGGATAGGGTATAGCTGATATAACTTAACGGCAGAGTGGCCATAAAAGCGAATAATGATAACCAAAATAGATAAATCGGCGTATGCAGCAGTCTGTATTTGGACGAATCCTCTGCCCATCGTTTAAACCTATTAGTCAGACCGAAAATAAAAATGAGAAAATAAATAATCCATTCTAATGGAGTTGCCAGGAAAAATAATAGGTTGCGAATTTTCGAATATTCTTCACTAAGCATGAGCTCACGGCCGTTTAAGAACGTCGCCGGGTCTGCTTTTGTTCCCTGAAATTCGAAAGGCAGTTTTGGATCGGCCAAATGGAATAAATACCAGTAAAAAAATAAACCATATAAAACAAAGGCCAATACTGCATAGACCCCCAGTTTCCTCACCATGTTTTGTCCCCCTTTTTGTACAGCCTCCTATTCTTAGTTTAGTAAAAAACTTATGATTTAGAACCAGACATGTCCTATTAAACAAAAATAGGAGCAACTGCTTAAGGGGATATTGACTATTAAAATAAGTGAAAAGGCACCTCCATTTAAAGGTGCCTTTCCTTCAGTCTTATTAGTATAGTAAGTTAATGAAATCCGTCTTGGATATATTTCCAAAGTAATGGGCGGCGTCCAGATCTTCCAACGCTTTTTCAATCTCACTTTTTTCATAACGAATCCCTTTGAGCCTGGTTTCGAGGTCGCTCACATCGCCCACACCAAAGAAGTCCCCATAGATTTTACAATTTTCAATTAAACCTTTATTTACTTCCAACCGGACATCAATCGTGCCTGCTGGGAAACGGTGGGAGTGCTGCAAATTAAATTTCGGTGACTTCCCATAATTCCACTCCCAATTTTGATAACGCTCCTCCGAGAGCTTTTGAATGTTTTCCCAATCTTCTTCGGTCAAAATGTATTCGGGTATTTCACCCTGGCCTTCAAAAATGGATTTAAGTAAAATGGAACGGAATTCTTCAATTTCCAGTCTTTCAGGAAGAAATTCCGAAATGTTAGCCACACGGCTGCGAACCGATTTAATCCCTTTAGATTCGATCTTTTCTTTTTTTACTCTTAAGGCAGAAACCACGTTGTCCATTTCAGAATTCAGCATCAACGTGCCATGGCTGAACATCCTGCCTTTTGTTGAAAACTGGGCATTCCCAGAGATTTTTCGTCCTCCCACTTCAATATCATTTCTTCCGCTTAACTCCGCGTTCACGCCTAGTTTTCTCAACGCACCAATAACCGGCTCGGTAAACTTGCGGTAATTATGGAAGCTTTCTCCATCATCTTTTGTAATAAAGCTAAAGTTTAGATTGCCAAGGTCATGATAAACTGCCCCTCCGCCCGATAATCTCCGAACGACATGAATTCCATTCTTCTCCACATACTCGGTGTTGATTTCTTCAATCGTATTTTGGTTTTTCCCTATAATAATCGAAGGCTCATTTATATAAAACAATAAATAGGTTTCATTAATATCCAAATGTTTTAACGCATACTCCTCGATTGCAAGATTAATGCGAGGATCATTAATTCCTTTATTATCTATGAATAACATGGCGCATATCCTTTCTACACTGTAATCACAAGAAATTCTTCAGCAAGTTTTATTATACCAGTATATTCTTTTGATGCCTCTTCTAAAAGCTCAACTACATTCCCGTAATGCGGCAGATGGGTTAAAATTAATTGCTTAACACCTGCTTCACGTGCAAATCGTCCCGCATCCGTACTGTTCATGTGGCCCGCGGATTTTCCATTTTGATTGGCATAAAAGTTACATTCGCAGACAAGAACCTCTGCTCCTTGGCTGAAAGAGATGAATTCCTCTTTAAAGGAACTATCAGCCGTATAGACAATCGCCTTGCCTCCTGCTTCAATCCTCATGGCATAGCACGGTACAGGATGGTCTGTTTTTAGGAACGTGATTTGAAAAGGACCCACCGATAACTGTTGATGGGGATCATAGGCGATACCTTTCATAATATTTTTATAAGAAAGCTTGGCAAACTCCTGCTGGTCCAATGGATGACCGTATACAGGCAAGGTGTCCATTTGTTTTCCCAAGTATCCCTGAATTAATCTGGCATGTTGCAATACCCCGATATCAGCGATATGGTCAGGGTGATAGTGGGAGATAATAGCAGCATCCAGTTGTTCCGGCTGAATGATATTCTGCATCTTAGCCAGAACCCCGCTTCCGCAATCAATCAACATATGAAATCCCTCATGCTCCAGCAGATATCCGGCGCTAGCAGCATTCACCTTAGGATATCCGCCCCATGGTCCAATAATGGTTAGTTTCATTCCCATTCCTCCAAATAATAGTTACATATCTATAATATACGCTATTATCAGGATAAGCAGTAAAAAACCAGCCCAAATTATAGGCTGGTTTCCGGTCATGCTTCATTTTCAATCGGCTTGTGGAAGCTTGATTTGAACCTTTTTGTTAAATAGCTTAGGGTACAGATGGCAAAAATGACGATGTATCCCGCCAATATGGAAAGATTTTGCCACATATATCCGGAATCCCCACTTGAAATCACTGCTTTGAACCCTTTTACTGAATAGGTCATTGGCAGCAGGGCATGGAAAAACTGCAAGAAATCAGGAATGGTTTCTAGCGGGAATGTTCCGGCGCTTGTTGTTAATTGGAAAATCAGGATCAAGATAGCAATGAAACGCCCTACATCCTTTAGAGATGTCACGAGCAATTGAATTAATGCCACAAAGGTTAAACTTGTAAAAATCGTAAATAAGATAAATCTCGGCACACTTTGAACATCAAGGTCCAAAGCCGTCAATATGATAGTATCAGCCAGCAAGGCTTGAATGATTCCCATGCCCGCAAGAATCGAGAACTTGCTGATGAACCAGTTAAAGCCATTAGCCGGTTGTACAGCAGGTTCAGCAATTGGGAAGACAATTGATAAAATCAGCGCACCTACAAACAAGCCCAGTGACAGAAAGTATGGGGTAAATCCTGTTCCATAGTTTGGCACATGATTGACACTATCCGTGTCGAGTTTGACAGGTTTAGACATCATGTCATAGGTCTTATCATTTCCATTCACCTTTGAAGCTTCGGTGGCTCCTTCGGCCAATTTATCGGCTAATTCTTTGGCCCCCTGGGATACTTTTGCTGTTCCGTCGGTTAATTGATTGGAGCCTTGTGCCAATTGATTGGAACCATCAGATAATTGGTCCGCGCCGTTCGATAACTGATTCATGCCAGATGTCAGATCACTTGCACCGCTTGTTAAAGCTTGTGACCCAAGATAGAGTTGATGAACCCCTTGCTGTAATTCTTTTTGGCCATTATTTACCGAGCCAATGCCCACAAGCAGTTTATCAAAATATGGGTTGGTCTGGCTGGCCAGTTTTTGGTCAAGACCATTAGTGGAAGATGCCAACTGTTGATTGACTGTCGTTTTGAATTGCCCAAACGCACCATCTAATTTAGGGTTTAATTCAGCTAAAATCTCCTGCTGAACTTGCTCTTTTGTTGGTGCATTCTTCTGGGCTTGGCTTATGATATTCGCGGCTAGATCCGGACTCATTTGACCTGCCTCTTGTGCCAACTGGGTTATGGTTTGGCTTTGCTGCTGGATGATTTTATCCGCCATCTCGGAAGCCAGAGAAGCAGCTAATTGTGACTCAAAACTATCAATACCAGAGTTAAGTGCTGTTACGCTCCCCGCCATTTGGCTATTGATCCCTTTGGCTATTTCAACAGGTAGAGTGGTTTTTAATTGCTCGGCCCCAGCATATACTTGGTTCGTTCCATCAATCAATGTCGGCATGCTGGAATCGGCTTTTTCAAGCCCGGCATTGAGCTCGGTCGATCCAGATGCCAGTTTTTGTGAACCGGAAGAAGCTTGTTTGACCCCTTGATTAAACTCGATTGATTTCTCGGCCAAGGTTGCCAATCCTTGACTCAAATCTTTGGACCCGCCTGCTAGTTCATTCGTTCCTGAACTCAAATCTCCGGCACCGTCACTCGCTTGGCCGATACCGTCCGCAAGATCGGTTACCTTATCAAACATTGTCTCCGCGTAGGTTTTCGTCACTTGTTCCGCAACAGCGGTTTTAATTTTTTCTACGGCTGTTCCACCAATCTGTGCGGAGAGAAAGTTAAAGCTTTCGTTAGGTGTATAAATCAATTCCAACTTTTTCGGATTTTGGTCCATTAACGTGGTTGCATTTTCGGAAAAATCCTTTGGGATTTCAATCAGCATATAAAACTTTTGATTGTTAAGCTGTTTAAATGCTTCATCTTTGGATAATGTCTGAAATTTAAATTGGTTACCGTTTGTTAACTTTTTAACGAGATCCTTTCCAAGCTTCAGTTGCTGCCCATCCAATTCCGCCCCTTTATCTTGATTGACAATGGCAACCGGCAGCTGATCGAGTTTAGCATACGGATCCCAAAAAGCCCATAAAAACATCCCTGCATACAGGATAGGAATAAATAATACGGCGAGGATGGGTATGAGAATTTTTTTGTTTTTGAAAATCGTTGAGAGTTCTTCCTTTAACAGAACATTTTTCACCTCGGATGCCCCCTTACTTCAAAATAATTGACTATTTCATTCAAATGGTCATTCAATCCCAAAAACAAAGGACTATCAAACTAAAGATAATCCTTTAATGACCAAATGAACATTTTAGTCATTTGATACCTAATGAGTATACTCCCTTTTTTACATGTTTACAAGAAAAAAGAAGCTGCTATCATGGAGCAGCTTCTAGTAAATATTTTAGGACTTTTTGAACCGCAGCCTCTCCTTGGTCAATACAATCAGGTACTCCGACACCACCGTAAGAAGCGCCAGCTAAATAAACACCTGGCAATTCAGCACTCATTTGTTCCAATATTTTTGCCATTCGCTGCTTATGGCCCACCGTATATTGGGGCATCGCATTTTTCCAGCGAGAAACAATGAAGAAATCTGGATTCATTGTAATATCCATTGTTTTCTTCAGGTCATCAAGAACTATTCTTACAATTTGGTCATCTGACAGGTCGACAATCGTCTCGTCCCCTGCTTTTCCCACATAACAGCGGAGCAGGACTTTACCTTTTGGAGCCGCATGTACCCACTTTTTATGCGTCCAAGTGCAAGCAGTAATCGAGTAGTCATTGTTTCTTGACACAACAAATCCCGTTCCTTCAATATCCTGCTTGATTGCTTCCTCCGGAAAAGCGAGGGCAACGGTAGCAACCGACGTGGAGGGAACGGATTTAAACGGATCAAAAAAACGATAGTCAGAAAACATGGATTGCGTTACTTTATGGGGGGTAGCGGCAATAATGCTGTCTGCCGTCAGCATTTCCCCGTTATTCAGGTAAATTTCATAATGTTGGTTTACCCTGCTGATACTTTGAACCCGATGCCCTCTTAAAATCGATTCCCGTGCAAGGTGTGCCTCAATAGCTTCGGCAAAGGATTGCAGGCCCGTCCGGAAGGTTAAAAAACCGCCTGTTTTTTTGTCCTTCATTTCCTTTGGTTTGGGCTGGGCCGGAGTAGCCTTTTTCATTCCAATAATAAGGCTTCTGTATTTTTGTTCTACCTCAAAAAATTGGGGAAAAGTGGCCTGCAGGCTTAATTGGTCAATATCACCGGCATAGATTCCCGACAATAATGGTTCAATTAAATTCTCAACCAGTTCATCGCCCAGTCTTCTTCTGAAAAATTGGCCTAAGGATTGGTCTTTGCCACTTTCTGAACGGGGCAAAATTAAATCAGCGGCAGCTCTTATTTTACCGGGGATAGAAATAAGGCCAGTTGTGATAAACGGCCCTATTTCCGTTGGGATTCCCATCATGGCCCCGCCAGGAATGGAATGCAGCTTTTCGTTAACCAAAACGAATGACTTCCCAGTTGAATTAGGCACCAGTTTGTCATCCATCCCAACTTCTTTAGCCAGTTTTTTAATGCTTGTTTTTCTCGCCAGAAAAGAATCAGGACCCCGCTCAATGGTAAAACCGTCCCTAATGACAGTTTGCATTTTACCCCCAAGGCGGTGTGATGCTTCAATAAGTTGAACGTCTAAGGGAAGGTGTTTTTCCTTAATGGACTTCTGCAAGTAGTATGTGGCTGCCAGGCCGGAAATTCCCCCGCCAATAATGACAACCTTTTGTTTATGTTCCGCCACGGGATATCACCTTCTTCCAGTTATGTTACGTTTCCGAGTTATTCCACTGCTTTTTTCAGGACTACTTCCGCCAATACTCCAATAAATTCGTCCTTGGCATTAGGCATTTCTGGTCGATAATAGCTTACTCCCAAGTCTTCCGTAACAGCCCTGCATTCCACATCATTATCATATAGAACCTCTAAATGGTCACAGACAAAACCTACTGGCGCATACACAAATGCTTTGTATTGATGCTCTTCATATAAGCTTCTTGTTAAGTCCTGGACATCAGGCCCCAGCCAAGGGTCCGGCGTATTTCCGGCACTTTGCCAGCCGATGCGATAATTTTTCACACCTGCTTGCTCTGCAATCAAATCCGCTGTTTCCCGCAACTGTTCAGGGTATGGATCGCCCATCTGGAGAATCTTTTCCGGAAGGCTGTGAGCCGATACAATCAAAACGGCATTTTCCTTTTCCTCTTCAGGCATCTGGTCAAAGATATGTTTAATCTGGTCAGACCAATAACGAATAAATTTCGGTTCCTGATACCAGCTGTCAATCGATTTGATCAAGAGCCCACCTTGTTTTTCCGCTTCCTCCGCAGCCCTGCTGTTATAGGACTTAATGCTGAAGGTTGAATAGTGCGGCGCCAGCACAAGACTCACGGCCTCTTTTATCCCATCCTTAACCATCTGCTGGACGGCATCTTCAATAAATGGTTCGATATGTTTTAATCCAAGATACATTTTAAATTCTATGTCCGTTTGTATCGCATTGAGATCCTTTTCCAGCTTTTCAGCTTGTTCAAGTGTTATTTTTGCGAGGGGTGATATCCCCCCGATTGCTTCATAACGATTGCGCAAATCCTCTATCATTTCAGGAGTTGGCTTCCGGCCATGGCGAATATGTGTATAATATCGTTCTAAGTCATCAGCAGTATAAGGCGTTCCGTATGCCATGACCAGCAATCCCATCTTCTTTTTTGTCATCTATTGCACCTCGTTTTTACAAGTTCTTCAGTATATCCCACTATTACTATCACTGGTGAATCTCTTTACTGATAGTTTCACTTAATTTTGCCAAAAAAATCGTTGGCCTGCCAATTTAATGCTTAAAAATGAAGGCTGTTTTCGTAGATATTGCTGTTTTCCTTCTTACGTTTATCAAAGAATAATAAACATTGAAAGGTAAAACACATCTTCCAATATTTGAGATTATGTAAGATATATTAGCGACCGTTCTGGCTTTTTTTCTGAGCGTACGGTCGTTAATTAATCGCTATTAACGACCCTACTGGCGATTTTTCTGAGTGTATGGTCGCAATAAGGGCTATTAACGACCGACCTGGTGATTCTTTCGAGCGTACAGTCGCTAATAAAGGCTATTAACGACCGTACCAGTCATTTCAAGTGAACAGTCGTTTATCACTATACATCTTCCCAGCAGTCTATTAATGTAGAAAAAGCAATAATCCTTTAGAAAAGAGCCAAAAAGAATTAGGAATGACTGCGTCTGGATGCGGAATATTCATGAATAAACGCTGTTAATTTTTTTAACGTTTCTGGATTTACAGATGGGAATACTCCATGGCCTAGGTTAAATATGTAGCCATCATGCTCCATTCCCTGATCCAAAATGGCTTTTGCCTTCTGCTCAATGACCTCCCAAGGAGCCAATAAAACGGCCGGGTCCAGATTCCCTTGAACCGTTTTGGTAATTCCCATTTCCCTTGCCTGACGGATTGGAAGGCGCCAATCTAATCCGACGACATCAAGCGGCAGGTCATTCCATTCCAATGCCAGGTGGCTGGCCCCGACACCAAACATGATGAGAGGCACATTTTCTTCTTGCAAAGAAGTAAATATCCGATTCATAACTGGTTTAATAAAGTAGCGATAATCCTCGACATTCAACGCGCCAACCCAAGAATCAAAAATTTGGATGGCTTTTGCGCCGGCATGGATTTGTGCTTTCACGTATGTAATAATCATATCGCCCAACTTTTCCATTAAAGCAAACCAAGCTTTTGGCTCCGAATACATGAAAGCTTTTGTTTTATTATAATTTTTCGAAGGACCGCCTTCGATCATATAACTGGCAAGTGTGAACGGTGCTCCGGAAAAACCGATTAATGGAACGGCTAATTGCTCTTCCGTTAAAAGTTTAATGGTATCAAGCACATAGGGAATATGCTCTTCAGGATGAAGCTCCTGGAGCTGCTCCACATCGGCTAGTGTTTGGATTGGATTATCAATAACGGGGCCCACTCCCCCTTGTATTTCCACGTGCATCCCCATTCCAGGCAGCGGCGTCATGATATCCTTATATAGTATTGCCGCATCGACTTGATAATTCTCAACCGGCAGCCGTGTCACATAGGCACATAATTCCGGTTGATGGGTAATCTCAAAAAGGGAGTATTTTTCTTTAATTTCCCGATATTCCGGCTGTGAACGCCCAGCCTGTCTCATGTACCAAACAGGTACATGGTCTGTTTTCTCACCTCTAGCTGCTTTTAGAAACGTTTCATTAATCGGTTTGTTCATTCCATTGGCCCCTTTCATAGACACATCTGTTTACCATTTTAATATATAAAGATTAAATTTAAAAACTTCATTTTACAACAGACTGTCTACACTATATCGATTAACCTCATTTGTGTATAGTAAATACTATTAACTGTCAAAAAATAGTCGATTTTGAAAGTCCGTATACCTTATTGCAGGGGAGTAAGCTTCCCGCGTACACTATTAATAATCCTAGGAGGGAAAACATCATGAATGTTTATTTAACCACCGGAACAATAGAGTATCTAAAGAAAATAATGGAAAAACATCCTGAGGAGAAACTAGTGGCCATGGAAAACGCCGATGGCGCATTATTAATCCATGAAACTAAAAGAGAAACTGTCTTTAAACTGCCTAGGCGATATGAGGCTATTGAATCCCGTGGAGAGTTGGCCAAGGAAGGTTTGGTTGTCATGAATCACATCCCGGTTACAGATGAAGGCCGCCCGTTATTTGAACACAAAATGAAGCTTCAAAATTGGTTGTTCGAGAATGAACCTGGATTACTTGCCCTAAGGTGCCTCCGGCCAATAGCATCGAAAACCTATATAATCCTCACCATCTGGGAAAAAGAGGCCTCCTTTGAAAAATGGCAAAGCAGCAATGCTCCTTTTTCCGAAAAAGTCAATAGTAGTTTCGGCATCGGACAGCCAGGCATCTTTGAGAATGCCCCTTATATTCGGAAATATTTCATTACTGAATAGGGTTTGTGTTTACGTTCAGAACTTAAAACATGCGGCAAGACTAAAATCTTGTACTGGGAATGGACTGGTGTCCATTCCTTTTTTTTATTTAATTCCGCTTCCCGCCATTTTCCCCTCACCACTTGAAGTGTTATTTAATATTCTGTATTACATCCATCAGGGCGAATACCCAATAAAAGCCTTATGGAATCGGAAAGGAGGTCAATTATATGCTTGTTGAGCTTACTGCTCTCCATTGGATTTATGTTGTTTTTATTGCTTTAATCATCGGTTTCATGGTCATGAGAAGGGATACAACCATCGTTTGCATAGCCGGAATCTTTTTAATTGCCATTACGGCCACTGGCAGTTTAAGCCATGCTGTCAGCAGTATTTTTAATAGCTTTAGTTATGCGATAACAGAATTGTTATCTACCATTCTCGTTATTTCCATTATCGTGGGCATGAGCCATACGCTAACCGTAACAGGGATTAACGATGTAATGATATCGCCGTTTCGAAAACTGATTCGCAACCCCGGCTTGGCTTATTGGACGATTGGGTTATTAATGATGGTGATTTCGTGGTTTTTTTGGCCATCGCCTGCTGTTGCTTTACTCGGGGCGGTCCTCCTCCCAGCAGCGATCAGAGCAGGACTACCTGCACTAGGTGCCGCAATGGCCATGAACTTGTTTGGCCATGGGATTGCACTGTCCGGGGATTTCGTCATCCAAGCAGCACCAAAACTGACAGCTGATGCAGCGGGACTCCCAATTGACGAGGTGATTCACTCCAGTGTGCCATTGGTATTTATCATGGGTATTGTCACAACGATAGTTGCTTATTATTTTCTGCGAAGGGATATGAAACGAGGGCTTTTGAAGGCCGAACCCCCTTCTGAAACCGCTTCTTCACACGAGGAGGTTTCCGGTTCACCTCCTCCACTTTTATCACTGCCCCAAAAACGTTTTTTCGCACTTTTGGTACCTATACTCTTTGTAGCCGACGTCGCGGCCATGGTCGCGTTGGATTTAACCGGCGGCGATGCCACAGCCTTAATTGGTGGTACTTCCATCCTGATTCTTCTGCTTATTTCACTAGTCGGGTATAAAAACAAAGGACTTGAAAAAACTACCCATTTTTTAATTGAAGGTTTTCAATTTGGCTTTAAGGTATTCGGACCAGTGATCCCGATTGCTGCCTTCTTTTACTTGGGGGATGCGGGATTCACAAAAATTGTCGGGGATTTCCTTCCAAAAGCCTCTCAGGGGATTGTAAATGATTTGGGCCTTGCGCTTGCCAGCATAGTTCCGTTAAGTAAAACCGTTGGGGCTGTAACTCTAACCGCAGTTGGCGCCATAACAGGATTGGATGGGTCGGGGTTCTCAGGAATATCTCTTGCCGGCTCGGTTGCCAGCTTGTTTGCAGCCGCTATTGGCAAAGGAGCAGCCACTCTGACTGCTTTGGGTCAAATCGCAGCCATTTGGGTTGGTGGCGGAACGCTGGTCCCATGGGCGTTAATCCCTGCGGCAGCTATCTGTAATGTCGACCCATTCGAACTGGCCCGAAGAAACCTGCTGCCAGTTCTAATTGGACTAATTGTTACCACAATAGCCGCTATTTTTATCATTTAATTTTAAAAAAAGAGGCCTATTAGCCTCTTTTTTTAGTGGGACGATTCTTAAAATATTTATATAATCCAATCCATATAGAAACCCATAAAAATCCTAAGGCATAGCCCCCAATCACATCCGTGAAGTAGTGAACCTGCAAAATCAACCGGCTCGCCCCTATTAACAGCAGCAAACAAGCCGTTATCCCAATCGTTACCCATTTACCGACTCTGGATTGAATGGATTCCAAGACCAGGTAGGCAATGAAAAAATACATAACTATCCCTACCATGGCATGTCCGCTCGGGAAGCTATAGCTTGAAACATGAACAAGATGTTCAAGCTCGGGCCTTGGCCGTGCAACAGCATCTTTAATAAGATTACTGACCTCATTACCGAGTGCTACAGCCAAAGCTAAAACTGCCGACCCCAAATAATTTTTCTTTTTAAACAGTAACCATAAAAGGGCCAATAAACAAACCGCTCCGATTCCCTTTTTATCACCCATTTCTGTGACTTGTATAAAAAATGGATTGACGGAGTCAGGCACCCCAGAAAACCAACCCGCGCTTCTTTTGTCCAGCCAGAATGGACTGTTTGCCCCCACTTTTATCATTATGATGGCAGAGACAATGCCGGCCAAGATGATCATCATGATGAAAAAAACTGTTTTGTTGAAAACTCGCATTTTTTAACTTTCACGCCTTTTCCTATTAAATACTTTAAAAGTATAAAGAAAAATCCCAGAAAAATCTATATAATAGTAAAAGTAGTTATAATAATTTGAAAAAACAGTTATGAAGGGGGTTCCTATGCTGCAAAAACTTTATGCAAAGTTAGAAGAATACTATGAAGATATGGTGTCGATCCGCAGGTACTTGCACCAGCATCCAGAGCTGTCATTTCAGGAATACGAAACGGCTCAGTATATTGAATCATTCTATAAAAATCTCAACATTGACGTGCGCGGCAAGGTGGGCGGCAACGGGGTTGTCGCAAAAATAACAGGGGGCAAACCGGGTAAAACGGTGGCGTTAAGGGCCGATTTTGATGCCTTGCCGATACAAGATGAAAAAGAGGTACCCTATAAATCCCTTGTGCCAGGCGTCATGCATGCCTGTGGCCATGATGGGCATACAGCCTCACTCCTGATTCTGGCAAAAGCACTCAATGAACTGAGGCCCGAAATCGAAGGAAACATTGTCTTCATTCATCAGCACGCGGAGGAATTTGCCCCCGGTGGAGCGATTGCCATGATAAAAGACGGCTGCTTGGACGGGGTGGATGTGATTTTCGGAACCCATTTATGGGCTAGTGAGCTCTTAGGCACGATTCAATATAGAACTGGACCGATTATGGCTGCAGCAGACCGATTTGAAATCGACATACAGGGACAAGGTGGACATGGCGCTCAGCCGCATAAAACAAAAGATGCGATTGTTACCGCATCGCAGCTTGTATTAAACCTGCAGCAAATTGTCAGCCGCAAGGTGAATCCCGTTGATTCCGCTGTCGTAACCGTGGCATCCTTTATGGCCCCAAATGCCTTTAATGTCATTGCTGACAAAGCAAAGTTAGTCGGGACAGTGCGGACATTTAAAGAAGAGGTCCGTTCTTTTATTGAGCAAGAAATGGCAAGGATTATCCATGGAACTTGTTATTTATCCGATTCTGACTATGAGTTCAAATATGAAAGAGGTTATCCTGCTGTAGTGAATCATGATGCGGAGACGGAACTCCTGATATCATGTGCAAAGGAAGTATCTGAGGTCAATTTGATTGAAGAATCCGAGTTGCAAATGGGCGCTGAAGACTTTGCTTATTACTTGGAAAAAGTTCCTGGCACTTTCTTTTTCACCGGGGCGGAACCAGCTACAGCAAATCCTGGTTATCCACATCATCACCCTAAATTTGATATTAATGAGAAAGCCATGCTGATTGCCGCGAAAACATTGGGAACCTCTGCAATCAAATTCAATAACGCCTAACTTAATTGATGTGAAACCTTTCTGTCTTAGGAAGCCTCTTCGGGTTCCAAGTGGCCCAATATTTTTCGGCTTTGGTCACGTGGAGCCCCCTTCTTTCACAGCACTTGCCTAAGCTTCAGGGGCCATCCTTAAAATTCTCATCCGGTACGCGTTCATGGCAGTCTCACCCAAATGCTTAAGGAGGTTATTGTTTGCGTAAGCTCCCACAAAGGCACCAATGCCAGGGACCAGTTGAAGCAATTTGGCAAGGTCAATATAATCACGATACTCCTGCTGGAACTGGCGCCAATCCATTTCCGCCAATTCCCGCTTACGATTCTCCCATTTTTCTATCTCAGATAAGGTTTGCTTGCGGATTTCATCACTCGAAAAAGCAAGCTGAAACACATGCAGGATAAACAGCCGCTCCTCATAGTCCTTTGTATTGAAGCCATAGATTGCAGCGGTATCATATAAAAATTTCATTTTAATGGTCAACAAGAGCGGAAAATCAGCCAATCCCAGTAATAGTCCGCCTGCGCCGGTTCCGGCTCCTTCCACCATAGCAGTTTTCCGGTAAGTGTCCATTTTTTTTCGAAGGAGTTCATCTCTCTCCTGAAGTGAGAGTCCTCTTGCCTGTTCAGGATTAGTCGTCACCTGCGATCCCAGCAGTGTTGCTTTGACCATGGCTTTAATACTTTCGGTCATGACCTCATGAACCTTCTCCGGAATCAGTTCGTTCATTTTCCCTTGGGCCTTTTTGGAAACGCGGCTCAACATTCCCGAGCGTCTGGTTATCCTTCTCTTCCATTCTTGGATTTCATCGTAAACCTCTAGCTCGTATTGATTCATTCAAGCAACACCTCCACATCATTTTTACGAAAAAAAAGGCAAAAAGGTTTCAAGAAAAGCGGCTGGCCCGGAAATTCGAGTCAGCCCATTCCTCTACAATTTCAAACGTTTTTTACTGTAAACATGAACAAATAAATAGTTAAACACTAAACCAGCCGCAAAACCACCAATGGCCAATAAAATCTCGCCTTTGATTAAGATCATCACAGCAAATACGATTAATTGAACCGACATAACAACCAATATTAATTTTGCAAAAGCTGCCCACTTGGTTTTATCCGCAGACGGATATAAATCAACCCATAGTTTATTCTGGTGATGATGGATAAGAGGTTGAAGCTGGAAACCAGTTAAATATAAAAACAAGACTAACAGGATAATTTGCCCGATTCCAAATGATATGAAATATATGGCAAGTGTTCCAATAACCGTCAACCGGATAAATAGTCCCAGGTAATCCGAGGACCGCAGAAACGTCCGCGAATACAGGTACAAATACGTGTTTTCTTGGGAAAACTCCACGCCACGGAGCAAGAAGTCGAGCCACTTTCTTCGCTTCACGGTTTCTTTTAAATGTGGCACATCTGTAAACAAGTTTGCCAATCGATAAAATGAGGCCATCCTTTTTTGCTCATGGTCAATTAATAGGTCCCATTTTAGTCCGAGGGTACTTGTCCGAACATGGAAAAATCCGTAATAAGCAACCATGATCAAACCTAGCATTAGAATAATGTAAAAACTGGCTTGCACTAGCAGCAAATAAGCAAAGATGATATTCATCAACAAACGGACCGTCATATCCCATCTATGGACAGATGGCTGAACAAAAAAGTCAATCCTCCATCCTACGGCCACATTCCATGCTTTAATGACCAATAACACAATAAAAATCGGCAAAAAAAGATGAAAGCCATTAGGATTGACGTGTGCATACAACGGCATAAACACCGCCAATACCATTAACAGGATATATCCTTGAAAGGCAATGCTTGCCAGTCCGGAACGCAGGAAATACCCTTTTAGTTTTGTTTCCAACGGAATTAAAAATACCCTGTCGGCTTCAAGCAAAAAATTGTAAACAGGACTACCCGTTAAAAAAATCCCGATTACAGTTGCCGTTATAAGTTCCGCTGGGAAATCAGCCGGTAAGGTTGCAATCCATTGCTGATAATAGTACGCTGCCGTTCCAATCAGGAATAACATAACGATGACAATATGGCCATTAAATATATACTTTAAATATCTTGCTAATTCTTTAACGCGCGCTCCGGCCCTGTCCCTCCATAATTTCTTCTCATCAAACATAATTTTCTTCCTTTGTCAGTTGTATGTACAAATCATCTAAAGTAGCATTTGGCATGGAAAATTGCTGTCTTAATTCCTCCAACGTCCCTTTGGCCCGAATTTTTCCTTCATGGAGAATGACAAAGCGATCACAATATCGTTCTGCTGTAGCCAATATATGGGTGGACATTAAGATGCCGGCTCCGCTTTCTTTTGCTTTTTTCATTAAATCCAATAGCGATTGAATGCCGAGCGGATCTAATCCGACAAACGGTTCATCGACAATATACAGCGAAGGCTGCACCAAAAAAGCGCACATGATCATGACTTTTTGTTTCATCCCTTTTGAAAAATGGGCTGGAAACCAGTTTAACCGTTTTTCCATTCTAAACTCCTTCAGTAATGGGTGGACTCTTTTCTCAAACTCCTCCTCCTTCAGACCGTAGGCCATGGCCGTTAGGCGCAAATGCTCAGCTAGCGTTAATTCCTCATAAAGAATCGGGGTTTCCGGCACAAAGGTAAACATCCGGCGGTAGGCCTCCTTATCCTGCGAAATGGTTTGGCCCTTTATTTTAATGACACCCTGATGCGGTTCCATTAATCCAATAATATGCTTGATGGTGGTGCTCTTTCCTGCTCCATTTAAGCCAATTAGGCCGACCAGTTCGTTTTCATTCACTTCAAAGGAAACATCTTTTAAAACGGGGTTCCTTGTATATCCCCCCACCAAATTTTCAATCGTTAATAACGACATTGACAACGTCCTTCCATTATCATGATTTCTTAATATTTTACCAAATCCTTGCCGATAAAGAAATCTCGCCGACTGGCAAGCCCCAAGGGCGAAGACAGAGGCGTAGTTGCACTTATGCGTTAAAAAAATATAAAGCTTTCGCAAGAAAGTTTATATTTTTTTATTAGCTAAAATATAGAAATTGCAAACCGCAAAATTTTATATGTATATTACTCTTACCATTGGACATCATAATTTACGAAGGGGAATGACGATGAAGTGATTCATCAAAACTTGAGATGAGGTGTTTGTAAAAGACACTTATCATTCAAAGACGCTCGCTTCACAAACGTTTCAAATAAGGGGATGGTTGTAGTGTACAACGTGCAGGATAACCATTTTGAGTTCAAATAACACCAGGTTTATCGACAATAAACTGAAAATGAGGTGTTTATCGCAGATCGTCAACCGTTTTTATAGGTAGGAAACCATAAAAACAAACAGGGGATGGTCAGCTTGAACAATGGTGTTTCTTTATAAAATGCACTTTAAAGCCAAATGAGGTGTTTATCAAAGAACATTCCTAAAATGAACGTGTTAATGGAAGCATTTCCCCTTCGGAAGGGTGGGATCCCAAGCGATCCCGCCTTTTTCTTTTGTTTAGCCTATGGTAAAATAATACAAACTGCAAATGAAAGGTTGTGCATTACATGAGTGACTGTATTTTTTGCAAAATTATCAATGGGGAAATCCCTTCTGCCAAGGTGTACGAAAATGAGCATGTATTAGCATTTTTAGATATCAGTCAAGTGACGAAAGGACACACATTGGTCATTCCAAAAGTACATAAAGAAAACCTGTTTGAATTAACACCGGAAATTGCCGGCCAGGTATATTCCGCAGTGCCTGCAATTGCCAATGCCTTAAAGCAGGAGTTTGAACCTGTTGCCCTAAATACAATCAATAACAACGGAGAACTTGCGGGGCAAACGGTCTTCCATTTCCACATCCATTTAATCCCGCGTTATGGAAAGGGAGATGGACTGGGAGTCGTATGGAAAAGCAACCAAAGTGACTACACCTCCGGACAGCTTCAGGAAATGGCCGCAAATATCAGCAGCCGGTTAGGATAAAGATACTATTATCTGAAAATTTGTATCTTCCTTATCATTATATTAATATGCTATAATGTACCTAGGTTCTTCGCTGCAGGCAACGAGTGCACTGCAGGAGGGGCAAATAGCTTAGTCAAGCAGAGGAGAGATGAGAAATGAATACGAAAAACCTTGTGGTATTAGCACTTTTAGCCGGGATTGGGGTTGTCCTGCATACGTTAATGCCAGCATTCTTGCAAATCAAGCCAGATATGATGCTCGCCATGATGTTTTTGGGTATTGTACTGATACCAAACATTAAAAGCGCGACACTCATGGGTATTGTAACCGGCATCCTGTCAGCTTTAACCACTAGTTTTCCTGGAGGCCAGCTTCCAAATATAATTGATAAGGTGCTTACCTCCCTAATCATTTTTGGATTAATTATTGCCTTCAAAAAATATTCAAATACTACGGTTGGGGTTGCTGTTTTGACAGCTGTTGGCACAATCATTTCCGGTTCCATCTTTTTGGGTTCAGCCTTTTTTATTGTCGGCCTGCCTGGTCCATTTGCAGCATTGTTTGTGGCAGGAGTCCTTCCAGCAGTGGTTATTAATACCATTACAATGGTTATTTTGTATCCAATAGCCCGGTCGATATTCAAAAGAACAAGTCTATCATCAACAGCTTCCGTCGTACAGAAATAATCGGCGGGATCCTTATTAAGAAAAAGAACCCCGCAAGGGTTCTTTTTCTTAAATCCACCTTATTGCAGTGAAGAAAGCAGGAAGGCAATCAAGAAACAGATGGCTCCCCCCAAAAAAAGAGTAACCGTTCGTTTTTTGATTATTTGTTTGGGAGGGTAAACGCCTGGCCTTTTTAAATTAACTGCCTGCTTGCCCGCACCTAAAAACAGGACCGCACTTAAAATAAAAAACAGGATAGCAGCACTTTTCATTCTATTATCCCCCTGAAGGTTACCGATTAAGATGGTTGTAACTATTTATATGATTTTTCGTCCATTCGTATGAAGAGTTTCCTCCATAACTATTCAAAGAAATTATTTTTTTATCGGAAATATTCTAAAAGTTGCCATTTTTCCTGGTGAACCTTTAAAATAGATTAAAAGATATGTATTTTCAGTATAAAAAAATAGTAATTTCTAAAAATTTTGTTAATTTTTACTTTATTAATTTTTATTTTATTGGCATAATGAAAATAGAGTAATATAAAAGTAGGTGAATATGGGGATGGCAGAGAAACAATTTTCAATGAAGGAAGCGTTCTTTTTTAGTCAAAGAATTGCACAATTAAGTAAAGCTCTTTGGAAATCTATTGAAAAAGATTGGCAGCAATGGATTAAGCCTTTTGACCTGAATATTAATGAACACCATATTCTTTGGATCGCCTATCATTTAAATGGCGCCTCCATATCAGATGTGGCAAAGTTTGGTGTCATGCACGTGTCAACAGCTTTCAATTTTTCAAAAAAGTTGGAAGAAAGGGGTTTGCTCCAATTTTCTAAAAAAGAAAATGATAAGCGCAATACGTATATCCAGCTCACACCAGAGGGTGAAAATATCTTGCTGCAGTTAGTGGAAACCTATCAGCCTGACGGAAATGCGGTGTTATCCGGGGCCCTGCCACTCCGAAACCTTTATGGCAAGTTCCCTGATATCATTGAAATCATGGCAATCGTCCGAAATATTTATGGCGATGATTTTATGGAAATCTTTGAACGTTCCTTTAACAACATTGAAAACCAGTTTATTGAAGAGGACGGAAAAATCAAAAAGAATGAAAAACCTGAAACTGAGCTTGCTTAACAGCCGGCTAAATGAATTTTTGGAGTTCCAGAAAAAGTGGTACGTAGAGCCCTTGTGTTAAACATGCCTTAATGACAGATTTTTGGTTTAGGTTCCTCGGCAATGCGGCTGCAAACTCTTCAAAAAGCGGATGAAAGTGTATATATCCATCCGCTTTTTGTTCTGCAAATTTTCGGTTCAATTTATTACATAAAGTAAAGAGTCGTTCCACTTCTTGTTCTGTAATGCCATTTTCAATAATTAGTCGGAAAAGCTCCAGCTCGGGGTTCTTGGTCAGCTTAACTAACAGTTTTTGATGATATTCCAGAATCCTCACTTTTTCCCATAATACGTCTTGGTCCTTCATGGTTAAAGCCTTCTTTCAAGATTATGCTGGTATTAGGTTCATCATTGCCATTTCCTGATGGTCATAAACGTTTTTGCAAAGCATAGGCACAAGACTTTCCCGGATAATAGGTATCTTTTTTTGTGTATTTCTGATATTGTAGTAGGGAAAATGTACAACAAGGAGGGAATCAGTGATGATCTCCATTTTTATTATTTTAGCCATCTTTATATTATTTTATATTAATAAAATGACCAGTATACTTTGTCTACAAAAGGAAATACCGGAGGAACGACAGCATAAAGTGTTTCGAACCATCAATATTTTGGTTACCATTCTGCTGATTTCTTCATATATTGAAATTCTGTTTACATAGACCGGTTATTTTTGAAACAAATGACAAAAAAAATACAAGCGATGAGTCAAATCTCATCGCTTTTTTTATGCTGTATTACCAAACCCAAGCAGCACCAACAATAATCAAGAGAATGAACAGAACAACGATTAACGCAAATCCTGCTCCGTATCCACCGCCACCAGACATATTCGTGCCTCCTTCCCATATCGAAGTTGTTAATAGTCTTTTGGCTCGCCATTCCTTTTATCGAAACGGGTCAAATCATGAGCCAAATATGCAGGAACCCCTGTGCTTATTACAGGTTCTACCTTATACTATTCAACTGCATTTCATTTCGCCTAGGCGGTTATCTTATTTTTGTGGAAAAGGTACTTGAGAATTTTGTCTTAATTTACAAATGATTTGCATTTTCTTTTTGCAGTACTAACCATTTATGATATAGTAAATCATATGGACAAACCACCATAAGAATTTATTTTTAGGAGAGATTGAAAATATGAAGAAATGGATAATTGCCTTAACTTTAACCGGCACTATGCTAACGTTAGGTGCCTGTAATGCCGGTTCCGATAAAGTTGCGGAAAGTAAGGCAGGAGATGTCACCCAAGAAGAACTTTACAATATGATGAAGGATAAGATTGGTGACCAAGCGCTGCAGCAGCTGGTATATGAAAAGGTGCTTTCGAAAAAATATAAAGTGACTGACGCGGAATTAAACAAAAAGATTGACGATTTAAAAACACAGCTTGGAGATAATTTCGAAACCACACTTAGTCAATATGGCTATAAGGATGAAAGTGATCTAAAGAAAACCATGAAAATTGGCATGCTTCAAGAAAAAGCAGCCATGAAAAATGTAAAAGTAACGGATAAGGAACTAAAAGAGTATTACGATAACTATAAGCCGGAAATTACGGTTCGTCACATTCTCGTGGCTGATGAAGCGAAAGCAAATGAAGTGAAACAAAAATTAGATGCTGGCGGCAAATTTGAAGATCTTGCCAAGGAATATTCCACTGATACTGGTACCAAAGATAATGGCGGGGATCTTGGCACAATCAACAACCAAAACTACTCTTCTTATGATCAAGATTTCATTAATGGGGCATACGCGCTCAAAAAAGGCGAAATTAGCGGTCCTGTAAAATCATCGTTTGGATATCATATTATTCAAGTGACTGATCGGAAAGAAAAAGAATCTTATGATAAGATGAAGGACGATTTGGAATATGAACTTAAGTCATCCAAAATAACCAGCGATGACATTAATAAAGCCATGCAAAAAGAACTTAAAGATGCAGATGTTAAAGTGGACGATAAAGATTTAAAAGACGCACTTGACCTTTCCACTTCTACTTCAACTTCAGGCCAATAAAAAAAAGCGGAGGTGCCCCAGGGCACTTCCGCTTTCCTTATTCATTGGTTGCTTTTAATCCTTTTCTGGTTTCCTTTTCTTGTTCAAGCCGTTTCATATAGGCTTCACCCTCGCGTTCGATGTCTTCCATTTCAAGCTGCCGCTCTTCTCTCCCCGTTTTTATGGCCATGAGCGCGCTTATGATAATGCCAGCCACGACGGCATAAATCCAAATAGGTATTGTCAACTGTCCCATACTCCCTTCATATGGTTGTCCACTTTTTATTACATGATATTTCGGTCGAACATGAATTATGCCCGCTAAGAGCAAAAAAATAACCCAAAGCATGGGTTATTTTTTGTTTAATGATTTATTTGTGGAATACGGGTTTATAAAAGGAGCGATTATCCAAAGCAAAAATACGCTCGGTAAATTCACCTGGTTTCACTTTCTCTAATGCCCTGTCCATCATGTTCATTTTTGCATCAAGATTATCAATATAATGCAGGATCTCGGCTTCTTTCACAAGAGGAGGCTTCGGGCTGCCCCACTCTGCTTTTCCATGATGGCTTAGGACCAAATGTTGCAAAATCAGCACCTCTTCACCGGAAATCCCTAGCTCTTCGGCCGCTTTCCCGATTTCATTAATCATAATCGTAATATGACCCAGCAGATTGCCTTCAAGCGTATATACAGTAGAGATTGGTCCCGATAATTCCATTACCTTTCCCATATCATGCAATATGACTCCTGCATACAGCAAGTCGGTATCCAGGCTTGGATACAGGGATGCAATGGACTTAGCCAGATCGAGCATGCTAACTACGTGGAAGGCAAGGCCTGAGACAAATTCATGATGATTCCTTGTGGCAGCTGGGTATTCCAAAAATGCCTTCTGATGCTTTTTAATCAAGTGGCGGGTAATCCTCTGGATATTGGGGTTTTTCATCTCAAAGATATACTGGGTTAATTTACTGGCCATCTGGTCTTGGTTCAAAGGAGCCGTCTCCAGGAAATCCTCCAGATTCCTCCCATCTGCCAGGCCCGATTTGCGGATTTGCCGAATTCTCAGCTGGTTCTTTCCCCTGTAATTTTGCAGGTCTCCCGAGACTTTGACCACGTTTTGCGCCGCATACGTTTTTTCATCCTCTTCATTGACGTCCCATAGCTTAGCCTCGATTTCTCCGCTTTTATCCTGAAGAATCAGCGTCAAAAAGGGCTTACCATTACTCGCAATCCCTTTTGTCGAACTTTTTATCAGCAGAAACAATTCTACCTGTTCCCCGACTTCATAATGCGCGATCCCTTTTCCCAACCGACTCACTCCCTGCTTAATATAAACGTGCTGTCCTGTTTCTCTATGATACTTTCACGGCGTCTAATCTAATAACGTGTTCCTTTGGAAAATAAGGCAGCAGATGTTTATGGCATGTGAAAAACAAAATTTGATTTTGACCTAGCTGCTGCAATAAATGTATCACTTTTTCCGTTCTATTAGAATCAAAATTAACAAAGCTGTCATCAATAATAATTGGAAACTGGTATTTTTCATAAATCGTTAATGCCAGAGCCAGTCTGATGGACACATAAAGCTGTTCTGTCGTTGCCTGGCTTAATTCATTTGCCTCAAATATTGCATGGTCGTGCCGCTCCACTTGATACCCCGTACCTGCCGGATGTAAAAAGATTCTATGGTAAGATCCATTCGTGAGGAATACGAAAAGTTCCTCCGCTTTCGAAAGCATCCTTGGTAAGTGTTCATTTTGATATTTATCAACAGTGCGATAAAGAAGGTCTTGAGCAAGGGAATACACTGCCCATTCTTTTGCAGCCTGTTCAAGCTCGAATTTCTTTTGCTTAAAGCGATGGAGAATATCAGAGTATACGCCGCCTTCTTCAAGAATTTGAATTTCGTAGTTCACTGAAGCCTGGCTTTCTTGGTGGGTGTTTAGCACTTCTTTTAGGCGCTCGATCTCATGGGCCGTTACGGCGATGGCATCCTCCACCTGATGGACTTGCAAATAATTTTCTCTTTCCTGGGGAGAGAGAATGGAAAAGTGAAGTTGTCCTTGGATTGTGACAAGCCTCTCATTCAGTTCGGTTATTTTGGCAGCTTTTTTTCCAAGTTCATAGAATTGCGGTTCCGTTTCCGCACCTGCATCCTTTATCCACCTTTTATATTCTTCTTGGAGGTGGTCTCTCTCCACGCTTTTTTGTGCTAATTCCGTCTTCAGGTCTGTCAGTTTGGTTTGTCTCTCGCGAAGGGTGATCCTTTTTTCGTGCTCTTCCTTCAACCTTTTTCGTAATAAATAGGCGATTCTGCCGATATCCCCGCTCTGTTCTGTTAAATAACGATGTTCATAAAAGTTAAACTGCCCGTCCAGCTTTGTCTGTTGGCTGTTTATTTGACTTAGCTTCGTGGAGCATTTTTGTTTTTCCCTGCATATCGTCTTGAATTGCTCCATTAATTGAAAGGCATCAAGTAAATAGGAGGTGGCCAGGTAATCCGGAATCCTTAACTCCCTGCTAAGGGAAATAAGCCTGGCATTGTTTTCAGCCAGCTCTGCTTCCCATTCCTCAAACTTCGTAATAACCCGGTCAAATTGGGATTGTTGCTGATTCAGCTTCAAGGTTACTAAGCGCAGCTGCTCCTTGTGCTGGTCATCTTGTTTTAATCGGGTAACCAATTTGTCATATTCCTGATATTCCGCCGAATTTAATTTTTCGCTGAGCTGCTTTTCTTCGTCCCTGAGCTGCTCAAGTGCCCTTGTGTGCTGGTTATCCTTTTGATTTCTTAAATGGATAACGAAATATACCGCAAGCAGCAAACCGCCTGTCATCCCTATAGCAAGCAATACCCATTGTTCAGTTAGCCCCCCATAAAGAGCCAAGCCGGCTAGGACAAAAGCAAATATGATCAGCTGAAGCTTTAGCCGGTTATCAGAAATCCGGTTCTGTGTAAGGGATTCCTGATAAAAGGTGATTTTATCTTTTATCCGGTTTAATTGTTCCTCTAAACTCTTTTGATCATTGCCACGCATATAATCTTCAAGCTTTGCGCGCTCGTGTAGTGTTAAGCACAGACTTTCGGCTAATCCTACTTCTTTTTCAATCGCCTCGAGTTGAACCTTTTCTTCTTGATATTGTTTTTCCAAATCCTGCTTTGTTTCTTCTAATTTTCTACTGGCTCTTGTCAGTGATTCTACTTGATTCTTCATGAACAGATTGGTATTAACGGACAAGACTTCAGCTTCTTCTAATGGCAAATGCAGTTTCTCTTTGATAATGGAAAGCTCCTCATCAAGGCTGTCTAGTTTTAAACGGCACTGCTGTGCTTCCATTTTTAATTGCTCATAAATGGAGCTTTGGTCAATAACCGATAAAATGGATGCTTCCTCATCCAAAAAAGCGTCATCCGGCTGATAAGCATCCAAATCCTTTTTGGCGTTTTCAATCCGCTCACTAATGCTAGCTATTTCCGCATTTAACGGAAGAATCAGCTGCTTTAAATTTTCCAGGATTTCAATTCCACGAACGGGAAAGTTCAAAGCGCCTAGTTCTTTCAGTTCTTGTCGCGTCCACATTTCCTCTTTTACCAGCGGTTCGATCTTTTTCCATTCTTTCAACTTATCAAGCCTATCCTGGAGCCCGGTTAGCCGGTTTTTAACTTCGGATAATTGCACCTGCAACGAATGTTTTGTTGCAAGGAGAGTTTCATATTCTCCGTTTTTGGCGGCAGCCTTTTTTAATTCCCGACTGATTCCATGAAGTTCTTGTAGTTTCTCATTGAGGAGCGGTTTTTTTCCACTTGGCTTAAAACGCGACTCAAGCTCTTTTTGGAGCTCCGCTTCCGTTTTCGAGAGACGCTCAGTCCCCAACATGCCGGCAGAAAATAAGAATTTCCCCAACTCTTCTCCTTTCATCTGATGAATATTTTGCAATCCATGCAAATTAAAGGAGAAAATAGCCTGGAATATACTTTTATCAAAGTGATCCAGTAACTTGCCCAAAAGTTCCTCCCCACCAGTCGTTCCATCATCCGTCACGACGGTGACATCACCAGCAGCTTTCCCTTTCACCCGTTCAATCACGCATATGCCGTACTTTTCATGGTAGACTTTTAGATTTCCGCCATATTTGGTACTATGTTTTGGTTCATACCGGAGTTCTGACTGCTGCCTAGTGGGAAAGCCAAATAAAATACTGGTAATAAATGCCGACAAGGTAGATTTTCCCGCCTCATTCTCACCAAAGAAAACTTGAAAATCGCCAAAATGGTCAATTTTAACGTTTTCCAATTGGCCGAAGCCATAAATGTTGGCCGAAATAATTTTCATGACACCCCTCCTCATCTATTGTTGATATAGCATTTGAATCAGCAGTTTCTCGGCACGGGCCATGAGTTCCTGTTTCTCCCGCTCCGTCAGGCTGGATATATATTTACGGCCTAAAGAATGGTCATATAATGGAGCCAATGCATGGTCATGCTTTTGATAAAGATCAATAGTCTCAAATAGTTCAGCATAAAAATTAGCTTCGAGTTTTAATTGGTCCCGGTCCACCTGGCCCCCAGCCACCACGTTCAGATCCACAATCCAGACAAACGACTGTTCACCCTTCTCATCTTCCAATAACAGCTCCAGCAGATCTCGGTCTAAACTTCTCATCTCGTGTTCATCCGTCAAGTGGACATTTTCCAAAGTTATACTGATAAGCGTTCCTGTCCCGTCCTTGCGAAATTGATCCATCCCTTGCAGGCATAGTTGGTAGATTTCATGGAAACTAACAGCCGTGCTTGCATCAATAACGGTTTCTTCCCAAACAATATCGGATGCTTCGATAAAATCCAATCCGCTGCCATGTTCTGTTAAGGTAACATGATAGCAACCTTTTCTTCCGGTTTCTTTTTTGTTTCTTCCTTGAATGTTGCCCGGATAAATAATAGGCGGTTCTTGCAATAATACGGTCCGTTTATGGATATGCCCCAATGCCCAGTAATCAAATTCCTTTTCTTGCAAATCACGAACCGAAAAAGGGGCATAGTTTTCATGATCAGTTCTTGTGGTTTCATTGCCGTGTAGAATCCCGATATGAAAATCAGCACCTGGTTTCTTTTGATACGCATCAATTTTCCGATCAAAGACATGCCTTGTTTCATAGCTGAAACCATATATATGGACGATTTCCCCTGTTTTGGTCTGTAAAGCTTTACTGTCCACCTGCCCATCAAACACATGCACATTTTCAGGCATTTCCAGATGGATCCATGAACCATTTAGGTGATCGTGGTTGCCGTGAACAACGAAAACAGGAATACCCTTTTCATTTAGTTTCAGCATCTCCGTACGGAACTGGGATTGGGCCCGGAGACTGCGGTCTTCTCCGTCAAACAGATCGCCAGCAATAATCACAAAATCAACTTTCCGTTCAATCGCAGCAACGGTAACTTTTTTAAAGGCCGTGAACGTACTTTCCTTTACTCTAGCTAAAATATTGGCAGGAAGGTATTTTAACCCGACCATCGGACTGTCCAAGTGTAAGTCAGCTGCATGAATAAACGATATCTTTCCCATAAAATAATTCCTTTCCGTGTCGGCTTTTCTATATTGTACCATCCCCAAAATACGAATGCACGTTCTGCACAAAAAAAGCTTTACCTGAAAAAGGCAAAGCTTCACGTATTTACTGATTTTTTGTTAATTGCAGGGCTTTTTTAATATCCTTAAAGGAATTTGACTGTCCATACATGAGCACTCCGCCCCGGTAAACCCGAGCACCGAATACCGCTAAGACAATGATGGTCCCCGTAAGATTTACAATCCCCAATATGGCCTCCCATGCAGGAATCGTCAGCATCCCCACACGCAGGAACATAATCATTGGAGTAAAAAACGGAATATAGGATGTTACCGTAATAAAAGGTGCATCCGGCTTTCCCAGCCCAAACATGGAAATCATAAATCCAGCGACCACAAGCAGGGTCATCGGTGTAATCATTTGTTGAACATCCTCAATCCTGCTCACAAGCGACCCGAGGAAAGCTGCAAGTGTCGCATACAGAAAGTAACCAAGGACAAAGAAAATGACTGCGTAAAAAATGGTAGCGGCAGGAATATTTCCAAAGCCAAATTCACTGAAAAATCCGTCTTTCATAGAGTCCAGATTACTCCTCAAAGAAAAATAACCAACAATTAGAAAAACAGCTAGCTGGGTTATACTTAACAAACCAATCCCCAATATTTTGGCAAACATTTGCTTGATTGGAGAGACACTCGAAATCAATATCTCCATGACTCTTGAAGACTTCTCCGTTGCGACTTCCATTGCAATCATATTAGCGTACATGATGACAGCAAAATAAATGATAAATAAGAGGACATAAACAAGCCCTCTTGCCTGATTCAGTTGCTCTTCAGTTTTTGCATTTTTCTCAAGAGCCGTTTTGTCAAAATGAATAGGCTCATATAATTTCTGTAACTGCTCAGGAGTTAAGTTAATCTTTGAAGCGGCCAGCATGGTCTTTACTTGTTGCAAGCTGGTCTGGAGATCCGTAAACAAAGCGGTGTCTGCAATACTCATAGCTTTAAAACTGGCTTCCGGCATTTGTTCATCATTTAGACGCAGTCGAATAAGTGCCTGGTAATCGCCTTTTTCTACGGCTTGTTCGGCTTGTGTAACACTGCCCTTATATAAAGATAGCTTAATATCTTTATTAATGGTTGTGACTTGCTGCCTTAACGGTTCGTATAGCTGTCCTGTCTCATCGAGGACTGCCACCTTCTCGGTATTGCCATTTTTATCAAAAAAATCGATGATATTTTGAAGATTGGTTAAAGCCAGAACAATCACCATAGTCATAAGTGTCGTGACAATAAACGATTTAGTCTTTAATTTCGTAAGGTATGTATGAAGTAAAATAATCCAAAAACTATTCATAGGAATTCCCTGCTTTCTCGATAAAGATATCATTTAATGACGGCTCTTCGAGGGCAAATTTTCGAATGAATCCTTTGCCGACAATATCCTGAAGAATCTTTTCCGCAATATCTTCCCCTTCAATCTGCAATTCTGCACCCTCCATAGTCATTCTGATTTTGACAACACCAGGATGGTCCTTTAAAAATTCTAACGGAAAATCGGCATGAATAATCAGGTTCTTCTTTCCAAAGGCCCGCTTTATTTCCTTTAATGCCCCGTGAACTACGCGTCTGCCTTTGTGCAAAATACACAAGTGTTCACACATTTCTTCCACATGATGCATTTGATGGCTGGAAAAAACGATGGTGGCCCCGTGTTCCTTTAACGACATCACTGCTCCTTTTAATAACTCTACATTTACCGGATCGAGACCGCTAAAAGGCTCATCTAGAATAATTAATTTCGGTTTATGGATAACAGCTGCAATGAATTGGATTTTTTGTTGGTTCCCCTTTGATAGTTCTTCTACTTTTTTATTCTCGTATTCTGGTATTTTAAAGCGCTCCAGCCACCATTTTAGTTCTGTAGCAGCCTCGTTTTTAGGCATCCCTCTTAATCTTGCCAAGTAAATTAGTTGGTCACGCACTTTTAGCTTTGGGTATAGTCCTCTTTCTTCAGGAAGATAACCGATCAGATGGCTCGTGCGGTAATTCAATGGATGACCATCCCAAGTAATCTGTCCTTCGCTTGCGTCAAGCAATCCTAAAATCATTCGAAAGGTAGTCGTCTTGCCCGCACCATTTGCCCCTAGAAAGCCAAACATTTCCCTTTCAGGAATCTCCAGTGATAAATCGTTTACGGCCGTGAATTGTCCAAATCTTTTTGTTACATTTTCCAGCTTTAAGACCATTTTTAACACCCCTTCCTGACTAGTACAATTATACCATAATTTGGTTAGTTGGTTTTCCTTTGCAGAATTGACGGAATTATGCAAAAATAGTAGTTGATAATCGATTTAAGTTGAGGGGGAAGATGAAGATGTACAAATTAACCGCTTTTGAAGCAAACGGGGAAAAGATATTGGACGAAACCTTCCAAGCTGAAAACGATGAAGCTGCCAAAAAACTCGGGGAAGAATTGTTGGCTGAGAAAAATCTGCTGGATAAAACACATCGCTGCACCTCTCCGGCAGGTAAACTATTACTATTTCACTCTTAGCAAAGAGGCAATCAAAAAAGGATGACCCACTGTATAATGCCAGAGTCATCCTTACTTTTTATTTACCGTTAAATACAGGTCTTCTTTTTTCAATAAATGCCCTAATGCCTTCCTTATGATCCTCTGTTTCACGCATTTTCTGCTGGCCGAACTTTTCTAATTCCAATATTTTAAGCAATTGCGGACGATTCTTCTCGGCAAGTATTTTCTTTGTCTTAATCATTGCTTGAACCGGGCGGCTTAACCAATCCGTGGTTCTTTTATGTACTGCCTCTTTAATGCTGCCTTCTGCAACCTCTTGAATCAGTCCCAGCTTGAATGCTTCCTCTGCCCCCATCTTCTTTCCATCCCAGATAACCTGCTTTGCTTTTAATTCACCAATTCTTTTTTCCAAAAAGAAATGAGCACCGCCATCTGGAATTAAGCCGATCCCGATGAAATTCATGGCTAGCATACTGGTCTGGTCCGCAATGATATAATCAGTAGCTAGCGCTAAACTAAAGCCTAACCCCGCAGCAGCACCGGATATCGCGCTTATTGTTAATTTAGGCATACTGTAGAGCGTGATAACAAGTTCGCTGATGTTGTCCATTAACGGGAAGAAATCGCTTCCATCCATGTTCGAAAGCATGGTTTTAATATCGCCGCCGGAGGAGAAGGCACGGCCCTGTCCTGTTAACACAACAATATCAATATCATCCGATTCACTTATTTCTTTCAGTCTGCAAACCAAACCCTTTATCATTTCAACATCCATGGCATTTAAGCTTTCAGGCCGGTTCATTTCCAGTGTCGCCACCCGGCCTTCCACCTTCAGATTGACCTTATCGGTTAAAAAATGAGTTGACACATGTAACCCCTCCCGCTTCCTTATTCCCTTCAATACCATTATATAAGGAAATCAGTGAATAAAAAATAAAATTTCTCAATATATCGAATTTTCCCTCGACCATTTTTGGCAAATAAAAGGCACAGACAATTTCGCAAAAAGAATGAAATTCCTGTGCCTTGGTTTTCTACTTCACGATTAAGACTTGTTTTGTGCCTGTTCGGTGGAAAAAATTTCTTCCAAAATTCTTATTTTTTGATCCGTATAGGCTTCATACCCATCATTGTAGGATTTCGGATCCTTTGGATTGGCAAAATGGGTGATTTTACCTGTTGCAGGATGGATAAATTTGCTGGATGCCCCGCAGCCAAGCCCAATAATTGTCTGTTGTTCTTCCATAATCATGATATTGTAGATGCTTTCTTGTTCGGGAAGTGAATATCCAACATTTTCCAAATTACCAAGAATGTTTTTCTGCCTGTATAAGTAATATGGGACATATCCATGAGTTGCCGTCCAGTCTTGTGCTAGTTCCATCATTTTTTCCACTTCGTATCTGTCGGCCACCTTATACTTTTCTTTATTTTTAGTCATTTCAGATGCACGTTTAAACGACAATGTGTGTACCGTCAATGATTCTGGCATTAATTTTTCTGTTTCGGCCAATGAATGGGAGAATTCATTCATGCCCTCACCTGGCAATCCGATAATCAAATCCATATTAATATTATTCATGCCCAGCTCACGGGCCAGATGGAATTTATCTACCGTTTCAGTCACAGTATGATGACGCCCAATTGCCTTCAGTGTTTCCTGGGTGTAGGATTGTGGATTAATGCTGATACGGTCAATTTTCCATTTCTTGAGAATTTCCAATTTTTCAGGAGTAATCGTATCAGGACGTCCCGCTTCGACCGTGATTTCACGGATGTTTTCCACGTCAGGAAATGAGTTGTACATTTCTTCGTAAAGCATGTCCATTTCTTCGGCGGTAATACTAGTCGGTGTTCCACCTCCATAATAGACGGTTGTAATGCGAATGCCAGCTTTTCGGAGCCACTCGCCCATTTTTCTCATTTCATAATGAAGTCCGCCTAAAAACGAATCCACTGAACCTTGACGGCCATTGATGGCATAGGCCGGGAACGTGCAATAGGCACATTTTGTCGGACAGAAGGGGATGCCAATATAAATACTGACTTCTTCATTTAACGAGTATAAGTCCGGAACAACGGCCAGCTGCCGGTCCACAATTTGCTGCATTAACTGTATTTTCTCATCCGTAATCAGATAATCTTCCCTTAACTGTTGATGTGCCTGCTCCCTTTGGATGCCTTCCTGCATTTTTTTATGAAGCAATTTTGTCGGCCGGACACCAGTCAGGATCCCCCATTTTTGCCTAATGCCAGTAAAGTCTTGAAGGACTATCAAATATACATGGGATACAGCATTTTTCAACTGCTTGAAATACTCCTTTTCCGTATCGGACGGGAGTATATCCTGTTCGTAATTTGAACGGAACACCTTCCCGTCCTCACTCATTAGTTCTGCCGCAACAGTAATTTTTTCTTCAACATTCAACTGGAATTTTATCTGCAAATCATGCTGTTCATCAGCAGATGCAATAATCTCTGTCTCTTCAAAAAATAAATTGGCAATCAGCTGTAACGGCCGATTAAACCTTTCGTCTTCTAGTCCTGCTATTAATATTCGCAAACAAATCACCTTTCAAATTAAACTCCCTTAAGTTTACAAAATCACAAAAATAAGGTCAATATAGTGGAAAAGATTCCCCTCAAAAAACAAAACGATATCAAAGGCCTCCTGCCAATGATATCGTAAGGGCTCATTTCTTTATGATTTTCATTTTTCTTAAAAATTCTATCGGCTGCTGCTTCCTAAAGTGTTCCTTTACCATATAAGCAACGCCTTGCTCATTATGTGACCTTGTGATCCAATCTGACGCCTTTTTCACTTCGAAATCCGCATTCCACATCGAAACACCGAGTCCGGCAGCTTCGATTAGCGGAATGTCATCCCAACCGTCGCCAATGTAGACCATTTCCTTTAAATCAAACCCAAGCTGGCTTCCAAGATAGGCTACTCCCGTTAGTTTTGAAACCCCTGCAGGCACTATGTCCAGACGCAACGGATCAAGCTGGACCGTTTCAATTTCAGTAAACATAGACAACAAGGCCTGTTTCGCATCAGCCAAATCACGCTTTTCCTCAAAGTACACCTCGATTTTAGGTGGAGTCACAGGTTGATCGTGCAAATACTCGCTTAAGGAAGGTACAAATTGCTGGGAATAAACAAATGGATCGCCCGTTGTAAATACCGTTTTTGCCAACAGGTTATGATGGATCTTATATTTGTTGGCCAAGGAAAACTGTTCATGCACAAGGCGGATTTGACAGGGAAGCGCCTCGAGAAATTGAATGACATCGTAAGTTATATCTTCAGATATACGCTTCACATATATCGGTTTCTTTTCTTCCCTTGCGATGTAGGCACCCTGGTGTGTCACAAGCGGTGTTCTTATTTTTAATGCTCTCGCTATCTTTTTGGCGGCGGGAAAGGCACGGGAGGTTACGAGAGTTACACAGATGCCTTTTTGCTGAACATACTCAATCGCATCTTTTGTTGACTTATGGATTTTGCCATTTGTTTGAAGCACGGTACCATCAATATTTAACGCAAGCAAGCGATAAATCATAATGTTGCCCCCTTGTTCTTGGTGAAAATTCCTCTACTACCACATTTATGTTTTTCCACCCGTTTATAGAACAAACAGAGGATGCAAATGGCTCATTTGACACTCCTGGATTGTTGACATATCGCCTTTTACAGTTTATGGATATTTCTAAAGTTATATAAAAAAGATGCTCCCGGCCCTTACGGGAACCGGAAGCATCTTTACAAGTTAAAACTGGCCGTATAACTCTGCCAATGGTTTCATAATAATTTGATTTAGCTCTCCAATAAGCATATTCATTCGTTGCTCCGCCTGCATCAGACGAGAAATTTTTTCATTTTGCTGCACAAGCATTTCAATGGACTGGGCTCTTTGTACATCTTGCTCCGTGATATTCTGTCCCTCCATTTGCTTTTGATGGAGGCTCATTTGGATTTGTCTGAATTGGTCAAATACTTGTTTGGCTGCGGGGTCATCATTTACCTCTTTATAAACCAGTTGCAATCCTCTAAACTCTTCGCTTTGGCGGATGGCAGTTTCTAAGCTTTGGGCTGAATCATATAAATTGATAGCCATTTAGGCACACTCCTTTTATAAACAATATTCCTAAACTATAACAAACTATTCGGTTAAATGCGAGAAGGTTCAACTCACCTTTGGGCCACACAACACATACCATACTACAAATGCCTATATTGAATAACAAATGAGGAGTGGTTATGGCCCTTTCATTAACCTCTTTTATGATAAAAGAAGAAGATTCCTTGAGCCCAATGGATGGGTTCGTTCAAATATCCCGTCTTCTTTTGGAGGAATTAAACATCAAACTCGACCGGCAAGTAAAAATTATCCTGGGGCGGAAAGAAATTATTACGGAATTTCATGCCATTGATTCCGCAGCAAAGGAACTGGTGATGCCGAAAAAAATGATGAAAGCGTTTGGGCTGCCTGTTCAAAACTGCCGATTGTCGGGAAAATTTGTGCCAAACCAGAATACAATCCATCTTGGTCCTGTTATTGGACTTTTGACGGATTTTAAATTAGGAGGAAAAATAGAACCGGATTTTCGCTCGATACATGCGTTTTGCGAAGAACTGGATCAATGGATCCGTGAGATGGGCGGCCTTTTTTACGTTTTTTCCCATGATCAATTTCCATCCCAAGGCTATTATTTTGAAAACGGGAAATGGAATGCGGCCACTCTCCCCCTTCCTGATGTTGTTTACAACAGAATACATTCCCGTAAATTGGAACACTCCAATTCTTTTAAGCAATTTCGTAATGTCCTTGGGCAATGGGGGATTCCCATCTTTAATGACCGGTTTCTCTCGAAATGGGAAGTGTATCTGGAATTAAACAGCGCGATTCATTTATCTCCATATTTGCCGGAAACAAATATTTTGTCCAAGGAATCCTTGATTGAAATGATTCAAAAATATGAAACTGTCTTTATTAAACCAGTCCACGGGAGTCAGGGCAGAAACATTATGAAACTTACGAAAACGGGTCAGAATACGTTCACACTAATTTCCTCCGCCAAAAAGCCTGCCGAATTTTTTGAAATCAACCTCTCCCCGTCAGAGCTGTACCAACATATCAAACCATTAGTGCAGAATCGAATCTTTATTGTTCAACAAGGGATCTCCTTTCTTGCTTACCAGGACTGCCCGATTGATTTTCGGGTCTTATGCCATAAAAAACCTGATCACAGTTGGAAAGCCACCTCAATGATTGCAAGGGTGGCTGCAAGAAATGATTTTGTTTCCAATTTGGCCAGAGGGGGAAGCGTCATGAAGCCATTGGCCGCCTTAATGGCTTGCATGGACCGGAAGAAATCGATACAGTCACTCGGTTGGATTAAAGAATTGGCTTGCAAAACCGCCGAGAACATCGGGAACACCAGCCAAGGACTCGTGGGGGAACTTGGAATCGACATTGGGGTTGACGCAAGCGGCAAACCATGGCTGATTGAGGTGAATTCCAAGCCTTCGAAATCATTTGAAGATCATAAGGGAAAAATCAGACCTTCAGCAAAAGCGATTACCGCCATTTGCACCACACTTGCTTTCGACTTTATGACAGATAAGGAGTTTGACTGAATGATACTATTTGGAATTATGAGTTTAGACTTAGAAAGCGAAGCCCCCTATATTGATGAAATAGCGTCACTTGCCCAATCGTATGGGATGGAATGTTGCCGGTTTATTCCGTCTCAAATTAATCCGCATACTCAGCAGGTTAAGGGCAAAATGTATGTTCCCGAAGCAAACAGTTGGATGGATTCGGAATTTCCTGTCCCGGCTATTTTATATGACCGCTGCTTTTACGGGGATGACGAACACTCCAAGCAGTGCTTGACAATCGTATCCTGGCTAAAAGACCGGAAGGATGTTACCTTCTTGGGCTACGGACTGCCAAATAAACTGGAACTATATCATTCACTAAAAACTACTAATTTATCTCCCTATTTGCCCCCGAGCCAGTCCTTAGAGGATTCAAGGGCTGTTTTAAAAGAACTTGAAAACCAGAATAAAATCATTCTTAAGCCTATAAACGGATCACAGGGGCATGGCATTTACTTTTTAAAGAAAAGCCACAAAACCATCCAAGTAAAAACTGAAAAGCAACAAAAATTAATTTCGAGAATTTTTCCCAATGAGGCCAAATTTCTAAAATGGCTTGATTCCTTGGTAACGAAATATCCCTACTTGATGCAACCTTATTATGAATTGTATGACCAAAACCTGCAGCCCTTTGATGTGCGGGTACTGTTGCAAAAAAATGGGCAGGGAAAATGGCGCGAACTTGGCCGGGGACTTCGGACCGGCCAGCCAGGAGGAATTTTATCAAATTTAAGTGCCGGCGGATCGGTTTCCCAGTTTTCCGAATGGATTTCGTCCCTTCCTCCAGCAACATCAGAGTATATACAGCAAGAACTGCACTATATTCTAACAGAGCTCCCCAAGCTTTTGGAAAGTCAATTCCTGCCTTTATTTGAAATTGGTGTTGATATTGGTATCGCCAAAAATGGATCGATATGGATACTGGATATCAATTCTAAGCCAGGAAGGAAGGTTTTGCTTCAAACTCACCCAGAGCTATCGGAAATCCTTTATCGGGCTCCTCTCCTTTATGGAAGGTACCTTTCCCAAAAGGAACAAACAGAAAGGAAGAGCATTTATGCGAGAACGTTATCACATTGAGGTTGTACAAAATGATCAGCCCATTGTATTTTGCCCTCCCCGGCTTTGCCAGGGTAAACAGCTTAAACGAATCGCTTTCGGTTCATGCTCCATGGAAGTAGAATTCCTCCCGCATCCGGATAAAAACGACCGAATTGTCTATAACCGGGACATCCAAAAAGGCCTGCTTTTCCCAAAAGCACGACATGCCATGCATGCTTTCTTGGAAAACGAAACACTGTATATTGGACCGCTTGTGGGAATTTTCACGGCAGGAATTACAGAGGATCCACTCCAACCATTAGGTGAACGGACAGATTTTTTTAAAAAATTGCTGTCGGTCAGCAAAACGGTTGGTGCCCTTCCATTCCTGTTTGGTGATCAGGACATTAACTGGGAGCAAGGAACCATTGACGGATATTTTTATCAACAGCATACCTGGTTCCGGCAGGAGGTTCCCTTCCCAAATGTGATTTACGACCGGCTTCCGAACCGTAGAATCGAAAGGAGCCCAAAACTAATCAAAACCAAGCACCGACTGCAACAGGAATACTTGATTCCATGGTATAATCCCGGATTTTTTAATAAACTCGATATCTATGACCGCCTCCAGCAGGATGACTTCGTGGTGGGCTATCTTCCAGAAACCCATCCATTTACCTCCTTCTCGTCGATTGAAACCATGCTGGCCAAGTATGGACACGTATATATTAAGCCTAAAAACGGCAGTCTCGGCTTAGGTGTGCATCAAATTCTTTACGATAAACACTCGACTGATTATTTCTGCCGGTATCAAGACCAAGATGGTTCGAACCGCTTGCGCAAGTTTACTAGTCTTGAACTATTGTTTAAATGGGTGTTTCCTGACCAAGCCCTGGAAAATATGATTGTCCAGCAAGGGATTCATTTACTCCGGATCAACAAGCGGCCGGTGGATTTCCGCGTCCATACAAATAAAGACGATTTGGGGAATTGGCATGTATCAGCGATTGCCGCAAAAGTGGCCGGTCAAGGCAGTGTCACCACCCACAAACGAAATGGCGGCGAAGTCAAAACTCTGAATGAAATATTTCCTCAAGAAGAATCCGAAATATTTACGGAAAAGCTGTCGAAAGCGGCATTGCAATTAAGTAAAGTTTTGGAACAAAATATGGAGGGCATTATTGGCGAAATCGGGTTTGATTTGGGAATCGACCGCGATGGCGAAGTTTGGCTGTTTGAAGCTAATTCAAAACCTGGACGGTCTATTTTTAGCCATCCCGAACTAAAGCCGTTTGATTATGAGACACACAAATTATCTCTGGCATTTGCCATATTTTTAACAGAGCAATCCTTATTGCATCCAGAGGAACTCTATAAATGAATGCAGCCAGTCCCCTCATCGGCATTATGACCGCACGAAATACAAAAGGAGCCATTGCCGGTAATCTCCAGCTTTTTACCGCCTTGCAAAAAGAGCTAATTACCCACAATGGTTCCAGTTACATTTTTGCCATAGACGGCGTGGAAAGGGAGTCTATTACCGGCTACAGTTATTCATTCAGTAAAGGGAAGTGGTTAAAAGGGAAGTTTCCATACCCAAATCTTGTCTATAACCGGATTCCCTTTCGAAAAACAGAACAGGACCAGGCATCCCAACAGTTTTTTGACAGCTTAAAAGAAAGGAATATCCCTTTCTTTAATCCATGTTTTATCGACAAATTGGAACTTTATCAAGTATTGGGCAACCATCCAATCTTAAAAAAACATTTGCCGGCAACGATACTTGTCAATGACAAGACAGACCTTTGGTTATTTCTTAACCGTCATTCACAGATTTATCTAAAACCGGCCAAATCCTCAAAAGGCAGAGGCATTTACCGTCTTGGATACTGTACCGATCATCAAATTAAACTTGAGGGCATACATGAAAGCTTTACCTATCCTTCCTTTGAGCCATTCTGGGATGACTGGTCCGAATTGCTAATAAAAAAACATTATATTGCCCAGCAAGACATCCAGTCGGCCGAATTTCAAGGTTATCGCTATGATTTTCGGATACTTGCCCACGCTGGACAATCAGGTTACGAATTGACGGGGATTGGCATTCGCCAGTCGCAAAAACAAGACATCACCACCCATATTCCTGCTGGAGGAAGATTGCTCCCATATGAACGGCTGCAATCAAACACACATGACCAATTTGTTCAATCGATACTGCCTGCCGTTGGCGCCGCATTAACGGAACGGTATGGGTTTTTTGGCGAATTTACAATTGACGCTGGACTCAGTCAATCGGGCCAATATTTTATTTACGAGGTAAACTCAAAACCCATGACCTTTGATGAACTCGAAATAGAAGAAAAAAAAATCAATCGACTCTGTCAGTTATTCCTCCAATTGGCCGTAAAAGATGCAACATGAGCCTATGCTTCTAGTTTTTGAATAACCATAATCCCGAATACTATCACACTCATTCGGAAAACTTAATAAAAAATGCAGTAAGGATGGGTGCTATGGAAGAGAAAAAATCCGGGCAGGCTCTGGATGACCTAGAGTTTGAAGGCAAGGACAAAGTGTTTATGGATATTGACCGGATGATGAACGAAGGATTATCGGGCGGGGCGGTCCATTCCCGCGAAGACACAGCAAATATTGAGGAGTCACATGAGTTCAAAGAAGAACAACCGCCCAAAAGCTGAGGAAAAATTCTCAGCTTTTTTTATTTTCCTCAGCTGATATAATAGAAAAATAAAGAAAAAATGGGGAAATGATTATGCTGCGAGATTTATTAACACTCTATAAAGACTCCTATTTGCTAAAAGAAACATCAGATATAGCTTGCGACAATGTTTATGTTTTTTGCGATGTGCAAAATAATGAATCGATTTGTATCCCAAAACAAGAAATCGGCGAAAAAGAATTAAGACTTTTGAAAACCCTTTATCAACAGTTGGAATCCAGCCCCGTATTTCCATCAGCAACTGACAATTGGCATAAATTTTTATGGTTGAATGGCCCTGCTCCGGTTCTGCCTTTACAAACATCCTACCGGTTTATCCAGTTTCAGGTGTTTAATGATCACGTTGCCCATAAAGAATTGGAATCAGCTCTTAAAGGATTTTTCACAGAAGAAGTCATGATTATTTGGGATAGTTTAACCAGGGGCTTAATTATTAAGGAGAAACGCCAAATTTCACTTTCCGAAGAAGAACTTATATCCATGTTGGAAACACTAGAAAGTGATTTTTTTGTAAAAATTTCATTTTTCATTGGGAAAATCTACCCGTTTTCTGATCAACTCCCTTCTTTGTTTAAGCAAGAACGGGAATTCTTCACTTTTGCTCTGACAAATATCAGTCACTCGGGCATTTTCAATTATGAGCGGATTTTTCCGGTCTACCTTGCTTATCATATGCCAGTTGAGATTATTCAAGCCATGAACCCGGACGTATATGAGCTTTTTTCCCAGGATCCTGAAATGTATTCGACCATTCTTGTATTCCTTGAGAATAATTTAAATGCCAGTTTAACGGCTAAGAAATTGTATATTCACCGGAATACCCTTCAGTACCGAATTGATAAATTTACGGAAAAAACCGGAATTGGTTTGAAAGATTTTTATGGTGCCTTTACGGTTTTCTTAGCCTGTTTATTATTCGAACACAAACGGAATTGACTACAGCCACCAATCCATCTGAGGTATTTATAAACCGGTTACAAAATGCCCAATAGAAACGCTTTCATTTTTGTGCAACCTGTCTATATGGATTTTTTGCCCCTCCTTGTAAACTAAAAGTACAGCAAACAACACAATCAAACAGGGAGGCAAAAAAAATGGCAGAATTGAAATTAGATCATATCTATAAAATCTATGATAACAAAGTAACAGCAGTATCTGACTTTAACTTGCATATTCAAGATAAGGAATTCATCGTATTCGTTGGTCCTTCCGGTTGCGGAAAATCAACCACTTTACGTATGATTGCAGGACTTGAGGAAATCTCCAAAGGGGATTTTTATATTGACGGAAAACGCGTAAACGATGTAGCTCCAAAAGATCGTGATATCGCGATGGTATTCCAGAACTACGCCCTGTATCCGCACATGACGGTTTATGATAACATGGCCTTTGGTCTAAAACTGAGGAAATTCCCTAAAGATGAAATTGACCGCCGCGTGCAAGAAGCTGCGAAAATTCTTGGCCTTGAAGCCTATTTAACCCGTAAGCCAAAAGCTCTATCTGGCGGCCAGCGCCAGCGTGTTGCATTAGGCCGTGCCATCGTCCGTGATGCAAAGGTATTCTTAATGGACGAGCCATTATCTAACCTAGATGCTAAACTACGTGTAGCGATGCGTGCAGAAATCGCCAAGCTTCACCGCCGGTTAAACACTACAACCATCTACGTAACCCATGACCAAACAGAGGCCATGACAATGGCAACACGTCTGGTTGTTATGAAGGATGGTATTATCCAACAGGTTGGTTCACCTAAAGAAGTATATGAAAAACCTGAAAATGTCTTCGTTGGCGGATTTATCGGTTCACCAGCAATGAACTTCTTCAGCGGCAAACTCGAAGATGGCAAGTTTGTAATTGGAAAAAACACTGTTACAGTTCCTGAGGGCAAGATGAAATATCTTCGTGAACAAGGCTATGTTGGCAAAAACATAACTCTTGGCATCCGTCCAGAAGATATCCATGACGAGCCTCTATTTATCGAAGCTTCAGCCGGTACCAAGATAAATATTAACGTCGAGGTTGCCGAGTTAACCGGTGCTGAATTAATGGTATATTCAAATATCGATGGGCAAGACTTTGTGGCACGGATTGATTCCCGTACTGACATCAAACCTAATGACAAACTGGAATTAGCGTTTGATTTAAACAAAGCCCACTTCTTCGATGCGGAAACTGAAGCAAGAATTCGTCCGCAAGGCGAGTAATGACCGCGTTATCCTAATAGTAGAAAATTCATGGAGGCCCCAACACTTGGGGCCTCTATTCATTGATAAAAATGGTTTCATCCTTTAAACAGGAAGGGCAGCGGAACAGATGCGGACATTTATGGCCGGTTTTTGATTCCGGGTAGCCATCCTCCATTTTCATTAAATCAATTTCCATATAGGCACTATAATCATCGTAATAATCCATTTCCCTGCCACTCTCCAACATAGGTTGTCCGCAGTCAGGACACAATACATAAACTTCCCTCATACCATTGCAGACCGGGCATATTGACATGTTTTCCACCCTTTTGAGTTTTATCTTTAAGGATAGTTTGTGTCATGAAAGGTGCCCCTATGTTATGGAATAAATTTCTAATTGTTTTTTCGAATAAGCAGGTGAATTATCGCCATAATATTGATTAACAGCAGCAACAACAACAACAACAGAAATTAATTCACAACGATGGATGCAGCCAAAAAGGGTTCCACCGGTGCAATTCCGGTACATCCAGCCAAGGAAGAAAAGGCAGCGCTTAGTTATCAGGTTAACTGGGCGCTCCCCAAAAGGCAATAAGTTAAAACAGTATGACAGTATTTGGTATGGGTTAGGTCAAGGTGGCAATGGTTTTACCCATTATGGTTCAATTCCATACTAACCCCAAAAATAATAAGAGGAGTGTTAACTAACTATGGCTAACAACAACAACTCTAACCAACTTTTAGTACAAGGAGCACAACAAGCACTTGACCAAATGAAGTATGAAATCGCTCAAGAGTTTGGTGTAAATCTTGGTGCTGACACTACTTCTCGTGCTAACGGATCTGTCGGAGGAGAGATTACTAAGCGCTTAGTATCTATGGCTGAATCTCAACTTGGTGGATTCCAACGCTAGTTTTAAAGTAAAAACATTTATTGAAAAATAAAATAATATGGCTTAGCCCCTTCCATTTGGAAGGGGCTTCCACATGTAAAAAAAGCCGCGGAAACTTGTCCGCAGCCTTTTACTTAATTCTTAATTCTTAATCAAGGTATAACCAATATAATAAGAAAGGATTAATAAACTTCCAATTGCCAATACAACCGAATAGTCCGACATTTCTTCTCCACCCCATTTTGAAAAAATGATAAATCACTTTCAAATTAACACAAAAAAGAAGTTTCTCGAGTGATATTTGTTACACTTAAACGGCAAAAATGTGAATAATTTTTGAAATGTAAAAAAGGGGGAGAAAAGTTAGTCTGCCGTATCCTACTGAGCTGTCAGACTTATTCAATCGCAGATAATTCCTTAAAGCGCTGTTTAGATTGCTTCTCATCAAAGCTGCTAAAAATTCGATAATTTTTTACGTCTAAAATTCTGAAATGTTTACTCAAAACATTTTGCTGTAATACATACCCATTTTTTCTTGAGAGAATTCTCCACCAGACCCGGCCTCCCAATGTTTTGGTTTTACGGTAATCAATTTCCTCTCTAGCCACTGTTTCCAATACTTCAAGAGGCTCATTGCCGAACAAAAATTGAACCGTTTCCGTTTCCCTGAATAAAGCACATATGGCCACTACTACAGACCAGTTGGCGAGCACCCTTCCCTTTTCAATTTGAACAAGGGTTTTTTTGGATATGCCAACAATGTCCGCCATTTTTTCCTGGGTATACCCTGCCTCGGTCCGAATTAATCGGAGCTTTTCCGATATGATTTGAATAATATCCTCCCTGGTCATATTCAGCCCTTCCTTCACTAACTTCTAGTGTAATTTTACACAAAGAAATCCCGATTTAAAAGAAATAAAAAACTGCTGACAGGATTAGCAGCAGTTCTCGAACTATTTATTTCACCTGTTCTGGAATACAACATTCCTTGGAACATGATTTGTTTAACTCACAAGCAGCACATTTGCCTTGTTTTGATTTTTTTATAAATTTGACCAATGCCCAAGATGCATATCCAAAAATCGCAATTCCAATGATGATACTGGAAATCATATTTTTCATCTCCCTTACATGTTAAACAAGACCAAACAGTTTACCGCCTTGATAAATGATAAAAGATAAGACATAGGCGATCACCAATGCATACCCAAGCGCAAATGCCGTCCATTTTTTCGAACCTGTTTCTTTATAAATGGTAGCCGTGGTTGCCAAACAAGGAATATACAATAAGATAAATACCATAAAGCTATAGGCGGAAAGTGGAGTATAAAAATTGGACAAAAGCCCCTGCAAACTTGCATCGTTTGGCGCAAAATAAATGATATTCATCGTTGAAATAATGGATTCTTTAGCTAGAAATCCGGTTATTAACGATGCTGAGGCCTGCCACGTTCCAAAGCCTATCGGCTCTAAAATGGGAGCGAAGATACCACCGATGGCAGCAAGGAAACTATGGTCCATATCAACTTTTAATCCGCCGGGTCCCGCATAGGATAATAACCAGATAAAAACGGATCCTGCAAAAATAAAAGTCCCGGCTTTCCTTACAAATCCTTTTCCTTTATCCCAGGTACTTCTCCATAGTGATTGGAACTGTGGGAGCCGGTACGGCGGAAGTTCAATCACAAATAAAGATGTTTCTGATTTTAACATGGTGGAAGAAAAGATTTTTGCAAGAGTCAGCGCAACCACAATACCCAGAACATACATGCTTAACACCACAAATGCCTTTTGTTCAGCAAAAAAGGCTCCAACGAATAAGGCATATACAGGTAGACGTGCCGAGCAGGACATCAATGGTGTCAACAAGATCGTCAACAGACGTTCACGGGGAGTTTCGATGGTCCTTGCCGCCATGATTCCCGGAACATTACAGCCAAAACCAATCATCATTGGTATAAAGGCCTTTCCATTTAACCCGACAGACTCCATGATCCGGTCCATGACTAAGGCAACACGGGCCATATACCCTGAGTCCTCCAAAAGGGAGATGAAAAAAAACAGAATGAAAATTTGCGGGACAAACACCAGAACCCCGCCAACCCCTGCCACTAATCCTTGAATCACCAAGTCATGAATAAATCCGGAAGCCCCCACCGTGGCCAAAGTCTTCTCAACCCCAGTGGTTATGGGGCCTGTCAGCAATGCATCCAAGGCATCAGACAATGGCGTCCCCAGCCAATCAAATGTGAGCATGAACATCAAATACATAAACAGCAGAAAAATCGGCATCCCTAAATATTTGTTGGTCACGATGCTGTCGATTTTATCAGTTAACGGAATAACCGCTTCCTTTTTGACAGCCACAGCGCCAGTTAAGGTTTCAATTGCTTCTTTCCTCTTTGAATAGATAAAGTTGGCCAAAGATTTACTGTCGTGATTTTTTATCAGGCTTGCTTCCAATTCCAAGGTTATTTTTTTCAGCTTTTCCGCGTCAATGATTTTATGAAGATAATTCTTTACATATTCATTACCTTCTAAATATTGGACTGCCAGAAACCGATGAGAATGATCCGTCTTGCCGTCGATTTCACGGGATATGTTGGCTATAGCCGTTTCTACTTCTTTCCCGTATGATACAAGATGGCCGCTTCGGGGCTGGTTAGATTTAGTGGAAATCACATCGAAAAGTTTATCACAGCCTTTACCGCTGCGTGCCACAACGGGCACAACTGGTACTCCAAGTAAATCGGAGAGCTTGCGTGTATCAATGTGTATCCCACGCTTGGCAGCAACATCGATCATATTTAAGCCAATTAACATCGGCTTTTTAAATTCAAGCAATTGCAAGGTTAAGTGCATATTTCGTTCCAGTTGGGAAGCATCCAGTATATTTAACAACCGGTCAACCGATTCATTTAAAAAGAAGGAAGTGACCACACCTTCATCCTTTGATAAGGGATTTAAGGTATACACCCCAGGCAAATCGATTAATTGACCAAGATTATTTTTAAAAACGCCTACTTTTTTCTCAACCGTTACACCGCTCCAGTTCCCAACATACTCATATGATCCTGTAAGATTATTGAACAATGAAGTTTTGCCGGTATTTGGGTTACCAATTAGTGCAATTTCCATTATACTTTCACCACTTCTATTTGAACCGCTTCTTTGCGGCGTATTCCAACACATTGTCCGCATGATTCAATCATAATGGGACCTCCGAATGGCATTACACATTTGACACATACTTCGGAGCCTTCTGTAATACCGAGATCGAGCAAACGTCTTTGAACAAGGTGACTTACATGAGAAATATCCACAATTTTTCCTTTTTCTCCTGCTTTTAATGAACTAAACATGTATGATCACCCTTTGATTTTTAATTGAGAATGATTCTCTTTCTTATATAGACATTTTACCATCATTTTTGGACTTTAGGGTACTAATTTTTTGACAAATTACCGAAAAAAAAAAGAAAGCCTGCGGCTCTCTTTTTAATCGTTACCTATAAGTATATTCTCCCTTTCCACACATCCAGCATGATTACGCCTCTTAGCGCTGATGTAAAAAAGCCTTTTTAGGCATGGCACCAATAACTAAGATAACAATAATCGCACTGATAATGAAGCTAGGCAGCATGTATGTTCCATTATATAGCAATGAATAAACAGTTACAGGCTGTCCTTCAGGCGCATACTCGCCAAAGAAGACGATACCAGAAACAACATGGCACAAATACCGAAGCGCACTTCCGATTAAGGCCCCGACAAAGGAATAAACCATCCACTTGCCTTTCTCACCTTTTCCCAGCGCATTTTGAATTTGGCCCGCAAACACCCCAGCCATACCAACCACAGTAAAGGCGATAAAATAATCAATAATTCCTTGGATGATGGTATAGATTTGGGCAAAGCCTAAAATAAACTGTAAAAGTCCCAATAAAAACCCACTCAAAAGACCGCCTTTGATTCCCCAGCGATAAGCAATTAGGAAAACAGGTACCATGGCAATCGATACGGACCCGCCTTGGGGCCAAATCTTTAGCGAGAGGATATTGGCCGCAAAATCCAACAAATAAGCCAATGCGGAAAATACAGCCACCTCCGTGATAAAACGAGTATTACTCCTGCTCTTATCCATTCTTTCTCCCCCTATTGTTTTATAAAGATAAAATAAAAAAAGCAATGCAGACGTAGGATTGTCTGCATTGCTAATAAACTTATGCAAAGAACCACATCCCTACGCTAGTGCTAACTAACAGGTTCAAAGGGTCAGAACAAAAAAAGTTCACTCTCAGCCGACCAAAAGGCAGCTCCCCTTGTGGAAATATTCAATTAATCATCTATGACTATACCCCTAAAAAAACGCAATTACAAGAAAAAGTTTTTTCTATACCGTTCATTCCGCTCTCCCCTATACCATGCCTTGCATATGATGTAAGAAAAAACTGTGGAGAATGGATTATGTTTACATTAAAGGTAGATCACGAAATTGAATTGCAACTGTTACAAAGCCATCATGCCCTGCAGCTATTTAAGCTGGTTGAGGAAAACCGGGAACATTTGCAGGAGTGGCTTCCATGGGTAGGCAGCATGACAACACCTGTTCAATTTGAGGCGATTATTCCTGTCTGGCTCAATCAGTTTGCCGAGAACAGCGGCTGTAATCTTGGAATCCTTTACCGGGGTGAATTGGCCGGTTCAATTGGATTGCAACAAGTTGATTGGTTCAATCGGAACGCGAGTATTGGATACTATCTTGCCAAGAATGCAGAAAGACACGGAGTCATGACAAGGTCGGTAATTGCCTTGCTCCATTACGCATTTACTGGATTAGGATTAAACCGGATTGAAATCCGGTGCGGCGTGAACAATTTTAAAAGCAGAGCCATCCCTGAACGATTAGGCTTTGTAAAAGAGGGTATTGTACGGGACGGAGAACTGTTAAATGGTTATTATCATGATATCATCATTTACAGTAAACTAGCCCGTGAATGGAATAAGTCCCCAGCAGTTTGATTTTTATATACTTGCTGGGCTCTTTTTTTTGTGTTCAATTATGATTTGAAAAAGCATGCCACCTTGCAGATAAGCAGCTTTATCTTGCAAACGTCCGTCCCCTATTCCCAGCGCATATTAAATTATTTGCCCAGCGGGTATTTTTTTGAAATAATAAACATGTACATATTTCTGTAGAAATCCCTTATAAGGGTAATAATGAAAGTAACAGTAATTTTAAGTGAGGTGGTATGCCTTACAAATGTAAGGTGACCGATGATTTGGATTAATGTATTGATTATCGCACTGTTAGTGGCATTCACGGCCTTTTTTGTTGCCTCTGAATTTGCCATTGTACGGGTGCGGACAACGAGAATCGACCAATTGGTTTCCGAGGGAAACAAAAAAGCGGAATCAGCGAAAAAAGTGATATCCAATATCGATGGATACTTATCAGCAACACAGATAGGAATAACAGTCACATCGTTAATCTTGGGCTGGCGCGGCGAGCCGACAGTCCGTGCCATTTTAGTTCCGATATTTGAAATGATTCCATTACCGGCATCCATTGAACACTTTATTTCTTTTTTTCTTGCGTTTGCCATTATTACATTTTTTAATGTGGTGATTGGAGAATTAGCCCCCAAAACCTTTGCAATCCAAAAATCCGAGGAAATTATCATGTTGGTGGCAAATCCCCTTATCTGGTTTTACCGGATTCTTTACCCGTTTATCTGGATTTTAAACCACTCATCACGGTTTATTACCGGGTTATTCGGCATTCCACCTGCTTCCGAACAGGATATTGTCATGTCGGAAGAGGAATTGCGGATGATTCTGTCCCAAAGTTATGAAAGTGGAGAGATTAATCAATCCGAATACAGTTACATGAATAATATTTTCGAATTTGACGACCGAATTGCAAAGGAAATTATGGTACCGCGGACAGAGGTTATAACCCTTTCGAAAGATGCAACTTTAGAAGAAATTATTGAAACTGTTAAAGAGGAAGGATACACAAGGTATCCGGTAATCGACGGAGACAAGGACAATATATTGGGCATCGTTAATATTAAAGAAGTTTTGACGGATTGCATCCAGCAAAAATGCGGCGGAGACCAGCCGCTTAAACAATATATTAATCCGGTTATTCATGTCATTGAAACAATTCCGATCCAAGAATTGCTGGTCAAATTGCAAAAGAGTCGTTCCCATTTGGCCATTTTATCAGACGAGTACGGTGGTACCGCAGGAATTGTTACAGTAGAGGATATTCTCGAAGAAATTGTTGGTGAAATACGAGACGAATTTGATGTGGACGAAATGCCCCTTATTCAAAAGACCGGTGATTCCCACTATATTCTAGACGGCAAGGTATTAATCAGCGAAGTAAATGACCTGTTAGGCACTAATTTAGAAGAAGAGGATATCGACACGATTGGCGGATGGTTTCTAACCCAAAAGTTTGATGTCCAAAAAGGAGATACCATCGAAAAGGACGGGTTTGAATTTCAAATTAAAGAAATAGAAGGCCATCATATTCTCTATATTGAAGTAAGAAAAGCCGAGGCTCTAGTTTAATGGTCATTTCTTAATAATTAATTGGATTTGTTAAAAATGGCTGTTGATTGCAGCAAAAGATGCTTAGCAAACCCGTGTGCGTACCTGGTAACCTGCTCTGTCACGTACGCCCGCAGGAGTCGAGCGCATTCCGCATCAATCAATAGACTTCTAAAAAATCGATAAAACAATATCGTTTAACAGAGCTTTATATTTAAAACATCCATACTCTTTCCAATAGCACTGGCGTCATATAGTCCAATAGACGCAAGTGCTTTTTTTTTCATTATTCCATTCATATTACCTATTTCGTTCCATAAAATGTAGATATCAATACCTATTAAAACTGGAACGTTTGACTGTACGGTTTTAAATGAAGTATAATTATTGTTAATTTAAAAAAATTGAGGTGGTTAGATGGGGCTGTCTATCGTATTGGGGAATTAGCACAAAAAGCAATGGTCTCTAAACGCACGATTGACTATTATACATCTATAGGCCTACTCGTCGCCGAGCGTTCAAAATCCAATTATCGGATTTATTCAGATGAGTCACTAAATGATCTAAGATTTATAGAAGAATGTAAATGTTTGCATATACCGCTTGACGAGATTAGAAGAAAACTAGATATGAGAAAATCTAGGAATCTTCAAGCTACAGAAGTTGATAAGCATGTAAGTGCGGTTGCCCAGCAAATGAAGCAGCTTGAAAATGATTTATTTGACCTCATCCCCTTTCTTGAAAAATTGGATGATCGGCAAAAGGAAAAATTGACGAGCAATTTAAGTTTATTGAGATCGGCTTTAATACAATCCCTGTTAATGGTTTCAAGTTGATTGCAAAAAATTAGGAGGTGACACCTTACTCGTCGTAAAAAACGGGATAAGGGAATTTATTTGGACATATTTAACTTGGTTTTGATAGCCATTTTAATTGCTTTAACGGCATTCTTTGTAACTTCGGAGTTTGCTATAGTTAAGATTCGAAGTTCAAGGGTTGATCAGTTAATCGAGGAAGGAAGTTCGAAGGCAGTCACTGCAAAAAGAGTGATTTCAAATTTAGATGAGTACCTATCTGCCTGCCAGTTAGGTATCACCGTAACGGCTCTTGGTTTAGGTTGGATTGGGGAATCAACCATTGAACATTTGCTTGACCCGGTGTTCCATGCATTGAGCATTCCCGATAATGCAACAAAAATATTATCCGTCTCATTGGCATTTGTGATCATCACCTTTCTGCATGTTGTTGTAGGAGAGCTCGCACCAAAGACACTGGCTATTCAGAAGGCTGAGTGGATTACCTTAAATGTGGCACGCCCGCTGATCCTTTTTTATAAGGTGATGTATCCATTCATTTGGGTACTCAATGGTTCCGCGCGAATCGTTTCCAGCATTTTTGGATTAAAGCCAGTTTCTGAGAATGAACTTGCCCACACAGAGGAAGAACTGCGAATCATTCTTTCTGAGAGCTATAAAAGTGGCGAAATTAACCAGTCTGAGTTTAAGTATGTGAATAAAATTTTTGATTTTGATGATCGGATTGCAAAGGAAATCATGGTACCACGAACGGAAATGATCTCACTATCCAAGGATGATACATTAGAGACTTTCCTTAAAGTTATCCGTGAAGAAAAATACACAAGATATCCAATTATCGATGGAGATAAGGACCATATTATCGGCCTTGTTAATATTAAAGAAATAATGACCGATTTGATTGGAAATGAGCAGCTATCTGCACAAACCTTGGAAAATTATATCCGGCCGATTATTAGAGTAATAGAAACGATTCCAATCCATGATTTGCTTGTAAAAATGCAAAAAGACAGGATGCATATGGCTGTATTAATGGATGAATACGGCGGGACATCAGGTATTGTAACGGTTGAGGATATTTTAGAAGAGATTGTCGGTGAGATTCGTGATGAATTTGATATGGATGAAGTTCCTGAGATTCGGAGAATCAAAGAAAACCATTATATCATTGATTCAAAGGTGTTAGTAACGGAAGTTAACGATTTATTAGGAATTGAAATTGACGAGGAAGATGTCGATACAATTGGCGGCTGGATTTTAACCGAGAATTACGAGGCAAAACAAGGCGACAAGATTCTTTATGACGATTACACCTTTAAAATTACCGAAATGGATGAACACCATATCAAATATATTGAAGTCACCAAAACAGCAGGAAATAATGAAACAAACGTAAAACAGATTACGTTGGCAGAATCAGAAGCTCTATCATAAAATAGGAAAACAGACCTTATAAGGAGGTCTGTTTTTTTGGCCTAAAAAATGGGCCAAATGTCCAAACGAAGAAGCAGCCGTTTGCATACATTGCAGTAAGGAGGTGATCATCAATGAGTAATTTATATAATTATCATGCACTTCTTTACTTGGCTTGCATCTTGGCTGGATTTGCCCTGATAAAGGTTGCAGCGGTTTCATTTTTAGCCAGTCTGGCAACTGTTTTAGTTATTATCGGAGCAATTGTAGTCCTTATCTTTGTAGCCGCTCTGCTTTACTTGGGATTCAAGACATTGCTTCATAAATAACATTGTATTATTTATTTCTCATTCCATGAAAAGTAGCCGGGGACAAATGGGCTGCTGCCCTGCCTGACCCGGCTTTCTTTTACATAGGCTGCATCCTAGGTGCAGTAGTTATTTTGATTTTAATAATAATATCTCTTCTTCTGTTTTAGCTATTTTCATCAAATGGGAATCAAGACGGCGATGGATATGCTCCATTTCCGTTCGATGGGAGTCCTCAATTCGTTCCAACGCTTCTTTGATATCAGACAAATCTATTTGGTTAACCGCTACACGGTGTTCAATACTGTCAACCTTTTCTAATCTCGAGAGCCTTTTTTCAATGATCTCCAGTGTCTTATTGAAGGTTTCAATCAATGATTTAATATCATTACCACCATCATGTAGGTTTTCAAACTCCTGCGCCATAACAATCCCTCATTTCTTCTTTCCTCTATATTATCATCGTTACTACTATATGTATGTTACAAAAATGGGAACAAAATCATGACCCCATCTCAACCATTTTAAAGGTCCTATTTTATTTTTTTCAACAAAGCCCTTTTTATGAAATCCCGGTTTGAAATTGTGCCAATATTAATACAAATAATTGAACATTTTTTAACATTGTCGTCTTAATGCCTATTCATGTGAAAAACATCATATGAGAGCGGTAATAAATTTAATATTCTAAATTTGAAAGTTAAAAGGGATGAATATATAACATTGATCCCCCTCTTAAAAATTATGACAAATTATAAAAAGGTTGGTGACAAAATGCTATTAACAATTGATGAAAAAGCGGCTGCCTGGTTTAAACAGGAATTTCAGGGTACCATGCTTTCCAATATCTGCATGTTTCCGCAATATGCCGGATTCGGTGAGAAGAATAAAGGCTTTACACTGGCTTTTTCAGCAGAAACACCAGCAAATATCGGTTTTACGCAAGAAATTAAAGGTATTACATTTTTGGTGGATGGTAATGATGTTTGGTTTTTCGAGGAAACTGAAACGTGCATGACGGTGGACGAAAACATACATGAACTGCAAATCACATACAAAACAATTAATTAAACTATTATAAAAACCAAGCCAGATCCTTGATCTGGCTTGGTTTTAAAAATTAATTGACTTGTTTGTCCAGGCTTGGCGCGAAAAGCTTTTCACTTTCATACACTTTACCAAGCGTTTCTTCAGCTTTTGCAAATGTATCGGAACCAGCGTCTAAATTAGGAGCATCTTTCTTTAACTCTTCAGCTTTTTCGTTATAGGCTGCTGCAAAATCCTTTACTGCAGCTTCAAGATCTGCTTTATGCTCCTTTAATCCTTCCGGAATGGCAACATTTGAAAGGTCAGCTGCAACCGCTGCTGCCGCTTCACTGGCAGCTGTCTTTTCTTCTGGTGTCGGCATATCTTCAGGCGCAGCATCCGTCTTTGAAGCCTTCGCCACATAAGCATTTAGGTCCGCATCTTTTGCGTTAATTGTTTGGCCAAGTTCATCATAGAATTTAACCAATTCCTTTTTAACATCTACTTTTGGAGTTGCCGCTGTTTCAGCCGCATCCTTCTTTTCATTATCGTTGCTGCTTGAGCAGGCAGCAAGGCCAAAGACAAATATTGCAGATGCTGCTAAAAATAGTAATTTCTTCATAATTCATTCCCCCTACTCTATCTTTTGAGCCCTGTTTATTTTACAACATAAAAGAAGACGAGGAAAGCAAAAAAATGTTACAATAATAATATTCCGTGGATTTTTATTAAAATTAAATTAATTAACAAAAATATGGTTAAAATTCTATAAATCGTTAAAAGGGTTTCAAAATATGCTGACCTCGCTATTCAGAAAATTACGAATAAATTGTGAACTATATTACAATAATGCCAGTTTTTTTATATAATAGGAGTGTAGTAAAATTTTCCTAGCTTTTTTGGATTTTTCTCTCTGTTGTTTCCATACCTTTACAAGAAAGGGGGTGGACATCATAGAACACACAAGGCCACAGATTGTCTGGTTTGGTTTAACTTTTGACCTTTCCATAATCTTAACAAGTACAGTTGCAGCACTTATTGTTTTCCTCCTTGCATACTTGTTAACACGAAACCCCGCAGACCATCTTCCCAAGAAATCACAAAATTTTATGGAATGGGTTATTGAATTTGTAAAAGACATCATGAAAAACTGTATGGGTGCATCCAACAATTTATTTATTTTATCTACAGGTGTTACTTTATTGATGTATTTATTGATTGCTAACTTTATGGGCATACCATTTTCTATCGTTACCGCACAGGACAAACCTGTTACATGGTGGAAATCACCGACTGCAGACGCACATGTAACGATGACACTTGCTATCATGATCATTGTCTATACTCATTTTATTGATATTCGCACCAATGGATTTAAACATTATCTACTCAGCTTTTTCAAGCCATTCACAGCTTTGTTTCCCATAAATATCCTCGAACAAATCTCTACTACTCTTACATTGGGATTGCGTTTATTCGGAAACATCTATGCCGGCGAAGTCATGTTGGCGCTATTGGCTAGTACAGTAACGCACGGAATTGTAACCGCTTTCCTGGTTGCCGTACCCATGCTCATATGGCAGGCATTTTGTATCTTTATCGGCGCAATTCAAGCATATATATTTGTAACACTTACGATGGTCTATATTTCACATCGATTAACTTAATTTTAGGAAGGGGTTGAACCGCTTTGGGGGATGTTACGATATTTGGTCTGCCTATTTCAATAGGCACCATGATCTATCAAGCAGGACTGTTTACTATCCTTGTCTTTGGTTTGAAAAAGTTTGTTTTCAAGAAAATGATTGAAGTTCTCGACAGGCGCAGACAGCATATAGAAAATCAGCTGCAGCTTACTGAACAATTTAAACTGGAAGCCGAGAAAAACCTTATGGCCAGTGAGAACATTTTGAAACAAGCAAGGATTGATGCAAAAGAAATGCGTAAGTACAGTGAGAATGAAGCGAAGTTGATTATCCAATCAGCTAAAGAAGAAGCAAAACAAATAAAAAGAGAATCCACTGAAGGAGATTACCCATCACAAGGCCTTTTCCATATGCAGACTGAGCAGTATAAGGGGGCGTAAAATGTGATGAAACACCAGTTTACTAAATACTTGGGCAGAGTGACTGAAAATCTGGAGATAGGACTCGAAGAAAGATGGATTTATGTTCATTACACGAAAGGATCGGTAGAAAAAAATGCATGCCTTTTAAAAAATGAAAATAAATCTGAACTTGAATATTTGGAAAGCTTTTTTGCGGAGAACCGAGTTTCAGAAGAAATGAAAAAGGATGTCCGGAAATACTTTGAAAAAGGGCGCGACCAAGACGATAACCAGTGGAATGAATTCACAAACTTTTTAATGAAAACGCTTTCCTTGAATATGGTTTTCGGTTTAACCATTGCATTATGTGTGTTTGGAGGCTTTAAACTCGGAAGTTGGATTGACACTCGCTATAACTTCCAATCCATATTTACAATAATTTTTACATTATTAGGAATAGGAGTTGGGTTGATTACGATTTACTCGATGATTCAAAAGTACTTTATGTCACGTGGAGCCAAGGCAAGTCAATCGAAACAAAACAAAGCCAACGATAGTCAGACCAATGAAAAACAATATAAGGTCATTGATGTAACAATCGATGATATCCGTCAGGCGGTTAGGGATTTTTCCAATCACTTGCCGAAAGGTGTATATCGGACCATCTTGGTCCAGGATGATAATAGCATAGACTTTAATCAGCTGGCCCCTTTTCTTAAAGGCATTCCATCCAAGAAATATTATATGTCCAAAGAAACCTATGATTTATTTGAAGAAGAGGAAAAACAAATAGCCGCGGAAATGGACTTGGTTCAAAGGGCGGTTGACCAATATGTAAAAGAGCATCGTGAATATCCGATGCTAAAATTTGACCCCCAACATCGGGTCAACTATTTCCAACTGCTTCAGGATAAATACCTTAAAAACCAACCACAAACGCCATTTTATATTACTGACCTGGATGGTTTAATTACGCATATAAAACCCACCCGTAAAAAATCCTCTTCGTCTTAAATGAGGAGCAGGCCATGCTATCAATATAAAAACCTTCTTTTTAAAGTCCACTAGACCTTAAAAGGAGGTTTTTTTTGCTTTTTTTGACAGAATTGAGATAATAGCAATATCATGATTTAATTTAGTAAATGAGAGGTACATACAATGGAAAATCCGAAAAACAATACAAAGCATTTGGCAACTATTTCTCTTGTGATTATGGCAGCCGGATTCTTAGTAACTCTTCCATTAAATCCATCTATTTGGAAATCAATTCTCCAAGGTGGTTTTGAAGCAGGGTTAGTGGGTGGTCTTGCGGATTGGTTTGCCGTCACAGCTCTGTTTCGGCATCCTATGGGTATACCGATACCCCATACAGCCTTGTTGCCGAAAAACCGCAACAAAATAATTGATAAAATTATTTCCATGCTGGAAAATGACTGGCTGACCATGCAAAGTATACGTGAGAAAATTAATACATTCCCGTTTACTGAAAAGCTTTTAGTACTGATAAACAGAGAAATCGAATCATCAGCAGTTAAAACGAATACAGTCTCGGTTATCAAGCATTTAATAGCCAGAGTAGACGAGAAAAAATTGGCTCCTGTAGTTGAAAAAGAGCTTAAATCCCACCTTAATGAGCTGCAAATAAACTCCATACTTCCCCTGCTTATTGATCAAATCAGGATAAGGAAATATGACGAGAAGTCACTCGATCTAATCCTTAAAGAGGTAGACGAATGGGCACAGCAAGATAGTACAAAATACCGTCTTGGCGGAATGGCGGTGGCAATGATTGAAAATATTAAGGCGGATGGGATCATGCAGTTTGCTTTACGATCGTTTAGTAATCTGATAAACGAAGAAAAATTAGGTAATATTATTCAAAATTTAATTTTGAAGGGGATCGACAGTTTTCGTGATCCTAATAATTCGAATAGGCAAACCTTGCTTCACCATATTCATCAAAAACTGGAAAGCTTGAAAACAGAAGAAAAATTTCTTGAAGAATTGGAACAGCTTAAAGCCCATATCATTGCCAATTGGGATGCGGAATCCAAAATTGAATCTGTCCTTTTCCAATTAATACAAAAGGTGATATCCTTTGTCGACAGCCCGGATTTTTATGAAGACTTCGTTCTTCCCATAATCAAAGATAGTATACATGAAATTACCAGCGACCAAGCAAGAATGGCACAGCTGGAAGGCTGGATGAAGGATCGTATCTCCAGCTTTGTTGAGAAAAATCATTCCAAAATAGGTAGCCTTGTTCGAGAAAATTTAGACAAATTGGAAACCAGTACATTGATAAATATGATTGAAACCAATGTAGGGAAAGATCTTCAATGGATTCGGGTTAACGGGGCGGTTTGTGGCTTTTTAATAGGACTTGTATTAACAGGGATTAAAATCATATTTTAACGAGGAATTACTCGCAAAAGAAACCAGTGTTATGATTTACAAACATTTGGTTGAGTACAACCTAATGCCTAAAAACCCCATTTTTGTCCTAACATTTCTCTGTTCTACTTCAAAAACGCATGACATATTTACTATTGTAGGCCATTTTGAAGCGATATGGAGGAATGGGAATGGGCGTTAGATTGATTAAAATCTCCGTCGTTTACTTTGTCATTGGGGTATGTATCGGTATGTTTATGTCGATGACGGAAAGTTTTAATTTCACCCCTGTGCACGTCCACATTAACCTATTGGGGTGGACAGCAATGACTTTGGCAGGACTCATTTATGTTGCCTTCCCAAGTGCAGGTGAAACCGCATTAGCCAGAGCCCACTTTTGGCTTCATAATATTGCCCTGCCAATTATGATGATTGGCCTTGCCTTTTTAGTTTCCGGTGTGGAGGAAGCGGGGCCTGCAGTTGCAGTCGGGGGAACATTAATGGTACTGGGAGTCATTATTTTTGCTATTAATATTCTTAAAAATGTGAAGAACTAAAAGGAAAGAACAGTGTAAACAAACAAATCATTTTTCCCACCCATGGACTGGCCCAATCAGGGCCTTTTTTTTTCGCCTTATTTTGGTGTGTTCTTTCTGCTATTTTTGGATAAAAGCATGAAATTTTATTGATAATTTTGTAAAATTAAACAAAAGACTTGTATCTATTATAAAGAAAACTCGCCGATTGGCGAGCCCGTTAGGGCGAAGACAGAGGCGTAGTTGCATTTGTGCCTGATAGGAAAGTTTTTTACTTTCCTATCGGCTAAAAATAGTACATAAACGCATTCCCATAAATGGAGGTCAATCGTTTTGAACAATCCACATCATGATCCCTTTAGGACCACATTTGATAGCTTGGATGAATTTGCAGACTTGATAAGTCAAGTTCTTAAATGCCCCATCACGATTGAGGATGCCAATCATCGGCTTATAGCATACAGTACCCATGACGAACGAACTGACCCGGCCAGAATTGCAACCATCATAGGCCGCAGAGTACCGGAAAAGGTCATTAACCAATTATGGAAAGAAGGCACCATTCCTGCACTTCTTAGAACAAAAGAGCCAATCAGAGTGCAAAGTATGAATGATATTGGTCTCGGTAACAGAGTAGCCATTTCGATTTGGAAAAATGAAGAGATCCTGGGATTTATTTGGGCCTTGGAAATCGAAAAGTCACTTACAGATAAAGAAATGAGTCTTTTAAAAAACGCGGCCGAGGCCGTAAAAAATAAACTCCTTCAGTTGCAAACCAGAAAAAACAAGAAGGAAGAACGTTCCCAAGAACTGTTTTGGAAGCTGTTAACAGGACATTTGTCAGACCCAGACGAAATCTTGGAACACTTTCGTTCACTAAAAGTTACACCGGCCTTATCCTTTATCATCCTGGTGTTTCACTTTAAACAAAATATAAGCAATAAGGAAGAACAATACATTTCTTACCTATTAAAAACCAATCAACGGTTACAAATTATTCTTTATACCGTGGACTGTGATCAGCTTATTTTACTCATTTCCGCCGACCAAATTAAAAACCTTGCTGAAGAACTTGGTCATTTTTCCAGGATATTTGTTGGGAAAATGAACGAAAGGCACGGAATTACTGGAATCACCCCTGTTTATAGCGGCGTGTATCAGGCTTATCAAAAAATCGGCAAAGCCTACAATGAAACGTTGACGGTACTTGCCATTAAACAAAAGTTCCCTGTTGAAACAGACCATATAGACCATTTCCAGCAGCTGGGCATTTATCAATTTTTTGACCTGATAATAAAGAATCGGCAAAATAGTGACTATGAGAACCACACATTAACAAAGCTTCATGAATATGACCAAAAACATAACGGGAGCCTGGTTAAGACATTGGAGGTCTATCTTGACCATGACAGCAATTTGAATGACACGGCCAAGAAATTAAATGTTCATGCCAATACATTAAACTACCGTTTACGGCGTATCACCGAAATTGGCCATGTTAATCTGAAAGACCCGAACCAAAAGATGATGCTTTATATCGATATTAAACTAGAAAAATATCAAAAAGGTAATTAACGTTTTGTAGATTTCACCAAAAAGTTAGATTATCTTTCTCTAATCCCAACAAAGAAATTCTTCCGTAAACATTTTATACTTTATTCATAGCATATTGCTTTTTGCTACTAAGGGGGAATTGGGATGTATATAGGTGTTCCTAAAGAGATAAAAAACAACGAAAATCGGGTTGCCCTGACTCCTGCAGGCGTGACAGCCTTCGTTAACGCAGGCCACAGGGTCTTAATAGAAAAGGAAGCGGGAATTGGCAGCGGTTTTTCGAACGAAGACTACCAAAAAGCGGGAGCAGAGGTTCTTGATCATGCGGCACAGGTTTGGGCAAAGGCCGAAATGATTATGAAGGTGAAGGAGCCGCTTCCTAATGAATACCAGTTTTTCCGTTCTGGGCTAATATTGTTCACCTATTTGCACCTTGCAGCCGAGCCTTCGTTGGCAAAGGCCTTAAAGGACAGTGGAGTCATTGCAATTGCTTATGAAACGGTTACCGTTAACAAGACGCTTCCGTTATTGACTCCAATGAGTGAAGTGGCAGGACGCATGGCGCCTCAAATTGGAGCGCAATTTTTACAAAAAAACAACGGTGGTCTGGGAATTCTGTTGGCTGGTGTCCCTGGAGTAAATCGTGGCAAAGTAACCATTATCGGCGGAGGTATCGTTGGCACCAATGCGGCGAAAGTGGCGATTGGCTTAGGAGCTGACGTGACCATTATTGACCTGAGTGCTGATCGTCTTCGTTATTTGGACGATATTTTTGGAAATCAAATCAAAACACTGATGTCCAATTCATACAACATCGCGGAGGCAGTAAAAGAGGCAGATTTATTAATAGGTGCTGTCCTGATTCCTGGCGCAAAGGCACCTAAATTGGTAACAGAAGAAATGGTAAAAACGATGAAACCAGGGTCTGTCATCGTTGATGTTGCCATTGACCAAGGTGGCATAGTGGAAACGGACGATCATGTTACTACACATGATAATCCAACCTTTGAAAAATATGGGGTTATCCACTACTCTGTTGCCAATATGCCTGGAGCAGTGCCCAGAACATCTACCCTTGCATTAACTAATGTAACCGTTCCTTATGCCCTTCAGATAGCTAATAAAGGAGTTTCCAAAGCAATCGAAGAAAATCCAGCCTTAAAACTGGGCGTTAATGTGGCCAATGGGGAAATTACTTATGAAGCGGTTGCCAAAGATCTTGGTTACCAGTATGTAATCGTGGAAGAAGCTCTTAAAAAAAAACTGGTCAATCATAAATAAGAAAAGCGCAAGCGCCCTGGTGAGCGCACGAAAGGCCTCCTCCAAAAAGCTAACGCTTTTTGGAGGAGGCCTATGCTGCCGAAGCCTTCCTTGTGGAGCTCTCCAACTGAGATAAAGTGAAACTTCAATCAGCGAGCGTTTTTCTCGCTGATTGTTAGTTGAACCAATCGGGTTCTTACGGGCAGTTGAGATTCTACTGCCCGTTGAACGGGATAAAGGAAACACGGAGAGCGAAGGCGTCTCGCCGCTAGGGGCTGGGGCTGGACAATTCTCAAAGTCAAAAATTATAGCGATAGTAAAGAAGGCAGCGACAGCTGCCTTCTTTTTATCCAATGGCCAAGCTTATAAATACTTCCGATGCACCCCTTTGCCATCATAGGTAAATAACATGGGCCTATCTTCTATAGCTGTTTCAATATGAACCTGCCGTCCCCACAATTGGTGAATATACGGCAATACCTTTTCCAAATATTTGACGTCCAGCTCTACACCCTCATACCAGTGCTTGAGATACAACTCCCCATTTTTCTGGTAGTCACCATCATTAACCGTAATATATGGGAAGCCCCCGTTCACACGCATATTCACTAATTGGTCACGGATATGTTCCCACTCTTTGTCTATAACTTTGTAATCGCGACCTTGTTTTTGGAACAGATACATATCTTCCCGCATTACTAAATCCTTCGTTAAATAATTCCTTAAAAATGAAATATCGGATTCAATTTCTCTGACCTCAAAAATTTTCTCCCGTCCGGAGTTAGGCTCCACTCCCCTTCTTTTCATCTCCTGTGTAGGATTATTGTAACGCTCCTCGATGTCTTCAAAGATTTTCAACCCCAGATAGTAAGGGTTAATTCCTGTCCTAGAAGGCTGAACCACTCCAGCGTTTAACTTAGCGAATTCTATCGCTTCCCCGCTTGTTAAATTCAGTTCCCGCAGGATTCTTTGGTGCCAGTAGGACGCCCAGCCCTCATTCATAATTTTCGTTTCTAATTGCGGCCAGAAATAAAGCATCTCCTCCCGCATCATTGTTAAGATATCCCGCTGCCAATCTTCCAGTTCTCTACTGTACGTTTCAATAAATAATAATAAATCTTTCTCAGGTTTAGGCGGGAATTTCTTCTTTCGCTGTAGTTTCTTTTCTGGCTTTTCCTTTCTATCCAAATTCCACAGGTCATCGTAAGGAGTGACAATTTGCGGACTTTCGTCTTCTGCTTCTTCATCTTCCAGAGACCAAGCTAATTTTGGCCTCATGAGCGATGGATCAATATGTTCGTCAATTGATAAAACTGCATCAAGGAAGTTTTCCACTTCTTTTTTACCGTACTGAATTTCATATTGATGGATTCTCTCCGCCGTAGCCGCCATACTTTCTACCATATCACGCTTTGTGTTTTGGAACCGGACATTATTTTTGAAGAAATCACAGTGCGCTAACACGTGGGCAACAATCAGTTTATTCTGAATCAATGCGTTAGAATCCAGTAAAAAAGCGTAGCATGGATTGGAGTTGATCACTAGCTCATAAATTTTACTTAAGCCCAAATCATAATGAAGTTTCATCTTATAGAACTGTTTACCAAAACTCCAGTGTGAAAACCGGGTCGGCATTCCATAGGCACCAAAGGTATAAATAATTTCTGCCGGACAAATTTCATACCGCATCGGATAAAAATCCAGACCAAAACCACTGGCGATTTCGGTTATTTCACCGATGGCTATTTCCAGAGCTTTGCGTTCTTCCTCATTCATCAGCCATTCCCCCCTTTTCCTCTTACCACAATGTATGAAGCTAATTCGGGAATGATGAGAAAATGAAAAAAACAATAAGCAAGTGCTTATTGTTAAATTGTCGAAAAAGGGATTTTTCTCAACAACTTTATTTTTTATCCGAATCTAAATACACGATTTAAAGATTATTCCTGCAAAAAGTTTTGTTGATTTCCGCTCCGGGCCTTCGCTTTCCGCGGGGAGACCCTGGAGCCTCCTCGGCGCTGACAGCGCCTGCGGGGTTCTCCAGTGACCTCTCTATCCCGCAGGAGCCGAGTGCCCTCCGCTCCAATCAACATGGGGCAAAATCAACTTAAAGTAACGCGATACGCTTTTCCACATGTGCCTAGAGTGCCGATCCAATAGAGCTGTTTAAAAGGCTTAAGGCTATATACCATAAAACCATAATGAGTTAACGCAGTAAGCCATCAAAGTGACGAAAAAATAGGAGGCTGTCGAAGTTTTTTCGACAGCCTTACAATAAGCAAGTACTTATTTTTTTTCAACAGTTAAGTTGATCAGTTTTTGATTGGTGAGGTCATGACTTATTTTCACTATGACAAAGAATTTCTGGTTCTTTTCGTGAACTTGGAAACGGAAAGAATCCACCACATTTGTATCTGTGACTTTTTGTCTTCCTAAATATTCATATTCCTGCACCTGACTTGCAGGATAGTCTGCTTTGACTATAGCTATGGCCATTCTTCCATACTTTTCATAATGGACCTGCTCAGCATATGCTTGATTAGAAAATAGCAGTAATAGGCTTAACATAAGAATTGAAGCAAAATTCTTCTTCAACTGGCCCCCTCCTTTTCCGCCTGCTATTATCTTTTCCGCTTTTTCAACGAAATATGAATACATTCGATTAATTTGAAACGTAACTCCGCTATACAGGTAAATCTTGAAAACACCGATATAATAAGGCCACCAACATTTTCTGAGTTTGTTCTTTAGGATTTGTCATACAATAATCATAACTCCTAACAAGGAGGAGAATAAAATGAATAAGTTGGATTACGACCGGGCGCTATACTATACGCATCGGTCAGAATGGGATAACTTATTAATTCTAATGGTCCGGACAACAGACCAATTTTTATCAAAAAAGATTGAACATTTCCTGCATGCCTATAATTTTGAACGGGATTATTCCGTCATTGAGAAGAATCTTTATAGCCTGCTTCGTTACATCGATCATGCCAATGAAACACTGGAGAATGACCCGAACGGGATTCCGATGTATAGTCTTTCCTGAAAAAACAAGTCGATACCAGCTTTAACACGGGACCTTTATACTGCTGAACCAAAGAATTCCACCAAAAAAATCCCGAAAGGTTTTATCTTTCGGGATTTTTCTTGATCTATTGAACCTGCTTGATTTTTTGGTCCACCAAATCCATAAAATCTTTCTCAATCGTTTTCAGCTTTGCCTTACTTTCCTCTAGACTTGTGCTGTTTACACCAAAATAGAACTTTACTTTAGGCTCGGTTCCGGAAGGACGGAGGCAGACCCATGAACCATCTTTGAAAACGTATTTTAATACATTCGACTTCGGAAGACTGATTTTTTCCTGTTCAGTACTTGTCGTTCTAATGCCGGACAAATAATCTTCTGTGCAAGCCGTTTCCAATGAGCCAAGGCTTTGAAGCGGTTCGCTGCGGAAAGAGGCTAAAATTTTCTGAATCATCTCTGCCCCTTCTTTGCCTTTCAATGTTAACGAACGAAGTCCTTCAAGATAAAATCCATATTTATCAAAAACCTTCATTAACCCCTCATAAAGGGACATTCCCTGTTTTTTATAATATGCACAAACTTCTGTAGCCAAAAGGGCGGCCTGTACGGCATCTTTATCGCGGGCAAAATCACCGATTAGGTATCCATAAGACTCCTCATACCCGAAAAGGAAGGTATGCTCACCGCTAGCCTCATATTCATTAATTTTTTCTGCGATAAATTTAAAGCCGGTTAACACATCCACTGTTTCCAACTGATTGGCTGAGGCTATTTTCCTGCCGATTTCTGATGTTACAATCGTCTTTAACACCACACCATTCGCCGGTAGTGTTCCTTTTGCTTTCTTTTGAGTTATTAGATAATCCAAAAGTAATGCACCGGTCTGATTACCCGTTAGGACAACATATTCCCCTTCCGGATTAAGGACGGCTATTCCCAAACGGTCCGAATCAGGGTCTGTGCCAATCAAAATGTCTGCACCAATCTTTTTCCCATCACGGATGGCCAATTCAAATGCCGCATGTTCCTCCGGATTAGGGCTCTTGACTGTAGAAAAGTTAGGGTCAGGAAGTTCCTGTTCTTTTACAACCGTAACATCTTTATAACCTAAGCCGTCCAGCGCAGCCCGAACCAGTTTATTGGCTGTCCCATGCAATGGCGTAAACACAATCTTTAGGTCCGTTTCATGGGCAAGATTTGGATTCTCTGAAATGGTCAATAATTCATGAATATAGGCTTGATCGATTTCCCGGCCGATTATTTTAATTAGATTCTCTTTTTTAAGATTCTCTTCACTATCTACTTCCACTAATAATTCATTGCCGATATTGTTAACCATCGCGATAACACGGTCGGCGTCAGCCGGTGTTAACTGGCCGCCATCGGGCCCATATACCTTATAACCGTTATACTCAGGTGGGTTATGACTTGCTGTAATGACGATTCCGGAAAAAGCATGTAACTGCCTCAAGGCAAATGAAAGTTCCGGTGTCGGCCTTAGTTCATCAAAAACATAGGTTTGAATCCCTTTGGTTGCCAAAGTTCTCGCAGCCTCCATGGCAAACTCTGGCGACTTGTGGCGTGAATCGTAGGCTATGACGACCCCACGACGCTTTGCCTCTTCACCTTGCTCCTCTATGAATGCAGCTAGGCCGGCAGAAGCCTTACGAATGGTGTATATGTTCATTCGATTGGTGCCTGCGCCAATTTCACCGCGCATTCCGCCTGTACCGAATTCCAAGTTTTTGTAGAAGGCTTCTTCCAGTTGTTTGTCATTTTTTGCTAGTTTCTCTAATTCACTTTTCAATTCAGGATCCAATCCATCAAATTCGATCCAGCTTTGTGCCGTAGACTTCCAATCCATCTGTTTCCCTCCGGTTATTCTCTAAGGTCATTGTATAAACTGCCAGGTAAACTGCTTAAGTTTTACCAGAGCCATTCCTCTTCTATAATACCTCAAAATGGGGCAATTTAAGAATAAAAAAAAGAAAAAGCCTAAAAATTGGCTTTTTCTTTCCTATACCAGCAATTCATTATCGGCTTTTGTATACATGCTTAAAACGGTATTTTTCATATTTTTGGCTTGGACAAACTGTTCCAATTCAAATGGAAAGAATAGCCCGAATGCTTGCAAGTTTGCTGCATTCTTATTGAAAATTTCCGCATAGTGATCATCCAGGACCGGGGATTCCAATATGGATATGAGCGTCTGGATGCTTGTCATTACTTGAAACGCATCCTTTAACGTACTGAATCCCTCAAGATGTTTATCCGAAGTCTGGAGTACCTTTAATCGTTCAAATTGATCAATTTCATCATCTGTAAAATAGCGTGGAAAAATATTTGAATATATATACCTCACAAGTCCGCATATCTCTTTCTCTTGACTTGGCGTAGAGGCAAAAACAATCTTCACTTATACCCCACCCTTTGCCTTTGCTTCATTCTGTCGTTATTATATATATACAGAATAACATAACCGGGCAATTAGATACGGTGGTAATTAGTGGATAAGGAGAACATTATGATAAAAACTGCACGGCTGGGAGATTGGTTTCAAATCATCATCCCGGAAATCTGGGAAGGTAAGACACTCGATGATATTTTCCGTGGAGAGTGGGCCGCCCCAAAGAAATTAATCCATACTTTTCGTATGGAGAGAAAGGTCCGTATAGACGGTATAACGGCTAATTGGCAAGCACCTTTACATAGTGGAGCGAAACTACAAGTTCTGCTTTTTGAACCCGAAGAGATTCATATTAAACCTGTCTACCATGAAATCGGTATTCTTTACGAGGACGACCATTTGATTGTCTTTAATAAACCGCCGTTCATGAACACTCACCCCAACGACCCGGAGAAAGACACGGACACACTGTTAAACGCGGGCACATTTTATTTACTTGCAAACGGCGATATGCGCAATATACGGCAAATCCACCGGTTGGACAGGGATACCACTGGTGCTATTTTGTTTGCGAAGCATCATTTAGCAGGATCTATTTTAGACCGAATGTTGACAAAAAGGGAAATTAAAAGGACCTATGTTGCGGCCGTACATGGAGTACTTCGTCAGAAAAGTGGGGTAATCAACCTTCCAATCGGCCGTGACCGCCATCACGGTTCGAAAAGAATTGTATCGTCAACCGGGCAGCACGCCATTACTCATTATCAGGTAATTAAAAAAGATGAAACCAAACAAATCTCTTTTGTTAAATGCTGGCTTGAAACCGGGAGAACTCACCAAATTCGTGTCCATTTAAGCCACCTCGGCCACCCTTTGGCCGGAGATACTTTATACGGGGGAGAAGCGAGTATTAACAGACAAGCACTCCATGCAGCGAAGCTTGAATTCTTGCACCCGTTTACTCAAGAAACCATCACTTGTCATGCTCCTGTACCCGACCATTTGAACATTTTTGAAAGTGTGGATATCGATTCGATATAGCGCAAAGAAGCCTCCCTGACCGGGAGGCTTCTCAAGATGTATTATTCGATTAACTGGCTTTTCGAAATGCCCTCATTATAAAGCTTAACAGCAGTACTAAAACGGCTGAACCGATAATGGCGGGAATAATGGCAAAATCGGCAACCCGCGGGCCCCAATTTCCTAAAATCGCAGTACCGAGCCATGCTCCTACAAAACCGGCAATAATATTACCAATAATACCCCCTGGTACATCTCTTCCCACTATAAGACCAGCTAACCATCCAATGATTCCACCGACAATTAATACCCAAATAAAGCTCATTTTTAGAACACTCCTTTTCAGTATTCATTTTTTCACTTATTCATAAGCGGATTGAGCTTGCTCTTAAGGCAGTTTACGGTACCGCCTTGACTTTAACATTCCCTAAATATTTATTTATAAACATAAAAGTTTCAGGAACTTCTAAGCGTCCATATGGCTAATTGCTATACATAAAAATCATCTAGATGGGTATATTAAAATTCAATAGATATCAGTCCTATTCAGAAAATTCTAATGTAAAGTTTTTGTAAATTTTATTAAGAATCTTTCTTTTTTCGACAGATATCAGATAAAATAATTTGGGTTGAAAGGTATTTTTGAAATCTGGAGGAATACATATGGCATTCAAAAAAAATGATAAGTTTTCGGCGTTATTAAACAATATTTCTGCCAATTTAAAAGAAAGCTCCAACTTCTTTGCCGATTACAAATTAAAAAATATCAGTGATTTAAAAATCTTTTCAGAAAAAATGAAGGAATACGAATCAAAAGGTGATTCCTTTGTCCATGAAATTATCAAGGAATTAAATGACGCGTTCATAACCCCTATCGAACGTGAGGATATTCTGCATTTGGCAATGAGCATGGATGATGTGTTGGATGGACTTGAAGCAACCGCTGCCCTGTTTGAAATGTACTCCATCACTCAAGCAGATGATTTTATGCAGCAATTTGTTGTTTCCATTCAAGGCAGTGTGGAAGAAATCGATGCGGCTGTGGCTCTATTGTCTAATAAAAAACTGCCACAAATAAGAGAACACGCGATTAAGATTAAAGATTATGAATCAAAATGCGACAATGTGCTACGTTCCTCAATTAAAAACTTATTTAATGTTGAGAAAGACCCAATCCGAATCATACAATATAAAGAAATTTACGAAAATCTTGAGGATATTGCCGACTACTGTCAAACCGTTGCCAATACTCTAGAAACCATCATTATGAAAAATGCATAAGGAGCCATAATATGAGTCTTGTTTTAATGTTAACGATTTTTATTGTAATCGGCGCTCTTGCATTTGATTTTATTAATGGCTTCCATGATACGGCAAATGCAATCGCCACCGCTGTTTCAACCAAAGCGTTAAAGCCCCGTCAAGCTATTATGATGGCGGCAATCATGAATTTTATCGGTGCGCTGACCTTTACAGGCGTCGCCAAAACAGTTTCCAAAGATATTGTCGATCCCTTTGCGTTAAGTAATGGATCTGTGGTAATACTTGCTGCGTTAATATCTGCAATAATATGGAACTTATTAACATGGTATTTTGGGATTCCGAGCAGTTCATCGCATGCGATTATAGGTTCTATAGCCGGTGCCGCCATTGCAGCTGAAGGGTTTGCCGTCCTCAATTATGCTGGCTTTTTGAAAATTATTGAGGCCCTGGTTCTTTCTCCCATATTGGCATTTGTTATCGGTTATATCATATACAGCATTTTTAAGGTAGTTTTTAAAAACTTGAATCTGGCCAAAACCAATCGCCGGTTCCGGTACATCCAAGTCGCTACCGCTGCATTACAATCCTATTCGCACGGTACTAACGATGCACAAAAATCGATGGGTATCATTACCCTTGCACTTATTTCTAGTTCTTATCTGCCCGCTAATGCGGATGTTCCATTCTGGGTACAAATTTCCTGTGCGGCTGCTATGGGATTGGGTACCTCCATTGGCGGATGGAAAATTATTAAAACCGTAGGCGGAAAAATCATGAAAATCCGACCGATTAACGGAGTTGCAGCGGACCTGACAGGTGCAGCGGTTATTTTCGGCGCTACCTTTATCCATTTGCCGGTGAGTACCACTCACGTTATTTCTTCAGGTATTTTAGGTGTAGGTTCCGCACACCGGATTAAAGGGGTAAAGTGGGATACCGCTCAAAGGATGATTATTACATGGGTTATCACCTTGCCAATCACCGCCATGATTGCAGCGATCATTTATTTCGTGTTAAGTCTTTTCTTCTGACACCACCAAAAAAACCAGGGAAACAAAAGTTCTCCCTGGTTTTTTTGTGTTAAAAAGGAGCATTGCCCAAGGCAAAGCTCCTAAAGTTTCTATTAATATTGGCTATTGGAAATTTCGCCTTTGCTGATTGCGATTCCCGAGCTTGCTCCGATTCTGGTCGCTCCGGCTTCAATCATGGCCAAAGCATCTTCCCTGCTCCGGACTCCTCCGGAAGCCTTTACTCCTATGTCAGGACCGACTGTCTTGCGCATTAGTCTTATATCCTCAACGGTCGCCCCGCCGGTTGAGAAGCCGGTGGAAGTTTTGACAAAATCTGCTCCCGCTTTTACCGACAGCTCACACGCTTTTACTTTCTCCTCATCGGTTAATAAGCAAGTTTCAATGATGACCTTAACCAGGGCTTTATCTTTTGCAGCTTCTGTGACTGCCCTGATATCCTCTTCCACCCATTCATATTGCTTACCTTTTAGTGCGCCAATGTTAATGACCATATCAATTTCATTGGCCCCATTTTCTATGGCATTTTTAGTTTCAAAAGCTTTTGTTTCCGAGGTGGAGGCTCCGAGAGGGAAGCCAATCACCGTACATACCTTGACATCTGGTGTATCCTTTAACAGCTCAGCCGCGGTTTTAACCCAGCCCGGATTTACACAGACCGAGGCAAAGGAATATTCTTTTGCTTCCTTGGCTAACTGATCGATTTGCTCCTTAGTCGCGTCTGCTTTCAACAATGTATGGTCAATCATTCTGGCAATATTTTGAGTCATTCGTAATCCTCCAAGTCTCCAATGATAAGATTTTAGCACGGTTGTTTGTCCATGGTAACTATAACAAAATAACTGAACGATTGTAAATGAAATCCAGATACATTGCATTGCTCATACTCAAATTTTTATATTACCTCATCGCCCTCCGCTGAAAAATGGTTTGTATCTTGAGAAGCATCATATATTTTTCGCATATTGATCATTAGTGATTTTGCTTAAAACTACGTAAATACTAAATGGCTCATTTCCGGTGTTTTTAAGCGCCATTGCCTCTTCACTGTTCACATGAAGCAGGTCTAACGCTGACACTTCTGTTTCTTGCCCATCTGTTATAATGGTACCATTTCCAGTTATTACATAAAGATAGACTTCTGAGTTAGGATGCTTATGGGCAGGAAGTGCTTGTCCAGGCAGGAAATTTAAAACGAATGCAGTGGTTTCACCTTTTTTATATATGATTCGTTTAGTAAATTTCTCCTCGCTATATTCCATGTAGGTTCTTACTGAATTCTGTTCCATCTGACGGCCTCCTCATTATTGTTATTTATAGTTTAACTGATAATGTTTCTCGATTAAGTGAAATACATCACATTAGATACCAAATAATCAATGGATTTTACAAGTTCTATCATAACCTGAAACGATATAACAAATACTAAAGAAACCATATACTTGCTAAGCGGCATAGGAGGCTTGGACCTTGTATTCTAAATCCATTCTCATCACCATCCTTGCAATTTTGATTACCATGTCTGCAACTGCTAATTCTGTCTGTGCAAAAGGAACCTCGGCGGATGATGTGCTGGTCGACTTGCGTGTACTGGAAACAACGGATATCCATGCGGATTTGGTTAACTATGATTACTACTTAAATAAAATAAACAACAGGGTCGGGCTAGTTAAAACGGCTGCTCTTATCCGAGAAGCCAGAAAGGAAGCCAAAAATTCTTTATTATTTGATAATGGGGACCATTTAAAGGGAAATCCACTTGGAGAGTATTTGGCAAGAATTAAAGGAATACATAAGGGGATCATCCACCCGGTTTACCGGGCATTTAATTATTTGGGATATGATGCCATTGCCATTGGCAATCATGAATTTAATTTCGGCATCAAGTTCCTTAAGGCGGCACTTAAAGGGGCCGAAATGCCGGTACTTAACGCAAATGTTTATTCTATTAAGCATAATGTGCCCTACTTTACCCCTTATGTTATTTTAAAGCGGAATGTGATTGATCAAAATGGGGAAAAACATGAGTTGAAAATAGGCGTGATTGGTTTTATGCCTGTACAAATCATGAGATGGGATAAGTCCAACCTGGAAGGAAGGGTGTATGCAAAACCCATTGTGGAAACGGCAAAGACTTTTATTCCCCTTATCAAAGCAGAGGGCGCGGACATTATTATTGCCCTAGCCCATACTGGAATAAGCAGTGACCCGTATCGGTCCGATACGGAAAATGCGGTTTACTACTTAACGAAAATCCCGGGAATTGATGCCATCCTTGCCGGACATTCACACAGTGTCTTTCCCGGACCATCATATCAAAATCTTCCCCACACCAACTTGAAAATGGGGCAAATCAATCGAGTTCCGGTCGTGATGGCTGGTGCCTTTGGAAATCGTCTAGGAATTATTGATCTTACATTAAGAAAACAGCATGACGGATGGAAGGTTGTAGAGGGAATATCGACGACAAGGACCATCGCAGATGAAAAAGGGCATCCCCTTACTAAACGAGATAAAGGGTTATATGAGGTAGTAAAACCGGAGCATATGGAAACCGTACGATTAATCAAAAAGTTGTCCGAATAACGATACCTATTATTCACAGATTGTTCAATTGTTTTCCCCAAAGAGCAAATAATGAAGAATCAGTTATCCGGCTAATCACTCTAGGGCATGGATTTCTCCATAAAAATTGATGGCATGATAAGCAGCCGGATAACAAGAATCATTAGTATAATACAACCAAGACAACGAAATAAACCAGCATAATGACCAGCCCTACCGGGACACCAAAACGAGCCCATTCTTTACTCGTAATGTTTAATTTACCTGCCGAAATGATATTGGGAATGTTTCCTGGAATCAGCATCCCACCGCTGATCATTAAACCGAGCAAGACAGCTTGAATCGTTTGCGCATTCATTGCCGGGCTTACCTCTGCTGCCGCCAAAGTGGCGTTATCCAATATAGCCGATATCATATTGATCCAATACAATATATTCGGATGAAGCCCGATGATATACTCGTTAATTAATGGCTCAAACCCGTGCCCCAGGAAGGTTAACCCCATGACAAACAAATAAATTTTTAGTGACCGTATCAGAATCTCTTTATAGCTCTCCGCCTTTTGTTCCGATTCCAGCCCCTTTGTACTTTCATGAGGCTTAACCAGGAACATGGTCAACACGCCGAGGACGAGGACAGCGGGTATTACTTCCGGTCCGATTAATTTCAAAAGGTAGAAAAAGTCTTCATTTAATTTGCTAATGGTAATCGTGGATAATGGCTCCCCAATCGGTGTTAATACTGCCCCAAGCCCAATGGAGAAACAGGCTAGTACCGTTAACCTTATTTCTGATTTACGGTCAAGCGGCAGGATATTCACAATAATGACCAATACGATTGCAGCGATAATCGCGGTTATAATACTAGAAGCAAGTCCCAGAATGATGACTGTTAGGGCAAAAAAGATTCTTGGTGACAGCAGCTTGTTCAGGGATAACACTCCCTTTTCCAGCGGCCCTTGCAGCCATTTACAAATCAGCCCGGCAATCAATACAGCCAGAGTAATATTGATTGGGTCCACTAACGCTTTTTTTATAAGATGCCCATCCATCATGCCACTGATAGAAGCCGCAGCTATCCCCATGATAAAGAGGAATACTTCCAAATTATGTTCCACTTTTTTGACAGAAAACGGCAGGAACAAGACCAAAATCAAAATTATTACTAGTCCAATCATTTTTCCAAATCCTTTTCTATTTTATATGTATGACAACCCTTCTCTATTATAAGCTATTTTATCATGTTATTCATGTAAAAAATTCCCTAATAAGAAAAGAGCAAGCGCCCTGGTCAGCGCTCGACAGGCCCCCTCCAAAAAGCTATCGCTTTTTGTTCGTGCGATGCTTATGCTGCCGAAGCCTTCCTTGTGGTGGGCTCCAACTGAGATAAGTGAAGACTCGCCGTCAGGCGGTTCATAAGGCATAGTTGAACTTATGCGTTCGGAATTTGGGGAACAAATTCCGTTTAGCTAAAGGAAACACGAAGAGCGAAGCGCATTCGTGCATGACTTATCGTAGGGCGGAGACCGAAGGCGTCTCGGCGCTAGGGCGCTCCTCGAGAAAGCTATCGCTTTTTCTTCGTGCGAAGTCTATACTGTCGAAGCTTGCCTTGTGGAGCTAGACAATTCTCAAGGGCCAAAAAATTTTTTCTTTTTATCCATAAGTAAAGCCGGCGGGTGCTCCGCCGGTTATTGTATCTATTTCCCGATAAACATTTGCGACCAATTTTTACCTGTTTCTTCAAACCCAACGCCAATATGAGTGAAATTTGGGCTTAGAATGTTTTTACGGTGTCCTTCACTATTCATCCATGCATTTACAACCTCTTGAGGTGTTCGCTGTCCTTGGGCGATATTTTCCCCAGCTGATTTATACGTCACCCCAAAGTCCCTCATCATGTCAAACGGAGAACCGTACGTCGGGCTTGTATGGGAAAAATAATGATTTTGCTGCATATCAACTGCTTTTTTCTGGGCCACACTGCTCAGCTGAGTATCTTCTTTAAGAGCAGGAACTCCATTTTTGCTTCTTTGCTGATTGGTTAAATCGATCACTTGTTTTGCATATTGGCTTACAGTTGCAGATGTAGCTGTATTTGTTTGTCCCTGCTGCTGTGTCGGTTGTGCCTGTTGTGGTGCTGGCTGCGCCTGTTGTGGTGCTGTCTGCGCTTGTTGTGGTGCTGGCTGCGCTTGTTGTGGCACTGGCTGCGCTTGTTGCGGTGCTGGCTGCGCCTGTTGGGACAAGTTATACTGTCTTGGATCGAGTTGGATAAACTGATATTTAGCATCCCTGATTAATACCGCTGTGGTATGAGGGTATTGGCTGCTATTTAAAGTTGTTTGATATGCGGAGATAAAATCGCCATTATCCTTTCGGTTGACACGTTTATTGTTATCATTGAAAAGGTTAGTGTCTAAATCCGGATCATTATTATTCTTATTGTTATAATCCTCAGTTAGCGGACCATTGTGGTCAATACCGTTGTCTCTTCCGTTCCGGACACCCATCAAATTTGTTCTGTTATCTCTATTAGTGTCCACACGGTTTTGGTTATCGGTGATATCATTGTTGCCATTGTTATTACAAGCAGCAAGTCCGAGTGACAGGATTGTTGTTAATACGAGGCTGTATCCTTTTTTTATCAATTTAAAAACCCCCTTTTTAAAATTTTCTTGCGTTCTTATTTTTGTTTTTTTTCGCAAAAGTATTTATGGAAATTTTCGCAAAAAAAAGCCGCTTTTCAGCGGTTTGGGCAGTTGCTTATCTATTCATATGAATCATAAATTTATATCGGTCGGCGCGGTACACAGATTCAACATATTCAACCGGAGTCCCGTCAGTTAAATATGTCACCCGTTTAATTAACATGATGGGAGCATCTTTGCTAATATGAAGGAATTTTGCTTCATTTTGGCTGGCCAAAGATGATTCGATGATTTGGGAAGCATGATCAATCTTTAAATTTAATTGGTTTTCTATATAGGCATACAAGGATTGGGTGGCAATACTTTCGGTTAGGCCCTTAATAAGTGCCGCGGGCAGGTAATTTGTTTCCATTGCCATGGGAGTGCCATCAGCTAACCGAATTCGCCTGATTTCATAAACAGTTGAAAGTACGGGTATTGAGAGTTCCCCAGCCACTTGACTGGGAGCAGCTATCGTATCGAATTGCAGCAAATGGCTGCTCGGTTCCAGTCCACGGGCTTTCATATCTTCTGTGAAACTCGTCAATCCGTGGAGGGGCTGTTCAATTTTCCGTTCAGCTACAAAGGTACCTTTTCCTTGTACCCGATAAAGGTATCCCATATTAACCAGTTCAGTAATGGCTTGTCTAACGGTCATTCTGCTTATTTGATATTTTTCCGCATATTCACGCTCTGGGGGCAGGGAATCACCAGGCTTTAGTTTCCCTCCATCAACTAGCTCTTTAATATGTTCCTGTAATTGGTAATAAAGTGGAATCGGTGAATTTTTATTAACCACCATTTTCTAGACACCTTTCTGCTGACGCTCACTTGATACAGCCGCTTGATCGGCAATGATGGTTACATTAGGATGCAATTTAAGTACCGATGCAGGGAAATCTTCCGTTACAACTCCATTTAACAAGTTCGCCAATGCTTGTTTTTTTTGTTCTCCTGAAACCAACAGAAGGATTTCTTTACTTTTCATGATCGTTGCAATCCCCATCGTGATGGCTTGGGTCGGAACTTCTTCCGCGTCCTTAAAATACCGGGCATTGGCTTTAATGGTTGAAGGCGCTAAACTGACGATGTGGGTATTGGATGAAAAAGCCGTGCCTGGTTCATTAAATCCTATATGACCGTTACCGCCGATACCAAGAATCTGTAAATCAACTCCTCCATGATCCTCGATGAGTTTCTCGTATCGGGCACATTCAGCCGCAAAATCTTTTGCATTTCCATTCGGTATATGGGTATTGGATAAATCGATATCAATATGTTTGAACAGCGCTTCATTCATGTAATAACGGTAACTATTGGGGTGGTCCCCTGTTAGGCCAATATATTCATCCAAGTTAAATGATACCACCTCTCGATAACTGGTACCGTTCCTCTGATAATCACTTGTTAGATTTTTATAGGTTCCAACCGGCGTTCCCCCAGTGGCTAGTCCAAGTCTTAATTTTGGATTATGACGAACCTTATCGATGATATATTGGGCGGCAGTGGAACTCATATGTTGATAATCCCTAACCTCCATGAGTTTCATTATTTCGTCCCCTCCTTATCAAAGGCCAATTTTCCACGGCAAAAAGTCATCGCGACATCATAATTTTGATCAAGAATCACAATATCCGCATCTTTGCCAATCGTGATGCTGCCTTTTCGGTCATATACTTTTAATTGTTTTGCCGGATTAGCCGATGCCATTTCTATTACATTCCCTAATGTACAACCGGTAAAATCCATAATATTTTTTACGGCATGTCCCAATTTCAAAATGCTGCCGGCTAAAGTACCATCCTTAAGAACAGCTTTCCCGTCCTTAACGGTCACCTCTTGTCCGCCAAGATCATACTGGCCATTTTTTAAGCATTTAGCACGCATCGAGTCGGTGATTAGGATTAAGCCGTTGCTCATTTTTTGTTTATACGCCAAATTCACCATTTCAGGGCGGACATGTATACCATCCGCTATTATTTCTGCCGTCAATTCGTCATGCAGCAGTGCTGCCCCCACTACTCCGGGTTCACGGTGATGAAGCCCTCTCATTTGATTAAACAGATGGGTGACATGGTTTGCTCCTGCGGCAACTGCATCCTTTACTTGTTCATATGTGGCATCGGTGTGGCCCAGTGAGGCAATGACTCCGTTCTCGTATAAATATTGGACCATTTCCATACCACCAGGCAGTTCAGGTGCCATCGTGACAATTTTAATCCAGCCATTAGCCATGGCCTGCCATTTTTTAAACAGTTCCAGGTCCGGATCTATGATATGATTTAGCGGCTGCGCACCAGCTCGTTTAGCGTTAACAAATGGCCCTTCCAGATGGATTCCCAGTATTTCTGCCACCCCTTGATTCCTCTGGCCACTGATATATTGTGCCGTATTTTTCAATGCATTTTCAATCAGACCTGCTTCTTGTGTAATCGTTGTGGCTAAAAAACCGGTTGTCCCCTCTTTTGGAAGCGCGGAAACCATTGTTTCTAACGCTTCTGCTGTAGCATCCATCGTGTCAGCCCCATTTACGCCGTGGATATGAACGTCAAGAAAACCCGGTACAGCATAAAAACGGTCTGGCATTTCGATTACTTCGGCATTTTGGTCGTCCTTCAGACCTTCCAATGAACCGAATTTGGTAATTTTGCCGTCAGTCAGTTGAATATAGCCGTTCTCGATGATTCCGTTTTCCGAATAAACTTGCATTCCTTTAAGCAAAATAGATTTAGTGTCCATAAGCAATCTTCCTTTCATAAGTATCTTTATTTTATCATTCTAAAGGTATAGTTGTCTATACCACATAAAAACACAAAAGGGACGGCAGGTGCTAATACACCTGCCGTTTTATTATGCGTATACTTCAGAGTCTTGATTCTGGAAGAAAGTTTTCATCGCGTGGAACACATCCGCTTTTTGCTTAAGGATATAGTAACGGAACTGTTCGTCTTTAATATTCTTGTAAGCTGACATTAAGGTCGAATGCCTATTATATTGATTTACTTCACCATAGCCAAACATATTCGATACCTTCATTAATTCCTCCACCAGTTTTACACACCGGGCATTGTCTGATGTGAGGTTATCACCGTCTGAAAAATGAAATGGATAAATGTTATACTTGCGAGGGCTATATTTATCATTGATAATCTCGAGGGCTTTTCGGTAGGCGGATGAACAAATAGTTCCCCCGCTTTCTCCTTTAGAAAAGAAATCTTCTTCAGTTACTACTTTTGCTTCGGTGTGATGGGCAATAAATTCAATCTCCACTGTTTCATATTTCGTTCTCAAGAAACGTGTCATCCAGAAAAAGAAGCTGCGTGCCATATATTTTTCCCAGATACCCATACTGCCGCTTGTATCCATCATTGCAATGACGACTGCTTTGGAATCAGGCTTTACTACCTCATTCCAAGTCTTAAATTTCAAGTCTTCCTTGTAAATTGGATGGAAAGCCGGATTTCCATTCATCGCATTCCGTTTAAAGGCCGTCATCATGGTCCGCTTTTTATCAATATTCCCCATAAGACCGTTTTTGCGGATATCATTAAATTCAATGTTTTCGACTAAATGCTCCTGTTCTTCTTTCCGCTTTAGATTTGGCAGTTCCAGCTGCTTGAATAAAGCTTCTTCAAGCTCCATTAACGAAACTTCTGCCTCAAAATAATCTTCACCCGCCTGGTCCCCGGCCCCTTGCCCCTTGCCGGGACCTTTTTGCGCGCTTGATCCATCACGTGCCACTACATCGCCGATTTGACTGTCACCCTCACCTTGGCCCACGTGTTTGTTTTTGTCATAATTATAACGTATTTTGTATTCGTCCAATGAACGGATTGGAATTTTTACCACATCTCGACCGTTTGACATGATAATGCTTTCTTCCGTGATAAGATCAGGTAAATTATTTCGAATAGCCTCTTGGACTTTCTCCTGATGCCGCTGCTGGTCATCGTGGCCTTTACGGTGGAGGGACCAATCTTCTTTCGAAATCACATATTGATGGTTATTGACAGACATGTAAACCCCTCCTTAAAAAATTTTTTAATCCATGCACACATTTGGTTTCACTTCATAGAATAACGCGAATGGGAAAAAGACCGATAATGATGGATTACTTTATCCTATGCAAGAAACACGAATTATTTACAAATTATTTTGACAATTAGTTAAATGCCTATAAAGTTGGACAAGGTAATCACGAAAAAAAAACGCCCTTTTTTTCTTTTTGGTAATTAGAAAAGAGACAAAAAAGACTGGCAGATTTCCTGCCAATCTATCTTTATCGATTTAATAAACTGCCGACGTATCTTAGTAATTCATTGGCGGATGTAGAATTATAGCCATGTTCATCAATTAACCGGGCGACCACTTCATTTATTTTCTTTAATTGCTGTTCATCCGGTGTTTTGGAGGATGTAGTAATTTTCACGACGTCCTTTAAGTCCGCAAATAATTTCTTCTGAATCGCTTCCCTTAAGCGATCATGGGAGTTATAATCAAACCGCTTTCCCTTTCTGGCAAAAGCAGAGATTCGGATGAGAATTTCCTCCCTGAAAGCCTTTTTGGCATTTTCCGATATTCCAATTTGCTCTTCAATGGAGCGCATCAGTTTTTCGTCCGGATTAATCTCTTCACCGGTCAATGGGTCACGAAGCTTGGCTTTGTTACAGTATGCTTCGACATTATCCAAATAGTTGTTCATTAAAGTTTTGGCCGATTCCTCGTAGGAGTAAACGAAGGCTTTTTGGACTTCATTTTTGGCAATGGTGTCGTACTCTTTTCGTGCCAAAGCAATATAATTCATATACCTTTCACGTTGTTCAGTTGTGATGGACGGGTGCTGGTTGAGTCCATCCATTAGCGACCTTAACACATCGAGGGCATTAATAGATGGCACTTCTTTGCGTATAATGGTTGATGAAATTCTGTTAATTACATAGCGCGGGTCAATGCCGCTCATTCCCTCATCGGGATATTCCTTTTTTAACTCCTCCACATCGGCAGAGTTGAAACCATCCACATTCTCTCCGTCATACAGCCGCATTTTCTTCACCAGATCTATGTCACCCTTTTTGGGTTCCTTCAACCGGGTAAGAATAGTAAACATGGCAGCCACTTTTAATGTGTGTGGCGCAATGTGGACATCAGAAACATCGCTTTCTCTAATCATCTTGTCATAAATTCTCTCTTCTTCGGTCACTTTAAGATTATAAGGAATTGGCATGACAATAATCCGCGAGTGCAGAGCTTCATTTTTCTTATTGGAGATAAAGGAGCGATATTCCGTTTCATTGGTATGGGCAACGATGAGTTCATCCGCTGAGATTAAGGCAAACCGGCCTGCTTTGAAATTTCCTTCTTGTGTCAATGACAACAAATGCCAAAGGAATTTCTCATCACACTTCAACATTTCCTGGAATTCCATCATTCCACGGTTTGCTTTGTTTAGCTCGCCATCAAATCGGTACGCCCTCGGGTCGGACTCCGAACCAAACTCGGCAATGGTTGAGAAATCAATGCTGCCTGTTAGATCGGCAATATCCTGCGATTTCGGATCCGACGGGCTAAACGTTCCAATCCCAGTTCGCTTATCTTCTGAGAAAAAGATTCTTTCAACCAAAACATCCTCAATCCTGCCGCCATAATCTTGCTCCAATCGCATCATATTGAGCGGCGAAAGATTCCCTTCGATTCGAATCCCATACTCATCATAAAAATCCTGTCGTAAGTGATGAGGAATTAAATGGAGCGGATCTTCATGCATTGGGCATCCTTTTATCGCAAAAACCGATCCCCTATCAGTAAGTGAATATTTCTCCAATCCTCTTTTGAGCATTGTGACAAGGGTGGATTTACCTCCGCTGACGGGACCCATAAGCAGCAAAATTCGTTTTCTGACATCAAGCCGTTTGGCTGCTGGATGAAAATATTCTTCTACCAGCCGCTCTAAGGGCTCTTCCAGACCGAATAGTTGATTACAAAAGAAGTTATATTTTTTCTTTCCATTGACTTCCTCAATCCCAGCATCCTTGATCATATTATAAACCCGAGAATGCGCAGACTGTGCTACCCATGGCCTTTCCTTCAACAATTGTAAATAATCGGCGAATGTTCCTTCCCAACGCAGTTTCTCTTCTTCTTCACGGAATCTTTCAATTTTTTTTAAAATATCCATAAGGCCCTCCCCCTGTGATTGATCAGAGACGATTAATATACTCTATGCATGGAATTGATTGAACATGCGTAAACAAGCCGGTTTTTCTTTTTTCATGCATCAGTGAATCTTGGACTTTTTCATTTTCATTTGTTAGGATATAATATTATGTATATGTACGAAAATTAGAACTTGTACAAAAAAGAGGGGGTAATACATACTATGGGACTTTTTCTAATCCTTTTAGTCATGATTGCTTTTTTAGCGGCAATTTTTACTGCAGGGTACAATGACAAACCAGGGGTAAAATAATTAGAGGCTGCCGATTTGGCAGCCTTTTCATCTTAAATCCAGTTTATTGTTTTGGACAAATTCCTTCATGTACATCCGGCTCTTTCGTTCCAACATATTGGCGATTTGCTCCGTCCAGCGATCCTTTCTGTTTCCTCCGGTTCGTTGCTGATAATAACTTGAAATAGTTTCATCATATTCTTTAAGCTGGGACCTAAAGGTTTGCAGGTCCTGCTGATATTCATCTTCATGATAAATGTGCTGGAAAGGAAGCCTTGGCTTTTGATCGGCTATGTTGGCGGGCCAGCCAACGGCAAGTCCAAACAATGGAATAACCCGATCCGGTGTTTTTAACACCTTTTTTACCTCTTCGAGATGATTCCTAATCCCGCCTATGTAACAAATCCCCAGTCCCATGGATTCTGCTGCAATTGCCGCATTTTGTGCAGCCAATGACGCATCAATAAGACTGACCATAAATTTTTCCGTGCTCTCAATTGACGGAATAACTTCCTTTTTTTCTTGTTCACCAATTAAACTGTGGCGAAAAAGATCGGCACAAAACAAAAAAAAGTGTCCGTTGTTCACAACATATTCTTGATTGCCCGCCAGCTCGGCCAATTTTATCTTTTTCTCCTTGTCCTTAATGCCAATAATCGAGTAAGCTTGAATAAAACTTGAAGTGGAAGCACTTTGAGCGGAAGTAACAATGGTTCTGATTTGATCCTCGGTTAATGGCTTGTCCTTAAAATGGCGGACGGAACGATGATTCATAATCGTTTTTAGGGTTTCATTCATGGTATTCCCTCCAAAAGTTGCGAAAAAAGGCCTATATACGCTCAGGCCCTTTTTCGATTAAAATGGAATAATTTTGTTGTCGGAGCGCCTCATAAATTAAAATTGCAGCTGTATTAGATAAGTTTAATGACCGGACATTATCATTCATCGGGATTCTTATTGCACGTTCCTTATTGTTTTCAATCAATTCCTTTGGAAGCCCCGTCGTTTCCCGGCCAAAAATAAAATAGTACTCCTTGTTCAAGTCACTATAGTCAAACGAGCTATGGGGAATTTTCCCATAATTGGTCAAATAGAAATATTCACCATTAGCATTTTTCTCAAAAAACTCATCTATAGAATCGTAATAATTAATATTAACAAACTCCCAATAATCCAAACCGGCCCGTTTCAGCATCTTATCGTCTTTTGAAAAACCCAATGGCCCGATTAAATGAAGAGTGGTATTCGTTGCTGCACATGAGCGTGCAATATTTCCCGTATTGGATGGAATTTCTGGCTGGTATAATACTACATGGTTGGACATCACTTTCACCTCGTAAAAAACCTCTAAATGCAATTATACCACTCTCAGTATTCCCATCAACTTTTGCTCCTCATCCATCAATAATCGAGTAAAATTTATATTTGATATTGGGGGTATAGGCAGAAGAATCTTCATACGCCCAGTATCTTTTCCTGCTATTATAAGTGTTGGCATTAACCAGCGGCATTCCAAAGGCATCTTTTCCTGTTACGATGGTGTTATGGTTGAACCTTCCGTCTCCCTCAAAATCGTAACAAATGACATCCCCTAATGATAACTGGTCAGGACTAGAAACTTCTTGTGCACGTAAACCCAGTTTTGATTGAGATAAATAATTTCTTAACGAGTGAGCAACTGCCCAGCTGTAGCTCCAGTTCTTTTGGATGTACCACCATCCGTTGCCTCGGTTTGGCTCGCCCCGCATAGGGGCCCCACCTGCATTAAGGCATTGCGAGATATAGTTCGTGCAATTATTTTGGAAGTATTGATAAGCCGGATTAGGTGTGTTCCACCATCGTTCCGCATATTGTACAGCCCTTAATCGATTATACTGGAAACTCAACCGAACCTCAGATTCAGCACTTTCCCTTATATTAATTTCAGGCCCATTATTTTGATAACTGGTTTGGGCTATTTCCTCATCCTCAATAAGGGTGCCCTTATAAAACTTAGCAATTCTTTCTTCTGTCTCCTCTTCCATATACAAATTTCCTCTTTGCTTAATAAGATACTGATAATGGGCCAGATACTTAACCCTTTGAAATTCCTCCTCATCTACGGATTCAATCAAATTTCCGCTCGCTTTAATTTTGACTATTTCTGCGGACCTTTTATTCAGTGACTCCAATTTTTTTTCCACTTTCATAAACGCTTCTTCATCAGAGTTCTTTGTATTTCCCACAAACTGTTCCATCCTAGTTTCAAATAGTTGTTGAAGTACGTCCCGCATCTGCATCGCCTCCTTGCTTTTATGCATATGAACAAACAAACAAAAAAAGAGCGATACTTAGTTCGCTCTTTTCTGTTCCATCTTCTCTAGGCCTTTAGCAATTTCATTTTGTATGACCGGGTCTTTTTCCCTATCTTTTATATTTAACAGCGCCGTGTATGCCGCTTCTCCGCCGATTTTCCCAAGCGCCCATACCGCAGTTCCTTTTACGGCCACGTTCGTTTCATTCTCCAGAACCTTCAATAATTCTGGTACGGCTGATTCGTCCTTGAAATGAGCCAATGCAATGATGGCATTGCGTTGAATCGGCCTTTTTCCCCGCCACGAGCCCGCAACAGTTCCGAACTGTTTCTTAAATTCGCGGTTGCTTAGCGAAAGAATGGGTCTTAACAGTGGTTTCGCCAATTCCGGGTCAGGTTCCATTTCCTCATGAAAATGAAAATTCTTACCCTTATTGTGGGGGCAAGCGGTCTGGCAGGAATCGCATCCGTAGATCCGATTGCCGATTTTGTCTCTAAACTCTTCGGGTATCATTTCCTTAGTTTGGGTTAAAAACGAGATGCAGCGCTTGGCGTTAATTTGCCCGCCTTGGACGAGAGCACCTGTCGGGCAAGCATCCAAACATTTGGTGCAGGAGCCGCACTGGTCTTCGATTGGGTCATCAGGTTCTAAAGGCAGGTTCGTAATCATTTCCCCAAGATAGACGTAAGAACCAAATTCCGGAGTAATGACTGCACAGTTTTTCCCGCTCCAGCCAATGCCAGCACGCTCGGCAACAGCCCGGTCCGAAAGTTCGCCAGTATCAACCATTGATTTAATTTTCGCATCTGGAACTTTCGATTGAATAAAAGACTCTAGTTTTTCCAATCTGTCTTTAAGGATATGATGATAGTCTAATCCCCAGGAGGCTCGACTAAAGATTCCCCGCCGCTCCCCTTTTTTGCTTTCCACCCTGTTTTTCATTTTGGATGGATAGGCCAAAGCGATGGAGATGATGGAGTTGGCTCCATCTAGTAAAACAGCCGGAGTGGCACGTTTTTCAATATCGGGTTCCTCAAATCCCGATTGAAATCCCAGTTCTTGCTGCCTGATTAATCGATTTTTCAACTCAAGGAAGGGGTCGGCGGTGGTAAAACCAATTTTATCAATGCCGATTGTTTGGCTGTAAGCAATAATTTCAGCTTTTAATTGTTTAAAATCCACTAAAAAGTACCTCCCTTCTGTTTGACATTGATTTATTGAAGTGAAAGATTGTAGTAAAATTATTAACTGACATTTAACTATGATAAACTATTTTCAAGAAAATTTGGAGGTGGAATCGTTGGAAATCCGTGTCTCAACAGAATTAACCCAGCTTATTCCTTGTTTTAAAGCAAGTGTCATTCAATATAAAAATATTACAATTGCGGATTCGCCGCAAATGCTGAAAGGAAGGCTTCAACTCTTCCAAGAGTCGATTTACTTTGATTTCGACGATAAGGCCATCACTGACTTTCCGGGCATTCAAGAATGGCGGGCTGTTTTTAAAATGACTGGCAAGGACCCAAACCGCTATCGCCATTCCGCAGAGGCGCTGTACCGAAGGATACAAAAACAAAATTACTTGCCATCCGTCCAAAGTGCCATCGATTTAAACAATTTTTTCTCTCTGCAATATCAAGTACCTATCGGAATCTATGATGCGGATTTACTTAAAGGGGATGTGGAGATTCGGATCGGGGCAACAGGGGAAGAATACATAGGGCTGAATGGCAGAAGCAATTCACTGGATCATCTGATTGTTTTAGCGGATGAGTTTGGTCCGTTTGGCAGTCCGTATGTGGATTCTGAAAAAACCTCTGTTAGTTTAAAGACCAAGAATGCTTTACAGGTCATTTTTTTACGGCCATCCATCCATTTGGAAGATGCGGTTAAGCTGACTGAATCGTTAATGAATATGTTTGTGCAAATTCATGGAGGCAATGCTTCCTATCATATTACGGGTGCCGTTAACAGAAATTAAAAAAATAAATAACGCAATGCATCGTTCTTATGAAACCGACACACTGCGTTCGTCACTATGTATGGAGCGGGTGATGGGAATCGAACCCACAACAACAGCTTGGAAGGCTGTGGTTTTACCACTAAACTACACCCGCATTTTTGAGTATCATTTCTGAAATGACTATTACATTCTACATGGATTCGATTGTTCAGTCAAGCAACATTTGCAAGTTTTGTCGAAAAATATTAGTGCTAATAAATACACCGATCTAGGTTCTGTCATTAATGGAGCACTTCATGAGGACAGAATTTTGGATCTTCTTAAGTTTTTGTCCTCATGATGGCTTCATGAGGACAAAACTTTTGATTTTTTTCGAGTTTTTGTCCTCATGACGGCTAAAAGAGGACCTTGCACTTTCTACCTGCCATTTTTATTATACCCGTCCCTAGCTCTGTATTGCTGAGGGGCGCGGGTAGGGTATCGCAACGGAAAACTAAACATATGGACAAGGGATGTAAACGGAATCATCGCAAATAAAATAAATGATACAATCACATGAACTTTAAAAAGGAGAGGCACTCCAATCATTAAATCCGCCAACGGGTGAAAAGTGAAAAGACTTCTGAACCATGGACCAATCGCCAACCGGTATTCAAAGGCCCCCACTGTCGTATTGTAGATTAGTGTCATGTATGTTCCTAACCCGGCAGCCAGTAACAGCCAGATAATTGTAAAGTACCCTCCTGCCGTTGTATGGGCCTTGACTCTTGGATGAGCAAACTTTCTAAATAACAAAACAACCAAACCGATGACCACCATCAGCCCGGCTAGCCCGCCTCCAGCAATGGCGAAGATATGATAGGTTTCATCATTGACTCCAAGAGCATTATAAACCTCTATTGGAATTAACACACCCATGATATGTCCAATAAAGGCGAAAATAATCCCGTAATGAAACAGCATTGATCCCACCCGCAGCCATTTCTTCTCGAATATTTCGGTCGAGGGTGCCGTCCAGCTTTTTCCCCGAAAGACAAATCGATAAAACGTGGCCACCACCAGGATGGTCCCGCACATATAGGGAAATATCGTCCACCAAAACAAGACTTCCACAATCATCCCTCCTGTTTACCCGTACATCAACGGGTAAGGAAGCTCGTTTAAATCAGCTTCCTCTCTTGAGTTTTCCAGATTGGCTATTTCGTCAGGCTTTAACTCTTCAAAGGCAAACATCTGTAATAATTGAACCGCTCGTTTATAAGGGTTCCTATCCTCAAGATGCGTTAATACACGGCTAATGGCATAGGCCACCCGCTTTGCTAGTTTCAAAAATTTTTCTTCTTCAGGGCCAACTGCCAATAATTCTAAGAGCATTGGAATATAATCAGCCAATTCCTTGCCATCGAAATCGAAGCCCGCTTCCATTATGAGTTTTTGCATTTGAATCAGGGCCGCACCGCGTTTTTTACTGTCCCCCAATTCATGTGCGGTTAAATATAGGTTGGTTTTATCCCGGTAATCAAAGCTTTCCACATATAATTCTTGGAGTTCTTCTAACTTCAGCTCAAATAGCGGCCGAATTCTGCTTAGGATTTCATCACGAACTGATTCTTCACTAATCTTTTCACAAAGCCATTCTTCCACTTCAGATTGGCCTTGGTAAAAGGCCTGGTCAGGATAGTCTAATATATTCGCCATTAATAACAGAATCGCTTTCTTCTCGGTCATAAGCCCTCGCTTCTTTCGAAAGGATATGTCACCATTCCTTCTGGCGGTGCCAGTTCTTCAATGCTGCATGCCCCTCGTTTATAATCCAAATCATCATTCATCTCACGCCGGCCAGTCGGGATCACAAATCGTTCATTATACTTGGCGACGGCAAGCAGCCTGGCCATCTCTTCCAGTTCCTCCGGGGTGGTATCAGCTTCTTTTAAGAGTTTACTCTCAGCTGAGAAATCAATTCCGCCTACGGTTTTGGATCGCATATGCACCCGCATGGCGGCCATTTTTAGCAGAACCCTGCGAATGACGGAGACATCGTCAGCTGTTAACAAGGATGCCAGATACTCCATCGGGATTCTCATTTGGTCAACAGCCGGTATATACCCTTCGGCGTTAAGCTCTTGCTCATTGGTAATATGATTCATAATCGGGCTTAGCGGTGGAACATACCAAACCATTGGCAAGGTCCGGTACTCTGGATGAAGCGGCAGCGCAATTTTCCATTTCATCGCCAGTTTATAAACCGGTGACTGTTGGGCACTTTCAATCCAGCTATGGTTAATTCCCTGTTTTTCTGCCTCGGCAATCACTTCCGGATCAAACGGGTCTAAGAAGACAGAAAGCTGGGATTCATATAATTCCTTCGGATCCTCTACCGAGGCCGCTGCTTTGACCTTGTCAGCATCGTATAAAACAACGCCTATATAGCGAATCCGGCCAACGCACGTTTCTGAGCAAATCGTTGGCAGGCCTGCCTCGGTACGAGGGTAACAGAAATTGCACTTTTCCGCTTTATGTGTGTTCCAATTGTAATACACCTTATGGTAGGGACAGCCGTTCATACAGAAGCGCCATCCCCGGCATGAATCCTGGTCTACTAGGACAATTCCGTCTTCATCCCGCTTATATAAAGCTCCCGATGGACATGAAGCAACGCATGATGGGTTCAGGCAATGTTCGCAAATCCGCGGCAAATACATCATAAACGTCTTTTCGTATTCCATCGCTATATGCTCTTGCAGCTTCTGGACATTCGGATCAAGCGGAACGGTTTCACTGCCTCCTGCCAAATCATCATCCCAGTTCGGTCCCCATTCAGGTTTATCGATAAAGTCTCCCGTGATGGTCGAACGGGGGCGGGCAACCGGAATGCTGTCGCCTTTTTTCCTATTGTGGAGGTGTTGGAAATCATATGTCCATGGCTCATAAAACTCATTCATATCAGCCATATTCGGATTGTAGAAAATACTCGCTAACTTCGTTACCGGCCCTCCTGCACGCAGGTGGAGTTTTCCCCCCCGGAGCGTCCATCCGCCTTTGAAACGGTCGGTGTTTTCCCATTGTTTTGGGTACCCTGTACCTGGGCGGGTTTCAACATTATTAAACCAGACATATTCCATGCCTGGACGGTTTGTCCAGACATTTTTACATGTAACCGAGCAAGTGTGGCAGCCGATGCATTTATCCAAATGCATGACCATGGCAACCTGTGCTTTAATCCTCACGCCAATCGACCTCCTTCAACGGACGGATAATCGCCATTGTGTCCCGCTGGCTGCCCGTGGGCCCATAATAGTTAAATCCGTAGCTAAGCTGGGAGTAGCCGCCAATCATATGGGTCGATTTCGGAACAATCCTCGTGACGCTGTTATGGGTACCGCCCCGGACATTATTTATGGTATTAGCCGGAACGCCCATCGTACGGTCTTGAGCATGGTACATGTAAACTGAACCACGCGGCATTCGATAGGTGAGAACGGCCCGTGCCACAACAGCCCCATTACGGTTATAAACCTCTATCCAATCATTATCCTTAATTCCAATCTCGGCGGCATCCTGCTCATTCATCCAGACTACCTGCCAGCCACGGAACAACTGCACCATATTAGTAGAATCCGTAAACATCGTATGGATTCCCCACTTTTGATGCGGGGTCATATACCGAAGACTGATTGATTTCCCGCTATTCTCGATTTCCTTCTCGCCTTTCATAAAAGATCCTTTGGTGATCGGAGGAATATACAATGGAAGGCCTTCACCATAATCCAGCATTACTTCGTGATCGAGATAAAAACTTTGTCTGCCCGTCAGTGTGCGCCAAGGAATATGGTATTCCTTGTTAACCGTGAACGGGGAATAACGCCGGTTATCCTTCTCCATACCGCTCCAAACAGGAGAGGAGATGGCTTGGCGCGGCTGGATGGTTAAGGCATCAAGTGTATAATCCTCTTCCTCACGATTTGCCGCAATTTCCGCCAGTTTCTTGCCGGTAATTCCTTCAAGAGACTTCCATCCCTCTACAGCCCGCTTGCCATTGCTCGCCCCCGACATCAGCAGGATGGCATTTATGGCCTGTTTATCGGAATAAAGATCCGGGTAACCTTTTCCAATTCCCTCGTTTTTAGACTTGCCGAGCCTGTCCAATAATTCCTGGTAGACCTTGCCCGAATATTGAACGGCCTTTGTTCCATAACCGTTTTTAATATTCGGCCCAACCGTAGTCCACATCTCATATACATGCGGGTAATCCCGTTTGACGATATTAAAGTTTGGCATCGTTTTACCAGGGATTCCTTCCACTTCGCCTTTTCTCCAGTCCTTGACCTTGCCCATCGGCTGAGCGATTTGATTGATGGTATCATGGGCCAACGGTGACATGACCAAATCCTCATGGGCCTGCAAATGTTCCTTGGCAAGTTCCGAAAAAGTGCGGGCAATTTCCCTGAAGGCATCCCAGTCACTTCTGGTATCCCATGGCGGGCTGATGGCCGCATTAAACGGATGGATAAATGGGTGCAGGTCGGTACTGCTGATATCATGCTTTTCATACCAGGTGGCTGCCGGCAGAATGATATCCGAAAACAATCCGGAACTGGTCATCCTGAAATCCATACTGACAAATAAATCCGTTTTTCCTTCTGGAGGTTTCTCCGAAAGCTTAATAGATTCTGGCTGCCAGGAGCTATCTGTTTCCGCGAATAAAGCATCAGATGAACCGATTAAATGTTTCACAAAATATTCATGGCCCTTACCGCTGTCACCAAGTAAATTCGATCGCCAATTAAAAAACACACGCGGGAAATTCCGGGGGTCATTAGGGTTTTCAATCGCAAATTCTAGCTTCCCTTCTGTCAACTGTTTGGCGATATCCTTCACCAATTCCTTATCGTCTCTATTCCGCGTCCTAGCTTCCCTCATGACCTCCAGAGAATTCTGTGAAAGTTGCGGAAAGCTTGGCAGCCATCCCAAACGGGCTGACATGGCATTAAAATCTGCCGGGTGCATGGAAGAATATTTGCTGTCCCAATCTGTCTTCTCTTCCCGTTTTTCGTATTCATACCGGAATTGCTCGGTGGCAAAATAAAAGAATGATGTTCCATTCATGAACCGTGGTGACTTGACCCAGTCATTGGCAAAAGCAATTTGTGAGAATCCCTCCAAAGGACGGACCTTTTCCTGTCCAACATAATGAGCCCATCCCCCGCCATTCACACCTTGGGAACCGGTCAGCAAAATCAGATTCAAGATCGCTCGATAAATTTGATCACTATGAAACCAGTGATTGGTTCCCCCACCCATGGCAATCATGGATTTCCCTTTGGTCAGAGCGGCGTTCTCTGCAAACTCCCTAGCCACTTGAATGACGTGTTCTTTTTTCACCCCAGTAATGCTTTCCTGCCAAGCAGGGGTATATGGCCTAGACTCGTCATTATAGTCAATTGGGTAATCTCCCGGCAATCCCCGGTTCACCCCGGCATGCGCAAGGAACAGGTCGAAAACTGTTGTGATAATTAATTCATTTCCGGATTTATCCTTGACCTTTTTAATCGGGACCCCCCGCTTGACGGTACCGCCATCTTTCTCGCCAAAGTAAGGAAATTCCACCAACGCCGTTTCGTCTAAATCTTTGACAAACGACATCTTCGGTTGAATATTTTCTAAGTCAAGGTTCCACTTTTGGCTCTTATCCCAGCGATATCCCTCGCTGCCGTTAGGAATCGCAAAGTTATTTGCGGCTTCATCCCAGACCACTGTTTTCCAGTCGCCCAACTCATGGCTGTCTGACAAATCGGAAGCCCGTAAGAATCGGTCGGACCGATAACCGCCATTTTGCTGTTTTTGCAGAAGAATCAAAAACGGTAAATCTGTATATTGTTTCGCATATTCTTGAAAGTACGGGGTCTCTTTATCTACATAAAATTCTTTTAAAATCACATGTGTCATAGCCATCGCCAGGGCCCCGTCTGTTCCTGCCTTAGCCGGAAGCCAGATGTCGGCAAATTTATCGTATTCCGCGTAATCGGGACTTACCCCGACTACTTTCGTTCCGTTGTATCGTGCCTCCACCATAAAATGGGCATCAGGTGTCCGGGTCTGCGGAATGTTCGTCCCCCAAATAATAAAATACTTGGAATTATACCAATCGCCGCTTTCCGGAACATCCGTCTGGTCGCCCCATACCTGCGGAGAAGCAGGCGGCAGGTCGGCATACCAATCGTAAAAGCTTAGTATGGTACCACCTATCAAGGATAAAAACCTTGCCCCGCCAGCGTAGCTGACCATGGACATGGCCGGTATCGGACTAAATCCGACAATTCGGTCGGGTCCATATTTTTTTATAGTATAAATGGTGGAAGCTGCAATCATTTGACAAACATCAGCCCACGTTCCGCGGACAAAGCCACCTTTCCCCCTGGCCTTGACATATCGCTCCCGTTTTTCCGGGTTCGTCACAATATTTTCCCATGCCTGAACAGGATTCTCCCCTTTCTCAAGCTCTTCTTTCCATACACTATAGAGATCGCCCCGGACATATGGGTATTTCACCCGTGTGGGACTATATGTATACCATGAAAAACTAGCTCCACGAGGGCATCCTCTCGGTTCATATTCAGGAAAGTCATCCCCGGTTGATGGATAATCCGTTTGCTGCGTTTCCCAAGTAATAATCCCGTCTTTTACATGGATGCGCCAGCTGCAGGACCCGGTACAATTGACACCATGTGTGGAACGGACAATCTTATCGAATCCCCAGCGATTGCGATAAATGGACTCCCAATCCCGCGGGCGCGGATTTTCTTCCGTCCAGCCATCATTAATCCTTTCGCCACGGGTTAAATGCTTAAGTGAATGCAGCAATTTATTCTTTCTTTTCTCCATCTCTGCGTTTCCATCCTTTCACATGTTCACTTATTGGATTAAAATCTTCGCCTATTAAACGAAATGAATGGTCACTGGCTTGGAGTTCTTCATTAAAAACTTCCCAACTTGCCGCATTGGCCGCTGCTAAAATTAACCGTTGAAGGGTGTGAAAATCACTTACTTCATATATACGCTCGATTACTTCCGCATTCATAGGTCCAAATCTCATATGCAGCACCGCCATTAAATCTTCACGGTCATCAACCAATAAGGCATCCCTTTCAAAAGAAAACAACGTGTACAGCTCCTTTTATAGTTTGATCATTTTGTAATAGTCGGCAATTAATTGGGTTTTGCATTGCTCGGCTGTCTGTTTAAGAAAGACAATTACCTGTTCATCAGGATTTCTTGCTTGTTCGAAAGTGATGTGCATCGTTGCGGACTGGGCAAAGTTGGTTGAATACCTGATGATTACTTCATAACCTTCTTCTTCTTCCATTAACGTTCCATGAAAATCAAAAGGGTGAATATGATAGGATGAGAAGATTTCGGCCATTTTCTCATAGAGACCGGGAGCAGCAAATCGCATCAATCTCGTTTTTTCCATTTTTATTTTCCTTTCCCATTAATTACTAAGATTTATGATGCTTCATGTCCAAGAAGATTATTCATTTCATCATCATTATGTATAGAATCAATAATCAATAGGGAATCCATATAAGAAAGCATGTACTGGTCAATTTCACCCTTGGCAAGGGAATCTTTCAATTGATGGACGATTCTCCTCATCATATCATGATCCCTTGTCAATTGAGTCACTACGTTTTGCAGTTCTGGGCTTTCCTCTGCCATTTCCTTATATAATCCTTCTTCTTCTGCCTCCGCGTGCTTGAGTGTTCGGGATTCCCAATGTTCAATAGTGATTTCCGCAACTTGAACCGCCTTTTCCTTTTCCCCCTCCATTAAATATTTTTGAAACATATTCCTTAAATCCCTAGCCTCATTTAATGCCGCATCATGTATTGAGGAGTGGGCATCCTGTCTCCGTAAGCTTGGTCCTGACATGCAAACACATCCTTTTCATCTTTTACGGCATTATCGATTATTGCCGCACTTATACTAGAAAGTTTTTCCAACTAATCACATCCTAAACCAAAAAAAGGAGCCGAGGTAAATCCCTCAACTCCGTTTTTCTGTAATATCGCTGAAGAGTCCCAAATAATATTTGACCTCGCCGGCATCATTTCTGACCTCGCTGATGGTAAGCCATTCCAAGTAAGTATCGCCATTCTTTCGTTTATTCCAAATTTCCCCTTGCCAATACCCCTCATTTTTAATGGCTTCCCACATTTGATCGTAAAACTTCCGATCATGTTTTCCTGACTGTAAAATATTCGGATTCTTTCCTTGCACCTCTTCGGCCTCAAATCCAGTGACCTTTGTGAAAGCATGGTTTACTTTTTCGATGATTCCTCTCGTGTTGGTGACCATCATACTCTGGCCGATATTTTCCATGATTTTAGTTTCTAAACTCAATCTGTCAATGTAATACATCCATACCACTATCACGAAGCTTGCCAAAGCAAACATCGCTAAGGACATGAACCCGATTGCAAAATGCCCGGTCATGTTAAATACAGTTGAAAGGACAAGTGGAGGGAAGAAGCCGCCAAGACCGCCCATTGCCGACACAATCCCGTTGGCAATACCTGCTTGTTTTGAAAAATAGTAGGGGACCAGTTTAAAAATCGTCCCGTTCCCAATTCCGGCACAAAAGGCAACCGTTAAACAGCCAATCGAGTACAAGGTAATATTGGGAGAAAAGGATAGCAATACACCTGATAAAGTCAGTCCGCCAAATACAAAAAACAAAATGAAAAAGGGATTAAACTTATCACCAAGCCACCCGCCAATCGGCCGCATTATGGTAGCCAATGTAATAAATCCTGCCGTCCGCAGTCCGGCATCCACCGAAGTGAGTTTAAAATTCGAGACTAAAAAGTTTGGCAGATAAACGGTGAAAGCCACAAACGAACCAAATGTAATAAAATAGAACAAGCTTAAAAACCATAATTTTTCATTCTTATACACGCTTTTTATTTGTTCATTAAGTGGTTTATGTACCCTGGGTTCCTTTCGGTCACCGAGCAAGAAGTTTAACAATGCGAACAGGATAACAGGAATCAGAAATAACCGTACAGTCGTGGACCACCCAAAGTGATTGGCCAATATTGGGGCTGAAAAGGAAGTAACGGCGGTTCCGATATTTCCCGCACCATATATTCCGTTCACAAACCCGTGCCGTTCCTTTGGATAGTATTTTGGTATGGAGGTTACACCGATAGAAAATACCGCTCCCCCTATGCCAAGAACCAGCCCGCCAATAATTAAATCCATCATCGAGTCTGCAATGCTAATATAAAAGACCGGGAAAATCAGAATTACAAAACTGATAAAAAAAATCGTTCGAGCCCCAAATCTATTCGTCCAAAATCCCAAAAAGATTCGCAACAGTGAACCCAAGATGACTGGGACTGCCGTCACCAAAGCGATTTGATTGGCGGTTAAGGAGATGTCCTTTTTGATAAAAGGCATTAAGGATGAAATGATAACCCAAACCATAAAACCAACCACAAGGCTTAAAGTCTGCAGCGGTAATTGGAGGCGTTGAGTGCGCATTGATGCTATTCTCCTTTCCATTTATCTAGAAGCAATAACTTTTATTTCAATAATTTGCACTCATCATGGAGAATTATTCTTTAACAATCGATATATTGCTCCAATCCGTTCTGACCGGAACATTAATTTTGATAACAAAAAAAAGACAATGCCTGATTATTTCAGACATTGTCTTTAAATAAATATATACCGGTGGTCGGGGTCGAACCGACACTCCAGAAGGAACACGATTTTGAGTCGTGCGCGTCTGCCAATTCCGCCACACCGGCATTTTATGGAGGCGGCAACCGGATTCGAACCGGTGGTAAAGGTTTTGCAGACCTCTGCCTTACCACTTGGCTATGCCGCCATAAATGGAGCGGAAGACGGGATTCGAACCCGCGACCCCCACCTTGGCAAGGTGATGTTCTACCACTGAACTACTTCCGCATATTGGCTGGGCTAGCAGGATTTGAACCTACGAATGACGGAGTCAAAGTCCGTTGCCTTACCGCTTGGCTATAGCCCAATATTAAAACTTTTTTATTAACGTTTCTTAAGATATTATGGGGCGGCTGATGGGAATCGAACCCACGAATGTCGGAACCACAATCCGATGCGTTAACCACTTCGCCACAGCCGCCATAATAGAATGGCAGGGGTAGTAGGAATTGAACCCACACCAAAGGTTTTGGAGACCTTCGTTCTACCTTTAAACTATACCCCTATAAAATGGTGGAGGGGGACGGATTCGAACCGCCGAACCCTGAGGGAGCGGATTTACAGTCCGCCGCGTTTAGCCACTTCGCTACCCCTCCACATATATATTCAGTTTGCCAGCAACAAGTGCCGACGAGAGGAATCGAACCCCCAACCTACTGATTACGATTCAGTTGCTCTACCTATTGAGCTACATCGGCATAGCATAAACAAATGGTGGCTCAGGACGGAATCGAACCGCCGACACAAGGATTTTCAGTCCTTTGCTCTACCGACTGAGCTACTGAGCCAACTAATGGCGGTCTGGACGGGACTCGAACCCGCGACCTCCTGCGTGACAGGCAGGCATTCTAACCAACTGAACTACCAGACCGAATTGCGGGGGCAGGATTTGAACCTGCGACCTTCGGGTTATGAGCCCGACGAGCTACCGGACTGCTCCACCCCGCGATAATAAAAAGTAATTTTGTTTTGTCCATGCTCTTAGCTAGGACTATCCCCATCTCAGATAGCTTATTCAAGCAGCAACATGATGGTGAAATGATTAAATGGTGGAGGATGACGGGATCGAACCGCCGACCCTCTGCTTGTAAGGCAGATGCTCTCCCAGCTGAGCTAATCCTCCAAAATGGTGACCCCTACGGGATTCGAACCCGTGTTACCGCCGTGAAAGGGCGGTGTCTTAACCGCTTGACCAAGGGGCCAGATTTATTAATGGAGGAGAGCAAGGGATTTGAACCCTTGATACGCGATTAGCGTATACACGATTTCCAATCGTGCTCCTTCGGCCACTCGGACAGCTCTCCATTTTAATGGCTCCGCAGGTAGGACTCGAACCTACGACCGATCGGTTAACAGCCGATAGCTCTACCACTGAGCTACTGCGGAATAATGAAACAGCCTGGCAACGTCCTACTCTCACAGGGACTTTCGTCCCAACTACCATTGGCGCTGAGAAGCTTAACTTCCGTGTTCGGTATGGGAACGGGTGTGACCTTCTCGCTATCGCCACCAGACTATTTTTTTATTAGACACTATTTTATTATAATGTCTTTTTCATATTTTGCAAGAGGAATTTTATATTTTTTTCATTCCCTCAAAACTGGATAATCAGAAGAATCTTTTGTAAATGAGTTCGCATTTTCTAATATGTCTTGGTTAAGTCCTCGATCAATTAGTATCAGTCAGCTCCACACGTCACCGTGCTTCCACCCCTGACCTATCAACCTGATCATCTTTCAGGGATCTTACTAGCTTGACGCTATGGGAAATCTCATCTTGAGGGGGGCTTCATGCTTAGATGCTTTCAGCACTTATCCCGTCCGCACATAGCTACCCAGCGATGCCTTTGGCAAGACAACTGGTACACCAGCGGTGCGTCCATCCCGGTCCTCTCGTACTAAGGACAGCTCCTCTCAAATTTCCTGCGCCCACGACGGATAGGGACCGAACTGTCTCACGACGTTCTGAACCCAGCTCGCGTACCGCTTTAATGGGCGAACAGCCCAACCCTTGGGACCGACTACAGCCCCAGGATGCGATGAGCCGACATCGAGGTGCCAAACCTCCCCGTCGATGTGGACTCTTGGGGGAGATAAGCCTGTTATCCCCAGGGTAGCTTTTATCCGTTGAGCGATGGCCCTTCCATGCGGAACCACCGGATCACTAAGCCCGACTTTCGTCCCTGCTCGACTTGTAGGTCTCGCAGTCAAGCTCCCTTGTGCCTTTACACTCTGCGA
>NZ_JBUCKX010000001.1:0-440000 GCF_054950115.1 Neobacillus camarae | reverse complement strand
CAAGCAAAATCCATTCTTGGACTTGCGCTTCAGTCACAATATGCATAGCAGCTTTCTTATCATCAAATGTATAGTGTTTAATAAAAGTCGGGTGCTCTGCCTCTTTTACAATCACCAATAAAATCACATCAAATGTATCGGTTGTTTGACTTGGCTTTTGTCTTTTTTCAACCATTAAAACTCCCAAAGTATTTGATTGGCCGGCCCTCTCTTGGTAAATTGGCCGAAGAATGTCTTCCATTCATCCTACCTCCATTTTTATCAATAGCATTATATGTTCGACAGTAATGATAAAACTCCTTCAAAAAAAACAGACAATATTCGACACCCTTACCGCTAGTCCTTTTTCCATATTATGATTAAGTGTGTTATAGTTTTTTTAGGAGGGAGCATGATGGCAAAAAATTCGAGCAAAATAAATAAAATTCGAACCTTTGCATTATCTTTAATTTTTATTGGTTTTATTATCATGTATGCCGGAGTTTATTTTCGGAATTCACCCATTATTATGACCATACTTATGATTTTCGGACTTCTTTTCATCGTGGCCAGTATGGTTGTCTATTTCTGGATTGGCATGCTATCAACCAAAGCGATTCAGGTTAAATGCCCCAATTGTGGTAAGCCGACCAAAATACTCGGCAGAGTTGACATGTGCATGCATTGCCGGGAACCTTTGACATTAGATCGAAACCTTGAAGGTCAAGATTTTGATGAGTCTTATAACAGAAAATCATCTAAATAAAAAAATGACCGAAACTATTGTGATGGATAGATTCGGTCATTTTTTATTTATTATACAACCGCAAAAGACCGACCCGCAATAGAATCAGCCTTTTCATGATCAATATGCCTAATGTACTTCTTTACCAGCACAATCCGGACAGGTACCATAAATCTCCATTCGGTGGTTAGACACTTTAAAGCCCGTAACATGAGTTGCCAAATGTTCGACTTCATCTAATCCTGGATAATGGAAATCCACTATTTTTCCGCACCTTTCACAAATTACGTGGTAATGCTGTGTGGTGACAAAATCGAATCGGCTGGATGAATCCCCATAAGTCAGTTCCTTAACTAGGCCAACTTCGCGAAATACTCTTAAATTATTGTAAACCGTCGCCACACTCATATTTGGGAATTTCCCCTCCAAAGCCTTGTAGATTTCATCAGCAGTGGGATGTGACATCGAGCTTATTAAATATTCCAGTATCGCATGACGTTGTGGAGTAATCCGAACGCCCGTATCCTTTAAGGTATCCAACGCTTCTTTTAATTGATTCATCGTCATGCACCTCTTTTCTAAAATAAATTCTTATATTATAATTGTTATAATTTATTTTACTAGGTATTTTGTACTTTTGTCAATATTGTTATACGGCAAACACAGTACTCCCGTATCCAATTCCGCCACAACTCCAAACAGACTTGTTTGTATTTTATGATAAACATCTCCGAAAATTTCTTTCCCCTGAAATTTTTTCTTCTTAGCAACGTTTTTTGCCGAGGTGCATATGTCGTTTCGATTGAATTGCAAAAAAAAAACGGGCCACTCTGGACCCGAAAATTTTATCTGAGGAGGTATGCCCTAATAAAATGATATTCAATTCGAGCATTGTTGTATTGGACAAAAGCCTTTTATCAAGAAAATAGGCTGCCTATTGTTTAAAGGTTTTCCTTTATATAACTCAATGCTTCTTCCACATGGCCTTTCACCTGAACTTTCCGCCATGCATTCGCAATTTGTCCCTGTCGATCGATAATAAACGTGGACCGTTCAATTCCCATATACTCTCTGCCGTAATTTTTCTTTAACTTCCAAACACCATAGGCTTCCGCTATTTCATGTTCAGGGTCTGCCAGCAAAAGAAATGGCAGGCCATATTTTTCTGTGAATTTTTGATGACGATTGACAGGGTCAGGACTAATCCCTAAAATAACCGCATTTAATTCTTCAAATTGGGCATGCATATCCCTAAAGTCGCATGCTTCAGTCGTGCAGCCTGGTGTCATGTCTTTCGGATAAAAATAAAGCACTATATTTTTTCCTTTAAAATCGGATAGGGTCACTTTTTCCCCCGTCTGGGCTTCTAACGTAAAATCAGGCGCCTGCACTCCAGCTTCCACTGCCATATTAACCACTCCAATAATTTCATTCTTTTATTAATAGACTAACTAAAAATCAACTATTAAACAACCTTTGTGCACAGCGTTACCTTTCCTTGCCGGACATCACTTTGGCCACGAAAGCGGCCGGCAATGTGTAGCCAACCAGGGCTTCCGTTACCGCCACCAGCCTGCCAATCCCCTGTGGAATGACGTCGCCATTCCCAACAGAAAAAAGCATCATCGCACTAAAATAAAAACTGGTTTCAAAGATATTATGGTTTTTCCCGCCCATCTCTTTAAGGACTGACAATCCCATTAGCTCAAACAATAAATAAATTAAGCCAAATCCAATAATGACAGATAAATAACAGATTCCTAAATAAAAGAAATTATCAACCGACACCAATTTCCCCTTAATAATATTGGGAATAAATAATGTGCGGATACTCATGAAAATGCAAAAAATAACAATGACCAGCAAAAAGTAGAGCACTAAACCACCCCATCGATATCCGTTAGTCTATCTTTATGCCGGCTTGGCCGATAAAATATCAAAACCAGACCAATTGGCCTGGTTTTCAAATATTTTATTTTCCAAGTTCATTGGACTAATTTCCTGCGCCACGGTACCGTTTAACTCCTTGATTCCATAAAACAATGGACAAGGTAAAAAATATCACACCGATAAGTGGAGTTAATAATGAATAAAAGAGGAATTCTTTTCTTCCTAAAAAATACGAGGCCGGATAAACCCCTACAAACGCAAACGGGAGAATCCACGTTAAAACAAAACGAATGATTTTATTATAAATATTAATCGGATATCGGCCATAATTGCTGATATTATACATCATGGGCATAATGGAGGTTCGGGCGTCCGCCCAAAAGCTGATGCAGGCCAGCATGATAAAGACCCCTCCATAGACAAGGGCACCGCCAATGACAAACAGGATAAATAGAAAAGGATCATACCATGCGAGGGTTAGCCCCATTCTGCTTCCGGCATAAACCATGACGGCGATTCCAGTGACCGCCCCAAGCAGTCCCTCCAGCTCTAGTCTTTCTAAAATGATTTGAAACAGGCTATGGATCGGCCTGGTCAAAATGCGGTCCAGCTCCCCTTTAACGATATATCGCTCATTAAAATCCCAGATATTAAAAAAGGCAGAAAAAACAGCAGAAGGAACCAAGAAAAATCCATAAATGAAAATAATTTCGTCCCGAGTCCATCCTCCCAAAAAATCCGTATGGCCAAAAACAACCAAAATAAATACGAGATTAACGGATTGTGAGAGCAAATCCGAAAAAAATTCGACCAGTATATCTGCCCGGTATTGAAGTCGTGTCTTGATATATTGGGACATATATTGAAATAACATTGATACATAAAACATGCTTATCCCCCCTGAATCACCAGCAGTTTTTTGGCTAAATTCCAAAGCAGATGTATAGGTATGATTAGAATTAACACCCAAATGGTTTGCTGGCCAATTGCCATAACAGCCTGTTCAGCAGAAAAACCCTTAGTAAAAATCATCGAGGGTATATAGCTGATTCCCTGAAACGGGAGGTAGTTCATAACACTTTGCGCCCAAACCGGAAAAAAGCTGATTGGCAAAATCAGCCCGGAGAACAAATCAATAATGACACGTTTGGCGCGGATCAGTCCGGCATTATTATATAGAAAAAAAGTAGTAATCCCTGTCAATAAATTGATCTCCGTGTTGATGAAAAAACTCAACAAAATGGAAACGGCAAAAAGAACCCAAACGGTTAAATCCCATGTAAAATGAATGGGAAAAATAAAATAGACAATCAAAAGTCCGGGAACAGAAAATAGGAACAATCTAAAAATACCTTCTCCAAGAGCCTGCATCACTTTCATCATCATATAATTGTAAGGTCTGATTAATTCTACTGCCACCCGTCCATCCATAATTTCGACCGCCATCTCCCGGTCTAAATTGTTAAAGTAAAACGCCCTGGCCATCCACGAGATGGCCACATATGTGGTCATTTGAGCGATAGAAAGCCCTTGGATTTGTTCCTTTCCTCCATATATGGCCGACCATAAAAAGTAATAAGCACCAATGTTGATGCCGTATATGAGGATACCCGTATAGTAATTGGTTCGATATGCGAGCATCATCAAAAAGCGGATTCTGATCATTTCCAAGTATTTATCCAAGCTTGACTGCACCCTTTTCATAGATATTACGAATAATTTCTTCTGTTGAAGTCTCGTGGATTTTTAAGTCCTTAATTTTATAAGCGGCCACTGTCGCGGCTATAAGCTGTGAAATCAGTTCATCGTTATCTTCCATATAAGCAATAAAGAGATGCTCTTTTTCATCCAGTTCCCATTTAACGGGAAGGCCGGCTGTAACTACTTGTATGGATTCCAAATCAACATTCTCAAGAAATTGAAAATGAAGTTCTTTCCCTTCCCCCCACGTTTCCTTTAAATGGTGTAAGGCCCCATCATAAATAACCTTTCCCTCATCAAGCATAATCACCCGCTCGCAGAGAGCCTCAATATCCGAAAGGTCATGGGTGGTTAATAATATTGTGGTATTGTATTTTTCATTGATTTCTTTTAAAAACTCCCGGATTTTTAATTTGACCAGAACATCCAGTCCGATGGTCGGTTCATCCAAAAACAACAGCGGCGGATTGTGGATCAATGCGGCAGCCAGCTCGCATCTCATTCTCTGCCCCAATGATAATTTTCGAACAGGCTTGTCCAACAATGGTTCGATATCCAATGTTTTAATGACATGGTTCATATGATCGTCATAGTGTTCATCGGATACTTTATATACTTTTTTTAACAGGCGGAATGATTCTTGAACTGCAATATCCCACCATAATTGTGACCTCTGCCCGAATACAACCCCAATGGTTTGGACGAATTTTTCACGTTCTTTATGAGGATTCATCCCATTTACTAAAATCCGCCCGGAAGTCGGTGTTAATATCCCTGTTAACATCTTGATGGTTGTCGACTTACCGGCCCCATTTTCACCTATGTATCCCACCATTTCACCTTGTTTGACGGTAAAATGAATGTCATTTACCGCAGGGATAATCCTTTCATTTCGTGTAAATAAGTCCCGAAAGGCCCCTTTTAATCCTTTCCGGCTGGAATAAACCTTAAATTCTTTCCGTAAATTTTCCACTTCGATCGCATTGCTCATTTGTGTACCTCCTAACTTGCCCAAAAAGTTAGTTTAATCAAATTCGTTCTGTAATACAACCTTCTGGCCTAAAATAAATGGGATATGAAATTGTCGAAAAGTTAATATAAAGAAAACTTGCCGATTGGCGAGCCCGTTAGGGCGAAGACAGAGGCATAGTTGTACTTATGCCTGATAGGGAAATTTTTAATTTTCCTATCGGCCAGGAAAAACGTGTTAAAATAGGAAAGGATTAAATTTTTAGGAGGAATTATCGTGCATTTTACTCATTCTGAAAGATTACATAAAGATGCATTGGAACATATTGTAGGAGGAGTAAACAGCCCTTCCCGTTCCTACAAAGCTGTAGGAGGCGGTTCACCTGTAGCGATGGAGCGGGCCCAAGGCGCTTACTTTTGGGATGTTGACGGCAATCAATACATTGATTACTTGGCGGCCTATGGACCGATTATTACCGGTCATGCGCACCCACATATTACAGAAGCAATTAAACGTGCAGCTGAAACTGGTGTCCTTTACGGCACGCCAACACCCCATGAAGTCAAATTCGCCAAAATGCTGAAAGAAGCGATTCCATCCATGGATAAGGTACGGTTCGTCAATTCAGGCACAGAGGCCGTGATGACGACTATCCGTGTGGCCCGAGCATATACAGGCCGCACTAAAATCATCAAATTTGCCGGTTGCTACCATGGCCACTCCGACCTGGTTCTGGTGGCAGCAGGTTCCGGTCCATCTACATTAGGAACGCCGGATTCCGCCGGAGTACCAAAGAGCATTGCGGAAGAAGTAATTACGGTTCCTTTTAATTCAATTGAACCCTTGAAACAGGCTCTAGAAAAATGGGGGGACCAAGTGGCGGCAGTATTAGTGGAACCAATTGTCGGCAATTTTGGAATTGTGGAGCCAAACCCCGGTTTCTTGGAACAAGTGAACGAATTAACCCACCATGCGGGTGCACTAGTAATTTATGATGAAGTCATTACAGCTTTTCGGTTCATGTATGGCGGTGCCCAAGACCTATTAGGAATTAAGCCGGATTTAACGGCTATGGGCAAAATTATCGGCGGCGGCCTGCCGATTGGCGCTTATGGCGGACGAAAAGAAATAATGGAAACAGTCGCGCCGCTTGGCCCGGCCTATCAAGCCGGGACCATGGCAGGAAATCCAGCCTCCATGCTTGCCGGAATCGCCTGCCTTGAGGTTTTAAAACAAGAAGGAGTCTATGAGTATTTAGACCGGCTTGGAGCTATGCTGGAAGAAGGCATTTTAGAGGCGGCAAAAGAAAACGGCATTCAAATTACCATCAATCGTTTGAAAGGTGCATTCACCGTATTCTTTACAAATGAAAAGATTGAAAACTACGAGCAGGCCGAAAGAACCGACGGAGCCATGTTCGGGAAGTTTTTTAAACTGATGCTTAAGCAGGGGATTAATCTTGCCCCTTCTAAATATGAAGCATGGTTTTTGACGATTGCCCATACAAAAGAGGATGTTTTGGCGACAATAAATGCAGTTAGAAATGCATTTTCACTACTAAAAGAAGAATAATTATGCATATTTTATGCAGGGGTTGGGAGTGGAAATCACTCCCAATATTTCTTCTATTTTTATTGAAACCGTTTACATTAATACTTTTCCTGTTCAGTTTATTGATTTTCCGTTCAACATTTTCCATCCAAATTATTGTATATTTATTTGATTTCTGAAAATTCTTATGATATGATTACATTATATTTTTTGCGCTGTCTTTTGACGGCTTTAAGTCCGACCAAAGTATGATATATTTTCTAACCAACTCATACAATTTTTCCAAATTATAAGTTTCATAGGAGGTGAAGCGGCTTCCTAAGGTTACCTAACGAAGCCCACTATTTATGACCCAAAGATGGACCCCTTCCCAATTTAAAGATTTTCACAAAGACGAACATGATGCCTGTGGAATCGTCGCGTGCCTTGAAAAAAATAAGGTGCCAACCAGGAAAAATATTTTCGATTGTATAAATGCCCTTGTGACCATGAATCACCGTGCTGGATTCATTAACGGAGAAGGCGATGGAGTTGGGATTCACCTCGATATTCCAATTGAACTTTGGAAAGAAAAATTGCACAAGAGCGGTCTCGACAGCGCGCTGGTCGACCGGGATGATTTTTCCGTCGGACATATTTTTATCAGTCAAAAGGCAGACTGGAAAACTACTAAACTAGAATTACAGGAAAAACTTGTTTCTCACGGACTGGAATTAGTTTATGAAACTGATAAAGTGACCAATCCAGACGCCCTTGGCCCGATCGCCATCCAAGAAAACCCTGTGTTTTGGCAATTTGCTTGTTTATCTGATAAAAAGGCCCATGAATTAAATAACATTCTGTTTGAAACGTTGATTGATTTTGAAACCAATGAACATGTACATGTTGCGTCATTAAGTCAAAATCATGCGGTATACAAAGTAATGGGTGCCGGGGACATTCTTCCACGGTATTACCAAGACTTAGCTAATCCACTTGTGGCTTCAACTATGACACTTGGACATAACCGATATTCCACCAACACACTTTCAAGCTTTTTCCGTGTCCAGCCATTTAGTGTTCTTGGCCATAACGGAGAAATTAATACAATCGCAAAATTGCGCGATGAAGCCAAAATGATTGGTGTTCCACTTGTAAAAGACGGCAGTGATTCCCAAGATTTAAGCAGAACGATGGAAACGTTGATTTGCCGTGACCAATACACCTTATTCGAGGCAATGGATTTATTATTTCCGCCAATCGTTAACGAAATTAAATCGTATCCAACGCATTTGCAAGATTTATATACTTATCTCCGAGAAGCGTGGGGACATTTCGCCCAAGGTCCAGCTGGAATCATTTCCAGATACGGCGATGAAGCTGTATTCAGTGTCGATGCATTAGGTTTGCGTCCACTGTGGATGCTTGAAACTGAAAGCTCTTATCTATTCTCTTCCGAACCTGGGATCATTCCGACAAGCGAGTATGTGAACGATCCTAAACCTTTAGCACCAGGCGAAAAGGTAGGTTTCAAATGGAATGGCAATACATTAGATGTTTATGAGCATAGCCGTTATCAGGAAGAAGTATATAACAGGTTCTCCCCTCGGCTAAACCTTAAGAACGCAAGAGCTCGTTTGCAGCCGCCAGCGTTAAGCAAAACCGTTACCATGAATTATCCTGATAAAATCCATAACGGTCAGTATAAGGCGTTTGGCTGGGAAAGAGACCATATTCAATTGATTGAACAGATGGCTGAAAAAGGAGTAGAACCAATCCGCTCTCTTGGACACGATGCCCCGCTTGCTGCCTTGAATCCAGAGCGTGTTAATATTGCGGATTATATCAAGGAAAGTGTAGCGGTCGTCACAAACCCTGCTATTGACCGTGACAGGGAAACAGAGCACTTCTCAACACGTGTCATTATCGGGAAACGGCCAGGATTATTTTCAAATGGGGAAGCTGAAGCCGTTATTGAATTGACAACTCCCCTGTTATTGGAAGGCAAGGCTGGCTTTACCTGTGCTGAAAGCTTAGGGCAGCCTAGCTTTGATCAAGTTGCACAATATTATCAAGACAGAAAACTGGCAGCCTATATTTCTATGACTTTCTCCAAAGAAGAAAGCATGAACCAAGCACTAGAAAGACTAGCAAATGAAGCGGTTCATGCCGTTCAGGCAGGCAAAACGTTATTAATTCTCGATGATGCAAAAGCCCATCAAGAAGATTTCTATTGGATTGATCCCCACTTGGTGACATCTGCTATCGACCAGGCATTGGTCAAGGCAGAACTAAGAAGAGACTGTTCTATACTGTTACGCTCGGCAGCGATTCGCTCCCTGCACGATATTATTACGGTATTCGGTTTAGGGGCCGATTTGATTAGCCCGTATTACATGTTTTTAACAGTGCTAAATGAAACTGAAAAGCCATTAATCAATCTATATAGCGCTTTAACTAAAGGTTTAGAGAAAGTCATTTCTACAATCGGGATTCACGAACTGCGCGGATATGGCCGGTTGTTCTCGAGCATCGGACTGCATGAGTCTATTGCAGAATTTCTCAATACAACCAACTTTTTCGGTTCGAAAGAAATCGAAGCAGATTTTGAGGCCTTAAAAGCCGACTCTCTAAAAAGAGCAGCCGATTACAATAATGAAAAAGAACGACTCGGGAAAACGTTCCACCTCTTCCCGCGGATCTGGAAGGCTATAGGGGATATCGCCGCAACAGGAGATTATGGTGCATACCGGGATAAGATTTCAGAGCAGGAAGCGGAGAACCCTACTACCATCCGCCATCTGGTTGGATTAAAAATGAACAATAAACCTGTTTCACCTGAAGATGTCGATATTCGTGTCGGGGAACATGATTTGCCGTTTGTGATTTCGTCCATGTCTTTCGGCTCACAAAACGAGATTGCCTTTAGAGCTTACGCGGAAGGTGCCGACAGATTGAACATGGTCAGCCTGAATGGAGAAGGCGGCGAAATCAAAGATATGCTTGGCAAGTATCCAAAGACACGCGGGCAGCAAATTGCATCGGGCCGTTTTGGGGTAAATGCGGAGCTATTAAATTCATCCAATCTGTTGGAAATCAAAATCGGCCAAGGCGCCAAGCCTGGTGAAGGCGGCCACTTGCCTGGTTCCAAAGTGACAGCCAAGGTAGCAGCCGCACGGAATGCCACACTTGGATCTGACTTAATTTCACCATCAAACAATCATGACATTTATTCAATAGAAGATTTGGCACAAATGATTCACGAACTAAAAACCGCCAATGACCAAGCAAAAATCGCAGTAAAAGTTCCTGTTGTACCAAACATTGGAACCATTGCAGTCGGTATTGCCAAAGCCGGTGCGGATATTATTACACTTAGCGGTTTTGACGGCGGTACAGGAGCTGCCAGAATTCATGCCTTGCAGCACGTGGGTCTTCCAGTCGAAATCGGGGTAAAAGCAGCCCACAATGCGTTACTTGAAAGCGGCTTGCGCCACAAGGTTGAAATTTGGGCAGATGGCGGTATGAAGAGCGCGATGGATGTTATCAAGGTCATGCTGCTTGGTGCGAACCGGATTGGCTTTGGAACTCTATCCATGCTGGCAATCGGTTGTACCACTTGCCGCGGATGCCATTTGGACACCTGCCATGTGGGTATTGCCACCCAAATCGAAACGGAAGCACAAGCAAAAGAACATGGTCTCCGTAGATTTATACCGCGCCAAATGGAAGTGGCTGTCCAAGGAATCATGAATCTTTACACAGCTTTTGGAAATGAAGTGAAAGCATTGGCGGCTTCACTGGGAATCCGTAACCTTCAAGACGCAGTCGGTCATTCTGAGTTATTGGAGCAGGTATCAGGCGAAACCAAGTTAAATCTTACCCACATGTTAAAACCATTGGAAATTAGCCAATTTTCTAAAATGGAGACGCCAAAATCCCTTGAACAATCTCAAATGCAGGTTGCAGCGGGTGCGGAATACTTGGATGCAAGCGTTGAGCAGCTGCATTCTTCCCGGGAATTTGTTAGCATCACATCTGAACAGCGGGTATTGGGAAGCCGCGTTTCCTGCCACCGTGTCCGCGGAAGATTGGATGGCTCTTACAAACAGCTTCCGAAAGTACAGCTTAAATATAAGGAAGGCTCTATTCCTGGAAATGGCTTGGGAGCCTACAATAGCGAAGGAATTGAAATCACCGTTAATGGCGGCGGTCAGGACGGAGTCGGCAAAACATCCTTTGGCGGTAACATTTATGTATTAAAATCCAAAGGGAAAAACGGCCGATATGTAAATGGATCAGTCGGAAAAGGCTTTGGCTATGGAGCCCAAAAGGGCCTCTTAGTGGCACAAGGGAATGCCGATGCACGTGCCGGTATCCGCCTCTCGGGTGCGGACCTGATTATTGGAGGCCAGATCAAAAAGCCATTACCTGAAAAGGAAAATGGCAATATCGGCGCCAACGCCAATATTAAAGGATTTGCCTTTGAATATATGACGAACGGCCGCGGCTTAGTTTTAGGTGACCCAGGACCATGGATTTGTGCCGGAATGACTGGCGGCGTAGTTTATGTCCGAAATCAGTCTGAATTGGGATTAACTAAAGATGCGATTAGAAGACGGATTGCAAAAGGGGCAAAAGTATCTGTTAATAATCTTTCCGAAAATGGAAAACAAGATATTAATGAATTATTGTCCAAATATACGGCTCTACTGGAGCAAAATGGTCAGACTGAGGAAGCGGAACAACTCCGGGCGCTGTTAAACAACCCGGAAGATCACTTCATCGAGATTGTCCCAGTCAAAGAGCAAGCTGATCCATCTGTATCAACAGAATAATATAGCTGATGAAAATGATTCAAGCGCCCGCGGCTTAGGCTGCGGACGCTTTATTTTTACCAGATTTACCATGAAACCACACAGCCTGCAGTTTTTTGGTTTATGTTCACATGATAGCAACTTTTTTACGGGGAAATCCATCTAATTTCTCTTGATAAAATGTTCCAATCCCTGTATAGTACTTAATTAGTTTCTTATCTAAAATGATGTACATCGAATTTATTTTTTGAAAGGAATCAGTATTAATGAAGCTAGGTGCCCGCATTTTTAAAACGGGAATTGCCATTGTTCTATCTCTCTATTTAGCCCAATTGCTGCACTCCCCTTCTCCTGTGTTTGCAGCCATTGCTGCCATATTCGCTATTCAGCCAACCATCTACCGTTCCTATTTAACTATTATAGAACAAATCCAAGGAAATCTGATTGGTGCATTGATTGCCGTTATTTTCGTCCTTGTTTTGGGCAATCATTTCATTATCATCGGCCTCGCGGCAATCATTGTCATCATGATCAACCTTAAATTGAAACTCGAAAACACCATCGGACTTTCTCTCGTAACCCTAATATCAATCATGGAGAGCACGGGAGAAACTTTCATTACCTTTGCCGGAATTCGTTTCTCTACCATCATGATTGGCGTATTTTCATCATTTTTAGTCAATCTGGTATTTATGCCGCCTAAATATGAAAACAAGCTATATAACAAAATTATTAGCACCACTGAAGAGATTATCCGCTGGATTCGCCTAAGCTCCCGTCATGATTACGACCACCATTTGCTTAAATCCGAAATTGAAAGCATAAAAAAGAATGTGAAGATGATGGACGAATTTTATTCCATGTATAAGGAAGAACGCATTTATTTAAAGAAATCATATTTGGAGAAGTCAAGAAAGCTGGTCATATTCCGGCAGATGATTTTAACCGACAAAAAAGGGTTAGATACATTAAAAAAGTTACACAGGTTTGAAAATGAATTGCTGCACTTACCGGCAGAATTTGAATCTGTTATACAAGAACAACTGGATTTACTTATTTACCGGCATGAGCAGCTGATGCTCCGGTTTATCGGGAAGATCCCTTTGCCTTCATCTGAAAACGAAGGAGATGTTCTCGCCAATAATCAACAGCTATTTAAAATGTTTCTAGCACAGCCAAGAGAGTTGGATGAAGATAACCCACACCTCTTCCATACCATGCAGATTGTGGCAACCATTATAGAGTATAGCGAACATATTGAGCATTTGGATTTGTTAATTACCAGTTTTCATTCATTTCACCATAATGAGATTGCGATTGAAGATAAAAACCATGTATAAGAAAAGCCGAAGCAAATACTATGCTTCGGCTTTTGTTGTTTCCAATTGCTGGACTTGAAATAATTTATAATAACCACCTTTTATGGCCATTAATTCATCATGCGTTCCCACTTCGGCAATACGGCCATGGTCTATCAACACAATTCTGTCGGCATGTGTAATGGTCGATAGCCGATGGGCCACGATAAAGGTTGTGCGGTCCTTAGCCAGTTCATTTAATGATTCCTGAATTAAGTGCTCGCTTTCCAAGTCGAGAGCGGAAGTGGCCTCATCCAAGATTAAGATTGGCGGATTCTTCAAAAACACCCTTGCAATCGCAATCCGCTGCTTTTGGCCTCCTGAAAGTTTCACACCGCGTTCCCCTACCCTTGTATCGTACCCTTCTGCTAGATGGCGGATAAATTCATCGGCACTGGCAGCCTTTGCAGCCCGGTAGACTTCCTCATCCGATGCATCAGGTTTCCCCAGCAAAATATTTTCTTTCACGGACTCGCTAAACAAGATATTATCCTGAAACACAACGCCAATTTTGTCCCTTAAGGATTGGATTTTAATTTGCCGGACATCGGTTCCATCTAACGTAATTCTCCCTGTTGTCACATCATAAAAGCGTGGAATCAGACTTACGATTGTAGACTTGCCACCTCCGCTCATACCGACAAGAGCGATCGTTTCGCCGCTTTTAACATGGAGATTAATGTCCTTTAACACCATCCCGTCGTCCTCGTTATAAGCAAACGAAACATTCTCAAAGGAGATATTTCCTTTTACGTTCCTGCATTCCGTTGCATTCGGGGAATCAACGACATCATATTTTTCATCCAACAATTCAAACACACGGTCCATGGATGCAAATGACTGTGTAATCGTGGTGGATGAATTGACCAAGCGCCGTAAGGGATTATACAGTTTATCGATATAGGCGTAAAAAGCCACCATGGTTCCTAATGTAAGCTGGCCATTGATGACTAAATAGGCCGAATAGCCAATCACTAACAATGGAGCTATGTCCGTAACCGTATTAACCGCCGCAAAGGACTTGGCATTCCAACTTGTATGCTGAAGGGCTTTTTCCAAGAAGTTTTTATTCTGCTTATCAAACAATGCCTGCTCATGTCCCTCAATCGCAAAACTTTTGATGATGGCCATGCCTTGCACACGCTCATGCAAATAACTCTGGACACTGGCAAGAGCTTGTGACCTAGCCCTGGTCAATGTACGTAATTTCCCAAAAAAGTATTTAATGGAAAAGGCATATAAAGGAAATAGCAAAATGGATACAACAGTTAACCTGACATTCATGGTAAACATCACAATAATGGCAATGACGATTGTGGCCATATCCAGCCAAATGTTCATTAGCCCGGTTACCACGAAGGTTTTGGTTTGCTCCACATCATTGATAATACGGGAGATAATCTCTCCAGCCCTACTATTTGCATAATATTTGAAGCTTAATTTCTGGATATGTTTATACAGGACACCTCGAAGGTCATATAGGATTTTGTTGGATGTCCATTGGGCAAAATACTGCCTGTAATACTCGATTGGCGGCCTGAGAATAACAAAAATAACGATCATGACACCCATCATGAGAAAAAGTTTGTTTACTTTTTCACCATTTGTTAACCCATGATTCCCCAAAACATCATCGACCACATATTTAATTAATAGGGGCAAAATAAGCGGAATGGAAAACTTAATTAACCCAATCATAATGGTTGCGAGTATCTGCCACCGATATGGTTTGACAAACTCTAAATAACGGCGTATGCTGTTCAAGCTTCCCCTCACCTTTCTCTTTTTTGAAGACAGATAAAAACCTGTTGACCGCAATCAACAGGCGTTTGATTTAGACACATCGGCTAACGTCTGTATGTGAGATATCGTTCATACCAGATATCAATAAAATCAGGCGCAAAAGGACCATTTTTTTGTCTAATCCACTGAATCAGTTTTTCGACATTCCGCTTTAAAATCTGGTCAATCACATCAGGGTAATTCATTTCACGGCGATGGCGTTCATACTCATCCTCATCTAGCAAGTTAAACGTCATATCAGGATATACCTTTATATCAAGATCATAATCGATGTACTTAAGTGCTTCACCATCGAAAATAAACGGTGAACTAAGATTGCAATAGTAATAAATACCGTCCTCACGAATCATGCCAATGACATTAAACCAGTATTGCGAGTGAAAGTAACAAATAGCCGGTTCCCTTGTAATCCATGTCCTGCCATCTGATTCCGTTACAAGTGTCCGATCATTTGCGCCAATGACTAAGTTTTGCGACCCTTTTAAAACAGTCGTTTCTTCCCAGACGCGATGGATGTGCCCATTGTGTTTATAGCTATGTATTTGTACCGGTTCACCTTCGTTGGGTACGCCCATTTTCTCCCCTACCTTCATTTTTAACGCTCTTCGCAGCTTTCCTCATCCATTTACGATAAATGCAGCAAAGATAAATATACCTACTTACTATTATTATAACGGTTCAGAGTGGAATTTAAAACAAAAGAGCCATATTTCCCTATGGCTCAATGTAAAAATTTGTGGATTTTTATAAAGACGACGTCAAATTCATTTCCCGATAGGTATTGATGACCTCTTCGGTTTGTTTCTCAAAGGTGCGTTGAATTTGCTTTAGCTCCTCCTTCATGACCTTAATATCGGTTTGGACACTTTCCAAGTCAGTCTCACTTTGCAAGGCTTGCAGTTCTGCTTCAATCTTCTGGCAGCGTTCAAGCTCAGCCTGTAAGTACAGTAATTTCTCCATTGTTACCATTTGCTCGGAAACCAGTTTGTTAAATTGGTCCACTCCCATCACCGCCTTAAAGTTTCTATTTAATAACTATTCTTTGGAAGTGACCATAATCCTTCATCCAATTATGTAGACTCTAAAGAAGTTTTGTCGAATACACGAAAAGCGTAAGCGCCCTGGTCAGTACCGTATGGCCTCCTCCAAACAGCTAACGCTTTTTGTTCCTGCGATGAATATGCTGCCGAAGCCTTCCTTGTATAGGCTCTAACTGAGATAAGTGAAAACTCGCCGTCTGGCAATCCGTAAGGCGAAGTCAGATGCGTAGTTGAACTTATGCGTTCGGAATTTGGGGAACAAATTCCGATTAGCTAAAGGAAACACGAAAACCGGGGCGCATTCGTACTTGACCTAACGTAGGGCGGAGACCGAAGGCGTCTCGGCGCAAGGCCGCTGGAGCTGGACAATTCTCAAAGTCCAGATATATTTCTTATAAAAAGCTTAAGCCCCTATTCAGCTGCATCAAAAAAGAAGGTATTCCAACGTTCTTGGAATACCTTCTTCTTCAGTATGTTTAATTAGCTTTGACCGAATTGGCCGCCAGAATTTTGGCTTTTACGTGATTCAGCTTGTTGGTTTTGTTGTCTTACTTCTTGAGCGTTTGTTTCGCTTGCAAATTCAGTGCCGAATGCACCTGCAGAGCCTGCTCCAGCTGCTCCAGCGCCAGTTGAACCTGCACGAGCAGAGCGAGCGTTTTGTTGTCTTACTTCTTGTGCATTTGTTTCACTTGCAAACTCAGTGCCAAAAGAACCTGCAGAACCTGCGCCAGCAGATTGTGCGTTTTGTTGTCTTACTTGTTGGATGTTAGTTCCTGCACTTGTTTTGTTTGGCTGTTGATTGAAATTTGCCATAGTTATCACCTCCACGAGAATTAATTTACCCTTCCCTGTGGAGTTTATCCCCAAAAATTTTAAAAAAATTTTTTAAACGAGAAGCGAAATTCCACCATCCACAATAATGGTTTGGCCGCGAATCATGCTTGAAGCATCAGATAACAAGAACATAACACAATTTACCATATCCTCAATTTCAACCATTCTTCCTGCTGGTGTCTTATCTGCTGCCTCCTGAAGCAGTTCCTCTCGGTTTGGAAAATGCGTTAATGCTTCTGTATCAACGGCCCCGCCAGATACCGCATTGACCACGATATTCTTTGATGCCAATTCAACTGCCAAATACCTGGTAAGTGCTTCGAGGGCAGCTTTAGAAACACCGACAGCGGTATAGTTTTCTAAATAGCGGATTGACCCTAGCGAGCTGATACTTACGATTTTCCCTCCGCCGTTTCGCTCCATCAATTTTGCCGCCTCTTGCGCGCAAAATAACAAGGCCTTGCTGTTTATATTAAGGGTCCAATCCCAATGAGTTTCTTCCAACTCCATTGCAGGGCGTTGCACCCCCGATGCTGCGTTGTTGACAAATACATCCAGCCGGCCAAACTCTTGGTCAATTTGTGCAAACATGTCTTTTATTTTTGCTACATCCCCGACGTTTGCCTTTATAATCAGCGCTCTTCTTCCCAACGCCTCCACTTGTTCAGCTGTTTCCAATGCCCCTTTTTTGCTTCTGGCGTAATTTATTACAATATCGTATCCGGCTTGCGCCAATTTAATTGCAGTTGCTTTTCCAATGCCTCTGCTGCTCCCGGTGATTAATGCTACTTTTTGTGTCATTACGAATCCCATCCTTTTTCTATACTGCTTTCATTTTAGCTTTTCCATGAATAGAAGACAATGCATAGTAGAAAAACTAAACTATAATCACCACTAGAAAGGACGTAATATGATGTATGTTGGACGGGATATAACCGAGTTGTCGATGATGGCTAAATCAAAGTGGCATGAAAGTGAGCTGGCCTTTTTTCATCATGCAATGCAGCAAATGACACCGTATTTAAACAGTGAAGGACAATCGATCCACCGGCAAATTATCGAGGAGATCGAGGCACGGGGCGGAATGAAACGCAATGAAGCGGATTATACACATGGCACGAAAATTGTATATGATTAATCGGGTTTAGTTGACCTGAACAATCGTTCCTAATAAAATGGTTCTATTAAACCATATTGTTGATTTTATATAACCCAGTTGATTGGAGCGGATAAACTCGACCACTGCGGGAGTATGCGGCTGGGGTGGAAATCAATAGCTATATTTAACAGTAAGAAAAATAGAAACGCCGCAATGCGGCGTTTTATGATTGAGAATCCAGAAATATTTTAAACATTTTTTGATGCGGTACCGGAAAGGCGAAATTTTGAAGTTCATCTATCGTTACGAGTTTCCATTCTTCATTTTCCTGCAATTTGTTGCCGATTTTTCCGGTATAGACCTCGATATTCCATATCAAATGGGAAAATACATGCTCAATTTGGCCAATAATAGTTTCTAACCGGACATCAAGTTGGAAAGTTTCTTTGAATTGTTGTCTAATGGCCTCCCGTTCATGCTGTAATGGTGGAAGTATTTCGATATTTGGAAATTCCCACAAGTTCGCCAAAAGACCATTGGCCGGCCGTTTATGAATCAATAATCTCCCATTCCCGTCCATAAGTATGGCAGAAGCAAGCTGTACCCGGCGGGTTTTGGTCTTTTTTGTCTTCACCGGCAATTCGGTTTGAACGCCTTCTTCAAAAGCTTGGCAATGCTCCCGGACAGGACAGAGCAAGCAAGACGGGGAGGAAGGCGTACAGATCAAGGCACCCAACTCCATCAATGCTTGGTTAAAGGAGGATGGGTCATCATGGGAAATCAGTTCCCTGACCGCCTGTTCAAAAACCTTGCGGGATGCGGGTCTTGCAATATCATCCCAAATCAATAAAACCCTTGAAAGGACCCGCATGACATTCCCGTCAACCGCCGGCTCCGGGATTCCGTAAGCGATACTTAAGATGGCACCGGCAGTATAAGGCCCAACCCCTTTTAAATCAGAAATTTCTTCTGGGGATTTTGGCACTTCACCGTTATATTTTTCTTTCACCTCTTTAACGGCCGATTGAAGATTACGGACTCTTGAATAGTACCCGAGTCCCTCCCAGGCCTTAAGCACTTTCTCCTCGTCGGCCTCGGCTAAATCTTCTATTGTCGGGAACCAGTCGATAAACCGGTTAAAATAGGGAATCACGGTATCCACTCTTGTCTGCTGCAACATGATTTCTGATACCCATACCTTGTAAGGGTCTTTATCTTTTCTCCATGGCAAATCACGCTGTTCTTGCTTGAACCAAGAAATTAGGTCCTGTTGAAAGGCATTTATATTGATTTTTTTGGAAATTTTTTGTTCAATTAACATAACGTTTAGTTCCTCCTGCTAGTAAGCACTAAAAAAAAGGGGAATATAATACTTAACAGTTTGTTTTAAACGATAACGGATAATATCTTTTTTGACAAGAAATTTGAAGGGAGATTTTTTCTTTTGGATACTGGAACTCATGTTGTAATGGGAATTGCACTTGGAGGTCTTGCAACATTGGATCCGGCCGTTGCCGCGAGTCACGCCACCACAACCAGTGTGTTAATCGGTGTTATTGCAGGCTCGCAAATACCAGATATTGACACTGTTTTAAAATTGCGAAACAACGCGATCTATATTCGGAATCACCGCGGCATTACTCATTCTGTTCCTGCGGTTGTCTTATGGCCACTTGTGATATTGGCTATCCTGTATCCATTTTTCCCTGGGGCCAACCTTTTGCATTTATGGGGATGGATATTTGCTGCCGTTTTCATCCATGTTTTTGTTGACATTTTTAATGCTTATGGCACTCAGGCTCTAAGGCCATTCTCCGCTAAGTGGGTTGCACTTGGCGTGATTAATACGTTTGACCCATTTATATTTGGGATTCATGTAATCGCGATTTTTATTTGGGTCGTCGGAGCACATCCCGGATATACCTTCCTCGCGATGTTTTTGGTAGTGATTGCCTATTATTTAAAAAGATATCAAGTCAAAAAGAAAGTATTGGTTGAGGTCCGGTCAATAATTCCTGATGCTGAAGAAATTATTGTTGCCCCTACCATGAGATTCCACCAATGGCGGATTGCGGCGATGAATAAGGACTTATTTTTCGTCGGCAGGGCGACCAAAGGTAAGGTAGAAATTCTGGACAAATTTAAACGGGTTCCTGTTCCGCGAACACCTGTCATTGACGCAGCAAAAAAGGACGAAAATATTGCCGCTTTTCTTTCCTTTTCACCGGTGTACCGCTGGGAAGTGGATGAGTTCGATGATCATTTTGAAGTCAGATTCATTGATTTGCGCTACCGCAGCAATGGCCATTACCCGTTTGTGGCCGTGGTCCAATTGGATATGAACCTGATGCCAATCAGTTCATATACCGGCTGGGTTTACAGCGAGAAAAAGTTGCGGAAGAAACTGGGAATATTGCCAAGTTAAAAAAACTCGCCTTTTGGCGAGTTTTCCTGTTTAATGTAACATGTTTTTATTTTGGTTTAAGTATTTTTCGTATTTCGGATTGGAGGCAATAAAATCATGAAGCTTCGGCCCATAATTTTCAATCCACTGCTTTACAATTCTTTCGGTCATTTCACTGCCCTTATATTCATGCCCCGCCTTTGCTTGAGTAGTTTCAAAGTCATCCCACAGCAACTCTACCCAAGTACGGGCTTGATTGTAGGAAAGTTGTTCATTCTTATCGAGTAACAGTTTGGTTAGCTTTTCTTGGTAATCATTCATTTGAATTCACTTCCTGCCAATTTCTTATTATCATAAGACAAAACCTTTACGTGAATATTAATAATACGGGTAGGGACGGAGCATGCGCACCGCCTTACACGGTTTCTCATTCCCTTTTTTGGAGGTAAAGCATGAGAAATAAACAGAGAAATTTCCCTAACCAAAATAAACAAAATTTTGACGGGGAGCCACGGGCAAAAGCAGAATATGCATCAAAAAGGGCCGACGGAACAATCAATACCCATCCACAAGAGCGGATGAGAGCATCCTCAGCACGCGATGACGAAGCGCCGCAAGTTTGGAAATAGAAGCTAAAGTTTGTCGCTGATTTACAAACGATATCAACTTTTGGACACTTCTACAAACCAGAGAATGCCATTCTCTGGTTTGTTCCTGTTTCATTTCAGTTCATTTAGCATGGATATCGGCAATGCCTCTTCACTGCCGTTCCCCCCTAGACGGTAGCCCCAGGCAAACACGCCATTCAAATATTCAACTTTAAAATATTCTCCTGGTGCTCCTTCAATTTCGTATATTTCTCCCTTTTTAAAATCATGTGGGTCCAACAAATAAGCACGTGCCATTTGGACCTTTCTTTCAAGCACGGCAAACTCACTCACCATGCCCATCTGCTCCGCTTTTCTTGCCTGCTCTTTCAGATTGGCTATTTCCTGGTTTAATTGTTGAGCGGTCAACTCACTATATCGTTTCTCCTGCTGCATATCCTTCACATCCAGTTCTTCTATTATTTTATATTTGGATTCAGGTGAACTCTTGATTTTCACTTGATATATGGGCTAAGTATTTTTCAATCAGTTCCATGGAAAATCCTTTACGGTACAATGCCTGCTTCATTTTCTGCTCGTACTCGAACCCGTTGTATTGGGAGAACTTCCTGTGGGCTTTTGCTCCTTGATATTGGATGGCTGCAAATTCTGCTTGCTCTTGCCCGTTATCTTGCAGCTCCGTAGCGGCAACCTGGATAATTCCAAACGGGTACCCTTTTCGTACCAGCATTTGTTCAAGCTTTTGTTTTTGGATTTTTAGGGATTCCTTTGATGATTTATTGAAAAATTTTTGGCTCAGCTTGACTGCCTTGTCCAATTGCAACTCTTGAGGAAATTCTTTCAGAGCCCTTAAAATGAAATCTTCAGCAATTCCTTTTTCCTTTAGTTCCTGTTTAATGATATCCGGTCCCTTATCGCTTGTTTGGACTTGGGTTCTCACAAAGGCCATGGCAAACTCTTCATCGTGGAGATAATTCTGGTTCGCTAATTTATGGAGTACCTCATTGATAATGGGCTTATCCAGTTCTTTTTTCAGCAAATATTCCCTGACCTCTTTTTCCGATCTCATTCTCCGCGCCAAATAGTGAATAGCAAGGTTATAGGCTTTGCGGATATCATCTTGGTATTGAACTTCCATAATTGAAAATTCATCTATTTCCATTCCTTTTTTTAATCCGAACTTAATGAGAACATCACTGTCCACACTAAAAGCGTATTCTTCGCCTTTACCTTTATCCAGAAATAAATTAAACCTGTCCTCATTTTTCTGTTGGGTGGTGATTTTTGTGATGATGGCCATTTCCTTCACCTCTCCCCCTTACTTTACCATATTCCCGGTTTTGTATTTAACTTTTCTGTTTTGGACAAATAAAATTTATTAGTATGATTCATAGCAAATTAGGAAAAAATGTCAGCAGGTGCACTTTGTACCAATTTATCTCTAAATGGCGAAAGGAATGAATCGGAATGGGAGATCGAAAAAAGGATAAAAACCGTGGAAAGTATTCATTAACAAGCACTCAAGAGGTATTATACCAGCGTGAATTTAAAATGGCCGACCGTGCTGGCGGTTTCACCGACCGAAAAACGAAGCTATAAAATTATTCCATTAATAACCCCTGTTCATTTGTTCATCCTAGTAATGGGAGCCTTTACGGCTTTCAAACCGACAAGTGAAAGGGGTTTTTACAATGGGCCGTTCACACGGACACAAAACTCGCGATAAAAATAAGGCATCTTTGCCACAGGTGCCAAAAGATATGAAATATGATGGATATGATGTGGAATTTTCAAGAGAGTTGGCTGATCAAGAGGATATGGAAGCACAAGCACGGGCCGACGCAGCCAACCAGCGTGCCGCCAATAGAAGAAACGACTAAGAAAAACGCAGGCGTCCTGGTCTGCGCCATTTTTTCAAAAGGCTCTGTGAAACGATATTGTTGTTTTTTACCCTGTTTATGGGAGCGGATAAGTTCAGACTCCTGCGGGAGTACTGGGCTGGGGAGACCCCGCAGGCGGCTTCCTTCCAGCGCCGAGGAGGCTCTCCGGCACGCCCGCGGGTTCCCTGAGCGCCTGGAGCGGAAATCAACAGCCATATATAAAAGAAACTTAAAAAAAGAGAAGCAGGGGATTCCTGCTTCTTTCAAAGTAACTATATAAAAGGGGGGATATATTTCAGCGAGTTCCAAAGAGAGGTTAATCCAAAATAAATTGTTAGAACTCGTTAAAATCAAATTACATGAACGATGTGAAGTTTTCACTATCGTTTCTATACTCAGACTATACTCCCCCATCCGTTTTAAAACAACCAATTTCACAGTTTTTTAACATATTTATATTGGAAATGTGAAGAGTATGTGAACTCCAGTTCACTGGACATAAAAAAGAAAGAAGCGGTTGCTCCTTTCTTATCCACTACATGACAGCTGTCGTTTCCAGTTTGATAGCTTCCCATTCGACATCCCCTAAAATCGCGTAATAGCGAACTGCAGGGTATTGTCTGGCCCATTGTGCCACTTCAGATTTTGTTGCTTTTACAATAGTGATACCAGTAAGTTCCAAATCATTCCAAACGATATTTAACTGGGACGTTGCCGGTCTAACACCATGAATAAACCAATACTTACTTGGTTCTCCCTTTTCTTGCTGCTCTGTTTCCACTTGCTTTCGTAAAGAATGCGCAGCCGCATGATATTGATTCACATATACCAAATCCTCTATGACCGCACTGGCTGTCGGGAACATTCCTGCCCCCGGCCCCTGCAAAGTAATCCTTCCGACAATATCCGAGTGGACATTGACTGCATTTTCTACCCCTTCTACATGGTAGAAGGGATGCTCATTTCCGACCAGGGCAGGTTTAACCGAGGCTTGAATCTTGTCGCCAAGTTTGGTGATACTGGCCACGTGTTTAAATCTTAGCCCCAATTGATCTGCCACCTCTATAAGTTCGCTATTTATATGGGTTATCCCCTCACGCTCCACATCCTGCCAAATAGGTTCGGAACCGAAGGCAATCCGGCTGAGGATCATGGTTTTATAAAAAGCATCAAATCCTTCGACATCATTTGTGGGGTCCGCCTCTGCATAACCCTTTTCTTGAGCCAAAAGAAGGCTTTGGGCAAATGACTGCTTTTTTTCACGCATTTCAGTCAAAATAAAATTAGAAGTTCCATTTAGAATCCCGTGTATTTCGGAAACTCGGTTAATTTTGAGAAGCTGCCTTAACGTTTGGATGACTGGAATTCCTCCCGCTACAGTTGCTTCAAAACCAACTTGAACATGATGACTGCCGGCCAGTTTAATTAATTCTTTACCATAATGGGCAAACATTTCTTTATTTGCCGTAATAATGTGACAGCCTCTTTGGATGGCACGTTTTAAATATGTATAGGATGGTTCCTGGCCGACAATTGCCTCGATGACCACATCCAGCTTTGGCAGGCGAATGATTTCTTCAAAATCAGTGGTGACTAGGACTCCGTCTCCTATTGTTCTGGCCTTTGCCGTATTTTTTATTAAAATGGCGGCAACTTCCACTTTCTTTCCCAACACATCGGTCAATTCAGCTTCATGTGATTGAATTGTCCGATAGACGCCTTCTCCAACCGTGCCAAAACCGAGAATTGCCACTTTGATTCCAGTCATTTTTAGACCACCCTTCATAAAATTTCTTATTATAAAAAGAAAAACCCTCTTGATAAGAAGAGGGTGAGTTCCTCCTCTTATCTGCCAGATTGACTACAATCTGCAGGAATTAGCACCTTTTCAAGATACACCTTGAAGGTTGCCGGGCTTCATCGGGCCATGTCCCTCCGCCACTCTGGATAAGAGATAAATTTATTTGCAATTTAATAAAATTCGAAATATATAGAAGTAATATTAACTGAATTTTCCCTCCAAGTCAATATTCTATCCTATAGCGGCAGTAAATCAATTGTTTCCTTTTCTGCTGCTTTTTCAACCATATCCAGCCATTCCTGCGGCTTATTTGGCAGCACAGAGTAATAAACGGTGAGGAAATCTTTCACCAGAGATGCAGGCAGTGCTTCGGTTTGATCTAAAATTGGCATGAAACACAAATCCAATCCCGATACCGCTTCACCATTATTTTCCCAGGATGGATGGACATATTCCAAATCCAGCCTTTTATATCCCAAATGTGACAGTACTTCGCGGCGTACATAGGGATCCATTACTCTAACGCCGCCAAATTCATGATTGGACGCGCGATATGGATCGTAGATTTCGGCAAACATACCAAATAACTCATTTCCATTGGCATGGGCAAGTTCCTGTAAGTCTCTCATACGGTTTTCGGCGAGGAACCGTCCAAGACTCAAGCCTTGCTTACTAATAATAGTAAAGTCGGTCATCGCAATGTTCCAATCAGGATAATAGCGGTATTCGGTAGCCCCGACCACTTGGTCATCGTGGATGGCCACAAACACCCGGATTCCTGGATCTTCTAACGGCTCTTTCCATAAATCGTACTTCAGCACTTCCTCCGATGGAAAAATTTTGCCCATTAAATCATGCAGCTTTCTAAAATTGGGATCTTCAATAGTGGTTATCCTCTTATATTCCATGAGCTGGCGCCCTCCCTTATATATTATTTAAATGGATTTTCCCATTGCATAAGCACGGCATTATTGCACGATTCTTCATCATCCAGATAGTTGTTCACAATCCCTAATGGGACGCGGCCGCATCGCAAAAGAAACGTAATGACCGGATCCTTTAATTGCCCTTTCACAACTGCTTCGAGGTAGTCCTGCGGTGTCATTTGATTTTTATGTTTATGATAGCCGGGCATCCGGCCGCCCCCAAGCAAACGCTCATACCCCTTTTCTATGATGACGTGGTACATCGCTTCCATCATCAGCTTGCCAAGCCCTAGTTTCCGGTATTTTGGCCTGACACTTATATCAACAATATACAGGGTATTGCCGTTGGGATGATGGTTTCTTATATAACCGTTATCCGTGATTTCGGCCCAAGTATGTTCCATATGGTTCGGATTAAAATCAACACAGAGACCTGTTAAGGACCCAGCTAATTCCCCTTCAATTTCGATACAGAGTGCTCCTTCAGGAAAAAGCGTCACATGATTAGTCAATTGCTCCTTATTCCACCACAATTCGGCTGGAAATGGCGGAGGAAAGCATTCTGATTGGATTTCAATCAGCTGTTCAAAGTCTTCATTGGTGTAGTTACGAATGATGGCAGCCTTAGGCTGGTCGTGTTCAAACACGTAAAACTGGCTTCGGTACATTCCGATTCTCCTCCGGTCCGTTATTTTTCCCAATCGACATATAAGTCGGTTCTACGGTCCCGCCAAGTGGTAACCGAGCCGCGCTCACGGACTTCGTATAACAGTTCTAAATCCAGATCTGCTGTTACGACCATATCATTGTTAATTTCCCCTTCGACCAAGATACCGCGCGGCGGAAATGGGATATCGTTCGGTGTAATAATGGCAGCCTGGCCAAAATTAGCCCGCATAAAATCAACTGTCGGCAACGAACCGACCGTTCCGGTTAAAACGACATATACTTGATTCTCAATCGCCCGGGCATGGCTTGTATAGCGGACCCTATGGAAACCGTGGCGATCGTCGGTACAGGATGGACAGAAAATCACGTCGGCTCCCTTTGCTTTCGCCATCCGGACGATTTCCGGAAATTCGATGTCATAGCAAGTCAACAGGGCGATTTTCCCTTTGTCAGTTTCAAAAATCTGAAAAGAATCCCCAGGGGCCATGTCCCATTCATGCACCTCAGTAGGGGTAATATGCAGCTTAGCCTGCTCGCCAACTCTTCCATCGGGGTAAAATAAATGGGCGGTATTATACAGCTTGCCATTCTTACGAAGTACGTGAGTTCCGGCGATGATATGCATATTTGTTTGTTTGGCAAAGTTGGAGAATAACGCAAGATATTGTTCAGTGAAGTTTGGCAGGTCAGCAATTTTCAGGCTATGCCCCTGACTGTCTCCAATAGATAGAAGCTGCGTGGTAAAGAATTCAGGGAACAGTACAAATTCAGCCCCAAACTCTTCTGCAGTTTTTATATAATGCTCGCATTGGCCAGCGAATTCCTCAAAGGATTGAATCGTATGCAAATGGTACTGCACGGCAGATACTCTAAGTTTCATCTTATTCCTCCAGTCAATTTTTTGAAAAAATGGTTACTAAACAAATTATCTAATATTTTCATAAGGAATACAATTTATCCAGCTTTTGGTGAAAAAAGATAAAAACCTAGTGGGTTTATCAAGAGGGCGGACTATCATCTCTCCATTGAAATGGAGAGGATTCCCGTCCGCTCTTCCTAAACGAAAAAAACAGCCCGCCAATCCGGCGGGCTTATCCCTTATTGATGCAGCTTTTCTTCAGCAAGCTTAATTTGTTGTCTTACCTGTTCAGGAGATGTGCCTCCCAGGCTGTTTCGAACGGCGACCACATGCTCCGGAGCCAGCACCTCGTAAATATCCTCTTCAAATAAAGGACTAAACTGTTGGTACTCTTCAAAACTTAAGTCGAGTAAAAACTTGCCGGACTGGATGGCGTATAGAACAATTTTTCCAATCACTTCATGTGCTGCACGGAACGGAAGGCCTTTTGTGACCAAATAGTCCGCGATATCGGTTGCATTCGAATAGTCATTATTAATGGCTTTTCTCATTACATCTTTCTTCACGGTCATCGTTTCAATCATCGGTGCCAAAAGTTTTAATGACCCCTCGAGGGTTTCCACGGTGTCAAACATGCCTTCTTTATCCTCTTGCAAGTCCTTGTTGTAAGCAAGAGGCAGACCCTTTAATACTGTCAACAGACCGATTAAATTGCCATAGGCGCGTCCGGTTTTGCCCCTCAGCAGCTCAGGTACATCGGGATTTTTCTTTTGCGGCATAATGCTTGAACCTGTACAAAAAGAATCATCGAGTTCGACAAATTGAAACTCCTGGCTGGACCAGAGTACCAGTTCCTCGGATAAACGGGAGATATGGGTCATGATAATTGAGCCAATTGACAAAAACTCCAAAATAAAATCCCGGTCACTGACGGCATCCATACTGTTCGGATAGATGGTCTCAAACCCTAAAATCTCGGCAACCCGTTCCCGATTAATGGGAAAAGTGGTACCTGCCAATGCACCTGCTCCCAATGGCAGCCAGTTCACCCGCTTTAACGAATCAATTAATCTCTCTTTATCCCGCTCAAACATCCAAAAGTAGGCCATCAAGTGATGGGCAAACGAAACCGGCTGGGCCCGTTGCAAATGAGTATAACCGGGAATCAACGTCTCAATATTCGCTTTTGCTTGTTCGACAATGGCTTTCTGAACATTTTCCACCAAGGTGATGAGTTCTGTGGTTTTAGTGCGCAAATATAAATGCATATCGGTTGCCACTTGGTCATTTCGGCTTCTTCCTGTATGAAGTTTCCCCCCAACTGGGCCGATTTGTTCCAGCAAGAGTTTTTCGATATTCATATGAATATCTTCATCTTCTATTAAAAATTCCACTTCGCCGTGGTCAACCATCTCTTTAATGTGATGCAGGCCGCTTTTAATTTTTCCGGCATCCTCTTCTGGAATAATGCCGCACTCCCCTAACATTTGGACATGGGCAAGGCTTCCCGCGATATCCTCTTTGGCTAATTTTTGATCAAACGGAATTGAGGCTGTGAACTCTTCTACCAGCTTGTTCGTTTCTTTCGTAAAACGTCCGCCCCATAGCTTAGACATATGCTGCTCCTCCTCATGGCTTAACAAGATAGCCCCCGAAACGATTCGAGGGCACCTTCTGAATTATTTTAAGACCGATTCTTTCTGGTTAACTTCGGAATAGACTTTTGTCGGCAGCCCCCAAAGCTTAATGAAGCCCACTGCTGCATTATGGTCAAACGCATCGCCTTTTGTATAAGTTGCCAGTTCTTCATTATATAGGCTGTGCTCCGATTTACGCCCGACAACAGTATGATTTCCCTTGAAGAGCTTAACGCGAATAGTGCCGGAAACGACTTTCTGGGTTTCCTCAATAAACGCATCCAAAGCAGCTTTTAAAGGAGAATACCAAAGCCCTTCATAAATAATTTTGGCCATTTGCTGTTCTACCTGCGTTTTGAATTGTGTAACCTCACGCGGCAATGTCAAAAATTCCAATTCCTTATGGGCATTAATTAGAATTAATGCTGCTGGATTTTCATACACTTCGCGTGATTTGATGCCTACTAATCTATTTTCAATATGATCGATACGGCCAACACCGTGCTTGCCGCCTAGTTCATTTAATTTTTCAATTAATGGTACAAGCTCAAGCTTTTCTCCATTAAGCGCAACAGGAACGCCTTGTTCAAAATCAATTTCAAGATACTCTGGAGTATCCGGAGTTAATTCGATTGGATTGGTCCAATCGTAGGCTGCTTCAGGTGCCTCTGCCCAAGGATTTTCCAGTACACCCGCTTCACAGGCGCGGCCCCAGATATTGGCATCAATGGAAAACGGGTTATCCAGATCTACTGGAATGGGAATATTGTTTTTCTTGGCATATTCAATTTCTTCATCGCGGGTCATGCCCCATTCACGGACAGGCGCAACCACTTTCAAGCTCGGATTTAACGCTTGGATGGAAACCTCGAAACGCACCTGATCATTTCCTTTACCTGTGCAGCCATGGGCCACTGCTGTAGCACCCTCTTTTTCGGCCACATCCACCAACAATTTAGAAATTAACGGTCTAGAAAGAGCAGACGATAAAGGGTATTTCCCTTCATATAAACAATTAGCCTTTAAAGCGGGTATGATATAATCCTTTGCCAGCATTTCTTTGGCATCTATAATATGGGCTTTAATTGCCCCAACATTTAACGCCTTCGTTTTGATCGCTTCCAGGTCCTTTCCTTCCCCTACATCAAGACCTAAAGCAATGACATCATAACCATATTTTTCTTGAATCCATTTAACCGATACGGATGTATCCAATCCGCCTGAGTATGCTAAAACAATTTTTTCCTTCGCCATTTCTATTCTCCTTGCTTATGTTTGTATTATTATTCAATCGATAGAATTATTATACAACATATCTAGTGAAAAATGAAAGTCTTATTCTAGCAAAAGTTTTAAAATTGCTTTTTGGGCATGCAAGCGATTCTCTGCTTCGTCAAAAACAACGGAATGGGAGCCGTCAATGACCTTCGCCGTCACTTCTTCGCCGCGATGGGCCGGCAGGCAATGCAAAAAGATGAAGTCATCTTTTGCGTGTTTGCACAATTCGTCATTCACTTGGTAGGACGCGAAATCTTTTAATCGCTTCTGGGTTTCCGCCTCCATCCCCATGCTGGTCCAAACGTCGGTGATCACCACATCCGCATTCTTAATCGCTTCAACCGGATCATGGGTAATCGTCACCGAAACCCCAGTCTGTTTTGCCGCTTCTATCGCCTGCTCGGTAATTTTTCCATCAGGAAGGTAGCCAGCCGGGCTGGCAATACTAATATCCATTCCTACCTTTACAGCGCCCTCGAGCAAAGAATGGGGCATATTGTTATAGCCGTCGCCAATATAGCAAATTTTTAACCCTTCAAGTTTTCCCTTATGCTCGAGAATCGTTAACAGGTCAGCTAACACTTGAGTGGGATGCTGCAAGTCCGTCAGTCCATTAATGACAGGGATGGAGGCATGCTCTGCCAGCTCCTCCACCGTTTCATGACCGAAGGTACGAATCATGATTCCATCCACATATCTCGAGAGCACTTTTGCCGTATCATGAATACTTTCGCCCCTGCCGAGCTGAATATCTTTGGAGCTTAAGAAAATCGCATGGCCCCCGAGCTGGAGCATGCCCACTTCAAATGAGACTCTCGTTCGGGTTGACGATTTTTCAAAAATCATCCCCAAAACTTTCCCGCTTAAATAGGCGTGTGGTTTTCCCTGTTTTTGCAGTGACTTTAGCTCCACTGCCACATCAAGCATATGGAGAATCTCTTCTTTTGAAAAATCAGCCAGTTGAATAAAATCTTTTCCCTTATAATTCATAGGCTTGTTATTTATTTTAGTCGATTCAATGGCTTCTGGCATGAACGGCACCTCTTTCTTCCAGTTGATAAAATTCGCTGATTGGTTTTACGTCAAAATCCGTCTGTGGTTGCTGCAGCAAATTACTGTTTACTTTCACTGTATCTAAATGGGTAAATACTGGCACCTTATAACGGATGGCTTGCTCACGGATATGGAAGCCGAATTTCAATTTGTTGCGTCCTTGATTTGGTATATTGATGACAGCCCTTAAAACTTGATTCCGGAACAGCTCTGTTACATCCTGTTCTTCCTTAAGGAGCTTTTCCACGGAAATTCCTTGGCTCCGCAGAAAGTCAGTCGTTCCTTCCGTAGCCGCCAGTTTGTATTTTTTTGCAAGCTCCGTAATAATCGGAAGGCTGGCTTCCTTTTCACGATCGGATATCGAACATAATATATAAGTTTCTTCGATCTTCTCTTGTTGCGATGGCACAGCTTTATTCAATGCCTCTAAATAGGTTTGGCCCAGCCCCAGCACTTCTCCTGTCGATTTCATTTCCGGGCCAAGGACAGGATCGACTCCCTTTAGTTTTCCTGAAGAAAATACAGGTGCCTTTACGGAATAATAAGTTGGTTCCTCCAAAAGCCCTTGTGCAGGTGCAAAGTCACTAACCTTTTCCCCTAGTTGAGCCCGAACCGCCCACTCAATCATCGGAACTCCAGTCACCTTGCTCATGATTGGTACCGTACGTGATGAACGAGGATTTACCTCTAAACAATAGACCTTGTTTTGATAAACCACAAATTGAATATTCATCATTCCAACGATGGAAGCTGCTTTGGCAATTTTGTCCGCATAGTCGATTAATACAGCTTTTATTTCATCCGGAATAGAAATTGGCGGGAACACAGTAATACTGTCACCCGAGTGAACACCAGCTTTTTCAATATGCTCAAATATTCCTGGTACAACGACTTGTTCCCCGTCACAAATCACATCAATTTCGCACTCTAAGCCCGGCATGAATTTATCGATTAACAACGGCCACATTTTTTCATTTCCATTTTGCTCCAACTGCTTGATATAGCTATGGAGCTCCGGCTCTGAAAAAATCGTGAACATGGACTGTCCGCCAATGACGTAGGATGGTCTTACAAGTACCGGATAACCAAGTCGTGTTGCGGCTTCCACAAGTTCTTCGGGATGGGCTGCCGTTTTTCCTTCAATATGTGGGATGTCGAGTTCCTCTAGCAGCTGATAAAATTCCTTTCGATCTTCCACCTTGTCGACATTCGCCACGGATGTGCCAAGTATCTTGACCCCCTCTTCCTCCAAATCATGGGCCAGATTAATCGCTGTTTGACCGCCAAATTGAATCAGCACGCCTTCCACTTGCTCCTTATTGATCACATGGAGGACATCCTCTGCAGTCAGAGGTTCAAAATATAAACGGTCTGCCGTGGAATAATCCGTGCTGACTGTCTCCGGGTTATTATTGATGACAACCGCTTCATAGCCTTTTTTCTTAATCGCTTTAGCCGCATGAACCGAACAGTAATCAAATTCAATTCCCTGGCCAATCCTGATCGGGCCGGAGCCAATAACCATAATCTTTTTCTTATTGGAAATTTCTACTTCATCAAATCCATGATAAGTAGAGTAATAGTAAGGTGTAATCGCATCAAATTCGGCTGAACAGGTGTCGACCATTTTATAGCCTGGTTGGATGTTCAGTTCTTTCCATTTATTTCTGATCACTTTTTCCGGTACGTTAAAGATCTGCGATAAAAATTTATCAGCCATATTCAACCGCTTGGCTTTGATTAGCAGTTGGTCAGGAACTGCAATCCACTGATAGGAACCTAATTGCTTCTCGATTTCCACGATTGAGCTAATTTTGTGTAAAAACCACCGATCAATTTCGGTTGATTGCTGAACCTGCTCAAGGGAGATTCCCCTTCTAAATGCTTCTGCAATGATAAACAGGCGGCGGTCATTTGCGGTTTCAAGAAGACTAAATAAGGTATCCGTTGCTAGTGTTTTGTTGGCCTCCACACATAGTCCGTAAACATTCATCTCCATTGAACGGATGGCCTTATTAAGGGCTCCTTCAAATGTCCGGTCAATCGCCATAACTTCCCCTGTTGCTTTCATTTGGGTTCCCAAAGTTCTGTCTGCTTCCGGGAACTTATCAAATGGGAAGCGCGGCAGTTTTACCACAATATAATCAATCGCCGGTTCAAACGAGGCAAAGGTATTGCCTGTTATCGGGTTCACAATCTCATCCAGATGGTATCCGATGGCACACTTTGCCGCCATCCTGGCAATTGGATAACCGGTTGCTTTAGAAGCAAGTGCCGATGAGCGGCTTACCCTTGGGTTCACTTCAATAATATAGTACTGATTGGATTCAGGATGCAGCGCAAATTGGATGTTGCACCCGCCGATAATCTCTAGCTCGCGGATGACCTTTATGGAAACATCGCGAAGCATTTGATACTGTACATCGGACAAGGTCTGAGAAGGGGCCACGACAATGGAATCCCCTGTATGGACACCGACAGGGTCCATATTTTCCATATTGCAGACGATGATGCACGTGTCATTGGCGTCGCGCATGACCTCATATTCAATTTCTTTCCAGCCTTTAATACTTTTTTCCACTAAGACTTGATGGATTGGGCTCGCAGATAAGCCTTTTTTTAGAACGAGTTCCAAGTCTTCATCGTTGTAGGCAAATCCCCCGCCTTCACCTCCAAGTGTAAATGCAGGGCGAATAATGACTGGAAAGCCAATTTTCCCAACAAATTTTACGCCTTCCTCATAATCCTGGATAATCGCTGATTCAGGAATCGGCTCGCCGATTTTCAGCATTAAATTGCGGAATCTCTCCCGGTCTTCCCCATTTTTGATGGACTCAACGGAGGTTCCCAACAACTCGACATTGTATTTTTCAAGAATGTTTTGTTCGAAAAGCTGAACCGTAAGATTGAGGCCGGTTTGCCCGCCTAAGGTTCCAATAACTCCATCCGGTTTTTCCTTTTGGATAATTTTTTCAATGGTTGATACATTTAGCGGTTCAATATAAACCTTATCGGCGACAGCTTGGTCGGTCATGATGGTTGCCGGGTTATTGTTGACCAGTACAACCTCAATTCCCTCTTCTTTGAGGGCGATACAAGCTTGGGTCCCGGCATAATCAAATTCAGCTGCCTGGCCGATGACAATTGGACCTGAACCAATGACCAGCACTTTTTTCAAATTTTTATTTAACGGCATAACGTGTCTCTCCCAGTGATGCAATTCTTTTTACGAATTCTTTTAAGATATATTCGGTATCGCTTGGCCCCGGATGAGCTTCCGGATGAAATTGCACAGTTTGAATCGGATAAACTTTATGCTTTAGGCCTTCGATGGATTGGTCATTGACATTTCGGTAGGTAATATCAAATATTTGGCCATCAATACTCTCATCCATGACCACATAACTGTGATTTTGTGCGGTGATTTTTACCTTTCCGGTCTCGAGTTCTTTCACCGGATGGTTTCCGCCTCTATGCCCATAAGCGAGCTTTTCAGTCTTTGCCCCAAATGACAGGGCAATGAGTTGATGCCCCAGGCATATCCCCAAAGACGGGTAAGTCGTGCTAATCTTTTTAATCTCAGGGAACCATTTTTTCAGTTCCATCGGGTCGCCAGGTCCATTGCTGAATAAAACGCCATCCGGGTTTATTGCCTTAATTTTTTCAAAAGGCGTATGATATGGAACGACGGTGACCGAACAATTCTCTGCCAGCAAGGCACTAAGGATTGACTTTTTATGGCCATAATCCATTAAGACAACGTGCGGCCCTCTATTTTTATAAAACTGGATTTTTTTCGTTGACACTTTCTCTACCCATAAAGGCTCTTGATCTTGTCTTGGAAACTCAAAATCCTTTGTAGTGCTTATGACACCTTTTACCGTTCCGCGGCTGCGGATGGTTTTGACAAGGAGTCGTGTATCCACACCTGCAATTCCGGTTACACCGAACTTCTTTAATTTTTCAGAAAATTTCTGGATGGATTGATAATGGCTTGGGGTTTCACATAAGTCCCCGATCACCACGCCGGCGAGTGCCGGTGTTATACTTTCATCATCCAAGGCATTGATGCCATAGTTTCCGATGATTGGATAACAGAAGGTGATAATTTGCCCTGCATAGGATGGATCGGTGATGATTTCCTGATAACCGGTCATACTTGTATTAAAAACAACCTCTCCGAGAGATTCCTTCCCGGCACCGATTAGTACCCCCTCAAATACTTCTCCTGTTTCCAAAGTAAGGTATCCCTGTTCCAAAAACACTCACTCGCCTTTCTCCGTACTTTGGATAGATTTTTCTAACGCTATAGTAAATTCGTCTATCTCCGCTTTGGTTACTGGTAACGGAGGTAAAATCCGCACGACATTTGGACCTGCTGTTAAGATGAGCAGCTGATTACCGATGGCCTTTTGAACAACCTCCAAAGCACCCGACTCAAGTACTAATCCTTTCAATAATCCTTTGCCGCGGATTTCTTTTATGATAGAATGCTTTTCTTTTAAACTTTGAAGTTGAACATCAAGATATTCAGACATTTCTTTTGCATTGCTTAATACGTTGCTATCAAGCAAGTAAGTCATAGTCGCGAGTCCCGCCGCTGTAGCAAGTGGATTGCCTCCAAAAGTACTGCCATGGCTTCCCGGTTCAAAGGCCTTGGCTGCCTTTTCCTTTGCAATAATCGCCCCGATTGGAAAACCTGAACCTAATCCTTTGGCGATGCTGATCACATCCGGTTCTATGCCGTACTGCTGGTAGGCGAACAAAGTTCCTGTTCTGCCCATTCCAGTTTGGATTTCATCAACCATTAAAAGGATATCATTCTCTTGGCAAACCCGTGCGAGCTCGTTAACCCATTCCGGTTCGGCCGGGATAACCCCGCCTTCGCCTTGAATCATTTCGAGAAGGACAGCTGCCGGTTTACGTTCTGCCAGTTGCTCCAAGGCTTCGATATCATTAAACGGCAGATAGCTGAACCCCGGCATAAGCGGTGCAAAACCATGCTGAATTTTTTCTTGGGCTGTGGCTGTCAGTGTGGCCAATGTCCGTCCATGGAACGACTGATTGAATGTAACGACTTCCGAACTGCTGCTCCCCTTTACTTTGTTTGCGTATCTTCTTGCCAGCTTAATGGCCGCTTCATTGGCTTCGGCACCACTGTTGCAAAAAAACACTTGATCGCCGCAGCTGTTAGCTGTAAGCAAGGCAGCCAGCTTTTCCTGATTAGGAATATGGTATAGATTGGAGCAGTGCCAGAGATTTTGCAGTTGCTCCTCCACTTTTTGTTTCACTGCATCGGGTACATGCCCCAAATTACAAGTGGCTATGCCGGAAGTAAAATCTAGGTATTGCACTCCCTTGTCATCCCATACATAACTTCCTTTTCCCTTTACCAAAGTAACAGGGAAGCGGCTGTAGGTAGCCATCAACGGAGAAGTCAGGGAGAGCGGTTGTGTCGTTGTCATAATACAATCTCCTCTTCTAGAACAATTTTGGTGCCGATTTTTTTCCCATTAATATATTCAATCAATCCGTTCTTTTCAAAACCATTAATAATGCCGACTTCAGGTATATTAAAGGAAAGGCCGTCAATGGCCGCCCTTACTTTCGGAATCATCCCGCCATAAATCGTCTGATCTTCAATCATTCTTTCAATTCCGGCCTTGCTGACTTGATCCAGCTTGGTCTTTTGGCCATCTTTTTCCACCAAAATACCCGGAATGTCGCTGATAAAGCACAAATTCGCTTTTAATGCTTTGGCCACTGCCGCTGCGGCAATATCGCCATTTATGTTATACCGCTGGCCACTGCTATCGATTCCAACTGGCGAAACAACTGGAATGAAACCTTGACCAACCATATCTTCTATCATGTTTTGATTCACTTCTACGACTTCCCCAACAAAGCCTAACACCTTAGCCTCATTTGTCGGCTTTGCTTTAAGGAGCATTCCATCCACACCGCTCACACCCAGCGCCTTGCCTCCTGCCTCGATGAGCTTACGGACCACCTGTTTGTTAACCGACCCGCTTAAAACCATTTCCACTACGTCCAACACTTGTTGATTGGTCACCCTTAAGCCATTTACGAAGGTGGTTTCTACTTGCAGTGTTTTTAACAGGGAGGTAATCAGCGGTCCGCCGCCATGGACGATAACCGGAGTCCACTCACTGGATTGATGCAGTTTTACCACGTCTTCATAAAACGACTTTGGCAGGTTTTCTAACACACTTCCGCCGCACTTTATGACTACATATTTCATTTGTCTTCCTCCTTACGTGCGGTAGGATGCGTTGATCTTGACATAATCATAGGTTAAATCGCATCCCCAGGCCGTGGCACTCTGGTCACCCTGATTTAACTCCACCGTAATTTTAATCGTATCCAACTCCAAATATTCTTTCACTTCATCTTCCACTATAGGGCAAGGCAGTCCGTTTTCAAATACTTTATAAGGTCCCAAACCAACTTTAATGTTGTTTGGATTAAGCTTTATTCCGCTATACCCGATGGCTGTGACAATTCTACCCCAGTTCGGGTCTGTTCCGTAAATAGCTGTTTTTACAAGATTAGAAGAAATGATTGCTTTCCCAACTGCTCTTGCCTCATCGAAGGAACCTGCCCCAGCTACTTGGACTTCAATTAGTTTGGTTGCCCCTTCACCGTCGCGGGCAATTTTTTTGGCCAACGCCTCACAAACAATTTGTAATCCGTTTTTGAATGCATCCCAATCCGGATGGCTTACCGTAAGCTCTTCATTTCCTGCCAGTCCGTTAGCCATGACCAACACCATATCGTTTGTGCTTGTATCTCCATCGACGGTAATCATGTTAAAAGTTTTATTCGTTATATCTTTTAATGCGCCCAATAGTTCACCATGGGCCACGTTAGCATCTGTTGTCACGAATCCAAGCATGGTCGCCATGTTCGGGTGGATCATTCCGGACCCTTTTGCCGCCCCGCCAATCGTTACGGTTTTCCCGTTTATTTTGACTTGGACAGCGATTTGTTTCATGCAAGTATCGGTTGTAAGGATTGCTTCCTTAAAGAAGGTTTCCTTTTCATTTTCTTGATTTAGGATTTGTTGGATCCCGTTTTTCACCTTATCCATCGGCAAAAGTTCACCAATGACTCCGGTGGAGGTAACAGCAACAAGATGTTCCTGGATTCCAAGCTGCCCGGCGAATTCTTTTTGCATCTCATAGGCATCTTTCATTCCTTGTTCCCCTGTACAGGCATTGGCATTTCCCGAGTTAACAATAACCGCTTGTATTTTATTTTCTTTAGCAATGCTTTCCTGGGTCACCAGCAATGGGGCTGCCTGAAATAAATTCGTGGTATACACCCCGGCTACTGCAGCCGGAACTTCTGATACAATATATCCCAGGTCCATTCTCTTCCGCTTTATTCCGCAATGAATACCGCCAGCTTTGAACCCTTTTGGTAATGTGACACTTTCATTTTCAAGTACAACGATTTCTTTAGATGTTGTTGCCTGCATTTTAACTACCCCCTACGGTAACCGGTTGATTTATACGAAACTAGATTACTAGTCGTTATTTTTGAAAATTGGTTAGCTCCAGCGCCCTAACGCCTATGGATACATTGGTATGTCATCAAGACCTGTCCTGACATCCCAATCATTCATTAAGTTTAAATTTTGGATGGCCTGACCGGCTGCACCTTTCATTAGATTATCTATCACTGAAACTATTGTTAGTCGATTGGTTCGTTCATCAAGATGGAGACCAACATCGCAAAAATTAGATCCTGTAACCTCTTTTGTTGCAGGAACTGTACCTTGTGGCCTGATCCTAACAAATGGATGATTTTTATAAAATTCGGAGTAGATTCTTTGAATTTCTTCAATGGATACCTTGTCAGTTAATTTCACATAAATCGTGCACATGATCCCTCTTGTCATTGGCACCAAGTGGGTTGTAAAAGTGATGTTAATCGGGTTTCCTGCCTCGTCCGACAGCACCTGTTCGATTTCCGGGATATGCTGATGGGCCCCTAGCTTATAAGCTTTCAAGTTTTCATTTATCTCCGCGTAATGGGAAGTTAACGAAAGCCCTCTTCCTGCTCCCGATACGCCGGATTTTGCATCTATAACAATAGACTGATAGTCTGCAATATTTGCTTTTAGAATGGGTATTAACCCAAGAGTCGAAGCTGTCGGGTAACAGCCTGGATTGGCGATTAACTTGGCGGTCTTTATTTTTTCACTATAAATCTCGCTTAGACCGTAAACAGCTTGTTCCAGGTAGTGCCCATTTGCCGGCGTACGCTTATACCATGTTTGGTACTCTTCCGCTGACCTGAGGCGAAAATCACCTGATAGGTCAATGCACCTCATCCCGGTCTCGAGCAGCTGCGGTGCAAGGTTACTGCTTACTCCTGAAGGGGTGGCTAGAAACACTATATCGTTTGTTTCGGATAGTGTGACCGCATTAAATTTTTCAAGTGGTTGTTCAACAATCTCTGAAAGGTGAGGATAGCTGTCGCTAAATTTATTTCCAGCCTGCGAGTTGGAAACGACTGTTCCAATCTCAAGGTTTGGATGCCTATGGATAAGCCTGATTAGCTCAATGGCTCCATACCCTGTACCCCCAATTACTGCAGCTTTCATCTTTTGTCATCTCCTGTGTTCCTCATAATGAATTATTATACATATTATCAAATAATTATTCAACCGAAAATTCCCTAATTTTCAGGTTATATTGAATAATTTCTAATCAATCATTTGTAAGCGTTTGCATTAAAATGTTAATAAAAATGCATTAAACATAATAAAAAACCTGGTTCCCATAAAGCCGTTTTTGCTTCTATGAGAACCAGGTCTCTTTTGATTTATTTTCCGGAATTACCCTTCGGTACAAACACAGTTGTCTTACCTTCAGCAGTATTTCCGGCCTTGTCTGTTGCTAAATACGTAATGGTGTATGTCCGTCCATTACCGTAGCCGTTTCTTTCGGCACGCAGGCTAAATAATGTATCCAACGTTCCATACTCTGCATTTTGGATATCATTTGAACTTGCATTTTCTTCATTAATCTCTATTGCTTTTAATACCACCGACTCTATCCCTGATGTATCATCGTTATCCTTTACCAGGGCGTTAATATCGACCATCTTATGATTTGGAACTTGCAGAACAGGTTGGTCAACAGAAACATCGATTGTCGGAGCAGTTTTATCAAGCTTGACTACAACTGACTTTGCTTGCTCAGTGTTCCCCTCTGCATCCTTACTCTGATATTCTATCTTATATTGGCCATCTTCGGTCAACTCTATAGTATCGGAATAGTCAGTCCAATCACCACTGTTGATTCGGTATTGCGTATTTTGGACGCCAGACATATCATCACTGGCAGTGAGTTTCACAGACACATCTGAAGTATACCAGCCATTTTTTCCAGTTGGCTCACCAGGATTTACAGCTGCCGTAGTAACTGGTGCTTTAACATCAAGCTTAACCAGCTCTTTTGTATTTCTAACCCGGATTCGGTCGCCTTGTCCAAAGGAGCCAGATAGACCAACTGCCTGCAGTGTATCCCCAATCTTTAAGTCAGGAACCGGTCCACTTTGGTTAACAATATAACCGTCAGTGAAGACTAGTATGTCACCAGTACCGTCATTAATGTAATAGGAGTTAGCGTCGAATTTCGAAACAACTTCTCCTTGTACCTTAACAAGCAGCCCTTTGTTTGCTTCTGATTTCGCTTCCCCAGTTTGGACTACTGCAGGCTCTACTGGATCACCACTTCCTAGTTTGATGACATCTTGGTCAAACTTACTGAATTCTAATTCTTTGTTATTTTCAAAGGTTTTTAGATGACCGTAAATCCGTACCCTGTCACCTTCTTTTAATGACCCCTCAGGAACTTCGTTGAAGGCCATAATTCCTCCTGTTTCATCCTGTACATAGAAGGCATCGAAGAAAACCCCGGCAGCCGTGGTGACTGTTCCTTCTACCACTACTTCCGTATCATCCGCCAATTTGCGGGCATTAGCAATGTTGGTAATCGTTGTTCCACGATCTGCGAGCCAATTAACAGCGTTAAGGGCTACTTCGTCATTACCTTTCGGGTTGAAGGACTCATCCAATTGCTTGTCATTCATGAAGTTCATACCGGAAACCACGATGTGTCCTTTTCCTATGGTCTCGGAAGCAATCGCTGGAATGGCTGAACCACCGTGATCATCAGAAACATCATCGTATACATAGCCTTGTTTTACACTATTTTGGTAAGTGGTTTCATTGCCGCTAGCTATGATAGTAACGGTATCACTATCAGTTAATGGCTGGTGCCCTACTTTTTCTAAGCTTGCACCGCTGTAATACTCGATGGTATCGGCACGGTCAGTAATATAATTTTCAACTGGTTTCACATGCAGTCGTACTGCAAATTTCGATTTCAACGGATCACTCCAGAAGTTTCCTTCCTTTGTGTCATCGAATATCCCATCATTGTTAATTTGAATGGTCGAACCCATTTGCTCCAGCAAGTCATTGTTGACGGTGGAAGTATTGTTATAATTACTCTTATCTGTCAGGAACAATGAACCGCCGTTTTTAACAAAATTGGCCACTGCATCATTTTCTGCTTGAGTTAAATCTACCTCTGGATGGGTCATAACCAGAACTCTTACACCTTTTAAAACCTCATCTGTCAATGGCAGTTGGTTTTCTACTACTGTATATCCTTCACGTTGTACCAGCTTGGTAAAGGCAGTGAAGTTATTTTTGTAGGTGCCAGGGTCAGTAGATGTATTCTCATTCTTATGAGCCGCATCAATCATGACCGTTTTACCAAGCGATTCTTTAATATTTACTTGCTTGGCAAACTTGTTATCTTCTGGACTGTCCCCTTGCGGTGTATTCATAACTGCAATGAGAGTGTGTTGTCCTGCAATCGGTTTATCCCAGACAACACTGGCTTTGCCAACACCTTTAGGAGCCAGCTTGTCAATCTTGCCAGTTCCGATTAAATTGCTGTCTTTTACCTCATCATAATAGAATTTGACATTTAGATTCGTAAGCTCGGTTTTTCCAAGGTTGCTAATCCCTGCTTCAAGCGTTGCAGGATTTCCGGAAACAATGGCATCTCCCGCAACTTCTAAACCGCTGACCCGTACATCAATATCCTGCTCTTTTGTCCAAATTGGCGACGAATAGATTTGCTCTCCGTCCATCTGAGTGATTTTCACAACAAACCATTGCTGGCCGCCTGTTACAGTAACGGAAGGATTCCATGTGAATCCTGTTTTCATTGGCTGAATTGAATCAACCACTTTGTTGCCATTTGTAATTAATTCTACTTTATCAATGCGGTCATCGGACTTATAGTCATCTGAAAGGAAATTGTATTCAGTAATAGCATTGGATTCAGCTACTGAATCAGATCCTTTGATGTCAAATTGCAAAGATTTGCTGTCAATAATGGAACCCATATATTGGCCATTTGCCTTAACATCCAGCTCAAAGTTAGGATCTTCTTCCATATAAACCCGCATGTTTTGCATCGAATGCAATAAGGATTCCTGTTTTAAGTCTTTAGAAACGATAACTGTTCTGTTTAAGGTTTGTCCCCATGTCCCTTCATGGTTGTCCTCGCCGTAAGTTGGGGCAACATGCCATCCTAAATCCAGCGCACTGAAGTATTTCTTTTCGGCGTTGGCATACTCATAATGACCGGAACCATTCCCTACTTCAAACATCGTAAACAGCTTGTCTACATTTTGATCGTATGGCATAAAGTTATTAAATGCGTTGGTAGACATATCTGGATGGTTGAATTGTGCCGTGATATTATCATAGGTCAATACCCATGCATAATACTGATTCAAATCCTGATACTTGCCATTGTTGATTTTGCGATCAATAAAGTTATCGGTACCAAACACGTTTGAGTGTCCCCATGTGGTTGAAGTCATCTCAAATGCTGGGAATACCACAAAGTCATCATTTGTATACTGCTTGGCCAAATTCTTTGTAGTCTGCCAGTCGGATCCGCCTGTTCTTTCCGGCATGCCGTTATGATCGACGGTATCCTTGCCAGCCAAATCAGCATCAATATCGTGTGAATGGTCCGAGAAAGCAAACCAATCATAACCATGTGCTATACCTGCTTTTAGTGCATCCTCTGGTGTACCTGCACCATCATGAGAGATGTTTGTATGGTTATGGGTTGTGCCGCGATAATGATTTCCACCCGTAAAAGGCTCTGATACTTCAAACGACCAATTGGCTGTACCGAGATTTCCTTTTGTGTCCCACGCTTCTACAACAACAGTATGCTTGCCGTAAGACAACGGACTGTCTAAGGTAAGTTGTACTTGCTGTTCCGAAACAATGGCTTTTTGGTGGACTTCCTCGTTATCCAGCTTAATAGATAGTTTTGATTCGTCTAGACCGCTTGGCTCATCTACCAAAAAGCTGATTTCCGGCAAGGTTGTTTCAACGATTGAGTTATTCGCTGGTTGGAACCCGTTCAACACCGGTGCAAATGTGTCAGCTGTAACTTGAACGCTGTATGGCTGTTCAGCCGTTCCTGCTGTTTTGGTTTCAGACTTATTAACTGCTTTAATATAATACTCAAGACCATTTTGCGGTACTGAAGCGGTTGGTAAAACAGCGGTGTACTGGTTTTGTTCCCCTTTACTCATTTCTAATGAGCTATAGAATGATGCTCCTTTTTCACGATAATAAACTGTGACGGTATCTGCACCCTCTGCAGTGACTTTAAATCTGGCGTTATTGCCCGTATAAACTGTAGTTAACGGGTCATGAGATAAAGACAAAGCAAAGTATTCAGTAATATCTTGATCATTGCGCGGGAATATCTGATAGCCCGTATCAAACGGAGACGTGGAATCATACTGACCAGCAATCCCAGTGATAACATATGAGCTGCCTACTTTTAATATGTTGGCCGTGTCAATGCCAGTAGTCGTCATGACCCTTACCGTTGTTGCTTTCCCGCTATCTTCAAGGGTGACGTTGTAGCCTCCGCCCGATGCAGTGGCCGGTACGTCAGTGACTTTACCTTGAACGGTTACCAGCATGCCTTCTTTTGGCTCTGCGGTTGCATAGTTATTTAGTTGAGCAATAGATATATCCTTCGGAGTAATGGAGTCTCCTTCGCCTTTTACTTCCACAGAAGTCGGCTTAATCTCTGTTAAGCCGCGGTAAAATTCAACGGTTCCGGTTATTCTCACCTTTTGGCCAACCGTGACTTCCTGGCTGCTGTCGAAAATATTTATGCCGCCAGTTGCGTCTTGGATATAATAAGTTTTTGAACCGATAATATTGTTAGCAACCGTAACCGTCCCCTCAACGGTTACTGTCTGACCCTTCAGTTCCGGTTCCCCGTTCTCATTATTTGCCCGAACATCCTTCAAAAGAGTGACTCCCTCTTCCGGAGGTGCAGGCGGCTCCTCGATTTTAGGCTCAATTTCAGAGGATGTATTCTGAGGATTTGGGTCTGCCACTACGAAATCAGTGGAATTGTCATCAGTATCCCAGCCATTACCTTTTCCTGCTCCTTCAGCGGATGTGGGATTTGAACTATCGTTTGCTTTTCTTTCGATACTTTTAGAACTTGAAGGCGCTGGTGCCGCTTTCGTCTCATTCTCATTTGCGGTACCAAAACCTACAAAATCTATTACTGCTGGGTCTGCTTTTGTTGCGATACGTGCTGTTCCATTAACGAGTGCAACCTTGCCAGTTGTAGCACTTAAATTCATTCCTGTTCCGGTATCATCAGCAGATATAGGAAGATCTGCTCCGGCCGAACCACCCGATGCTGCTTTAATCAGGTAATAACCATGTGCTTTTATAGTGTTTGTCAAATTAATTTGACTACTATAGGTAGATCCTGTCGCAGATCCATACTGTACTGACCAACCCGTAAGGTTAATATCCTCATCTGTCGGGTTATACAATTCTATGAAGTCATTTTTGTAAACAGCCCCCCCGTTGCCTCCACCGCCGTACACTTCGCTAATCACAACATTTCCTAACGAAGCTGCTTTCACTGGAGATGCTAAATTTGGCAGAAGTGTACCGCCAACCAATAAGGCCGTTAAAGCTAAACTGCTGTACTTTTTTACCCGTCTTTTCGTCATATTTCTCCCCCTTTTATATAACGAAGTACTAAATTGTCAAACACCTTAAATTTACCATAAAATTAGTAGATTTAGAATTTTATTTTTATTAATATAGTAAATTTTGTGTAAATTTACCTTACAAAGATAATTAAGAAAATTTATTTCCTCTTAACAGAAAACCTTTATAATAGTATTTGAATTGGACGGCTAGGGGGACACATCGAATGAAAAAATCTTATCTATGGAAAATTTATACTATATTAATTATCGCCTTACTATGTTTGCCAAAATCCAGCTCTGCTCATGCATTAAGCGCCGCTTATACGACAATAAACATCACAGATAAACAAACGGAGCTTTATTATTCCATCGACACCCTTTCTGTCATTGAGGGCGCCGGAGGGGATAAAAACGAAGATGGAACTTTAAGTAAAGAAGAACTAAAAGATCTAGAATTTAGATTACAAGAATGGGTTGAGGATAGTGTAGTTCTTGAGGTCGACGGAAAGCAGCAAGAATCGAAACTAAATAAAATAACCCTGGAACAAAAGGGTGATCAAGAAATGGTGACCCTTCAATTTATATACCCAGCTTTTCAGGTGGGTCAAACCATCAAACTTCTAGACGGCATTTTTTATGAAGGGCAAAATACCAGCAGTTATAACAACTTTCTGGCAGTTAATTATGGAGACCAAGTCAGTGAAGCAGTCTTACATGGTAAAAACCGTGAATGGGCCATGCTGTTGGCAGAAACTCAGCAACAGCAGCAACCTGGCGATGAATCAACTCAAGAGGCGCCTCCAGCCAAACAAACGAATACATCATGGCTCTCATTTTTAACATTGGGTATGGAACATATATTGACCGGCTACGACCATTTACTTTTTCTATTCGCGTTACTGATTAGAAAGCAGACCGTAAAGCAGTATATCGCTACAATCACTGCCTTTACAATCGCCCACAGCATAACGTTAACATTATCTGTTCTTGGAATTGTTGAATTACCATCAAAGTTTGTTGAGTCTATTATTGCGTTAAGTATTTGTTATGTAGCCATAGAGAATATCTTCAGGAAAGAAATAAAATTCAGGTGGTTGATTACATTTCTGTTTGGTTTAATTCACGGACTTGGATTTGCTAGTATATTAAAAGAAATGAATCTCCCTAAATCAGACTTAGCCATTGCGCTATTCAACTTTAATGTGGGCATTGAATTAATTCAATTGTTGATTGTCTTAATCTTGGTACCAATCTTATTCAAACTGCAAACAATAAAAAAATATCGGGGCTATGTCAATTACGGTTCAGCTATTATCTTTGTTTTAGGAGCCATTTGGCTTGTACAGCGATTGTTTAGCTAATATATAATGAAAAAACCTTGCTGATTCTGCAGCAAGGTTTTTTCATTATATATTTTCATGTAAGATTTCAATTATTTGTCGAACTTCCTGAACTGTCAGCTGCCCTGGGGCTGATGCCGCTTTTGCCGCAGCAAAAGTAACCGCAGATCCAAAAGTTTCACCACTTAACCGGCTAATGGTTCCCTTTCCGCCCATAGAAATGGTAATAAATGGCCGGTCGGCATGTTCTTCAGCCATTGTCTTGCTAGCGTCCAATAAGGTAAGAACATCTCCAACACTAGTAGGCATTATCGCTATTTTTGGAATATCCCCACCCAATTCCTGAGCTTTCCGCAACCGAGAGACGATTTCCTCTTTTGAAGGTGTTTTGGCAAAGTCATGGTTAGAAATGATAACAAACATTCCACGTTGATGTGCCGATTCCAGAAGTGTTTTAACATCGTGTTCATCGTTAAATAATTCCACATCGATGAAATCAGCCAGTCCTGTTTCTACTACAGATTCGTTTAAATCGAAATAAAACTCTTTACTAATTTCCCGATTTCCGCCTTCAGATGCACTTCTAAACGTAAAAATAATGGGCACATCTACAAGAATCCCGCGGATTACCTCAAGTGCCTTTCTTACGGAAGCGACATCCTCTACCTGATCAAAAAAGTCAGCCCGCCACTCTACTAGATCTAAATCCAGTGTTTTTAGCAAAACGGCTTCTTCCATTAAATCTTGCAATGTCTTGCCTACGAGTGGGACGCATATTTTGGGAATTCCCTCACCAATCGTGACACCTTTTACTGATACTGTTCTTTTCACTTTTTTTCCCCCGTCCATGTCTATTTTCTATTGTAAGGGTAGTTTATCTATGATTAAATCAGCAACCTCTTCAGGATATTTCCCATCAGTGTTAATCTTAATATGATGATGGGCATACATCCCTTGTCTACTATTATAAAGGTCTTCCATTTCCTTTAGAGACTTATTTTGCAAAATGGGGCGTGTATCCTTTAACAATGAAACTCTATCTTTCCAGAAATCAAATGAGATATCTAAATATATGACAAGGCAATTTGATAAACATACCTTTCTTATTTCTTCCTGAAGGAATGCTCCACCGCCAAGCGATAAAACACGGTTCTTTTCCCGACATAAATTCGTGATGGTCTCTTTTTCCCTTTCCCTAAATACCGCTTCTCCGTATTCTTTAAAAATCTGGGAAACCGGCAATCCAAATTCTTTTTCAATAGTAACATCCGTATCAATGAACTCACGATTCAGTTTTTCTGCTACTATCTGCCCAACTGTAGTCTTTCCTGCACCCATAAACCCGATAAATACAAGATTTTTGTCAGTTATATTTTTCAATGTTTTACCACCCACTAATTACTTCTATCAAAGTATAAAATAAGATAGATTAATATTATAATAATAGTTCCGTTAAGTAAATATTCTGCAAAATCTACCCAAAAGTTAGAGTGTTGGAACCATTACATTTATTGAAACCACAGTAGCTATTTGAGATGGCTACCCCTCTGAACTTTTCCTTGTATCCACAGTCGTTAATAGCCTCGATTGGCTCTTGACTATCGGATCTTATACTAATTTCTTCGCATGAATAAAAGCACCGCAAACTGCGATGCTAAATGTAATCTAACTATTCTTAATGCTTCATTTTGGGATCCAGCACATCCCTCAACCCGTCCCCCATCAGGTTGAAGCCCAGCACAGTCAGCATAATCGCCATCCCTGGAAAAAACAGTGTCCATGGGGCCTGCATCAGATAATTTTTTGAATCCGACAGCATTTTCCCCCATTCAGGCGTAGGTGCCTGGGCACCCATCCCGAGAAAGCCGAGGGCTGCCGCTTCAATGATCGCTGTCGCAATCGCTAATGTCGCCTGGACAATGACCGGAGAAATACTGTTTGGCAAAATATGCCGCAGTAAAATTCGAGAATCCTTCATTCCAATTGCCTGGGCGGCCATAATATATTCTTCCTGTTTTACACTTAGCACCTTTGACCGGACAAGCCGTCCAAAGTTCGGAATATTTACGACTGCGATGGCGATAAGGGCATTCTCCAAAGATGGCCCTAAGATAGCCACTACCGCAATGGCGAGCAGGATACTAGGAAAAGCCAGCATAATATCAAAAATCCGGGAGATGATGGCGTCTACCCAACGGCCATAGTATCCTGCCACAATCCCCAGCATGGTTCCAATAATCACTGAACCTAATACAGAAAAAAACCCTACCCATAAAGAGATTCTTGCCCCGTAAATCACCCTTGAAAAAATATCACGCCCGAAGTCGTCGGTCCCAAACCAATGCTTGCTTGATGGCGCCTGCATCCGCTCCGTTAATACCTGCCCTTTAAAACTATACGGGGCAATGACAGGAGCGATAATGGCAAGCAGGATAAAAAACATAACAATCACTAAACCAACTACAGCCAAGCGGTTCTTATAAAATGATTGCCATGCTTCCCTCCATGGTGATATCGCGGTTTCTTCAGGGGGAATCGCTGATAAATCGGCTGCGTTTTTTGCCAATTCCGCCATGGTAATCTCTCCTTTATTTCGTGTATTTGATGCGGGGATCGACGAACACATATAAAAGGTCCACGATTAAATTAATGAATACAAAAATGGCGGCAATCACCAAAATGCCGGATTGAATAACCGGGTAATCCCTATAGGCAATGGCATCATATAAATAACGCCCAATTCCCGGCCAGCCAAAAATCGTTTCGGTTAAAATGGCCCCGCCCAATAACAATCCTGTCTGAAGACCGATGACAGTCAGAACAGGAATAACCGCATTTTTTAAGGAATGTTTATAGACCACCCAGAACATGCCTAACCCTTTAGCCCGTGCTGTCCGGATGTAATCGGAATTCATGACCTCAAGCATTGTGGCACGCGTCATTCTTGCGATAATGGCCATTGGAATGGTTGCCAAGGCCAAACTTGGCATTATCAAATGCTGAAGAACTGTTACAAATTGATCAAATCTGCCTTGGAGTAGTGTATCGAATAAGTATAGGTTGGTTATGGCCGCGACGGGGTCTCGGACATTCTCCCGTCCTGTGGTCGGCAGCCAGCCCAATTCAATTGAGAATACCCACTGCTCCATTAAGCCAAGCCAAAAAATAGGCATGGATACCCCGATTAATGCCAGCACCATGGCCAAATAGTCAAACCAAGACTTTGAGAACCAAGCGCTGATAATTCCCGCATTGACCCCGATAAAAATCGCAATCAGCATCGCTGCTAGGGTCAGTTCCATTGTGGCGGCCAAAAATGGCCAGATTTCCTGATTAATCGGCCCTCTTGTCCGAAGGGATGTCCCTAGGTCACCATGGAGCAGCGAATTAATATAATCAAAATATTGTATGTACCATGGCTTGTCCAAACCTAATTGTCTGGTCACTTCGGCAATTGCTTCTTTCGTGGCTCTTTGCCCAAGAATCATCTGTGCAGGGTTACCGGGAATCGCATGGATAATGGCAAAAACTACAAGTGTCATACCAATCAGGACTGGAACTAACGATAAAATACGACGGGCAGTATATGCAAACAACCTTCTCACCCCTTTCTTTTGATAAAAGAAACGATCCTGTTAACAAATGGGGAGGCAAAGGCTTCCTCCCCATCAATCTTACTTATTTAAACTCCACTTTTGTCACTGCTTCCGATCCTGTTGGATGCGGCACATAATTGATAACGTCCTTGGATGCTGCCAATAATGGAATTGAGTGGACTAGCGGCACCCATGGAGCATCTTCTTTGATGATTTCTTGGGCTTTCTTGTATAACTCGATACGTTTTGCCTCTTCTGTTTCGGTTTGCGCCTGAATCAGGATATCATGCAGCTCATCACTGCTGTAATAAGAGTAGTTGTTGCTTCCAATGCTGTCTTTGTCGAGCAGGGTATACAAGAAGTTGTCAGCATCACCGTTATCTCCTGTCCAACCCATCATAAACATATCAAACTCGCCTTTACGGGCTTTATCTAAATAGGTAGCCCATTCCACGGATTTGATATTGGCTTTGACACCAATTTTGCTTAGGTTTTCCTGAATAACTTCAGCCACTTTTTGGGCCTCCGGCATGTATGGACGCGCAACAGGCATGGCCCATAAATCGATTTCAAAGCCTTTTTCGTATCCGGCTTCTTTCAACAAGGCTTTTGCTTTTTCAAGGTCAAATGGATAATCCTTAATCGAATCGTTATAACCCTTGATACTTGGCGGCATTGGGTTAACGGCAGGCTGGGCCTTTCCTCCATAGAAGGCATCAATGAGCGCCTTCTTATCAATGGCATAATTCATTGCCTGACGGACCAATTTGTTATCAAATGGTTTACGGGTCGTTGTCAAGCCGATGTACCCAACATTCATGGAAGGCCGCTCAATTACTTGAAGTTTATTATTAGCCTTGACCGTTGCTTCGTCTGAGTTGTTCAAGCCATCCATAATGTCTATTTCCCCGTTGGCCAAGGCATTAAGGCGGGCTGTGTTTTCCGGAATCACCCGGAAAATGACTTTGTTTAACTTTGGAAGTCCCTTTTGCCAATAGTCAGGGTTCTTTTCAAGCGTAATGGTATCATTTTGTTTCCATTCCACGAATTTAAATGGACCTGTTCCGACAGGATGACTCCGGAAATCATCACCATATTTTTCAACTGCGGCAGGGCTGGCCATCCCAAATGGAGACATGGCCAAGTTCTTTAAGAACGGAGCCTGCGGCCGTTTCAAAACAAATTGGACGGTATTTTGATCCACTGCTTTAACCTCTTTAATCACATGGCCCTCGTCACTCTTATAGCCGCCAAACATGGTATAATACGGGAATTTATCTTCGTCGCCATTCATCCAGCGCTCGAAGTTAAAAACAACCGCTTCGGCATTGAAATCAGTGCCGTCATGGAATTTTACGCCTTGGCGCAAATGGAAGGTGTACGTTAAACCATCATCACTGACTTCCCACTTTTCAGCTAATCCCGGCTGTATCGTTGTATCTTTTTCCCCATAAGAAACAAGTGTATCAAAAATATTTTCAGTGACCTTAAATGCTTCTCCCTCAGTTGTGGTAATCGGATCGAGAGAGGTGGAGTCACCGCCGCGCCCGTAAACAAGCGTATCCTTTTTCGAGCTGCTTCCACTCCCCGAATCTGTACCGCCGCTGGTTTCTTTCGTTTTGCCGGTGCAGCCGGCTAACAACATGCTAATAGCCAATAAAGCAATCAACGCCATTTTAAATGACTTCTTCCTCATAGCCGTTCAAATACCCCCTAATATTTTTTTATTATCATAAATGCAGCCTGTTATTGGTTATATAAGTGACAGGCTACATAATGACCATGGAGATTATGTTCCGCTGGCCTTTGTGTTTTGCAAATTTCCATGCACTCCTTGCATCTGGTATGAAAGGCACAGCCTGATGGAGGATTTGCCGGGCTCGGCAGCTCCCCTTCAATCAAACTGGTTTGTCTTTTCAAATCCGGGTCCGGCACCGGCACGGCAGAAAGCAATGCTTTAGTATAGGGATGCTTCGGATTTTCATAGAGCTCTTCACTGTCTGCCAATTCTATTAATCTACCTAAGTACATCACACCGACACGGTCACTGATATGACGGACAACCCCCAAATCGTGGGCGATGAATATGTAGGTAAGCCCGAACTCCTTTTGAATATCCTTCATTAAATTGAGAACCTGTGCCTGAATGGAAACATCCAATGCGGACACCGGCTCATCAGCAATGATTAACTTGGGCTTGGTCATTAAGGCGCGAGCGATCCCAATCCGCTGGCGCTGGCCGCCGCTGAATTGGTGCGGATACCTTTTGGCATGGTAGCTGCTTAACCCCACCACCTCAAGCATTTCCTTTACCCTTTTTTTACGCTCTTCTTTTGTTCCCATCCCGTGAACAATTAGGGGCTCTTCCAAAATTTGTTCGACAGAGTTCCTCGGGTTCAGTGAAGCGTAGGGGTCTTGGAACACCATTTGGATGTCGCGGCGGATTTTTCTTAATTCTGATTTGGTCATTTGGGTGATTTCTTTATCCTCAAACATAATCCGTCCGTCACTTGCCTCTATTAAACGCATTAATAAACGACCAGTAGTCGACTTCCCGCAGCCGCTTTCTCCGACAATCCCTAAGGTTTCCCCCTTTTTCAGGTAAAAGGATACATCATCAACCGCCTTAACATCGCCTAGTTTTCTTCCAAAAACTCCGCCAGTGATAGGAAAATATTTTTTCAACCCGTTAACTTCAAGAAGTAACTCCGACATTCCGGTCACTCCCCTCTTTCGTTGTATAGAGGAAACAACGCACTTCATGTCCGTCTTTTTCCGATTTATATAATTCCGGAGATTCCATCTGGCATTGGCCAAAGACCTCTTGGCATCTGGGTGCAAACCGGCAGCCACTCTTAACAGAGCCGGGAAGTGGAACGGTTCCCGGAATGCTATAAAGCCGATCCTTTTTTTCTCTTAAATCCGGTACTGACCTAAGCAGCCCCTTTGTATATGGATGCTGCGGGTCCTTTAGAATTTTCCTTACATCCCCTTGTTCAACAATTTGACCAGCATACATAACAACCACGCGCTGGCAAATCTCTGCCACAACGCCTAAGTCGTGAGTGATAAGAATAATAGAAGTTTTTGTTTTATGGTTTAAATCCTTCATCAACGCCAATATCTGGGCTTGAATGGTCACATCCAGTGCCGTGGTGGGCTCGTCTGCAATCAGTACCCGTGGATTGCAGGCCATGGCCATGGCGATCATCACTCTCTGCCTCATCCCTCCGGACAATTGGTGCGGATACTCTTTCAAAATACCCTCTGCCCTTGGAATGCCAACCAATTTCAATAAATCAAGGCTTCGTTTTTTCCCTTCGCTCTTCGGTAAGGCTGTATGCAACCGAATGGCTTCCATCAACTGGTTCCCAATGGTAAACAACGGGTTTAAAGAAGTCATGGGTTCCTGGAATATCATTGAAATTTGATTTCCGCGAATTTTCCTCCACTCTTTCTCTGAAAGCTTTGTTAAGTCATTTCCTTCAAATTGAATTTCACCCTTTTCGACTTTTCCTGGAGGTGAGGGAATCAATCCCATTGCCGCAAGTGATGTAACACTCTTGCCGCTTCCGGATTCACCTACAATTCCAAGAATCTCACCCTCGTTTAAGTGAAAACTTACTCCATCAACAGCGGGTAAAAATTCTTTTCCAGATAGAAACGATACTTTTAGGTCATTTATTTGTAGAATAGGTTTTTTACTCACTTTTACACCTACTTTAATGGTTGTCATGATTCCTGGCACAATTAAATCAGATAATAGAATTGAATTTTACGACTATTATGACATACAATTAAATGGTTATTCTGTCATAATTTGTAAATATTATAAAAAACTTCAAAAAAAATATGCCTGACCCCTATTACAAGGGGGCCAGGCATCAATGTTTTTTCACTATATCAATAAATTTGATAGTTGTTTCTTCCTTTATTCTTCGCCTTATAGAGGGCCGTATCTGCACGTTTTAGAATGGTCTTCTCATCTAGATCATAATCTGAATAGTATGCTATACCAATACTAGTAGTGATATACAAAGAGGAATCTCCGATTCGCCATTCAGGCTTCATTGATAGGGCAATCCTTTTCGCAATATCAATGACATCCTTTTGCGTTTGTAAATCGGGAATAAGAATGACAAATTCGTCGCCGCCTAACCTGGCAAGCGTGTCATGCTTTCTTATGGACTTTTTTACTCGGATAGCAAATTCTTTAAGCAATTCATCTCCGATATCATGGCCTTTGGTATCATTGATCATTTTAAACTTATCAATATCAAGATATAACACCGCAAAAGGTTTCAGTTTTTCCTTTGCCACCGTTATTTGTTCGGACAGCTTTTCATAGAAGTAAGCCCGATTCGGCAATCCGGTTAAATAATCACAATGGGCGATTTTCTTAAGCTCCTCTTCATACTTTTTCCTTTCTGTTATATCTTTATAGACCGCCACTCCTCCTTCCCATGCTCCTTCGGTATCATATAACGGGGCGTAGGAGGCCAAAACATGGATGGTTTTACCTTCCTTTGTGACCCGCTCGGCTTCATGGGACGGAATTTTTTCTCCTCTTTTTAATTTGTTGATGATATTCTGCAAATCTTCTTTGCTATCTTTAGGTATGATACTTATATTTTCGTCGTGTAAAATTTCTTCTTTTGTCCAGCCAAAAATTTGTTCAAACGATTGGTTGACGCCCAAAAAATTTTCTTTTGTGTCAAAAAAGTACATGGCATCCGCGACACTGTTCCACAACAAATCTATACGGTCCCGCACTCGTTTTAATTCGTTCTCTTTCTGTTTTCGTGCCGTTATATCCCTGACAATGGCCAATAGATGGGTACAGGCACCATCCTGATTGAGAACCGGCGTTATGATGGATTCCCAATATTTATATGGCAGATAGAGATTATTTCCACTTGGGTTATCCCCTCTTGTTACTTCAACTTTATCGACATAAGTAATCGGTTCTTTCTTTTTTAATGCTTCTATGTAGTTAGCTTTTATTGTTTCGTATATGTCTCTTGGCAAAATCCCTCCTAGGGGAGTCCCCATCATAGCGTCATTCAGCCCCCATAGCTCTTTCGCAGGCTTATTTGCCAAAACATAACTAAACTCGTAATCCTCTTCAACCTTTGTAAGGAATACTAAATCAGAAATCATATTGAAAAGTTTAAAAAATATATCTAATTGGTTGAGTTCTGAAGAAATGAATGTATTTGTCATATTCGATAGCCTTTCCAAGTTTGCGATTATTACCTAAATATACCTCCCCATAAATTATAAAGGTTTACGTTTTTAAGATAAATCGCTTTAAACAGAAAATAACAAAATCACAACCATAGTCTCAAGATTATAAAGCGTAAAAATCTATCCCCCATAAAGAAGGATAGATTTTTTGAATCCAGCGGATTACTGGTTTATTTACTTTTTTCCCCTGTGTAAATCAAGATAGCATCTCTTAAAAATTCCGCCGTTCCCTGCTGTTCCTTGTCATAGTATGCTTTAAATCTTTCATCATCCACATACATCTGGGCAAGGCCCGCATGCGCTTCTTTGCTGTATTGGCCCCAGTAGAATGTCAGCCACCGCTTATGAAGCTCGGCCGCTTTTTGTGCCAGTTCCCCTGCAGGGTCGCCTGTCTTAAAGGCCCCAGCCAACGTTTGGGTAATTTGCTCAGCTAATCCGGTTACCTCATCATATTGCTCCTGGGTCATATTCATCAGTTGGGCATTCGATTTCTCGACTGTCTCCGTGCCGTATTTATCACGAATCTCCTTACCATATTTTTTCTCATTGTCTTCAATCATTTTTTTCTTAAAACCCTCAAACTTTTCTCTATTTGACATGGTGATTCTCCCTTCCTCATGAGCGATTGTTTTTTCAACGTTTGCAATCAGTAAATCCAATTGCTGCCGTTTTTCGAGGAGTTTTTGACGGTGATTTCTGAGCGTTTTGGCACCGTCAAATGATGGATTGGCCACGATGCTTTTAATCTGATCCAGGCTGACCCCCAGTTCCCGGTAGAAAAGAATCTGCTGCAGGCGGTTCACTTCTTTTTGACCATAGATGCGATAACCGGATGAATTGGTTCTTGCCGGCTTAAGAATGCCAATTTCATCATAATAACGCAATGTCCTGGTGCTGACCCCTGCTAGATGCGCCAGCTTTTGAATTGTATATTCCACCAAAGTCACCTCCTCATACCACTACGATACACCTTTACGTAACGTCAAAGTCAATTACAAGAAAAGCCCATTTTTTTATTTTTTAAATCATTGAAATATCCAAATGAATTTATGTAATGGATTGTCCCACTTCTTGCATAAAGTTTTATAAAGGGGGAATGGACAACTTGCACACTTCGTTTTCTGCTTTTAAACTGATTCGTTATGCCGTTGCCTACGTCTTCATCACTTCGGGATTAATGAAGCTATTGAACTCCGAAATGGCCGGAAACTTTCTAAGTTTGGGACTGCCCTATCCTCAAATTATGCTGCATCTTGTAATTATTTTGGAAATCGGCTGCGGCATCATGATTTTGCTGAATAAGTCGGTAAAAAGTGCGGTAATCCCCTTAATGGCGATAATGACAGCGGCCCTAGTCCTAACAAAGCTCCCCGCATTGCAAACTGGCATTTTGCAGTTTTGCTTTAATGCCCGATTAGACCTTACCCTATTCGTGTTATTAATCATTTTGTATCGGGGATATCACTACCAATAACTGAAAGAAGTCTTTCAACAACTTGTTGAGGGACTTTTATTTTTATAATTTTAACAATATTTTATTATTCAGAAATAACTTTTATTATTAATTTTTTCAGAAAAAACCTCATATTTTTCCTTGATAATTGCTTTATTTCCAAAATTAGTTTTTGACAAGCAAAAGTCAGAAAAGTATTATAGTATAACAAAAGGAGGTTGTTACATTGTCTCAATTAAATAGACAGAAAATTGTAGAAAGTGTACCTCAGACGGGTTTCTTTGGTCACCCGAAGGGGTTGCTTACACTATTCTTTACTGAATTCTGGGAGCGTTTCTCCTATTATGGAATGAGAGCTATCCTTGTTTACTATATGTACTATAGTGTAACCAAGGGTGGTTTGGGAATGGACCAAACCTTGGCGCTTTCCATTATGTCAATATATGGTTCCCTTGTTTATATGTCTGGTATCATTGGCGGCTGGTTTGCTGACCGCATCTTCGGTACATCCAAAGCTGTCTTCTTCGGCGGTATTTTAATCATGCTCGGCCATATCGCTCTTGCGATTCCTGGAAGCATTGCCTTTTTCTTCGTTTCCATGGTATTGATTGTGTTAGGGACTGGGTTATTAAAGCCTAACGTATCCACTATTGTCGGTGAGATGTATGCTGAAAACGATAATCGCCGTGATGCAGGATTTAGTATTTATTACATGGGGATTAACCTTGGTGCATTCTTATCTCCACTAATTGTTGGTTCTAAAGCAATCATGAACACAAGTTTCCATTTAGGCTTCAGTATTGCTGCTGTCGGTATGTTCCTCGGACTTGTTGTTTTCCTCTTGACTAAAAAGAAAAACCTTGGTCTTGCAGGAACGACTATAGCAAATCCGCTTGCTCCTGCTGAAAAGAAAAAAATAATTACTTATTTTATTATTGCTATTCTGATAATTGCTATTATTTGTTTCTTTACGATTCCAAATGGAACCTTAACATTTGAAAGATTTATCAATCTGGTTAGTATCTTGGGAATTTTAATTCCTACCATCTATTTTATCCGCATGTATCACAGCCCAAAAACAACTTCTGATGAACGTTCACGTGTCATTGCCTATATACCGTTGTTTATTGCTGCTGTTATGTTCTGGGCCATTCAAGAGCAAGGTTCAACCATTCTTGCCAACTATGCGGACAAGAGAACGCAATTGGATTTTGCCGGCATCCATATTTCCCCGGCATGGTTCCAATCCCTTAACCCATTATTCATCATCACATTGGCTCCGATCTTTGGATTATTGTGGGTAAAATTAGGTAAGCGCGAACCATCCATTCCGCAAAAGTTCTCATTGGGATTATTATTCGCAGGTTTATCCTTTATGGTAATTTTATTGCCAGCTTATTTTGGCGGTTCTGATTCATTGGTGAACCCATTATGGCTAGTATTAAGTTATTTAATCTGTGTGCTTGGGGAGTTATGTTTATCCCCTGTTGGATTGTCGGCAACCACAAAACTGGCCCCAGCAGCCTTCTCCGCTCAAACCATGAGCCTATGGTTCTTGGCCAGCGCTGCTGCCCAAGCGTTAAATGCACAAATGGTTAAATTCTATACACCTGAAACCGAAATGAATTATTTTGGAGTCATTGGCGGGGCATCCATTGTTCTCGGAATCGTGTTAATGATTATTGCTCCAAAAATTCAGGGATTAATGAAAGGTATCCGCTAAACAAGATAACCATTCACTAATAAATATCCTCAAAAAAGTGCCTCTCCATTATGGTAGAGGCACTTTTTTTGGAGATTTCAGGTTTAGGTGATATCTCTTGACCTTCAGACAAATGTTTCCTTGAGATTATGCGCCCCTGATTTCTTGAAGTTTCGTATGGAGACTTGCCTGTAAGATTTTTATATTCGCCATTTCATTTTTTTGGACCATGGCTTGATATTCCGGCAAAAAGGCGTGTACGGGGGATAAACGGGCTTCGCCGCAAACATCGATTCCTTCCACCTGTTTTTCGCCTGCCAGCCATTCTAGGTAATGGGTTAATCCATCAAGTTTCATGGACCCTTGATCCCAATTAGTTACAGCCTCAGAGGTATTGAGGACATCTTTATCGATGCTGATATAGATATGTTTCGTTTGTATGACGGATAGGATAGAATGGATGGAATATTGGTGTCTGCCCTTAAACGGATAAAAAATGACTTGAGGATGATTGGTGTTTGCAGTAATGTTGGTTGTAGGGCCGATGATGACAACCTTTTGCAGTAAAGGTATTTCCTTAAGGGCATAAGACACCCATGACCCGCATGAAAGCAAATCTTGCTCGTGGCTCTGTTCTGTTCCCAGATCAGGATGATTATCAAACAATAGTAAGGTGAAGGGGTTGGTGATTTCTTTTAATAATAAGTAGGTTACATAATGATAGTTTCCGCTGCCGATAAACGTAATCCCTTTTTGTTTCCTCTCATGCAGCCTCTTGGTTAATGTTTGTAAGGACTCTTCCTCACAGTACAAGTTCACATGATTCAAATTCCTGAGATCTATGTTCTCATGCTGATAATTTTGGAGCCTTCTTTGTGAAAAATATGTTTCATCAAAATGCAGGATACTAATTCCATTTCTTAATAACCCCATTTCTTTCATCTCCCAATAACATAGCTTATTATAAGATTTTCATAGGTTACTAATAATTTCATTATACCACTCTGATACACAGCTTTCCTTGAATCAAATTTGCTAATAAAAAGAAGCCTCGCCAGCTATGGGCAAGACTCTTTTTTTCCTAATCATTCTTGCTATTCAATAAGTCCTTCACCCCATCAATGATATCAAGCGGGACCACACCATAATGGGAGAGGCTCTTGGCTTTCTCCTCACCAGCCCTTGCATGTAAATAACTTGCACTAATAAGCGCCTTTAACGGGTCTGTCCCTTGTGCCAAAAACGATGCGGTCATGCCTGTCAGGACATCGCCACTTCCGCCTTTCCCAAGTGCATCATGACCATGTGGGTTAATATAAACTTGCCCATCAGGACTGGCAATAATGGACCGATGTCCTTTTAATAGTAAATACACATGGTTTGTCCGGGCAAACGTCTTGGCGATCTCTATCCGGTCAGATTCCACATCTTTGACTGATTTATTCAATAACCTTGCCATTTCACCCGGGTGCGGTGTAAATATGACCTTTCCTTCAAACCTGCGGATGATATCCAGGTCGTTCCGAAGCAAATAAAGGGCATCCGCATCCACGACTAGTGACTGATGGGTAAGGGCACCAATCAATCCCAGCAGCCATTCTTCCCCGCCTGTAAACCTGCCGATGCCCGGACCAATCGCGATACTATCAAATTGTGGCAAGAGTGGAATCAGCTCTTCTAAAGCTTGAATGGCAAAGTGGCCATCTCGGTCCGCTAAAGGCACGAATAAGGACTCCGGATTCTGTGCCGCTGCCATTGGATAAATGCAGTCAGGAACAGCCAATGTCACCAATCCCGCTCCTGAATGGAGTGCCGCCTTGGCCGCAAAAACAGGAGCGCCGACAAACTGGCGGGAGCCTCCTATAACTAACACATGGCCAAAAGTGCCCTTATGCCCGTTTTGGGGCCGGGCAGGTATGGCATTCCGGACCAGGGAATCTGTGATGATTTTTGGCATGTCCAGTTGTAATTCCCTAACGGCAAAAGCAGGCACGGAGATATCAACTGCCTTCCACTCACCGACATGCATGGGGCCGTCCTGCAGGAAAAAGCCTTGTTTCGGAAAGACAAACGTAATGGTTCTGTCTGCTTTAATGGCAATACCGGCCGCCTTCCCAGTATCACTGCTGAGGCCGGAAGGAATATCAACAGAAATAATCAATTTTTTCCCTCTATACTCATTAACCATTGAAATAACTTGATTAAACGGCTTTCTAACCATTCCATTCACACCTGTCCCTAAAATCGCGTCTACAATAATATCCGCCTGCTCTAATTTTGCCTGAAGTCCGCTTATATTTTGTCCATCCAAATAATACACAGGCAGGTTTCGCTTGATATAAGCATCAAAGTGAACCTTTGCATCCCCCTTGATACGGTCAGGGGGGACTAGCAAACATAACAACGGATTCCAGCCCAAATCGGCCAGCCTTCGGGATATGACAAAACCATCGCCGCCATTATTCCCACCCCCGGCAAGGATCACGACCCTCGGAATATCACACGGTCTATGGTTAATGATTTCCTCAACAACCCTTGCACCCGCATTTTCCATTAAAACAATGCCAGGCAGCCCTAGCGCATTCATCGTATATTCATCCATTTGCCTCATGTCCCTTTGACTCGCCGCATACATCGATATCCCTCCTGTGACGCATATTTACTTTTATTATACGGGTTTCCCGGATAACTTTCAGGGAGTTAGTATCATTTCTCGCAGGGGATTCAGTACGTTATTTTGTGAATTTATTATGATATATTCAGGAATGCGACAAATATTTTGGGATGAATGTAGTAAGATAGAATATATTCTTACATTAAAAATAGGTATTTCATATGAAAGGGAGCCATAAATATGAACGAAGTTTTTAAAGCGCTAGTAGTCGATAAAAAAGATAACGATTTTTCGGTTGAAATCAGAAGTCTATCTTTTGATGATCTTCCTGCCGGTGATGTTGTAATCAAAGTCGCCTATTCAAGCATTAACTACAAAGATGGACTGGCCAGCACAGCGGAAGGAAAAGTAGTCAGATCATATCCGTTTGTTCCAGGCATTGATTTGGCAGGAACCGTAATATCTTCTCAGGACCCACGGTTTCATGAAGGTGATGAAGTGATTGCCACCTCCTATGAAATTGGGGTTTCCCATTACGGAGGTTTCAGTGAATATGCCCGAATTCCTGGTGACTGGATTGTCCCGCTGCCGGAAAATTTATCTTTAAAAGAGGCAATGGCTTATGGAACAGCAGGGTTTACTGCAGCTCTGTCAATTCAGAGACTTGAGGAAAACGGATTAACTCCTGAAAAGGGCAAAGTGTTGGTAACGGGAGCAACTGGAGGCGTGGGAAGCCTGGCTGTGGCCATGCTGGCAAAGAAAGGATTCCACGTGGCGGCCAGCACAGGCAAGGAAACAGAACATGAGTACTTACATAAACTTGGGGGGAAAAGAAACGATTTCTCGTCAAGAAGTATATACCGGAAAAATCAAGGCCTTGGATAAGCAGCAATGGGCCGGTGCCGTGGACCCTGTAGGCGGAGAGTTTCTGGCAGCAGTTCTTAGCAAGATTCAATACAACGGGGCGGTGGCCGTGAGCGGATTGACCGCGGGAGGGAATGTTCCAACGACCGTGTTCCCTTTTATTCTTCGCGGAGTCAGCCTGTTGGGAATTGATTCCGTCTATTGCCCTATGGAAGTAAGAAAAGAGCTTTGGAAACGGATGGCTGCCGATCTAAAACCCGACGGACTGCTAGACACCATCTCCCATGAAGTTGATTTGGAAGCATTGCCTGAAACACTCCCGCTTATTTTAAAAGGACAAGCAAAGGGAAGATTTATTGTCAAACTATAATGACGGTACAGAAGCCCTCATCGACAAGGATGAAGGCTTCTTAACTGTTACAGAAATGGATTATAAAACCTGTCCCCGTCATAAAATGTGACCGTTATTGATAGGACAAATAAAAATGCAATGAAAAACAGCGCCACATAATCGTTACGCTTGAAAGGCCGAGCACTGTACCATGTCCTTTGGTTGTTTTTGCCAAAGCCGCGGAGATCCATGGCATTGCTTATCGTTTCAATCCGGTCGAGACTGGATAAAATAAGTGGAAAAATAATCAATGCCGCATTTTTCATCCGCTTTGCCATTTTTTCCTTATGGGACATGTCAAGTCCCCTGGCTTGCTGTGCTAAGGCTATGTTCCGGTAATCCCGCTGGATATCAGGTATATACCTTAAAGCAATGGCCACGGAAAAGGCAATCGAATAACTTACACCAATTCTATTTAGCGACGAGGCAAATTCACTCGGATGGGTCGTGACCATGAATAACAAGGCGGCTGGTATGACTGTCAGATATTTAAGCGTGATATTCATTTGATAAAACAACTGTTCAATGGTTAGGTTATAGCGACCTGCCAGAGAAAATATTACATGCTGTGTCTTATAAATTTTCACTCCCTCTTCCGGTGAAAAAATATAAATCGCAATATTATTGATTAGCAAAAATAGCAAGATAAACGCCAGGATAAAGGCGACATCCGCGATTTTTACTTTTGAAACCATGAACACGATGACACTTACCACCAACAGCAGAAGCAGTACGCGTGTATCATAAGTTAGCATGGCGGCAAACGACCACATGATAAAACAAAGAAGCTTCGTCACACCGGTCAAATGATGGATTGGGGACTTTCTATCAAGGTAAGAAAGCATTTCTACTGCCATTTCCGTCTTACCACCTTGTCATGGGCAATAAATCTTTGCACAAATCTTTTTGCGTCTGTCACACCGGCACTAACTGCCAAATCAAATAATGAAGTCTCTTTTAAATTAGCCTTTCCAACCACGGTTGGGTCTGCCAGCACATGAACCGCTTGGTCATCCGCGATTTTTTCCCCATCGGATAGGACAATGGCCCGCGGGGTGTACTCCAGCATTAGGTGCATATCGTGTGTAATCATGATAATAGTGATACCCAGTTCGTTTAGTTCCAGTAAAAACTCCATAATTTCCGTGTAATGGCGAAAATCCTGGCCTGCTGTCGGTTCATCAAGGATAAGAATCTTTGGCTGTAAAACTAAAATTGACGCGATTGTCACCCGTTTCTTTTGCCCAAAGCTTAAAGCGGAAATGGGCCATTTTCGATATGGGAGGAGGCCGCAAACTCTTAAGGTTTCGTCCACTCTTTGTTTGATTTCTGTTTGGGGCACCCCATGAATGGCCAGCCCTAAAGCCACTTCATCATAAATCATATGCTTCGAAATCATATGGTTGGGATTTTGCATGACCAATCCCACTTTTAATGCCCGTTCTTTAATTGTATCTTCTGCCGCATCATGCCCGTCCATAATGATTCTTCCTGAGTTCGGACGCTCGAATCCGCAAATCAACTTCGTCAGCGTGGATTTTCCCGCTCCATTTTTTCCTATAATACTGACCATTTCCCCTGCGGCAATCGAAAAAGAAACATCGTTGAGGATTTTTTTCCCGCCCCGATAGGTAAAATGGATATTCTCCAGCTGTAATATTGGTTTAGTACTTTGTTTTGGCTCCAGTGGTTTCACTGCTTCCAACCAGTCTAGCAACTGGGTCTTGCAGCCATCAATATCTATTGTATCAATATGCTGCGGTTGCATTTCGGACGTTATTTTACAGCCCGCATACTTTAATGCACGGATATAAAGCGGCTCACGAACGGACACACGTTCCAACACATCTGTTGCAAGCAGTTCAGCCGGAGAAAGGTCGGAGACAATTTGTCCGTCGTGGACCACAATAATTCTGTCCACGTTGCGGAATAATACATCCTCGAGCCGGTGCTCAATAATGACCACTGTTTTATTCCGGTCCCGGTTTAATTGATCAATAAGTTCCACTGTATGTTTTCCAGTGGCCGGGTCGAGATTGGCCAATGGTTCATCAAAAAGAAGAATGTTAACATCGTTCACCATGACACCCCCAAGGGCGACTCTTTGCTTCTGGCCGCCAGAAAGCGAGTGCAAAGAAGAACTAAGGTGGTCAGACATGCCAACAATTCCGGCCGCTTCCTTTACTTTCGGAATCATTACCGCCTGCGGCAAACAATCATTTTCTAAAGAAAACGCCAAGTCCTCGGCCACCGAGAGTCCAATAAATTGCCCGTCCGGATCCTGCAAAACGGTCCCAACCATTTTGGAAATGGAGGAAATGGGTTCGCTCCTTGTGTCTATTCCCATGATTTTCAGGCTTCCTGTTATGTCCCCTTTATAGGAATGCGGCACCAACCCGTTGATACAATGCCCGATTGTACTTTTCCCGGACCCTGACGGCCCGACAATAAGAACTTTCTCTCCCTCGTAAACTGTCAAATTAACGTTCGATAATGTGGGCTTTGCCTGGCTCCGATATTTAAATCCGAAATTGGTAAACTCAATCATTGGTTTTTTCATCATGTCTCCTGACGTCCTGGGATAATAATGGTTTGGGGGACCAAATCTCCCAAGGTAAACAAGCTTTAGAAATAATTTATTTACAGAGTTTCTTCTTTTTCAAGGCTATCGCTCTTGCTTCTAGTTTTAGCATACGCAAGCAGCAATAACGTTCCAATCACACCTACCGTTACCATGTTGGATATTCCGGCAACCAGGCCTTGAACAAAAACTTTATTGGCCGGTTCGGCATAAATCAAAATATCCAATGCTGGGGCAATCAGCAACCAGCCAAACGCTTGAACAATGACTTGTGAAACATTAAAGGTGATGATCTGTTTTGCCCCAAATATCCCGTCCTCAATTTTGATATTCCTTGCAGCATATCCAATTAAAAAGCCTACAAATGCTGAGACAACCACCCAGCTCCACCAGGGGGACCCGTAAAAAATGGCATCCTTTAATGCATGGCCAATTAATCCAATCAGCCCCCCTGCCACAGGGCCAAATACAACAGCCATTAAAGCAAGAAATGCGTAAGACGTTTCCACCGTTGTATTCGGAATTCCCGTCGGAATGGAAACAAATCTGCCCAAGATGACAAATACAGCAGTCCCAATTCCAATAGCGACAATAGTTTTTGTCGATAGACGATTTTTCGCCAATTTTGCCAACTCCTTTTTAAATTTTTTAGATTATAAACATAGTTTATTAAAACCTTTTTTCCGCCTTCATCAAGGTCATGGTCCAGTTTGCCCCCGCCCCAATATGATAGGCGTTTGCAAATGACCCTTGATTAATGGCTACTCCCAAATTATCCAAGGAATTTACATACACTAGCGGCTCGCCGACCAAGCTGTCAGCAAAGGAGCGGCCGAACGTCATCATGTTTTCGTACACCTGACGGGTACCATTTCCAATGGTTACTTTTAATCGATCACCATATTGTATGCCTGCTTCTTTTAATAAATGGCGATGAATATTGGTCCACAAATTTCCAAACCTTACATCCAGTACTTCAATGATTCCAGTAATCTTCTTATCATTTAAACATGCCGTTGGCAAAGGCAGCTCCACCACGGATTCAACTTCCGCTGCCGGGCCGATTTCTTCCAATCTAATGATTCCGGCTGCGAGCCGGGCACCCGTATAGGCATAAATATCTCGGCCATGAAAGGTATAGGATTCCCCCGAGTTTGGCAATCGGTTGGCTGTTTCATCCAAAATTCTAGCTTCTGTTATGCCAATAGCCCTTTTGATGTGTGTTAAAGTTCCGTTATCCGGTGTAATAATGTATTTATGGTCTATCGTTTTTACCACGATACTTCTGCGATCTGTGCCGACACCAGGGTCCACCACAGAAACAAAAACCGTGCTTTCCGGCCAATAGGAGATGGTCTGCAAGAGCCGATAGGATGCTTCCCATATGTTGTACGGCGGTATATCATGGGTTAAATCAAAAATGCGTAAGTTCCTATTGACAGAATAGGCCACCCCATACATGGCGCTGACTGCCCCATCACTGATTCCAAAATCCGATTGCAACACTAACGCCTCACTCATTATATTCCTCCTTTTTTCAAATTATTTTCGGTTCATATATAATGAGTATAACAACAAATTCTATTAATAGAAATAAATTATAAATCTAGTAAAATATTGAAAATACAATAAAAAAAACATCTGCCAGTTCCCTGGCAAATGTTTTTTAATACGATCTTATTTATTTGTGGAATCCCACTTCATTCAAGGCAAGTTTCAATGAACCTTTAAATTCTGCCTGTGAAGTGAGGCGGATGCCACGGGAAATGAGGCTTTTTACTAATTCCGCACGCAACCCGGTTAGAATGGTTTTGCAGCCCATGATGGAAATACCATCAATAACTTTTACCAAATCATTTGCTGCATTTGTATCTATGTATGCTACACCGGAAAGATCAATAATGAGGGTATGTATATGGTTTGTTTCAATTTCAGCAAGGGCCCTATCTTGAATCGTCATGATTCGCCTGTCATCAATCGTGCCAATTAATGGCAAGATACAGATTTCCTCATTTAATGGGATGATCGGGACGGACAAATGCTCTACTAATTTATGCTGTTTCTCCAGCAATTCATCTTTGAATTTTGAATAGCTGATAAAGAAATACGTAAGGAACTGGTCCATCAAATCATTTATACTTTTCTCCAAAGGAAAAAAGCTTGTCCGATCGGCCTCCGTTACGTTAAGCAAATCATATTGGTAAAGAAAATTCCACATGGTTCTCCGGATCGCTTTTACCCATTCTAGCTTCAAGGCAAGTGTTAAGGAATGTTTAGCCCAAGCAACACCTTCCTGCTTCGCAAACATGATTAATTCGTGCTCCCGGCCTTCCACGATAAACAGAACAAGTTTATGGGCGTTATTCAATAAATTGATATTCCCGATACTTTGAATTTCATCAATTTGGTCTTTTACATTGATGGCCTCATCGAGCAACTTCTCTTCAAAGTCCTTCCGGTTACCTAAGAAAAAGTCTTTTATGGAAGATGCTTCTTCATATTCTAAAGGCAATGCTTTCACCCCATTTGGATTCAACTGTCCCTGCAAAGGGATTCTAATTGTGAATGTCGTGCCCTGATTTTCTTTGCTGTCTACCATAACTTTTCCGCCGTGCTGATAGATAACCGAAAAGACTTGCATTAACCCCATGCCGGTTCCGTTTTCCTTCGTCGTAAAGAACGGAGTCCCTAGCATCGAGAGTTTTTTAGGAGGGATGCCCACGCCAGTATCTTGGATGGTAACCACTATGTCATTTTGCTCCAATTTATGGGTGAGTATCAGCGTCCCATTGCCTTCCATTGATTCTATGGCATTCTTTATCAAATTAAAAAAAGCCTTTTTAAATTGATTCTTCTTTCCAACAATAGGAGTATCCATGTTATCAAAGTTAGTTTTGACCGTGATATCATAAAGTTTATCTTGGAATAAATTTAAGATTGATTCCAATTCTACTGACAGATTGATTTTTTGGACTTCTTCCTCTTCCAAATCGGGTTTGGAGACTTGAAGCAGATTATTTAACGTGATTAGAGCATTTTCTAATTCTGACTGGGCAATTTCCAAATATTCATTACTCTGCTCCTGCTGAAGCAACTGCAAAAATCCTTTCACGGCTGTCAATGGATTCTTTACCTCATGAGCGATCCCGGCTGCAATTTGGCCGACAGACGCCAGCTGGCTTAGGTGAGCGTCACTTCCCGTTCCTGCTAATTGGCCCTCTTCCATCTTCATTCGCTTTACTCCTCTCTGAAATAATCATAAGATGAAATTTATTATATTTCCATTATTTAGAGTTACTAAATTAAGTGTATCAGAAAAACCCTTTCTGCATAGTAAAAACTACCATATTTAATTGGGAAAGTTTTAAAAAACTCCTATTTATTCCTTTTAGTTAAAAATATGGCTCTGTTGAACGAATGATTGATTTTTTAATTCTTTTGATTGGAGCGGATAAGCTCGACTCCTGCAGGAGTACGAGGCTGGGGAGCCTCCTCGGCACCCCAGCGGGTTGGGTTTGCTGAGCTTCTTTCGCAGCAATCAACAGCCAAATTTAACAATGCCAAAATAAAAAGCCTTTCGAAGATGGAAAGGCTCATGTTTTAATCATTATTCTCTTTATCGGGATTGGAAAGTTCCTCTGAAAATTCCGTGAGTAAATTTGGCTGATAGTTTTGCGGTTGCAAATGTTTATTAGCGGTAATTTTGTTGCGGGACTTGAAGCGAACCCTCACGGCATAATAAATCAGGGCATAAAATAGGACCATGACAATTCCCGCGATAAGACCCGTTCCTTGTCCAGGAATAAACGGCATACTGATTAGGACAATAACCATGCTCACTAGAGCAATCCAAGAGGTGTACGGGAATCCCGGCATCTGGCAAATTCCATCGGGAGGACAGCCGTCCCTTTTGCGAAAACGGATATGACTGGCCATAATCACGGCATAGGTAAAAATCAGGGCAAATCCGCCCGTACTAATCAACACTAAATAAACCCTTGGAAACAATAGTCCAAACCCTAATCCCGCCAGCATGGCCAGACCAGAAAACAAAATCCCTCGGTATGGGACATCACGTCGGTCCCTCAGCCATCCCGGTGCATGCCCTTCCTCCGTAAGCGAGCGAATCATTCTCCCAAGACCGAAAATGGCCGCCAACATCGCCGAAAGAATCGCAGAAATCAGCACCAAGTTGATAACGGCTCCAGCCCAGCCAATTCCCCATCTAGTCAGGGACGCGACCATCGGGCTAACCGTTTCATTTAATGACGACGTCGGAATAAGTGGAAGAAGTACCGCCGCATAAGCAATATATAACCCTACAAGAGCGAAAACAGTATTTCGAATCGCCTTTGGAATCGTTTCTATTGGGTTCCTGGCCTCCGTTGCAGCCAAAGCGATGATTTCAAAGCCTGCATAAGCAAAAATAACGAGCAGCATACTGCCGGCGATCCCTGTAATCCCTCCCGGCATTAACGGCTCCCTTGCCAACTCGCCCATCCCTATTGGGGCAGCATTGGGAAGAACGCCAAAAATCAGCGCTATACCCGTAAGGATAAAAAATATGATTGCGAATATCTTTACACCCGAAAGGGCACTTGCAAGCCTTCCAACTTTATCGGCCCCCAAAAGGTTCAGAAGCGTTACACCAATGATAATCGAACTTCCCAAAATTCCAATAGAAACCTTAGGAAACCACTCACGAATTAGTATGGAAATTGCTGTAGCCTCACTTGACATCGATAAAACGGTTCCTGTCCAATATAACCAGCCGGTTATGAACCCCATCGCGGTACCAAGCTCTCGGGAGGCGAAAATACTGAACGACCCGGCTGTCGGATTGGCCACTGTCATCTCGGATAGTGCGTATAAAATAAAATACACTATTATTCCCGCCAAAACATAGGAAATTATTATGGATGGCCCTGCTGCATTTATGGCCACCGAGGACCCGAGGAAAAATGATCCCCCAATCACACTTCCCAATGCCATCATGGTTAAGTGTCCGGCAGACAATCCTTTTTGTTTAGTCTCCATTCTTTCTTTTCTCCCATACCAAATTATTTTGTTGCAACAAGATGAAGTTATTATTTGCCTTAAATTTGAAAAAGATTCCCTCAGAATAGGACTGCCCATTCTGCTGATAAATAAAAAAGCCCCTAAACAATCCGTTTAAGGGCGGGCATTCTTATTTATGATCTCTTACATACAAATCTCTTGTCTTATAGCCGGAGCCAAGAATTTTTTTCATTTCCTCACGCCGTTTTGTTTTGGTTGCTTCTTGTTTTGCGCTATAGACATAACGCGCCCAATCCTTTCTATACCCTTCGGTAAGGGATTGGTAGAATTCCAGCAGATGGGGAGTGTCTTGCAAATCTTTTTCTACTTCTGGAATTAAGTCAATATAATCATCCACACATTGGCTCGCTTTGGAAGATGACTGCTTTTTGGATGTGGATTTAGATTCTTCTTTTAATCCGACAACGGTAAAAATTTCATCCAGTCCGACCATCCGGGAAAACTTAATCGTGCTGTCACCAACAAAACCGTCCTCGTTTACATCCAAACCTGGAAACAATTCATCTCGGTGGACAAAAGTGGGATATACTTTATTCCCCTTTTTCGGATAGGCTAAAAACAAATATCCATTTTTATCGAGATGATGATGTTCAATGACTTTGTACACCAGTTCTTTTAGGGAGTCCAAATCAAGCACGAAGGCAAAAATCAGATCATAAGAAGAATGGGCAAGCTCTGTTTCGTAATGGTCGAGCCCTTCCAGATAATTTGCACCTTGCGGCATGTTCAGAACAGCTGCTTTTTTATATTTTTGTAAATTTAATTTTTCGACAATTGTTTTGGCCATGATACCACCCATTTCATTTAATCAGCTGCTATTTCATAGTTTATCTCAACCTCTAAAGACCAACAACTCAATTCCCTAGTGATCCCTGTTTATAATATAATTCAAAAAATGTTTTAAAAATGCCACGTTACGCGGTATACCCCGGAGGGCTTCCTCTGCGTAACAGTAATGGTCCCACATTGCTTTCCTGGCATTTTCCAACCCTAGGATCGACACAAAAGTAGAATTGTTGTTTTCCACATCCATGCCGGTTGATTTTCCTAAAATCGTTAAACTTCCCTCTACATCGAGCAAGTCATCTTTAATCTGAAAGGCAATGCCGGCGTGACGGGCAAATTTTTTCAAACTATCCATTTCCTTGTTATCAGCTTGAGCCAGTATGGCAGGCATCACCAGTGAAGCTTCAAAAGCCAGTCCCGTCTTATAAAATGATAACAAATTCAACTGCTCCAAGGTCATTGATTTACCTTTTGACTCCAAATCCATTGTTTGACCCATGCAAATTTCGCCTGTTACTTTAGCTGAATACCGGATTAATTGCAGTACCGCTTTTGCATCAAACTGCTCAAGGGAAGCCTGTTCCTCCGTTGCCTTTTGAGTGAGAAAAAGTCCTGACAATTCAGCTATTGCCATGTTATAGGCTATATGGAGCGTGGGACGCCCCCTGCGGATGGGAGCATTGTCCTGTGACGGAAGGTCGTCAAAAATTAACGATGCCGTATGCATATATTCCAACGACCGCAATAATGGCATCATGGCCGATGGGTCTAAGCCATAACCGTTAACACCCAGTAAATAGGTAATGACAGGTCTTAACCGTTTTCCATTGCCGTTCAAACTATAATTGGCCGCATCGATGAGCGGTACATTCAAGGTAGAGATAGTGTCGTTTTTGGAAAGTGATAGGTTTTGGTTAATGTGTTTGCGTACATCTTCAATGGCAGCCAAAAACTCTTCCTTTCCACTTCGTTCATTTTTCAAGCTCTGAATCACATGATCCCTTAACAGCTTATCAAAAAAATCCACATCATTCGCTTTTCGAACCATTCGCTGGATTAAAGGATAAAATTTTGGAAGACCTGTAGCCAAAAGCTCCATTACTTCCTCATATCTTCTTGATTTTTGGCGCTCTTTAAATCTTTTCAATCCATTGATTGCACGGTCCAAAATGACCTCACGTGTCAATGGATTGGTACGATATACATGATGAATCAGGTAATAGATGACTGCCCAATATAATTCAAAAGGGTTAACCAGGTCCGGACGCTCTTTATGGTATTTGATAAAATAAGTATAAGGAGTTACTCTTCCTTCCCCTAGATCGTCAAACATATCTGCAAAATCGTCCGCAAGCTGATTATAAATACCATAGTAAAAAGTCCGCTGGTCGTAGCCTTCATCTGGAGGAGCACTAATGACGGAACGGACAATTAAACGCGAAGAAGCTGATTTTAAGATAATTGGAATATATAATTCTTCATTCGAATAATTTCCGTTTGCGAGGTCCTTTTGCCTGTCCATTTCCTGGGACTGAAAAAATACAAAAGCTTGCTCGAAGAACAGTTTGGCCGTCTCTTTCTGCTGATGGACCCTAATATATTCAAAAGCCTCGCCGAGCTCTCTATGAATATATCGAATTAAGTCTAATTTTTCCCCGGACCATTCTTCCAAGTTTGGAACCCTACCCGTAAGAAGAGCAGTACGAATGAACTTTGAATATTGTTTTTTCTCCGTTTCAGTCAACACGTTTGCATCAAGCAGGTCATCAATGAACGGATATGTCAGACCATAAGAATAGCCTAAGCGAATGGCTTTATCCAGTCTGTCGGCCCGTTCTTCATTCGATATGCCTTTTTCAATTTCGTCAATCACATTCATAACCACACCGGCAATAATTTTTATAAGCTTCCGGACAGCATGTTCCGAATCCATTCCGCTGGGAATATGTAATGAAACTTTCTTTAGCTTATCTAATAACCAGATAATGGCGGATTCAATACCTTCCTTTTGCGACCATCGGTACAAACCAGCCAGGCTCATCAACTCTGCTTTTTCCTCATGATTTGCGGTCAAATGATTTTTTAGCCCATCCACTGTAGAACGGATTTTAGTCCATGTATCCGGGACATCCAACGCTTTTCCCAAGTCCCTCATATAAATGTAAGAAATGCTGCGTTCCAAATAAGCATCTAATTTATCGGTAGAGTTGAGCCATTGGATATATTTTTGATAATGTTCTGGATTGGGCTTTTGTGTTTTAGAAAAAATGTTAAAAAAAGGATAATGAATATGGTTTTTCTTCCATGCTTGCATGTCTTCTAATAGGGTGGAAACATAGTTTTTTTGCGAGACTAATAAATAAAGTGAATCAAAATAATGCCTTGCTTTCTCCTCGGAAAGGCGGAAAACTGTATCGGAATTCTTTGGCACGGCCTCTTTCATACGGACATTTCCCCTACTTATATTGGATGTTGGCTTGTTTAAGAATGATCGTCTTAATTCAGTATAGATTACGTTGTTTATAACAACAATATAACGACTTCTAAATAATTGATGGAAAGTTTCCCGACTCCCTGATTAAAAATTGACACTGGCATTACTATTGATATGGTGACGAAGAAAAAGGCATGCCTACATTGGCACGCCTATTGTCACAATTTATAGAAACATATTAATTTGGTGTCGTATTTCTTCTTTTTAAAAAATATAAAACACTACCAGCTAAAATTCCGCACTTGGAATACTCTTTATGGCTTGCGAAAGTTTTTTTAATCGGAACTAACCTTTAAAATGAGTTGCGAGACACTCTCTACATGGGCTGTGTGTGGAAACATGTCAACAGGCTGGATATATTGCACATTAAACTTTGAACTTAACGTTTGGATGTCCTTCGCCAGCGTCGACGGATTGCAAGAAACATAAATCAGTTTTTTCGGTTTTACCTGTAGAATCGTCTGGATGAGTTGACGATCAAGACCTGTTCGTGGTGGATCGACTACGATAACGTCAGGTTTCCAACCTTTTTTGACCCATTTTGGCAGAACCTCTTCGGCTTTTCCAGGGACGTACTTGGTATTGGTGTATCCATGGCGCTTGGCGTTTTTCTTCGCATCTTCAATCGATTCAGGAATGACATCCATTCCGCGCACTTCTGCCGCTTGGTCTGCCAGCCATAACCCTATGGTGCCGACACCGCAGTAAGCATCTACCACTTTTTCCGTCCCCGTCAAACCGGCTGCTTCCTTGACCTCATTATAAAGCTTTACCGTTTGTACCGGATTTAATTGAAAAAATGTCCTGGCTGAAAGTTCAAACTGCAAGTCGCCAAGCGATTCTTGAATGAATTCCTCCCCGGCCAGTTTAACCGTTTCCTTGCCAAATATGAGAGAGGTTTTTTCCCCGTTTATATTTTGGACAATCGACTTCACATGCGGAAGTTTCTCTTGAATTTGCTGGATCAGTAATTCTTTTTTGGGCAGTTCTTTCTCTGAGGTGATGATGACGACTTGAAGTTCGCCTGATTGAACACCGACCCGCGTGACAATGGTTCGGACAATCCCTTTTCTCGTTTTTTCATTATAAATTGGGATTTTAAGCTCATCGAGGACACTTTTTACTGCATTTACGGCCTCTGTTGTCTGGGAATGCTGAACGGCGCAATGGTCGATGTCAATCAACTGATGGGAGTTCATTCCATATAACCCGGCTAGGACTTTTCCTTCCCTTTGCCCGACCTGAAAGCTGCTTTTATTCCGATAACCCCATGGGTTTTCCATACCAATGGTTTCACGGATATTGAGCTTAGATAAATCAAACTTGGTGTGCCGCTCCAATGCTTGAATGATAATATCTCGTTTTTCTTTTAGTTGTTGGTCATATTTAAGATGCTGCAGCTGGCAGCCACCGCATTGCTCATAAAAAGGACAGGGCGGCTGAACACGATAGGGAGATTTTTTTCGTATCTTTTTGATCTTTGCTTCAGCAAATTTAGGATTAATCTTGGTCGTTTCAACAACCACCTCTTCACCAGGCAAGGCACCCGGCACAAACACTACCTGCCTTTTAAAATAACCGACACCTTCACCATTAATACCGAGCCGTTTAATCGTCAGCGGGAAGGTTTGCTTTGGCTGTATTTTAATGCTTTGTTCCGTCTTCATAATGGTTCACTCCAAATTTATTCTATGCTTCGCCATAAATATAACGAGGCATAACTCAAATAAGGCTCCCAGTTCTTTTTATAAAATTCCATTTGTTCAATGGTCGGCTTTGTTTCCATCTGGTATAGCCTTTTTAATCCGTTTTGTATTCCAATATCGGCCAAAGGAAATAAGTTGGGACGGCCCAATCCAAACAGCAGGAAATTCTCGACAGTCCATTTGCCAACCCCGCGGATTTGGGTAAGCCGGTTGAAGATCTGGTCATCCTGAAGTTTTTTAAGCTCATTGAGGTCCAGTCCATTTTCGGTCATTTCCCTGGCGATACTAATGATATATTCTGCTTTTCTGCCGCTGAACTGCAGCTCCCTCAGTTGCTCCACTTTTAGCCCGGCAACCATGTCCGGCTGCGGAAAAAAACAAACACCCTCTTGTTCGTAGCCAAACTTTTTTACAAAGCGGTCGGTTAGTTTGTAAGCAAACGTCATATTGATTTGCTGGTGGATGATACATTTTACCAAGCTTCCGAACAAGTCAAAATCGAGGACAAGCGGAGTGCCGACAAATCGGTTGAAAATGTCCCTTAGGTCTGTTTGTTGAAAATGTTGCTGGATTTGCTTTAACGGCACATCCCATTGGAAAATTTCCGCAACCCTCTTTATAACTGCCCCTTTGGAATCATCTATTTTTCCCGTTAAGACAAAGGCGGGCTGCTCGGTGGTTCCGGTTGCCTTTACATTCACTACAGCAGAGCTCCCGCTTGCCACTATCGGGACTTTAATGGAACGTTCGGTTAAATCCAACTGTTTCAGCGGGTCTGGGGCATGCCTCTCCAACACACTGTCAAAATTATATGGGCCAGCGATCTGTATGGTTTCTTGCCACACGGGAGGTACCTTCCTTTATTATTTTCTCCGTATTATAGCATGAAACCGGAAAAAACCGAATTTCGACTGAAATCCGGTTACTTCTTTTTCATTAGGTGGTCAAGGCTTTTAAATTTATAGCCCCGTTTTTTAAGGTCTTGGATCGCTTTTTCCAAGGCATCTGCATTGTCTTTTGATACGGAGTGGAGCAGTATAATGCTTCCTGGATGAATTTGCTTCATGATGTTATCATACGCGTATTGCCAGCCTCTTTGCTGATTGATATTCCAATCGACATAGGCCAGCGACCAGAACACTTGAGTGTAGCCCTCTTCTTTAGCAATTTGAAGTGTTCGTTCGCTAAACACACCGCGCGGCGGACGGAGGTATTTCATTTCTTTTTGCCCAGTTAATTCTTTGGTCCTGTTCTTGATTTTTTGCAGTTCTTCCCGGATCCTTTGGTCACTTACCTGGGTAAAGTCCGGATGATGCCAGGAATGGTTCCCTATGATATGGCCCTCTTTGACGATTCGTTTTGACAGTTCTTGTTGAGACTCTAAAAAGTGCCCCGTGACGAAAAAGGTGGCTGGCACTTTTTCTTTTTTCAATACATCGAGAATTTTCGGTGTCTGGCCATTTTCGTAGCCGGCATCAAAGGTAAGATATAAGGTTTTGGAGTTCGGGTCACCTTTATAAACAGCACCGTACTTTTCTAGGAGTTGGTCATACGCGGCTCCCGCTTCCGGCGGATGCTCATCTGTCGCTCTTTTGAAACCCCAATGGATTGGCTGATTGGATACGGCGTATGTAACACTTGGAATAAACAACAGCAGTATAGCCATGATACTTAAGAATCGTTTCATACTCATCCCCCTGTTTTATTTTTAGTGTTAGGATTCAAACAGGGAATCATAGCTAGCATATTAAGGAAGTATTAGCGTTGTAGGCTGATGGTAGATGCGGCCTCGGTTTACTCCAGTGTAGGGGAGATTTAATTCATGAATATACTTTGTGGTAGTTCTTGAAGAGGGGAGATGAAGAAAATCACGAAGTTCTGGATTTGAAAAAAAGGGATTAATAACAAGAAAGTAATCATTTATGGCCTTGAGGAAGGCGTCTCTTGAGATATAGTGACAAATTGGGCATATCCAAATTTTCCTATTATATATCATTGGAATTGATAAACATTTAGGACACTGTACCCCTGTGATAATTTCCGGATTTCCTATTCCAAAAGTGGTTAATACGTCAAGTCTTTTGGGATTATGATGATCAATCAGTGTTTGGGATATTCTCTCTATAACCCCTTGATTTATGATATCTTTTTTATAACTTTTCTCATTTTCCCAAATTTTTCTTAAAAGGTCAGTTGCTTTACAAACTTTCTCTTTCGCTTCGGTGTATCCCTTGTCAATCATAATTTCTGTGGAGGATTTGGTTATAACAACATAGTATTCAATTGGCACAAATGGAATAACGTATCGATCAAAGAAATATCTGAGTAATATTTTGTGTCTCATACCTTGGTCTAAAGGATTTTCGTAAATTTCTCTTTTATCATTAAAGGTTTGAATCATTTGGTTTCTTTCAATTTTCAAGGATCCGGAGTGATTTTTTCCATCAAGGATAATGATATTTCGTTTGGAAAGCAGGAGGGCATCAATTTGAAAGAAGGAGTTTCCTTGGTTAGGTAATCGAAGATCGTGGAAAATATAATATTGTTCTTCCGGCAGTAGCTTTAGGTAGTAATTTAAAACTTTTTCTCCATTATACCCTGACCTCAATACCCGAATACTGTTTTTGATTTCGGGCATTCTGGTATGACTTTCTAATATCCTTCCCTCCAGTGCCTCACATTGCAGCAAAGGTATTGGGATTTCTAAGTCGCGGACTATCAGAATAATTACCTCCTTTAAATAACAGAATATATTAATGGTTCTATTCCATTTTAAAATTCCCTATGCTTTAGAGGATCCATTCTTGAATTTTTTATGACTATTAATAGAATTATTTACTAATTCAATATGACAACTCGCAAGGATATTTTGGGTTGTTTCTTTACGACCTATTTTTCCCTACTTACAACCTATTTTCAGACCCTTACTACTCAAATTACGGTACTTACGACACTTTTTTGGTGCTTTCTGGAAGTCGCATAAAAAGCCCTTCTTTACAACCTATTTTTCCCTACTTACAACCTATTTTCAGCCACTTACTACTCAAATTCCGGTACTTACGACACTTTTTTGGTACTTTCTGGAAAACGCATAAGAAGCCCTTCTTTACGACTATTTTTGCCTACTTACAACCTATTTTCAGCCACTTACTACCCTAATTCCGGTACTTACGACACTTATTTGGTGTTTTCTGGCAGACGCATAAGAAGCCCTTCTTTACGACTGATTTTTCCCTACTTACAACCTACTTTCAGCCACTTACTACTCAAATTTCAGAACTTACGACACTTTTTTGGTACTTTCTGGAAGTCGCATAAGAAGCCCTTCTTTACGACCTATTTTTGCCTACTTACAACCTATTTTCAGCCACTTACTACCCAAATTCCGGTACTTACGACACTTTTTTGGAGTTTTTTTCCACCCCCCCTTAACTTCGAAACAAAAAAAAAGACAGGTGCATTAGTATGCACCCATCCTGTAAAACAATTATTTATTTAAACACTGGCTCCTTAAATTGCGCCAGCTTCTCAAGCGATGACTTATCCACATCCGCATGCAGGCTGTTGCCGTGCGAGTCCATGGTGACAACGGCTTTAAAGCCTTCCACACGCAAATGCCACATCGCTTCCGGAATCCCAAACTGCATTAAATCGACCCCTTCGACCGACTTGATACAATCCGCATAATACTGGGCGGCACCGCCGATTGCGTTTAAGTACACTCCGCCATGTTCCTGAAGTGCAGCCAACGTTTTCGGTCCCATTCCGCCCTTCCCAATGACAGCGCGGATGCCAAACTTTTTCATAATATCCCCTTGATAAGGCTCCTCGCGGATACTGGTCGTCGGGCCGGCCGCTTTTACTTGCCAATTGCCGTTCCTGTCCTTCAGCATAACCGGTCCGCAATGATATATCACTTGCCCATTTAAATCAACCGGGGCATCATGGTCACTTAAATATTTATGAATGGCATCGCGGCCCGTGTACATCATGCCGTTAATTTGAACCACGTCACCCACTTTTAACGAACGGATTTGCTCTTCGGTAATCGGTGCCTCCAATGCGATAACGTCCTCGCTTGCACTAGCAGCCGCCGTTTCCTTCTCCGCTTCCGTCTCCGCAAAATCAATAAATTCCCCGTCTTGGTATGCCCACTCTTTAATTTCGCCAGTTTCAGCATCTACGCTTACACCCATCCGGCGGAAGGCCCAACAGTTATAAGCAACCGAAACATAGAAGCTTGCCGGAATTCGGTGCATTACGCCGATTTTACATCCCAGCAGAGTGGCCTCGCCCCCGAAGCCCATGGTGCCGATGCCAAGTTTATTGGCATTTTCCATGACATACTCTTCCAGCTTGCGCAAATCGTCATTTGGGTTAACATCCTCAACCGTACGGAATAATTGCTCTTTTGCCAAATCATAGCCGGAAGAGCGGTCACCCCCGATGCCGACGCCAATAAAACCGGCGCTGCAGCCTTGTCCCTGTGCTTGGTATACCGAATGCATGATGCATTTACGGATTCCGTCAAGGTCACGACCGGCACGTCCAAGACCTTCCAACTCACATGGAAGGCTGTATTGAATGTTCTTATTTTCACAGCCGCCCCCCTTTAAAATCAGGCGGACATCGATATAATCCTTTTCCCATTGGTCAAATTTAAAGACCGGCAACCCTTCCCCAAGGTTGTCGCCGCTGTTTTTTCCGGTTAGCGAATCGACTGCGTTCGGACGCAGTTTCCCGTCTTTAGTAGCCTGTACAATGGCATTTTTTATCGCAGCTTTTAATTCCAGCTGGTTGACGCCAACCGGGGTTTTAATTTTAAAAGTCGGCAGACCAGTATCTTGGCAGATAGGTGATACTTGCTCATCAGCCATTTTGATGTTAGTCGTGATGGTTGCTAGGCTCATGGCTGCCCTGGTGCCCGCGTTTTCCTGTTCCTTTGCGGCCTTAACAGCTCGGCGGACATCTTTAGGAAGCTTTGTAGAGGTTTCCACAACCAACTGGTATATGCTTTCTTGAAATTTCTCGATATTCACTTTCGAGTTCCCCTTTCCCTTTGTCCCTAGTGTTCCATTTTTTTAAAATTTCAACTTTTTGACGATTCCATTATACCCCGATACCAATCGAAATTAAAGTTTAAGGTTGCAATCGATTTCAAGTGAGTGGAAAGCAAACAAAAAAGCCTGCTATTTAACAGGCTCTGTCAGGTCACGATTATTAAATTCATGGCATTTTGATTCCAGTTCATCAATGATGCTAATCAGGCGATCAATATCTTCCAAGTCCGTCGTCTCCGGATCAATCGCATCCAGAACATCCAAAAACATATTTAAACGCTGTTTTAAAAAACTAACCTGTGAGTTTTTATCCTTCGTCGGGCTTCCCAAACTAAATCTCTCCTTCCATTCCTCATTCATGTTACCCGAAAAGATAGGTGTTTAACAATGGTTATTTAAAGGGAAAACTCCCGCGACTTGTTGTGCGGGAGTCAGTTGCAAACGGTTTTCCTTTCATCCGGTCTGCTGGTTTGCTCGATTTATCGAGGGCGCTCTGATGCGACAAAGCCAAAGGATGCATAATCCTGAACCGGTATCCACGCCCCGATGCCTTGAGAAGTCACATTTTTTATCACGATGAATTTGCTGCTTCCTTTCAGCATCAAATATACTTCTCCATAGGTCACTTTTCCTTTTTCATTTACCGCAGGAGCGTAGGCATAGAGATATCCAAGTCGATTGGACGGAATGTTATAAATATGGTCATTTTTTGTGCCCGCTCCAATGATGGTTTCGAACGCAAGCGGCAAACGGGTTTTTTCCATGGCTTTTAGCAGCATCATTTTTTTGACATCTTCGGCATTCGCAATCTTGGACGTTAAACCGCCCCTTACAACTTTTTGCGATTCTTGTACATACTTTATCTGGTATGGGGCATTTCCCCCCCGGTTGTCGAAATAATTAGTATTGATTTTTTGATACTCCCAGTTGGGCGATGTTTCGGATGATTCATAGTTCAGCGGCCATTGTCCCAAGTATATGATCGCGCGATAGCCAACGGCAAATGGTGTGCTGTTAATACTGGATTCATTCAGCATCCGTACAAGGTCCGGATTTTCAATTTTGACCTTGGATGAATTAATCAGTTTTTTGGTCAAATCACTTGGTTGCAGCAATGGCAAATCTTGTGTTGAGTTTGGATACGTATTTTCTTTTGATATATTGCGAACCGACGCAGGAATAATATATTTGACCGGTTCTTTTTTCACAGGGGCCTTCTCGGCCAGCACGGTTGGGATTAAAGTAGCCATTAAGAAAATGGTCATAATGACGGTTGCTGTTTTTTTCACCGGTTGATGCTCCTTTCACTATTTACATCATGATTCTGCTGTTAGTTTTTTCGGAGTTCAGCAATATTATCCCTTGTTATCCGCCGGTCAACATTTAATTTTTCAGAGACAAGCTGGCAGGTAATCTCTCCTGCTCTCTTTTACCTGTTAAAAAAGTAACGAAATTGTAATATTTTGAACATTTACAATATTTTAACGATATCTTATAATTAACTTAACCTTTTAAATAAAGGAGGGCAGCAATCAATCAGCTAACCATACTTAGATACCTGATAAGGAGGTTGGGAAACGCTTCTTTATGCATTCAACACTCGTGTTTTTGTTATTTTACTAAGCATGAAGGTTGGTGATGGATGGTCCCAGGAAAAGCGATTGATTATTTACCCGCAAACTAACTAATGAATCAATATGACCAAAAAGACTCTAAGCCTTCAGAAGGTTTTAGAGTCTTTTTTTGAAAGTGAATAAAGCTAGAGTAGAAAGAAACCGATCCCCATGATAACATAGGCCGCCATGAGGGTTAGTCCTTCAAACCAGTTGGTTTCGCCATCATTTGAGATGATAACCATCAGCAGAACCGAAGAAACCATGGCAATCAATTCCTGCCAAGTAAACAACAATGGCATGGTCTTGTCAAAAAACAAGGAGAACAGCACCAATACTGGCGCAACGAACATGGAAATTTGCAGCGTTGATCCCACTGCGATTTCAACGGCTACGTCCATTTTGTTTTTATAGGCCATTAATACCGCCGAAGCGTGTTCCGCCGCATTTCCCACAATCGCCACGATAATAATACCGATAAATAGCTCCGTCCAGCCAAAGGATTCTGCCACATATTCAAAGGTATGTACAAGATGTTCCGATATGTAAGCAACGGCAAGGGTAGCCAGCAACAAGACCACAATGGCTTTCACTTTTCCCCACTCCGGTTCTTCTTCGTGATGGGTTCCCTCACCGGCTTCACTTTGATAAACGCCGCGGTGAGTGACTAATTTGAACAGGAGTGCCGCCAGATATAGCAGAATCAATGTAATCGATATTCCGACACTAAGTGTGAGTGTTTTGGTTTCAGTCATGTTCAGAGAAAATACTGCAGGTATGACAAACGCCACAATGATGGCGAACATGAGCAGACCGGAATTATGCCGGGCATCAAAAACATTGAATTTCTGGCGTTTATATTTTAACCCGCCGACAAAAAAGGAAAGTCCGGCAACGAGAAGCAAGTTGCCCAGCACCGAACCTGTCAAGGAGGCGAGCACCACCCCTGTCAAGCCTGCCTGTAATGAAAATATCGAAATTATCAGCTCCACGGCATTTCCAAACGTGGCGTTCAACAGGCCCCCAATCCGCGGTCCCGCCACAATGGCAAGGCTTTCCGTCGCTCTTCCCATAAAACTAGATAATGCAACGATAGTCAAACAGTAAATAATAAACATCATCATGCTGGGCCAATGCATGAGCGAGCCGATAACAGATACCGGCACCCCGATAATCGTTAAAATCATAAAAACTTTGTTTGCCAATTTTTTCCCTCCTATTATCCTCAAGCCATGCGGGTGAATCAAAAACACCCTGGTACATTTGCTTTTTTACTCACTATTCTATGAAAGTTTATATCCTCCTATAAGCAAAAAAAGAGTATCACTTTCTATCCTACCAATGCAAGATTTTTCTTGCAAATCCAACATATTCTATATACTATTCATCTTGGGCATAAAGACTTTACATAGAGGGAAATTGATATGAAAAATAGTACATTTCGTTTTTGGATTCTTGTCAGCATCGTGGCATTGTCAGGTTTTTCACAAGGAATGCTGCTGCCGCTTCTAGCCGTCATATTTGAGCAGGATGGAGTATCCTCCTCTTTAAATGGATTAAACGCAACAGCCCTTTATATCGGAACCATCTTTATATCGCCATTTTTGGAAAGACCGCTCCGGAAGTACGGCTACAAGCCGATTATCATTTTGGGCGGGGGGCTGGTCATCGCCTCAATTGGCCTGTTCCCTGTTTGGAAATCATTCTGGTTTTGGTTTATTTTACGGCTTTTAATCGGGATAGGCGACAATGGCCTTCATTTTGCAACCCAAACATGGATTACTGACACCTCTCCCGTGGAAAAACGGGGACGGAATATCTCCCTATACGGCCTGTTCTTTGGCATCGGGTTTGCAACCGGTCCTTTGATGACACCTCTTGTTAATATAAGTGAAGCATTGCCATTTATATTGTCATCCATTCTATGTCTGGTCGGATGGCTGTTTGTATTCTTCTTAAAAAACGAGCTCCCCGAACAGGCAGGCAATGATCATTCTTTTTTATCCACCATAAGCCATTTTGGAAAAGCTTTAAAATATGCGTGGATTGCCTTTTTGCCACCCTTTGTATACGGGTTTTTGGAATCTTCATTAAACAGCAGCTATCCTGTTTATGCATTAAGGATGGATCTCAATGTAACCAGTGTCTCCTACGTGTTGTCTGCTTTCGCCATAGGGGGAATTATTACCCAATTGCCCATTGGAATGTTAGGGGATTTGTTTGGACGGAGAAGATTGTTGCTTGTCCTGCTTTCCATCGGTTTTTGCAGTTTTTCTGCAGCTGGTTTGATGGAAGAAAATTTTTTCGTTCTTTTCCTGGCCTTCCTTGCTGCCGGTATGGCCGTAGGCTCCACGTTCTCATTAGGAATCAGTTTTATGGCCGATCTGGTCACCAAGGAGTTGCTTCCTGCAGGCAATTTATTGTGCGGAATCTTTTATAGCATCGGCAGCCTGGCTGGGCCAATTATCGGGGGTTTGTTCATAAAGAATTTCCAAAATGCAAGCTTCTTTTCGATCATCAGCACGCTTCTTTTGACCGCAGCCCTGATAATCTTTTTCTTCGGAAAAAAAACATACCTCATGATAGAACACGAAAAATGATAATTATAAACTTAGGAATATCTTTTAAAAAATAAATATGGTAAAATGATTATCAAATAGTAATCATTTTAAATAAAAGCATCGCTGTCATTATTATGACAGCTTTCGTGTTTTATAGGGGTATTGATTTTGATTATTTTTCTCAATTAGAAGCAAAGGAGAGAGAATTCAATGAGTTCCGAAGCAAAGACACTGTCAAAGGACATTCAAAGAGCTGGCTGGATTGAAAAACTAAAACCATATGGTGAATTGATTGCGGCTGGAATAAGCGGGGTACTGATTTTGGCCGGATGGCTGTTCGAACAAAATGGGCTGGGAGTGAATTCCGTTATAGCCTATTTGCTGGCTTTTGCCATTGGAGGATTTGCCAAAGCGAAAGAAGGCATTGAGGCCACTTACGAAAACAAGGAATTAAATGTGGAAATGCTGATGATCTTTGCGGCAATCGGGTCGGCCATCATTGGCTACTGGACGGAGGGGGCGATCCTGATTTTCATCTTTGCCGTCAGTGGAGCGCTGGAAACGTACACCATGAATAAAAGCCATAAAGAGATTTCTTCCTTAATGGACCTTCAGCCTGAAGAGGCCCTGCTCCTTGTTGGCCAAACAGAAAAGCGGGTTCCGGTTTCACAGCTTCGAGTTGGAGACCATATTTTAATTAAGCCCGGAGAACGTGTTCCGGCCGATGGTACCATTGTTAATGGCCAAACCAATATTGACCAAGCGGCGATTACCGGGGAATCGATTCCTGTAACAAAGGGAATTCAAGAGGAAGTGTTTGCAGGTACAGTCAATATGACCGGGGCCATAACGGTTCTGGTAACGAAAGAAACGAGTGACACCTTATTCCAAAAAATCATTCAGCTCGTTCAATCGGCTCAAAGCGAGAAATCGCCATCACAATTGTTTATTGAACGGTTTGAGGGAACTTATGTCAAAGTGGTCTTGCTCGTTGTCCTCGCGATGTTCTTCCTGCCGCATTTTGTGTTCGGCTGGAACTGGCATGAATCCTTTTACCGCGCAATGATTTTATTGGTGGTTGCCTCGCCTTGCGCCTTGGTGGCATCCATCATGCCGGCAACCCTTTCGGCCATCTCAAATGGTGCCAAGCACGGGATATTAGTTAAAGGCGGGGTCCATTTGGAGAACTTGAGCCATATCGGGGCGATTGCTTTTGACAAAACCGGAACGCTGACAAAAGGCAAACCGGAAGTAACCCAAGTGATTGTAAAACAAGGTCTTAACCAAGATGAAATCGTCTGGAAATCAGCATCTATCGAAAGCAGGTCCAATCACCCGCTGGCACAGGCAATCGTTCAATATGCCAAAAAAATCTCGGACAAAGACCTGGTCCATCCCGATACTCTGGAAGACTTGCCAGGATGGGGGATCAAAGCCAAAATGAACGACGACCAATGGAAAATCGGTAAAGCAGCTTTTGTTGGGACTGAAGAGGCAGTACATTTTGCCGATGGCAAGGCCAAAGAACTCGCCAGCCAAGGTAACACATTGGTGTTCGTGGAGCGAAATTCTGAGATTATTGCCATCATTGCCTTAAAAGATGTGGTCAGAAAGGAAACGAAGGATGCTATTGGCACTTTGAAAAAACAAGGCATCCAAACCATCATGCTGACAGGGGATAGTGAAAATACAGCACAAGCAATCGCCGCCGAGAGCCACGTGGACCATTACTTTGCTGAATGCCTTCCGGAAACCAAAGTTGAGCACCTTAAGGGGCTCAAAATGAAGTACAAAACAGTGGCCATGGTTGGGGATGGAATTAATGATGCTCCCGCGCTGGCAATTGCCAACGTAGGAATCGCCATGGGTGAAGGAACGGATGTAGCACTGGAAACAGCCGACATTGTGTTAATGAAAAATGACCTTCCTAGAATTTCCGAAGCAATCCAGCTGTCTAAGCGGATGAATAAAATTATTAGGCAAAATATTGTTTTTTCGATTTCCGTCATTACGCTGCTGATCTGTTCGAACTTCTTTCAATCGATTGACCTGCCATTCGGGGTTATTGGTCATGAGGGCAGCACGATTTTAGTCATTTTAAACAGCCTTAGACTTTTAAAATAACGACCGGAATAAAACGCAACAAGGCCCAGGGAAAACAAAGTACCCTGGGCTTTATATTTAGTGGTAGCTATTGGAACCGTTTTGTGACCCGGAGGTTTTATTTCCCTTCGCACCTTTACCTTTTTGTTTCGTTCCGCCGCCTTTTTTATAAAGTGATAGCAATTTGCTTACCCCCTTTTCCTATTGATTGCTCCCCTTTCTAGTTTGAGCACAGGAGCCCCTTTGGACTAAAGGTAAGTATTAACAGTTGGAGCGGTTCCTTTCGCTGTAAAAGGCATTAATTTCCCCGCCCAAAATAATAATAAATGCGGAAATATAGAACCAGATCATTAACACGATAATGGTACCGATACTTCCATATGTAATGGAATAATTGCTGAAATGATCAATATAATAGGATAACCCATATGAAGACACAATCCAGCCAATGACGGCAACAGCTGCACCAGGTAGCGCACTCCGGCATCTGAGCCTGACATTGGGGGCAATCCAGTACAGGCCTGTAAATATGAGAAAAATAATTAACGAGCTAACTGCCACACTTAAAGTTTTCCATACCCGTAAAAATTCAGATTTATATCCCAATTGTGCCGATAAAATCAATCCGATTTCCCTTCCGAACACGGGAATGATAATGGCTAGAACCAATACGAAGATCATTCCGAAGGTCAGCAGGATGGACATACCTCTAGCAACCACAAATGAGCGGCTTTCTTTTACATTGTAAGCCCGATTAAATGCCTTTACTATGGCATTGATCCCATTGGATGCTGACCATATCGTTCCAATGATACCAAACGATAGCAGGCCGCCGCTTTGGTGGTCCATCGCTTCCTTAATGGTTTTCTCGATTAAATCCATCGCATCAGCAGGCGCAAATTCACGTACAATCCCGAGCAGGTCTTCATGGGGAATCGGTATATAAGGGATGATTGTAAAAACCACAATCATTAACGGGAACAGTGAAAGGAGAAAATAATAGGCTAACTGCGCGCTCAATCCTGGCAAATCATCCTCAGCAATCCTGTGCCAAAGAAGCCGTGGCAAACTCGATCGGACATCACCTTTATTTTTCATGCATCACCTCTCCTTTAATGATAATCTCTTTCCTCAAAGAGTTCCGGGTCCTCATCACCCAATTTTGTGAAGGTATCCTTCACTTCTTTCACACTTTCGGTTACTTTGGGTGTTAATTCGCGCAATTCATCTACTTTTCCCATGATATAGGTAATATCCCCGCTAACCTGTTCTACCGTGTTTTTCACCTTAAGGGCTGTTCCCTTGATGGAATCAGTGACTTCACCAGGATTGAGGACGACATAAGAAATTTTCCCGGATACTTTTTTCACATTCCCAGCCATGACTGTACGGGTGTGCCGGTCGAAAAGGCTAACCGCCCCTCCTGCTATCGCCCCGATTAGCATTCCCTTCCAAAATTGATTTTTCCCTGTCATATTAACCTCTCCTCGCTTTTGAAGAAATATAATAAAAAATATTAATAAAACCCATGGTTGCTTTAATCATGTATAATGAAAATTATATCAATGCTTCCTCTCATTTATTTTGCTTGATAAATAGTCATGACGCAAGTTTCATTGTTATATTTATCCATGTCCGCATATTGGCTATTTTTTCAAGAAGTGGTGGGAATATAAATATATAAAAAGGGTGATGAATTTGGATTTAACACAAAAATCAGTAGAAAACGTGGAATTTATGATAGAAAAAATCAAGGAAAAGTTAAAAGTGTTAAACCTGGGAGCGATTAAGCCTTCCCATTTCGATGAAGAGATGTATGAAGAATTAAAGGAAATTTACGACATGGTTCAAAGGAAAAGTTCGTTTAGTCCCAGTGAAATGCAAGCTTTGGCGGAGGAATTAGGAACTTTAAGAAAAAAATAAAACAGATCACTTCGATCTGTTTTATTTTTTTCTTATTATTCTCCTTGATCAGTCAAGATGATATTACCGTCTTTTGTAATCGCAATGGTATGTTCATATTGGGCCGAATAGGTACCGTCCACTGTCCTTGCTGTCCAGCCATTCGTATCCATTTTCGTGTAGAACCGTCCGATATTGACCATTGGTTCGATGGTAAAAACCATTCCTTCCTTAATCCGTGCTCCTTTTCCAGGCAGTCCATAATGCGGAACATCCGGCTTTTCGTGGATCACTGCACCAATCCCGTGCCCGATAAAATCGCGGACAACGGAAAGTCCTTCAGATTCCACATACGTTTGAATTGCGTGGCCGATATCCCCAATCCGGTTCCCTGGTATAGCCTGTTCAATCCCTTTATACAATGCTTCCTTTGTTACGTTTAATAAATGTTCCGTTTCCTTCGATACGTTACCAACAGGGTAGGACCATGCGGAATCGGCAAGTGCTCCATTGTAGTTGACAACCATGTCAATGGTCACGATATCCCCCTCTTTTAAAGGTTCTTTTCTCGGGAAACCATGGCATATTTCGTCATTAATGCTTGCGCATGTTGCATATTCATACCCTTTATATCCCTTTTGCTCAGGAGTTGCTCCATGATCACTTAAAAACTTCTCTACGAATTGATCAATTTCCCAAGTCGTGATTCCTGGCTTAATCAGCTTAGCTATCTCTTTATGGCAAGCAGCAAGTATTTCTCCTGCTTTTTTCATGGCATCAATTTCTCGTTGCGATTTCAGAACAATCATTCTTTTCCCGCCTTTATGGATAATGTTATGTGAATGGAGTTTATTAGTGCTTATAGATTAACAATACAGTTAGATTTGGCACACTTTTAATATTAACTCTATATCAGCTTTTTTTCAAAAATAGTTTTGTCTTCATTTCTCAGCTAATATTTTCGTTATTTTGTCATATTCATTTGTTCTTAATATGGTACTTTTCTATTCTTTTTGGTATTATTAATTTATAAATATTTGATATGGGTGTGTGAAAATCATGATTGGTGACCGCGTAAAAAAATTCCGGCAAGAGAAACGAATGTCACTATCTGAGCTTGCTGAACAAGCAGGAGTCGCTAAATCCTATTTAAGTTCTCTTGAAAGAAACCTTCAAAAGAATCCTTCCATACAGTTTCTCGAAAAGATTGCTGCTGTATTAAATATTCCTGTCGAACATTTAATACATGAACAAATAGACAAAGCCGAGTTAGATAGTGATTGGATGAATTTGGTACGCGAGGCAATGAATTCTGGTGTATCCAAAGATCAATTCCGGGAATTCCTCGAATTTAATAAATGGAGGAATAATAACCAAGACAACTAAAGGTTAACTAATTTCAAAAAAAAGCATCCTACAAATTTTATCATTATTTGTAGGATGTTTTTTTGGGTTGGTATTCAGCTAGTTTCTCCGGGAGTGTATTCTTATCGAGGAAACTCCGTACATCTTCCACCGTTAGGCCAATCTCTCTCGCTTCCATAATTAAGGCGAGCCATTCAATATCGATTACTTCCGCTTCACGAATTCCCCTGTCCATTCCAATCCTCCTAAAATACTTTCGTATTCCAGGCAGCCCGGCCATCATAGTAAGGAGAGTTTGTCTTACCGTAGATCCTCGGCTTTGCGTCCCTGATTTTCAGCAGGTTTGCCTTTTTCTGTTGCGATGAAGCAAGTAGTAGTGCATATGATATAGAGACTTAACAAATTCATGGGTCTTTCCGCTTAAGTTTAATACAATCTCCATTATATGGTGTTGCTGTAGAACAAAGTGTTATATTTTGTCATTAATTTTTAATTTTTAACTTACAATTTATGACACTTTTTTCATCAGGGCAAAGGAAAAGGGACTTCCAAGTGAAATCCCCAGCTTGTGCATATAGTTTTTTGTCAGTGAGAGACACACTTAGAGAAATACTTTTGAAATACCTCTATCAGTGCGCACTGGTTTAATTTAGGATTTACTGTTTCATTCGACTGAATCGTTATTAACGAACAAGAAAGACCCACTTTACATGCATCCTCCGGAATGAGTCCCTTTAGATGGCCGTACAATATTCCCGCAATAAGGGAATCTCCGGCACCCGTAACGTCCATCACCATGACATCAGGTGCCACCAATGCGCCTGCTTGTCCCGATTGCGTGAAATAGATTAATCCTTGTTCTCCTCTAGTTATCACCACTCGCTCGGCACCTTTTTTTAAAATTATTTCCGCCGCCCGAAAAAAATCGCCTTCTCTGTTAATCGTTAGTCCTGATAGAGCCTCGGCCTCCCTGTGATTGGCAATAAGCCAGCTGACTCCTTCAAGGGATTCCGGCAGTTTTTTAGTCTTAGGCGTCGAAACAGTGGCGATGCAAAGGGGAACATGATAGTCATGACAGATTTTTATTACTTGGCGCACAACATGTTCAGGGTAATTGGTATCGAGTAGAATCATCGCGGCATCTTGCATATGATACCAGTTCCTTTCAATAAAGTCATCGGCCGCTTCATCATAAATGGCCATATCAGCTAAAGCAACCGTCATTTGACCTTCGTTGTCTAGGATGGCCGTATAGGTACCTGTTGTTTTGCCTTGAATGACAGAGGAGGGAGTGACGTTGACATAGTCCCTTGTTTCCTGTAGCAGCCATTCGCCTTGTGAATCTGCTCCGAACTGGGCTAAAAGGGAAGCGTTCATTCCTAATCTGCCAAGGTTCTCGGCAACATTCCTGGCCACTCCGCCTTTTGATCTTGTGCTCACTGCCGGATTAGAAGTTCCAAATGTCAAAGGATTTAACACCTGTATTTTTTGATCGACATTAGCACCGCCGATGCAGAGGATTTTCTTTTCCTCTGGCAGTACGTAAGGGCGGCCAACGATTTTTCCATATTTTATAAGCGATGCCATTATAGTTTCTATCTCAGTTACAGTCATACCGGTCATTTTTGCCAGTTCACGCTCAGATATAAATAGGTTTGACTTCATAAATTCAAATACAATTTCTTCCTGTCTATTCATAGTCAGCCCATCTTTCCCTAACACCAATTTTTAAAATGCCTACCTATTATCCTAGCATGAAAAAGATAGGATTTGTTCAAAAAAGTCACAATAATGTAAAAATATTCATAACGATTATCACATAAATATTTGTCTAAATTGTGAAAATGAAATATGATATAATCAACATATGAATATACTTAATATTATTAATATTCTAACAACTGGAGGTGATTATGGTTGACTATTGTCCACGTATTAAATTTTTCCATCCCAATTGCCTTTATTGTTTTTGCAGGATTCATTCTTGACCGGATGTGTAAACCGGATAAAACCAGAAAAAAGGCTGGGGACGAGTAATGAAACGGAATTCAATAGTCCTTATTTGTTAATTTCTCTTGAATCTTTAACTCATAATTTTTAAAAACAGCTGAGTTTGTCTTAACACGGCGCTTTGACATCAGTTGGTTATATTTAAGCAGTGTTTGATTTAATCTTCTTTGCAAGTTTGCTCGGTCAGTTTCATCCTCACAATGTTTCAATAAGTCTTCCACCGTCATGAATTCTCGGCGTAAATCAGTTTCTTCTTGGGTGTATCCCCCGTTTTTTAACAATTTATAGGCCATGCGCAGCTCTTCCGGTATCCCTGATAAATCTTCCAGCTTAAGCGGTCTCCCATATCCCAGCAGGTTATCAAATTCACCTTCTGCATATGCCTTTTTGATGCGGTCTTCCGCGAGCGTGTGAAATAAATCCATACTCATGGCCTCCTTTATACCCTATTTTTCATCAATTATATCAAAGTTCTTGTGCTTTACTGACAAGTTTTTGACAGCGGGAAACGCGTAATTATTTTTCATCGCTTTGGAAAACCTACATACAGACAAACGAAAGGAGTGTTGATATTGGCACGCGGAGAACATTTTAACCATAAAAATAAAAACCACCCCGGAAAATTTCCTAAAGACAACATGACGGAAAAGCACGCAAAAGAAGCCATTGGCGATGAAGAATTCATCGTTGTGCAAGAGGCGTTTAAAAATAGGCTGGAAGAAGAATAGCAAGGCGTGATTGGTTTCACGCCTTTTTTTATATTTCCGTCACTTCAAATGTTACAAGCCATTCTGCCATCTTTTCGATATCCTTTGAAAATGCACGATCCTGATGAATGGAGGGTACGACTTTTCTTCCCAAATCATAAAACTTCCTCGTTTGGGAGGCCATCTTTTCAATCCCACGGTATTCTACCGCCTGCATCGAGCAAATCAATTCTATGGCAGAAACTCTTCTCGCATTTTGTATGATTTGATAGGCATGGCGTGCCGCTATTGTCCCCATGCTGACATGATCCTCCTGATTCGCTGAGGATGGAATGGAGTCCACGCTTGCCGGATGAGCCAACGTTTTATTTTCCGAGACAAGCGAGGCAGCAGTATATTGCATAATCATCGCTCCAGATTGCAGTCCCGGCTGGGGACTTAAGAAGGGCGGCAAATCATTTAATTGCGGATTTACTAGCCGTTCAATTCGCCTCTCTGAGATATTGGCTAGCTCCGCCACGGCGATTTTCATAAAATCCATGGCCAATGCAATCGGTTGGCCATGGAAATTTCCGCCGGAAATTACCTTTTGGCCGTTATCAAAGATTAACGGATTATCCGTTGCAGCGTTGATTTCAATTTCTAATTTTTCTTTCACATAATCAAGCGCTTGGCGGGTCGCACCGTGAACTTGGGGGATACAGCGGAGTGAATAGGCATCCTGAACCCTTAATTCTCCTTGTCTGGAAGTGAGACGGCTGTCAGTAAGATAACCCCGTATCCGTGCGGCTGTTTCAATCTGTTGCTTATAACCTCTCGCGCTATGGATTTCCCCGGCAAAAGCATCAATGATTCCCTGCAAACCTTCCAAAGTCATGGATGCGATAAGGTCACATTGATTAGTAAGCTGGTCCGCCTCAATATAGCCTACCACTCCCATGGCCGTCATGGCTTGAGTCCCATTAATTAGGGCAAGCCCTTCTTTTGCTTCCAACCGAATCGGTTGTATTCCTTCTTGGCGAAAAGCGGTTATCGATTCCATCCGGGCCCCTTTGTAAAAAACCTCTCCCTCACCGATCAAAACGAGGGCAAGGTGGGATAATGGAGCCAAATCGCCGCTCGCACCAAGAGACCCTTGTTGGGGAATTACAGGTATCACATTCTTATTAACCAACTCTAACAGCTTGTCAATCACGACTGGTCTTACTCCCGAGTATCCTTTTAAGAGAGCGTTGGCCCGAAGCAGCAACATGGCCTTTGCGGCGAGTTCCGGGAAGGGTTCTCCCACCCCGCAAGCATGGGAACGGATTAAATTCAACTGCAGGTCTTGCACATGGCCTTGATTGACCAGAACGTCGCTAAACTTTCCAAAGCCAGTATTGATTCCATAAACGACTCTGTTTTCTTTAACGATTCTTTCTACAGCCTCCCGACTTTTTTTGACTGATTCCATACTTGCTTCAGACGCGGATGCCCATTTCTTTTGGTATAAGATTTCTTTCATCAGTTCGATGGTTAAATCATTTCCGGTCAGAGTAATCATCTTTTCTCACTCCTCTACCACTGTATCAAAATAAAGAAAGAGGCTGGAATTCCAAATCGTTTCAGATTGGGAGTCCAGCCTCTTCTGTATTGTTATGATGGAAATATTGCTTGATTGAATTATCATTATTTTATGTGTAGCCCTCTTTTTCTGTCAATCATACTTGTATAAAAAACAAGTGCCGCAAGAAAAAAAGGCTATACATACACTATTTTTAAAACTTGTATATATAGCCTAATACGACTTATTTTAAATTCAATTTTTTTAAAGCATCAGCTAATGCTGTATTAATCGGTTCTTCTTCTTTGCTTTGATTTTTCAGATACTTTTGCACCGTACGTTTATCTACTTTACCGGAAGATTCTTTTTTACGCCGCGCTTCGAAAGCTGATAATTTCTCACGATATCCACATTTACAAGCAAAAATTTGTCCTTCACCTTCACCACGAAGCTCTAGTTTTTTATGGCACTGAGGGCAACGCGCATTTGTGACTCGCGAAACGTTTTTTCGATGCCCACATTCTCTATCTTGGCAGACAAGCATTTTACCTTTTTTGCCATTTACCTCAAGCATTGGTTTTCCACAGTCTGGACAATGTTTCGTTGAGATATTGTCGTGCTTATACTTTTTGTTGCTCGCTTTAATTTCAGCGACAATTTCTTTTGTGTATTTTTTCATTTCGCTGATAAAGACTTCTTTTTTCAACTTGCCATGAGCAATTTGATCGAGCTTTTGTTCCCACTCAGCTGTTAAGGCAGGGGATTTTAGCTCCTCTGGCACTAAATCTAACAATTGACGCCCTTTGGATGTAAGGTGAATGTCTTTGCCGCGCTTTTCAATGAGGAATGAATTGAAAAGTTTATCAATAATATCTGCACGGGTCGCCACAGTCCCTAAACCACCCGTTGATTTTAAGGTATCGGCTAACCTTTTATCCTGGGTTTCCATATACTTCGCAGGATTTTCCATTGCCGTTAATAGGGTTGCTTCTGTAAAACGAGCCGGAGGCTTTGTTTGACCGGATGTTTGCGCAATGAGACTTGTGTTTAAGGTATCACCTTTTTCAATCCGAGGTAAAATCTGTTCTTTTAAATCATCACTTTCATCTTCATCATCAAAGTGGTTGTTATATACTTCTTTCCAGCCCATCGAAATAATGGTTTTTCCTCTTGCAACAAAATTTTCCTCACCAATTTTCGCCCGAAGCGTTAATTGCTCATACTCAAATGCAGGGAGCAATACGGCCAGGAACCTTTTTATTACTAAGTCATAAATTTTCCGTTCTTTATCTGTAAATGCGGAATAATTCACGTATCCTTCAGTTGGAATGATCGCATGGTGATCGGATACTTTACTATCATCCACAAACGCTTTAGAAGCCTTAATGGGCTGTTTTAAAATTTTGTTAGCTATTGTTCGATAGTCACCAATTGCACACGCCTTAAGACGTTCTGGAATCGTCGGAACAATATCTGTTGAGATAAACCGTGAATCTGTACGCGGATAGGTTAAAACTTTATGCTGTTCATACAGCTTTTGCATAATATTCAGTGTCTCTTTAGCTGAATAACCGAATATTTTATTGGCATCGCGCTGTAATTCTGTTAAATCGTAAAGTCCCGGAGAGAAGGACTTCTTCGGTTTTTTCTCAATCTCCGTTACAACGGCATTTTTGGTTCCCAATTTTTTCACAATCGCATCTATGATATCTTTATTAAAGCTGCGGCTGTTTCCTTTTGCATCCTGCCAAGTCAGCTTCAATTTTTCTTTTGTCTGCGCCTCAATGCCATAATAGGTCTGTGGCTTAAAGTTTTTAATTTGCTCCTCACGGGCTGCTATAATTGCGACAGTAGGAGTTTGGACACGTCCGCAGTTGAGTTGGGCGTTGAATCGAGTTGTTAACGCACGGGTTGCATTAAGACCGATATACCAGTCTGCCTCGGAACGGGCAACAGCGGAAAAATAAAGGTTTTCATACGCCTTTCCTGGCTTCAAAGACTTGAACCCATCTTTAATTGCTTTATCCGTAACAGAAGAAATCCATAACCGTTTTATAGGTTTGTTTATTTTCGCTTTTTCAATGATCCAGCGGGCAACTAATTCACCTTCTCGCCCCGCATCAGTAGCGATGATAATCTCCCCTACATCAGAACGAAGTAATTGGCTTTTTACCGAATGAAATTGCTTACCTGATTGTTTGATAACTGTAAGCTTTAACTCATTAGGTAACATGGGTAAGTCTTCAAGGTTCCATGTTTTATATTTATCATCGTAACTTTCCGGATCGGCAAGTGTAACTAAATGTCCCAGCGCCCATGTAACGATATACTTATCTCCTTCTAAGAAGCCATTTCCCTTTTTATTACAATTCAATACCCGTGCAATATCACGAGCAACAGAAGGTTTTTCGGCTAAAACTATACTTTTTTTCACTTTATAAAAACATCCTTTCAATCACCCATTAAATTATAATATAGCACAAAACATAATATAATTCAGATTCACAGTAGAGGTAAACTCTGCCTCTCTATTTCTTGTATATTCTTCCATGCCGATAGTATGATGGTAAAGCGAGAATTTTTGAAATGGGGTTATCTATGAGAATCAAAGATTGGGATATAAATTTAAAGGTGCGCTTGTTTGGAGAGGCTATGATGAACATCACCTATTGGATGTTCTTTCCCTTTTTAACGATTTACTTTGCAGATGAGTTTGGAAAAAGCAAAGCAGGTTTATTGTTAGTTTTTTCTCAAATATTTTCAGTCATGGCCAACCTGATGGGCGGATACTGTGCGGACCGGTTTGGACGGAAGCGGATGATGGTGCTTTCTTCCATTGGCCAAGGACTTTCGTTCTTGGTTTTTGCGGCGGCCAGTTCGCCACGGTTCCATTCGCCTTGGACAGGTTTTGTTTCCTTCGCCGTCGCTGGGGTTTTTGGCTCGTTTTACTGGCCGGCCAGTCAAGCCATGGTTGCCGATGTGGTTGAGGAAAAACACCGTAGCAATGTGTTTGCGATCTTTTATACCGCCATAAATATTGCTGTCGTCATTGGTCCTATTATAGGAGCAATTTTTTATGTCAAGTATCGCATGGAACTGCTTCTGATTGCGGGAATGGTCTGTCTCCTGCTCGGCATGGTTCTGGCCAAGTGGACACATGAAACAGCCCCCATCCACAAAGCAATGGATCAGGATGTTGATGGAAGATGGTACTACTTTCTTCTCAATCAATTAAGAGATTATCATTTAATCATTAAAGATAAAACGTTTCTTCAATTCATTATTGCCGGTGTATTGGCCGGCCAGACGTTCATGCAGCTGGATTTGCTGTTCCCGGTCTATATCAAGGAAGCTCTCATGGATTCGTCCTTGTTTTCCGTTGGTGATTGGTCCGTATCGGTCAAAGGAGAGCAGGCATTCGGGATAGTTTTGGCAGAGAATGGATTCCTTGTTGCCTTACTGACCGTGTCAGTGACTAAATGGATGTCCAAATATAATGAGAGGAATGTCTTTATCTTCTCTTCCATCACTTATGCTGTTTCGGTTATCCTCTTTGCCCAAACGGATTGGATATGGGGGTTCATTTTGGCCATGGCTGTGTTTACTTTTGGTGAATTAATGGGGGCCGGACTGCAACAAGGCTTTGTTTCAAAACTCTCTCCCGAACATATGCGGGGGCAGTACTTTGCAGCCGCCAGCCTGCGATTTACCATTAGCCGGACGATTGCGCCGTTATCTATTCCCATGACCGTGTGGATTGGCTATGGCTGGACGTTTTTTGTCTTGTTTCTTTTAGCTCTTCTAAGCGCAGTCATGTATTGGGTGATGTTTCATACCTTTGAAAAACAAAAAATAAAGCTGCAGTGATAAATAACGGCATTTCGGTTTCCTTTTCTTTTTCGCATTAAAAACGCTAAAATAATAGAAAGATTCTAAAAAAGGAGAGATACATATGAGTGAATTTCAAAAGAACCTTGAAAAATATGCCGAGCTTGCGGTGAAGGTTGGCGTCAATGTCCAAAAGGGCCAGACATTAGTTGTGAACAGCTCCATCGAGGTCGCTGAATTTGTCCGTCTTGTGGTCAAAAAAGCTTATGAGGCGGGTGCGTTTAATGTCATCGTCAATTGGTCTGACGATATTGTAAATAGAACCAAATACGACCTGGCTCCCGATGAAGCGTTTACGGAATATCCTGAGTGGCGTGCAAAGGAACAAGAAGCATTGGTTGAAAAAGGCGCCGCGTTTATGTCCATAGTGTCTTCAAGTCCGGATTTGTTAAAAGGTGTCAATCCGACCCGGATTGCCAATTTCCAGAAAACAGCCGGAAAGGCATTATCAAAATATCGCCAAGCCATTCAATCTGACAAAGTCAGCTGGACCGTTATTGCGGCAGCATCCACTGCTTGGGCCGCAAAGGTTTTCCCGGACATGTCTGACGGACAGCAGACAGCAAAACTTTGGGATGCCATTTTTAAAGCGGTTCGGGTGGATACAGAAAATCCCGTGGAAGCATGGAAAAAGCATGATGAAACTCTTCACAACAAAGTCCGGTATTTGAATGAAAAACGGTATGCCAAGCTGCATTATTCAGCACCTGGGACTGACCTTACAATTGAGCTTCCAAAAAAACATCTATGGGTGGGGGCAGGAAGCCTGAACGAAAAAGGCGATCAATTTATGGCCAACATGCCGACAGAAGAGGTTTTCACGGTTCCTTTAAAAACCGGAGTAAACGGAACGGTGGCAAGCACAAAACCACTTAGCTACGGTGGAAATATCATTGACCGGTTCTCGGTAACATTTGAGAATGGGAGGATTGTCAATGTAAAAGCAGAAGAAGGAGAAGAAGTATTAAAACATTTGGTGGAGACAGATGAAGGCTCGCACTTCCTGGGTGAGGTTGCCCTTGTACCTTATGATTCTCCGATTTCAATGTCGAATGTTTTATTTTATAATACTTTATTCGATGAAAATGCTTCGAACCACTTAGCTATAGGAAGTGCCTATGCCTTCTGTATTGAAGGCGGCAAGAAAATGACAGCCAAAGAACTGCAGGAAAATGGCCTGAATGAAAGCCTCACCCATGTTGATTTTATGATTGGTTCAGCTGCAATGGACATCGACGGAATCACAGCGGACGGGAAAACGGAACCCGTATTCAGAAAAGGAAAATGGGCGTTTTAAAAGTAAAAAGAGCAGGCCCTCCTGCTCTTTTTCTATGGGGAATAGATTATCGCTCCATCAGGCTCTTTTAATACCTTATCACGCATTTTATAGAGCCGATCCATTGGGTCACCAATAATTCTTCCTAACAAATCAATGAGCCCAAGTGATTTTAATAAGCTCTTTTCCAAGTTCCCAATCACTTGAAATACCGAAGTATCCTCTTGACACACTTGGTTGAGCTGTATCTTTTTGGAAATCGCTTCATCAATTAAATCCAAAGCAAGTTGTTTGTTAATAACTCCTTTGGCATCACGCACCTTGGTACATACGGTTTGAACCACTTTGTCCGCCGTTCCCACGGTACCGCTCACAACCGGTTCTAAAGGCTTCGTTACTTGATTGAGTACCGGCTCTAGTGGTTTCGTTACCGGCTTAAGTATCGGTTCAAGCGGTTTTGTTACTTGCTCTAGTATCGGTTCAAGTGGTTTTGTTATTGGCTCTACTATCGGTTCAAGTGGTTTTGTTACGGGCTCTAGTATCGGTTTAAGCGGCTCCAGTACCGGTTCCAAAGGTTTTGTTACGGGTTCAAGCGTATCCAACACAGGCTGCAACGGGTCCGTGACACCCCCAATAACATCTTGGAGCGGCTCCGTTCCAGTCCCTGGCGATTCCTTCGCACTCATCGACCCGTCACTGCAAGTAAGGGGAAGCTGTCCGGCTGTTATTTTTTCCAACTCTTTGTCCAGCTGGTTGAATGGCAACGTGGCCAAATCTTGTAGAATTTGCAGTTGCCCTGGTTTGTTGGGCTGTGCATTGCCGTTTACTGTTTTTAGTACCAATTGAGCAATGACACTATTATCTGATTTCATATAATGGGCAACCATCACTACATTTTCCATGCCAAGTTGCGGGATGGTTTCTCCCGCTATCAAACACGCTCCCTTAAAAGAGAGGGCGGTTGTGTCAACTGTCATGCCATAAACTGTCACAGGCCCTTTTGCACTTAAGGTTATACTGACTTCGCCGTTACCCGTACTTACTGGTTTCGTTAACTTCATCCCATAAATGGTTGCCGATTCATATTGAATTCGAAGCATGAGTTTACTGTCGCTTTCCGAGGTCTCGCGGCTTACAATGGACGCCTTCATACCAGTGCCAACAACTCTATCCGCCTCGATGATAAATCCGTCGGTATCCGTTTTTTCAGCGGCCTTTATATGATTTACAGGTGAGAGCAATGACAGGCACACAAGCACCAAACTACAAATGACTAAGATTACCTTGCTTTTCCACCACATATATTGCTCTCCTTTAGAACGATTCTACCGTTTCTTCGACCCCCGTTGAATGGGAGGTTTTTACTTTTGCCGGTCCTAAATGCCACGCTGTCAATAAAGAACCCCCGATGATACCAAAGATGGTTCCAAACAAGAACCCCCCTAATGCACCAATAACGGAAAGGATGGAAAGGAAGATGGTGAAGATACCTAAAATCCTGGAGGCATTTGGGAAGAACATCGCAACAATTCCAATCAACGTAATGATCCCGCCAAATAACAAACCAATGACTGCTATAGAACCAGGAAGAAAAGTCGCAAGATAAAGGTTTAATGGTACCCATAAGATGGTTCCACCGCTAATAATTGTTATTAATGCACCCCAAAACGGCCTTTTTTTTCGCCATTTATTTAAACCCATTTATTTTCCCACCTGACTATTTATTAATTTTCTCAACTGTAAGCTTCATTCCGTTCATATTAATGGTCTTTTGGAAAAGATAATGCGTTTTCAATTTTGCATGTTCCAGCACAATCTTGGATGAAGTTTGCTGGAATTGCTTTTGCCAGTCATCACTATGTTTTTCTTGCAGCACTAAGTCTTGGAATGTGGCGTCTGCCTCAATCAGCCCAGCATCATGCTGCAATCCGGTAATTTGCACTGGCTTTGATGCGGTAATTTTAACCCGAATCCACTGATTTCCTACATTAAAATCCTTATATAATTGCAAATTCGTAATCGTTAAGTTCTCAATAAGGTTTGTCCCTTGTGGTGCTGAATCCGCGCTCGAGGTTTCCCCCATTTTTGGATAGAAAGTGTAACCGGTACCTTCCAATTTATCAAACTCAACGTAAAAGTCTCCTACCCCAGCAATTGGAACAGCGTATGCTACACCCGATACACCAAAAGATACCAATAGCAATCCAAGGGCCAATAACCCTGATGCCATTGCTGTCCAAAAAGCTTTCTTACTTGTTGTCCCCTCAACGAGTTGAACCGGACTTTCCATTTTATAACCCCTCTCACTTTTCTGAATTTTAAAAATAATAATTCCTTTCTCTACCATACTATCCTTGTATTACTACCACAATCACGGAAAATATCGTAATATTATTTATAACCCGTCAAATGTCGGGTGAAATATCTGTCACGGACGAATGGGCATCTAACTAAAGAAGAAAAATAAAGGATCGGGTGGGGCTCCAAAAGTGGAAATAAAAATGGAACAGTTGTTACATAAAGGTTTTACCATTATCACAGGTCTTCTGGCTGATTTTTTAAATGAATGGGAACAATTATTACCTTTCATAAAACAACAGAATGAACAGTTAGCACCTAAATACGATGGGATGATCCGATACTCGGTTAAGGGACTATCTTCAGCCAAATCTATTAGCATGGATTCGTATATATTTTCTTTACTGACAGAATGGGAAACACGTTTTTCAAATCATTATGATGAATATGAGACCATATCCTTTATCACAACAATAGAAAATATATTTCATAAACTGATAGCAAAGAATACCGCCAGCACATTTATGGATCATCAGGCAGTACAGGCCTTCTTTTTAAGAATACTGGACCAATCCTTGTTGACACGGGATTCTGCAAGGGGAATTGAACAATGGGCAAGAATGATCATGTCTTCTAACTTTGTCCCTATGAAGTGGCTTGTTGTCGTAAAAAAGGTTCAAGAGGATTACCAGATTAATTGTGTGATTTGCTCCGAACAACACCAAGTGGACAACCAATTAATCGACATGTGTTTAACATTAAAAGCACCGCAACTGGATTATCTCTCCGTAGCTGTCGAACGATTAATCGGTATAAAAAAGGGGAAAACGCCGATTATCCAGATTCCTTGTATAAACGACACACTGCTGGTCTGTTTACAGGATGATGCTGTCATTAACCAGCAGCAAATAGATGTCATTAGAGGCATGTATCTGCGGCAATTGAAGGTCCAACATCTTGAAAATAAAATAGATTGGAAAAATGCCTCCCTGCTTTTCTTACAGCATCTTTTGCCATCAAGGAGCGCCGAAGCAGCAGTTAAAGCGATTACGCGCGCCCTGGTGGAATATATGCCATTTAAGAGATGTGCTATATTCATATACAATCAGTCAGAAGTTCAAGGGATTAGCGTATCGGGGCACAATGTAAGCCTCCCCTCTATTCAGCCAATCAGGGAGAAAATATTCCAATTGCCATTCATCCAAAAATACTTACAGACACTGACCTATGCCCAGCCGCTATACTTTTCAAATGCTTCTGAAGTACTGCCGGAAAAATATATTCAAGCCTTTAAACTAAAAACATTAGTTGTGCTCCCATTGTATGCACCGAGTAAACAGCAACTGTTGGGAATCGCCTTATTGGACCAAGGGGAACATTCCGAGTTTATCGTCGCCCCCCAAACCTTGACCACCCTGATTAAATTTGGCCAATATGCCGGTGAATCTTTGTATTCCATCAGGGAAGAAATCCCCCGGCAATCGGTTGTGCCCAGCACAATCCTTTCACAGCGGGAGCGTGAGGTTCTAAAACTCATCGCTGAAGGGGCTACCATCAGTGAGGCCGCGAAGGAACTCCATTTAAGCAGCTACACCGTCCGGGATTATGTATCTATTATTATTCAGAAACTGTCTGCGAAAAACAGAACAGATGCCGCTGTAAAGGCGATTCGAATGAATATAATCTCCTAAAAATGGGTTGCAAAGGACATGATTCAAAGGTACAATGTCCCCTAAAGAGAAAAGGAGAGGAATAGCATGTGGAAAGAATTTAAGCAGTTTGCCATGAAAGGCAATGTTCTCGATTTAGCGATTGGGGTAATTATCGGCGGTGCATTCGGTAAAATTGTTTCTTCTCTCGTTGCTGATATCATTACGCCAATCATTGTATTATTAACAGGAAGTGTACACGTTGAAGACCTGGCTTATCAAGACATCAAATACGGTGTCTTTTTGCAAAACGTCATTGACTTTTTTATTATAGCTTTTTCCATTTTTCTTTTTGTGAAATTTTTAAACCGGTTTAAAAAGAAAGAAGAACCACAGAAAGTAGAAGTAAAGGTAGAACGGACGGAGGAACTGCTGGCAGAAATTCGGGATTTATTAAAAGAAAAAGAAGATTTATCTAGAAAAAATGAAACATCTTGACCACAAAATCGTATATCATAGATGTAAGAAATTATTCCAGAGGTGAAGAGAAATTGTATACACAAACATCTTCAGTTGATTTTATGCCATCGGTTTTACGGACGTTTGCTTTGTCGCTTGCCATCGCCTTTGTCGGCACCATGGCGGGGTCATTCGTGCCACCCGCATTAATATTGCCGTTATCGATCTTAGAATTCGTTATGATTATTGCAGCAGTGTTTTTTAGACGCAAAAAGGCCATCTCTTATTCGTTCCTATACATCTTTACGTTCATTTCGGGGATTACCTTATACCCGATTGTCGGTTATTATGTGGCGACAGCAGGAGCCAATATTGTCATGATGGCATTTGGAACTACTACTGTTGTGTTTTCGGGTATTGCCGTTTATGCGGCAAAATCAAAGCGGAACTTCTCGTTCTTAGGTGGATTTCTATTAGCCGCTCTGCTGGCATTGGTTGCTATTTCGATTTTTAACATCTTTGTTCCGCTTAGCTCGACCGGTATGCTGGCATACTCGTTTATTGGGGTTCTTGTATTCAGCGGCTACGTTCTTTTTGACATCAGCCAAATGAAACACTACGGTGTCCGGGCGGAACATGTGCCTTGGATGGCATTAAGCTTATACTTGGATTTTATCAATTTATTCATCAGTATCCTGCGCATCTTCGGTATTCTGAACAGCAGGGATTAACGAAAGCAGCAAGGGCCGCCAAGCAATTGGCGGCCCTTTTTTATCTCTCCATGGTTTTTGGCACGATTCCCTTCATGAAAAAACTGAGCCCGATTTTTTTGCAGACTGTCAGGTAATGCATCAGATACAACAGTACGGCACCTGCATTCATCCCAATAATCACGCCGTCCATTCTCCACTCCGGCCTTGCCCCTAGAACAAAAATGATGGCAAAACTAACAATGTGCGACCAAATGATGTGAAAGAAAGCCTCTTTGATTAAATCAAGGCCAAGCAGAAAGGCCTGCAGCGGAATAATAAAATAATGAAACAGGAAAAACGGCCAAAGCATCTGCAAATAGATGGCCGAAGTTTCCGACTTAAAAAACAATCCCGTCAATTGAGGGGCGAAAAAGTAGAACACGGCTACCGCGGCTATGCCATAAACAAAAGTCAGCTTCATGACTTGCTGAAGCATTTTTTGCAGGCTTGGATAATCTTTTTCCGAATGTGTTTTAGACACGGCTGGAATCAGGACTATCAATAAGGAATGGGCAATAAACGCTGGGAAAAAGCCTATTGAAACCGCGATTCCCATCAGCATGCCAAATTGCTCGGTCGCAAGTGTCTCTGTCATTCCGGAATGTTCCAAAGCTGCTTTTATCAAAAACGGCTGAACGGCGCCGGTTAGCGCTGAGAATAAACGCATGCTTGTAGTCGGGATGGACACTGCCATTAAACTTTTTCTAACCGTTTTCCGATTTAAATTGGAAAATGGCATGCTTTTGATATGATGGAATTGGAGCATAAATAGGTAAAACAAGTAGAGGAAAACAATCAGCTCACTGCCGATAAAAGTCCCAATTGCTACGAGCAGGGATGTTCCGGCATCGTAATCAAAAAGCCGAAATAAGACGAATAAAGCAATCAGCTGAACAATCTTCCGCAGGAAGTTCGATACGGCGATTCTCCCCATCTGCTGCCTGCCCATAAAATAGCCTCTTGCTACAGAGGTAAAGGAAATAATCGGTATCAGCAGCAGGACCAGCCATCGGATATACGGGTGGTAAGCATGAAAAATCGGTATGTAGGGAATGACCACTGTACCTGCCAAGAATAGCACCACCGTAAAAACGATTGTAACCGTAATGGCATGGTGCAGGATATTTCGATGATAGCGCTCCTCCCTCTCCGCAATTAGTTTGGAAATGGACACCGGCAGTTCAAAGCTTGCCAAAAGGACTATCAGAAAAACCGTTGGCAGTATAGACATATATACCCCTAAGCCATGAGACCCTAATTCACGTGCCAAGATCATGTTGACCAGAATCTCGATACCCTCTCCCAAGCAGGCGGCCGCCGCTAAAAAGAAAATACTCTTATAATAACCCGCCATCATTGCATCCCCTTTTTAACAGTATACTTTTATTAACTTATGAGACAAGTTCATGAAATAGTAGAAGAATTTAGGCAACAAAAAAAGGCCATTAGGCCTCTTTTATGTTGCCGGCGGTAATTGTTCGTTTTTTAACCAGCCAAGTCATTGCAACAATGATAAGAATTAAAACTAATTGAGTTATTGTCGTTTCCCAAGTTGGATATAACCCCAGCCAATCGACAAATGGGAGTGTTTGGACCGAGCTTGTCGGCAAAACATTGGAAATTTGCAAAGCATGGATGCTGATTCCAAGAATTTTAAAAGCCAGGATGTAGATTAAAATAGTTGCCGCTTTAAAAAATAGCCTAATCGGTATTTTCACACTATAATTGATAATCACAAAACCAACAATAACGAGAATAATAATGGCTGCTGCCACACCTATTACAAGCTGCTGCAAGCTTATATACGGGGTAATTCCTGCATAAAAAATAATTGTCTCTGCACCTTCACGGAAAACGGATAAAAAACTGATAAAGGAGAAAGAAAACAAGCTCCCTTTGGCAATTGCCTGCTGCATCTGCTGGTTGATAAACTTATTCCAGTTCCCGATGCTAGATTTGTTATGAAGCCAAGCTCCGATCGTCAACATCATAATAACTGCCACAATACCGGTAATGCCCTCAATATATTCCCGGCTGGAAGCTGCAGCAATCTTGGAAAAGACGAGATTAATCACTACCGCTAGACCAGCGCTTGCGGCAATTCCAATGGCAACTCCTGTCCATATCCACCTTTGTTTATCTTGCTGCCCCATTTTCTTAAGAAAGGCCATTAGTGTAGCCACTATTAATAAAGCTTCCAGCCCTTCTCGTAATAGGATAAGGGCCGCATCCCAAAAGGAATAATCTGTTTTGCTTGTTAAAGGTGCCAGTCTTGAATTCAAGTCCTTCACAATATCCGTTGCTTTTTGTGCATCTACTTTTTCGGAGTTTAAAAGGCTGATAGCTGAAGGAACTTTGGTTTCTATATCGCTATACAGCTGGTTGTCTCGTGTTTGGACATCCCCTTCTACCATTGGCCAAATGTTGAGAATCTCATTCAAGCTGCTGCTCGCATTTGAATAATTCTGATCGGAAATCTCCTTTATTGCCTGATCAAAAAGATTAGCTAAATCTGTTAAGGTATAGTTGCCCTCAATCTGCTTAGCCGTTTTACCGGCCATAAAGTTTTCAACTTCTTGTTTCAAAAGGGCTGTATTCTGTTCCGCTCCCGTTATATCCGCAGGATCCTGTGTTATCGCAATACGGATTAGAGCCATATATTTTTCAATATTACCGTAAGCTGCGATGCTTTCATCATGAACAATTTTTTCAGACGTATTCCATTGATTAAGTATTGCTTGATACTGAGAGGTTAAGGCTGTCTGATTCCCCGTTTTAATCGATTGACTTAATTGGCTGATCAGCGGCAGCAGCTGCTGTACTTGTTCTCTCCCTTTTGCTTTATCCACGGGATTTTGCTCTTCATCATACAACACCACTGAACTCGATAAAGCGGAAAGACCTTCCGAAAGCTCCTCATTTGCTGTGTTTCCATCCGCTAGGGATCTTTGAACCTCTTTTAGTTCTTGATCAACCTTTTTTGCCTGTTTACTTTCAGGTTTCCTAATTGAATTCCATAATTCGGCAAACTGATTGATATTTTTTGCAACGGTTTCCCGGTCACCCTCTTTGGCTTTCATTAAGCTGTCCCCTATCAGGACGAAAAGCTCGTCATGATTTGCTGCGGCAGCTGCTGGCTGAAATAATTGAAAAAACACCAAAAATGCAGCAAGCACCGCCAATAGATGCTTAACTTTCTTTAATCCATTCATCTCACTCTCTCCTCCATAAATCGAAACCCTTTAGTTAAATAACGTTTCTCCGATAAAACCGCCTTCTTTGGTTCCGGGCAGGCAGGCAAAAAGCGCACTGCCGCGGTGGGAGGTATATTCATTCAACTTATCCATTTTTGCCAGCCGTCCTTGAATGGGGATAAATTGCTTACTTGGTGACCGCTGAAAACAAATAAACAGCAATCCTGCATCAAAGCTTCCTGTCTTGACATCCATACCATCCGAATAAGAGTAGGACCGGCGCAATATTTGCTGCGACCCATCGCCATGCGCTAACCGGGTATGCGAATCCACCGGAATCATATAATCGCCTTTGTCATTCTTCTTTTCTAAGTCAAGCTTTTCAAATTCATCTTTTTGCCCTAATGGGGCTCCGCTGTCACGATATCGGCCAAATGTGTTTTCCTGTTCCTTTAATGTTGAACGATCCCATACCTCAATAAACATTTGGATCCGTCTTACCACTAGATAGCTTCCGCCTGCCAGCCAATCAGGGCCGTCCCCAGGCTGGACATATATATGCTCGTTGGTTTGTTTATCGCTTTTCACGTCTGGGTTTACAGTACCATCTTTAAAACCAAATAGATTCCTTGGCGTTTCTTCCTTTGAATCTGCCTGTTTGGTTCGCTGAAAACCCGTTTGTGCCCATTTCAATGCAGCTTTTCCTCGAGCGATCCGAATCAAGTTCCTTATCGCATGAAAGGCAACCTGCAAATCATCAGCACATGCTTGAATACACAAGTCCCCTCCGGTCCATTCTGCTTCTAAAGCATCGAACTCGAATTTAGGAAGTTCCACTAATTCTTTCGGCTGCTTTTGTAATAATCCAAACCGGTCGTTGTTGTCTTTTAGAAAAAGACTTGGTCCCACTCCAAAGGTAATTGTTAAATTGGATGGTGATAAGCCTGCAGCTTCCCCTGTGTCCTTTGGAGGAAGATATTCATTGCTGGAAAGTTCACCGACCGTTTTTCCTTCCGTCATCAACGCGGCTGCATCAGTCCATTCTTTAAAAAGCTTTATTAGGTCTTCCTTTTTGGTGGCCGTTACATCTAAGGCGGCAAAATAAACATGGTTTTGAGGCAGTGTCGTAATTCCGCTTTGATGCTTACCGTAAAACGGGACGATATCTTTGTTGTCCTTGTTGGTTGCTTTTCCTTCAGTGACGGCCATTACCCCGCCAAGTCCCGATGCACCCAGCAGCACCCCTACACCGCCTATACCAGCAGTTTTAAGAATATTCCGCCTCGAAACCTTTTTTTCATTTAGTGCATCGAAGATGTTCGTTTCCTTTTCCAATTAGGACGCCTCCGTTACAATTCCTATTTGAGAAAGCGGCTCAGCCAGTGCATCAATAGCCTGACTCAGTTCTTTTACTTCGGTTTCCGTCAGGTCAGTGTAAACCTTATAGCCGTCCCCTTGCTTATGTTTATTCAGTAGACTGTAGACATCATCAAAACGGGCTTGGATCTCCTTGGCGAGGTCCTCATCCTGCTCCTTTAAAGCCGGAGTTAACAGTTTATATATTTTTTCAGCCCCTTCGACGTTGGCTGCAAAATCATATAGATCGGTATGGGAATAGCGATCCTCTTCTCCTGTCACTTTTGAGGTAGAAACCTCATTTAGAAGATCAACTGCACCAGTGATTAACAATTCTGGTGTAACCTCAACAGTATCTACCTTCGCTCTCAATAGATTGACATCTTTCATTAGCTGGTCCGCATACTGTTCGTATCCCTTTGTTGTGTTTTCAGCCCATAATCCTTTTTCAATTCGGTGGTAACCGCCCCATTCTCCTTCAGGTACATCGCCTTCGCGGGCATCAATTTTAGGATCGAGGTCGCCAAACACTTCGGCAATCGGTTCTGCGCGCTCGTAATGCATTCGGGATGGGCCGTACAATGCCTTCGCTTGATCGATTTCCCCGTTTTTAACGGCTGTTGTAAATGCCTCTGTTGCTTTGACAAACTCTTCAATTTCTCCGAGAGCATATTGGCGGTACTCATCCGTGACCCCTTTTAGAGCATCAGAAGATGGATTCTTTATTTCCTTTTCCTTATTAGAAGTTGAGCTTTCTTCGTTATTAGAACAGCCAAACAGCAGACTGCTAGAAATGAATAGAATACTAGATAATTTGATTAGGTTCATGGCTAATGAATCCTCCTAATAATGATAATCATTTTCATTTACTATCATATCAGCAATTGAGAAGAATTTTCAATTATTTTTTAAAATAATGAAAAAAAGACCTTCCAATCTCTGTTTGGAAGGTCTTCATTTCATTTTATTAGGGAATGTTTAAAAGCATATATTACCGCCTGGGTCCGGTCTTGAACACCAAGCTTGCTGAGAATGTTACTGACATGGGTCTTGACCGTTTTGAGGGCGATAAATAACTCATCGGCGATTTCCTGATTGGTTTTGCCCTCTGCCATTAGCAGCAGAATTTCCAACTCCCGGCTGGTCAGCTCTTCATGAGGCAAATGCTGAGATTTCTGGCGCATTTTTAACATCATTTTTCCAGTAACCTCCGGTTCAAGAACCGATTGGCCATGGTATGTATCCCGTATGGCATTGGCTATGTCACTGGCCTTTGAGGTTTTTAGCATATAACTGGCCGCCCCTGCCTCTAATGCTGGGTAGACCTTTTCATCGTCGAGAAAGCTGGTTACAATAATTACTTTTGCTTCCGGCCACTCTTCGATGATTTGTTTAGTGGCCTCAATTCCATCCATTTCCTTCATGACTAAATCCATGAGGATGATATCAGGTCTTAGCTTGAGTGCCAGTTTTACCCCTGTTTTTCCGTTATCCGCCTCACCGACTACCTCAATATCCGGCTGGGCAGAAAGATAGGCGGAAACCCCGATTCGAACCATTTCATGGTCATCCACAAATAAAACCCTAATCATGTGCATGCTCTCCCTTATTTAGCACTGGAATTTTCACTTCCAGCCTTGTCCCTTTATTTTTCACGCTGATGATCTTGACCGTTCCACCTATTTCCAAGGCACGTTCATTAATGTTCTGCATCCCGTAGGAACCTGCCTTATCTTCTCCGGTGTCAAAACCGACTCCATCATCGACCACCCGCAATATCACTAGATCTTCCCGTTTAATCAACAGGACTTCTAAACTACCCGCCTTTGAATGTCTCAATGTATTGGATACAGACTCTTGAAGAATGCGGAATAAATGGTCTTCTACCCCTTTATCAAGCGGAAACTCTTCAACCTTCCAATTGATATTCATCGTCACTTTTTGGGATAGTTCCATTAACAGTTCTTCAATCCCCTCTTGCAGCGATTTATTTTTAAGCGGGACTGGACGCAAATGAAGGAGGAGGGCACGCATTTCCAGCTGGGATTGGTGGATCATCTCTTCGACCATTTTAAGCTGTTTTGTTTCATAGGTTTCCTCAGCTAATTGTTTCGTTTCGTTAATCGCCGACATCATCATTGACGCGGCAAATAGTTGCTGGCTGACAGAATCATGCAATTCTCGGGCAAGCCGGTTTCGTTCCTGCTCAATGATCTCTTGGATTCTTGATTCCTGTTCTTCGACTTTCTCTGTTGCTAACCGCTGCGAAAGCTTGGCCTGTTCTGTAATTTGCCTGCCGATTTTCTCGATTCTGCCGGCAATTGTTTGCATCTCCGTAACAGACGGTTTTCCACTAATAGCAACATGCTTTCCCTCTTCTAATCGATGCAGCGATTGGTCGATGGTTAAAAATTGCTTTCTCCAATAAAGGCCGGATATGGCCCCTAGGATGATTCCCGTTGCAATGCTAAAGACAGGAATAAACACCACGATAGGTATGTCCATGAAATGTCTAGTCCATAATTCCGACCAGTTGTTTAACGGAAAAACGAACATAAAAACCGCACCGAGAATGATAGAAATCACAATGGCAAAGCCGGCAGTCCATACTATTTGGCGTGCTGTTGCGCTCATATCCGGCTCACCTCGATATTACCGACGATAATGGATGTAAAGATTTTCACCTTTTGTTCCGCCTCATCATAGCCAGATGTTTTAAATTGGTACGCCTGATTAAAAATTTTATCCTCGTGATTTTCAAATATCGTTGTGGAACCCGCAAAACAAGAATGATGGACACCCACTTCTATGTCATAGGGGACAAGGATCTTTACATTGCCAATTAAGCTTCGAATGAAAATAACGGTTTCCCCTTTAGGCAGCATCGTATAGCTAAGATCAATCACCGTATCCCCAATCCCCGTTTGTATATTGACATCATTCCAATCATAGACACTTGCAGGCGTTTTTTGCTGTCCGATCAAAACATTCCCGAACATTGGGTTTGTTTTAATTAGTGATTCTTTTTGGGGTGGGATAGTAGGTTCCTTCAGATCAAGGGATATTTTATTCGGCTGTCTTTTGGAGTTTAAATATTGGATAAAAAAGTGCAATAAAATAGCAAGCAATAAGAACTTAAACGTCATCATATTCAAAACACTGACGGCCAAGAAAAAAATCCCGCCATAAAACAGCAACTTACCACTCTTTTTCCCGCGCTTATTCCTGCCTAAATAGACCATCCCGCCTGCAATAAAAAGAGAGAATATCAGCCCCCGGTTAAAAAACAAGATTTCCAGCAGCAGAACAACCGCACCAATAAACACGAGCCATCCGGTATATTCATTTTTAAAATTTTTAAACATGGGCTCACCCTCCCTTATATCATTTTTGCAAGCATCTATATAGGCAAAAGGCGTAGAACCCTACGCCTCTAAGCATACCATGAATTGGCATTAAATGGACTTGCTTTCTTCCAATTTCATGTCTTTTTCAATTTCGGCAATTCTTGCGTCAATCGTACTGCGATAATACGAACTATTCACTTGATGCTCTAATCGGTCAAGATACGATTCGATTTCCCCAAACCGTCCGTAAGCCTTGTTGGACGCCTGGTTGGCATCCAACACTTGATTGATTCGATGGTTCGCACGAGCAATATTTTCCCGCCCCATCAGTTCCATCCTGCGCAGTTGCATATCTTTCAATTTGTGCTTCATTTCCTCATATTTTCTTTCCAAATCATTCAGGCTGGCCTGGGCCTGCTTGAGAGAAGCATCGAGCCGTTGTGCCCGCTCAGTGTATTGCTGATGTTCTGCTAATGCGAATTGATACAATTCAGTTTCTCCGGCTTTTGAGGCAACCTCTGCTTGGCGCTTGCGTTTTTCAGCCAGTTCAGCTGCTTGGTGATATTCCCTGGCAAACTCCTCTCTCAGCTTAGATTGGCGTTCCAGCAGCTTGCGGACTTTTTCTGTTTCCTGCTCGCATTGGCGAAGATATTGGTTCAGCATCGCGATAGGATTTTGGCTTTCTTTTTGATCCATTGCTTCATGTAAATCGGCCACCACTGTGTTTTTGATTCGGGTAAATAGGTTTGTCATTGTTTTTCTCTCCTTTTTTGTAAAATGTATTTTTTATCCAATTTTTTGGTGAATAACTGTGTTGGTTTGTAGAATAAGTAGTAACTTCTGTGGAATCCTTCGCCGCTTTTGTAGAATTTCGTTTCCCCAATTTCAGCGAGGCCTGTTTTAACGGTTTAGCTCATTCCACTGTTTCTCGAAGTTTACGAATGGGTCGGAGTCATCATGGTTGTTTGTGTATTTGTTCTCGTTCCACTTTTTATAAACCAGGTAAAGAACATATGCTGCAGCCACTCCGATTAAGGCTGGAACATGATGGAGGGTCGCCATCAGAACGATAAACCCTATTCCCGCAAGGCAAATTTTTGCAAACACCGATTCCGTTTTTAAAAATTGCTTGAAGATGAAATACAGTAAAACTAAGCTGATCAATAAACCTGCCATCGGGCCAATGGTTGACAACAGAACAATCGCTGCAATGCCTCCTGCCAAAAGTAATCCGAATCTTTTCATTTCCTTTTCACTCCTTTTCTTATCTTGATTTCATCTTACCTTTTTTCATAAACTTTCATAATTGCGCCTAAGCTTGATTTTCAACTCGGTCTTAAGACGTAGAAAAGGTCAGTCCCTTAAAATTTAGAGACTGACCCTCTCAACAATTATTTGGAAATAAACATCTGTACCCAATAATGCCCGTAAGACCCGCCTTTGGCATAACCCACGCCAATTCGGGTGTTGGCACTTAAAATATTGGCCCGATGCCCTGAACTGTTCATCCATGATTGGACCACGGCCTGCGGTGTGGTCTGTCCTGCTGCGATATTTTCGGCTGCAGAACGATAGGTGATGCCAAAGGCCTTAATCATGTCAAACGGACTGCCATAGGTTGGGCTGGTATGGCTAAAATAATTTTTATCTCTCATATCCATTGCCTTGTAGCGGGCAACCCTTGAAAGCTCCCAATCCGCCACCATTGGTTTTAAACCATTTTTGGCACGCTCTTGGTTGGTGAGAGTAATTACTTGGCTTTCAATCGACTTAATGCCACTCAAGTCAGGGATGGTGACCTTTTGGCCCGGATAAATCAGCGCCGGATTTTTAAATTGCGGGTTGGCAGCGATAATCTCCGTGATTCCGACTTGGTACTTTACTGCAATTTTCCAAAGTGAGTCACCCGGCTGGACGGTATAGATTTGCTGGGCAAACGAAACACTTGGGATACAGAAAATAGATAACAAAAACAGTAACCCAAACCATAATGATTTCTTCATTTTTTCGCCTCCTCCGAATATATATTTTTGATTTAACGTTCAAAATATACAGGAAAATTTGTGCCCGCTAAAGAAATTACATTTTGTCCCAAAAATAGGTCGTAATGATACGATTTAAGGTCGTAACGGTTTAATATAGGTCGTATTCAACCAAAATGAGGTCGTTATTGATAAGAGATTAGGGTGAATGAAAAAGTGGCTCGCGGAAAACCTTATATCATATTTGGCAAAAACAATCTCCTTGCAGCATATATCTTTAGAAAGCACATTCTTAACGTTCTAAAGATAAAGGAGGATGTTCAATGGCTCTCTGGTGGGTCACAACAATTGGCTTTGTCATTTGCCTTGGTATTGTCGGCGGGATAATGGTTCATTTTTTAAGAACGGCACTTGATACAGAAGATTCTGTTCGGATTGATAAGCTTGACAGTCCGAAAGACCAATAATGAAAACGAATAAAACCCTTGATAAAAGGGTTTTTAATTTGCAATAAACTTCCATCCTTTCACATGATTTTTGAAATTCAGGAAAAATTAAACAAGAATACATTTTTCTTGCTGGAGGGTATAGATGAATATGAGTGAAAAGATCCCGCAATTTCCGAAGCCATATTGGCGCGATCTTAATTTGCCTTCTTTTAATAAACTGGACAAGGATATCACTGTGGATGTGGCGATAGTTGGAGCGGGAATTACCGGAATAACGGCCGCCTATCTGCTGGCCAAAGAAGGAGTCAAGACGGCATTAATTGAAGCAGGCAGTGTGCTAAACGGGACAACTGGCCACACTACGGCTAAGCTTACGGCCCAACATGATATTATTTATGATGAATTGATCGGCCACTTTGGGGAAGAAAAGGCCAAGCTTTATTACGAATCTCATATGGAAGCATTAAAATTTGTTGAGAATACAACTGCTGAAAACCAAGTAGATTGCGATTTCAGCAAGCAGGATGCCTATGTGTATGCAACCACCGAACAAACATTGGGCAAACTCAAAATCGAACTTGAAGCTTATCAAAGACTCGGGATCCCCGGGGAGCTAAAAGACTCGATTCCATTTGACATTCCGGTTAAGGGTGCCCTGGTGATGCAAAACCAAGCACAATATCACCCGCTAAAATTCCTGCGCGCACTATTGGAGGATGCGGTAAAAGCAGGTTGTTCCGTATATGAATACACTACGGCCACCGACATTCAGGATGACGAATCGCAGCCGACAGTCATTACCAAAGGAGGGCATAAAATAACCTGTCAACATGTCATTATGGCATCACACTGGCCATTCTACGACAAGCCAGGATTGTTTTTCACGAGAATGTATGCTGACCGTTCCTACGCGATTGGCATTACGACTGACAAATCGTACCCAGGCGGCATGTATATCAGTGCCGACAGTCCCTCCCGTTCGATTCGTACCACTCCATTTAATGGGGAAGAACTCCTGATTATCGGGGGAGAAGGACATAAAACCGGCCAGGGCATTGACACCATGGTACACTTTGAAGCGCTCGAGAAATTTGCGGAAGAAGTTTTTGGCATTAAAGAATACAGGTATCGCTGGTCGGCTCAGGACCTGGTAAGTCTCGATAAAGTCCCTTACATCGGACCTCTCACGGAAGACAGGGAGCATGTTTTAGTGGCGACAGGATATAAAAAATGGGGCATGACGACGGGCGTTCTGGCTGGGCATTTACTGCGGGATTATGTTTTGAATAGGAAAAATCCATACAAAGAGTTATATTCCCCTTCCCGGTTTCAAATGGACCCTGGTATGAAGAACCTAATCACTGCCAATGCCGATGTGGCAAAGCATTTGATTAAAGGAAAACTCGAGTTTGTGCCAAAAGAAGCCGAAGACTTACAGCCTGGCGAGGGTTGTTCTGTCATGTATAATGGAAGCCGGGCAGGCGGTTATCGGGATGAGAACGGCAAACTGTACGTTGTCGACACCACCTGCACTCATCTAGGCTGTGAATGTGAGTGGAACCATGGGGAAAAGACATGGGATTGCCCGTGCCATGGCTCACGTTACGACATAAACGGAGAAGTCATTGAAGGGCCGGCAGTCAAAGCTTTGACCTTGCTGAAAGAAGAATAAAGAACGCCTCCCAATTAGGGAGGCGTTCTTTTGTATCTTCCTTGGGCAACGAAAGAAAGACCAACTCTCAGTGACCTTCAGAGCACTTTCTTTTGCTCTGGGTACTGGGAGTCCCGCTCAGTGACCTCAACTACATTTTTTGCTCCAGTGGGCACTAAGAGACCTAGCCGTCACCTTACTTTGTTAATTATCCTTTGGACGGTTTCTCTTTAGTGCTTCACCAGTTTCAAACTCAACTAATTCTTCGGCCGTGCGCATGGCTTTTTTCCTGTTGTTGTTCCGCTGGGCATTGGCATTTCCTAGTTTCTGTCTTCCCACATATGACATCTCCTTTAAAAGAAATTCAGTCATAGTATGAGTGAAAAAGAAACGGGTTATTCTTTCTCCAAAACAGGCGCCTTGCGATAACGAGTCATCTGCTCAAACGCATAGGCTGCTTCCATTAAAATTGGTTCACTATAGGCTGTTCCGGCAAAAGTCATTCCTACCGGTTCCCCATCAGGTGTATAGCCTGCGGGAACGGCAATTGATGGATAGCCAAGCATGGCACTGATGATGCACCCTTGCTCGTAAGGAAAAATCAGCAAATCTAAATTATTGGTCTCTAGCGCGTAATCTATACCACGTTTTGAGGCATGATAAAAATTGAATTCTAACGAATTAATATATTCGGCTTCCTTCAACGAGCCGCTGGTTGCTTCAGAGGCCAATAGGACTTCCTGTCCGTATTTTAGCATGGTCTTCTCATTTTGCTGGTTAAACTCAATCAGATCTGCCAGAGTCCGCACTGGCACAGAAGGGTGGAGTGCGCTTAAATAGACATTCAAATCTGGTTTGAATTCGTATGTTAATACATTGATGTCCCAGTCCACTTTGGCGCAAGGTATCTCAATATCAGCAATCACATCAGCCCCCGATGCGGCGAAGGCCTTGATGGCTTCCTGAACCACCTGTTGTTTGTCTTCTGGCAAATTTTCAATAAACCCACTTAAGGCAATTCCGATACGTTTTCCTTTAAGACCATCTTTTAACAAATGTTCTGTAAAGTCTTTCCCCGTAAACGGATTGGTCTGCGTTATCGGGTCCCGCTCGTCTATTCCGCATAATGCACTCAAAAGGATGGCAGCATCTTCGACAGTCCTGGCCATTGGGCCCGCTGTATCCTGTGTATGGGAAATTGGAATAATCCCCCTGCGGCTGATAAGCCCGACTGTTGGTTTAATACCAACAATAGAGTTTTTACAAGAAGGATTAAGGATAGAACCGGAAGTTTCCGTTCCGACTGCCGCTGCAGCAAAATTGGCAGCTACAGCTGCCCCTGAACCCGAGCTGGAGCCGCCCACATCAAATTCCCCCGGTCCATACGGGTTCAATACCTGTCCGCCGCGGGAACTATAGCCATTCTTCATGTTTTCAGCCATAAAGTTGGCCCATTCCGTCATATTGGTCTTTCCCAAGATAATGGCTCCCGCTTTGCGCAATTGTTCGGCCATGAAGGAATCCTTCAGGGCAATCGAGTCTTTTAATGCAAGAGAGCCGACACTTGTATGCATTTTGTCATGGGTATCAATATTGTCCTTAATTAAGATCGGTATCCCATGCAACTGGCTGCGCGGGCCAGTTAGTTTCCTTTCTCTATCCAATGCTTCTGCAATGTGTAAGGCGTCAGGATTGATTTCTAATATCGAGTTCAATTTTTTATCAAAAACTGATATTCTATGTAAATACAAAAGCACCAATTCTCTTGAGGTAAGCTCACCACTCTCAAGTTTTTCTTGCATTTCATGAATGGTTGCTTCCTCTAGCCATTCCTCACTAAAACGAATTAATTTTGGATTTTCCACTTGTTCTCCTCCCTTGTTTCCATCATTATATAGGAAATTCTCCAAATATTCTTTGCTTCCTTTCTGAGATTTGACCAAAACAAAATAAAAAATCCCGGTTCTCTAGTCCATTTGTCACTAATTTTCCCCAAAAACATATCTTAGCAGTATGAGGTACAATAAATAGGATGACCGAGATGATCACATCACGGTCATGTACAACTCAAGTTATGAATAAATAATCCATCTTCGTCTGGAAATACAAGGTGGATTATTTTTTTTTGGTTGTCGAAGGAGAATCCCAACTGACTCACCGAAAAAAATGGAATTTCTATCCTGCAACATCTTCATCATGCTAATTGTATCATTTTAATATGATCCAAATTCCAATAAACCGTATCCCCTTCAGCTGTAATCAGCATTAATTTGTTATTTTGTACCTTTTGGAATAAGCCAACTTTTTCGTGATTATCGCCGCCATCAAGAATGACCAATTGATTCTCAAACTTTTTCAGTTGTTCGACTAGAGAGTTGGCTGCGGAAATTGTTCCTGGGGTGACAGCCAGATTTTGATTATCTAAAGCATAGAGTGATTTATTTGGCGGATAAGGAATCATCCATTTTATATGGTTCATTGATATAAACATGGTTTTATATACTGGGGAATGAAATATGATATAATCGTTTATCATACTTGTTATATAACCGTGTATGGATTTATTGCCAGTTACATAAACCTGCACGAATATCCCTATAGCATTCGTAAATATTTTTCGGCAAGAGATTGCTTCACCATCGATCGGTTTTTTTTCTGGAGGGTCATAAGTTGCATCCTCTTCTTGTAAAGTGATTTCTTTCAGGCGCTGCACATGGGCAAATGGAATGTAGAGAAAATGATTGTTTGCCCCATCGTATATGACCACAATGTCCAAACCAGAATCAATCAGAATCCCTCGGTGAAAATGGCCGCCTGAAATTTCAACTTCCACATGATTTCCAATTAAATTTAAAAAATCAATAAGCATCTTCCTTCATTCTCCTTTTCATTACTCGCTTAACGCTGAAGTGTATCGCTAAAAAGCCAAGAAACCCAATAATAGAGGACCACTAAAGTAAATAATGTCGCTGGCGGGATAACTACTGTAGTAATTTTCACATATTCCTTCCAGCTAATCATTACCTTCCCTTTCCTTACAATATGCATCCACATAAGAGTAGCCAGTGTTCCCATCGGTAGAAGCAATGAACCCATATCACTGCCGATAACGTTTGCCAGATAGGCAATCTTTAGAGAAAGGGGAACGAGATCCATATTTGTTAAAGTGAGCGTTCCAACCATTAGAGCGGGGTGGTTATTAAAGATATTCGACAGGACCGAAAGCAGGACACCCATTAACACACTTGCATGGAGCAGGCTTCCGTTAACCATGGGATGCATAAATTGAATGAGCCATTTAGTAAGCCCTACATTATTCAATCCGTAAATGACCACATACATGCTAAAGGCAAAAACGATGATATACCACGGCGTTTTTTTCAACATATCGCTCGGAGGAATCTTTAGATATGCCCATCTCCAGCCTAAGAGGATTAAGGAACCGATAACCGCCATGAGAGAAACAGGGATGTGTACAAAAGATGCAACAAAGAGACTGACGCGGACAGCGAATACGAACAACAAAACGTTACGCATGAATTTGGAACGTTGCTTTTCCGAATCATGGTTCATCGGACTGGATTTAAGCGGGTGATAGGAAGGGAGTGTCAGGCCTGAGACCTTTACAGGAACCTTTTTCGGAAGGACTTTTCTAAAACGAAGGAATAGTAAGCAAGTGAGAAGCAACAGCCCAAGGGTTGCCGGAACGAACATCATCGCGGTATGCAAATACAAATCCATATGCACGATTTTAAGGGCTATCAGATTGACGATGTTACTGACACCGATGGGAGCACTGGAAGCTGTCGCAATCAAGGCCCCCGACAATAGATATGGAATTTTTTGACGATTTTTTAGTCCCATATTATTCAGCAGCATAACCAAGATAGGTGTTGTGATTAAAATGCTGCCGTCGTTATTAAAAAACAGGGTCATCAGAAAACATAGTAGATTAACGTACCAGAATAAGCGGATTCCTGACCCCTTGGCTCTTTCGGCAAGCTTTTCCGCTACCCAGTGAAAAAATCCAAAGCTTTCCAAAACGATGGCCATTACGATGGTCGCCATGATGGTAATGGCTGCACCGCTTATCGTTTCGGCTATAGTTACAAGATCGGATAAAGAAACACTGCCACACAGGATCACAATAACTGCTCCTATTGAGGCAGGCAGAGCTTCGTTGATCCCTCTTGGTCTCCAAAGAATAAACACTAATGTGATTAAAAAGGTTAATATTGTAATCCAAACCACTACATATATTTCTCCTTTCTTTCAGTCGATCAATTATTATCAAATGTTGGGGCATCCTTTGATTCCCTCTGCTCCAGATGTCCCCCCCTTCCATCTATCACTGTTGTGATGTTGTACTATATCTATATGTATGGCACATCAGACAGGCCATAGGTTTGTACCCTATTTTTCAAAATTCCACTAGAGTCTATTACAATCTCAATTAGGCAATCAATATTGGCGGATAACAAAAAAGGCGAAATTTTCATTTCGCCATAAGGGTCTGCATATGTACTCATTACTTAACCTGCCCTTGACCCTAGGACAGGTTAAGTTTTATGGCCAGTGAACTACTTTGATATGAGGGACTTTCCAAAAGACGGTTTCCCCGTTTGCTATATTAAGTTCTGCAATATTATTATGAACGAGTTTTAATAAGCCAATTTTATAAGGGTGATCTCCTAGATCAAATACCACTAAGCTTCCTTCCAGTTTTTTTAGTTGATCTTCAATGGAGCGCTGCAGCGGAATAGAAGTTGGCTGAAGCGGCAAATCTTCATTTGGGAGTGTGTAGGGGGTAATATTGGATTGGTAAGGAGTAAGCCATTTTAAATGGTTTAAGGAAACCAGCATAGTTTTGTATACAGGCGAGTAAAAGACAAAATAATCGTTCAAGACACTGGTGACGTATCCATGAATCGATTTATTGCCTGTCACAAATATTTCTAAAAATTTCCCCTTGGCATTCATGAGTGTTTTCCTGTAGGAAATGCTTTTCGATTCTTCTGTAATCGGTATTTCTGGTGGGGTTCCCTCATATTCCAATTCAATTTGGTTATCCGCTCTTATATTATGAATATGGAGAAAAGGAATATATAGATAATCTTTCCCATTAAAAATGACAACGATATCCTGACCTATATCGATAAGGATACCTTGAAACAAGGTTTTTCCGGAAATCTCCATTTCGACTTTTTGCCCTTTTAAAGTGATTAAATTTTTCACTGAGATTTCCCCTTTTCAGCTTGGTGTATCCAATAGCCTCATTCTCTAGAATTTTTAATTTGGTACAATGAAGTCAATAGTATTCCAGGCATCCTTTTTAAACTCAAGAATGCCTGGTTTTGTGGTAAGCGATTAACGTGGCTTCCATACATAGTCGATTTTTTTAACGACTCTTTCGCGTCTGTAGTGGTCCGAACTGCTTGAGCTGCTGGAGGATTTGCTATTATCTTTCCTGGATTTTTTGCTGCTGGAATTATTACTTTGCCCGCTTTGGTTATTTTGATTTTGTTGCTGGGACTGCGAATTTTCTTGATTTGAATTTGAATTTGAATTATCTTGCTGTTGCGAATTGTTATTGTTGTTTTGTTGTTTCATGGCACCTTTAGGGCCGCTGCTAATGCTTTTAATATGATAAGGATTAATCCTTAGCACTTCATCATTGTTTACAATCGTGTAGTGTCCGCCCATCCCTTGGACTAAAACGCCTTCGATTGCCTCTGGTCCTCCCCTATTGATGGATACCCATTTGTGGCTCATCTGGCCAAATAGGTCGTGGAAATCATCAGCATGGACGTATTCAGGAATTTGCACCTGCTGTCCGGATTCTTGAGAATTATTATTATTATTGTTGTTGTTATTGTTATTGTTATTGTTGTTATATTCACTAATGCTCTTGATATGGTGGACGTTGTAATAAACGACACCGTCATCTTCGGTTAAAATCGCTACATAGTTGCCTGAACGGTCAAGAAGCATACCTGCTTTAGACTCAGGACCTCCAAGGTTAATCTGAACATACTTTTGAGTAAAATTCTCCATTAACATATCAAAGTTGCCCGCGCTATAGAATTCATTCTGTTCTTGTGTATCACTCTGATAGCGTGGCATCGAATTGGATTTAGTGTTTTCACTAATGCTTTGGAGGTGCTGAGTGCGATAATAGACAACGGTTGACTGTTGGTTTTGGTTTTGGTTTTGATTATTTACGTTATTATTTTGGTTATTATTTTGGTTGTTGTTATTCTTGTTATTATTATTGTTGTTATTGTTGTTTTGGGCCAGCACACAAATATAATCAGATTGTACATCCAATAATGTCCCTTGTTTACTTTCAGGACCCCCTTTATACACTTGTACCTGTTGACCCACTAATGATTTTAGAAATGAATGGTATGCATCCAATGGAATAGATTGATCTGATTGGTTAGATTGATTGCTTTTCCTTCCCGCCATTTAGTTTTTTCCTCCTTGTCAAATATCCATAGGGGATAGTTATACTTCATGTATACGTACCCTAGTTCTTGAGTGCGATGAAGAAATTGCCTATTTATTAAAAAAGTTGCTTACGCCTATTTATTCCAAATCGATTACATGTTTTTTTAGGTAATTTCGCCTAGCTTCAATAAACCGAAGGATAAACTCAGGTTCCTTCTCAAAAACATTGAATTGGCCTTTAAGGTAAGGGTCTTGGTTATAATGGGGATGAATAGCAGAGTGTAATTTGTAAATCTGAGGTTCCATTGCTTCCGTCGTAAAATTTTCAGTTAAGATTTGATTCAGTAAATTGGCATATTGCTTTCTAAACCTATCCACATCCAAAAGCCTTGCGGTTAGTGTGTTAAATCCTTGGATTCGTACATAATCATACTCCATTTCCTCTCCATGGATATCCCTTCCCCATGTTGCATCATAGTCCCAAGGAATGATTTCATAGAGTCCTGTTTCTCCATTCCGATATAAGGCGTAATTGTGAACAAATCCATCATAGTTCTGAGTACAGACCACCCCCGCCAGCCAGCGAAAGTACTTATTAATATCTAACAGTTTGGGGATATCGGCTTCGAATTCTTTCTTTAAGGTTGTATTCAATCGATATATAAAATCGGCCAGGCCGAGTAAATCTTCTTTTGTCCCTATTTTTTCCTCATAGCCTGCTGAGAGGTCAGACTTGGCTTTTTCGTCCACAGGGCTCAATAATGAAAAATTGGCATCATCATTAACAGCATAAAAGATGGGGCCAATGGGAAGTTTCCTTTTTTTCAAAAAGTTTTCATCTACTGATTCAAGTTGAAGGTAAATTCCTTCAGCCTTTCCGTTAATAGAGAGGAGAACATGCCTGGAGGATGGGGAAAGACAACCAATTTGGTGAAAAAAATCAAGGGAAAGTTTATTTCGAAGCAGGGAAGGGTCCTTGTATTCCGAGTTTAAATGAATCTCTTTTATCCCCATAAAGTTGGACTTGAAAAGTGAAATATGAAATGACTTCTTTTTAAATTTTCTTATATGAGAGCCCCTATAAGAGATGTCAATTTCTGCCCTTTTTTTTCCTATCCTTAAAGAAGCCGGTAACGGGTCATCGTTCCATATATCAGATTTAAGTTCCCGTAAATCGGCAGGGTTAATAAATAGTTCTATTTTTGGCAAATTCATAGCTAAGCCTCCTTTTGCACTCAATAAATCGTATGTACCAATGCAAAAAGAAGTTCTTAACTAGACAAGAGTATATTTTTATTTAAACTGTATGTTTGTCTAATCAGTACCTATCTTTGAAACGTAACTTGTAGTACAGGGTGGATGATTGAATTATCTGATTCCGCCTTAGGAAAATGAATGGGGGTAAATTTATGAAAGTTTACGAGGTATGTGATATCCAGCAGGCGGTTGAGGATGTAACTACCCAGGGAATGGATGAGTTTCTAATCCAAGAACCTTATTCTAACAGAAGAAGGCGTTCTCGAAGATCAAGCCGCGGTCGAAGTTCTGGCCGCACTGGCCGTACTGGCCGTACTGGCCGCACTGGCCGCACTGGCCGCACTGGCGCTACTGGCCGCACTGGCCGCACTGGCCGCACTGGCCGCACTGGCGCTACTGGCCGCACTGGCCGCACTGGCCGCACTGGCCGCACTGGCCGCACTGGCCGTACTGGCCGCACTGGCCGTACTGGTCGTACTGGTCGCTCCGGCCGTTCTGGTCGCTCCGGCCGTTCTGGTCGCTCCGGCCGTTCTCGTCGCTCTGGCTCTGGTCGCTCTCGCCGGTCTCGTCGCTCTGGCTCTGGTCGCTCTCGCCGTTCTCGTCGCTCTGGTTCCGGCCGCTCTCGCCGTTCTCGCCGCTCTGGTTCCGGCCGCTCTCGCGGGTCTCGCCGCTCTGGTTCCGGCCGCTCTCGCGGGTCTCGCCGCTCTGGTTCCGGCCGCTCTCGCGGGTCTCGCCGCTCTGGTAGAAGACGGAGAAACAGAAGACGCAGAACTTCAGGGGCGCAATCCAATTACACAACGGAAAGACGTTATTGGTATAATGGTAACATGGTTGAATTAAGATTAAATAGGTAACAACATACAGGCATGCTAAAATGGCATGTCTGTTTTTCTCTATTAGAAAACTCTATCAAAAGTGGCAATAGAATAAGGCATGGAATCCATGCCTTTTACCTATTTAACTTCTGCCCTTCATCCGCAATTTGACCTTTATAAAAAACTCGTTTATGAAGTGAAATCTTTAACTCCTTGCAAAAACGTTTCAATTCTCTTTCTTCCCTTTCCGTCACTAGCGAAATGACAATGCCATTTGCCCCCATGCGCCCGGTTCTTCCTGCACGGTGAACATATTGAGCCAAATCCTTCGGAAAGTCAATATTCACCACATGAGTAACTCCTTCAATATCAAGTCCTCTTGCGGCAACATCGGTCGCAACCAGCATGTTCATTTTCCCGTCACGGAAAGATTTAAGTGTTGACTGACGGTCCAGTTTTTTCATATCACTATGCAGGACCCCAACTGAAAGTTCCTTGAAGTTCAATTTCTGATTGAAAACCTCAAGCTCACCAATGTCATTGATAAACGCCAGCGACTTACTTTTCTCTAATCGGGATATCTTTTCCAACAGCTTAACCTTGTCTCTTCTATCACATAAAAAATAGATATGTTCGACTTCCCCGGCTGTAGCAGCCGCCTGTTTATCGATTTTAATGGTTTCAGGATCATTCATTAATTCCTTGGCTTTTTGTTCCGTTTCCGGCTTAAGTGTAGCTGAAAACAGGACGATTTGACGATCCCCCATGGTCGACTTAATTATATTCATTACAGTGCCGTAATGTTCTGCAACCAGGAGCTGGTCCCCTTCATCCAGTACGACCATTTTCACTTCATGCATCTTCACTTTTTTCTGTTTGATTAATTCAAGTAATCGCCCCGGCGTTGCAAAAATAATCTGGGGGCGTTTTTTTAACTTTTCCAGCTGTCGCTTCGGGTTGGCTCCTCCGATAATCGAAACCCCTCTAATGCCGCTGTTTTCTGACCATTTTTGAAATTCCTGGAATATTTGCATGACCAGCTCCTGGGAGGAAGCTAAACAAATAGCTTGCAAAGATTGGGAATCTGTATCTATTCGTTGTAGCAATGGCAGGAGATACGCAAGGGTTTTGCCTGTGCCTGTCGGAGATTCAGCCAGCACATCTTTCCCATCCAAAATTACAGGTATTGCCTTCTCCTGAATGGCAACTACCGATTGAAAGCCTGATTTTTGCCAAGCTTCTTGAATAAAAGGTTTTAGCGTGTTTAACATGATTTGCTCCTTTTTTCCAAACATTTTTCTTATTATTACCTAATTTTCATATCGTATTGATACTACCTTAACGGATGCCTTAGTGTCCAATATTTCTGTTACATGCGAAAGGTGTAGAGGGCAATCCAAGTCAGGTGATAAAGGAGGACGGAAAAATACAAGATGCTTGCCGAAATCAAGAGCTTTTTCATTAATGCGGTGATGGGGTGAACGATTAAGAGCACTATTAATACGACTGGAAGGAGAATTTTGATGAGATAAAACAAGGACCAGTTTTTTTCGATAACAAACTTCATGACGGGATTTCCTTCTTCAATCACGCCGAATTGGATTCCAAAATGGGTCAAACAGGCATCCAATATTCCCGATAACAGTAAGAACAGACCAAGTTTCATAGCATTCCCCTTTCATCCATCAACATTTTCTGGCTGTACTAATATGTATGTATCGATCATTTTTTAAACACTGGTTTACACTGTGTATTCAAATGATACCATAAAAAGCTTATTTTGTTCTCAATTAAGAACAATTTGTGAAGATTTATCGACTTGCTTTTTGAAAGGTTTGTGAACATTGCCCTGAAACTGATTTAACCTATTTAAAAGGATGTTAGAATAAGGCAACAAAACTTAACAATATTATGGAGTTGGATATAATGTTTAAAAAAATTAATATAATCTTCTCCATGTTGTTTTTTCTATTGGGAACGAATGTATTGGCAGATTCCAATTGGAAAAGTGCCTCCTATCAATCAGGATTGGGCATTTCTGAATTTGCAAGCGGGGAAGCAGCAGGATTAAAAGAACAAGCAACAGCTAAACTAAATGCAGCGAAGGAAAAGACTGTAGCAGAATCGGCAGCAGTCAATCAATCTGCGGAAAATAAACAGCCAGCCATTATTAACTATATACTTCCGGTCCTTGTTGGGATTGTTAGCGTCATTGGGATTGCAAGTTACTGGCTGATTTTCCGCAGGAAACATATACATTGATAATTTTGAAAAAAAGCGTATTCCAAATGGGATACGCTTTTTGGTTCAAATAGAGTTGCAGCAAGCTATTTTCCTTTAAATTCCGCTTTTCGTTTAGTAAAAAAGGCGGTAACCCCTTCAATGGCATCTTCACTGTTTTGAACGGCCAACATGTTTTCGAGTTCAATCCCGGTTCCATCTTGAATCGGGAGTTCCATTCCGCGGTTAACAGAGTCAAGGATGCCCTTCATCGCAAGCGGGGGACCTGCGGCTAATTTTGATGCCCAGTCCAAAGCTTCTTCCATCAGCTTTTCCTGCGGAACAACCCGATTAACTAATCCGTATTCTAATGCCTTATGGGCAGAAATCCTATCCCCGCTCAGCATGAGTTCGACTGCCCGGCGTCTGCCAATGAGCCTGGGCAAACGTTGGGTTCCTCCGTATCCTGGGATAATGCCAAGCCGTACTTCCGGAAGGCCAAATTCGGCAGTCTCAGAAGCAATCGCTAAATGGCAAGCCATTTGCAGTTCGTTTCCACCGCCCAAAGCCTTGCCATTAATACAAGCGATTACTGGCTTTGGAAAACGCTCTAGCCTAAAAAAGAAATCATGAATCTGCTGAATATTGGTTCGCGATTTTTTTGGGTCGCTCATGTCACCGAATTCAGAAATATCTGCTCCGGCGGAAAAAATTCGATCACCTGATCCTGTCAAAAGAATGGAACGGATGGAATCATCCTTTTCTAGTTCACCTAATATCGAATCCAGTTCTGCGAGAGTATCTCGGCTTAATGTGTTCATCGGCGGGCGATTAATCGTTACCAAGGCAACCTGGTCCTTCTTTTCGAGTAAACAATTCATCAAACTTGTCTCCCATCATATTAAAAAGTAAAAAGGTCAATTCCTCCGGTAACGGGAAGACCAACCCCCGTGATATATCCAGCCTGTTCAGAAACGAGGAAGCAAATCGCGTTGGCAATATCCTCTGGTTCGCCGGGACGTTTGAACGCGGTTCTGGCAATCATCCGTTCCCGCATGGAAGGGTTGGTAAATTCAAACGCTTCCGTTTTGATGATACCTGGAACAATGGCATTGACTGTAATATTGTACCGAGCCCCTTCCAATGCAAGCGATTTGGTCAAACCGAGGATGCCGGCCTTGGTTGTCGAGTAACTTGCCTGTCCGTAACCGCCCAACGTTCCGGCAACCGAGGCCATGTTGACAATCCTGCCCCAATTCTGCTCCTTCATGTACGGCCAGACGGCTTTGCAGCAATTATAGGCCCCCGTTAAGTTCACCCGTAAGTCGCGCTCCCAAAAGCCGTCATTTTGATCCTCAATCCTTGCCGTGTGATCCAATGTCCCTGCATTGTTAATCAGGATATCAATCTTTCCAAATTGCTCCTTTACCTGTTTCATGACAGCTTCCACTTCAGAACGGTCGGTCACATCCATTTTAAAGGCTGCCGCCTTCCTTCCCATTGCCCGGATTTGTTCAGTAGTCGACTTGGTGTATATTTGTTTAGTTTGTGTCATGATTTGCGCAATGGGTCCAAGTGATTCCGAGGTATCTTCTAGATCTTGGCCGTCCTCTATTAAAATGTCGGTGACAACCACATCCGCCCCTGCTTCCGCAAGCTTTAAAGCGTCCGCTCTTCCCAGCCCTCGGGACGCTCCCGTAACCAAGGCGACCTTTCCTTCTAAAGGCAGTGTCATTTTCCTCTCTCCCCTTCTGCATATTTCAATGATAATCCTACTGCCACTTCATTTGCTGCGGTCAGCAAATCAGTGAATCCTTCCTCTGCGTAGGCAAGGGCAATTACTTCTTGATATTTTTTCTGAATCTCCGGTAGACGTACTTTTAGGGATGGAGTAAGTTCCCCGCCCTCTACTGTCCATTCCTTTCCGAGAATAATAATTTTTTTCGGCTGCTCATGCTTCGGAAACTTGCTAGTCAGTTTTACGACTTCTCTCGTTAACAGCGCTTGTGTTTCTGTATGTTTGACTAGCTGGTTCACATCGGTTGAAAGCCCTTTCTTTTTAGCCCAAAGCAAAAGATATTCAATGCTTGGCGTTATCATGGCAATGACATACTTTTGGTCTTGACCAATCAGAACGGCATTTTGGATATGCATACTTTGTGTCATCGCATTTTCCACTGGCTGCGGAGCGACATTTTTGCCCGTTTTCAAAACGATGATTCGTTTCTTGCGATCAACAATTTTTAGATAGCCTTCTTCATCCAGGCTCCCAATATCACCGGTTAAAAACCAGCCATCCTTGAATACCTCAGCAGTTGCTTCGGGATCTTTGTAATACCCCATCATCACACTGGGGCCTTTGACCATGACCTCTCCATCCTGGGCTATGGCCACTTCAAGATTTGGAAGCGGCCTACCCACCGTTCCTACTTTCGTCCGCAGCATAGGATTGGTACAGACGACCGGAGAGGTTTCCGTTAACCCGTACCCCTCAAGCGCCGGAATATCGACGGCCCAAAAGAACTTGCCAATCTCAGGATTTAAGGCACCGCCCCCGGAGATCAGCCCGCGGATTCTCCCTCCTAATTTCTGTTTCACTTTGTTATAGACCAAAGCATTGGCGAGCTTCCATCTTCTCTGAAGTTTCTTTGGTAAAAATCCGTTCCTCATTAACCCATCAAAGGTCTGATTCTGGTAGTACTCGTATTTCATCATTCCAACATCAATGGCCCAATTAAAAATCTTCTTTCTTAACGGGGTGCCCGATTCCACAAGCTTTTGGGCCTGCGCATAGACTTTTTCAAACAATAGCGGCACGCTGACTAAAACAGTGGGCCTGACCTCCAAAAGGTTTTCCTGCACTTTCTCGATTCCTTCCGCATAGGCAATCGTAGACCCGGCGGATAATGGCATAAACTGTCCTGCCATCCGTTCAAACACATGGGATAATGGCAGATGGGACAGCAAAACATCATCAGGTCTTGCTTCCAATACCCAGAATTGAACGCCTTCGATGTTGGCCAAAATGTTTCCATGGGTTAACATGGCCCCCTTCGGTTTACCGGTCGTTCCGGAAGTATGGATAATAGTGGCAAGTTCCTCTCTTGAAATGGCACTATACCCGGCTTCCCAATGATAAATGGGATGAATGGACCCAAGATAGGCCAAGTGCTCAATAGTTAAAAGTTGGTCTGTATTCGTAAAATTCGCTGGTGGATAAAAGATCGCTGTAGGCAGTGGTGCGGTGGCGTCTGTGTGGATGATTTTTCCCAAATGATGTTCGTCCTGTACAAAAAGAAACATACAATCGGCATTCTTTAAAATGTAGGCAATTTGCTCTGGAGGCAGTGTGGAATGGATGGGCACGCTGACAGCGCCCAAACTCATAATCGCCAAGTCGCTGATGGGCCAATTGGGATTATTTTCTGAAAGAATCGCTACTTTATCATCTTTTTTCACTCCAAAGTGTGCAAGCCCGGCGGCTACCTGTCTCACTTTAGTCCAAAAAGAGAAATAACTGATCCCTTGATATCTTCCATTTTTCTTCCACAAAAAAGCATCCTTATCGGAATAACGCTGTACCGTCCGGGACACCATTTCTACTAAATTATTCGGCTTCATTTGACACCTCCAATCATATACATTGGGACTATCCCCCACCACTTTAACGCTTTACTAGGTTGGGGGACAGGCCCCCACCGCTTTACCGCGTTACTAGATTGGGGGACAGGCCCCTTAAGTTTATAGGTGTTCTTTAACGTTATATTGGCGGAGGATGCTTTCGATTTTAAGGGCTTTGCCTATGTCCCCTTTGATTTTTAATTTTCCGGTCATAAAGGCGACTGTTCCGTTTAACTTGCCCAGCATAAAGTCATGGAAGCTTGCCAGGGACATACTCAAGGTGCAATCTGCTGGTGTGTCAGCGCCCGCTTCCACGGATGCTTTGCCATCTTGGAAACGAAGCTGATATTGTCCGCCGTCATCTCCGGTGATATCAAACAGGTAAGAGGCAGTGAATCCCTCAATTGGCCCGGAATTTTCGTTTAATGTTTCCTCGATTTTGTTGAACAACTCCGCTAATGAATACTCTTCAATTGTTTTTGTCATGGTTTCATCCTCCAATATAGTAAGTTATGAAAATATGGCTGAAAAAGATTAAACTCGGATGCCAAAAGGTTCGTATAAATGTCTCGCGATAATGAGCTGTTGAATTTGGTTGGTTCCCTCAAAGATGTCAAAAATTTTCGCGTCGCGGTACATTTTTTCAACAATGTGGTTTTCCAACCCAGTCGGCCCTAGCAGCTCCAGGCATTTTGAAGTGGCTTCTAGTGCCATTTTCCCCGCAAACGCTTTGCACATGGCCGCCTCTTTGGCATTCGGCAGACCTAAGTCCGCCTTCCATGCAGATTCCCATGTCAAAAGCCGTGCGGCCTCAATTGATTGCTGGATGCTTGCAAGTGTTTCCGCCGCCATTTGGAACTGCCTTCCATGTAGCGGATACTCCTTTTTGATTAAATCGATGGTATATTCATAGGCTCCTCTGGCAATCCCGGTGGCCATGGCCGCAATAATGGGTCTTGTGGTATCAAATGTTTTCATTGCCACACGAAAACCGGACGGGCCGGAACCTTTATTTTCATAATACGCTTCACCGCCAAGCAAATTCTCTTCTGGAACAAAGCAATCTTCAAACACCAGCTCAGCCGTTTCTGAAGCCCGAAGTCCCATTTTATGGGCAACACGGGAACAGGAGAAACCTGGTGTGCCTTTTTCCACAACAAAGGCACGATGCCCGGCCCGGCCCAGTTCTTTGTTGACCGTGGCGAACGCAACAACCCAGGAAGCCCGTTTGCCATTGGTAATAAAGATTTTCTCACCGTTTAAAATATATCCGCCTTTTGTTTTCACAGCTGTTGTCTGGATGCCTGACACATCCGAACCTGCCTCCGGCTCCGTCAAAGCATAGGCACCCCAGCGCGGTTCCTCATCCCTGGAAAAGATGGATAGGAACCTCCTTTTTTGCTCTGGCGTCCCGCTATGCTGGATGGGGGGACCGCCTAATCCTGGGCCGGGAAGTGTCAGAGCAATTGCGGCATCTCCCCAAGCCAGCTCCTCAGTGGCGATGACAGCGAGTCTGTTCCCCTGCCGCTCCTTCTTCTCAACCTTCTTTTTCGATTCGTCCCCTTCTCCTAAAGTGGAAGTACTCATGGAAATGCCGATACTGTTGACCTTTCTAAGCCATTCATCCGGTACACTGGCTAACTTGTCAGCCAGCATAGAGATTGGCCGCATTTCATTTTCGGCAAACCAGTGGACAATCTCTTTAACTTGTTGCTGCTGTGGTTCCATTTCGTAGGATATCATCAGGTTCCCTCCTTTCTTTCCCTAGTAACAGATATTCACCGCTTTTCACCAACAGTTCCTTTTCGCTGTCCCATAAATTCACTTGTGCTTGGGCATCCCGCATCCATTTTTCGACTGGATGATCCTGAACATATCCATGTCCGCCCAACAGTTGAACGGCAGAATCTGTAACAAATCGGACTGCACGATGGGCGAAATGGAGCGCGGACAGCGACGCCTGAACCCCATCCGGTTCTCCGTTATCCAGCTTTTTGGCGGCTGCCCAAACCAAATTCCGAGCCGCTTGGGTTTGCATCGCCATTTGCGCGGTGTTAAAAGAAACTCCCTGGAACTTAGCAATTTCCTGGCCGAAAGCTTTTCTTCCGGCCGTATATTCGATCGTATAGGTTAGAGCAGCAGCCATAATGCCAATCTCTTTTGCGGCTTCAAGGACACGAATTCTAGCTAACGAGCCTTGAATGACTTGACGGGCAGCCTCCCCTCTCGCCAGCACGTGGTCTTCGGACACTTCCAATTGATCGAATTGTAGGCGCGCGCATTTTGATGCTAGTAAACCCAGACGGTAATCGCCCCTGACCGTATGCCACTGGTGTGTCCCGCTTTCGAGCAGAAGAAGTACATCCTCCCGATTCTCATCCTCCCCGGCAATGACTACCCCAGTTGCAGCCTCTCCCATTTTAATAGGAATGGACACCCCATCTAAACGGTAGCCTTTGTCATTTGTTTGAATGGAGATTGGGCGATTCGATTGGTTCGCCAATAAGGATATTGTTGGCCGACTGCCGCCTTTCTTTAAGGGAGCAAATAATGGATTACCGGGAAGCAGCCGGATAAACGAAGCCGCTTCATTTAATCCCGGTAAGCCTTGAATGGCGGCAAGGTCGCCAAAGCATAGCGCTTCGAGTATTTGGGCCTGCGACACCAACGGCAGTTCCAAACCATCATAGTCTTCCGGCAACTCAAGTGTTGTGAATCCCAACCCGTGTAACTTTTCTGAGATGTCTTCGGGAACTTTTCCCGTTTCTTCTATTAATCTTGCTTTTGGGCGTATATGTTCAATGGAAAAGGCTCTAGCAACCTCAACAAAGGACTTTTCATCCTCACTCGGCATAAAGGAAATCATCGGTTCCCTCCTTTTTATTAAAATATTCAAAATATTTTATTATAATTAAATGATACCAATACGTATTCGTACTACACAACAAAAACTGTTCGACTATTTTCGACCACCTCTTATACTAAATGTGAACAAAAAACATGCATGGGTCATTTCCCACCCATGCATAAAAAGGATACTATCATGATTTTTTTTCAACTGGCCAAACTCACAAATGATGCGATAACAATTCGGTTCAGAAGTCGGGCAAGGTCATCAAAATGAACAAGGCTATCTCCGTCTTCATTATAGTTTTGGATCACGACTTCATTAATCGCCCCAACCATGCCCTGGGAAACAATGCGAATTTCCTGTTCTGAAACGGTATTTGGCAACACGCCTTGAACCATCTCAGCCATCATTCCAGCAAACCGGCGATGGGCTTCGCTGCGGACTTTTTCAACCTCTGGAGACACCCCCACCGATTCTACCAGTACAAGATTGGCAGCTTTTATATTAGTAAAGCAAATTTCAATGTAACGGTGAATCCCTGCATATGCTTTATAGGCGGTTCGGTGTTCGTTGCTTACGGCGAGTTTTACCTCTTCCATGATTTCTGCAGCCAAAACATCAAAAAGATATGCCATCAATTGTTCCTTACTGCTGAAATGCTGATAAAAGGTGGTTTTGGATACTCTTGCCAATTCGACTATATCAAGCACTGACGTATTTTTAAACCCATCATGAGTAAAAAGCATAAGGCCGGCAAAGAGAATTTTTTCTTTTGCCTCTTTCGGCATTTCAGAAATAAACAGCATGTTCATCCATCCAATCTTTTTCAACAGTACGAGTTAGTATCTTCATTGTAAAAAAGATTCTTCTGTTTCACAACCTGGTTTTCAAAAAAAATAAGCAGCCCCTGCTAAAGGCTGCTCACTCCTTTTAAAAATTAATGACCGACCTCACTTGCAATGGGAATCAACTGCTCCCATTCCTGATAGGTAATAATCGAGTTCCAGTGGCCGGTGATTTTTGCAACGGTCACCACAACAAAAAATAAACCAAGAAAGCTAACCGGAATAACCCATTTATTAACCTTCTTATTAACCACCGTCATGTTTAGGGTATCTTTTATCGGACAGGCTTCCACGCAAGACATGCAGGCATTGCAATTAAGCGAATTGACAGCCTTTTTCGTATGAACCTGAAGTCTTTGCGGGCAAACCTTGGTACACATTTCACAATTGGTACAAGTCGCTTCATTACGGCGGACTTTGGTAATCCTAAAGAGAGACCCCAACCCGATTAAAGCACCATACGGACAAAGAACCCGGCACCAGAAGTTTCGGAAAAACAGGGATAAAACAAATATCACGAGTAAGAATTTCAAAGCAAAGCCGCCAATATTAAAAAAGAATAGCAGCATTTTCACATCTGAAATTTTGTTGTATGTATCATTGATAAATACCTCTGCCTGGTAGGTTGGCATGGCAATAATCATGCTGATAAAAAAATACAGCAGCACATATTTTAACGGTGTCAGCAGCCAGGTTAACCATTTTGGCATTTCAAAATTCTTTTTAAATATTTTTTTCCCAAGATCGGCAATAAGTCCGCTGACTGTTCCAACCGGGCAAATCCAGCTGCAAAACGCCCTGCGAAACAAAAGACCCGAACCAACGAAAAAGGTTAATAGGACAAGGCCGGCTGGATGAATCGTGTCAAATTGTCCTGTAGTTACCCAGACCTTGAAGGCAACAAGCGCACTAATAGGCAAAAATCCTTCAACCGCAGAAGGTCGCTTGACAAAAGGTTTTTCCCCCAATGATTCGAAATGCATATAAAATTGATAGAATTGGAATCCTACGTACAGTAAAAACAGGAGAAAAACAGTTTGAATCACATATCTCGTGATTTGCACCGGCTTTCGTTTCAACTGCTTTTTATACCATGCTTTAGACTTCATATCCTTCCCTCCATATTGTTTTTACATATACCATTAACTCTTTTCAACGATAATATTAACTTTTTAAACTCTATTGATTGGAGCGGATAAGCTCGACCCCTGCGGGAGTACGGGGCCGAGGAGGCTCCCCGGCACGCCCGCCGGTTTTGCTGAGCGCCTGAAGCGGAGACCAACAGCCTAATTAACAGAGTCTTACCATTAAAACCATACCCAACCTGTAATGTGAAGTAAATCATCTAAGAGATGGTTTCAAAAAGCTGTCACAAGGGTTTTCTCAAATATGTCAAATTAATTTTAATAATATTGTAATATTATATTTTTTTAAAATTTAATAAGATTTTTCAGAAAAAAATCACTTGCAAAACTATTAAAAAATAATATAATTAGTTTATCAAAAATACTTTTAATCAAACTTTCCCGCTGAATCAACTAAATCTAGCGGGCTCAACAATGAAAATCAATGACGAGAAGAGTAGCTTGGTACCCTTGACTGCAGAGAGCCGGCGGTTGGTGAAAGCCGGTGTCAACAAACAAGTGAAAATCATCTCTGAGATGCCGGGTCGAAATGTTCATTTCACGAGTAGGCCTTGCCGGAACTTCCTGCCGTTAACACAGGACACGTATGATGGTACGTTGATCGAGAGCCGCAAATGCTATTTGTTTGCGGAAGTAGGGTGGTAACGCGAGATAAGCTCGTCCCTATTACGGGGGCGGGCTTTTTGTATGGATTTTTATTGTTGTCAAAGGAAAAAAGGAGAGCGAAAGAAATGAAAAAAAGAGACACTTTTTTTGTAGGTTTAATGTTATTTTCGATGTTTTTTGGAGCCGGAAACTTAATTTTCCCTCCATTTTTGGGAATGGGAGCCGGCACCGTTTTTTGGCCGGCCATCATCGGTTTCATTATTACGGCAGTTGGATTGCCGGTCCTTGTCCTCATTTCCATCTCCCTTGTAAAGGACGGCGCGAATAGTCTTGGAAGCAGAGTGCACCCATGGTTTGGACCGGCTTTCACCATCATCGTTTATTTATCAATTGGGCCATTTTTTGGAATCCCCCGGAATGCCAACGTAGCCTTTGAAATGGGGTTAAAACCGTTTCTTGGAAACGTTTCTGTCAACTCATCCCTGCTGTTACTTGGTTTTACAGTCGTCTTTTTTGCCTTGGTCTATCTGCTGAGCCTCAATCCTTCCAAGGTTATCGATTATATGGGGCGTTGGATTACCCCCGCATTATTGTTATCGATTGTTATCCTTTGTGTTACCGGCTTTGTCAAATTGGACAAGCCATTGCAGCCACCAGTTGAAACCTACAGGACCGCCTCCCTGTTTAAGGGATTTATTGATGGTTATTCCACCATGGATGCACTTGCGGCACTTGCATTCGGGATTGTTATTTTAACGGCCATAAGACAAAAAGGGGTGACAGATAAGAAACAATTGACTGCCTATACCATCAAAAGCGGACTCGTAGCCGGGGCAGCATTGGCTTTGGTTTATGTCGGGATTGGCTTCCTGGGGGCAAAAATGTCTTCCTATGGAAAATTCGAAAACGGAACTGACCTTCTATCATCCGCTTCCACGCTTCTTTTAGGCGGCGGCGGCAAAATTCTTTTGGGCGCCATTTTTACGCTTGCCTGTTTTACCACCTGTGTGGGTCTTACCATCGCCTGTGGCCAATATTTTTCAAAAATTGCTCCAAAAGTAAGCTATCGTGTTGTGGTCACTTTAGTCACTGTTGCCAGCTTTTTAATTGCCAATCTTGGCCTGAACCAAATTATCACGATCTCTGTGCCATTCCTCGTTATGGCCTATCCAATCACCATCGTACTGGTGAGCTTGGCGTTTTTCCATCGTCTCTTTGGCGGATCTCACAAGGTCTACACTGGTGCTATCCTATTAACCGGTCTGGTTAGCTTTTATGATGGAGTGAAGATGTTTGGATTCAAATGGGATCTGTTAGATTCCTTCATCGCTTATCTCCCACTTGCGTCAGTTGGCCTTGACTGGGTTATTCCAGCGCTTGCCGGAGGTTTGGCAGGCTTCATCCTGGAAAAAATAGCACCCGCCCAAAAACTTAAAGAGAATGAAGTTCTTGATCTTAAACAAGCATCCTGATAATAGCGCAAAAAATGCCAGTGGACGTTTCATCCACTGGCATTTCTTATTTTTCTGAATCAAAAAGGATACGATTCTGCTTTCTTGCTTCTTCTGTTATTTTAAGGACGATCTTATTTAAGCTTTTTAGCTCTTCATATCGTTGGTTATCTTTTGTAGCAATGATATTCGCTATGTTGATACATTCGTATACCATATTATCCTTTTCTAGTTCCTCGCTTAATACCTTGGATTCTTTTGTATGACTGTCGATAAAAGTAATACTGGATATGGGTGCCGCATCCTCCAACAGGAATGTACCCTTCTCTCCATGAATTTCACACGGAAGAACCGAGTGGGATACTTTTGAACAAAGGATTGTGCAGACAAACTCATCATATTCTAAAACCAAGGTTCCGCTGCCGTCCACTCCGCTCCGTAAAATCACGGGATGATAAGTGACCTTTTTAGGTTCCCCAAACAATCCGGCTGCCAAGTAAATCGGATAAACCCCCAAATCGACTATTGCTCCGCCAGAATGCTTGGCGGAAAAGATGTTCGGCTCTTCTCCCTGCAAGAATGAATCATAACGAGAGGAATATTGAATATACGGAAGCATGGTGCTCCTTAAAGTCCCTGCCAGATGAAGCTGTTTCTTTAAAATCTGAAAATTCGGCGTGTGAATGTTGCGAATCGCTTCGAACAAATAAACGCCATGCTCTTCTGCCGTTTGATAGGCGATTTCCAGTTCCCGTGTGTTTGAAAAAATCGGCTTCTCACAGATGACATGCTTGTTATTTTTCAAAAACAGCAGAGCTTGGTCAAAATGGACTGAATTAGGTGAAGCGATATAAACCACGTCAAAATCCTTATTTTGAGCCATTTCCTCTAAATCAGTATAGATAGCTTGGGCACCAAATTTGTCGCCCAGTTTTTTTGCTTTATCGTATGAACGTGAGTAAACACCGATAAGCTGCAGCTGCTTACTTAACTGCGCTGCTTGAATAAAGCTTTCTGTTATCCAACTTGTACCTATAGTTGCAAAATTAAGCATTGACTTGACTACTCCCCTCGATGTATGGTTTCAACATCCTATTTTAGCGGTTTTCCCGCCAACTTACCAATTTTGTTTTCAAAAACAAATGCACAATCGCCCTCGTCAGCGCACGACAGGCCTGGAGCCTCTCCAACTGAGATAAAGTGAAACTTCAATCAGCGAGCGTTTTTCTCGCAATTTGTTAGTTGAACCAATCGGGTTCTTACGGGCAGTTGAGAATCTACTGCCCGTTGAACGGGATAAAGGAAACACGAAGAGCCGGAGGCGCATTCGTGCTTGACTTATCGTAGGGCGGAGAGCGAAGGACACTAGGCGCTAGGGTGCTGGAGCTGGACGTGTCTCGCTCAGAATAAAGTTTTCCACAGAGTTATAATATACAATTTCCTATACTATAAATAATTTTCTCCTCTATTTTTCGGATGATTTGCGGACAACAATGGAAAAATATCATTATTTATGGTATAGATAAGAGATAGATATGAAGAAAGAGGTTGAAAAGGGTGGATAATCAAACATCTAATTTTATAAAAGATATTATGGTAAAGGACTTAGAATCCGGAAAACACAAGACCATTGTAACCCGCTTCCCTCCGGAGCCAAACGGTTATTTACATATTGGACATGCTAAATCCATTGTCTTGAATTTCAGCTTGGCTGATGATTTTAACGGAACGACCAACCTACGTTTTGATGACACTAATCCAGCAAAAGAGGATATTGAGTTCGTCAATTCTATTAAAGAAGATGTAAAATGGCTCGGCTACGAATGGGAAAATTTATGTTTTGCCTCGAATTACTTTGACGAGATGTACAAACGTGCCGTGCTTTTAGTTAAAAAAGGGCTGGCATATGTGGATGATTTAAGTGCCGACGAAATCCGTGAATACCGCGGGACCCTAACCGAACCAGGAAAGAATAGTCCTTACCGCAACCGTTCCGTTGAGGAAAATCTTGACCTGTTTGAAAGAATGAAAAGCGGTGAGTTTGGCAACGGCGAAAAGGTGCTTCGCGCTAAAATAGACATGACTTCACCTAACATAAATTTACGTGACCCTGTTATCTATCGTATTTCCCATTCTACCCATCACAATACGGGCGATAAGTGGTGCATCTATCCAATGTACACCTTTGCGCATCCACTGGAGGATGCCATTGAAGGGGTTACTCACTCCATTTGCACAATTGAATTTGAGGACCAGCGACCATTTTATAACTGGGTGGTTGAGCAATGCGAAATGGAAAGCACCCCACAGCAAATTGAATTCGGCCGGTTAAATGTAACCAATACTGTGACGAGCAAACGCAAGCTGAAACAGCTGGTTGAAGAAGGATATGTGGACGGCTGGGATGACCCGAGGATGCCGACAATCTCCGGCATGCGCAGGAGAGGATTCACGCCTGAATCTATTCGTCATTTCATTAAAGAAACGGCGGTTTCTAAACATAATGCGACAGTCGATGTCGAAATGCTCGAACACTTTGTTCGTGAAGACTTAAAATTGAAAGCCCCCCGGACAATGGGTGTGATTAACCCATTGAAGGTTGTTATTACGAACTATCCGGAAGGCCAAATTGAGCTATTGGATGCGGAAATCAATCCAGAAAATCCCGAAATGGGCATGAGAAAAATTCCATTCTCCCGAGAGCTTTATATTGAGCAAGATGATTTTATGGAAAGTCCGCCGAAAAAGTATTTCCGCCTCTTCCCTGGCAATGAAGTCCGGTTGAAGCATGCTTATTTTATCAAGTGCGAGGAAATCGTAAAGGATGCAGATGGTAAAATCGTGGAACTTCGCTGCACTTATGATCCGCAAACGAAAAGCGGCACCGGTTTTACAGGACGGAAAGTCAAAGGCACGATTCACTGGGTGGAAGCCACTCATGCTGTGCCGGCTGAATTTCGCCTGTATGAACCCCTAATCATGGAAGATTCTGAGGATGAATCAGATGAAGGGAAAACATTCCTAGATAAAGTTAATCCTGATTCCATTGAAATCCACCAAGGGTTTGTTGAGCCGAATATGAAGGAAAGTATGCCAAACGATAAATTCCAATTCTTCCGGCACGGGTATTTCAATGTTGACCCTCGGTTGACCACCGTTGAAAAACTTGTGTTTAACCGAATTGTATCTCTGAAAAGCTCATTTAAACTATAAAGCAAAAGAGCCAGGCTGTCTTACCCAGCCTGGTTCTTTTAAATTCATTTAAGTCTTATTATGCTGATACTTTTTACTCCATGATTTAATTAAAATTATTAATAATACCGAAATCTGTAGTGAAAAAAGAAGTGCGTCCCAAAAGTCAATATTTGTTGGTCCTTTCAAGAAGCCTGGAAGTATCCTCTGTTTTCCAGCATATAATAATTCTGGTACATAATATTTACCGTATAAAGCAATAGTCAGAAAGATACCCGCAATATAAAAAATAGTATATAAGAAGATAAATTTCCTTTCAGTTGAGTAAACAACCTCTTCTTGACTACTGTTTTTGTAAAGCGGAATCCAATCCCTAATCTTCTTGTTTGCACTTTCCATTAAATTATAACAACCAGAAACGTTTTCTAGTACAAAATATAAATCTGTTTTCATATAGATACAACATTGATAGATAATTCTTGTGATAATATCAAAGACAGCAAGGCTGGATAACCCTAAAATAATTTTATGATCTTCCCCAAATTTCATTTGGCAGATTAAAGAAATCAATAGGATAACATTATCGAAGCAAAGGCCGGCAAAAAATAACACGTAGCGATTTTTTGATGGGAGTTTCCAAATCGACGACAGCTCTGTTTCAAACACGACAAAAAACAAGCGGTGGCCAACCCCTAATTTTGTCGGCAGATTGACAGCCCTCATGGCCAAAATATGACCAAATTCGTGAAAGAGGACTAAAATGAAAGTGAACGCCATCCACAAAATTGCATTAAGTACCATGACATCAAAAACGAATATATCAGTATACTCAGGGAAAAGAGATGGCCTGATAACAAAAAGGATGATATTCAACAAAAAAACAGCAATATAGAGAAGATATGCGAATTTATTAAAGAAAAATTTTCCGACTTTCGGTGATATCCACAAAAACCCAGATGTCTCACTTTTAGGTTTATTAAACTCCACTCTGTGGCCATCTATTTCTTCAATTAAATCAAGATCAATTAGTTGGCTGACAAAATCCAAAAGATTTACTTCTTCCTCAGGATATTGACAAGAAAGTTTTTTCTCTATTTTGTCTAGGGTCTCGCCTTGATTCATTAATCTTATGGCTTCAATACAAATTTCGGGCATTTCAAAAAACTCACCCGAGTATTTATCCTCTATAATGTAATGCTTCTTATCTTTGCGTATTTCTATTGGTACTAGAGATATATGTGATTCAAGTGTAACGTACATAAAAACACCCTTTAAATAGAATAAAGAAGGATGCATGGCTTACGCCAGCACCCCTCCTTTCAACCAGTTACTCCCAAGAACGGGCACCACCAGCACGTTGTCTTCACTTTCTTTAATTTGCGGATTTTCATCATCAATCCACCTCCTTTAGTACCCATATTTTTTTTGCCATGGAAACTTATCATGAAACTCGACCCACGCCGGATATACTTCTTTAAACTTTTCAACTAGCGAAGGATCAAATTGGGTACCCGTTCCACTAACGATACGTTTATATGCTTCATCAACTTGCATTGCAGCACGGTAAGATCTTGATGATGTCATTGCATCAAATGCATCCGCAATGGCAGTTATTCTAGCAAGTAATGGTATATCTTCACCTTTTAGTTGATCAGGGTATCCTTTTCCATCCCAACGTTCATGGTGAGATCGAATTACTGATATACTCCCATTAATCCCCTCAACTCCCTGAACTGCCTTAGCACCAACTGCTGGATGAGATTTAATGATTTCATATTCATCATTCGTAAGTTTCCCTGGTTTCATTAGAATCGAATCAGGAATATGGACTTTTCCAATATCATGCAATAAACATGCATGATAAAAAGATTTTTGTTCCGCTTTGGATAAGTCGCTACTGTGCTTTGCAAGTAATAACGCATAATAAGCCACCCGTTCACTATGCCCCTTGGTATAAGGGTCCTTTAACTCCAATGTAGCAATTATTCCTTTCACTATTCCTTCGAGTTGCTTATCGTAGGAATCACCAATTGCCTGAACATACCCCTGGAAACGTACTAATAAAAAGAATGACATAACCGATAAAACCGCCATTAATATTAATGGCATTATAACGTAAGAGGTATTTAAAATTATACCAGTCAAGGAATATTTAATGATTTCTCCTATACTCACAACCCAAAAGTATTTTCTATCTAAGAAAAGGGGCAATACAAGGATTAAAAAGACTTCTACCATATTCCCACTTGTGTAAGGAACATCATTTCCAATGTAGGACAAAATATCGACCATAAATACTGTTAAAAAATAGCTAATAATAAATACATACTTTATTAAAAATACTCTATTGGTTTTATTTAAAAAGTGTATGACGGGTATTAATAAAATTAATACTGCATAGTTTAAAAACCAAATTTTACTAGGAAACCCTACCTCTCTTTGAGTGGTTATTACTCCAGGTGCAATGTAATAATAAAAAACATCATAACTTACCATAATAATATAAAAAAATATAAGAAACCATTTAACGGTTCGCTGTTCTTCATGCGGAATCATACAATCCTCCAAAATATACCCATCATTATACAAACTACCTTAATATTTTTTCAAGAACACACCGATTTACATTTTATTACAAATTTCACCAAAATTCATCCATTTATACTATTATAGCTTAATAAAAAATACAGTAAAACATTTTAATAATGTAGTATTTGTAGATTTTATGCATCTGTTAAACTAATGTTATTGGTAATATAACACTAACTTTGGTTCCATTGTCAATGTTGCTCTCGATAGTAAATTCACCCTTATGTTCTTTGATAATCTGATTAATTACCATTAATCCTAAGCCAGTCCCATCCTTCTTAGTTGAAAAAAATGGTTCTCCAAGATTAGGCAAGTGTTCCTTCGATATTCCGTACCCCTCATCCTCAATCGTTATTTGCAGCTCTGAATCGTTAATAGCAGCCGCTTTAATTTTAATATGGCCTCCATCAGGCATTGCTTCTATTGCATTTTTTATGATATTAATGAAAACCTGTTTCAACTGGCTTTTATCGCAATCAATCCTTGGTAATGCTTCTTCAAATTCTGTTTCGACAGATATACCTTGATCTATAGCCCGTTGGTTTGACAACGAAGCGGTATAATGAATTATTTCTTCTATACTAACTTTTTCAAGATTCAAACGCCTAGGTCTGCCGATATACATTAAATCATTAACAATGGTGTTAATTCTATCAATCTCCTGTACCATGATTGAATAGTGATCATTTGTATTCGGATATTTTTCATTCTGAAGCTGAAGAAATCCCTTTAGAGAGGATAAAGGATTTTTTATTTCATGTGCAATGGCTGCCGACATTTGTCCCATGACAGCCAATTTTTCCTTTTTCCGTAGTTCTTCATATACTCCAGTTAAGGATTTAATATAGGAATCGAATCTATTTAGAAAAATATACGCAATGATTGACAAAATAATAATTATTACAATTGGTGACAAAACCGAGGAGTCTTGAAGGATTAACCCAATTAGTACATATTTTCCAGTGATTCCTAGCGTTGCAGCCCAAAAGTATTTTTCACTAACAAAAATGGGTGAAAATAATATAAAAAGCAATTCTACAATGTTTCCCGAAGCGAACTCCAACGTTGTTCCAAAATAAATCAGTACATTATCAATTACATCCACTAATATATAGATGAATAATATTAAATACTTTACAAAAAAAGTATTACCCTTTTTCATTTGATACAAAGAGAAGGGTAATAAACATAGGATAATGAAGTATAACCAAATTCCTAATCCTTGATGAAATAATTGTTGGTTTCCTGCTCCATTAAACTTTGGCAGTATATAAAACCAAAATATTTCAAATCCAAAAAAACAAATATAAAACAACCACAAAAAGAGCTTTAAAGCTTTTTTTTCTTCGTAAACCAACCTAGGGCTGCTGACTCTGTCTTTCATTAACTAAACCCCTTATTCCAAGTGCTCTATCACAAAATATTACATTTTCTCCTACCATTCTACCATCATTCCGAAACATTGTGACAAATTTTTAGAAAAAAATCGATGATATTCGACAAATTTTTCGCCCACCGTCACAAAAAAACAGGAATCCCTTCAGTTAGGATTCCTGCTTTCTTAGCTTGCTTTTTTCATTTGTATGGAAGTCTGATTTAAAGTCGAATGCTTTCTGCCATAGCCAAAGTATACTACCAGCCCAATTACCAGCCATACCGCAAAGCTAATCCATGTTAAAGCAGGCAATTGCACCGCTAAAAATCCACAGAATAAGAAGGCCAAAATAGGAATGTACGGGACAAAAGGAACACGGAAGCCAGATTTTGGCGCCTGCTTGCTTTTACGAAGAACCAATATCCCTACAGAAACAGTCATAAAAGCAAATAGCGTCCCAATATTCGTTAATTCCGCCAGCTTACTTAACGGAATCAAACCCGAGAAGATACTGACAAGGATACAAGTAATCCATGTATTGGCCATCGGTGTTTGGTTCTTTTCATCCACTTTTGAAAATACCTTTGGAAGCAAACCGTCCCGGCTGATGGCGTAGAACAATCGTGTCTGTCCATACAACATGACTAGCAGCACGGTAGTGATTCCAACTATCGCCCCAAGCGATATAAAACCTGCCACCCAATCTTGATGGATGTAATTAAGCGCAAAGGCAACCGGATTTTTTACGCCAAGCTTCTGGTAGGGAACAATTCCTGTCAATATGGCAGAAACCGCAATGTACAAAACCGTACAAACTAATAAGGAGGCAATAATCCCAATTGGCATATTGCGCTGGGGATTTTTTACTTCCTCCGCAGCGCTGGACACCGCATCAAAGCCAATATAAGCAAAGAATACAGTAGCCGCTCCAGCCGTTACACCGGAAAATCCAAAAGGCATAAACGGTGTCCAGTTGGATGGTTTTACATACCAAACCCCCACCACCATAAACAATACAACAACGGCCAGCTTGATAATAACCATAATTGAATTGAACCGGGCTGACTTTTTGACGCCTTGTGTCAGTAATAAGGTAATCACAAAAACGATTATGATCGCAGGAACATCGATGAATGTTCCATTTGCTGGATCATAGGCGCTCGTTATTGCCTTGGGAAAATGGATACCAAACCCGGCAATCAGCCCCTGGAAATACCCTGACCAGCCGCTTGCAACCGCAGAAGATGCCAGGCCATATTCTAAAATCAAATCCCATCCCAATATCCACGCAATAATTTCACCAAAGGTGGCATAGCTATACGTATAGGCGCTTCCCGAAACCGGTGCTGCCGATGCAAACTCGGCATAGCATAGGGCTGCAAACACACAAGCCAATCCGGATAGGACGAAAGACAGAATCAGTGCGGGACCTGCATGTTCAGCAGCAGCCACTCCTGTCAGTACAAATATACCCGTTCCAATAATTGCCCCAATCCCAAGCATGGATAAATCAAATGCTCCCAAATCCTTCTTTAACGTAACATCTTTATGTTCAGCTTCTTGTATTAGAGTCTGTATCGACTTTTTTCTAAATAATTCCATAAGGTATTCCTCCAATATATATCATGCAATATGCAGTATATTCTTAAAAAAAGGTATATTGGAATAATATTATCTTTTTATTAAAAAATCAATATTTTTTGAAAAATTTATTAATTTCAATATAATCCCAGTTATACCAAAGGAGAACAACAATCAATGACCCATATCTTTTTCCGGTAATTATTTTAGTATATTATTTTTAATTTTTCCTTAAATTAATTTGTGATGCAAAATAAAAAGAAGGCAGTTAAGCCTTCTTCGATTAAGATTTATCCTTATAAAATGAATTCTTCTCGACCGGAATCCAAGAACCGGTTTGCTCCAGCTGCCCGGCGAGCGTATATAGTAGGTCTTCCCTTCCCCTAGCGGCCATAAATTGAACACCGACAGGAAGCTGGTCCTCTGTGAGATGAAGTGGTACCGTCATGGCTGGCTGTCCGGTTAAATTCGCCAACTGGGTGAACGGTGTTTTTTTCAAATTATTTTCCGCCACCTGTTCCACTATCCCAAGTTTCTTGAGGATGCCTCCTGCTCTGAGCCTGCCAGCAATTTGCATGGCCATTCTTTCCGAACGGGTCGGTGAGAGCTCGCCAATTTCTGCCGGGGGGAAAGCAGTTGTCGGTGTCATGTAAAAATCATAGGCTTCATGGAAATGCTCCATCGCCCGTGCTGCTTGGTCCCATTCCCGAATACTTAAAACCACTTCCTCCGCAGAGGTTGCTTTTCCCACTAATCCTAAAATCCAAGTGGTTATTTCCACATCACTCATCACAGCTTTTCGGCCAAGTGTTGCTTCTAAAGATGTCAAAGCGGCAGCTACCTCACCGAAATACATCGTTAAATAACTTTTGGCAATTTTGCTTCCGTCAATTGGGGCATCTTTTTCCTCAACGTGGTGTCCCAGCGACTCCAACAGCTTGGCAGTTTGATACACGGCCTGTTTGCATTCGGGATGGACCTCTGTCCCCATTGGCGATTGTACGGAAAATGCGATAACGAATCTTTTGACGGGTGGAGTTTGCAACTGTTCCAGGTAGGATCCTTGAAAGGGCGGCGCTTGAAAAGCGGCAGACTTTTCAAAGAAGCGAATCTCATCGAGCATGGCTGCACTGTCTCTTGCCGTTCTGGACAGAATATGATCTACAGAAGCACCTTGCCAATGGCGGCCATAGTAAGGCCCAACCGGAGTTCTGCCCCTTGTCGGCTTCATGCCGAAAAGGCCGCAATAAGCACCGGGGATCCTAATGGAACCGCCCCCGTCGTTCGCACCGGCAATAGGTACCATTCCGCTGGCAACCGCAGCGGCCGAGCCTCCGCTCGAACCCCCAGGTGTGTGCGCCAAATTCCATGGGTTTCTTGTCGGACCGTAATACTCCGGTTCAGTGATCCCCATTAGCGCAAATTCCGGTACATTCGTTTGCCCAACAAATAGAACCCCCGTCTTCCGCACCAGGTTTACATATAGTGAATCACCTTTCGACCGGTAGTTTTGCAGGGATTTTGAGCCTGAAGTGATTTTTTCGCCTTCCATTTCTTGAACGATATCTTTTAACAACATAGGCACTCCGGCAAACGTTCCTGTCAAATCCATGTTTTCAGCCGCAGCTTTCGCTTTATCGTAAAATTTATTAATGACAGCATTTAATTGGGGATTATGCTGTTCAATCGTCTTTATCGCCTCATCCAACACTTCCTTAGGAAGGATTTGTTTCTTTTTCATTAATTCCGCCAAACCAAGAGCATCATAATTTTTATAAATAAATCCGTCCATGTTGAATACTCCTCCAATATCTAAAATCTGTCCTGTTTAATCATATTGGCTTGAGCGATAAAAAAATCCTGCTTTCTATCCTTCCGATTATTTGCAACGCAGCAAAATAAAAAATAGTATTGACATCATTTACAACAGGGTGTATTATTAGTAATTGTGCTTGATATGAAAGTAACTTGAACAGAGATAAATATGTGTAAGATTTTTAATACTGGCTTTTCACTAATGTTTTATCGGAAAGACTTATTCACACTGGAACGGCTTCGGAGCCGTGAGGATGTAAGAGAGGTAGGGCTTACGTCGTTTAGGTTTATAAAACCTTACAGGTGAAAAATTGAACCGCGGCAAAAATTGTTGAAACACAATAATTTGAAATACTTACATGATATATACACTTAAAGATTGTTGCAGCCATTCAAGTTACCAAACTTAAATGCGAGCAAAAAAGAAGGCAGAGGATTCTAGGTCCCCTGCCTTCGCCCATTTTATCAGATTTTTTTGGGTTCATGGTTGGTGATTTTACGCAGGATTTGGTTAATGACCTCTGAAAAAACAAGGCCAAAAGCAATGGCCCCTGCCAGCAATAGCGTTTTGGCTGCCAGCCCAAGCGCACCATTATAATCATTCTCAACAAATTTCCTCATGGCATCATAAGCCAGTCCGCCGGGTACCAACGGGATTACGCCGGCAACACTAAAGATAATAACCGGCGTTTTATAGACCTTTGCCATTTCCTGACTAATGACAGCTATAAAAATCGTGGCAGCGAGTGTGGCAAAAACAGCATCCCCCATACGCCCTTCCAGAATATAATAAACAAGCCAGCCACCCATCCCAATCAGACCGCATTTTATTAAAGACTCCTTCGGTGCATTGAAGATGATTCCAAAAGCCCCCGTAGCAATAAAACTTGTCATTAACTGGGCTAAAATGTCCATCTGCCCTGCCTCCTGTTTTACAAAAATGTTAAGACCACAGCAATTCCTGCCCCAATGGCAAATGCCGTCAAAAAAGCCTCTGCCCCTTTTGATAACCCTGCAATCAAATGGCCCGCCATTAAATCCCTAATGGCATTGGTGACCAGCAGTCCGGGAACGAGGGTCATAACAGAGCCGATAATGATTTTATCCAGTTCCTTTCCGAGGCCAAGTCTTACAAAGATCAGCGAGAGCAATCCAATAATGAATGCGGCCAAAAACTCCGAGAAAAATTTAATGGGCACAAAGCGATGAAATCTCACAAAACTAAGGTAGCCCATGCCACCCGAAATCATCGACGGAATAAAATCATTCCAACTGCCCTTAAACATAATCATAAAACAGCCGCTGGCTAATGAGGCGGCTGCCGTTTGAACCCAAAGCGGGAAGGTGATATTCATCTTTTCAATTTCTTTTAAGTGATGAAATGCCTCTTCTAAGTTGAGCTCCCCGGTCGTGATTTGGCGGGAAACACTGTTGACCAATGCTACTTTTTTTAAGTCTGTCGAGCGTTCTGAGATTCGGATGAGTTTGGTTTTAGTTGGCTCATCCCCTTCTGCCGAGAAAATGATTCCTGTCGGCGTCACATAGCTGTGGGTTTTTTCCACTCCCAGGGCGGCAGCAATCCGCATCATCGTATCTTCCACCCGATAGGTTTCTCCGCCGCTTTGCAACATGATTTTTCCGGCCAGTAAGCATACCTCCATAATTTCGTATGTCTTTGTTGCTTGATCGTTCATCTTCTTCACCCATTGTCGATGCATTTGTCTCTTAGTTTAAATCAAAATAAAGCAACCGTGCAATGATTATCGGGCTCAAAACCAACCTTCAGATATATCAAAATTATTAGAAAAGTATTATATAATTTTTTCCAACTTTAAATTATAATAGTATTGTCAAATTATTCGGAAAGGTGTGATCTGTTTTGAAAGCGCTTAAATCTATCTTAATTTGGGGATTGATCTCAGCATTAGGTGCCGTCGGTTTTGGTGTCATGGCCCTCAATCGCGGCGAGAGTATCAATGCCATCTGGCTATTAACGGCAGCTGTTTGTGTTTACGCGGTTTCTTATCGTTTCTACAGCAAGTTTATTGCCCAAAAAGTTTTTCAGCTGGATGATAAAAGAAAAACTCCAGGGGAAATACATAATGATGGCAAAGATTATGTGCCCACTAATAAATGGGTACTGTTTGGCCACCATTTTGCGGCCATTGCCGGGGCCGGTCCTTTAGTCGGTCCGATTCTTGCCGCACAGATGGGTTACTTGCCGGGCACCTTATGGATTGTTGTGGGAGTTGTTTTAGCCGGTGCCGTACAAGACTTTATTATCTTGTTTGCCTCGATGCGCAGAAATGGAAAGTCTCTTGGCGAAATGATCAAGGATGAGATGGGTAAATTCACAGGCATTGTTTCCATGATTGGGATATTAGGTATCATGATTATTTTACTTGCTGTTTTAGCATTGGTTGTTGTAAAAGCGCTTGTCGGCAGCCCATGGGGAATGTTCACAATTGCCGCAACCATTCCAATTGCCATTTTAATGGGGATTTATATGCGGTTTATCCGCCCAGGCCGGGTTGGAGAAGCTTCTTTGATTGGGATCGTGTTATTACTCTTAGCCCTCTTCTTTGGACAAACGGTATCCGAGAATCCGACGTTGGCTAATATGTTTACCTTTAAAGGTGAAGCCATTGCCATCATGATGATTATTTATGGTTTTGTGGCTTCCGTGCTTCCTGTCTGGCTGTTGTTGGCACCTCGTGACTACTTAAGTACGTTTTTAAAGGTCGGTACGATTCTAGCCTTGGCAATAGGAATCGTCGTGGTTGCCCCGACTTTGGAAATGCCAAGCGTTACTAAATTTATTGACGGTACCGGTCCTGTTTTTGCCGGAAACCTCTTCCCGTTCTTATTTATTACGATTGCTTGCGGTTCTGTATCCGGATTCCATGCCCTTGTTTCTTCGGGAACAACTCCAAAAATGATTGAAACCGAAACCCATTCCCGTCCAATTGGCTATGGGGCTATGTTGACGGAATCCTTTGTTGCCGTGATGGCAATGATTGCGGCATGCGTACTACATCCAGGCGTGTATTTTGCCATTAACAGTCCGGGAGCCTTGATTGGAACCGATGTCGCCCAAGCCGCCACCACGATTTCAAGCTGGGGTTTCACGGTCACACCGGACGATTTGTCCACCTTGGCCAAAGACGTGGGTGAAGCCACGATTTTATCAAGAACCGGCGGTGCCCCGACATTAGCCATCGGAATGGCAGTGATTTTCTCCAATGTCATTGGCGGCAAAGCGCTAATGGCGTTTTGGTACCATTTTGCGATTCTTTTCGAGGCCCTGTTCATCTTAACCACCATCGATGCAGGTACCCGCGTTGGACGGTTCATGATTCAAGATTTGATTGGAACCGTTTATAAGCCATTTAAAAAGACAGAGGCGTTAGTTCCAAATTTAATTGCCACTGCTTTATGTGTTTTATTCTGGGGTTACTTTTTATACCAAGGCGTTATTGACCCGCTAGGCGGCATTAACACGCTCTGGCCGCTGTTCGGTATAGCTAACCAAATGTTAGCCGGTATTGCCCTCCTGTTCGGTACGACCGTTTTGTATAAGATGGGCAAAAAAGCCTACACTTGGGTGACATTGCTGCCAACCACTTGGCTATTGATTGTCACCTTGACAGCCGGCTGGCAAAAGTTATTTGATCCAAATACAAAGGTCGGCTTCTTATCGCATGCGAAAGTATTTAAAGAAGCTTATGATGACGGAAAGGTGTTGGCACCGGCCACTACGGCTGCCCAAATGAAGCAGGTGATCGTCAACGACTATGTGGACGCAGCACTTTGCGGTATTTTCATGCTGGTGGTATTGATTGTTCTTATTTCCTCTCTAAGGATTTGGTTTAAGATTATCACCAACCACAAGCTGCCGCTGCAAGAGTCACCATATGTGCCGCGCGGGGAAGGAGATGTGCAGAAATATGCTTAATCAGCTAAAAAAATTCAACACTTACCGCAAACAGTTTCTCAGTTTGCTGGTCGGGGTTCCGAGTTATGAAACCTATGTGGAGCATATGAAAACGCACCATCCTGAACAGCCTGTTAAATCACGGAAACAATTTTTCTGTGAAGCGCAGGAGGAGCGCTACAATGCAAAAGGCGGGAAAGTTTCACGGTGCTGCTAAAGAGAAACGCGTAGGTGCCCTGAGCGCTCGACGGGACTCCTCAAAAAAGCTAACGCTTTTTGTTGGTGCGATGCCTATGCTGTCGAAGCCCTCATTGTGGAGCTGGACAATTCTCAAAGTAGAATTAACTTCCATTAATTTCAATAGTAAACAGCCTGACACCATTTTTGGTGTCAGGCTGTTTTTCATTGGTTCCAGAGTTTCATTAACACAAGATTGACCAGGGCAATTATTCCATAAACCCATGCCCATGTATCTTTTCCTATAACGTACAAAGCGACTACAGGTAAACCGAATATGACAATTTCCAACAAAAGAAATGGAAACCCGCTTAAAGAATAAGATGCCTTAGGGGCACCGAACATTCCCCAAACTATGGCCGCCAATACAGGGGTTCCGATACCAAGCAGCAGCTTCGTGACAGTCCCTTGCGATACATGAAACCCCCAATATCCTAGAATAACAAGAACGAGAATTTCCAGCAAAAACCTAACACCTAAATTGATTGCTTTTAAAACATCCATCCGCCCATCACCCTGTTTATTTGTCTTGGACTCCTTTATTCTTATTCAACTGCAGATGTATGGACTATAGGTGCTTTGGATTGTTTTTTCGTCCTAAAGACCAAAGCTGTCAGGCAGCAGAAAAAGACAAAAGGAATACTTGATTTATAAGTTTCTGCAAAACTGGTCGAAATCCTTTGCTCTGCAAAATTTTCTACTTTTTTGGAATAGGCGGTAATGCTATTTACTTGTTTACTCATTTCCTGGTCCACTTGTTTTTCTATTTGCTGTGAAATCTTTTCTTTCACACTGGACCTTTGGTTTTCAGGTACTGCAGCCAATGCCTTTTGGATATTCTCGTCAACGATTTGCCGGCGTTCTCTTTCACTTATGATTTTAGGCGTCTCTTTCCTTGATGCGGTTTCTTCATTGATCATCTTTTTGGTTTCGATAAAGATTTCCTTTTTTGCAGATTCAGGCAAATCCAGTTGGTTTAACTCCTTCATGGCATATTGAACAACTTCTGTTTTTTTATCATGAATATTGTTGGTTAATCCCGCCACATAAATGGCAACAGCTAATACCACTCCCACTTGCCTGAGCATAGAAAAAACACTTTGGGAAGCCGTAAGCATTTCCCCTTCAAAGGAAGAAGTACTGGCGATGGTAGCGGATGAAATGATAAAGCTGAATCCTAATCCAAGTAGGCTGCAAAGAAGAATAATTTCCGACGTTGTACTGTGGAGATTTAAACGATGAAGTAAATAGTATGCGGTGCCCATAATGGCAAAGCCTAATAGAACAGGTATGGTGTAGCCAATTTTTCTGCTTAACAAACCGGCAACGTTGGAGAAAACAAAGATGGCCGCTGATACCGGTGTAACGAGAAGTGCCGCTTCAAGCTCCGATTTATGCTGGAAGCTAGTTAAGAACTGTGGGAGCAGAACCATAACACCAATCAGGAAAATAAAGCCTGCCGTAACAATGACAACCGAACCAGTGAATAATCGATCTTTGAACAGAGCTAAATTCACCATAGGCGCCTTTGCCTTTTTCTCATAAATAATGAACAATCCGACGGAAATGACGGTAATCATATAACAAATAACAGCTGCGGTGCTGTCCCATCCCCATGTATTTCCTTTAATCAGAACAAGATTTAAGGAAAAGATCGCTGAAACGGAAAAGACAAGCCCAAACCAATCAATTGCCGATTTCACCCGGTTTTCGTTCTTCAGGGTAAGAATGAAGAATGCCGCTGCAACGGCTGCTAAACAGATTGGTACATTGACGTAAAAAACCCAATGCCAGCTCAGCTTCTCTGTTATAAATCCTCCGACTGTTGGCCCTAGAGCAGTAGCCAACCCTTGTGTGGCACCTAGTAACGTTAACGGCAGTACCCGTTTCTCGATTGGCATGGCATCAATGCCAATGACCATACTGCACGGAATGAGGATGGCCGCCCCTAAACTTTGGACAAATCGGGCTATGATCAGAAATTCCCCGCTGTCCGCCAGCCCACACAAAGCCGAACCTCCTCCAAACACTAATAGGCCGATCATATAAAACTTGTTCCTGCCAAACATTTCTCCAAACCTGGCCATTGGTATGGCTAATACCGCAATCGTCATCGTATAAACATTCAGCATCCATGAACTTGTTTCCAGTGAGGTATGGAGACTGTCCTGTATTGCCGGCAGCGTAATATTCATGATCGTCGAATCAAGCATACAAACAAATATCCCGACACACATTAACAGTACTACCTTCATTCCTCCGGTCCCCCTCATATAATTACTCCCCTTTTGTTTCTAATTTTTTTAGTTCTTCATCAATCATTCCGATAATCATCTCCGCTTGACGGATGCCAAACAGCAAAGTAAATCGTTTATGATGCTCCATATCGGAACCGCACAGTTCATCAATTCTGGTTAAGTTTTCATACATCGCTTGATTTTTATCACGTTCCTGCAGGAGCCATTCCATAATCTGTTCTTGGGTTGTAAACCTTCCGAAAAAAATACGAATCAGGATATCCGATCTTGTGACAGTTGGATTAATCGGGCTCTCCAAGTAATTTTGAAACTGCTCCTTTCCAGTCTCCGTTATGGCATATAAATTCTTGTTTGGTTTGCCCTCCTGCTGGATAACCTGCTTCTCAACCAAACCCTCTTTTTCCATCTTTCTTAAGGCCGGATAAATGGCACCAAATGATGCCTCAAAAAAATAGGACACAGAATTCTCCATCATCTGCTTTATGTCGTAACCACTCATCGGCTCTTCGTATAAAAATCCTAGTATGACATCTTGTATGTTCATATGATCCACCTCAATATTATTTATGTTCATATTATCATTGATAATATAAACGGTGTCAATATAAAACTGGATATTTTTTCTATATTTTGAGCAAATAAAAAGACGGGTTAATCTTCCCGTCATTTTTTCTTATTCCCCAATATTGTTTTCAAACCATTCCTGAAGCTCAGGTAACGAAGTGAATGTGAAAATCTCCTCCCCGTTTTGTCCGTTATCAAACCCCGTATTTCCCCTTAACGTTATTTGCCCTTCGTCTTCGGAAATCAATATCGCATACGGATGATTGACGTTGATGTACCTTGAATCCAGATCCATATCTATCCAGTTTTTGCTTTTTAGAAATACTTCACAATATTCCATTTAATATTCCCCTCCATTTCAGGCTGCCATTTTAAAAATGATTTTTACTATATTGTCTCCTATAACTTTTTTGGATATTTCCACTTATTAAAAGTAAATATCCATACAATATGAAAAACTTATTTTGGAAAATAATTGAATTTATTTGAATTTTCGGTATTATAATATTTAGTAAAACGAAATATAGTAGAAAGAAGTGTTCATTATTATTGTGAATCAAAATGATCGTGCCACCCGAAATTTAGTGATTATGTGGTTTGCCAACTTCTTTGTTTCCGGCAGTATGACCATGGTTATGCCGTTTATCTCCCTCTATATCGAAACATTTGGGAACTTCTCAGAAAAATATGTTCAGCATTGGTCTGGATTAACTTTTGGCATCACGTTTGTTTCAGCCTTTCTTTTTTCCCCCATTTGGGGTCGTATCGGCGATCATTACGGAAGAAAAAAAATCCTGATCTTTTCCGGGCTCGGAATGGGATTATCTATTTTTCTGATCAGTTTTGCCCATTCCGTCATGCAGCTTTTTATCCTTCGCTTTTTCATGGGATTCTTCTCAGGATTTATTCCCATGTCCCAAGCATTTATATCGACCCAAACCCCTAAAGAAATTGCCGGCAGAGTACTTGGCACATTACAAACCGGAAGTATAACAGGTTCCTTATTAGGCCCGCTCATTGGCGGTGCACTTGCAGATAGCTTGGGATATTCTATCACTTTTAAATGGACTGCCGCCTCCATCCTTATCTCGGCTTTACTGGTAATCATGGCGAAGGAATTTCGTCTAGAGCCTAAAAAAGGGACAAAATCCCATTATTCCAGCAAGGAAGTGCTGAGGTATATTACCAATAATCCGGTTTTATTAACAGTTTTATTGATTTCCTCCCTCGTCCAAGTAGCTCACTTTAGCATTCAGCCGATTTTATCCTTGTTTGTCGGCGAACTCCACGGAGAAACCAATATTGCCTTTTACTCTGGATTGGCTTTTTCTGCGGCAGGTCTTGGCAACTTAATGATGTCACGCAATTGGGGAAAATTTGGCGATAAGCATGGCCATATCAAAATACTTGTGATATTGCTCTTTTTGGCAGGAATCATCTATTTACCCGGAGCAGCCGTAACAAATATCTGGCAGCTAATTATTATTCGATTCGCTCTAGGGATTGCCATTGGCGGTATTATTCCGGTTCGAATTGCTTACATTCGTCAGGAGGCCCCTATTGCCATGCAGGGGGAAGTTCTTGGGTATAACACCAGCTTAAGATTCTTGGGGAATATTGTCGGACCTATGCTCGGGGGATTCATTTCCGGTTCCTTCGGGTTCTCGGCGGTTTTTCTCAGTACAAGTGCCCTGTTGATATTAAGCGGCTTCATCTTGCTCATTTCCATGCACCGCCATCCCAAACTTATTAAACAGCATACTTCTTAATTACCAAGTAAAAAGGCCCGAAAACGGGCCTTTTTATTGATTCAGCGAACTTTCATAAATTTTCAAATTAGCATACACCGCATCTAATACAGGAACCGGCATGTCTGCCTTCTTAGCAGCTTCTAGCAGGTAACCATGTAAGTGGTCGGCTTCCACCTGGGAATGTTTCTCTATATCCCGCTGCATCGATGATTTCATTGAGTATTCTAAGGAGTCAATTTGATTTCTCTGAAGTGTTAATACGTTGCCAGAAAATGCAGCACCCAGATGGTTCATGACCGCTATAATTTCTGTTAATAGTGTTCTAATGGAGGCTTGTCCGCTTTGCTGCTCCCGAATCGGACCAATCGACGCTCTCATTAGGGTCGTAATCCCTGACATGGCTGCGATAAACAAATACTTATTCCAAAGATCCCGATTAATGTCGTCACTTAATCGGTAACCAATATTGGACCCATGAAAGGCACCTTCTATTTGCTTCATTCTTTCAGAACTTTCTCCAGACAGTTCCCCAAATACTAAATCATGTTTAGGACTCGTTTGAATGACTTTTCCCTCATAGTCTAATGTGGTTTCAATAAAGCATAATCCGCCGATTACTTTTTTGCTGCCGAATTCCGATTTTAATTTTTCAAAGTGGGAAATTCCGTTCAACAGCGGTAAAACTGTTGTATTAGGACCCACATAGTCTTGGAAACTTTCAATTGCCCCATTTAGATGATAGGCTTTTGTGGATAGAATGATGAGATCAAAAGGCCCTGCCTGGTCACCTGAAAGGATAGTCTTGGGTGACAATGTCACGTTTCCATGAACGCTTTCAATCACAAGCCCTGTTTTCTCTAGTTGTTGCTTTCTCCTCTCTCTAACTAAAAACGTGACGTCCGCTCCATTTTCCTGCAAACGTCCCCCAAAATATCCTCCCACCGCACCAGCACCAACTACTAATATTTTCATTTCATTAACCTCCGAAGATTTTCTCAATAATTTTCAATAGAACTTTGGCTTAATCAAACAGATTCAGCTTGGCAATTCGATTGACTGCTTCCTGGAGTCGGTCTTCATCCACAAGTAACCCTATTCTAATGTAGCCCTCCCCGTGTTCTCCAAAACCATTCCCTGCAGCAACCGCAACATCTGCTTTTTCGAGCAAATAATCAGCAAAGGATTCACTAGTAAAACCGTTTGGTACAGGCAGCCAAGCAAAAAAGGATCCAGTTGGACTTTCCAAGTTCCACCCGATTTCCCGGCAAGCCTTTATTAAGGTATTCCTTCGGGATTCATAGCGGGCAGCTAATTCCGTAACACAGCGCTGGTCCCCCTTTAGTGCAGCAATCGCCGCCTCTTGGACCGCAGGAAATAGACTACAGTATAGGTGATCCTGTATTAGATTGATCGCCTCGATAACACCTGAGTTTCCAATGGCAAAGCCTACACGCCAGCCCGCCATATTGTAGGTTTTCGACAGCGTATACATTTCCACACCAATTTCTTTGGCCCCTTCTGCCTCAAGAAAACTGACCGGCTTTTTACCATCAAATCCGATCGCTCCATAGGCAAAATCGTGCAAAATGGTAATCTGATGTTTTTTGGCAAATTGGACTGTTTGTTCAAAAAAATCCTTATCAGCAGTGGCACCGGTCGGATTGTTAGGATAGTTTAAATACATCAATTTAGCTGACTGTAAGTGCTCCTTAGGAATAGCCTCGTAATCTGGCAAAAAGTGATTTTCAGCTTTAAGTGGAAATGTCTCGTATTGAACACTCGCTAACACTGCACCAGATAAGTAATCTGGGTAGCCAGGGTCCGGCAGCAGCATCAGTTCTCCTTCATTTAGCAAGCATATCGGAAGTTCCACAAGGCCAGCTTTAGCACCAAATAGAATGGCTACCTCCGTCATTGGGTCAATTTTAACCCCATATTGCTGATCATAAAATTCTGCAGCTGCTTTTTTTAACTCAGGCATCCCTCGGAACAGTGAATATCTGTGGTTCTGCGGGTTTTCAGCCGACTGCTGCAATGCTTTGACGATATGGTCGGGAGTCGGTTGATCTGGATTTCCCTGCCCTAAATTAATGATATCCCGACCTTCACTAATCGCTTGATTGACTTTATTGACTAAAGAGGCAAAAAATTGCGTTGGCAGTTTTTTTAATCGTTCCGAATATTCCATATACTCCACCTTTTTCGAATTTTATTGCGATATTAGTAAAAATTCTATAATCTTTAATTAAAAAAGTCTAGAGGTGGGGAAGAGTGAAAATAGCTTGCGTGCAAATGAATATTGCTTTCGCGGAGCCCGAGAAAAACTTTATAGCCGTTGAAGAATATACAAAAAAAGCGGTAAAAGCCGGGGCGGACGTTGTGGTATTTCCGGAGATGTGGAATACCGGCTATGCTTTAGACCAGCTTGACCGACTTGCCGACGTGAACGGAGCAGAAACAAAAAAATTATTGTCTCATCTGTCTAAAACATTAAATGTGAATATCGTCGGCGGTTCTGTTTCAACCCAGAAAGCCGATGGATTTTACAATACCATGTATGCGGCTGACCGCTCTGGTATTATCGTGGCCGAATACGATAAAGCCCATTTATTTAAACTGATGGACGAACATTTATTCATGAACGAAGGACAGCACAAAAATCTATTTGCTTTAGACAACATTCCATGTGGAGGGTTAATTTGCTATGATTTACGCTTTCCGGAATGGTTCCGTACACACATTCTGGGCGGGGCCAAAATCATGTTTATTCCTGCCGAGTGGCCACAGCCTCGAGTCGACCATTGGCAGCTGCTGCTGCAGGCACGTGCGATAGAAAATCAATGTTATGTTGTCGCTGTAAACCGTGTTGGCAGTGATCCTAATAATCAATTTAATGGCCAGTCTATGGTGGTTGCGCCATGGGGAGATCTTTTGTTAAGCGGCAATTCTGAGGAAGGAATTTTCTATACAGATATAGATTTGAATGAGGTAGAACGAGTTCGAAGCACCATCCCTATCTTCCAAGACAGGCGGATAGACTTATATGAATGAAGCAGAAGCGGGCGGACAACCTATCGTTATTCGCCCGCTTCTTTTTTTGGTTGGCGTGTTGACTTTGAATCCAATTTTTATTTTGAAATTTTTGCCATTCGGCTGGTAAAATCCACTTTAGGAAAATAATTATTTTTCACCAATATATTAGGTCCCAAGCAGGCCGCTGCTGGACAATGGCAGCTTAGTTCTTTTGCTGTCCTTGAGCTTTGCCATCGATCATAAGCATCCAAAAGCGCGGTGGTTTGGATGTTTCCCAATGTAAGGATGTCCCCAAAATCTGTCACGATAATATCCCCTGAAAAAATATTAACATTGAGGCGCGACCTGCCATCTGGATCGTTACGTATTGAAACGTTTTTACTGTTATATAATCTCTCCAACAGTTTTAAGTCCTCTGGATTGTCGCTGCAAGCATAAAACGGCAACGTCCCAAATAACATCCATACACTTTCATCGCGAATATCTAGCAGGTGATGAATGGCACCTCTTATTTCATCTAATGATAGTGATTCAAGATTACTAGCAAAATCACTAGGATACATTGGATGCACTTCATGGCGGCTGCAATGCATTTCCTCCACAATTTGCCGATGGATTTTTTCCAAATGAGGCAATGTCCGTTTGTTCAGCATGGTTTCTGCCGATACCATGACACCTGCTTTCGATAGGCTCTGGCTATTCTCTATGATTCTTTCAAAATAGCGGGCCCGTTGCATGTAATCAGGCTTTCGGTCCATTCGGGCAAACCCACCCTCGACAAAGTCATCAACAGTTCCCCAATTGTGGGAGATATGTAGGACATCTAAATAGGGGATAATGGTTTCATATCGGTCCAATTCCAGTGTTAAATTGGAATTAAGCTGGGTACGAACACCACGGTCATATGCGTACTTTAATAAGGGAGAAACATAGTTTTTTACGGATGATTTGGAGAGCATTGGTTCCCCGCCAGTGATACTTAATGCCCGAAGGTTTGGGATTTCATCCAGCCTTCTGAGCAGCAATTCCAGCGGAAGGGCACTTGGGTCCTTGGGCTGAAGCATATAGCCCACTGCACAGTGCTCACAACGCATGTTGCATAAAGTGGTAGTGGTGAATTCGATATTGGTAAGCTGCAATTTTCCGTATTCTTTTATATCCAGATAGGCTTCCCAAGGGTCAAATGTGGGGGTAATCTTTTTCTTTGTTATCATATATGAACTCCTTAGTATTTTTTCACACGATGGATAGTATAGCATTAACTCTTCCAAACTATAATAAAACCATATGCGCCATACTTATTTTATATTCAAAAGGCTCTTTTAAATATAGCTTTAGATTTCCGCTCCAGGCGCTCAGCGAACCCGCTTCCAGTGCCGGGGGAGCCTCCTCGGCACTGGAAGCGCCTGCGGGGTCTCCCGAGCCCCGTACTCCCGCAGGAGTCCAGCTTACCTGCTCCAATCAACAGAGTGTTAAAAAAGTTACAATATCGTTTAACAGAACCACTCAAAAAAGAGTTTCCTAAGAAATTCCGTCTTCCATACATATCCAGATTCTTATTGATAAAAATAAGAGGTAGTGAATGGAGGTAAAACGTATGGAGATGCAGCCGTTAAGCGAAGTTGAAAAGCTGGCGTTAAAGAAGGTTAAAATTTTCAGACAGAGCCTATTAAGATATATTTTGAGGGCCATGCTGGCCAGTATGTTTATTGGATTTGGCGTCATTGTTGCCTTTAAGACCGGAAATTTCTATTATTCAGTCCATTCTCCATCTGCTTATCCGATGGCGGCGATTACTTTTGGCGCAGCCATTATCTTGATAGCCTATGGCGGCGGCGATTTGTTTACAGGAAACACGTTCTATTACACGTATGCCGCATTTCGAAAAAAACTGGCATGGAGTGAGGTCTTTAAACTGTGGGCCAGCAGTTATGTTGGGAATATTTTAGGTGCGTGCGTGTTTGCTTTCATTATTTTCGCCACTGGCTTATTTCGGGAGTCTTCTGTTAATGCCTTTCTTCTGGCAGTGGTTGAGCATAAGCTGGAAGCCTCTGCTTTTGAACTGTTTTTTAGGGCCATATTGTGTAATTGGCTTGTATGTATGGCGTTCTTCCTGCCAATGGCACTTAAAGGAGATGGCGCCAAAATGTTTTCCATGATGTTGTTCGTGTTTTGCTTTTTCATTTCCGGGTATGAACATAGCATTGCCAATATGTGCACTTTCTCTATCGCCTTAGTACTTGATCATCCGGGCACCATTTCATGGGGCGGAATCATTCATAATTTAATACCGGTTACCCTTGGAAATTTATTGGGAGGAAGTTTCCTCATGGCCTTTATGTATTACTTTGTTAATAAACCGTTTTTGGATGAATACAGTGGAGAATAATAGATGGAATCGACAAATTTCCGGGGAAATACGACAATAAAATAGAATATTCAGATAAAATTGAACAAGGCCGTCACCGAACAACCGGTTGACAGCCTTTTTCTCTGAAAGGACTACTCCCGTTCTGTGGGGCAGCCCATTCACTTATTCAATTACAGTGTTTATTTTCGCCTTACTTACATAATAAACGTAAACCTTAATTACGAAATAACTGACTTCTTCAGGAAGCAGCTCCTTTATCGGTTTCAACCGATCACGCCCGACCTCTTCCACCGCCTGTTCCAATAACGGGATGTACTCGCCAGGAATTAACAAGGAATAGTCAACATCCAGCTTTAATTGGGCGCATTGGAGAAGATGGCTTTCTACCGTACTTATCGCAAGCCCGCGCTTCTCTGCAATTTGTTGAACCGTCATCCCGTCTTTATGCAGCCTGAACGTTTCTAAATGAGAGTCACCGGCTGCTTTCTTGGCAGGCTTTTTCTCCTGCTTGGGCGTTGCTTCGAATTCACTTTCGTAGCCCGGGTTAGTTTCATGGAAGGCGCGAATGGCTTGTAGAAATTCAAGACCGTATTTCTGGAGTTTAAGCTCCCCTACCCCGCTGACCTGCAGAAACTCTTCGTTTGTCTTGGGCTGTTTGGCGCACATATCTTTGAGCGCCGCATCGGAAAAAATGACAAACGGCGGCACTTTTTCATCGGCCGCAATCCGTCTGCGCACCTCTCGTAATGCTTCAAATAATGGATCGTCCTTCGCCACCTGCTTGACCTGTGCTGTTTCACGGCGGGTCACTTTCCGGCTTCCGAGCAGAATGTCTTTTCCTGCGGAAGAAACATAGAGAGTAGGAAATTGTCCTTGTTCAATCCCCAGCAGTTCTTGGGAAACAAGGAATTCAATAAAGTCACTGACCTCTTTTGCCCCTCTATCCTTCATAATGCCGTAGGTGGACAGTTTATCAAATCCAAGTTCCGTCACTTTTTTATTTTTAGAACCCGTTAATACCTGGGCGGTTAGGTTCTTTCCATATCGCTGACCCATCCTGATCACACAGGACAGCACCATTTGGGTCTCCTTTGTCACATCGATACTATCACGGGAATCGGTGCAGTTCCCGCACCTGCCGCAAGGCTCTGTATCCGATTCACCAAAATAATTGAGGATAAATTCCTGGAGACAGTTTTCGGTATGGCAATAATCGGTCATTTGCTGCAGTTTGTCCAGCTCCTGGGTGATTCGGCCCCTATCACTAGACTGGTCGATGAGAAATCGCTGAATTTGAACGTCTTGGGGTGAATAGAGTAAAACACATTCACTATCGAGACCATCACGTCCGGCACGGCCGGCCTCCTGATAATAGCTTTCCATATTTTTTGGAAGCTGATAATGGAGCACATAGCGAATATTGGATTTGTCAATGCCCATCCCAAAGGCAGAAGTGGCAACCATAACAGATGCTTCGTCCGTTAAAAATCGCTCTTGTTCTTGACTGCGTTCTTGATCGCCCATTCCAGCGTGGTACTTGGCCACCTTAATTTTTTCCTTCCGGAGCCTTTCATAGAGCTGGTCTACATTCTTTCGTGTGGCGGCATAAATAATCCCCGCCTCTTTTTCATTTTGTTTAACGTATCGGATTAGGTATTTCAGCCGGTCTTGACCTTTAATGACAGAAAAGGATAAATTTTCACGTTCGAACCCGGTAATAATCGTGTTTTGCTCTTCAATATCAAGTAATTGGCAAATATCCTCCCGCACCTTGGGAGTTGCAGTGGCGGTTAAGGCCATGAGATTAGGCCGTCCCGGCAGACGGTCAATCATATACTGGATATGGCGGTAGCTTGGACGGAAATCATGTCCCCACTGGGAAATACAATGGGCTTCATCAACGGCGATTAGCTGGATTTCCATATCACATAGGTCCGTAATAAAGTCCGGTGACTCCAATCGTTCCGGAGCTATGTACAACAATTTGTATGCTCCATGTTTTGCCGCTTCAATCCTTTGGTTTGCCTCTTGATAACTTAGAGAACTGTTGATGAATGTAGCTGGAATACCCACTTGGACAAGGGAATCAACCTGATCTTTCATCAATGAAATTAATGGGGAAATAACGACGGTTGTGCCTTGCAGAATCAATGCGGGGATTTGATAGCAAATCGATTTACCTCCGCCGGTCGGCATAACGCAAATTGTGTTTTGACCCGCTAAAATGGATTGGATTGCCTGCTCTTGGCCTTTCCTGAAGGAGTGATAACCAAAATAGGAGCTTAATAGGGGGAGTGCCTTTTCAAACAAAATTGTTCCTCCGTTCTTTAAGAAGTGAAAATCTCATAATTCTATTATACTCCCTTGGCTCCATTTTTTTAAAATCTATTATTTACTAAATTCGAATAACAGAAAAAAATAGCCCTCTCTGTATAGAGGGGGACCTCTCAAGTAGCCATAGTATTGATGAGTATGATATTTTATAAAGAAATAAGAAAGAATAGGAGATTGAGTGATGCTAGAAGCTGTCATTTTTGACTTTGATGGAACCATTGTTGATACGGAAACGGTTTGGTACGATGTTTATAAGGAAGTGCTACATCATCAATACGGTATTGAACTTCCTCTCGAGGTGTTTGCCAAGGTCATTGGCACGACGGACGAAGTATTATTTAAGTTTATTGAAGACCAAGCTTCAACTGAAATCAATAAACAGGAAATAGAATCAATGGTTCATGAACGATTTCAGGAAAAGAAAAGTGATTTGGAAGTGCGTGTCGGGGTAAGAGACCGATTGCAGGAAGCTAAGGAGCTGGGTCTGAAGCTTGGCGTCGCTTCCAGTTCATCAAGAGCTTGGGTCGAAGGATACCTGAGGCAATTTGGCCTTTGGAATTATTTTTCAGTTATAAAAACGAAGGAAGATGTCGCAAGGGTAAAACCCGATCCCGCTCTTTATTTGAAAGCCCTGCAAGACATGCAAGTCGAACCGAGCCGGTCGTTAGCAATTGAAGACTCCGTGAATGGCTCCATAGCGGCTATTGAAGCGGGGATGAAATGCTTGGTTGTTCCTAATCAAGTGACGTCTTTTTTAAGCTTTCATGAAAAAACTGTCCGCTTTGAATCTTTTTCAGACTTTGATTTTAATAGGTTAAGTGAAAACAAATAGACTGCCGCTTATCACGGCAGTCCTTTTTACTGTTAAGCTAATATATTTTTTAAGATTTCCGGTTTATGCTGGTCTTTTCTTGGCGGCGGCGCGGCTGCATCCAGCGGGATGTCACTATGCATTTTTACTTGATAGTCCCCCCAAGAGGACGCAAAAACAAGTTCCTTTTCTCTAAAATAGGGATTTTCATAAAGCTCCCCTATTTCCAAAACAGGCGCTAAACAGCAGTCCACTTTTTGGGAGAATTGAATCCATTCATAAAATGTTTTCCGTTTAAAAAGTGCGGTTATTTCTTGATAAACGGGGTTATCCCCATCTCCTTGTGAAAATTGGGCATTCAACCAGTCCTCCCGGCCATGGGCCAGGCAGAAGTTCCGCCAAAACTTTGGCTCTAGTGCACCGATGCTCATAAATCTTCCATCACTTGTTTCATATAGCGCATAGCAGATGACGCTCCCGTCCAGAACCGGAACGCCGTTTTCTGTTCCCAGTTGTTGCTCGGTCAATACATGATTCCCCAGCAATGATATAAGCTGGTCGGTAATCGAAATGGAATGGTAGCTTCCTCTGCCTGTTAAGTGCTTGGAAACTAGACCGGCCAGAATCCGTTCGTTGGCAGCGTATCCTCCTAGAAAATCGGCTAACGTGATGGTTGGATGGACAGGTCTGCCTTGCTGGTCCTTGAATTGGGCCAGCACCCCGCTTAATGCCATATAATTCAAGTCATGCCCGCCCAGACTGCTCAGCATTCCAATTTGTCCATATCCGGTTATCGAACAGTATACGATATCAGGCTTCACTTGAAGAACGGTTTGGTAATCCAGACCAAGCTTCTCCATGACTCCTGGCCTGAAGCTTTCCAATACCACGTCCGCTTGTGAAATCAGCTTTAAAGCCGTTTCAACATCTTCCTTTTCCTTCAGGTTAAGTGTAATACTTTTTTTTTGGCGGTTATTTGCTTGAAACACTAGGCCTGTTCCATGATTGGTCGTGCCCGTATGCCGGGACGGGTCCCCTTCCGGTGGCTCTACCTTAATGATTTCCGCGCCTAAATCGGCTAAGCGGAGCGTGGCAAAGGGGCCAGGAAGGTAGTTTGTAAAATCGATGACTCTGATTCCGTTTAACATATATTGGTTTCCTTTCTAATTCTATTGGGAGGAATGGGTTCAACTTGTGCTTAGGAGCCGACAACTTGCGGATGCACTCTCCCTACTTGCGGATGGGATAGCTCCAACTCGCGGAAAAGTAATTCCGACTTGCGCGAAGTCCTCACCGATTACCCCTGTGTAAACAGATCCTCCAACTGCTTCCTCAAAATGAATTTTTGAATTTTTCCGCTTGCGTTCCGTGGCAATGACTCACAGAAAATATATTTCCTTGGGCGCTTATAATTAGCTAACTTGTTACTTGTTTTGCAAAATTCATCTAACTGTTGGTCTGTCAGATTGGAATCCTTTTTGACCACAAAAGCGGTAACCGTTTCGCCCCATCGGTCATCCGGCTGTCCAACAACCGCAACGTCGAGAATTCCCGGGTGGCTATGCAGCAAGTCTTCCACCTCGCGGGGATAAATGTTTTCGCCGCCGCTAATAATCATGTCGTCCACACGGTCGTTTACGTAAAGAAAGCCCTCATCGTCCATGTATCCAATGTCCCCAGAATGGTACCAGCCTTTGTACATGGCCTTTTCTGTCGCATCCTCGCGGTTGTAATACCCCAACATCATGCAGGGACCCTGGACGATAATCTCACCGGTTTCACCGGCCGGTACCACATCGTCAGGTTCGGATGGGCCGTCCTCTTTCGTCCTGACAATCCGAATATCGTGACTTAGGGCTGCCTGACCGGCCGAACCTGCCTTGCGCAGCTGGTCGGCCTCAGACAAGAAGGTAATCGCCGGACCCATTTCGGTCATGCCATAGGCTTGCACTAAAGAAATGCCGAACCGGTCATGGAGCGCATGAACCATGGATGGGGCCATTGGAGCAGCACCATATAGTCCAAGATTTAAACTGGAGATATCATATTGGCTTAAATCTTCTTGGAGCAGCATATTCCACATGGTCGGTGCCGCAAAGAACTTGGTTATTTTCTCTTGGCCAATCAGCCCAAGAATGGCTTTGGGATTAAATTGATGAAGGATGACATTTTTTGCCCCTGAATGCACCCTTGGCAGAAACGCGCAGTGGAGTTCAGCACAATGGAACATCGGTGCCGTCACCAGACCGACATCCGTTGTTCTCAGCTTTTGGGAGGCAATACACAGCATGCTTTGGTCCACCATGTTTCGATGGGAATGCATAACACCCTTCGGCCTGCCGGTTGTCCCGCTCGTGTAAATAAACGCATAAATATCGTTTTCGGTAACATCTCCCTGTACATTCCCAGTTGAAGCTTCCGCCAGTTTTTCCCGATAGCTGGCGGCATAGGCAGGCGTTTCATCATCAATAAACCAGAAGGAGATGGTCTCAAACCGGTTCTCAATTGCCGCGATCACTGGCTCCAATGCTTTTTCAAAAAGAACTACCTTTGGGGCGGCATCCGATAAAATAAACGCAACTTCCTCCGGGACTAGCCGGAAATTTATCGGGTTAAAAATGGCACCAATTTTGGCACAGGCAAAAAAGGCCGTTCCTAATTCCTCCGTGTTAAAGAGGAACGTGGAAACACAGTCTCCTTTTTTTACCCCCTGCTTTAAAAGGGCATTGGCTAAACGGTTAACCTGCTCGCTCCATTCCTTGTACGTGTAGCGGACATTTTTCCGCACGTCATAAATTGCTTCTTTGTTTGGATATTTTTGGACGGTTAAATCGAAGATTTTGCCAATTGTTGGACCCATAACATCTCCTCCATATTTTAATGAAAGGCAATCGGATGGACCGATTGCCTTTGGTGCCTGATTTTTTGTCAATGCTTCATGGCCATATATTATTTAGTCTAAACGCTCAATAATGGTGGCATTGGCCATTCCATGACCTTCGCACATCGTCTGCAAGCCATAACGGCCGCCGGAACGCTCCAGCTCGTGCATCATCGTGACCATTAATCTTGCCCCGCTGCCTCCCAGTGGATGGCCGAGGGCAATCGCTCCGCCATTCGGGTTAAGCTTGGCAGGGTCGGCCCCTGTTTCCTTCAGCCAAGCAAGAGGTACTGGTGCGAAGGCTTCGTTTACTTCAAAGACATCGATATCCTCAATGGACAATCCTGATTTCTCAAGCGCTTTTTTAGTGGCTGGGATCGGCCCGAGCAGCATCATGGTCGGATCATCTCCCACCACAACGCGGGTTTTCACCCGGAAACGAGGTTTTAATCCCAATTCTTCCGCTTTCTCCCGTGACATCAGCAATACGGCAGCCGCCCCGTCACTGATTTGGCTGGAGTTTCCCGCGTGAATCACGCCATCCTCCAGGAAAGAAGTTCTCAAAGTGGCCAGTTTTTCTAAAGAAGTATCTTTCCTTGGACCTGAATCTTCTTTGATCACAGCTGTTGTCCCGTCTGGAACTTTGACTTCAATAGGGAAGATTTCGCGGTCAAAATAGCCTTCTTCCTGGGCCTTTACTGCTCTTAGATGGCTTTCAAGCGAGAACCGGTCTAGATCCTCACGGGTAAATCCATATCGTTCAGCAATCCGCTCGGCCGACAACCCTTGATGGATCATTTCATACTTTTCTCTTAATTTCGGGCTGAACGGTTCTTCTGCCCCCATATAATTAGAGCCCATCGGTACCCGGCTCATGCTTTCCACACCGCCTGCGACAACCACATCCATATCCCCTGCTAGAATCGCCTGAGCGGCAAAATGGACTGCTTGCTGGCTGGAGCCGCACTGGCGGTCGACGGTTGTCCCTGGTACTTCAATTGGATAGCCTGCAATTAAAGCCGCTACCCTTGCAATATCACCTGCCTGTTCGCCAGATTGGGTGACACACCCTAGAATGACGTCATCTATAATGGCAGGGTCGATTCCTGCCCGATTCACCAATTCCTTCAATGCTAATGCTGCTAATTCATCTGGACGAATGTCCTTTAACACGCCATTTCTCCTGCCTACCGGTGTACGAACTCCCTCTACAATCACTACTTCACGCATGTTCATCATCCTTTCTTATAAACCTAGATTTTTAGCCACAATTGTTTTCATAATTTCATTGGTTCCGGCATAAATGCTGGAAACCTGAATGTCGCGGAACCGTCTGGCAATCTCGTATTCTTCCATATATCCGTAACCGCCATGAAGCTGCATGCTTTCCGAGGCAATTCGTTTGGCGATATCCGTCAGCTTCCATTTGGCCATCGACACTTTGGTCACGACATTCTGCCCTTCCATATGTTCAGCAATCAACTGGTCCAAGAAGGCCCGGCCCATTTGGACATCGGCTGCCATTTCGACGATCTTAAACTGGGTATTTTGAAACTGGCTGATTGGTTTGCCAAAGGCTTCACGGCTCTTGACATAGTCGATCGTCAGCTGGAGCATCACTTCTGAAGCTGTCTGGGCACAAATGGCAACCAAAAGCCGTTCCTGCTGAAGTTTTTCCATTAAATAAAGAAAGCCTTTGCCTTCCTCCCCAAGCAGATTCTCTTTGGGAACCCGGCAATCTTCAAAAATTAATTCGGCAGTATCTTGGCAATGCAGACCCACCTTATTCAACTTACGGCCCCTCGAAAATCCAGGCGTATCGCGTTCAATGACCAGCAGGCTTATGCCTTTATGTTTTGGCACCGCCTGTGGGTCTGTTTTTACGACGACAACCACCAGATCAGATTGGATTCCGTTAGTAATAAACGTTTTTTGGCCATTGACAATATAATGGTCACCCTCCAGCTTGGCTGTGGTTTTTATATTGGCCAGGTCTGACCCGGTGCCTGGCTCAGTCATGGCGATTGCCGTAATGATTTCGCCAGTGACACATTTCGGCAGCCAGCGATGTTTTTGTTCTTCTGTGCCGTAGGCGGTAATATACGGAATCACAATATCACTGTGAAGCCCCATTCCCACCAAACCAGAACCAACCCGTTCCAGTTCTTCGTTGATGATCACATTAAAGCCCCAGTCCCCCCCGCTCCCTCCGTATTTTTCTTCCACATCCGGACACAGGAAGCCCTGTTCACCCATTTTTCGCCACAGGGCACGGGGAATCATCCTGTCCTCTTCCCATTGTTCATAAAAGGGATATGCTTCTTTTTCCAAAAACTTTCTTAAAGACTTTCGAAAAATTTCATGGTCTTCATTTAAATAGGGATGTTTCATGTTTAGTTACCTCTCCTTCGCAGATGATAACGCTTACTTTTTGTGGATTTAGCTGCAAAACCAAGAGCCTGCGACAAAGCTTGGGCTTACACTGCTCAGTTTATGGTGAAGCTGATTTTTTTCATAGGAGTATCGATTTTTATCGTTTCGACTCGATTCTTTATGTATTGTCTAATAGGAGTGTTAAGAGGATTTGTGTGATTGAGCCCTAAGGCTTCGTTTAAAGCGGTTTCCTCGGTTACGATGCAATCAACCAGGGTGATGTTATCTTTAAATTGGAGCATAATCACTCCTTCCAGTTACAGCCTACCTCTATTGTAGCAAATTGGGCACTCTTTTTTGAATATTTATTTACTTAAAATTCCACCATTTACATTAATAGTATTGATGGAAGAGTACTCAACGGCGATTTTGGCAGAATTCTTTTAATGGTAATTAGGATTCTACGATTTGGATAGGTTATTCTACAAATCTAGGATATGATTCAACAGAATTTGTAAATAACTTCCATTACCCTGAAAAGGAACTATCTATAAGTCCCACCCTATATATCAGATACCGTCGAAGCGTGTCGTTTAATAGCTGCTAGTCCGAAAATATCAGGACTTTTAGCACAATTTGAAGATTAGTATTCATTGAAACTTCCAAAAAAAGACACCTATAATAAATTTGTTGGACAAATTACACAAATTGGAGGAATGAAGGTGAAGTTTAAACAAATTTCTATTCTTTTCACGGTGATGTTGGTATTTAGCACATTTTTTTCGTCATTTGCATTGGCAAAAGGCGACCCGTGTCATTGTAGCGTAGTTGCATTAGGGGACTCGATCACCGCAGGATATGGACTTGGAGCTAATGAGAAGCCTTTTCCAAATTTAATCACCCAACCTGGGAACAATACTGTTACAAACCTAGGGGTATCAGGAATGACTTCAGGTGAGCTATATGCTTCATTATCGAATCCACAAAATGCAAGTGCCATTGCCAACGCGGATGTTGTGACTCTGTACATAGGCGGGAATGATTTAATTAATTTTATTGAATCATTAAATCTTGATTCTCAAACTATTGATCCAAATTTATTAAATGATCCAACATTTTTGGCAACTCTTAGTGGACAAGCTGCGTCTATTGTTCCTGAACTAAGACAAAATATAATTGGGACGATTGATAAAATAAATGAGCTAAACGGGGATGCCCCCATAATTTTATATAATCTTTACAACCCAGTTAACGAACAAAATAATTTTTATGATCTTGTTGATGCACTGGTGGGGAATATTAACTCATTGACTTACAATACTATTTCTAAAGATAATGTCTATTTGGCAGATGCCTATACAGCTTTTGCCGGAAAGCAATCAAAATACGTCCAGAATAATGAAATTGAATCTCTTAATCTGGGAATTCATCCAACTGCTGCAGGCCATAAGGCTTTAGCCCAACTTGCGGACACTATTCTTGGACAGATTTTTCCGCCTAAGGAAGAACTGGATATTTTCTTAACATCCACACCAGAAGAAATCACGAATGGACCTGTTACGATTTCTGTTCAGGTCCATTCAGGAACAGTACAATCCTTAAAATGGCTTTCAGGGGATAAAGCTAGTGAAGATTTTGCAGATCAGGGAACCGTGATTGACACTTCTTCCTTCCAAGTGACAGAAAATGGGGTATACACTGTTCTGGCAAAAGATGAGTGCGGCGATGTGGATATTGAAAAGATTAATATAACAAACATCAAAAAGGAAGACCTGAAACCGAATCCTGATACAAACAATACTCCTGATCCTGCGCCTAACACCGGGGGAAGCAATAATGTAACTCCTACACAAACTAATACAACAGCTGCACCAACAACTAACACAACTTCAGCACCTGCAAGCACAAGTACTGCAGCTGCCACAACTGGAAATGTACTTCCAGTTACCGCTACGCCTATTTTCAATTACATGGCTGCTGGATTGGCTCTTGTTCTGGCAGGGATGATTGCATTAAAGGTTCAACATCGCAGAAGAGAAGATATTTAAGGATTCTATCTTCATAGATTCATGGGTTTCCAGGCCGGCTATTTGGCCTGGATTTTTATTTTACAACCCATTTCAACCATAAAGCTGTTATCATTAAACTATCAAATTCAAAAGAAGTGGAGGAAGAAATTTGGCAAATAGAAAACTAGTAGTTACCCAGAACCTGAGTGAGGATTTGTTCCGACAGATCAAAGAAACTATTCCTGATTGGGAGCTGATTGCTTCCAAGGAAAAAGAAGTTTGGCAAGAGCATGTAAGGGATGCAGAAGTGATTGCAGGCTGGAAGCGGGGATTGGATGAATACTGCCTCGGTCCTGAATCCAAACTTAAATGGCTGCAAACGTGGAGTGCCGGAGTAGATTCGCTTCCGCTTGAAAGATTTCAGGAAGCCGATGTCTTATTAACAAGCGCCAATGGGGTCCACAGCTATCCGATATCGGAAACAATTTTTGCCTTAATGCTGGGGTTAACGAGAAAAATACATACTTATGTGAAAAACCAGCAGACAAAAACATGGCATCACGCCAATCTGAAACTAGAAATCCATGAAAAAACCATTGGGATTATTGGGGTTGGAGCCATTGGCGGGGAGACCGCGAAGATTGCCAAGGCTTTTGGCATGAAGGTCCTTGGTGTTAGACACTCCGGCAAGCCCGCCGAGTTTGTTGATGAAATGTACACGATAGACCAGCTGGATCAAATCTTGCCGCAATGTGAGTATGTGGTCGTAACCTTGCCGCATACAAAAGAGACCCACCATCTATTTGGCATCAATCAATTTCAGTTGATGAGACCTTCCGCCTTTTTCATTAATATCGGCCGCGGTGAAATAGTCGTGGAGGAAGAGTTGATCGCTGCACTAAAACAGGGGACGATTGCCGGCGCCGGATTGGATGTGTTTGAAACGGAACCGTTAACAGCAGAAAGTCCATTGTGGGAAATGGAGAATGTTATTGTCACGCCTCACACTTCAGGGGCAACCGAGCATTATAATCAGCGGGTTGTCGAGAATATTTTGATTCCTAATTTAAAAGATTATCTTGCAGGAAGAACGCCGTCCGTCAATTTAGTCAGTTATTCAAAAGGATATTGAAACCATTAAAAAAGCTGCTTTCGCAGCTTTTTTAATGGTTATCCGTTTTTTCGATATTATGGAACAAGAAGCAGCCAATCAGCGAAAGCCGTACAACAATAATAGTTCCTAGGCACTTAGCTGTTTTAAAAACAGCTGTTTTAATTGTCTCCTTGCCCGGTAAATTCTAGTTTTGACGGTGTTTGGATTTAAATCAAGGGCACGGGCAATCTCGTGCTCCTTTAAACCGTGGCCAATCTTGAGCATCAGGACATCCTGATATTCATGATTCAGTTTACTGATGGCACAGCTCACCTGTTCGGCCATCATGCCGGTTTCGACTTCCTCCTCGACGTTGTGTTTCATCTCTTTCCCCAAGCTTTCGAGCATATCCTTCTCCATCAGAATTCCTTTCTTTTTCCGTTCGGCCCTGATAAAGTCGATGGCGGTTCGGGTGGCAATCACAGACAGCCATGCCCCGATTTTCGTGTGCTCTTCAATTGTGTCCGCCTTTTTCAGGGCTTTGATAAATGTTTCTTGCACGATATCCTCCGCCAGATGAAGGTCCCTTGTGATCGAGTAACTTATATGATAAAGCCGTTTATAATACTGACTGTAAATTTCAGAAAAATTTATGACACACATCTGTTTTCCTCTCCCATCTTGTCCTTTCGGCTTGAAGGAAGACGGAAATCATTCCTCCAGCTTTAAAAGGATACTGACTTTAAACAAATCGCCATCTGTCTCAATATCGAGCCTCCCTTCATGCAGGTCGACAATCGATTTAGCAATGGCCAGCCCCAACCCGGAGCCCTCCGTATGCCGTGAGGTATCTCCCCGTTTAAATCGTTCGAACAACTCCTCACTATTATCATTGAGCTCATATTTGGAGACATTCTTAAAAGTAATTATCGCGTGGCCATTCTCTTTTGAAATCCTAATATAAACCCGCGAATTTTCCAGTGAATATTTTAGGATATTTCCTATTAGATTATCAAAAACCCGCCACATCTTTTGCCCATCCACCAGTGCAAAAATAGGCTTTTCAGTATTAGCTACCCGAAACTGCAGGCTGGAATCATTAATAATATCGTCGTATTCCCCTAGTGCCTGCTGCAAAAGCTGCACCAGATCCACTTTCTCTTTATTTAACTTGATATTACCGCTCGCCATTTTGGACACCTCGAACAAATCGTCAATCAGCACCTTTAACCGTTTGGATTTCCGGTCAATAATCTCCAGATAGGCAGCCTTGTCCCCGTCCGAAACATCATTGTTTTTCAACAGTTCTGTATAAGTAATAATCGATGTCAACGGTGTCCTCAAATCATGACTGACATTGGTAATCAATTCTGTTTTCAGGCGTTCACTTTTTGCTTGCTCGTTTTGTGAGTGCTTGTAGCCCTGCTTTAATACATTAATGTTTCCAGCCAGCGTGGCCAGCGCCGTTTTTCCGGACACATCAAGGTTATCTCCTAATTTCCCTGAAGCGATTTCTTTTGTTTTTTCAACAATCCGGTTAAAATAAGCAATTTTATGAACCACAATAAGGGCCAATGGAACGCCGATACCCCCTATGAGGATCAGATACATAAGAATAAAAACAGGATGGATGATGGTCATGACGGCAGCTGTCCCCAAACCATAGATCAGGATTAAAACTATCAAAATCTGTATGCCAGCTGTTTGATTTAAAAATGCGGCTTGAAAACTCTTAAATATTTTTGCTGCTAACTGACTGAATTTCTTCCATGCTTTAAAAAGCAGTCCCTGTTTCCATTCCGCTTTGACCTTCTGCCAATCCTTTACGCTCGAGGTTAGGTATTTCCACTGTAAATACGTATAGTACATGCAGCAGGAAGCAACAATTAGGCCGGCCACGTTTTCAACCGCATCAGTTGGAATTTCCAATACATATTCTGTTTGGCTGCTAACAAAGAAAATAGCTGAGATGACTCCTATACCGGTCAGCATAAACAACAGCCCTCTTACATCGAGCGGCAGCTTATTATAGTAAGGGCGCCACTTTTCTACTGTAGCAGGAAAAGCTTTAGATTTTTTTAACATCAATAAACTGAACAGCAGGGTGATAACCCCTGAGATGGCATAAATTAGAAGCAGCCATTGATTCCGCTTATATTTTTCATATTCGACCATAAACGGATTTGCCGTTGATAAAGATAGAGGTATTGCAATCTTCCCTTCAAAAGTCGTTGCTGTTGTCGGAAGGATGGAATCCAGTAGAGGCTCATAACCTCCAACACTGTAATTGATGGCATAATCCCTTCCTATAGTCATGTTGGTTAAAAAAAGGGTATTTTTTTGATTCATATGCACTTTTGGTGCTTCTGCTCCTGACTTTGGCAGATCCGTATATTCTTTTTTGGTTTCCGTATTTTTGAAATCGTATTGAAAGGCATCGTTATAGCGTTCAAATTCCGAGCGCAAAGATTCTCTTTGTTTATAGTATTTTTCCAGTTGGTCTTCTTTTTCTTTAACAACCTTTGGCCGGACATAGTCGTCACTCTTGAAATTATTGGTGATGTCCTCAATCTTGGCATCACGTTCAGCCTTAAAAGCATCTTCTGCTTCCTTGTTTCCAGCGTCAATGGCCCCCTGGATTCTCTCTTCATATTGGGCTTTGATGTTATCGACCTGTTCCGGGAGTGTGCCATACCGATAACGGTGTTCATCAATATCCTCTTTAGTTACGGTGATGGCTTTCTTTGCCTCTTCCAATGAAAGGTCATACAGTTTGAAGGTACTTAAATAGCCGGCAAATTGATCCACTTCACTCTGGAATTCAGGCGTGTGAAAATAATCCCTATGTATGTAATGGCTGCCGTACATGAAGGCTGCAAGGATACCGCTTAACCCAAACGAAACCAAGAACGTCCATGCCCCCATGATGAATCTATTTTTCCATTTTGTATCCAATCCCCCATACCACCTTTAAATATCTTGGATTTTTTGGATCAATTTCAATCTTTTCACGGATTTTCCGGATGTGGACAGCCACCGTGTTTTCCGCATTATAACCGGGTTCTTTCCAAACCCGTTCATAAATCTCGTCTATGGAAAACACCCGTCCGGCATTCGTCATCAGCAATTCTACGATTTTATATTCAATCGGTGTCAGCTTGACGGGTTCCCCATTTACTGTTACCTCTTTTGCTGATGGGTCTAAAACAAGACCATGTAAATCAATGACCTTTTTGACGCCCTCAAACGTGCCAAGCGTCACATATCTTCTTAGCTGGGATTTGACCCTTGCGACCAGTTCCATCGGGTTGAAAGGCTTGGTTACATAGTCATCAGCCCCTACCTGCAACCCTAAAATCTTATCGGTGTCCTCACTCTTGGCGCTTAAAATAATGATTGGAATATTTTTCTCTTCACGAATTTTATATGTAGCAGAAATCCCGTCCAGCCTCGGCATCATGACATCTAATATAATCAGATGAACCGGATGTTCATGTAAGATTTCTAACGCTTCAATTCCATCCTTTGCTTTCAGAACAGTAACGCCTTCATTTTTTAAATAAATTTCAATCGCTTCGCGAATTTCCTTTTCATCATCAACCACAAGTACATAATATGGATCCATACTCCCCCTGCTTTCCAAAGTTCTTCATGTCCTAGATAATAATGGTAAAATCTTAACTTTACTTTACTATAAATCTTAAGATTTTCTTAAATTTTTTTAGAAAAGCGGAAGCGCCCTCGGAACAAGCACAAAACGCTTGTTCCAGCGAAGCCTATTCTAAGAAGCTTTCCTTAGTGGTCAGCGCACGACAGGCCTGGAGATAAGGTGAAACTTCAATCAGCGAGCGTTTTTCTCGCTGATTGTTAGTTGAACCAATCGGGTTCTTACGGGCAGTTGAGAATCTACTGCCCGTTGAACGGGATAAAGGAAACACGATGAGCCAAGCAACTACCTGAATAGGCTTCATCGGCTTTGCGACGAGCTGAACAGCCGCTTCCTTGAATAATCTTTGGCGCAGGAGCAGGAGGCGCAATCGTGCTTGACTTATCGTAGGGCGGAGACTGAAGGCGTCTCGTCGCTAGGGCGCTCCTCGAAAAAGCTATCGCTTTTTCTTCGTGCGATGCTTATGCTGTCGAAGCTTTCCTTGTGGAGCTAGACAGTTCTCAAAGGCATAACTTTATACTGACGAAAAAAGGAAGATGCCGATTGACATCTTCCCAAAATAAGAGATTAGTATACTGTTTGCATGCCTCTTCCGGCTATGGTCATCCATTCAAACTGGCGCAGCCGAAGTTCAAATAAGGTCAATGGGTCACGGAATATTTCCGGATTCTTATTTAACCGGTCAAGTTTTGCTTGGCGGTCATCGATTTCGATTCTGGTTTCTTCCGCTGTCTCTGTAAGGATGGTTAACGGATTTTTTAAAAATAAACTGACATCCCGCTCCAATGATCTTTCAAACAGCTGGAACGGCTGGAAGAACTGGCGGCACACCGACTGGGCCGTTTCTGTATAATCTTCATTTTCCACAAATGCCTTGTATTTGTTATATAGCATGGTTTTATTATTGGATAAAGAGCCCAATAACCTACCGGCACTCTTCAGTAAAAATTGCGAAGGGGTCCGGCGCAGCAGTATATTTTCCTTTTCCAGACTAAATCCGCTCGTCAATCTGTTGACATCGCGTCCCCAGTCATCCAGCACCCGAAAATCGCATTCGAGTCGGAGACGCTCTTCCCCGTAAATGCTGTTAAATCCTTGTGCCAGTTCATTTAAATACTCTTGGCTCTGGTCCAACTCTTCCTTGCAGTTAAACAGCCAATCCTGGAGCATACGGTAATATTTAGGGATTACCTGGGTCTCCAAGAAATCCTCCAGCCGCTTATTCATTTCATCATTTAAGTCTAAATGAACCTTGCTGAAGTTGCTGTCTTCCTTAATAAGGTCAGAACATTCCCGCAGCCTTAACGGAACCCCGGCCATTATTTCTTCTTCGATGGTCTGCTTCATGGAGTGGTAAGACTTCGTGATCGCTTTTGCTTTATGCAGCACAGAATCACTGAGTTGGTTGACGGCACCCGTCAGCTTAGCATGCATCTCCTGATTCCAATGGACGGCATCCGCCAATTCATTTTCCACATCAATTCGTTTTTGCAGAAGGGAAGCGATGGTGGTACGGATATAATAGAGCAGCTTCGCCAATCGCTTATCTTCTAAATTTCTCGTATTTTTAACGGATTGAAGGAATTCTTGTAAATATCCCAGCTGCTGGTTCCGGTCATATTGGGCAGAAAAAGCAAATACCTTTGCATCCGGCAGCAACGACGTAATTCCTGCTTTTGTTTCTTCCAAAATGCGAATGGCATCCTGTTCATTCGGGATGGTATCCATCTTCGTTAACAGAAAATGGATAGGTATATCGGGTGCCAACCCTTGGATTTGAGACATGATTCCTTTTTCTTTATCCGTTAACGGCACATTTGCGTCTAATACAAACAAGACGGTATCTGCAACATGAAGATAGGCCAATACATCCTGAAGGTCAGCGTGAGGGGTTCCCTTCAATCCTGGAGTATCAATGAAAGTCAGCTGATTTTCCCCTATAAACTGATTCGGCAGCTTGTATTCAATAACTGATTGGAGAGCATGACGGAGCCGATCCATACGCTCTTGGAAGGCAGTAAATCCTTCAAGACTATTGATCTCCCAATCCGTAATTTCTGTGATTTCCAATTCCTCAGCGCTCTTAAACATGACCACTGTGGAAGTAGGGCCATCCTGTAAGGGCTCCCCTAAGACCGTGTTAATAAATGCGGATTTTCCGCTGCCGCTGAGTCCAGCCACAAGGATGTGCTGTGTATCAAAGTCGACCAGTTGGCGGGCAACCCATTGCATCCGGCCATTATCGCCCATCTCGTGAGCTTGGGCCCACCTAATGATGGAGGCAAACAAGTTCAGGCACTCTTCCAACTCATCCATTTCCACAGCAGTGGTACTGACGACTTTTTCGGCCTCTTCCACGATCAACAAACTTAGGCTGGCAGGAAACAGTTCATTCCAAGACAACAACGCAGCAGCGCTCAATACCACATGGGCGCCATCCGCGAGCCGCAGCCAGTTGGTAAGCAGTTCAGGAACGATTTCTACCAGCTGCTTGATAAAATAATCACCGCCGATAAAATGGAAATACGTTTCTTTAAATAGCCTGGACAGCAATGTCCATTGATCATCACGGCTAATGTCTAGGTTCAAGAATAAATAATTGATTTCTTTTAACCATGAAAAATAAGTTTCTTCAAACTTATAACTATTCCAAAACGACGAAACCAACTGTTCAAACTTTTTCCTGTCAACCCCATACAGACTGACTAAAACCTCAGAAAAATAATTTGGGGCAAAGCTTTTAGTAATCCCTTGGTCCACATAAGAACGGAGAATGTCGAACCAGTTAAATGACTGGGTCCGTTTTGCTTCATTGACGGCTAGTTCAACCGCATTTCCCCAATCTCCCTGCTCTTCGAAGAAGTTTCGGGCGATGGAAGTAAGATTCGGATAATCGGGATTGGAGACAATCGCTTTTTTGATTTCAGCCGTTGCCGCTTGCAGTTTTTCCCGGTCAATATATAACGAAAATAGCTTCAACGACAGTTCCGATTTTAAAGTAGGATTTTCTGTCACAATGGCCGTATACAGGTCTTCCGCCGTCGATAGAATCCCTAGTTTGTAATAAGCATCCGCTGTATTTTTCTTGGCCCACGGCTCTAGTTCATTGATGATGTTTTCCCATTTAAAGATGGCCGCTTCATAATCTTTGGCATGAAAATAGACCTCCCCCTGTGCGTATCGAATATTCGTTAATTCGGGAAGGTCTTTTTTCGCTTCCTCTTGGAAGGCCTCGCCGAGCACTTCAATGGGATGGATATCTTCAAGTTCATTAATGAACATTTTATAATAGGTTTTATCAATTAATTGTTGCTCTAACGTCATTTCTTTCCCTCCAATTGCAACATTCTTTTGTATACTTATGGAAAAGAGTCACAATTATTCCTTATACTATTCGACGAAGCTTTAGAAAATAAGTCCTTATTTTCCGATTTTACCAAAGGTATTTTTTAAAAGCATGACAGAAGTGTTTCAATTTAAAGACAACAAGAAAAGTGCAAGCAAGCTTTCCTTATATAGATGGACAATTCTCGAAGTAGCAATATACTCTCTTATTCCATTAAAAAAGAGGGCTGGTATGCCCCCCATACTCTAAAACTATAAAACTTTGCTTAAGAATGCTTGTGTCCGTTCCTCATTTGGGTGTTCAAATAACTCTTTAGGGACATTTTCTTCCACGATGACACCGCCATCCATAAACAATACCCTGTCCCCCACCTCTCTGGCAAACCCCATTTCATGGGTGACAACCACCATGGTCATCCCTTCTTTGGCCAATTGTTTCATGACCTCGAGCACTTCACCGACCATTTCCGGGTCTAGTGCAGATGTCGGTTCGTCAAACAACATGATTTTCGGCTCCATCGCAAGAGCCCTTGCAATCGCCACCCGCTGTTTTTGTCCGCCGGATAAAGAATCGGGATAGGCATCCGCTTTATCGGCTAACCCAACTTTGGCCAGCAGCTCCAAGCCTTTGGCTCTTGCTTTTTCTTCCGTCACATTCCTGACCTTCATCGGGGCAAGCATAATATTCTGCAGCACCGTTTTATGCGGGAACAAGTTAAATTGTTGAAACACCATTCCCACCTCGGTACGGATCTTATTAATATCCGTCTTTTTGTCGGTAATGTCCACTCCACCAATTAACACTTGGCCCCCAGTGATGGACTCCAGTAAATTGATACACCGAAGCAAGGTTGACTTGCCGGATCCGGACGGACCAATGACAACGACCACTTCTTGTGGTTTTATGGTGACATTAATATTTTTCAGAACTTCATTTTTCCCAAAGGTCTTTTTTAAACTATTTACTTCAATCATTCTGTCGCCAGCCTTCTTTCCAGTCGGGATAACAATAAGCTTAACGAAAAAGTTAGAACAAGATAAATGAGTGCTGCTGTAAGGTAAGGCTCCCATACCCGGTAATATTGGCCCTGCATGGCTTGTCCCCAGTATAAAAGCTCTTTTACCGCGATAATAGCCGCTAATGAAGAGTCCTTAATTAAAACAATAAACTCGTTGCCTAATGGCGGAATCATCCGCTTAAACGCCTGAGGGAGAATGACAAACCGCATCGCCTGCCGGTGATTCATCCCCAATGATCGGGCAGCTTCCATCTGGCCTTTATCAATCGATTGAATTCCTGCCCGAAAAATTTCCGATACATACGCTGCCGAATTTAATGACAGGGCGGTAATGGCTGCAACGATACCATTTGTTTCCCCCAGAATGAGCCTTACCAGACCAAAGTGAACTAGTAAGATTTGCACCAATAAAGGTGTGCCTCGAAAGAAAGCTATATAAATATGGAACGGCAAGGCAACCCACTTATTTTTGGACATTTTCCCCAGCCCAATAAACAAACCAAGAATACAGCCTATTATAATACTAACAATAGAAAGCCCAATGGTGAGTAAGGTGCCTTTTGCAAAGAAAGGAGCGTATTCAGCGAGTATATCCCAACGTATTTCCATTAAATAATCCCCCAATTAAAATTTGCGGCTACTTGGTGCATTCCAGTTATCTTCCATATAAAAATTGCGTAACTTCTTATTCAAAAAGAGTTACGCAATTTTCTTGCTCCCATTTATTGCTGGGCTTTAATTTCTGTCAAATCCGGATCAACTTTGAACCACTTTTTGTATAATTTGGCGTATTCCCCGTTTTCCAACATTTCCTTTATCGCTTTATCAAACTCTGCCTTCAGTTTGCTGTCCTTTGGGAACATGACGCCATAGAATTCTTTTTCAAAAACCTCGTCTTCAATAATAATAAAATTGTCTTTTGGATTATTTTTAACATATTCTTCAATGACGGTATTGTCAGCAACAACCGCATCGGCACCGCCGCCTTTAAGCTCCATGATTGCAAGGTTGTTATCTTTAAATTTCTTAATGTTCTTGTTTTCCGCACCTAAAAGCTTCTCTACGGCCGTCATACCGGTAGTCCCGTTCTGAACTGCCACCACTTTATCCTTTAAATCCTCAGCACTTTTGATCGAGCTGTCTTTTGGAACCATGATTTTATTAGTGGATAAAAAGTATGGAACCGAAAAATCATAGGATTTTTTCCGTTTGTCAGTAATGGTAATGGCAGAAACAGCGGCATCTGCTGTTTTTCCTTCAATTTCTACGAATACAGGGTCCCAGCCAACATGTTCAACCTTCGCTTCATAGCCTGCCTGCTTTGCAACCGCCTTTACAAAATCAATATCAAAACCCACGACTTCCCCTTTGTCCTGATACTCAAACGGTGCATATGCAGCATCAGTGACGATTCTTAAGGTCTTCTTTTCCCCTTCTCCTCCCGTTTTGCTGGTTCCACATGCGGAGAGGAATAACAAAAACACAACAGATATCATGGCCATTAACTTCCACTTTTTCATTTACTTCGCCCCCTAATATTTTTTTATAAAAATACTTTTTTGCAAATATTATTAATTTTTAAAATATACATGATTATAAAGTATTTATAATATTTATTCAACCATTTTATTATTTACTATATTTATAGAGTTAATGAAAACAGCCAGCTGGTTTAATCATGAAAAAGCAAATTTTTTTAATGGCACATTTGGCTTGAACACCTAGGCATCAGCCGTTTCCCAGAAACTTCTCCTGCATAATGTATAGGGTACCAATTACCTATAAGGAGAGATGCCCAGTGTACCCGTATGGCTATTATCCACCGCAGAATATGCAAATTGACTATCACACATACGTTCCCGTTGAATCGTATACTCCATACACTCAACCCGAACAAAATGACCCCGGCAGACAACCTCAACAGTTGGAAAGAAGAGTGGCTCAGTTGGAGAGAGCCAATGAACGGCAGGAAAGAGAGATTCAGCAACTACAGCGCCGGCTCCAGCGCGTCAACCAGCGTCTTCGGGCAGTAGAAAGACGTTTCAACTTCCCATTTACACCATTTGATGGAGAATATTAAGAATCCAAATAAGTATGATGAGGATGGCTCAACAGGGAACTTCCCCTAAATTGAGTCATCCTCTTTGTGTTTTTATAGAAAAAAGAGAATAACTTTTGACTTTGAGAATTATCTAGCTCCACAAGGAAAGCTTCGACAGTATAAGCATCGCACGAAGAAAAAGCGATAGCTTTTTCGAGGAGCGCCCTAGCGCTTAGTGTACTTCGCTCTCCGCCCTACGATAAGTCAAGCACGATTGCGCCTCTTTGCTCCTGCGCCAAAGATTATTCAAGGAAGCGGCTGTTCAGCTTTGTCGCAAAGCCGATGAAGCCTATTCAGGTAGTTGCTTGGCTCTTCGTGTTTCCTTTATCCCGTTCAACGGGCAGTAGATTCTCAACTGCCCGTAAGCACCCGATTGGTTCAACTAACCATCAGCGAAAAAAACGCTCGCTGATTGAAGTTCCACCTTATCTCAGTTGGAGAGCTCCACAAGGAAGGCTTCGGCAGTATAGGCATCGCACGAACAAAAAGCGGCAGCTTTTTAGAGGAGGCCATACGGCGCTGACCACTAAGAAAAGCTTCTTAGAATAGGCTTCGCAGGAACAAGCGTTTTGTGCTTGTTCCGAGGGCGCTTCCGCTTTTCTTAGTCAGATTTCCTTTCAAAAAAGCAGCACTGCATAAAATCTCTGTCAGACTTTCTAACAGAACCACTGACAAAACCTGAAATTTCAGCTAATTTACAAGTATAAACTTAGAGAGGAAGATCGTAATGTATCGGAAAAGTGATATCAAATTAGCCGAAACCATCATTGAATTAGATAAATTACGAGATGAATTATATGAAGAACTCATGCTTCTGTTGGGTTCAAAGGCAAATGAGCTTTTGCGGAGGCTTCAAAATTATTGATGAGTTTTTACAAGGAGGGGATAAAGAGTGTCTACTCATTTGCGAAGGGGCCTTGACCAATTAAAAGAGTTTTATATAAAACGTTTGTCGCGGTTGGAACAGTTTTCCAAATTGGAGTTAACCTCATTGACAATCAGCGAGTTAGAATATTTATATAAAAACTCTATTCCCCCTAATAAAAGCTCCAAAGAAATTTCTTCTTAAAACTTAAAACTTTTTATTACCAAAGTTCCTATTCATGTGAGAAAATATAACATATAATAGAAAAAAATGTTAATCAGGGTGTGGTGAGAAACAATAATGGACTCCTCTTACAAAGATAAAAAGGTGATAACCATTGGCATCGTCAGGGATCTGACAGGACTTTCCGAGAGACAAATTCGTTATTATGAGGAGAGAAAACTGATTTTCCCTGAGCGAACACCAGGCGGAAGCCGAAAATATTCGTTTTCCGACGTCGAATTACTGGTGGAGATCGCTAACAAAATTGAAGACGGCGTGCAAACGCATGAAATTAGGAAAGAAATGATTCGTGCTCAGAAGAAACAAACTCAAGATGAAATTAGGCGCAAGATGATCCAAGGACAATTAAATGCTCAATTCGGTTTACGAAAAGGCCCTTCCGCATAAAGTTGCAGGGGCTTTTTTCATTTGGCAAGCGCCCTTCCCGCTTCTACAAACCAAGTTTATCAGCTTATTTTTAACACCTCCTTAAAAACCATGTTAGATTTCCTCCCAAAAATATAGAAGTTATCTCCCCATCATGTCACAATACAACTAAATCAGATGTCATAAATATTGACACAATAAAAAAGAGGGGGAGTAAGAATGGATACCGCATTTTTATTAAACAGTATCTGGGTTATGTTAGGAGCAGTACTTGTCATATTGATGATCGGAGGTTTTATTCTGTTAGAGACAGGATCGACCAGAATGAAAAATGCCGGCCATATTGCCGGTAAAACGATCCTTACCTTCTCAATAGGTTCTGTACTCTTTTGGGCTGTTGGCTTTGGATTGATTTTTGGTAAAGGTAACTCGCTGCTTGGATTCTCTGATTTCTTTTATTCCGGGTATGACATTGACGGCATGTCGCTGTCGGGGGCCGTTTTCTTTTTATTCCAATTAGCCTTTGCGGGAATTTCTTTAACAATAGCCTTTGGAGGATTTGCCGAAAGAGCCAAACTAAGTGCCTATCTAGTATTCTCTGTATTATTTTCCGTTATCGTTTATCCTCCAATCGCTCATTGGATTTGGGGCGGCGGCTGGTTAGCCGAACACGGCAAGCAGGACTTCGCTGGTTCCACAGTTGTCCACTTAACCGGCGCCATGGCATCATTGGCTGCAACGATTATTTTAAAGCCGCGTATCGGTAAATACAACAAAGATGGTTCCGCCAATAATTTAGCAGGTCATAATCAAGTATTTACAGCATTAAGCGTATTACTATTGTGGGTTGGCTGGTTTGGTTTCAATGCAGGCAGTACCTTATCAGCGGATGCAGGATTTTTCGGTTTCGTTGCCGTAAATACTAACTTAGCAGCAGCTGCTGGAACAGTGGCAGCGATGATTGTTTCTTGGATTGTTTTAGGAAAAGCAGATGTTCCTATGATGTTAAATGGCGCCCTGGCTGGATTAGTAGCCATTACGGCTTCCTGTGCATTCGTAGAAACTTGGGCAGCCATCGTTATTGGCTTCATTGCCGGAATTTTAGTATTCTATAGCATTCGTTTCTTTGAAAAAGTGAAGATTGATGATCCAATTGCGGCTCTATCCGTACACGGAGCAGCAGGCGTTTGGGGAACATTATCGACTGGCTTCTTTGCCACAAAAGAATTAGCTACAGTCGGACAGCCTGGAATATTTTACGGCGGCGGCCTTCATCAGCTTGGAGTTCAAGCGCTGGGTGTTCTGGTATGCGGTGCATTCGCCTTTATCGTTTCCTTTATCATTCTGTCCATTATGAAGGCAGTCATGAACGGTCTGCGCGTTACCGAAGAAGAGGAAATTATCGGCCTTGACATGAGTGAGCATGGCAGCTACGGCTATCCTGAACTTGTAAAAGTAGAACAAAAACTGAAAGCTTAATTTCATATCAATAATCATGACAGCTCCTGCAGATGTTTAGAATACTGAAATCTGCAGGAGCGCTTTTCTACGAAAGAAGGGATTGGAATGACTTTTAGCAGCTACTCACAAATAAAAAAACAACGGTTAGAACGCATGGCCGAAGCATCCAAGGACCACTTTCAGTTAAACGATTTTCACGATGATATCTATAAACAGGTCATTCATCTGGCTATTGAATATGCCACCAAAGAAAATGGTCCTCCCCCCTGCACTTTTTCTTTTTTTGTAACGGGCAGCGCCGGAAGATTGGAGCAATCCATATGGAGCGACCAGGACCATGGATTAATTTACCATCATCATTCTTTGGAGGTGAAGTCCTACTTTTTAATGCTGGGAAAAGAAATTTCTAAAGGTCTATACCAAGTCGGTTATCCCTTTTGTGACGGGGGTGTAATGTCGAGTAATCCGCTTTGGTGCAAGTCCATCTCCGAGTGGGAAGTCCAGTTAAACCGCTGGATGGAGGAATCTTCTTGGGAAACCATCCGATACTTGCTCATCTTTCTTGATGCACGGTCCCTCTACGGGGCAGAGAAAGATGTTCACTTGCTAAAAAACCTTATTTTCCATAAGGTCAATAACAGCGATCTAATGAGCAAATTCCTCAATAACACGATGTATTATAAGAAGGGCATCAACGTTTTAGGCATGCTGCTGCCAGAAACCCATGGACAGCATGCAGGCGCACTGAATATTAAGGAAATTGGACTTTTTCCGTATGTAAATGCATTAAGGCTAATGGCGATTAAAGAAAACATGCTTGAAACTTCTACACTTTCACGGCTCGATTCCATTTCCGAAACGATGTCATCTGCGATTGAAAAACCATTATATACACAGCAGTTTTTAAAGCTATTAAACTATCGGCTCTTATTGTGCGACCATACAGATTATGATTCAGGTCATTATTTGTCCTTAAAAAGGCTGACGAAAGAACAGACAAAAGACGTAAAAGACATGATTAAACAGGGAGCCGCACTATTTGCTGCGGTTAAAAAACTGCTGGAAAAGGAAGATTCCTATGGGTCTAAATGATATGATTCAATTTTTCAGACAAATACCCGGCAAACTTTCCCCCACTGTCTATGCTGGCATGCAGGGGCCGTCAAGCATGCAGCAAATGGCTTTTATTCGTGAACTTCAAAGAGAATTGCGCCAGAAAGATGATTTATCGTCTCCGCTAAATGAATTGAAAATAGTGGTATTTGACCTTGAAACAACCGGTTTTCATCCAGAAAAGGGCGATCAGGTGATATCAATCGGTGCGATTAAAATGACTGGCGGCCAGATTGAGGAGGATGAGACCTTTTACTCCTTAGTCAAAACAGACCTTCCCCTTCCAGAAGGTATTTCTACATTGACGAATATCAGCAATGAAGATTTGCACTCTGCTCCGAGTGCTTCAGAGGCATTGATAAAGTTTTTAAAGTTTATCAATAGTGATATTCTCGTTGCCCACCATTCCTTTCATGAGAAATCGTTTATGCAAAAGCTAACTTGGGATTTGTTGAAAATTAGATTCGAACATCGGATTATTGATACATCCTTTTTAACAAGGGTTTCCACCCCTTCTGCCCGCTCATTATCTTTAGAAGAGGTTTGCCATATTAGTGGAATTGAAATCAAAAACAGACATCATGCACTAGGAGATGCCATTATGACCGCAAAAGTTTGGAGTCACTATTTACAGCTTGCAACTGAGAAAGGATTTCATAATTTGAAAGAAGTTTATGAATATATTTCAAAATGAAGGTAATGAACAGAAATTCACTTACTCATATAACGAACAATTAAACTGCAAATTGTTCGCCAAAATCGCAATTTCACTCTTCCTTTTTTACCCACTTTTATTCAATATTCCCAAGTGTTTACTCCGTTTTTCTCCTCTTCAAAAAATTTTCATAATTTTTTTATTTCAGATTTATCCTTAATCCATCAATATTGTAAACGCTACCAGTCAATCCTATTTGTTTGAATTGTCAGATTTTTATATTGACCATGTCTTGAATTGGTTGTATGATTATCGTCAATAAGCACCTATAGAGTCTTAATGCCCTAGTTGAAGATACTCCATTTGCCTTAAGGGCATGGCTGCTATTTTTCATATAGGTTTAATGATGTAAAGCGTTTTTTCATTAAAAGGAGTGGTTATGTTGGGAAGTCAATGGATATTCATTGGCGGAGAGTTCGTCAAGAAAGAGGAGGCTGTCATTTCGGTTTTTGACCATGGTTTTTTGTATGGTGATGGCGTATTTGAAGGTATTCGGGTTTATTCCGGCAATATTTTCAGGCTCGATGCCCACCTCAAAAGGCTATTCGAATCAGCACAGTCCATTATGCTTAGAATTCCGTACACGAAGGAAGAAATGACGCAGCTAATCATTGATACGGTTAGAAAGAATGACCTGCAAAGCGCCTATATTCGCGTCGTGGTATCCCGCGGTAAAGGAAATCTAGGTTTAGACCCTTCTTCCTGCTCCCATCCAAACGTGATTATTATTGCAGAAGAGTTAACCATGTTTCCAAAAGAGTATTACGAAAATGGAATTAAAATCGCTTCTGTTGCGACCCGAAGAAATCGGCCGGATGTACTGAGTCCGCAGATTAAATCACTAAATTATTTAAATAATATTCTAGTAAAACTCGAAGCCAATCAAGCCGGAGTGCAGGAAGCCCTGATGATGAACGACGAAGGCTATGTAACAGAAGGATCGGCTGACAATATCTTCATTGTGAAAAACAATGTTATTTATACTCCTCCGGTTTATTTAGGAGCGTTAGAAGGCATCACCCGCAATGCCATCCTCGATGTGGCCAAGGCAAGCGGATACGAAGTAAAAGAAACTCCGTTCGGGCGGCACGATGTGTATGTGGCAGATGAAGTATTTTTAACCGGAACAGCTGTCGAGGTCATTGCCGTTATCACTGTGGATGGCCGGACCATTAATGATGGGAAACCCGGTAAAGTAACGAATGCCCTTCTGGAGGAATTCCGAAAATTGGTTACCACCGATGGAGTGGCTTGTTATCCCGAGACAGCAAACCATGTCATCGTTAGTTAGGAGATAGAGAAATGCGAAGCGATATGATTAAAAAGGGGATTGATCGTGCTCCCCACCGAAGTTTATTATATGCAGCCGGTGTCAAAACAAGTGATTTGGATAAACCGTTTATCGGTGTTTGTAATTCCTATATTGACATCATTCCCGGCCATAAACACCTAAATACATTCGGTGAAATCGTCAAAGAAGCCATCCGTGAAGCAGGCGGTGTCCCGTTTGAATTTAACACGATTGGTGTAGATGATGGTATCGCCATGGGACATATCGGCATGCGCTACTCGCTGCCAAGCAGAGAGATCATTGCCGACAGTGCGGAAACCGTTATTAATGCCCACTGGTTCGACGGAGTGTTTTACATTCCAAACTGTGACAAAATCACCCCAGGGATGCTGATGGCTGCCGTCAGAACCAATGTCCCTTCTGTTTTCGTTTCAGGCGGACCGATGGAAGCCGGAAGAACCGCAACTGGCAAAGCTTTGTCACTTACTTCCGTTTTTGAAGGTGTCGGTGCTTACCATAGCGGGGCCATGACCCAACAAGAGTTATTAGAGATTGAAAATAATGCCTGCCCGACATGTGGATCCTGTTCAGGAATGTTTACAGCAAACTCGATGAACTGTCTCATGGAAGTTTTGGGCATGGCTGTTCCAGGCAACGGTACAATCGTTGCCACATCTGAAGAAAGACATGAGTTGATTCGTCAGGCTGCGAAACACTTAATCGAGCTGGTTAAGAAGGATATCCGTCCTCGCGACATTGTTACCCGCGAAGCCATCGATAATGCTTTCGCTCTTGATATGGCCATGGGCGGATCCACCAATACCGTCCTCCATACACTAGCTATCGCTCATGAAGCCGGTATTGAGTACGACCTGCGCGAGATCAATAATATCGCTGAGAGAGTCCCTTACCTGGCAAAAATCATGCCTGCATCCGATTATTCGATGCAAGATGTTCATAACGCTGGCGGTGTTAGTGCCATCATCAATGAACTTTATAAAGTGGAAGGCGCCCTTCATAAGGACTGCTTGACCATTACGGGAAAAACACTTGAAGAGAATGTCAAGGATACAGAGATTACCAATACCAACGTCATTCGGACCAAAGATGATCCATACAGCCGTGTCGGCGGCCTTTCTATCCTGTATGGCAATATTGCCCCAGATGGCGCGGTTATCAAAGTCGGTGCCGTGGACCCATCCATAAAAACGTTTTTGGGTGAAGCCATCATATTTGAGTCACAGGACGAGGCGCTGGATAGTATCAACAATGGTACAGTAAAACCGGGTCACGTTGTGGTAATCCGCTATGAGGGCCCTAAAGGCGGACCGGGCATGCCAGAAATGCTAGCCCCTACTTCAGCCATTGTTGGACGCGGTCTTGGAAAAGAAGTGGCTCTTATTACAGACGGCCGTTTTTCTGGGGCCAGCCGAGGAATTTCCATTGGCCATATCTCTCCTGAAGCAGCCGAAGGCGGACCAATTGCTCTTGTAGAGAATGGCGATAAAATTCTAATCGACCTAGAGGCGCGCACCATCGAGCTTCTTGTTGACGATTCAGATTTAGCTGAAAGACGGAAGGCTTGGGTCCAGCCCGAACCAAAGATCAAGTCTGGTTATCTTGCAAAATATGCAAAGCTTGTTACTTCTGCCAATACCGGCGGCGTAATGAAAATATAATAAGAAAAGCGTAAGCGCCCTGGTCAGCGCCGTATGGCCTGGAGTCTCTCCAACTGAGATAAAGGAAACACGATGAGCCGGAGGCGAATCGATGTTGACTTATCGTAGGGCGGAGAGCGAAGGACACTAGGCGCTAGGGCGCTCCTCGAAAAAGCTATCGCTTTTTCTTCGTGCGATGTCTATGCTGCCGAAGCTTTCCTTGTGGAGCTGGACATTTCTCAAAGTAGATTACTTCTAAATTTATTTGTCAGGAAGGAATCCTGGGGTCTAATCAGGGTTTAGGCTCCCTTGTAAAGCCGAGATCTTAGGGCCTTCCAAAAAATTGATAATTTCATAGGTAAATCGATGACGGGAATAAAGGAATAGGGAATTGTATTTTTTCAGAGAGCTGGGGTTGCTGTGAGCCCAGTAATACAATCTATTCCGACATCATCCCTGAGTGTTATTCTGAACAGTGATGCACTTAGTAGGCTTAACCGGGTGTTATTTTGTTTCAACACCTGTTACAAAAAGAAGCGCAATTTTCGTTTTTTGTCGCTTCATGAGGCAGTATTCGTGAGGATACTGTAAATCCGGGTGGTACCGAGAAAAGACCTTTTCTCCCCGATTATTCTGCTTTTGTCTAGTTTTGGCAGTTTATTTGGAGAGGATAGGTCTTTTATGTGTGTCTATATAGCTGCCCCCAAATCATCAGCCTAAAGAAACTCTATTTTTCATAATATTCAAATACTCATAAGGAGGGAATACGACGTGAAAGTAGAAGCGAAGCTGGAATCCCAACCCAGTACTGCACCAAGAATCGGCGCAGACCTTCTCATCGATCTTTTGATAAAAGAAGGTGTTGATACCATTTTTGGGTATCCTGGAGGTGCCGTCCTACCAATATATGATGGCATTTATCGTGCGCGAGGGAGAATCAAACATATTCTCTTCCGCCATGAGCAAGGAATGATACATGCTGCAGAAGGATACGCCCGAATTACCGGAAGACCGGGAGTCGTTATTGCCACTTCTGGTCCGGGAGCAACCAACTTGGTAACGGGAATTACAGACGCAATGATGGATTCCCTGCCTCTGGTTATTTTCACTGGCCAGGTAGCCCGTTCCGTCATTGGAACAGATGCCTTCCAAGAAGCGGATGTAATGGCCATTACGACGCCAATTACAAAACACAATTATCAGGTTCAAGATATAGCAGACCTGCCAAGAATTGTGAAAGAAGCCTTCCATATAGCTTCTACCGGCAGACCAGGCCCTGTTCTAGTTGATGTGCCAAAGGATATCTCAGCAATGATTTTAGAAAGTGATGTACCTGAGGATGCATGTATTGATTTGCCAGGGTATCAGCCAACCATTAAGCCTAACCCTTTACAAATCAGAAAATTGGCCGATTCACTAGCAAAAGCTAAAAAGCCTGTTATTCTCTCAGGAGCAGGTGTCCTGCATGCCCATGCCTCCGCTGAATTAACGGCTTTTGCCGAAAAGCATCAGCTGCCAGTGGTCAATACCCTGCTTGGGATTGGGACATTTCCGGCTGACAGTCCTCTCTCCTTAGGGATGGGCGGTATGCATGGAACTTATGCGGCGAATATGGCGCTATATGAGTGCGATTTGCTCATTAACTTTGGTGCCCGCTTTGATGATCGCTTAACAGGCAATCTTAAACACTTTGCACCAAATGCGAAAGTTGCCCACATTGATGTCGACCCTGCGGAAATTGGCAAAAACGTGCCAACACAGATCCCGATTGTGGGCGATGCAAAGGAAGCATTGAAAGAGCTGTTATTGCAAACAGATGAATCTCCTGAACATGGACCATGGATAGAAAAATTAACAAATTACAAACAGGAGTACCCGCTTTGGTATAAGCTGGATCCTGCCGGGATGAGCCCGCAATGGCTGATTGAAGCCATTCATAAGGCGACCAAAGGTGAAGCCATTGTGGCAACAGACGTTGGGCAGCATCAAATGTGGGCGGCACAATTCTACACCTTCAACAAGCCGCATCGCTGGATCACTTCCGGAGGCTTGGGAACCATGGGCTTTGGTTTTCCGGCAGCCATTGGAGCACAAATGGCTGCTCCTGAAAGCACGGTTGTTGCCATTGTCGGTGATGGCGGTTTCCAAATGACCCTGCAGGAATTATCGGTCATTTATGAACAAAACCTTCCGGTGAAAATTTTCATCGTCAATAATGGCGCACTGGGAATGGTTCGTCAATGGCAGGAACTAATGCACGGAAACCGGATTTCCGAATCCATTCTTGGAAGTCAGCCGAATTTTGTTAAGCTCGCCGAAAGTTATGGCATCCGCGGCCAGAGGATTGACACACAAGAAGACCTAATTGCTTCCCTGCCTGAACTTATTGCCTACGATGGACCAGTATTGGTTGATTGCCGTGTTATCCAACAGGAAAAGGTGTTTCCAATGATGGCCCCTGGCAAAGGTCTTCACGAATTGATTGGAGTGAAACCACTATGAAAAGAATCATTACGCTGACAGTCCGCGACCGCAGCGGGGTTCTCAACCGCGTGACTGGGTTGCTCCAAAGACGGCAATTTAACATTGCCAGCATCTCGGTAGGTCCCACTGAAACAGAAGGTGTCTCCAAGATGACCCTTGTTGTCGAAGTGGAAGATGAACAGCGCTTGGAGCAAGTGACCAAGCAATTAAACAAGCAAATTGATGTTTTGAAAGTTTCTGATATTACCGACAAGGCGATTGTCGTTCGGGAACTGGCCTTAATTAAGGTATCCTCAAGCGCACAGCTGCGCAGTGAAATTAACGGAATCATTGACCCATTCCGGGCCTTGATTATAGATGTAAGTAAAGACAGCCTGGCAGTTCAAATTACCGGCCGGCCTGATAAGATCGATGCACTAATCGAACTGCTCCGCCCTTACGGCATTAAAGAAATTGCCAGAACCGGGCTGACCGCCTTCTTACGCGGGCATCAGCCGCAAGTAAACGAACTGCCATCTTACACACTACTAAAATAAACTAACAGTTTTGAAAGGATGATTCATAATGGTAAAAGTACTTTATAACGGCGATATTCAAGAGGAAGTTTTACAAGGTAAAAAAATTGCGATCATCGGTTATGGCTCTCAAGGTCATGCCCATGCTCTTAACTTAAAGGAAAGCGGCTTTGATGTGGTTGTCGGTTTACGTGAGGGCAAGTCTTGGAATAAAGCAGTGGAAGATGGTGTTGATGTTCGTTCCGTTGCAGAAGCAACAGCAGCGGCTGACATCGTTATGGTTTTACTTCCTGATGAAATGCAGCCAAAAGTTTACCAGGAAAGCATCAAACCAAATTTGGAAGCAGGCAATGCCTTAGTTTTTGCTCACGGTTTTAACATTCACTTTAGCCAAATCGTTCCTCCTGCAGATGTGGACGTATTCTTAGTTGCACCAAAGGGTCCAGGACATTTAGTCCGCCGTACATTTACTGAGGGTGCGGGAGTTCCTGCTCTATATGCAGTTTACCAAGATTATACTGGCCAAGCGCGTGACGTAGCTCTTGCCTATTCTAAAGGAATTGGCGCAGCCCGCGCTGGCGTGTTAGAAACAACCTTCCAAGAAGAAACAGAAACAGACCTTTTTGGTGAACAGGCTGTCCTTTGCGGAGGTACAACTGCCCTTATCAAAGCTGGTTTTGAAACACTTGTAGAAGCTGGTTATCAGCCTGAAGTGGCATACTTTGAGTGCCTGCATGAATTGAAATTAATCGTGGACCTATTATATGAAGGCGGCTTGGAAAACATGCGCTATTCTATTTCCGATACCGCTCAATGGGGAGATTTTGTCTCTGGTCCGCGTGTAGTAAACGAAGAAACTAAAGCACGCATGAAAGAAGTTTTAAAAGATATTCAAACAGGTAAATTTGCCCAAGGCTGGATCTTGGAAAACCAAACAAACCGCCCACAATTCAACGCGATTAACCGCGCTGAAAACAATCACCAAATTGAAGTAGTCGGCCGTGAGCTTCGTGCATTAATGCCTTTCATTAAGAAACCAATTAATGAAAAGAAGGAAGTGGCGGTAAATGGTTCACGTTAACATCTTTGATACAACCTTACGCGATGGCGAGCAGTCCCCTGGTGTGAATTTAAACCAGCTTGAAAAATTGGAAATTGCCAGACAGCTCGAACGATTTGGCATTGACATTATGGAGGCCGGCTTCCCGGCTTCCTCTCAAGGAGACTTTGAAGCGGTAAGAGCCATTGCCAGAACGATTAAGAACTCTTCCGTTACAGGTCTAGCACGGGCGACAAAATCGGACATTGACATTGCGTGGGATGCCTTAAAAGATGCGGCGGAACCAAGGTTGCATGTTTTCATTGCAACCTCCCCTATCCATATGCAGTATAAGCTGTTAAAAACACCGGAGGAAGTCATGCAGACGGCAGTAGATATGGTCGCCTATGCAAAGAAAAGATTTCCTCATATAGAATGGTCTGCAGAAGATGCTTCCAGATCGGATTTGGATTTTCTTGTGCAAATCATTACAAAAGTCATTGATGCAGGAGCCACCGTCATCAATCTTCCGGATACAGTCGGATATACCACTCCCGAAGAATATGGCCGGATGTTCCGTTATATAAGGGAAAATGTCCCGAATATCCATAAAGCTGCCCTTTCCTGCCACTGCCATGATGACCTGGGAATGGCTGTTGCCAACTCCTTGGCCGCCATCGAAAATGGTGTAACACAAGTGGAAGGCACTATCAACGGAATCGGGGAACGCGCAGGCAATGCCGCCTTAGAAGAAATAGCCGTCGCCTTAAATATTCGGCAAGATCGGTACCCTTATACTACTAATCTAGTTTTAAAAGAAATCAAACGTACCAGTGATTTAGTCAGCCGCTTTACCGGAATGAAAGTGCCAGGCAATAAAGCGGTCGTCGGAAGAAATGCTTTTGCACACGAATCCGGCATCCACCAGGACGGTGTGCTAAAAAATGCCTTAACCTATGAAATTATTACACCAGAATTGGTTGGAGTTTCGTCCAATGACCTGGTCCTTGGCAAACACTCAGGACGGCATGCTTTTAAAGATAAAGCGGTCCATATGGGCTTTGATTTAACTGCGGAAAAGCTGAACGAAGCATTCCAATCGTTTAAACAGTTAACAGACCGGAAAAAGGAAGTAACCGATGAAGATCTGTTTACGATACTAACCGATATTCAAACAGCCTCAATCGATATAAAGAAATATGAACTGGTGGCCTTCCAAGTCCAGTACGGTTCCGCCAATCTTCCTACAGCCACGGTTGCTTTGACCAATCCTGAAGGAGAAAGAGTTGAAACAGCCCGCACTGGCGGCGGAAGCGTGGAAGCCCTTTTCAACACGTTAGATGCACTGATTACGGAAGAGATTCACGTAACCGATTATAGCTTAAGTTCTGTCGGCAGAGGCCGTGATGCCCTGGCGGAGGCCCATGTCAAAATGACGGTAAACGGCGTCAATGTCAGCGGCCGCGGTTCGGCCCAAGATGTTTTAGAAGCATCCGGCAAGGCCTTCTTGAATGCGGTCAACCGAGTGTTTTTTAATCAAGGGGCTGTCGAGAAAGAAACAGCACTATTATAAAAGGACGGAGAGGATGTCCTGCGGCTCCCCTCTCCCCCATCGCTTTTTAACATTTAAAAAATAAGGAGGCTGCTTCTATTGAAAAAACAAATTGTTTTACTTCCCGGTGATGGTATCGGCAAGGAAGTCATGAATGCGGCAACAGAAGTGTTAACAGCCATTGCGGAAGAATATAATCATACTTTTAGCTATGAAACCCATGAAATCGGAGGAGCGGCCATCGATCTTTATGGCACTCCTCTTCCTGAAACCACTGTAGAAGCTTGTAAGCTGGCAGATGCCGTGCTGCTTGGCGCTGTCGGCGGACCAAAATGGGATACTAATCCGTCCCATTTAAGGCCTGAACGTGGATTATTAGGAATTAGAAAAGCCCTTGATTTATATGCCAATCTAAGGCCAATCAAAGGCTTCAAAAACTTGCTCCATGCCTCGCCATTAAAGGAAGAAATAGTTGCCGGAAGCGACCTCCTTATTGTTCGTGAACTTACGGGCGGCCTTTACTTCGGAACTCCGAGTGAACGACGCGATAACGGCCAATCCGTTGTCGACACCCTGTCCTATACCCGCAAGGAAATTGAAAGAATTGTAGATAAAGCTTTCCAAGCAGCCCAAGGACGCCGCGGAGTGCTAACTTCCGTTGATAAAGCAAATGTCCTTGAATCCAGCAAGCTATGGCGCGAAATTGTCGAAGAGAAAAAATCCCAGTATCCCGATGTTACAGTTGAACATGTTTTAGTGGATGCTGCCGCGATGAAGCTGATTACCAACCCGGCCCAATTCGATGTTATCGTAACAGAAAATATGTTTGGTGACATTTTAAGTGATGAAGCATCCGTATTGACAGGATCGCTCGGGATGCTCCCATCAGCCAGCTTAAACGAAAGCGGCGTCGGCCTCTACGAACCGGTTCATGGTTCCGCTCCCGATATAGCGGGCAAAGGAATTGCCAATCCGGTTGCAATGATTTTATCAACCGCCCTTATGCTTCGGTATTCTTTCGGTTTGGAAACAGAAGCCAAATTAATTGAGGATGCTGTCCAATCGATTCTGGATGCCGGCTTCTATACAGCCGATCTGCAGGTAACAGATGGCCGTAAGGTCAACACGGCTGAAATGACGAAACTGATTGTGGATTATATCCGGACACTCAACACTTCTAAGTGTATTGCCAGCTGTTATTATTAAAAATTAATTCGGGTAAACTGGGCGTGATTTTTATTCCGGTTTACCTTTTCCATTAATCACTCATCGGTTACAAAGAAAAATTTAGGAACGTGAGGAAGGAAGCTATGCAAACACCTAAAAATATTGTTCAAAAAATTTGGGAACAGCATGTGGTCCATCAAGAAGAAGGAAAGCCGGATCTGCTTTATATTGACCTCCATCTTGTTCATGAAGTGACCTCCCCTCAAGCATTTGAAGGATTGCGAATGAACAGCCGAAAAGTCCGCCGCCCAGATTTAACCTTTGCGACAATGGACCATAATGTCCCAACCCGCCAGCGTCAGGTAATCAATGACCCTATTTCAAAAAAACAAATTGACACCCTTCAGGAAAACTGTCAGGAATTCGGTATTACTCTCGCTGACATCCATCATCCGGATAACGGGATTGTCCATGTCATCGGCCCAGAACTTGGCCTTACACAGCCTGGAAAAACCATCGTTTGCGGCGACAGCCACACCTCCACCCATGGAGCATTCGGCGCACTCGCATTCGGAATCGGCACCAGCGAAGTGGAACACGTATTAGCGACCCAAACCTTATGGCAGGCACCTCCCAAAACGTTGAATGTGAAAGTCAACGGCCGGCTTGGGACAGGCGTTACCGCAAAGGACCTGATCCTGGCTATTATCGGTAAATTTGGCGTTAAATTCGGAACCGGTCAAGTAATCGAATATACCGGCGAAGCCATCCGTGAAATGTCCATGGAAGAGCGCATGACCGTCTGCAACATGTCCATTGAAGGCGGCGCAAGAGCCGGACTGATTTCCCCAGACGAAACCACCATAAACTATTTAAAGGGCAGAAGACATGTGCCTCAAGGAGAAGACTTCGAAGCGGCCGCAGCCCAATGGTTAGCACTGGCTACTGACGAGGGAGCTTCCTACGATGACGTTGTGGAAATCAATGCCGCCGAAGTGGAACCACAAGTAACTTGGGGTACGAATCCAGGGATGTGTATTCCTGTGACCGCTAATGTTCCAAGTCCGGAACAAGCGTTGAAGGCAAGCGAACAAGACGAAATCAAACGCGCACTCGAATATATGGGACTAGAGGCAGGCCAGCCGATTTCCAATGTGCAAATCGACCATGTATTTATCGGTTCCTGTACCAATTCACGCTTAAGCGACCTGCGCAAAGCTGCGGCAGTAATCAAAGGCAAACAGGTTAACCCTGCGGTTAAAGCGATTGTGGTACCTGGATCGTTCAGCGTCAAGCTCGCCGCCGAACAAGAAGGCTTGGATCAAGTTTTTAAAGAAGCTGGTTTTGAATGGCGTGATTCCGGATGTAGCATGTGCCTCGGCATGAATGATGATATCATTCCATCGGGCGAGCGCTGCGCCTCCACTTCTAACCGTAATTTTGAAGGGCGTCAAGGCAAAGGGGCACGCACTCACCTTGTCAGTCCGGAAATGGCTGCAGCTGCTGCAGTTGCCGGTCATTTTGTCGATGTCCGCGAGTTTACCGCACAGGAGGTTATTTGATCATGGAACCGTTACGTATACACCAAGGTCTCGTTTGTCCATTAGACAGGACAAACATAGATACTGACCAGATTATTCCAAAGCAATTTTTAAAAAGGATTGAGCGGAGCGGCTTTGGGCAATTCCTGTTTTATAACTGGCGTTTTGATGACGACGGCAATCCTCATCCGGATTTCGCTTTAAATGATCCAAAATACAAAGGGGCTTCGATCCTGGTTGCTGGGGAGAATTTTGGCTGTGGCTCCTCACGCGAGCATGCTCCGTGGGCGATTCAAGATTTCGGCTTTAAAGTCATAATTGCCCCAAGCTATGCCGATATTTTTAAAAATAACTGTGTCAAGAATGGCATTTTGGCCATTCAAGCAACAGAAGAACAGGTGCAAACGATTATCAAGAAAGCTGATACCGAAGGATACTCGTTAACGGTTAACCTTGAAAATCAGTCTGTATCGGATAGCGATGGATTCGAATTCAAGTTTGACATTGCCCCCTATCCGAAAGAAATGCTGCTAAACGGCTGGGATGAAATCGGGGTAACCTTATCCTACGAGGATAAAATCAAACAATATGAACTTGCGAAATAAAGAAACGCTTGGGGATTCCCAAGCGTTTCTTTATTTTAGGTTAAAACTCTGGCAACTGATCCAAGTTGTTCTCCTTTATCCCATCCGGTTCGCTGCGGATAATATCACGGCCAAATTTGTGAAATACATCAATATGGGAAATATGCCCGGCTTTTGCTTCTTCCAGGGCCGTCATATAATCCAGTTCACGGCCCGTATTGGTTTTAAAGGCAATAATATCACCGTCGTCATTTTTCCTGACTGCCACGAATTCTTCTTTGCCCTCCTGATGGCCATTCCCCGCCTCCATCCTTGCCCGCTGTTCACCTTGCTGCTTATATTGTTGATAAATTTCCTCAAAATTTTGCTGTTCCATATTCCACCTCCGAACATTTGTTAGTATTTTTATAAATAGACTCTGTTATACGATATAGTTGAATCCTTAAAACTTTGTTGATTGAACAGCCATGTTTAACAGAGACAAAAAAATTATCCTCTTTTCGATTATAGGAGTATAATTTATCTGTTAGGGAGGCGTATTAAAATGGAATTGTATGAAGAACAAGTATGGTTTTATATGAAGAATCAGGAACAACAGGGGCCTGCCGGATTCTTTGAACTAAAAAAATTATTTGAACAGGGAGTGTTAACAGGAGATTCCTTCATTTGGAACAAAGACATGGGCTCCTGGCAGATGGCAAAACTGGTAGAGCCTTTTGAATACCTCTCCTTCTCTGGAAGGTTAAATGATCAAGACACACCAAAATTCACGGGAACACAAGCTAAGGCGGATCCAAAAGGTAAGCCATTTGTCAGATTTCTCGCCCGGCTTTTCGACCTCTCCGTTTTCTCTTTAATCTTAATGGCTTTGGTCAGCATCTTTTCTCCGAAATTAATCATGGAATCTTCTCATATCCTCTTTTTCATAGCGAGCCTCGTTCTCTACATTCTAGTTGAGGCATTTATCCTCTCACTATTCGGGAATACATTAGGAAAAACTCTTTTGCATACAAAGCTCAAAACGGTAGATGGCCAGCCCATTCATTTTTTGACTGCCCTCAAGAGAAGCCTGTTTGTCAACACAGCTGGACTGGGGCTTGGCGTGCCCATCCTCAATGTTATTTGCTCTGTCATTTCTTACTTTGATTTAAAAAAACATAAGTCTTCTCAATGGGACAAGCATTTCGGGACAGTGGTCTTATATGGCCCAGTTTCTTGGCCGCGTATCCTGATGGTAAGTCTGTTCCCCGCAGCAATGATTATTGCCGGAATCCTTTTATGATTGCAGCATAACGTCCTAATGGGGCTAACGGGTTATACTATCTTTATCAAGACTTTTTGGAGTGAAAAATGGAATGCTAGAGTTGGATAAGAATCATAACCCGGAACAGAATGCTGCCCTTCTGAAACAGCTCTCCAAGAGGAACTTGGACTTAAAAGCGGCCGTAGAGGAAACCGTGATGCTTTTCAAGCAATGCCGGTCAAGCTTTTCGCCGCAAGCCGGCATAAAGAATACATCTCCCCCTGTGTTGAAACTAAATTGGGCCGAAGCTCTGCACCGTCTTTTGGCCAAGCCAGCAAAGACTCTGGAGCCGGCCCAATTATCTGTCGGCCATGATGGAATTGTATTTCCGGATTGGAAGGAAAAACTGGATGAGGAATACCTGCAATTAGAAAACACAATCACCAGGGAAGTAAATATTGCCGATTACGGGGCAGTTGGCGACGGCAAAACGGATTGTACGGCTGCTTTTAAAAAGGCGTTGGGGCACGGAAGAGTGAAAATACATGTACCAGAAGGCGTTTTCATTACCAAAGGCATCACCCTCCCTTCTTGGACATGTGTGATTGGCGCTGGAAAAGGGAAAACGATTATCAAACTGCATGACAGCTCAGGCAAAGGGACAAGGCTAATAACCAATGCCAGCCACTGGCAGGGCAATCATCATATCTTGGTTAAAGGAATGAGCTTGGACTGGAATGTCGAAAGGCTGGGGGACGCGGCCAAAACAAGCACTTGGGGTAACCATTCCAGCTGTTTGACTTATGCCAACGTGACCTATGGCTGGGTACAGCAGGTTGAAGCGATCAATGCCGGCTTGCATGGGTTCGATATTTCATCCACACTGTACAATTATGCCGGCGACGGCTGGCGCGCCCACGGCGGAAGCAAGTTCGTTTGGCTGGATCAATTATCTGGCCATGGCTTTGGCGATGACGGAATCACCACCCATCATAGCGATTATATTTGGATTTCGAATTGCCATATGTGTGACCCCAGTGGCCGGGCCCATCAAAAAGGATTCTCGAATTCAAACGGGATCGAGGTGGACGATGGTTCGCGTAATGTTCTGTTGGTCAATAATTCGACAGCCCGATGTTTTGGCGGGGTAGAAATAAAAGCACATCAGAACTCGTCTGCAGCCTCAAGTGTCCAAATCATCGGCCACCTGTCTGTCCATGACAACCGCTCCTTTAACTTCCGCCATATCGGCCATCATAAAAGCACAGATCTCGAGTCTAAAACCGCCAGGAACATCCTGGCAGTCAATCTGGCGGCCATCGCACCGATTCCCACGGACCTCTATACGGATTCTACTCCCCGTGGTTTGGTGGTATCCGCCTATCAAAATGTCGTGATAAACCATGCTGTGTTTATTGGTGACCCGGAATGGGACTTTCAGCATCAACCGATTGCAGCTATACAGTACCGCGCAAGGAATGTAGTTTTAAACAATATTATTATTCATCATTTTAAAAATGCTTCTGCCGGTATCAAAGTGTTCGGTGGTGACAATCGGGCGGATGGTGTTTATATTGGCAATGTTTATCATGATTTTTCCAGTCCCAATATGGCGGTGAGTGTTGGAAGCGACGTGCAAAATATGGAATTAGGCAATATACATCAACTCTACAATGGGCTGTGATTAACGACAGTTTATGCCGGAAATTTTCTCATAGGGTAGCTAATAAGGTATTAACTCCCCTTTCAGACTGAAAACAGACCATTGGGTAGCCAATAAGGCGTATTGACTACCTACCTTCCTTTGAAACTGCACGGAAGGTAGTTAATCTACCTTTATTAACGACGGTTTATGCCGGAACGTTTCTCATAGGGTAGCTAATTGGACTAACAGATTTGAAAATTTAAATCAGCAGAAAAAGCGCCATTATTATTTCTGGCGCTTTCCATCCTTCTCCACAATAATCCCATCCACGAGTTTTTCAGCCACTTTTCGATAAAGATTGCTCATATGGGCAAGCGATGCAATCATCAGTACCCGCTCCAGATAGGCAGAATCTTTCGCTTGGCCGTCTGCTATTTCTGCTGAAACTTCCTCCGTCCTTCGCTGAACACCAACTTTTAGTGCGGCCGCATTCTTACTGGCAAGATGCAAATAACTGTTATAAAAACTGTCTAAATCCATATCCCCTTTGACAATCCGCTTGTTTAGCCCATCAAGCGTTGTTTTGATATCACTAATTGATAGTGCCCCTTTGAGCTGATAAATCAAGCTAATTAAAATCAGGTGCTCTTTGGAGTACTTTTTATTTTGAATGGGAAAGATGAGTTTTCCTTTTGCGTAGTTGTTGATCATTGTCTTGGTTAAAATCTTTTCCTCATCATTCCGTTTAGTTTCGGCAAACTTATTTTCAAACAATTGAATGACCTGATCCATGTATAAGTCAATTTTCGGTATTTCCTCTAGAGTTAAATTGGCATCCAGCCCAAGCTGGTCGATTTGCTGATGAATTTTATCCATAATATGACCCCGTTTATTCTATGTATAAAGTTATTATACAGAATTATATATTCATTGACTAGATATTAAAATATCTGTATTATTATATGTAGTTATTAAAACTACATGATACATTGGAGGCAGTTAATTATGAACAGTTACATACGTGAACCCATTAATGGATTTACCCATTTAGCTGGAGCTATTCTTGCGTTTGTTGGATTACTTGCCATGGTCATTAAAACTTCCATCACGACCCCTTCCCCGCTGGCGATAACAGCCGTGATTATTTTTGGAATCAGCATGATTTTGCTTTACTCCGCTTCGGCCACCTACCATATGGTTATTGCCAAAGCTAAAGTCATTGCCTTCCTAAGGCGGCTTGACCATTCGATGATCTTCATTTTAATCGCTGGAACCTATTCCCCATTTTGTTTTATCAGCTTAAACGGAAAAACGGGCGCACTTCTTTTTTCCATCATTGCATCGGTCGCCCTTTGCGGCGTCGTGTTTAAGATGGTCTGGTTTCATTGTCCCCGGTGGATTTCAACCGCCCTGTATCTCATCATGGGCTGGATGGTTGTGTTTGTATTCTCGCCGCTTTCCGGCAGCCTGGCACCGGCCGGTTTGTTTTTATTAGTACTCGGTGGAGTTTTTTATACCATCGGCGGTGTCATTTATGGGGCAAAACCGAAGTTTTTGAAATTTAAGAATTGGGGGTTCCACGAGATCTTTCATGTTTTTATATTACTTGGAAGCCTCGCCCACTTTCTATGCGTGTACTTATTTGTAATTTAACAAACGCCTTCCGGGGCGTTTTTTTGTATCCAAAACTTGCAAATTTCCTATGTATTCCAACTTTTTGACAATTTCCTGTCAAAGAAAAATTTATATTGACGCAAACTAAAATGAGAGTTTAAATATAAAAGTTGAATTCTTTGACAGAGGTGTATTTTTGTTGTTACGACTACCTATACAAATTATTGTTATCGGCATCTGTGCAATGGTATTTGGATTTTCCTATAATACGTTTCTCATACCCCATAAGCTGGCATCCGGCGGTGTAACAGGAATCGCCTTTATGATCCATCAGTTTATACCGATTAATACGGGGTGGATTGTTTTACTGATTAATATTCCGTTATTTGTTTTTGGGCTAAAATATTTAGGGAAAAGATTTGTGCTGCTTACTATTTATGCTGTTACGGTTCTATCCTTAAGCATGAAATTTTTCCCGATTCACGCTGTTAGTCCGGATATCTTGTTATCCTCAATTATTGGGGGTGCGCTGTACGGGGCAGCCGTAGGCATGCTCATCCGCTTTGGTGGTTCAACGGGAGGAACCGATATTATCAGTTTAATTATGGCAAAAAAGAAAAATTTTCAGGTTGGTTTTTTAAACACTTGCATGAATATCCTGGTAGTTGGCTTATCAGGTCTGTTCTTTGGGTGGACTATCACTCTCTATACGGTTATTGCGATCTACGTGGCAGGACGTGCCGTCGATATGGTGTACACAACCCAGAATAAGTTAACCTTAACGATCATCACCGAAAAGTATCAAGCCCTAAGTGACGCACTCATCCACTTGCACTCCAGAGGTGTCACCATCTCGGATGCGGAAGGTGCCTATACCCACCAGCCAAAAAAAGTTTTGACCACCGTGATCACAAGATTTGAACTGAATGAAACGAAACATAAGATTAAAGAAGTCGACCCAAAGGCTTTTGTCAACATAACGCAAACCTTGGAGGTCATGGGGCGTTTCCGTAAATAAGCTATTAAAAAAAGAGCTTGATCCCCAAGCTCTTTTTTTAATGCAATGCAAACAATTGTTTAAACGGAATTACTTAAATAGTTTCTTTTCATCTCTTTCCGTTTTTTCCTGTATGTCTTGCAGCTGTTCGTATAACACAACCGCATGATTATAAACTGGATCCTTGGCGCCATATAATAGCGTTACATTTGTTTTAGCCGCTTCGGTCAGCAGGCCGTCAATCAGTTCCCGCTTCTGCTCATCTGTTCGAAGTTCCTCCAAGTACCTTAAGCGAAATTCGGGAAACAGTTCGGGTTTGTGGCAAAACCATTTCCTTAGCTCAGGGCTTGGCGCCACGTCCTTAAACCAGTATGTTAACCTTGCTGACTCTTTTGAAATACCGCGGGGCCACAGCCGGTCAATCAAAACCCGGCACCCATCCGACTCATCGTAAGGTTCATAAATCCGCTTTAAACAAATACTCATACAATCACCTCTTAGTGCACCGCTATTTAGTCTTCGTCTTTTACATCCATATCCTCAGGGACTGGCTCGCTTAGGTACTCTTCGACGAGCTGTTTATATTTTTCCATTTGTTTGAGGTAGGTGTTGAATTGTTCCTTGTTAATCAGGTATCCGGTGCCGTCAAACATGGCGCGGATCTTTTTTTGCTGAATCAGCTTTTTGACGGTATCTTCCGGTATGGACAGGTATTCAGCCGTTTCCTTAATGGTTAGATACATTTAGATTACCTTCTTTCGAAAAGTTCAAGTTTATGGACAACCTGTCCGGCTCTTCCCTTGGTGGTGACAGCCTGTGACAGGGAATTTAGGATGGCCTCTTCTGCTGCCTCGGCTGCGGCAGTAAACAATTGATTCATCATCGGATGATCCTCGCGAAGCTGTACCCGGCTTTCCAGCATTTCTTCCGAAAAATGCGGGATTTTAAATGCCGTTGAAAAGGCAATCACGATATCGCCACTGCCATGGCTAAAATGGCTTCCCGTACGGCCAAGTCCAATGCCGCACCGTTTGGCCGCCCGCTGCAGCTGCCGGTCGCTTAAAGGAGCGTCGGTTGCCAGGACCAGAATAATCGAGCCATCTGATGTCTCCGAAAGACCCTTTTGCTGATCATACTGGAAGCCGCGCAGTTCTTCTTTTGTTCCGAAGTTCGTCAGGACCAGACATCCAACCGTATAGTCACCCGCCACACGGGATGAGGTGCCAATCCCTCCCTTATAGCCGAAGCAGACCATTCCTTTACCTGCGCCAACCGCACCTTCTTCCGTCTGCTCCGCGGATGCGTTTTTTATGGCTTCGATGGCATGTTCAGGCATAACCGGAAACAGCCGGATGGAATTCAGATGGCTATCATTGCATTCACCGACAACAACATTGATGGTCCCTGTGGTATCGCCAATTTCCGGATTTTTCTCAAGCATGTACTGCAAGGTTCCTTGGGTCACCGCCGGCACGGCAAATGTATTGGTCAGCATGATCGGCGATTCGAGAACGCCTAATTCATTTACTTGAACAAGTCCTGTAGTTTTCCCGAATCCGTTGATCACATAACTGGCTGCGGTTACTTTTTCTTTAAACAGATTGCCGTTGTGGGGCAGTATCGCGGTTACACCCGTACAGGCATATTCTAACCCTGTTTCGTCCAGCGGATAATCCAGTGTCACGTGCCCGACCCTGACCCCTTCAACATCGGTAATGCAGTTTTTCTTTCCTGCAGGAAGATGTCCAATCACCAAGCCTTGTTCCCTTACCTTCATCGGCCCACCCCAGGACGATGATTGAGGAAGTTTTGTGAAGCAAAGCCCTTGACCTCGTCTTCAGAATAATATTTTAACAGCTCATTAATGAGATTTTGGGTTTTGGAGGCATCCTCCAAACTCTGGACAAGCCTTGTAGTGCCATCAAAGTCTGAGCCCAAGCCAATTTGTGATACACCGCCCAAGGAACAAAAATGGTCAATATGCTTCACCAAATCGCTCAAGGCAGCATTCTCGTCCTCTTTTACAAAAGGAGAATGATAAACCACATGAATTAATCCTCTTTTTTGGAACATGACGCTAGCCTGCTCGTCGGTTAAATTTCGCGGATGGTCACAGAGCGTTCGTGAATTGGAATGGCTGGCAATCGGATATTCAGCGATTTCCATGACATCCCAAAATGCCTTCTCGCTTAGATGGGAGACATCAGTCAAAATTTGATATTGGTTATTTAACAGAACTACATCACGGCCGAAACGGGTGATGCCGGCACCCCGCGGTTCTTCGGCACCATCAGCCGCCAGGTTGGCATAATTCCACGTCAGGCCTACCAAAAGGACTCCGAGCCGGTACAAGGTTTCGAGCTTGGTAATATCATTTCCAATGGCCTCGACACCCTCTAGCGTCAGCACCGCCCCAATCTGGCCAATTTTTAATCGGTCAAAATCAGACCATTCCTTGATATGTACCATATCGGGATTTTTCCCCAATACTTCTTTATAAAAATAATCAATTTGTTTAAGCGCAGCCTGAAACATGAGATCAGAGGGAAGAATCGGCTCAATGAAGATGGCAAAAAATTGCACCTTTATTTTTCCTTCGTGCAGCCTGGTTTTATTGGCCTGCAGTTCAGGGGCATCCGCGAATCGAAGTGAGCCGTTCGCTTCCCAAAGCTTCAATAAAACATCACAATGCAAATCAATGATATTCATAAAGGCTAACTCCTTTTTTAAAAAATTTTATCATATAATTAGCTCTTTGCATGGAAAAGAGCCAGGATTTTTATATCTCCCTGGCTCATCTTAAAATTTCTGTTATTTTTTGAACGGAACGGATAATCCCCCCGTATCCGGTACATCTGCATAAATTACCCGAGAGTGCTTCAGTCATTTGGTCTGGCGTTGGATTCGGATGCGACTGCAACAACGAGCGAACCGCCATAATCATGCCAGGTGTACAATATCCGCATTGGAATCCGCCTTCTTCTAAAAAAGCTTGTTGAATCCTGTCTAACCTTTCTTGTGCCAAGCCCTCAATCGTCGTGATGGAAGAATGGTTCGCTTGGTAAGCCATTACCAAACAGGAATTGGCCAATTTTCCATCCATTTCAATAGAGCATGCCCCGCACCGTCCAATTTCGCAGGAAATTTTGGTTCCAGTCAGCTTTAAATCATCCCGTAAAATATGGATCAATTTTTTGGTTGGGAGGGTCTGGACTTGGTAGGTCAAGCCGTTCACCTTCAGTGTCAGCTCCATTTCAGATGATATTGGCAGATCTGCGGGGATGGGGATACTTTCTTTTGGATTCATGGGCACATCGCTCCAATATCTATAGGTTTCACCAGTGCTTCACGAGAAATCGGCAGTTTGTTTACCCAGCAGCCGACGGCATCATATATGGCTCTTGCGATAGCCGGGGCGACAGCAACCGTTCCAATTTCTCCCGCTCCTCTAGGTCCAAAGGCATCGCCCTCTGCCAATGTTTCGATTGCCTCCACTTTCATGGAAAACGGAACATCTCGAATCGTGGGAATCAGATAAGTATCGAAATTATCGGTGAGATAGTTTCCCTGTTTCATGACGGCATCCTCCATTAATGTGTAACCCAGTGACATGACTCCCCCACCTTCAATTTGCCCTCTAAACCCCATAGGGCTTACGACAGGACCTGAAGCCACGGCTTGGTCTAAGCCAGCGACCTTGACTTTACCGGTAAGCAAATCCACCTCAACCTGGGCAATCACTGCAGCAAACGAATATAAAAAATGGCTTCCAGGAACTTTCGCATCCGGGCTAACCGGGAAATCGAAAGAAGTTTGAACGGAAATAACTGTTCCAGATGGCATCGCTTCTGCTAACTGAGAATAAGAAAGTAAAAGGGCGTCCTCTTTCCATATCCCGCCTGGCCCCATTCGCAGCTGATCTCCTGACGTACCTGTCATTTGTTCCGCTAGATCTGTGATTTGTTTCCGGAAGGAATCCTTCATTTTCTGCAGGGAGTGCCATACCATGCTGGTTGCCCTCGACGCCGTTGACGAACCACTTACAGGAACCAGTGCCGTATCGCCGACAACGATTTGAATGTCTCCGGTGAGACAATCAAACTCTTCCAATACTAAAGATTCAATAACAGATAACAGTCCTTGCCCGCATTCCTCAAATCCGAAGGCCGCTTCGATTTTGCCCTCTTTCGTGAAAGAAAGACGCCCGCCTGACGGGTCGATACGGCCCGACCCAAGTCCGCCCCCATGCATGGTGAGCGCTACCCCCGTACCCTTGGCGATATAGCCTTCATTGGTTTTCTTCTCTGGTTTCCATTCGCCCTTGGATTCAGCAAGAGCTTTTTTCGCAGCGTTCAGCACATCAAACGCCCCGTTTGTTGGGGCAATTTTCTGTCCCATCGGTCCTGGATCACCCATTTTACGTAAATTCCTAAACCGGAATTCGATTGGGTCCATCTGCAATTTTTCTGCAAGACGGTCAATCTGACCTTCAAGAGCAAAAGTAACCTGGTTTCCGCCAAATCCCCTGAACTCACCGGCATTCCCATTATTGGTAAAAACAGATAATCCTTCTATTTCCAAATTGGGTATGATGTATGGCCCGGGAGCATGCTCGACGGCAAAATCCAGGACGGCGGGACCCAAACTGGCATAGGCACCAGTATCGGCCATAATTTTTACTTGGTGGGCGTGAATTTTTCCCTCCTGGTCAGCACCTGTCTTCATGGTAATTTTCATTGGATGCCGTTTTATGCCCGCCCGGACCGATTCCTGCCGGTTTTGATGGATTTTTACCGGACAGTTCGTCACCAAGGCAAGCAGGGCACCATATGGCTGGATATTCAATTCATCCTTTCCCCCGAATGAACCGCCCATCGGACTGGAAACGACACGGATATCCTTTTCGTCCATATTGAGAATCCTGGCAAGCTGAAACCGATCCTTAAAACCATGCTGCGTTCCAACATAAACGGTTAACTTGCCATCCGGTTCGGGGACGATGACACCTCCTTCTGTCTCCATGTAGGCATGCATTTGCCGAGGCAGCTCATAGGTTTCTTCCACCACAACCGTGCATTTTTGAAATCCCTCTTCCATGTTCCCTTGTTTATATTCGGCGCGGTGGAGGATATTCCCGTCCGGATGGAGGAATGGCGCATCAGGGCAAAGGGAGGCCTCTGGACTGTCTAGGACAGGCAGCGGTTTGTAAACCACTTGAATGAGTTTCAACGCCTCCTCTGCAATCTCTTCTGACTCAGCGGCAATAGCCGCCAACGCATCTCCCACACAACAGACACGGTCGTCACATAGAACAGGCTGGTCAGGGAAAATAAGGCCATAACCGTTCAATCCTGGAATATCTTGATACGTGACTACGGCCCGCACACCAGGCAGCATCTTTGCCTCCTCGGTCGAAATAGATACGATTTCGGCATGCGGTTCTTGGCTGCGCAGAATTTTTCCATATAACATATTTGGAAAAGAGAGGTCGGTAAGGTATTTCAGTCTCCCTGTCACTTTGTCGGGTCCATCAGGACGGACTCTCTGCTTTCGATCCGTTAAGCCAGTTTGCATGGTCATACATACTCTCCTTCTCTATTCCGATACTCTGGCCATCTCATAAACCAAAAGATTGGCTGCAATAGTTTTTTTATACCGCTCGGAAAAAAAATCATCCGAAGGAGCGTTAAACTCTTCTTGTATGGCCCTCTGCAGTTTCGTCAGTTGCTCTTTCGATATGGTTTTCCCTATCAAAAGCTGCTCACATGCCTCCAATCTCTGCGGGCGGACAGACGCGCCGCCAACAGCCAGCCGGATCGATTCTACTTCCTTTTGGTCATTCAGCCGGCAGCATCCGGCGATGGTCACGACACTGGGAGTAAATGCCTCACGTCTTCCAACCTTTTTAAAAAAAGAAGAGGTTTCCTTGTCGTTTCCATTCCCGCAAACGCTAATAGAAACAAGAAGGGAATCTTTCAGGAAAATCCCCTCTTGAAGGCAATCCCATAACGACTTCCTCAGAATCTCTGATCCTTTGGTATATGCGATTACCGTATCCAATACTAAAAAAGCCGGGAGCGTGTCACCCGTACTGCCGGCGATGTTGCCTCCAATGGTTCCCCTGTTGCGTACAGCGGGTGCTGCAATACTTTTCACCGCTTCTACTAATAGGGGGAGATGGGAGAGGAGTGAGGGATGTTGCAGGAGTTGACTTAATGTGGTTAAAGCGCCGATTTGGACCATGGATTTTCCATCGGCGATTTCATTTACGAATCCTTGAAGCTCTTTTATCTTTTCTAAACTTATTAAATGGGACGGAACGGGCTGGCCCTTTTCCCAATATGTCTGCAAAAGCGTACCCGCGGCGATGAACTGTCCGTCAGAACCATATTTTTGCTTCAATTGCAGTGCCGTCTGCAAGTCTTCAGGGATCCAAACAACAGGTGAAACGTTTTTTATAGCACCTTGGCTCATCATGCCCCGTGCAACGCTCCTTTCACGTTTTGATAATCTTCTATCGTGTCAATGTCGACGAAGTCTGCCCTTTTTTCACATTCTATTATTTTCCCCTTTAATGGCCCTCCTTGAAGAAGTTTTCTGGCCCCTTCATCCCCCTTCAACATAAATAATCGGGAAAGGGCACTTGGAAGGAAAATGACAGGCGGCCGTGGAATCCCCTGAAAGCTAGCGGCTATGAAAGAAAGAGGATTGTCTTCTTGTGGATGCTTGAGAAATTCCTTTAATAAAAGTTGAATGGTATCAACCGATAATAATGGCTGGTCTGCTAATAAAATCAAAAATCCTGCTGGTTCTACCCCCATGGCAGCCTGCAATCCACACTTTAGGGAATGGGCCATCCCCTGTACAGCCTCCTGACAAGGAACAGCCGTCCAGCGATTCTTGAAAGGTTCTTCAAACAGGCTGGGGTGAATCCATTTAAGGTCGTCCCCGGCACTTGTAGTTACGAAAACATGGCCTACATCCGCTTTTACCACACTCTCTAGGGCCATATTTCCAATGGTCGTTTCTCCCAAGGGCAAACCCAGCTTATGGACGCCCATCCGTCTACTCATGCCGGCTGCAAGATATACCACAGCAATTTTGTTTTGGTTGTTCAAGCAAACACCCCTGCCATTTTTTTAGTCCTTTGTTTTTGGATTAATTCCGCCACAATGCTGATGGCGATTTCAACCGGTCCTTCCGCTCCGATTTCCAGACCGGCTGGACTGCTGATTTGCGGAGGGATATCCTTCCCTTCGAGAAGGCGTTCAGTCCGTTTCCGCGGACCGAGTATCCCCAAATACTTTAACTCCTGATTTTGTAAGAGATTCAGCAGTTCTTTATCCCTTTGAAAATGATGGGTAAGAATCAGGACCGAATCACTAACTGACAGGTGAAGGAGCGGAATGGCATCGTTCGGAAAACCGACAATCAGCTGTTCAGCATCCGGAAAGTGAAGCTCATGGCAAAATGCCGCACGCCAGTCTGAAACTATAACCGAGAAGCCAACTTCCGCAGCAAGCTTGACTAGAGGAATGGCATCCGGCCCTGCTCCGAAAACAATCAAACGTGGTTTTGGTTCAAAGGTTTGAATATAGAAATTCATCGACAATTCCGGTCGATAGTGAATCCCCGTGTAGGGCGTGTCAATGTGCATTTGAAGAAGAAATGGTTTGAGTTGGACCGGAATTCCGCCATGCCATTTGCCGAATAATTGCCCGTCGTCAGTCATAAACAAGTAATCTGTCACACAGAACTCTTTATCTAATTTTTTTATCAAAGTGACCCTGTCGCCCTTTTCCAGATAGAACTGCAATTGACCAAGGTGATTATGTAACACCATATCTACCGGCTCCAGAAGTACATGGATGACTCCATTGCAGCCGGCCCCCTGCCCCCATGACAAATCATCCTCAGGACGCTGATCGTAAACGATGGTTCTAGCCTGTTGGTCTTTCTTCACCTCCTGTGCATGCCAGGCCAAATCTGTTTCAAGACATCCGGCACTAATCATTCCAATTGCCTCGTTCTCCCTGAACAGCATCATGGATCCTTCCTTTCGGTATGCAGATCCTTCCACGCGTATCACCGTGGCAAGAACATCCTTATGGAACGACGAACAAACCGCATTTAAAATGTCATGAATTCCATCCATTTTTCTCCTCCTCCCTTCATATGAATTAATATACGAACTAGACCCCCTAAAAATATACAAAACTACATTTCTCTATATATGTAATGGATGATACCGACCAATATAATAATAATCTTCAATCATCCACCAAGTTTCATCCATCATACCCAACACCCACCAATCCCTCCACAACACTGGCAAATAATCTAACACAGTTTTTTATTAAGATTCATATTCAAAAATGTTTGTCAGATAACCTCTCAAAAATCGAGATAAAGCTGGAAGATTATACAATAATGAAACCTAACAGTAAAAAGGGGACTGTCCCTCACTTCTGTGATGCGCTAAAGCAGCGGGGGACTGTCCCCCACCCCTGTAACGCATTAAAGCAGTTGGGGGCTTTCCCGCAGAGGGGAGATTTTTATGGCAAACGCGGAGTTTATGCAAAAAGCGATTGATGTTGCTTATGATAATGTAACGGCTGGTCATGGAGGGCCTTTTGGGGCACTTGTTGTTAAGGATGGGAAGGTGATTGGCGTGGGTCGGAATGAGGTCACCTCTTCCCATGATCCAACAGCCCATGCGGAGGTCCAGGCCATTCGGGCAGCGTGTCAGTATTTACAAGACTTCCAGCTCATGGATTGTGACATCTATACCAGCTGTGAGCCGTGCCCGATGTGCTTAGGTGCCATTTACTGGGCAAGACCGCGCGCCGTTTATTACGCTTGCACAAAGGAAGACGCGGCAAAAATTGGCTTTGACGATCAATTTATTTATGAAGAATTGGACCTGCCGATGGAAAATAGGAGAATACCGATGAAGCAGCTATTTCTCCCTCAAGGGGACTTGCCTTTCCAAACATGGGAAGGAGCAAAAATGAAGGTAGAATACTAACTCTTTAGCTTAAAAGGAGGATTTTAATGTGGAGAAACCGATTAACTAAAAGGATTGCCGCCGCTTCCGGCAGCCAGCCCGCAGAAACCGTCATTAAAAATGGAAAAATCATAGATGTCTTTAATGGTGAAATAATCGAAGCGGATATTGCCATTGAAGATGGGTACTTTGTGGGGATCGGAAACTACGATGGGATTAATGTGATTGAGGCAAATGGCCGTTATGTGTCACCCGCCTTTATGGATGGCCACGTCCATATTGAATCCTCTATGGTTACACCGGAAGAGTTTGCCAAAGTCCTGCTTATCCACGGGGTAACCAGCGTCATTGCCGACCCGCATGAAATAGCCAATGTTTTAGGGGAGGAAGGCATTCGATATATGCTCGATTCTTCTGAGCACCTTCCTTTTGACTTTTACTTCATGCTCCCTTCCTGCGTTCCCGCCACAGAGTTTGAACATGCCGGTGCGGTGTTAACCAGTAAAGATTTAAAACCGTTCTATCAACATCCCAGGGTATTGGGACTGGCAGAAGTGATGAACTTTCCCGCAGTCAAGCTGGCGGAAAAAGACATGATGAAAAAAATTGACGAGGCCAAGAAGGCCGGGAAAAAGATTGATGGACACGGTGCCGGACTATCCCCTATGGATTTAAATGTCTATCTAACGGCCGGAATCAGGACCGACCACGAAAGTACCACAGCGGAACAAGCCAAAGAACGGCTCAAAAGAGGAATGTACTTAATGATCCGGGAAGGGACCGTCGCCAAAGACTTACAGCAGCTGATTCCTATCGTCAACGAGCGAAATGCCCGGAGATGTTTATTTGTCACAGATGACAAACACCTAGATGAGTTAATCCGTGACGGAAGCATTGACCACAATATCAGACGAGCCATTGCCGCTGGCCTCTCCCCCATCACTGCTATTCAAATTGCTTCTATCAATGCCGCAGAGTGCTTTGGATTAGCGGAGAAGGGTGCCATTGCTCCAGGTTATAAAGCCGATTTCCTTTTACTAGATGATCTGGAATCCATCAAGATTTCACAAGTCTATAAGGACGGGAAACTAATTGTCGATGATGGAAAATTAGAACATTTCCCTGTTGTCGAGTCTGTAACCCCCACTGCCAATTTGCGGAATTCTGTACGGTTTAAAGAGCTTTCTCCCGGCGACTTTCAGATTTATTTGCCATCCAATAAGGCAAATATCATTGAAATCATTCCCAACAGTTTGGAAACCAGGCATATCATTGACATGGTTTCGGTATGTGACAAAGGCTTCTTCCTAACTTCAACTAGTAAAGATTTATTAAAACTGGCCGTCATTGAGCGCCATCATATGACAAATCAAATCGGATTAGGCATTGTGAAAGGACTAAAGCTCCAATCGGGGGCCATCGCCACTACCATTGCTCATGATTCCCATAATTTGATTATTGCGGGAACCAACGATAGGGATATGGCAGTTGCCGCAAAAACGTTGCAATCGATTCAAGGCGGTTTAGTAGTGGTGAATCAGGGGGAAGTCATTGCTATGTTGGAACTTTCCATTGCGGGTTTAATATCGGAAAAACCCTACCAAGAAGTCCATTCCCAGCTCCACAACATTCACCTTGCACTGAAAAAATTGGGTGCCAGCAGCGAGTTCAACCCGTTTCTAACCTTGTCCTTCCTATCCCTGCCGGTTATCCCCGAATTAAAGCTTACGGACAAAGGCTTGTTCCAGGTCTCGAAATATGAACATATCAACATCAGTGCCATTTAAAACGTATAAAAATCCCTCACCGTTTAAAGGCAAGCTCCTCTAATCATTTTCCCCTTGAATGCAAGGGGACACCTCAATTTATTTGAGGACTCCTTACTCCCTTTTTTGCTCGTGTCCTCAAAGGAAGCAATCCTGGGGACACGGGTCCTTTTTTCCCTCTCTCCTATCAAACAATGAGGACAAGCCAATTTCGGTTTGTCCTCATTTGCACCCTCCACTATGCCACAGCTGAATCTTGATTTTCTGATTTCTTATGGTGAAACCATGCCAAGAAATGGCCGCTGAGCGAAGCCAAAGTTTGTTGAAACAGCATCCCAATCACAACCGGGACCGCTACGGATGGAGGAAAGTACGTAACACCAATCACCGCTCCTGCGCTAATATTCCGCATCCCCGCCGAAAATGTCAATGTTACGAGGTTATCCCAATCCTTGATGACCAGCCGGCCAATCAGGAACGAAAAGACATAGCCGGTCATGGCAATAAAAAACACAACCACCATAATCCCAAGAAGCTTCAGGTTGAAATCCTTAATGTATGGCGAAACAATGGCACCATTCAGCATGACCACCACCCCGACACCAATCTTTGAAAAAGGAGCCAAACGGGGTCCCCATTGCTGATGGATTTTTCCCTTCGTCAGCTGATTCAGCAAAATGGCTATGATGGAAGGAATCACCACCATCAACATAAGTCCCTGCATCAAATCAAGATAATCCATTTCAATGGTTTGACCTACAAAAACGGAAATCGAAAAAGGGACAATGACAGGGGACAGCAGGGTATCTATCAAAATGATTGATAAAACCATCGGGATATTTCCCTTATAAATGGACACCCAAATAAAACTTGTAATCCCAGTCGGAATCACCATGACTAAAATGAGGCCGGTAATGGTATAAATATCACCAGGAAATGCAAGATGGCCGACTCCCCATGCCCATATCGGCATAAAAACATGGAGGAGGAGCATCGCCATAAAAATCGGAAACGGATGGGAAACAACATCTTTTAAGGATTTGAAATTAGAACCTAAGCTGCCGGCAAACGTCATAAAAGCAAATATCCACGGAATCAGAAAAGAAAAATCTTTAAGATATGTACTTAGGAACACCCCAGTGATCACACTAATCGGAGTCAGTACCGGCATGATTTTCTCGAGGAACTTGTTTAATTTTTGCAGCATTCACGAGGCACTCCTTACCGTTTATACAAAACTATCATCAAATATCATTAACCCCTTTACCTTTCCTATTATAAATTGCCATTCTACTAAAAGCCATGTGAATAAAGCCTTTTTTTCCTCCAACAAACACAAGTTGGAATTCAACGCTCCTTTATATACGCAAAAATACACCTCAAGTCTTAGCTTAAGTTCATTCTCCAGTACATTTGGGAAAACTGGAGGATTTTGTAATCTATTTGTAGAAGGTAAAAACAAAGGGGGAGTACCTATGAAGAGAATTTTTGTTTTGCTATTAGTGATCACTGGATTATATATTCTTTTTAACCGTCCGATTCATCTGGATGTCTTCAATAATTCCAAGGCCAATGGAACGGCTGATATCACAAACGATACACAAGTCATCAAGCTTAATGTATCCAGTGCCCGCGCAACGATTATTCCAGAAGACCGGCCAAATCTAAGAGCGGTTTATAATGGGAAGCAAAAGCTCAAGATTACCGATTCGGGCGATACGGTTGTGGTTTCCCTGAAAGGCAGCTGGTTCAATTGGGGTTCTGCCAAGAGCAATCTGACCATCTATATTCCCAAAGACTATAATCGGGATTTGAACATTGATTTAGGTTCCGGGAGTTTACAATTCTCCGGATCAGAAAAAACATCCATGACATTAGATGATGTAACGGCCCATATTGGTTCAGGAAAAATGGATGTATCGAATCTTGAAGTGAACCATTTAAAACAGGACGTCTCTTCGGGAGTAGTCAAATTGGATTCAGTCGTGGCAAAAACAGGCACCTTTAATGTCACCTCGGGCAAACTCGATATCAATCACTATAATGGGGCCGTCAACGCGGATGTGACATCTGGACTATTCAACATTCAATTGGACCAATTAACAGATTCTGTCACAATGGACGTGAGCTCCGGTGCGGTCAATCTTGACCTGCCAGAAAATGCTGATTTTACTCTCCAAAGTGATATAAGTAGCGGAAACATCTCTTGTGACTTTCCGTTAACCGAAAAAGAGTCCGGAAACAAAAGCGTTAATGGGAAACATGGTTCCGGAAAATATAACATCAAATTGGATGTAGCAAGCGGCGATATTGATATCTTTTAATCGCCCCTAAAACCAGGGACTTCATCCCTGGTTTTTATGTAACCAAATCGGCCTGTTCGGCATACCGTATAGTGCCTTGCCTCTTTTTATAATGGAAGGAGAATTAGCATGTATTACACCCCTTTTCATTATCCGGCAACGCCTTCGGTCCCAACCTATGGTGCTTCCGTTTGGAGTTGGCCGGCATACCGTACGTATCCACCCGTGGATACCGCCTTATTTCAAAGCTCAATCAAATCATTTCACCGACTAATGGAACAAGGGAGCATCCTACTCTCGCGGTTGTCGAACCCGCAATTTGCCCGCAGATTAATGAATGCCGCCCAGCAAGGAAAACAGGCAGAAGTAAACACCCTCATGAAATCAATCGGATTAACGGTACCCGTCTCGACACAATACACCCCCAGCGGTGTTAATTTCATACTCTCTACCCAGACCGGGCCCAGCACCCAACAAGATTGCTGCAGTCTGGCAATCTCGTTAAAATGGGGACGATGATGCAACTTGCTCCAAGGTACCTGCCGCGCGTGATGGCAGGTATTTTTTATTTCCTCTAAGGGGCTTTTTTCTGTTTATATAAATAAAAAAAAGGAGTAAAATGAAGTTTATTAATTTCATAGAGAAGAGGAGCACCACACCATTGGAAGAACAGAAAAATACCTATCGGGAACAATCTCTTTTCAGTATTTCCTGGCCGCTTTTTATAGAACTGACGCTTCACATGGGAGTTGGAATCATTGCCACCTTTATGCTTGGCCATTACTCAGATGATGCGGCTGCAGGTGTTGGCGTGGCAAACCAGCTGTTAAACTTATTTATATTGGTTTTTAACGTCACTTCAATTGGCGCCACCGTTTTAGTCAGTCAAAATTTGGGCGCAGGCCAGTTGAAACGGGCCAGGGATTTAGCCCGTTCGGTTTTTGGATTGAATTTTTGGTTTGGGATTATCGTCGCCATTATCCTATTTATATTTGGTGAACATCTATTGCACCTATTTGATATTGAAGGAAAGGTATTTGATTACGGGCGTATCTTTGTAAAAATTTGCGGGGTGTCACTGTTTTTCGAATCCTTGTCACTTGCATTAAGCTCTGTTCTCCGCAGTTATGGGTACACGAAGGAATCGATGTTTGTGACCTTGGCCATGGACCTCATTAGCGTGACCGGAAATGTGATCGCTTTAACTGGTATCTTTGGCTTACCCGTCACGGGCGTTCAAGGGGTGTCATGGAGTATTATGACGGCACGCGCATTTGCGGTAGCAGCCCTGCTTTACTTCGTCCATAACCGGCTGAATTTAAGCCTAACCGTTAAGGATATTTGGAGAGCCAAAAAAGACGATACCAAAGCCTTGCTGGCGATTGGCATTCCTTCTGCAGGGGAAAATTTATCCTATCAATTGTCACAATTGATTATTACCAGCTTTGTCGTATCTCTCGGTACGGCTTCCCTCGCAGCCAGAGTTTATGTTTTAAACATTAACATGCTATGTTTTTTGATTACGGTCGCCATCGCACAGGGAACCCAGTTGCTGGTTGCCCGCTACATCGGGGCTAAACAATATGACCGTGCCCTAAGCCGAGGCATCAAGACATTAAGGATTGCCATAGCCGCATCGACCATCACGGCATTGACCATTGCGCTGATCGGTTCGCCGCTTTTGGAGACCTTTACGAGCGATCCGACTATCATCGCCGTTGGTCTGCCGGTATTATGGGCAATCGTGTTTGTGGAGCCGGGAAGGGCAATGAATATCGTGCTGATGGGTTCGTTAAAATCAGCGGGCGATGTCCGCTTCCCCGTAATAATTGGTATCATTTCCATGTGGGGAGTGGCCGTTTCCTTAAGCTATTTACTGGGCATCCATTTGGGCCTTGGGCTTTTGGGAGTCTGGCTTGCACAAGGAGCGGATGAGTGGCTAAGGGGCTGTTTCGCGTTAAGGCGCTGGCTCATGAAGCCTTGGGAACGGTTGAGTAAAATCAGGGTTCCGGCATAAAACAAAAAACGGTATCCGTTCATGGATACCGTTTTTATATGTAAATAGCAAATTCTCATGTTAACAGTTGGCTGACTCTTGCAAGAGAGTCAGCTTTTTTGGCGCTAAAGGGTTGTTGGCTGCAAAAGTCTAACGATTAAGATGAGTTTTTCCTCCCGCATTATCGTTCGGAGAATCACCTGTCCCATTCTTACTTTTGCTATTTGGGGTTCCCATGATTTGATTATCCTTGGTGACTTTGGCCCCTTTTGAAAAATTATCTTTTGTTTTCATCGAGTTGGCTCCTTTCAAAGATTTCGCTTCGAATCACGTTAATCTGCAACCTTCTCTGCCACGATAGTCTCTCCGATTTTAGGTTCACCGGCCTGTTTTTGCCTTTTATGAACCTGTGTTTCAAAGCCGGCTTCGGTTGTTCCTGTGGACATTAACGGTTGTTTTAGCATGTCTTCATGGTTTCTATTTTTGAACATACTGTCTCCCCTTTCTACGTTTTATATTATTTGTTATATATTTTTTAACATGCAAAGGATTACGGTAATTTTAAAAATGCTTCTTTATAAAAAACCTTGGCTTGCAAGTGCAATTAACAGCGAAAAAGCCATCCAAACGGATGGCCTTTTCTAAGGGATTATTTCACCCTTGCAAACCCGAAACCTGAAGCATTATCATCCCCAGTTGTTGCACTATACCCGCCCTTGATGTCGTATAATTTTGCCCTTCTTTGCAGTTCAGCTCTAAGCTGGGCATTGGTCCATGATGGATTGGCTGACCAGATTTTTGCCGCCAATCCGGAAACGTGAGGTGTTGCCATCGAGGTTCCGCTAATCGTGTTGTAACCGCCGTCGTACCATGTTGATTGGATGTCCCGACCTGGTGCGGAAACTTCGACATCCCGCTCTTGGATGACAAAATCGCCGTCCGTTGCCGAATTGCCGCGCGATGAGAAGTCAGCTACACGATAGGTTCCGTTTTGCTGAATATTTTCCAAGGCCGCTACAGCAACAGCGTTCATTAAGGCTCCTGGATAGCCAATGGTATTATCGCCATATCCGCTATTGCCTGCTGCTGCCACTACCAGCACGCCCTTACCATATGCGTAGTCTACCGCACTGGCAATCATGCTATCTTTGGCGCTGGAGCCCAAAGACATGGAGATGACGACCTTTGACCCGGTCCTTACAGCTTCATCTGCCGCATGACGAATGGCACCGGCAATGTCATCGGAATATCCCGATCCTCTGTCATTTAGCACCTTGTAAGACCAAAGCTTGGCCTCGGGAGCAACGCCATAAATCCCTGCGCCATGTGCTAGTGCAGTCCCAGACACATGGGTTCCGTGGCCGTTTTTGTCAGTGCAAGACCCATTGACCATAGATGTAGTGGCACGGGTAAAATCTTTACATTGCTCAGCGCTTCCGGCTAAGTCACTATGATTAATATAGGCTCCTGTATCCAGTACGGCGATTTTGACCCCTGCCCCGCCGGAAGTACTTGTAATCGACGGATCATTATAAATGGCTTCAATTCCCCATGGGGTACTGTCAGCAGGAAGGGATGCCTCTTTCACACCTGGTGCAGCTGCAGATTGGTTTTCCATGCTATCAAGCTGCACTTCTGGTACTCTGTTAATCTCTAAATTTTTATTTTTTAATAAGGCTTGATACTGAGCGGAATTAACCGTAGTTGTAAATCCTTCGGCACCAAAATCCCAGCGGACTCCCACATTTTGTTTGGCCTTGGACATTTCTGAACCATGCCCTTTAATCATGACACGATAAGACTCGTTAGGAACTGCCGTTTGACCGAAAGCACCTGTTGCAAATAGAGATAGACCCATAGTTACCGCAAGGAACCCAGAACCAAGCCATTTAAGTTTTTTCAATCTTACTCCTCCCCTTTTATATCATTCAGCCGATCGGTTGTAATAACGAGTTTATTTCCAATTTTCAGATAAATCAATAAGTTTATTGTAATTACGAGTTGGGAAAAAATTGGAATTTTTTGTATGCAGGAAGTCTTCGCCTTAAAAAAATCCTACTAAATGAACTTGCCTTAAAGCACGTGAACCTATTGGGGATGGGATGGCGTTTCATTCGATTTTCCATTATTCACCAGTCTGTCATAACATTTCGAACAAACTTTGAACTTACTACTACAGCCGTGTTCTTTACCAAAAATTACTATATATTAGAAGTGTAAAGAGAAACAAAAAAGGTGGAAGGGTGGAAAACAAAATGTTTAACCAAATTTTACGGGAAAACAAAGTCTCTGCTATCATTCTAACGGTGTTGCGTTTATATCTTGGATATACTTGGTTTACAGCCGGTTTTCATAAACTCACAGGCGGCTTCGATGCTTCCGGTTTCCTAAAAGGAGCGATCGCCAACCCGGTAAAAGGTCCTGAAGGCGATGTCCTATTTGGCTGGTACGTTAAATTCTTGGATGGTTTCGCTTTACCAAACGTCGATCTGTTCAACTTCATTGTTCCTTGGGGAGAATTGTTAATCGGTCTTGGCTTAATCCTGGGATGCCTGACAACCGCTGCCATGTTCTTCGGTTTAGTGATGAATTTCGCGTTCTTCTTGGCCGGTACAGTATCATCTAACCCTAAAGACATTTTCTTAGGCTTCATCATCCTAACCGCAGGCTACAACGCTGGCAGAATTGGATTGGACCGCTGGGTTATCCCATTCATTAGAAAATTCAGCAGCCGGAAAGCTGAAGTTGAAAAGCAAAAACCAACTGCTTAAATACATCTAAGACAGCAAAAGACGATTCAGATTTCCTGAATCGTCTTTTTTGTTTTTTTCAAAAAAAGGAAAACGCCGGTAAGGTGAACCCGGTCTCATATAGGAACAAAAAATCCACATTATTGCCGATACATAGAACCAATATAATCAAAAAAGAAGTGCACCCCTTACACATTGGGATACACTTCTTCACGGTTACATTATTCCATCCAATTTGTATGGAAGATGCCTTCTTTGTCCACCCGTTGATAAGTGTGGGCTCCAAAGTAGTCACGTTGCGCCTGCAACAGATTGGCTGGCAGCGTTTCTGTACGGTAGCTGTCATAGTACGAAATCGCACTGGCAAAAGCCGGCACTGGAATTCCACGTTCCACTGCAGAAGCAACCACCTTACGCAAAGCCGATTGATAAGACTCCACAATTTCCTTGAAGTAAGGATCCAGTAAGAGGTTCGCAATCTCCGGATCACGGTCGTACGCATCTTTAATTTTTTGCAGGAATTGGGCACGAATAATACAGCCGCCCCGGAAAATCATCGCAATATCGCCGTAGCGGAGATTCCAATCGTACTCCTCGGATGCCGCGCGCATTTGGGCGAAACCTTGGGCATATGAACAAATTTTACTCATATACAAAGCCTTACGAACAGCTTCAACCAATTCTTTCTTGTCGCCTTCAAACGTACTTGTCTCAGGACCTGTCAATATTTTGCTGGCCCGGACACGCTCTTCTTTCATGGCTGAAATAAACCGGGCATAAACCGATTCAGTAATGAGCGGCAGCGGCACACCCAAATCCAAAGAATTTTGGCTGGTCCATTTGCCTGTTCCTTTTTGTCCGGCTGTATCCAAAATCAAATCAACTAATGGTTTGCCGGTTTCTTCATCGATTTTCGTAAAGATATCCGCTGTGATTTCAATTAAATAGCTGTCCAGTTCACCCTTATTCCACTCAGAGAACACGCTGTGGAGTTCTTCCGCATTTAAGCCTAAGACATTTTTTAGGATAAAATAAGCTTCACAAATCAATTGCATATCGCCATACTCAATCCCGTTGTGAACCATCTTGACATAGTGTCCGGCACCATTTGGCCCTATGTATGTACAGCAAGGATCGCCATTTACTTTGGCGGAAATCGCTTCTAAAATCGGCTGGACAAGATCATATGCTTCCTTTTGGCCACCAGGCATGATGGAAGGACCTTTTAATGCGCCTTCTTCCCCGCCCGATACCCCTGTACCGATAAAATGGAAGCCCGCATTCGCCAGTTCTTTGTTGCGGCGCATCGTATCCTGGAAGAAAGTATTTCCCCCGTCAATAAGAATATCGCCTTCCTCAAGGTATGGCTTAAGCTGCTCAATCGTGGCATCCGTTGCAGCGCCTGCTTTAACCATAATTAAGATTTTTCTTGGCTTTTCTAAGGAGTTGGCAAATTCCTCAATCGTTTTAGCTGCGGCGAAATTTTTGCCCTTTGCCTCGTTATTCATAAAGTCTTCCGTTTTGTCGTAAGAACGATTGAATACAGCCACAGAATAACCGCGGCTTTCAATATTCAGGGCAAGGTTTTTACCCATGACGGCCAAGCCGATAACGCCAATTTGTTGTTTCGACATATGTAATCCCTCTTTCTTTCTTCATCCTAATTTAGATAACCATATTCTTTCCCAGTTGACAATAAATGTGCCTATATATTGTAGAAAAAATTTAAATAGAGATTAGCTTTTGAGCATAAATAGTTTGTCCAAGTGATGCCAATTCTACTTAATAAAATCATTTTAATGGAACACTTCTCGGCTTTTAAAGAATAAGTTCTGATGATTAGGGCGGAATGCGCTCGACTCCTGCGGGTGTACGGGGCAGGGGAGCCCCCTCGGCACGCCCGCAGGTTTGCTGAGTGCCTGGAGCAGAAATCAACAACCTAATTAGAGCGCAACAGAAAAAAATAAATTGACCATAAACTTCATTTATATTAATATATTAGATTGCAGGCATTTTTTTAAGTGGTTCGAGAACCTCCCACTATAAAAAACTAAGGAGAAGTGAATATGGAGAAAAATAATACATTGGGTGCCCCTATCGCATCCGGAAAAACGCACAGCAGAGTGCAGGAAATTGTGGTAAACGGGATTGTTGCGGCATTGTATATTGCTGTATCGGCACTCATCCAGCCGTTTGGGTTCACCCAGGTTCAATTTCGCGTATCGGAGATGTTTAACCATCTGATCGTTTTCAACAAAAAATATTTGTATGGAATTATTCTTGGTGTTTTTCTAACCAATTTATTCTTTTCGCCAATGAAGGCCTACGACTTGATTTTCGGTGTCGGCCAGTCCCTCATTGCCTTATTGATTACGATTTTGTGCTCACGATTTATTAAAGGCATCTGGACACGGATGATAGTCAATACCATTGTCTTTACCTTTACGATGTTCTTGATTGCTCTCGAACTACAGCTTGCATTTGACCTGCCATTTTTATTTACATGGTTAACCACAGCAGCAGGAGAACTGGTTGTCATGGCAGTGGGCATGCCAATTATGTATGCCATCAATAAACGTGTTCATTTTAATAAAATGTTATAACCTAAAAAGGCTGGTACATCAATAGATGCGCCAGCCTCTTTTTTAATTGGAAATTCTTTTCAATAAACAATAAAATAAAGAAGAACTGAAAGAGGAAGGGAGAAAGTAAAATGATGAAACGTCCTAATGAAAATGAATATCCAGAATACTATGTTCCATACGTACAGTTGGTTCCGGATGGTGACCTGCTGCAAATTTTAAAGGAAAATCTGAAACAAGTAACTGAACTATTTAACAATATTTCCGAAAATGACGCGGATTTTCGTTACGCGCCAAATAAATGGAGCATTAAAGAAGTTCTGGGCCACATGACCGATACGGAGAGAATTATGACTTACCGCCTCCTGCGCATTGGACGCGGCGACCGGACTCCGTTGGCCGGGTTTGATGAAACGATATTTGTAACCGGATCAGAAGTGAGACAATTGCCTGTAAAAAAAATTCTAGAAGACTTCACAGCCGTACGGAACGCCACCATTACATTAGTTCAAAATATGCCTGAATCTGCTTGGGCCAACGTAGGCCTTGCCAATGAAATGGAAGTTACTGCACGGGCAATCGCCTATATCATTGCAGGGCATGAAATGCATCATCGAAACATAGTTACCGATAGATATTTAACCGTTCCTAATAACATAGACATCCATGTACAATAAGAAATCTATGTGTTCTAAACGATTGATTATTCGTTTAGCACGCAAAACGAACAGAGTTTTTTGCGAATAGCGTTAGGGAATCACGCCCTAATTCCAGAATGGGAACATCCGTCCAAAGAAGTCTTTTAACTTCAATAAACTTCTTCGTTCCCGTCACAATGCCATATACACGGCACAGGATACCTGTTGATACTCTAGAAAGGCTGTTAGCCACGCTGGTGAATCAAATGGTTATGACTTGACTTATATTGGAGTACGTGGTCCTTTTCTTCCTTGCAGGTAAAAAGGAAGCGTTGCTCCAATTTCCATTCACTAAATATCGGCTTTTAACAGCTCAATTTTATCCTGAAAATCATATTCCTTTTTCAAATGGTTGGCTATGGCTCTCCATTTCCTATAGTTGGATTGATGTTTATCAAATCTCTTTGAAAAGGATAAAATCGTATCATACTTTGGCTTTTCCGTCCTGAAATGGTAACCCCGTCTAGCAATCATGCAGGCAGCTGCTTGGTTGGAACTAAGACCATATCGTGCCATAAATTTCATTTGACCGATTTGGCTGGTATACGCGGGATTGACTCGTTTGATATTTACCCCCGCTTTCTTTGCTTTTGACTCGATCAATTGTTGAAATGTTGAATAAGCAAAGCCGGATAGCATTCGGGCATAGGCAGGACCCATTTCCCGAAGCCGTGTCCTTTTCTTTGAAAAGTCCAATTTCTCAATCATAACATTTTTTCGCACAGACACAGCGTATTCTAGAACCGACTTTATAGCATCACTCATAGAGGCGACGACCTGCTCTTTCCTTCTGCTATACATGGGGACTTTTATGGTCCAGCTATGGATTGGGTTTCCGAATCGATCAATTTCGCAAACGGCAATAAAACCGGCATTTAAGTCAACACCAATGAAGCCATTGCCATTTGAAGTTCCCGCTTTAGGCGTTTCCCTTTCGACAGTTGCGTGGACATACCAGCCTTTTTCTTGTTTCATAAACCGATAGGTAATGGAAGAGTAATATTTTTGTGGGCGGCCGCTCCGCGTAAAACCCATACTTGGAACCTTTGCTTTGTCCAGCCAGACTTGTCCGTAAGGGAAAAGGACGGCCGGAAATTCAATATACCTTCCAAATGTGTCTGTGAAATAATTTGCCACACGCAGTCTCAGTGTGTTGTTACGGTCATAAGTCGCTGTTTGGTTCCCATACGTTTCACCTTTGGAGCCAATCACCAAAAATTGGCTGCTTCTAGCCTCCAGCCAGTCATTTCGCCATTCTTGATGGTTCTTATATTGATTTTCTTCTAAATGAAATTGTTTATGTAACAGCTTCTTTGAACCAAAGCAGATGCGTAGAGTATGATTTTGGGCGTCCGACTCTAGTTTTTCTAATTTTTGCCTGAGATTTCTTAGCCTTCGTTTCTTTTGATGGAGGTAATGTTTAAGGTTTTGATATCTTTTTACGATTCTCTGAAAGGATGGATGGGTTTGTGAAAGAACTTGGAGATTTTGATGAAGTTGAACTTTTTGTGTGGTTTTCTTGTTTATTATTTTCTGTAAATAGGCAACTCTAGACTTCAGCTCTTGAATTTCCAGCTTTCTTTTTTCAATAAAAGAAGAAACCTTTCCATCCAGTTGCATTCTTAGTGAATTAAACTGCCGGGCCGTGATTCCATATTGCTTCATGAAGGTCTTTTTGAGGCTGGAAGAGGAAGCCCCTTTGATATGAGATTGCACAAACAGCTTCCGCTCAAGCTTTCCGAAATAGGCGGCATATTCTTGAAGGTACTGTTCCGACGAGAGAACGTTATCGAGGGGGATGTTCGGCAATTTCGTTTGGTAGGTTTGCAACATCTTCCAAAACCTCTTTTACTTTTTCTTCTAGAATTTTATTTTTGTAGCTTTGAATTCCATACAGCTTTCCTGAAAAGCTGGTAATAATAGCTATTAAATCATCAACAAGCTCTTCTTGAGGTGGTGTCTCATCTGTTTGCTCATCTAAAATATGCAACTGTACTTGGTGGCTTTCAAAATAAGTTTGTAAGTAATGAAATCCAAATCGAGTAAGGCGATCACGATATCGTATGGCGAGATCGGATAGGATACCGGCCTCTGCCAATTTCATGATTTTGACAAGTCCTTTCCGATTGTCATTCAACCCAGACCCCACATCCTCAATTACTGTAACCTGGTTGAAGGAATTCAAATCCATTTGATTTTTGATAAAATCAATCTGTCGTTGTAAATCTCCTTTCGCTTTTTGTTCATGCGACGAAACGCGGGCATAAATGACCAAGTTTTTAGCACTCTCTTGATCTTCACCGTTCCCTAATAGCCGGTTAATCTCGCTTTCTGGCAATCTTCTTTGCCCGTTCGGAGTACGAACAAAGACAGCCTTACCGGAAATGTCCCAGCGTTGTAATGTTTTGACTGTCACTCCTAAAGTTTTTGCAGCCTCATTCATCCTATATAACTTTTCCATATTCAAACTATAACACCAAAAACAGTTGATGTCCATTAATGTCTATGTTTTTGAAAACTGCTAAAAACCCTGTTACAAAAATAGAGGCGGCTATTCTCCAACTAAATTTCCTAAAATCATTGCGAACGTTTGTTCTTTGTTTTATAATGATATTAATGGAAATAATAGGTAAGTATCCATACCATTAGACACATAAATTTGCCTTATTTCTGTTAAAAAAAATTTCTTGTTGAACAGGAGCTGCTCAATATGACTGCCAAACTGATTCCTTATTTTGTCATGGATGGAAATGCAAAGGAAGCGATTGAATTTTATCAAAAAGCGTTGGATGGCCAGGTGCTTTTTATCCAATCCTTCGGTGAAATGCCGGAAAATCCTGAATTTCCTCTGCCAGAAAGCGCAAAGGACCGCGTGAGTCATGCAACGATTCAAGTTGGCCAATCGGAGATTATGTTTTCTGATACGTTTCCAGGCCAGCCTTCCCAAAAAGGAAATCAAGTGACTATTTGCATTTCCACGGATGATGCCGAACAATCAACAAGATTCTTTCATGCATTGGCCGATGGCGGCCAAGTCCAAATGCCGCTGCAGGAAACCTTTTTTAGCCCGGCCTACGGAACGTCACTGATAAGTATGGGATTACCTTCCAAATCTTCACAGAGGGAAAACAATAAATGAAAAACAGCTCTGTCCGCATTCAATTTGCGGCAGAGCTGTTTTTGTTTATATTTACCCCATTTTTGCTTTTGACGCTGCTGCCTGATATTTTCTCATTGGGCCATATTCCAAAACCTCTTGAAGATAGAGGTTTCCTTTCGGGCTCGTTTGTTTAAGCAATTCCATTAAGTATGTAATATCATCCATCGCCCTGTGTGTCTGATAGTTGGTTATTTGATGGGCTTGAAGCAGTGTAAGCAGCTTCCCATTGGGGAATCCGTACTGCTTCCAAGGCACATTTCTCATCGTGCAAAACCACTTTAAATCATTGACTTCAGGATACATATGAAATAGAAAGCTTCGGTCAAAAGAAGCATTATGGGCAAACACCGCATCAGTCCGGTCAAAATAGGACTTTATTTTTCCATCAACAAAGCTTTTGCCTTCTACCGCTTCAAACGGGATCCCATGGACCCGAAATGCTCTTTCATAGTTTCTCCGTGCAGAATGTTTCAATGGCTCTCTTAAAAATGATTCTTCTTCGAGCACTTCGATGATTTCACCTGAATCGGGCCGAAAGGAAAATAGTTTTAAAGCCAATTCGATTACTTCATCCGTCGCAGGACCCAACCCGGTTGTCTCAACGTCCAACACCAATCCGATTCTTTCCTTATTCAGCACAATAATCATCCTTTAAATAAATTTACTCCATTATATCAAACAGGGAAATTTTTATCCTGCACATGCCCTAAAAAAAATAAAAGCGGCTCACTCAAAAGAATGGGACGCTAAGTTTCTGAATTCAGTTATCAGTAAGACTATTATAGAGTACTGTCTTCTTCCAACTCATGTTTATTGTAGTACCAGTTTGTGATTTGAGTCATAATGGCAAATACGAGGAAGAAATTCATCGCCCAAACGTTGATGAACGGAGCTAAACCGCCAAATTCTATGGTCACATACCCCTTTAGCTTCATAACAATCATCGATTCAATAAACACTAGGATAAACCCAGCAAAACCCGCAACGGCAGCTCTAATCACCTTTTTCTCCCTCCAATGTGGATAGCTTATTTACGTTTTTAACAAATGTAAATTTGACAACTTTGTGAACATCTTATTCTCATTATATAGCAGAAAGACCACCCTCCACAATGAATTAGCTCATTAAATTTTCAAAATTTTATTAAGAAAAGCGCAAGCATATTTTTTTAGAATAGCCTTAAAAAATAATAAGGTTTATTCTTTTTGGCTGTTGATTGCAGTGAAAGAAGCTCAGTGAACCCGCGGGCGTGCCACGGAAACTCCTCGGCCCCGTGCTCCCGCAGGAGTAGAGCTTATCCGCTCCAATCAACAGAGTTAAAATATTAACATGATCGTTTAAAAGAGCCAAACAAAAAGGGCAGCCTTTAAGATGTTGGGCTGCCCTTTGTACCTTATTATCATATAAAGTTTTACTTTAAAAATTTAAATGTCGCATTCACGAACATTTTTACGCCGATTTCCAAAGAATCCTCATCTATGGTAAAACGGGCGTGGTGGTGCGGATAGGTGATTCCTTTTTCTGCATTGCCTGCCCCGACATAGAAGAATGCCCCAGGAGCTGCCTGCTGGAAAGCGGAAAAGTCTTCCCCGCCCATATTGGCAGGAATTAACTCTAATGTGTCTTCGCCGAACACATCCAAAACCGTTTCCTCGAGAACACGGGTGGCTTCTTCGTCATTGATAACCGGATGATAACCGAAATCGAACCGGAAATCATAAGAGGCCCCATGCGCTTCCGTTATTCCTTTAATGACCCGCTCCATTAAAGCAGGAACAGATTCCCGAAGCTTTTTATCAAAAGTACGGACGGTGCCTTGAATTTCAACTGACCCTGGGATGACATTGTGGGTAGTGCCGCCAACAAATTTGCCGACAGTAATGACCAGTGGCTCAAGCGGGTCAGTATTGCGTGAAACGATATGTTGAAGGTTGGTCACAACCTGGGCGGCAACAGCAATCGAATCCACGGTTTGATGCGGCAATGCGGCATGCCCGCCTTTGCCTTTTACAGTGATGTAGAAGGTATCCGGTGAAGCCATCATCGCTCCGTACTTGATGCCAACCTTACCATTTGCAAGCGGTGACCACAGATGGGCACCAATGACAAAATCCACGCCCTCCATTACACCGGCTGCGACCATTTCGGCACCGCCGCCTGGGAATAACTCTTCGCCATGTTGGAAAAAGAAGCGGACTTCTCCTTTGATCTTGTCTTTCAATTGGGTAAGAACCTTGGCGGTTCCAAGCAGCATTGCGGTATGGCCATCATGGCCACAGGCATGCATAACGCCTGGATTTTTTGAGACAAATTCAAAGTTATTCTCCTCTTCAATTGGAAGAGCGTCCATATCAGCACGAATAGCCAAAACTTTTCCAGGCTGCTCCCCAATCAATCGGGCCATAACGCTTGTTTTGGTAGGACGGGATAACTCGAGATTGCCAAACGAGTTTAAAGTATCATAAACAAATTGAGCTGTTTTCTCTTCTTGAAAGGATAACTCTGGGTTTTGGTGTAAATACCTTCTCCAGCTGATGACCTCTTCATTAACCTCATCGGTGAATTTTGTTAAGTCTACTTCTGTACTTGAAGCCATAATTACATCTCCTCTTAGAATAAACATGGTGCCAAATGACTTTTAATATACGATAAGGCCGCATATCGAGACAATAATGGAACTAAAACCAATCAGAAACGTCAAAAGCGAAAGTTTAGTCGTTAGTGACTTTTTAAAAGACTGATAGCCATGGTCCTCTTCTATTAAACGGTCAGTCCGTTCCATAGCTCTCGGTTTCGGAGCCATCATTGTACCGATGATTCGAAAGCCTTTAAAAAATAATGATAAAAAGCCCGATTGAAAAATAACCATCATTGCCCAAACTAATAGACTGATAATCCCAACCAAGAAAGACTGGTTAATCCAATCAACCAAAGAAATCCCTGAGGCTATTTTAACTCCTATCCACATCATGATGAACAAAAGAAAAACCATCAATTTTTTCATCTTTCCCATCCTTCCTGTTGTACAGCCATTATAGTCTTATGACAAAAATGGATAAGCAGACAGGAGTTTCTCTGCCTCCCGTCTGCTTGCAACTGTTTGTTATGATCTATCAGTTTATGAAAATCTTAAGATGTAAATCTTTGATAGAGGATGCTTCCCCCGAAAGGGCAACTCTTCTTACTCAGAAACTTTTTTTGCATATCTTACATCCGGATAACGGTTGTAAGGATAATTGATGCCATCAAATTTTTGAGAAGTCAAGAAAGTATTGGTATAGTGATATACCGGAACGAATGGAAGTTCATCCATTAATACTTTTTCTGCATCATGTAATAATTTGAAATGCTCTTCTTGTGTTTGCGCTGTTTTGGCTTGTGCCATTAAGCTGTCATACTTTTCATTTACCCAGCCTGTACGGTTGTTCGGGCTATCCCCAAGGTAGTAGTCAAGAATTACAGCCGGGTCAAGCAATACGCCAATCCAGCCCATACGAGCCATTTGGAAGTTGCCTTGTGCGGTCGTATCTAAGTAGGTTTTCCACTCTTGGTTTTCTAGTTTAATATCGACGCCAAGGTTCTTTTTGTACATTTCTTGCACTGCTTCAGCAATTTTCTTATGGTTTTCAGCAGTATTGTATAATAGGGTTACATCAGGAAGAGTAGTCCAGCCTTCTTCTTCCATACCTTCTTTTAGCAATTTTTTGGCTTCAGCAACATTTTCTTTGAAGTAGGATCCGCCATCCTTACGGAAATCTCCATCTGCTGTTTTAACGCCGCTTGGCACGAATGCATATGCAGGGATTTCTCCAGCCTTAGTTACATTCTTTGTTAAGGTTTCACGGTCAATCGCCATAGCAAACGCACGGCGGATCTTCGCATTTGTGAATGGTGCTTTGTTTACGTTAAACATGTACATATAAGTTCCGAAATAAGGAACATTTTTGTATTCTTTGCTGCTTTTCTCTTGATCGATTACGTCTGTTGGCAATGTTTGAATTAAATCAAGCTCGCCAGTTTTGTACATTTGATAATAAGTTGTTGCATCCGGAACCATTTTCCAGGTAACTTTTGTTAAATTAATATTTTTATTATCATAGTATTTTTCATTTTTCGCAACGACAACATCGCTGTCATGCTTCCATTCAGACATTTTGAATGGTCCGTTTGATACATAGCCATCAGATTCTGCTGCCCAGTTTTTGTTGCCTTCCACAAGGTCTTTTTTAACAGGGTAGAATGTCCACATGGTCAAAAGTTCTTTGAAATAGCTAAGTGGTGCAGCTAATTCAACGACAAGTGTTTTGTCATCTTTCGCTGTAACGCCCACATTATCAACAGTACCTTTTCCTTTGTTGTAGTCCTCAGCACCCTTTAGGTAATAAAGATAGAAAGCAAATTGGCTTCCTGTTTCAGGATTTAATACACGTTTCCATGCATATTCGAAGTCCTGTGCAGTTACAGCTGTCCCATCAGACCATTTTGCATCATCACGAAGGGTAAAAGTGTAGGTCTTGCCATCATCGGAAACTTTTACGTCTTTCGCAGTTCCCAGAACAGCATTTCCTTTTTCATCCTTTTTGTATAAGCCTTCAAAAATGTGATCCAACACCCAGCCGGAAGTTGTATCAGTTGCCATCGCCGGATCGAGTGCCGGTGGTTCTGAGATGGCGTTTAAAGTCAGTTCTTGCTTAACGTTTTTAGCACTGTCTTTAGTGCCAGAAGCTTTATCTGCATTATCACTTCCACAGCCTGCTAACGCAGTACTGATCACAAGCGATGCTGCAATGGCAGACAACCACTTTTTCATTTTTGTTCCTCCCTTTAAATGGTTAATTATATAGATGGCATGCAGTCCAATGGTTGGCCTTTACTTCTTTCCATTCTGGAGCGGCCTCGGAACAAATAGACATGGCATGCGGACATCTTGTACGGAATCGGCAACCGCTTGGCGGATTAACGGGGCTTGGCGGGTCTCCCGCAAGTACAATCCGTTCTCTCCGTTTGGCTCTTGGATCCGCAACCGGAATCGCCGATAATAATGCTTGAGTGTATGGATGAAGCGGTTCTGCGAATAGATCATCGCTGGTTGCAAGCTCCATCATTTTTCCTAAATACATAACCCCGATCCGGTCACTGATATGCTTAACCATACTAAGGTCATGGGCAATAAATAAGTAAGTTAATCCTTCTGTTTCTTTCAGGTCCTCCAAAAGGTTTACCACCTGTGCTTGGATGGACACGTCCAAAGCGGCGATTGGTTCATCTGCCACGATAAATTTCGGCTGGACAGCCAAGGCCCGGGCAATACCAATCCGCTGGCGCTGCCCGCCGCTGAACTCATGGGAGTAGCGTTTTGCATGCTCTGGCACTAGGCCTACACGGTCAAGCAGGTCATAAATCCGTTCCTGGCGCTCTTTCCCTTTGGCTAAGCCATGGGCATCGATTCCTTCCGCAATGATGTCACCAACGCGCATTCTCGGGTTTAAGGAAGCGTAGGGATCCTGGAAAATAATCTGCATTTCCCTGTTAACAATGCTTTTTTCCTTTTTGTTTAAAGTGGAAACATCAACGCCATTGTAAATAATTTTTCCTTCAGTCGGATCTTGAAGGCCGACTACTGTTTTTCCGAGCGTCGATTTTCCGCTTCCGCTTTCTCCTACCAAGCCGAATGTTTCGCCTTTTTTAATATACAGCGATATATCATCAACGGATTTAACCGATTGATCCTTGCCTATGGAGAAATACTTTTTTAATCCATCTACTTGGAGCAGTGTATCACTCATTTTTGAACCCTCCCTGCTGCAATTTCCTCTTGAGCCATAGATGCACGAGGGTCATTTAGCCAGCATTTGGCTGTATGGCCTTTTTCGACTTCAAATTCCGGTGGCATTTCACCCAGACAAATTTCCATCGCATAAGGACATCGCGGCGCGAAAGGGCAACCCTTTGGCGGTGAAAATAAATCCGGTGGAGAACCTTCAATCGGAACAAGACGCTCTTTTCCATCTGCTTGCGGGTCTGGCCTTGAGGCCATCAGCCCCCATGTATACGGATGTTTCGGGTTGGCAAACACTTCTTCCACCGTTCCGGTTTCGACCATCATGCCTGCGTACATGACCATGACACGTTCCGCCGTCTCGGCTACCACACCCAAATCATGGGTGATCAATATAATTGCGGTATCCATTTTATCCCGAAGGTCTTTCATCAAATCGAGAACTTGGGCTTGAATGGTTACATCCAATGCGGTTGTCGGTTCATCGGCAATCAGCAGTTCCGGATTGCAGGCAAGGGCAATGGCAATCATGACCCGCTGCCTCATACCGCCGCTAAATTCATGAGGGTACTGGCTGTAACGTTCTTCCGGATTCGGAATGCCGACCAGTTTTATCATTTCGATGGCCCGCTTTTTCGCATCCGCTTTACTAAGATGCTGGTGGACAATCAGTCCCTCTTCAATTTGCTTGCCCACTTTCATGGTTGGGTTCAGTGACGTCATGGGGTCTTGGAAGACCATACTAATCTTTGAACCTTTTACTTTTTGGAACTCCCGTTTTGATAGTTTGAGAAGATCCTTATTATCAAATAGAACTTGTCCATTTTTTATTTTTCCGGGAGGAGTTGGAATTAACCCCATTATCGATTGAACGGTTACGCTTTTTCCGCTGCCGCTCTCGCCTACGATGGCGACAATTTCTCCCTTATCTACATGAAACGAAACATTCCGTACGGCTTTTACCTCGCCGCCATAGGTTTTAAAATTAACTTCCAGGTTTTTTACATCTAGTAAATGAGACATCATGTCACCTCCCCTATTTGCGATTTCGCGGATCTAATGCGTCTTGCAGTCCATCCCCAAAGGCATTAAAGGCAAACATGGTTAGTGAAATCATAAATGCCGGGAAGAACAAGCGCCACCACTGACCGCTTAAAATAACCCCTAACGAATCGTTAGCCATTGTTCCCCAGCTGGCGAATGGAGCTTGAACGCCAAGTCCAAGGAAGCTTAAGAAGGACTCAGAAAAAATGGCTTGAGGGATGGTAAACGTTAAATTAACGATAATGATTCCCAATGTATTTGGAATGAGATGGCGAAGAATAATCTTCGCATGGGATGTACCCAATTTTTCAGCTGCAAGGACATAATCCTGTGATTTTAATTGCAGAACTTGTCCACGTGTTAGCCGGGCCATACCCACCCATCCTGTTACGGACAGGGCAATGACAATGGTTGTAATCCCAGGCTCCATGATCACCATTAACAAGATGACGACTAGTAAATATGGGATACCATAAAGAATCTCGACGATCCTCATGATAATCGTGTCCACTCTGTCACCCAGTTTGCTCCTGCCTGCCATATAGCCGGCAATCCCGCCAACCGTAACCCCTATCAACAGGTCGATTAAAGCGGCGATGATTCCAATCGTAAGAGACACGCGGGCACCATACCAAGTTCTTGCCCAAACATCCCTCCCTAAATCATCTGTTCCGAACCAATGTTTCCCGTCAGGTGCCATGTTCGAATTCAATAAGTCTTGACTAGTAGGACCGTATTTCACCATTAATGGACCGAAGATCGCAAAGAAGATAATGATGATTAACAGCGAGGCTCCCAATACAGCCAGCTTATTTTTCAAAATGTTTAAAACCGTTTCCTTCCATGCGCTTAAAGAAGGACGCTGAATTGTTTCTGAAGCTTTTTTATCAGGAGAAACCGGTTTAAACAGATTGTTTTCCATTGAATTTGTCTGCATCCTCAGTTCCCCCCACTTGATAATTTAATTCTTGGGTCAATCAATCGGTACGAGATGTCGATGAGGAAAAGAATCACGACTAGAACCGTACTGTAAAAAATGGTTGTTCCCATGATTACCGGATAGTCCCGGTTGAAAATTCCGTCAACAAAATATTTACCTAAACCAGGAATGGCAAAGATCTTTTCAATAACAAACGTTCCGGTAATTAAGGTAACGGCCAGCGGGCCAATAAAGGTAATAACCGGAAGGATGGCATTTCGGATGCCGTGTTTCAGGACAATCTTAACGGTAGATAATCCTTTCGCATCCGCCGTTTTGATATAGTTCTGGTTCATGACATCAATCATGCTCGACCTCATAAACCTTGCAATAACCGCTAAAGGCGATAACGCAAGGGCAATCGATGGAAGGACAGTGTGATCCCACGTTCCCCACGAAGCAACCGGAAGCATATGCCACTCTACCGCGAAGTACTTGATTAACAGCGGTGCCAATATAAAACTTGGGACCGATATCCCCAGAATGGCGATCAACATGGCCACAAAATCAATGGCCCGGTTATGATAGAGCGCAGCGATGATTCCTAACATCAAACCAAAAACGAGAGCAATCACCAGTGCTTGAATCCCAAGGGTTGAGGAGACTGGAATCCCGGCGGAAATGATGTCGTTAACCGATCTTGTTTCCGACTTAATCGACGGTCCCATATCGAGCTTGGCGAGGTCTTTCATATATAAAACGTATTGAACCGGGAGAGGCTCATCTAAATGGTACTTTGCTCTAATATTTGCGAGCACTTGTTCCGGCAATACATTTGCATCAGAAGCAAATGGATCGCCTGGAATACTTTTCATAATGACAAAGGTTAACGTGATAATGACCCAAATCGTTAACAGCATCATGAGTATTCTTTTGATGATATACACTCCATTCACCTCCTATATTTTTAAAAGAAATTATGCATTTACTGATCCTAACACGCCATTAGTGGCTGTCATGGCAATAATAGCGCAGCCCCACATATGCTTGTAGGCTGTTACAATATCCTCACAAGTGAAACGGATGTTTTTCGGTCCTGTTAATTCCACCGTTGGAAGTGTGGTCGTCATTTTTGCCTGCTGCGGACCTTTCAATTCAATGTCAAAGGTAACTGGCCCTTCGAATGTAATAGGCTTTAAGGATTTGACTTTTTTAACAGCCGCTTCCGCTTTCGTTCGAATTTCTGCACGGGCTACTTCTGGATGGAGCAGTTCTGCAGCAAACCGGTCTACCGCTCGTTTTGTTACCGCCGCTTCCACCTCGGGCAATGTTTCTTTGACTTCCCGAACATACGCATCATCACCGCTGATGAAGATGGCAGGTACCCCGAATGCTCCGGCAACCAAGGTGTTCATTTCGGTTTCTCCGACTACTTTGCCGTTGATTTTCATTTCATTGATACAAATGCCGGCCAGTGTGTGGCTGATGACTGTTACATCGGAACCGCCTTCTCTGCCATGATGGCCAACGAACATGATGCCGTCGAAGGATTCGTCGAGTCCTTCTAATTGGCACATGACACGGTTGCTTCCGGAGACCAATCGGGCTCGGGGATCGAGTTCCTCTATTAAAATATTAGACATGTTGCCGTGGCCATCTGCAACGACCACTTCAGTTGCTCCCCCATTAAAAGCCCCTTCTATAGCGGCATTCACATCGGCGGTCATTAATTTACGGAATCTCTGATACTCGGAATTTGTTTTTAGCTGTTGATTGGTGGCAACTCCTGAGATGCCCTCCATATCGGCTGAGATAAATATTTTCATAACAAAACCCCCAATTTTTTTAAAAATGTAACTCGACTATCTTATGAGTCTATTAAAAAGGAAACGTTTGACCCTCATGAAGATTTAAAATAAACGCTTTGAGTAATTCTTTTGTTGCTTCAAGATCCCCCGCATCGACGACTTCCACCGGAGAATGGGCATAACGTGATGGAATAGATAGGACTCCTGTCGGGATTCCTTTATTCGCATAATTGACGGCGCCTCCGTCTGTGCCGATTCCTGTGAAGACTTCCAGCTGATACGGAATATTTTTCTTCTTAGCCAAGCTAATGAGCAGGTCTTTCATGGTTTTATGTACAATTAAGCTAAAGTCCATGACTTTAATGCCCGTTCCTGCTCCAAGCGCCAAACTTTGGTCCATGGTTTCTTCCAGCGTATCACTCACGGCAGTTGTATCCACGGCAATTGCTGCATCCGCATCCAAATGCTCTGAAGCCGTCTTGGCTCCTCTTAAACCGACTTCCTCTTGCACGGCAAAAAGTAAAATCAGTTCCCCGGAGAAGGACTCATTTTCCAGTTCGTTTAAGGTTTGCAGGAGGACTGCGCAGCCTGCCCGGTCATCCAATGATTTGGAACGGTATCTTGGTGCTGACTTAGGTCCGATTACTTGGAATTCTGTTCCCCATGTCACCGGTGTCCCAATGTCAACGCCCATTTCCAGTACTTCCTCTTTAGAAGCAGCACCGATATCAATATACATCTGGCTATGTTTTCTTACCTTCGAAGATTCGTCAAATTTCGCATAATGGGCAGATATTGTACCAATCACACCAGGAATAATCCCGTCTGTTCCCATTACCTTTACCGGCTGGGCCAAGAGAATCCGGTCATCGTTTCCACCTAGCTTTTCAAAACGTAATAAGCCATTCGGCTCAATCTTTTTAACAATAAATCCAACCTCGTCCATATGGGCGGTTAATAACACCACAGGTCCTGGCTTGTCGCCTTTTTTTCTGGCAATCACGTTGCCAATCGGGTCAATCGTTACTTGATCGGCTTTCTCCTGTAAATATTCCTTAAGAAAATAGGAAACCGAATGCTCGTAACCGCATGGACCTGACAGCCCTGTCAATGTTTTTAGAATTTCTAACATGTCGAACCCCCACCTTTAAAAGTAATCGAATGTATTTTTGAATACATCCATCTGAATGGTCGTATTCATTTCAGTTATAAAAGGTAACTCATTCAATTTGTATAATAAGTCGGTTATATCTTCCTGGTTTGGAACAGCGATTTGGGCAAGCAGGGAATAGGGTCCGGATGTCATGGTAATGTATCGGATTTCCTTAAACTTTTTCAATTCCTCAATAACTTGCATAATCCGTTGAGGGGCAGTCTTGATTTGTATGATTGCACCGGATTTAATACCGATGGCTGCAGGATTCACTACACCGACAACTTCAATAATTCCGTTGTCCAACAGGTTTTTATATCGCAGCCGAATGGTTTTCTCTGAAACATTTAAATTCGAGGCAATTTCAGTAAAGGAGACTCTTCCATCCTTTGAGAGACGCTGAATTATCCCCCTGTCCAGTTCATCCAACTCGTACTTCAAGTCACTTCCTCATTTCGGTCTGATTTTTCCAACTTATTCCTCATCACAGTAGTGAAATTGAGGTTATCGGGCGAATTACATTATTCAGACTTTACTTTATTATCTGAATTAGGAATTTAAGAGTTATTATAGTTAAATAACTTCTATATTGCAACTATTTTTACTACTTTTCAGAAATATTTTTTTAATTAAAATATTTTGCATACGCTTTCATTTTCAAATGAAAAGCGCAAGCGCCCTGGTCAGCGCCGTATGGCCTCCTCGAAAAAGCTAACGCTTTTTCTTCGTGCGATGCTTATGCTCCCGAAGCTTTCCTTTGTGGAGCTCTCCAACTGAGATAAGGTGAAACTTCAATCAGCGATCTTTTTTCTCGCTGATTGTTAGTTGAACCAATCGGGTTCTTACGGGCAGTTGAGAATCTACTGCCCGTTGAACGGGATAAAGGAAACACGAAGAGCGGAGCGCATTCGTGCTTGAATTATCGTAGGGCGGAGAGTGAACGACACTAGGCGCTAGGGCGCTGGAGCTGGAGCTGGGCAATTCTCAAAGACCAGATATACTTTCTAATACATAAAAAAACACCCAGTCTGAGAATGGCTTGATCGGGCCATTCGCTCAACAGGATGTTGTTTTTAATTCCACTATTTTCCATTAACTAACTTTAGGAATGAACCTTGGCTATGAATTCGTCAATCGTAAGGACTGTGCCGGGAAATCCTAGCTTGTCGGCCAGTTGGGTAATATAAGGCGCTTCGACATTTGCCTGAACTAAGGCTTGTTTTTTTGCAAAAACCTCACGTGTTGGCCCATCTGCTAGTATCCTTCCATCATTAAAGACGATTGTCCGTTCAAAGTTGTTGGCGACAAAATCCATATCGTGAATAATAGTCATAACAAGCTTGCCTTTTTCTTTAAGCGTTTGGATAATCTGTTTGATTCTTTCCTTCCCCTGGCTGTCCTGGGCAATCGTTGGCTCGTCAAAAATGATTATATCGGTATCCATCACCATGACGGAAGCAATACATAGAAGTTTTTTTTCTGATAAACTTAAATCGTGGGGATTGGTGTCCAACTGACCATCCAGTCCGACCATTTTTAGCGCCTCAAGGGCTTTTTCCCTTGCCTTGGATTGCTCCATCCTGATGATTAGCGGGCCAAACAATACTTCATCCAGGACAGTTCGTTTAAAAATTTGATCATTCGGGTTTTGAAAAATAAGCCCGATTGTCCGGGCCAGTTCGGCTGCCGTTTTCCCTTTGATGTCCTGACCTTTCATGGCAATCTGTCCTGTATCAGGTTTCAACAGGCCTTTCAGCAATTTGACGAAAGTGGTTTTCCCCGCGCCATTCTGGCCAATGATGGCAGTGGAGCGCTGGTCAAGCTCCAAGTCAATGTTACGTAGTACAGGAGCACCTTCATCTTTTTTATAGGAGAAAGAGAGATTGGTTACCTTAATCATCGTCTCATCTCCTTTAATGCCGCTTCCGCTTCCTCCAGGGTAACAGGGTAAGTTTCCATCCCTTTGTTTTTTACGCCCATTCCCTTGCAAACCCTTGTATAAACAGGAGCTGTGACTCCAAAGGATTCGAGATCGTCCCTTGAAAAAATCTTTGCGGGTGTATCAAAGTCGATTACTTTCCCCTGATCAAGAAGGAGAACCCGATCACAATACTGGGCCACTTTTTCCATCTTATGTTCCGCCATAATAATGGTAATCCCCTGAGTTTTTAAACCTTGAACTGCCTGAAAGACTTCCTCGGAACCTCCTGGATCAAGCTGGGAAGTAGGTTCATCGAGGACTAAAATCTCTGGCCTCATGGCAATGATGCTCGCAATCGCCATCCGCTGCATTTGTCCCCCCGATAAATCAAAAGGATTATGATCCTTCACATGTCCAATTTTAAAAAGCTTTAGCACTTCATCTATTCGCTTTATCATCTCCGCCCTTGGTATACCGCTATTTTCCAACCCAAAGGCAATTTCTTCATACACCGTCATTTTGGACCCCGTTACCTGTGTAAACGGATTTTGGAAAACCATGCCAACCTTGAGGGAAATATCCGTAATCGAATGGGTTTTCACTTCAAGCCCGTCCACCAGCACTTTGCCTCCGTATGCCCCTTTGTAGAAATGGGGAACGAGTCCGACAAGCGCTTGGCACAGGGTGGATTTACCTGCTGAATTACGTCCGATAATTCCAATAAACTCCCCTTCGTTGATGGAAAATGAAACATTGTCCAGTGCCAGGGTTTCAGATAAAGGATATTTATATTTTAGATTTTCCACCGTAATTTTCTTCATGATAGGATCCTCCACACGACAGCACCGGCAATCCCTAGCAAGAACAGGAGTTGAATGAGTTTACTATAAGGATTGATTTTTTCTTCATGTAAAAAAGTTTTGGGAACCCGGGAATTAAAGCCCCTGACCTCAAGGGCCATCGCCCGTTCTTTCGTGTTGATCAACGAGCCTAACACTACTGGACCGATCAATGGCAAAAATGCCTTGACCCGGATGAGTAAATTTCCCTCCGTCTCCATTCCCCGGGCTCTTTGCGCATCGGTAATCGTACTGACAGACGCCATCATCTCCGGAATGATTTGAAAAACGGAAACAATCATATAGCCAATCCGTGGCGACATGCCCTTGCGGACCAGCGACTCCACTAACTCTGATGGTTTGGTTGTCAGGATGAGAATCATGAAGGCACTGACAATATTGATGACCCGGAGTGTAATCGTTAAGGCAAACAACAGCCCCTCTTGATACATGGTGACAGGTCCGATTTCAAACAGGACGGTTTCGTTTTCAGGTTTAAACAGCCCTTGAATGATCACAACCGTGATAAGCACTAGGAAAACAAAGCTAAACACAGGGACGGTTTTTAGCAGTACTTTTGCAAAAGCAAGCAGCAGCAAACTAATCCCTACACAGATAAAAGAGATTGAATAAGATGGCAGGATAATCGGGATTAAGATAGCAAATACAATATAGATTAGTTTGGTAATCGGGTCGATATCATGCACGAAAGAGTTCCTTTCGGCATATAAACCGATGGATTTCAAATGGCTTCACCGTCTTTCGCTTCAAAAAGAGGGTTAATCAAGGGTTTCTACCCGATCATGATTGTTATATAATTGAACAATATTTCTTGGCAATCCCTTGAAAATACCATAGCTGATTAACACGACTAATAGTTTGTCTGGCACGTCGACGACCACTTCATCCAGTAAGGAGGCAAGCCAAGTGGAATCTGTGTTGGCCAATACTGCCGCAAATAAGGCATCCCCCCATACATTGCCTGTTTGCCCTCCCCAGAACCCGATATTAAGCGGTGTGGAAACAATGGTAGCCACGAGTCCAATGATAATCCCCGCTACAAGCGCTTTTCCCCAACTGGAAATATAGCCTTTGTAAAATAAGATTCCTGTAACCAAGCCGATGCCGGCGCTGGTAATCGCATAAACAAACGAAATCGGGTCCGCCGTTAACCCATATATGATATTGTTAATCGCACCAGCAAGGGCTCCAACAATCGGGCCGCCCAGCATCGCCGCAAGCACCGTTCCGATGGAGTCCAGCCATAATGGAAGTTTTAATAAACCCGCGAGCAATTTTCCAATGTAGTTTACACCTACTGCCACCGGAATAAGAACCAAAGAAGCTGTTGATAAACGTAATGACCACATGCTTTGATTTTTCATCTGTAAAACCCCCTTTTAATCTTTTAAACTAGAATGATAGGAAACGATTGCTTCTAAAGCTGTCAAAATCTCAAGCTCTTCCCCGTGTTTGCTTTTAGCTTCCTTTTCAACGTAATCGTTAATTCCCCCTTCCAAATCACCTTCTTTTTCGACTACAACATTTAGGATCGAAGCGGTTTTCATTCCGCGTAAGCCGCCGATGACGAATAAGGCAGCTGTTTCCATATCGGCTGCCAGCACGCCTTTTTCCGACCAGAACTGGTCAATCTCTGACTCTTTATCAGTATAAAAGCTGTCATGACACCTGACAATACCTGTGTAAAAATTTACTTTTGCCCGCTTGGCCGCTTCTACCGTGTGAAACAGCAATTGGGTATCGGGCACTGCCGGATAAGAGTGCTCTATATATGCCGCGGAAGCGCCGTCATTTCGGACAGCACCGGAAGCAATAATCAAGTCCCCTAGTTTAAGGTGCGGCTGTAAGGCACCGCTTGAGCCAATCCGGATCATGACATTTACACCGATATTTTTTAATTCCTCCACGGCAATTCCGGCAGAGGCTCCACCAATTCCAGTCGAGGTGACTAATATCGGTATCCCTTTATAGCTTCCTTTCACGCTTCGATACTCCCGATTGCAGGCGATTTCTTCCGCATCGTCCAAGAATTTTGCCACTTCCAATACGCGTCCAGGGTCACCCGGCAATAGCGCATAGTGAATTCCCGTCTCTTTTCCTAGTCGGATATGCGGCTGCAGGTTTGTTTCCATTTATTTTATGCTCCTTTTCCGTAGAATTGGCTAATTATTTCGTATGATAATAGCTTGTCTATATGATAATATTACCAAATAGTGGAGGCATGTGTATTGATTTTTTATCAAATCTTCACAACTTTCACACAAGTAATCTATAATTTCTACATAAATTTTTCTTACTATAAAAGTAACTTAATTAGGAAATAGGTTCACTGAACTCATTTCTTAAAACTTCCCATAATTTTGATTGGTGCCGGCACCAATCTATTTTTTTTGCCACGATCAAATCTTCATAACTTCCACATAACTTGCCTATAATTTCTACACAAGTCTTTCTTACTATAAAAGTAACTTAATTAGGAAATAAGTTTATTGAACTCATTTCTTAAGACTTCCCATAATTGGATTGGTGATTGCACCAATCTATTTTTTTTTGGCTTTTAGGCAAAAAAAATTTGTCCTTTTGCAAAGACAAATGTCAACTGTTGGTCCAGGACCGTCTTTTTTTTGTATTCATGCCTTTACAACTTCGAGCCAATTCGTTTGGGAGCCGTAAACACACTTTCTGGAACTCTCCCTTGTTCCATCCGATTATTTTTGAGCTGGACAGCGGTTTTGCTCTGGAAATAGGCTTTGATGGAATCATTAATAAACGCAACACTAATAGCCGTTAGTATAAAGAAGCCAATCGGAACCAGAACGACCCACGAGTAGGAATACAGATAACTGACCTCACCGCCGATGACACCGGACCATTCAAAGGAAACGGAATGTGGGGCTTCCTCTTTCGGGGCTCCATAAGGGACATAGGTCCCCCCGAAAAACAGCAGCATAAAACCCAGGTGGGCCAATAACTGCAAAGTTTGAATGAATTGCTGGCCAAATAGTAAAATCCACTTCTCATACACGTGGGGCACAATATGTTTGAAAAATATATACGTCCTGCCAGAACCGAGCACTCTGGAGGCCTCAATAAATTCTTCCTTCAACACCAGCCTGATTTCCGAAGAAATATGGATGGTTAAGTTGGGGATGGCGATGATGACAAGAATAAGCGTCTCAAATAAGGCCCGCTGCCAAAATGGATTGGCAAACCCATCGATTGTCATCCACAGAACGCTGTAGAGAATAAAATAGGCGATAATCGTTTGCGGCACCACGGAAAATGGCTCAAACAATGTTTTCATCCCGCTGTAAATCGGATTGGGCAGCGAGTAAACAAGGAAACTTAAGATCAGTGATAGCAACATCCTAAAAAACGTTACGACTAACACAACCCCGATTGTCCATTTTGCGCCCTCCACCATCTTATGCCCCAAATCATAGCCATAAATGTCTGACCCTAGGAGATAAACAGAAAATGGCGGATAGGGTGGTTTCCCAATGATTTTTCCCGTATCATCCACCTGAACCATCGTCTGCCTGATTTCTCCGTCATTAAAAACCGTATTGAGAATACTCCCAATGAAGAGGGATAGCAGAAAAAGGACGCTAATGAGGAACCTTTTCCTTTTTAATAAGAATATCAGCATATTATTGGATTTCCTTTCTCTTACTAAAACTAATCCACTCATAAATCCTAAAAACAAGGAAAAAAGGAATGAAAATCAAAATACAGCCGATAAAAAAAGGATCGGAGTAGGTTAACATAATGCGGAGCAAACCATTCATATTAAACAAGTAATCTATCACCAATAAAGTTGACAGCATCGACCAAAGAATAGTTTTGGAGGTCCCGAACATCCCCTCGGCAATATTTCTTAACACATGGACATTTAAAATATAGGAGAACTGCAGACCTTTGGCTTTGGCCAGCAAAATGTATGGCTTTTCTAATTCCTCCTCAATGGCATGAATCATGACTTTGGTTATGTAAAAGCTGATGGGAACACTTAAGCAAATAACCGGCAGAAGGATGGCTTCTTCCCTGACCGTCACGACATGTGCCAGTTTAATTCCCGTCTGCTTATATACGATAATCACAAATAATTGCAGCAACAGAATCAGCATTAAATCGGGGATTGACTCAGCAATTTCCAGGAAATTTTTCAATTGTTTCAGCCTGTTCCTAAAAAACAGAAACGCCAGATACGAAATCGCAAAAGCAATCAAACTGGCTGTCACAACTCCCATAGCCAACATTTTCATGGAATCCCAGTATTTTATAAAGATGATGGGAAACAAGGAGTTCTTTTGGTCAACGGTTGTAAAATCGCCAAAGGTGAACACTTTTACATTCAGGTCAAAAACAGCTTGGACATAGTCATAGAAATGAAAGGATATGTTATCAAATAAAACCGGTAATACTGTAATGAGAATGAGTACTTCAACTGCAAACAGGCACTGCAAAATGAAGGCCAGCAATTTTCGGAGAAATGTCACCATCTTCATATGACGCGTTTACCTCATCGTTTTTATTTTTACAGATTTTCCCTCTTTTATATAGTCGTAAAGTTGGTAGTAATAGTTTCACTGTTTTGAAAAAATCACTTTTTTTAATAGACTCTGCTTCCCCGTCAGGAAAGCACGACACTACTTGATTTATTAGAGGTTTTATTGTTTCTTTTTGCCAAACCATCTGTTAATCAAGGCATTCCCCGCCAAGAAGGCAGCAATACAAATAGGTATGGACCACATGCCTATGGCAGCGGAAACTTGATTGCCAATCACAATTAAACCAACCAGCCAGATAAACTTAAGAAACCAAAAAAACAGATTCATCCTCAAGCGCCCTTTCTTAAACTATTTACCACTATCATTACCGATAAATCCTGGGCTTTCAATGAATCTGCAAGAAAAGCATAAGCTCCCTGGTCAGCGCTCGACAGTCTCCTCCAAAAAGCTAACGCTTTTTGTTCTTCTGATGCCTATGCTTCCGAAGCTTTCCTTGTGGAGTGGACAATTCCCAAAGTAAAATCTTATAACTATAATCCCCCTGTCGTTTCAGGGGGACTACCTGCTGCTAATTACGCTACTTTAATTGCTTTTCCGAATGGGATCTTCGGCATGAACTTACCGGAAACAAGCCAGAACAGCTCAAAATCCACTTTCTCCAAATCCTCAGGTAAAAAGCCAGTTACATCTGTGATATAAAACAATGTATCAATCTTCTCTTCCTTTGCCCACTCAAGCACTAATGTATAGGAAGATTTCCCGTGGTTATGGTAGGTAATAGTATCGCTTTTGACAGGGGTGATACTTCTTATTTTGAAATCGGCTTGAACCAAGATGGTGTCTGGTTTTACTTTTTCAAACAACGTGACAATATTGTTAATTAAAATGGTGGGTGCTTCCTTGGTGGATGTATCGACCGCTAATGCCACCTTTTTATCCTGGCGTTCTTGAATCATTGAAAGGATTCGCATATGCCATTTCATTACCGTTTTCCCCCTTGTTTGGAATGAGCGAGCGATATTATTTTAAGTCATTCCATGAAGGAATATAAATGGATAATTATCACATTGACCGAATTTTGAAACAAAGCAAACAACATATATTTGGCTAAAACGGGAACATTAGATTTATGGCACTTTTAGCGGTAACGTCCTTTTAACACCTAAAAAGCCATCACCTTATTCCTGCCGCAATTTTTGGATAAGTATAACCCTTCATCGGCACGTTTTAATAACATATCAATATTATCGAATGGCTGATACTCCGCTACACCAAAACTGGCTGTCAGTGCCCCCGCTTCAGTAAAAGAATAGTCCTCAATGATTCTTCTTAGACGTTCTGCTAATTGAAGGGCATCACCTCCACAGCTTTCTGTTATCAAGATAAACTCTTCGCCGCCCCAGCGGCCAAACATGTCCCCTTGCCGCAAATTCTTTTGGACGAGACTGGCAAATTCAATTAATACCGAATCCCCGGTTTTATGGCCAAATCGATCATTCACCATCTTAAAATGGTCGATATCAAAAAAGATAATGGAAAACGGCTTCCCTGTGACTTCCGCGTCTCCTGTCATTTTTTCCAGCCATTCATCAATTTGATGACGATTGGCAATGCCGGTCAATGAATCAAGAAAGGCATGCCTTTTTACTAATTCCACTTCGGTGAACACCTTAAATAAATGCTGGGCAAAGAAAAGAACAATAATATATACCAAGGTTGCAATATAAAACTGAAGGAAGGAGTCCACTGATTCAGCCGGCAGCCGGCCAATATATAGGAGGCCGTTTGATAGAGTAATAATAAAAATGACCAAAGAAAAATAAAGGCCGCGTTTCTGCCCTAGCGTAAAAAAAATAAACAATATATACAAGGGCATCCAGACAATGAAATCCCCCAGTTCTCCCCCGCCGGATTGAACAATCCTGTAATAAATGGTTGTAGCGACTTTTGAGACATGATAGATACTAATCAATAATAAATTCGAGTACTCAACCATGGCTGTGAACCGATTTAAAACCAATAAAACCCAGCTGACTGTGAACCATACAATCATGGCAAAGTTTATGATGGCAGTGAGCTTAGGTTGAAACAATAAATTTTCCAGAATACTGTTTGAAAGAAGCGAAAATACTAAAATTGGCAGAACCCATAAATAAATCAACCTTTTCAGTTCAGCAAACGATTTTAATGATCTTGCCATTGACTCCCTCTCCCGACTATTCATTGTCGTTTGACCTGGGTGCATTTCATATGACAAACAGTTTATATTTACTACCGAAATTTCCCTTTTTATAAAAATTATGTATTCTATTATTATTGTACTGTAATTGGATAAATTTTCATATCATTGTTTTTTGTTTTGTGTGCTAAAAGTACCTCCTCTTTATTTAGGTAAAATAGGATAAAAACTCCAATCAGCAGAGTCAAAAAGCAGCGATAGTCTTTAACAAAGCCTAAAAAAAGGTGCCTGATACAGTTTGTATCAAGCACCTGGTTTTGTTATATTTATGCTGCCTGTTCTTCTGAGTTGTCTTTAAGATCGTGTCCTTCCCACTTCGAGATAACGATAGCGGCCAAAGAGTTTCCTACAACGTTGACGCACGTGCGGGCCATATCGAGGATACGGTCAATCCCGGCAATAAAGGCCAAGCCTTCCGCAGGAATACCGACACTGCCTAATGTCGCCAAGAGAACAACAAGGGAAACCCCTGGGACACCCGCTATACCCTTCGAAGTGACCATCAGCACAAGGACCAATGTAATTTGATGGGTAATGCTCATGTGAATGCCGTACATTTGCGCGATAAATAACGCAGCGATTGCCTGATAAAGGGTAGAACCGTCAAGATTGAAGGAATAGCCAGTCGGAATGACAAATGAAGTAATGGCTTTCGGACAGCCGATTTTCTCCATTTTTTCCATAATTCTTGGAAGAACGGCTTCCGAACTTGCGGTTGAATAGCCTAATAATAATTCGTCTTTCAAGTACTTCAACAACTTGAAAATGTTATAGCCGACAATCTTTGCTGTAAGGCCCAGTACAACGATGATGAAGAAAATCATGGCACCGTATACGACTAACACTAATTTCCCAAGAGGTATTAATGATGATAAACCAAACTTGGATACGGTCACCCCGATTAGCGCAAATACACCAATAGGCGCTACTTTCATAATTTGGTTTGTGACATAGAACATAGCATCAGCAGTGCCTCTAAAAAATTGAATTAAAGGCTGGCCTTTTTCCCCAATAGCTGCTACACCAAGTCCAAACATGGCTGAGAAAAAGATAATGGCAAGCATATCACCGTTGGCTAATGACTGAATAATATTCGTAGGGACAATATTGACAAAGGTATCGATTTTCGAGTGCGACTGTGTGGTTTCAGCTGTCTCTACATACGTATTAATATCCGTTTTCGTTAATTGAGACATATCGACTCCTGTTCCCGGATGGAACAGATTGGCTGCCAGGAGGCCGACGACAATCGCAACCGTCGTAATGATTTCAAAGTATAGCAGGGTTTTTCCGCCGAGTTTACCTAACGTTTTCATGTCACCCGTACCGGCCACACCAACGATAATGCTGGATATGACTATCGGCACGACAATCATTTTAATTAAACGGATAAAAATATTTCCAATTGGCTGCAGGATTTCGGCTACTTGAGGATTTCCGTAAAATATCCCGCCAATAACAATACCAAGAACTAAACCGATAAAAATTTGCCAGGCTAGGCTAATTCTTTTCATTTACACCTCTCCTTTTTTCTATGATGATAAAACAATTTAATTTCTAATTTTATCCTATATGAAAATAATAGTAAATATCCTATTACTCCTATTTTAATGTGATACTAGAATAATTTTAATAATAATCAATGGGATAATCAATCTGAAATACATTCCAATTTCCTATAATGCTTTGGAAATAAGGATATCTTAGGGTATTATAATACTATACAAATAGTTTAAAAGATTCAGAATGGAAGGTGCGGCATGTTAGAGAAATTTCCTATCTATATGAAGTCTCTTGAACAAGATCGGCAAATAACAGTATACCTCCCCAAAACCTATAAAACGGATGACAAACATTATCCCGTTTTGTACATGCACGATGGACAAAACGTGTTTGAAGACGAAGGTGCCATCAACGGGGTCTCCCTTGGCATGAAGCAATATTTGGATGATACCCGCATGAACATAATTGTAGTAGCAATTGACCAAAATAGCCAAGAACGAATCAATGAATATTGTCCATGGAGACATGGCCCGTTAAGCCAGGAAATTCTTGGATTTGATTGTCCTCTAGGAGGCAAAGGCGAGGCTTATCTAGATTTTATCGTGAATGAACTAAAGCCGCTTATGGACGAAAAGTACCGGACACTTCCGGACGAGACGGCAATGTCAGGAATCTCTTTAGGTGCACTGATCAGTACCTTTGCTGCTTGCCGGTATCCTGAGATTTTTAGAAAAATAGCTGTCTTTTCTCCAGCCTATTATCGCAACCAGGAAGAAATCGAGAAATTATTAAACGGTTCAGATCTTTCCGCCATTGAAAAGTTCTATATGGACATCGGAACAAGGGAAGTACCGGACAATGCGGGAGAAAGTGAACTTTTTGTTTATTTGTCTAAAAGAGTTTACGAAATTGTGAACAGCAAAATTAGCAATAGCCGATTTATAGAGATTGACGACGCCGAGCACCATTATAAGTTCTTTAAGGAAAGAATTCCTGCCATGTTGGCTTATTTATTTGGTGATGAATTGAAAAAGGAGTGAAACTATATTGTTTCCACTCCCATTTTTTATTATAAATGAAGCACCATTAGTTCAACGTCGTAATACACTTCATCGATTTTTAAAGCTTTTTCCTCGCGCCCGAATACTTTAAAACCCAATTTACTGTAGAGTCTTTTTGCACTTTGATTGCCTTCTGTAACGACTAGATTTAATTTTTCAATAGCCCCCAATGATTTGGCAAAACCAATGGCTTCTGTCAGTAAAGCAGACCCCACTCCCAAACCTTGTTTTTCAGGAGTCACGTACATGGCAACAATATTTCCGCAATGCCGGATTTTGGGTGCCTTTTCCTGTGTGAGCGTGACCATCCCAATCAGCGCCGCCCCCTCAAACGCCCCAAATGTATAGGCATCTTCTTGTGCTAGATTTCGGGCCGTTTGCTCTACCGGGTTCTCCCTGGCGAGCGCTTCTTCATAACTAGTTAAAAACGCCGTTGGATTATGTTTTAACGCTTCTAATCTTAGATCCCAATAAGTATCCGCATCGGCTGCATACAGACGCCTGATTTCCAAATTGCATTCCCCTTTCTTTATTACATTTATGTATGAAACAGCTGGTTGACCTCTTTCTCCAACTCCTCTGCCAAAGGAAATGATCCTTCATGTTTCAAGCTTTTTACGATGTTGGTATAATACCACTTTTGCTGATCTTTTCCGCGTTTAAACCTGGTCCATACTTCTTCTCCATTTTGTAAGAAGTCGTCTGAAATGGAACGGATATTATGCAGTTTATCCGCACAGGCCACCGCTTTTATGTCATGGGATGCCGACTTTAAAAATTCAATCGTGTGCTGTTTTCTCTGTTCCCAGGAATGCGACTTATTCGGTTCGGAGCACCCCTCCACGATAGCCGCAATCTCAGGTCCGAATTCTTGACTGATGTCCTCCAAGGTAACAGGAGTATCCTCAACGGTATCATGCAGGATACCTGCCGCCACTAGGTGATCGCTGTAGCCAGCCTTCAATAATAGCATGCCAACAGCGGCCGGATGGGAAATATACGGGATATCCGTCCCTTTCCGGCACTGCCCGGCATGGGCTTTGGCCGCAAATTGAAGCGCATTATCAATCAAATCCATTTGAATCCCTCCTTATGACTTTACCACCTTTATTGTAACATCTGGTGTTGACCGGTATGGAATTTAATTAATAGCAAAGGAGCCGCTGCTAGCGGCCCCTTTCCTCAAACGTATTATACTTTCTCGCCCTTTTCCATTACTGGAGAAAGCGATCCTTTAAACAAAGGGACAAGGAATAATACACCGACAATAAACAGAACGGCAGACGTTTCATAAATCGTTACCAGTGAAAACGTCTGTTTTAACCAGCCGCTCATTGTCATCGTGATAACGTTCGTTCCCATAAAGACGGGATTAAGAATTCCGTTTACCCGTCCGATGAAGTTAGCCTCTGTGTTTTTCAAAATCATGGTATTAATCCCAATATGGATACATGGCATAAAGATTCCGCAGATAAATTCAACGGAGAGTGTAAGCCAGAACAATTCCGAGAATCCCATGATCAGGAAACCGATGGCATTTACCGTCATCCCCATGGCAAGCAGGATTTGCGGCGGAATTTTTTTCGCCATTCCCACCGTAATCCCACCGCCCAAAATCATTCCAACCCCAAATGCCATCATCAGCCATTGCATTTGCTCTTTTGGCAGACCAAGTTGCTCCGTAACGAGAAAAACGGTTAATGGCTGCGTCAGCCCCAAAGCCAACCCGGATGCGGCAAAACACCCTCCAAGCAATGTCAGCGGCCGGCTGTTCCATACATAACGAAAGCCTGCCTTCATTTCTTCCATAACGGTTGAATCTTCTTGTTTTTCGTCTTGTGCTTTATCAGGCGGGAGCCGGAATAGAATCCCTGCTGACAGCAAGAAGGCAATTCCCATAATCGCAATCGCAACGTCGATGCCGTATTGCTGATAGACAAACGTTCCAATCACCGGCCCAAGGATCATGAACAAGGCAAACAGCGTTTGATAGAGCGACATTCCCATTTGGACCAATTCTTCTTTTACATGCAGTTTAAACAGCTTCATTCCCGAAGGCTGGGAAAATTGCGACAGAATCGAAGAGGCAAGCGTGGCAAAGAATACGACTTTCCAGCTGCCAAACACGAGGGTCAGCAACACCACAAAAATAGAGACGGCACTTAAGAAATCACACCAAATCATCGTCCGTTTTGGCTTCCAGCGGTCAGCAAAGGTTCCCCCGATAAACGAAAATAAAAAGATGGGGGCGAACTCAGCAACAGAAATCAGCGATACCGCGACCGGGTTTTCATTCGTCTTTTCAACAACAAATAGTAAGACCGAGTAATTTCTTACCCAGATGCCAATTTGCAGGAAAAGGGTAGAAAGCAAAATGGTTTGAATGACCCGGTTGCGGAATAAAGTACCCACGGAAATGTCAGCTTGAGCTTTTTCCATAAAAAAACCTCCTTATCCATAAATCTGGAAAGGAGGAAAATGAGCGCAGAAAGAAGTCGTAATATCATACGGAAATCTTTCATATAAAAAAGCTCAAACCAATCCTATCCAGAAAATTTTTCGTCATGATACGAATAGCTTCTCAAATAGGACTAGTTGATCATTGGCTTTTTCGTCACCCTTCCGAAATGAAATGTAGTTCTATCTTACTGTAAATGGATAGAAGATTCAAGAAATTTTTACACTTTTTGTTAAATTGGGATGGAAGCTATTCATGCATACCACTGTCCCGTCAGGATAAACTATGAGAGGCAATTATAACCGTGCTTTTAGAATCTTAAGGGGTGATTGGAATGGCAGATACTTTGGGCCCGATTGACTATCAAACAGGCAGTTCGATTCGGACATTTAATATTTTAGATACCCGTGTAAGTGAGGAAGGTTATGATGTTGTGTTAAATATTGACCTGGATAGCGGTTATGACCTAGAAGGGGTCAAGATGCAGATATCATTTGACGACCTGACGGCCTACGAAACGAAGGATATCCATGAAGCAGTAAGATACGCTTTGGGATTTTTTGATCCTCAGCCATAAAGAAACAGCAAAGGAAAATGTCCATTGTAAAGACTGGCCCATTTTCCTTTTTATTTGATCTGTTAAACGATAATGTTGATTTACTAACTCTGTTGATTGGAGCAGAGAAGCTCGACTTCTGCGGGAGAGACCCCGCAGGTGCTTCCAGCGCCGAGGAGGCTCCCCGGCAGCCTCGTGGGTTCGCTGAGCAACTTTCGCGGAAATCAACAGCCAAATTTAAAAGAGCCTTTTTTTTTCCCATATTATCTATTCACCGTAACCTCCGAAGCGCCTTCATCGTCAATAAAGTAAAGCGCTTTAAAGGGTGAAGAATGAATGGAAAAACCAAAAAGCCCCTTTGACCTCATGCAAAGAAAAGTGCAGAAAATCTATAGGGAGAATCTAGCTAGACCAACAAATAAGCAAAAGGAGTCAAGGGACACCTTGATATTTCTTGGTTTTATTGTTTTTGGATTTATTATATGGGGAATTGTAGAGCGGATTTTATTATAGCAATGGTTAATCTGTACCTGCTTATGTTAGCTTGTTTTTCAAAATAAATGCTTGGAGGTTGTCAATTACTAGCCTAACAGCTCCGAGCGTAGCAGAAATATCTCCCGAAACTTCTAAACTGTGGTCGGCCTTTGGAATCACTACGGTCCTTACAAGTTTATTCTGTTTAAATGACTCCACCCGTTCCTCCATAAAATGGTGGTCATTACTCCCGATAACGCAAAGGGAGGGTACCTCTGTAGCCAAAATGGCTTGATAAACCTTCTCGTCTTTAAGAAGTGGTGTAAGCCATATTCCAAACGACTTGTGAATGAAATTTTGCTGTGCCCATTCCAAAGCCATCGGAATGGTACCAATTGATTTGCTTAACAGGAAACACTGTTTATATTCAGCATCTTTTAATACCTCTGCCACCGTAGCCTTAACATCCTCGTAGATCCATTGTTCCTGTTCAGCATCAGGCAAATTCGCGAATTGCTCATTTTCCTTGAATTGATAGTTAACATGAAGAACATCTATGTTTTGGGTCATACACACATTAGTCGCATAATAAAACAAAGGCAGCTGTGTTGTATAGCCAATTCCGGGCAGCATAATACAAATACTTTTATTGGATTTTTGTCCCCGTAACCAGGTATAAGGAATGGTTGAATATTCATTTCTGACAACTTTACCCTCTGTCATTTGAAACATGTTCCATCCCCCTCTTATGTTGTTTTCTTTGAAACGTCTCTCTCCAATCGTTCAATGACGCGGGGCCCAAAGAATAACAGATGCACCAATTATGCAAATAGCGGCTCCTATCCAGTCATAAAGATCAGGTGTTTTTTTATCCACTAGCCATCCCCATAATACGGACAAAACAATAAAGACGCCTCCATAGGCCGCGTAGACTCTGCCAAACGAAGGAAATGCCTGAAAGGTTGCAATTACTCCATACAAGGCAAGAATAATTCCACCCAATATCCCCAGATAAAATGGTTTTCCTTCTCGTAAAGACAGCCAAACAAGATAACCGCCGCCAATTTCAGCCAGTCCAGCCAATGTAAATATAAAAATAGCTTTCAACCATGACACATCCTAACTTGTGCAGTGTAACCGTTACTTCCCACCATTATATCAAAGCCTTTTTTACAAGACACCTTTGGAATCTGTTTATTGGGGATTTCCTGATATATTAGGATTTTTCCCGATATATCGAAATTTTTCCTGATATATTGAAATTTCCCCTGATATATTGGGATTTTTGAGGTTAGTCTTAAAAGTGGACACGTTAAAATGAGATTTAGTTTATAATACAATCATCATTAATAAGGGACGTGTTCACTATGGGTAAGCACCATACTCAAGAATACAGGGATTATGTTTGTAAATTAATTGTTGAAGAAGGCAGGAAAGCTACAGATGTCGCATACGAGCTTGAAATATCCACTAAGACGATTAGCCGGTGGGTGACAGTTTATAGAGCGAAAATAAATGCTGGGAAGACAAGTGAGAACTATATTACACCCACAGAACTAGAAAAACTAAAAAAGCAACATGAGAAAGAGCTTCAACAGTTAAAAGAGGAGAATGAAATTCTAAAAAAGGCCATGCACATCTTCACGAAAAACCAAGCGTGATTTATAAATTTATTCAAGCCCACTCTGATGAACACACTGTGGCGAAGATGTGCAAAGTTCTTAAAGTATCATCAAGTGGCTACTATAAATGGGTCAAAAATCTGAACAATCCTCTTTCTGAGAAGGAGGACTATCGTTTAGAGCTCCAGCAGAAGATTAGTAAGTCCTATCATGAAAGTTTTGGAACGTACGGTAGTCCTAGAGTGCATTCTGATCTTCTGGACTGGGGATATATCATTTCCCAAAAAACGGTCGCTCGAATGATGAAAGAAATGGGATTAAAAGCCATTCCAACAGAAAAGTTTGTGGTTACTACGGATTCCAATCATGACTTAAATATTTATCCTAACCTTTTAGATCGCCAATTCAACGTAAAGGAGCCTAATCAAGCCTGGGTAGCTGATATTACGTATATTTGGACACTTGAAGGATGGGTTTATTTATCATCGGTCATGGATTTATTTTCTAGAAAAATTGTAGGGTGGAGTATGGCTTCACACATGAAGAAAGAGTTATCCATTCAAGCGTTAAATATGGCGATTGTTTCAAGGCAGCCTGGAGAAGGCTTAATTCATCACTCGGATCGTGGTTCTCAGTATTGTTCGCATGATTATGTTGATATTTTGAAAGAGAAAAAATTGCAAATCAGTATGAGTAAAAAAGGCGACCCGTACGATAATGCTTGTATTGAATCGTTTCACGCAACTATCAAGAAAGAGCTAATTTACAGGAGACGCTTTACTACAAGGGCTGAAGCTATAAAAGCCATTAATTATTATATTAGTGGTTTTTATAACGAAAGACGAAAGCATTCGACCTTAGGAAACCAATCACCGAATCAATTTGAGAGAAGTCACCAACAAAATGAAGTAGAAAAAATCTCGTAATATAGCCATTTGGTGTTAGAAATAGTCAATCATGTTTTTCGATTGACTATTTCTAATACGGACCAAACGAAGTGCGGTAGTGGTTTTGTTTAATAATATCTCAAATTTTATTGTCCACTTTCTTGACAGAAGACCATTTTCACTGATATATTGGGATTTTCACTGATATATTGGGACTCCAGAAATTGGCCCTTACCGTGTGCTATAGAAGACTTATTTCCACAATCGGCTGTACATGATGAAACAAAAGAGAATGGCAGTTAATGGCCATTCTCCTTTGTTTAAGGATTTGTATTTTTTTCGAATAAAAAAAATATATAATCAGTAGGAACTCCCTTAAACCCTAGCTGTCTCAAAATAGCGGTAATATTGCCGCGATGATAGGTTCCGTGGTTAGCAACATGATGGAAAAGTTCTGAATAACTGGTGGTTAATGTTCCATAGCTGGGATGATGGATACTCGTCTGCTCATTCCATTCTTGATTTTTTATAAAAATTAAGGTATTTCTCTCCTAGTTTTGCATAATTTTGCTCAAGTGTTTCCAAATTTCTCTCGGATTTTTCTTTGCTTATTTGAGCTACCCCCTCAATAACCTCACCAAAGCTGTCTCCCCTTATCGTCCGCAGCCAGACATAATCGGTCTGGTACATATGGAAAAGGGTTTCGTAAAGGGATGGAAAAACGCTGTCTACTTCTTGAAAGCAAATATCGGAAGGCAATTCCTTCAAATGGTTAAAAACTCGCTGATTTGCCCATAAGTGGTACTCTATCAGTTGTCCGCCCAAGCTAATTCCTCCAATCTATCCTTTATAGGCTTCATTTGGTCCAAGCACTCGTTTACCCGTGTCCGGTACTTCCTGCCTCTTGATTCGAATTTTTTTCCCTTGAGCTTTTATCCATGAAAATTGGTTTATCTCAAACTATTCTTCTTTTTCACGATCGATTCCTTCTTGGTATTGTAACTCTTTATAAAAAAAGAGAACACTTCTGGACTTATAGATAAGTCTTAGAAGTGTTCTCTCATAGATACACCGATTATTTTGCTTCAGCGTAAAGTTTGTTGACTTCGTCCCAGTTCACTACATTGAAGAATGCACCGATATAATCAGGGCGTTTGTTTTGATATTTTAGGTAGTAAGCATGCTCCCAAACATCAAGGCCAAGAACTGGCTTTTTGCCTTCCATTAATGGGCTGTCTTGGTTAGGTGTGCTGGTAACAGCCAATTTGCCGCCATCAACAACAAGCCATGCCCAGCCAGAACCGAAACGGCCTGTAGCAGCTTTTGTGAATTCATCTTTGAATTGGTCGAAGCTTCCAAATGCTTCGTTGATAGCGTCAGCAATAGCACCAGTTGGAGCGCCGCCGCCATTTGCAGAAAGCAAGTTCCAGAATAGGCTGTGGTTAGCATGTCCGCCGCCATTGTTGCGCACTGCATTACGGATATTTTCAGGAACAGCGTCAAGGTTTGCGATTAACTCTTCAACGCTTTTGCTTGAAAGATCATCATGGCCTTCAAGAGCTGCATTTAAGTTATTTACGTATGTAGCATGGTGACGGTCGTGGTGAATGTTCATTGTTTGCTCATCGATATGAGGCTCAAGTGCATTTGCTGCATATGGTAATGCAGGAAGTTCGTATTTTGCCATTTTTCTTTCCTCCAATTTCAATATTGATTGTTTACTTACTCATTATAGAATAGGATATTTAACTTTTTCAACTAATAAGTTTAAAAATAAGTCATATTCTTGAGAGTAAAAAAGAGCTGTATGGGGACAGCTCTTTTTTAGCGTATTAGCTTTGCTTAACAGGATATTCCTCACCAATCGCATGCAATCGCTCGGCGATCTGTTCTTCGGTTAATTCATGTTCCTTTACATAAAGGTTTCTTGGATGCACACGGCATTCGTGGGTGCAGCCGCGCAGATATTTATGCTCATTTTCTTCGGAGCAAAGAATTTGCTTGTTGCATTCAGGGTTGGCACAGTTTACGTACCGCTCAGACGGTTCACCTGAGAAATAGTCTTTCCCTACAATGACATGTTCCTTTTGGTTGACGGGAACGCTGATCCTTCCGTCAAATACATAACATTGGCCGTCCCATAGCTGCCCTTGTACTTCAGGGTCTTTACCATAGGTGACAATCCCTCCATGTAACTGCCCAACATCCTCGAATCCTTCTTTTACAAGCCAACCTGAAAACTTCTCGCAACGGATTCCTCCGGTACAATAGGTTAGTACTTTTTTTCCTTCGAATTGTTCTTTGTTTTCCCGAATCCACTCAGGAAGCTCACGGAAAGCCTTGATATCCGGGCGGACAGCCCCTCTGAAATGGCCAAGGTCATATTCGTAATCATTTCTGGCATCAATGACGACCGCATTGGGATCTTGCATGGCTTCATAGAACTCTTTTGGACTTAGATGTTTACCAGTCACTTGGTTTGGATCTATATCGTCTTCCAGGCGGAGCGTCACAAGCTCTGAACGAGGTCGGACATGCATCTTTTTAAAAGCGTGCCCCTCTGATTCATCGACTTTAAACACCATTTCTGCAAACCGGGGATCCGCATGCATTTTTTCCCTATACTTATCGGTTTGTTCGACCGTTCCGGATACCGTTCCGTTGATTCCTTCGGCAGCCACAAGAATCCGGCCTTTTAAACCAAGCTCTTTACAAAATTGTAGATGCTCTGCTGCAAATTCTTCTGGGTTTTCAATCGGCGTATACATATAATACAGTAATACTCGATATGGTTTTGTTTCTGTCATCTTCTTTTCCACCTATCTGTTATATTTGCAAGATATACCATTTAGGCTGGGTTATATATGAACCACTTATCTCTTACAAATGAAATATTTTTTATAAATAGAACTGTTCAGGAATTTTCCCGAATTTTCGGCGGTGATATAAAAGCGGGTCACTGTTGGCACTTTGAATATCAATTACCTCACCAATTAAAATCATATGGTCTCCGGCTTCAATGGTTTTAAACGTCTTACACTCGAGAACCCCAGCAGCCCCGGAGATAATCGGCAGATTGTTTCCCGACAGCTTCCATTCGCAATTATTAAACCGATCTGTCCCTTTTGTAGCAAACAGGGCACATACATCACTCTGATCTCCTGCAAGGACGTTTACGGCGAATTTTTCGGTATTGACGAACGACTCATACGTTCCAACCCGTTTATCAATAGACCATAAAATCAACAGGGGATCGATTGAAACGGATGCAAATGAATTGACGGTAAGGCCAAGCGGCTGATTATTTTCATCAACAGTTGTCACAACCGTAACACCGGTTGGATAATTGCCCATTACCTCTTTAAAAAGGGTTACCTTGTTTTCCACGCTTTTACACACCTTTCCCTTCGCAAATAATATTCATACGCTGTTTTTCTATTTATTAAACATTAAAGTATAAAAACCAAGGATAATTATATCATCTATGTTAAAAACTAGCTTGTTAAATGTTTTGGCTGACTTAGCCTTTTTTTCCAATCAGGCGCAGGGTAAATGATAGCTCTAATATATCTTTCCCTGTCTAATCCACTTTGTTGCCACCCATTTCTCCCCTTGGGCAACCGGAATACTGGTGTGCAGGGACATCCGGTCCACTTGCCCCTTACTGTTTCCATAGTGGAAATAGACAGCAGTTCCTTTTTTCGGAATAATGGTGACTCCCGCTTTTGGAAAAACGGTCTCGCCTCCGGCTGGAACATCATTTAAATAGATTAATAGAGTGCCGACACGCTGACCTCCTTGCTCAGGCTTTACCCTGTTTGAAGGAAAATAGTCAAAATGGGGCTTATACTCTTCACCAATTTTGTAGTTTAACACCTGGAGTCCTTCTCCGTTTTCAATCGGATAATGGGTCAATTCGGCAATCCGCTTTTCTATGGCTGAAACCAGCCAATTTTCGCCCACAGAAAAATACATTCCTTTACTGGTTCTGCCCGGAGCGGCTTTTTCCTTCCCAGTTTCGGAATCAATGATTTGGGAGGGCTGCAAGCGGTCCCTGGATAGATTGATGAGCTGATCGCACTCTTCATAGCTTAATAGATTATCTAAATGAAGAATAAATGGGTGGTCCACTCGGGAGAGGACTGTGATGTCTCGATCACTGGTAGTAATGATATTTCCCTTATTCCCGATTTCCGGTACTTCGTATGCAAAAGGAGTTGGGCTGCTGCCCTCGGTCTTAACCGATTGATTCCCGACCATACGCAAAAGAGTCTGATAAGCAAACGTTTCATCAAATCCCTTTTTAATCATGGCCGCAGCAATTGCCTCAGGGGAAGCGCCACTTTTTAAGGTATTCATAATCCAATCTTTGAATTCAACTGTGATATGCTTGATTTTCTCCACTTACTACCTCTCCCTCCAGGACGAATCGCAAATCCCACCTATTTGATTTAAGCCTTGATATAATTATACTCTAGTTCATCTTCTAGTTCATGGTAATTCACATGTAAATCATGGCCATCAAAATACCATAAATCCGATTCTTCAATAAAGAATAAGACGCCATCTTGCTCAATGCTTACGGCAATATCAAGTGGATCCTCCTTTGTAAAAGCCAGTGTATACCCTTCCTGCACAGGACTGGAACCATATATTTTCACATAAAACCTGACTTTATCTCCACTCTTTAAACCGACATCGTCCTTAAACCATTTAAACGCCTGTTCACTGATGACAATCTCCATAACGTGATTCCTCCATTAACACAATATCAATCAATTCTTCGCAGTCTGCTATATAGGTTTCGTTAACCTTATCCAATGTATTCACCATAACAAACATCTTCTCGGTCAATTTATATTTAAATAGAACATTTGTCAACCAATCGAATTGACATGTATGATAAAATAAAAATGTTTTTATACCTTTTGGTTTCAAAATGGGGACAGTCCCCCATCACTTTAACGCATTAATGGAACGGGGGCCTGTCCCCCGCCGTGGTAAAGCGTTAATTCAGCGGGGACTGGCCCCGATTTAGGCAGGTGAATGATATGGCAGCAAGGTTTTCTACGAAGGATAGAATTTTGGAGTTGTTGAAGAAGGAGTCAAGTTTGACGGTTGGTGAGTTATCTAAGTTTTTGGGGATAACGGAGATGGCGGTCAGGAAGCATTTGAATGTATTGGAGCGGGATTCTTTTCTTGTTGTGACGGAGGTTCGTCAACCGATGGGGAGACCGATTCAGGTTTATTCTTTATCGCCGAATGCGGATGGCTTGTTTCCGAAGAATTATGAAACGATGATGATTGAGTTTCTTCGTGATCTGAAGGAGCTGCATGGCGACGAAATCATCGATTATCTCTTGGAAAAAAGAAGTGAGAGACAAAAAAATGAATACCTGCCGAAAATGCAAGATAAGAGTTTAGAAGAAAAAGTGGAACAGCTGAAGGAGATCCAGGTAAAAAAAGGCTATATGGCTGAACTCAAAAAACTGGGTCAAAATCAGTTTGAATTAATAGAATACAATTGTCCGATTTTTTCAGTTGCCACAGAACATAAACAAGCTTGCACATGCGAAACCAATATGTTTAAGCGTGTCCTGGGCACCGAAAATGTCAAAAGGATCACTTGTAAAACCGATAACGAGGACCATTGCCGCTTCTTGGTTGAAGCTTAAAAATATAAATGCTGACCAGTCTAACCGGTCAGCATTTTTCAATTCATCTTGGGCTTCGGATACACCACGATCATTTTATAAAGAATAAACAAAACCAAAAAGATTAACACTAACGAAATAACAGGATTAACGAAGAAAAGATTCCTGATTAAAGCATAGAGGATTAACGGAGTCGTGGAAGCATGGAGGGACATCTTCCAAAGAAGCGCATATTTTATTTTTCTATGCGTTAGTTTATTCATCAACAGTCCCACAGCGGCCACCAGAGAAATCCCCAAAATACCCGTGAAGATGCTTTGAAACGGATAAAAAACAGCAACTTGGAACATAAATACACTGCGAGGTACATCATTAAATTTTGAATCATACGACGATACTAACTTCAATAAATCAGGCAAAGTAATCAACAGCATCAGCAGTGCAAAATAAATGACCGATATGCTGATTTTACTTTTATTAATTTTTAAAACCGCCTTTTTACTCGGCAGCATTAAGCTGTTCACAAAGGAGGAAACGATCCCCATTTAATTAATCCCCCATAAATCAAGTAAATTTTTTATGATCAACGATTAACGATAAATCGATAATTCCTCTTCAATTTTTTCTCTAATTAATGTTAAGCATTCTTCTTGAGTTTTGGCAAAAATTCGCTTTCCATTGACAATGGCATACGGCCGTTTGGCACACATACCGCAAAAAGACATGCATTCATTCCGGATGACAGCCACTTCGGGATACTCCGTTTCAATTATTGCTTCCAGGTCCAATAGGCTCATCAGGTTGGAATCACAGATTTCTACTACCACAATCCCAATGACAAAACACCTCCTCTATACACGTCCGGTTTTAATACTCATCTTAACCAGATTGATCTATTATTATCATTACTCTTCTTTAAGATTAACGGCCACTAAACTATTTTTATACAAAAAGGTTTAAAAAGCAAAGGAAAAACATCTCATTGCAATTCTTCAGGTGTTCTCCATTTTAAAAGGACTAAAAAGCTTCTAGCTCTCTAGTCCTTTCATTCTTAAAACTTATCTTTTTAACAAATCATTCCTTAATGGTGTAAAGGTGTCGATAATGGCACCTGCTTCTAATGCCTTGGCCCCGTGTTTGGCTCCACCTGGGATAAAGATGGTTTCTCCCGGTCCGATTATGGTGGTTTCACCCTCAATTGTAAAGGCAAATTTCCCCCTTAGGCAATAGGTTAGCTGCTCGTGGGGATGGCTGTGTTCATAGCCCTCTGCACCCGCCTCAAAATGGACCTCCATCATCATAATGGAATCTCCGGGAGGGAAGATTTTTCTTTTTACACCTGGTTCTGCCGATTCCCACTTCATTTGATTACTCATCCTAATCCTCCATTAATAGGCTTTTGATACTTCCACGCGGAATGTTTTCCCATTCTCAGTTAAGTATAAATGAACTCCGTGGTCCTGGTCATCCCTAAAATACGAAACGTATTTCTTTTCTTCTTGGTCTTCCAATAAGGCGGTATAGGAGGTATTTGTACAAAAAAAAGAGCTGACATACTCAGCTCAAAAGGGATTTTTCATTATTCAGATTGAATTTGCTTATTATTTTCCAATAAACTCCTGTGTCCAGTAATTGCCATCCGCTACATAACCCACACCGATATAGTTAAAGTTCGGGTTCAAAATATTCGCACGGTGGCCTTCACTATTCATCCAGGCATTCACGACTTCTTCCGGTGTCTGTTGCCCCATGGCGATGTTCTCACCGGCATAATTATAAGTAATGCCATATTGTTTCATCATATCAAACGGTGAACCATAGGTTGGGCTCGTGTGACTGAAATAGTTATTAGCTGACATATCTCGTGACTTTTCATGTGCCATTTTGCTAAGTGTTGTATCCACTTTTAGTGCAGAAAGACCATTTTTCGTCCGCTCTTGGTTCGTCAGATCAACAACCTTTTGTTCATAAGCACTTAGCGCAGAGTTCGTTTCGGTTGCAGCCGGCTGCGTCGTGGTTGTGGTCTGTTGTGTTGGCTGTTGAGCTGTTTGGGTCGACTGCTGCTGGGCAGGCTGCTGGACCGTTTGCGTTGGCTGTTGTGATTGTGATGTCGGAGCAGTCTGGCTTACCGTCTGCTTAGGAGCAGTAACCCCCCATTTTGCATAAAGGTCCGCTAGCATTTTATTAATATCGTTATTATTAGATGTCTGGTAATAGTATACTTTTTGCTGTGTTGTTTGTGTGTCCAACGTTGCTGCATGGGCTGGCGCTGCCAAAGGACTTGCCATGATGACAGCCGCTGCTGCACCCATTGTCAGGATTGCTATTTTCTTCATAAATTTCATCCTCCCTGAAAATTCTTGCCGTTGCTTTGCCCATTCATCATAACATGAGATTTTTGTCATATTTCAGGAAGGATTTAGCAAAGGAAAACTGAACTATATGCCTAAATCTGTTCAAGCCAGCATTACAAAAGCATCTTGCAGCGTAATCTTACTATTTTGCTTTTTTAATAGACTTTGGCATTCATTCCATATTTTATATAAAAATAATAGGTTGACAGGTTTTTATTTTCCCTGCTTTTTTAACAACTATTTCAGAAGCATGACGCGGCTTACAATCCCGTTAAACCACTAAAAAACTATTTAACTTCTTCTTTTCCGTGGTCCTTATATTTTTTAAAAAGATAATAAACGGCAAACGCGGCAACGATTAAAACAAGGACGACAGCCCAAACTATGTATACAGGATTCTCGTTTATCTCTTTTGGAAGCAAACGATTTGCAAGCGGCCCGACCGCCAAGAAAATTGGGATGACAATGGATATCCATGATTTGCTATAGAGGGCCGAAGCTACAAAGATTAGGATACAGATAGCCACAATCACGTTATTCTGCAGAGTGCTGGCCACAAAAACAGGCTTTTCTGTCTGTTCCCTTAGCCACAATAACAGGACTACTCCTAAACCAGTCACTAGTAAACTGGTAAAAAAGGAAATAACGTAACCCCATTTTGAACGGTAAAACTTAGGAATCCATTTAACAAGCAGGATTCCATATGCCAGTATCCCCATTACCCCGCCGGCCACGGCAACCCACAAGACGGCAGCGGACAGGGCAAAATTCCCTTCAATCGCCGGACCAAGGCTAAAATATGCTGCCAACAAGAGAATCACCATCGGGATGATGGCAATCGTCTGCCGAAAATCGGTTGGCATTGAATCCCCTATACTCCTCATGTAATCTTTTGGGCTCATTCCAATAATATGGCTGATATCCTTCCCCGCGGCCTCTGCCTCCAGTAAATGATCCTCCAGCTCTTCCGTTATCTCATTAATTTCTTGGTCATTTTTTCCCCTTGACATCAAATACAGGCGCAGCTCGATTAAAAATTGTTCGGACTGTTTCGAAAGCATTATCCCTCATTCTCCCCCTTATTTAACACATTATGAACAGATGCACTTAATTGCGCCCAACGCTGAATGAATTCGTCCAGCTCCTGCTTCCCTTTTTCAGTCAATGAGTAGTATTTACGCTTTGGCCCTGCTGTCGATTTTCGCAATGTGGTGGTGACAAGTTTTTCTCTTTGCATTCTAAGCAGCAAAGGATAAATTGTCCCCTCACTGAAAGAGTGAAATCCGTATGACTCCAACTTGGCCGCCAGTTCATATCCATATATTTCCCCTTCATTGATGATAGCTAACAGGCAGCCGTCCAGTATTCCCTTTAACATTTGTGTCGTATCGGCCATGAAAGTAGTACTCCTTTCAATACCTTGCATTACAAGTTATATTCATCTTACTCCATACTACCTTGCATTGCAAGATAGTGTTATGAATAATTTCAGGAAAAAAAGCTCCTTCCCATAGCCCACAGGAAATATTTGCTATACAATTTAGATAAACACGATTTTTTAGAGTGGTGATTTCACTTGTTTAAACTTTTACTGATTGAAGACGACGCAACCTTGTTCCATGAAATAAAGGAACGGTTAATGAGCTGGTCCTATGATATGTATGGCATCACTGATTTTAGCCAAGTGATGCAAGAATTTTCCCAGGTGAAACCTGATCTGGTCATTATTGATATCCAGCTCCCCAAATTCGACGGATTCCATTGGTGCCGGATGATACGATCCCATTCCAACGTGCCGATTCTTTTTTTATCATCACGTGACCATCCATCGGACATGGTGATGTCTATGCAGCTTGGAGCGGATGATTTTGTCCAAAAACCGTTCCATTTTGATGTCCTGATTGCAAAAATCCAAGCAATCCTTCGCCGCGTCTATCATTACAGCACCGAGCAAATCGAGCTGAAGACCTGGAACGGGGCCACGGTGGATTATCAAAAAAACACCGTAACCAATGAGTCCGGCATGATTGAACTAACGAAAAACGAAATATTTATTTTACGCCAGCTGATCGAGCAAAAGAATAAAATTGTCACCAGAGAATCCTTAATCAAAAGTTTGTGGGATGACGAGCGGTTTGTCAGCGACAATACATTGACTGTCAATGTCAACCGGCTCCGGAAAAGGCTCGATGAAATAGGTCTAGGACACTTGATTGAGACCAAAGTGGGACAAGGGTATATGGCCGTCGAAGAGGTTCCATTACCATGATGAAAGACTACTTGATGGAACGGCGCAGCTGGATTCTATTGATTGTCTGCCTGGAATTCCTGATTGTCCTGATTGCCTTTTTGGATGCCGCCATACCGGTTTTGCCGATTCTCTATATTGTGTTTTTATCGGCGATTATCTTCACGATTTTTTTCATGGTCCGTTATCAAAAAGAAACTAGATACTACAAAAGCTTGAAAGATTGGGAAAAAGACCTGGATATGACGAATCTTGCTCATGCTGAATCGCCGTTTGAAAAAATAATTGAAGACACCCTCATGACCCAAACCGGTAATCTAAAACAGGAAGCAGCGGATCATTTTACCTCTTTAGAACAGGAAAAGGACGAGCTCTTGTCCTGGATTCATGAAGTGAAAACACCATTGACCGCCATGAATTTAATCATCGACCGCTTGAATGATGAACAGGCAAAAGCCGGCTTGCGCTATGAATGGCTGAGGATTCATCTTCTATTGGACCAGCAGCTCCATCAAAAACGCATTCCTTTTATGGAAAATGACTTATATATTGAAAAAGCGCCGCTACAGCCGATTATTTTTCAGGAAATCAAAACTCTGCAATCCTGGTGCATGCAAAAAGGAATCGGGTTTGAGGTGGAACTGTCCGAAACGGAAGTACTCACAGATGCCAAATGGCTGGGATTTATTATCAGGCAGCTGTTAACGAATGCGGTAAAGTATAGCGAGGAATCGGATATCATCATAAAAAGCTATGTGAAAGACGAGCATACTTGCCTAGACGTGACAGATTGCGGACGAGGCATCGATGCAAAAGACCTGCCCCGAATCTTTGAAAAAGGCTTTACTTCCACAACCAAGCACTATGACAACATTGCAACCGGAATGGGGTTATACCTGGTGCAAAAAGCGGCCAACCCGTTGCTGATACGGATTGGGGTGTCGTCACAACGGGGGCAGGGAACGACGTTTACGTTAACCTTTCCCAAAAGGAATGAGTTTGTCCAACTAACAGGCGTGTGACAAAAATGTCACATGCTTTCTTATTTTGTTCGCTCAATCGAAGGAAGTTCCTATGATGACTTTTTATAATAAAGCTATCGAATAAAGGAGTGTTTGATCACATGCAAATTTTAGAAGCCACTAACATTCATAAAAGCTATGGGAACAAATTCAACAAGCAGGAAGTTTTAAAGGCATTAAACCTATCGATTGAACAAGGGGAATTTGTCAGTATCATGGGGCCATCTGGTTCAGGGAAAACCACGCTGTTAAATGTCCTTTCCTCGATTGACCAAGTGAGCAGCGGGTCAATCAAAATTGAAGGAAGGGAAATTACCCGGATGAAGGAAAAGCAACTGGCCGAGTTCCGCAAGCATCATTTGGGGTTTATTTTTCAAGAATATAACTTGCTCGACACGTTGACGGTGAAAGAGAATATCCTCCTTCCCTTATCCATCACGAAGGTATCGAAGCAAGAAGCGGACCAAACGTTTCTTGCAGTCGCGGCGGAACTGGGAATTACAGAGCTTGCCGGCAAATACCCGAATGAAATATCCGGCGGACAAAAACAGCGGACATCAGCGGCACGGGCGTTTATCCATCAGCCTGGCATTATTTTTGCCGATGAGCCGACAGGGGCACTCGACTCCAAATCCGCATCCGATTTATTAAACAAGCTAAGTCAACTAAATCAAAAACGGAATAGCACCATTGTCATGGTCACCCATGACCCGACAGCAGCCAGCTACAGCAGCAGGGTGATTTTTATCAAGGACGGGCAAATGTACACGCAGTTGAATAAGGGCGAACAATCACGCCAGGAATTTTTTAAAGACATCATGAAAACGCAAGCTGTCTTGGGCGGGGTACAAAATGAGCATTAATCAGCTAATTTTCCGCAATTTAAAAAAGAATGTAAAAAACTATTATCTCTATGTGTTTGCGTTGATCTTTAGTGTGGCTCTTTACTTTGCCTTTGTGACGTTGCAGTACGACCCATCCACAGAAGAAGCGAGAGCAACGATCAAAGGCGCCGCTTCACTACGGGCAGCCACGATCCTGCTTGTTGCGATTGTTTCCATCTTTTTGCTTTATGCCAATAACCTCTTTATCAAGCGGCGCAGCAAGGAAATTGGACTGTTTCAATTGATTGGCATGACCAAGGGGCGGATTTTCCGTATCTTAAGTGCGGAAAACTTTATGATTTACTTTAGTGCATTACTAATTGGGATCTTTCTTGGATTTTCTATTTCCAGATTTATCATGATGATTTTGTTCAAAGTTACGAAAATTGACGCCATCGCCACACTGCATTTTTCATCCCAGGCACTGGTGCAGACGCTGATTGTGTTTGGGGCCATCTACCTTCTCATCATGCTGGTGAATTTTACTTTTATCAAAAAGCAAACGATCCTAGGTTTATTCAGGGTCCTTTCTTCCACAGAAGCAACCGTAAAAAAGCTGTCTGTCTGGGAAGTTGTAATGGGGGTAGCTGGCATCCTGTTGATTGGGTTTGGTTACTATTTTTCCTCCAAGCTATTTGGCGGCGATTTTGTGACGATGAACGAACTGTTTCTCGCCATGGTTTCCATTTTAGGTTCGACAATTATTGGCACCTATCTTTTCTATAAGGGGTCCGTCAGCTTTGTCCTCCATCTGATTCGCAAAAGGAAAGACGGGTATTTAACCATTAATGAGGTGCTTTCCTTAACATCGATTATGTTTCGGATGAAGTCCAATGCCCTGCTGTTGACCATTATCACAACGGTATCCGCTTTGGCCATTGGTTTATTGTCATTGAGCTACATTTCCTATTACTCTGCCGAAAAAACAGCGGCAACCTATGTGGCGGCCGATTTTGCTTTTGTGAAACCGGATGAAGCGGAAAGATTCACAAAAGCTTTGGATGACAACCATTTCAACTATAGTGAAAAAAGGATTGATGTCATTCAAGTGAAGGCCAATCTAAAAAACATCATGGACTCAAACATAGATGGGCTGAATACTAACCCAAAAAGCATGCAAATTCCTGTTATCAGTGACAAATATATTAAAAAGTGGGATGTTGCCCCTAACGAAACCATTTTTACAGGGTATAATGATTTGCTGCAGAAATTCATGCCACTTAAGGATTCTGGCAAGATTGAATTAAAAGGAAAAACAAATGCCATTCCACTAACATTTTGGGGGTTAAAGAAGGAGTATTATATTTCATGGTATTTCACCGCTGGCGGCATCCCGGTTGCCATCGTCGATGAAACCGTGTTTAATGGTTTAAAAAATGATTTGGATCCTTCGCTTCAAAGAGAATCCTCATTATTTATCGGTATCCATTTAAAGGATGAGCAGAATCTAGAAAAGGCCAATCAATTATTTAAAGAAATGAATTTTGGCAAAGACGAGGCCAGTGACTCCCGGCTTGAAATCAGCAATGAGCAAGAAAACACTATGGGATTAATCATGTTTATTGTCGGGTTTTTAGGACTAACCTTTTTAATCACCTCAGGCTGTATTCTTTACTTCAAGCAAATGGGTGAAAGCGAGGAGGAAAGACCAAGTTACACGATTTTACGGAAGCTTGGGTTTACACAGGCTGATTTGGTAAGAGGCATACGGGGGAAGCAGCTATTTAGTTTTGGGATTCCTTTGGTCATCGGTTTGTCCCATAGTTATTTTGCCGTCCAATCCGGTTGGTTCTTGTTCGGTGCAGAGCTCTGGACGCCGATGCTGATGGTCATGGTAATTTATGTTGCCTTGTACTCCATATTCGGCATTCTCTCGGTTCAATATTATAAAAAAGTCATCAAAGAAGCTCTTTAATGAAAGAGTAAAGGAGACTAATTATCGGCAAACCTCCGTAATTAGTCTCCTTTTTTTTATTAGCTAACCTCTATCAGCCGGCTTCTTGATTGCTCTTTAATTGTGCGTACACTTTTAGATACTCGGATGCCTCTTTGGCCATTCCTTTATGTTGATACATTTTACTGATTTTTTGCACTGGGCACGGGTTCTGCGGGTCTAGCTCCATCTCCCAAAAGTAGCATTCGATGGCCTTGTCAAATTGCTTGTAATCAGCGTAATAGTTCCCAAGCTCCATCATTCTGTCTGGATCTTCCGCCAATTCCTGCATGACTTTTATGTTTTTGATGACTTTGGTATCAGGAAATGAGTTTTCGATGGCTGCCAGCTTTTCACAAACGGAATCCAAATCATTCTGTTCCAGCAAGATGACAGCGAGCTGGTGGACCTTTTGTTCAACCTGCTGAAATTGCTCGTTTTGTGGGAGACGGTTTATTAGTCTGATAAAATCGTCAAAATGCTCGATGACAAAATTCGGTTCAGCTTTTTCCCAAATCGTCTGGAGGATAATGTTGTAGGTATCAGGCAATTCGTCAATACATTGGAATAAATACAAAGCTGCAGTTTCATAGCTGCCCTTTCGAATCATGTTTTCTATGATGACTTTTGAATCGTTCAGCACCCGAAATGGATTGATAGTTGCCAGGGCCAAGATGAGCAGCCATTCTTCTTTTGCTATAAACTTCAAAGCCATTTCGGTGTACTTTTCTATTGTGGCGGCATCAGGGAATTGTTCTGCCTTTTCCAGCCACAGCAATAGGGCCGTCAGACTATCATCATTGGCTAATAAATCGGATAACATTGTCCAGTTGTTTGGCAGGGATCGATTTTTAAAACAGTCAACTTCAGCATAGAGAGGATCCTTAATAAGGATATTCGGCGAATTGGAGGTTTCATAAAATTCGTGGTAAGGGAGAAATTCACGGGAATTCATAGGATGTTTCAGCAAATTTAATTCAGGGGCAAATGTATTTAGGAGCTGTAAAATTTGAAACGACTTAAAAAATTGGCCGCTTCTTCTGTAGTGTTTAAAAATTTTGTCCATAAAGGCAGACAACTGATCCTTTTCAAAAAACGCATCAAGAGTTACGGCTATATACGCGGATTCTTGTAAAGAAAAATGAACAGCGAGTTGGGATAACAATTTATTTTTATTAGGTATGGTTACAGATGACTGAGGAAGGGTTGTTTTTATGAGTGGATGGGGTGAGACAATGACGATGCCTTCTTGAAAAGCCTTGCTGATAAAGGAGTTGGCTGGAATTTGTTCCAATATACCGCCGTAAACGAAGTGGTCCTTATAAAAAATGAGATAATGGCATTCATCTTCTCTTGTTTGAACCTCCACCACCTTGCTTCTTGCGTATACAGCAGAACGGGTGACATAGCCCTTAACTAGTTTCTTTTTATCTTTGATGGTTAGTTCTGTTGGTTGTTTTAAATTTTGTTCCATGGTTATTGGCCCCTTTCAAATGGAGGATATCCTTTGTGGCTTAATTTTATTATACCATGCTTTAAACCACATCGACAAAGCGAGGCGAAATCGGGCGATAAATAAACCCGACCCTATCGCCAGCTAGATTAATCAACAAGGATTCGATCTCCTCGCGTGTTCGGCTTTGATATGACCAAGAATTCAGCATCCTCATTACTGTCATTAAACATCTGATGCGGGACAAGCGGCGGTACTTCGATTCCTTCATGTTCCGATAAGCTGTATCGCTCACCATCCACTTCCAATGTCGGGTTTCCGGATAGTACAAAGAAAAATTGCTGGGAATGTTGGTGATAATGCCGTACTTCCGAAGTGCCACCAGGCATCCGTTCGTGGATGATGCTTAAAACTTTCTTGTCTACCAATCTCCAGCCGTCACAGCTGCCTCCCCAGAGGTAATGCTCCACTGTCTTTTTGCTTACCTTCACTAGATAATCTTCCTTTCTCAGTTGCCCTTCATCCCCAATTTTGGGAGTATTCTTTATAAATACGACTCTTAAGGCTGTATTCCTCTTAGGTAATTGGCCTTCCGGAAATGAAATCTTTATAGAACAAAGTGTATAACGCTTTATATTCTCATTTATCGTAATTTTTCTGTTGTATATGCGAATTCAATTTTACTCATCTTATCGAAAATCAAATCACTACTATGAAGGTCCTTCGCTTTTTTCCATGAACTTCTAATAACAAATCATAGTTTTTGCAACAGTATTAGCTAACTTTTAGTCATTATTATTTATTAGTAATTTATACTAATTTATAATTATTATAAAAAAGTATTGATTTTCGAGTGATAAGTGTTATCATTTACTTAAATAATTTTTCAATGAGGTGATTTCATTCATGAGTAATTCTAAGAATCTAACAACCAGCTGGGGTGCACCTGTTGGTGATAATCAAAAATCAATGACGGCCGGACATCGCGGCCCGACCTTAATACAAGACGTCCATTTGCTTGAAAAATTGGCGCACTTCAACCGTGAGCGTGTTCCGGAACGGGTCGTCCATGCGAAAGGTGCCGGGGCCCATGGCTATTTTGAAGTGACCAATGATATGTCCAACTATACTAAAGCGAAGGTTTTCAACGGCGTTGGCAAACGGACACCGATGTTTATCCGTTTCTCCACCGTTGCTGGTGAACTGGGTTCAGCTGATACAGTGCGGGACCCGCGCGGTTTTGCGGTGAAGTTTTATACAGAAGAAGGAAACTATGATTTGGTCGGAAACAACACGCCGATTTTCTTCATTCGTGACGCGATTAAATTCCCTGATTTTATCCATACGCAAAAAAGAGACCCACGAACACATTTGAAAAATCCAACGGCAGTTTGGGACTTCTGGTCTTTGTCACCGGAATCCTTGCACCAAGTTACCTATCTGATGGGTGACCGCGGCATTCCGGCGACCCTGCGCCACATGAACGGCTATGGAAGCCACACCTTCAAGTGGGTCAACGCGGAAGGCGAAGCCGTATGGGTAAAATATCACTTTATTTCCGAACAAGGCGTGAAAAACATGACGGCGGCTGTGGCAGACAAACTTGCCGGTGAAAACCCGGATTATCATACGGAAGACTTGTTTAATGCTATCGAAAAAGTGGATTTCCCTGCATGGAAGCTGTATGTGCAAATGATGCCGTTAGAAGATGCTGACTCCTATCGTTTCGACCCATTCGATGTGACGAAGGTATGGTCCCATAAAGACTATCCGCTGATGGAAGTCGGCCGCATGGTGTTGGACCGCAATCCAGTAAACTATTTTGCCGAAGTCGAACAAGCTACCTTCTCTCCCGGCAATTTTGTGCCTGGCATTGAGGCTTCACCGGATAAAATGCTTCAAGGGCGTCTATTTGCTTATGCAGATGCCCACCGCTACCGTGTCGGGGTCAATCATAATCAGCTGCCCATTAACCGTCCAAGAGCAGAAGTCCATAACTATCAGCGTGACGGCCAAATGCGCTTTGGCGGCAACGGCGGCGGCTCGGTTTATTATGAACCTAACAGCTTTGGCGGCCCTAAAGAAGCGGCTGAACACAAGCAGACTGCTTTTGCAGTGACCGGTCAAGCAGCGAGTGCCGCCTACGATTCTGACGACCACTACACTCAAACCGGCGATCTGTACCGCTTAATGTCTGAGGAGGAGCGGACCCGACTTGTGGAAACAATTGTTGCGGCCATGAAACCTGTTACCAAAGATGAAATCAAACTTCGGCAAATCGAGCATTTCTACAAAGCCGATCCTGAATACGGCACTCGTGTGGCGGAGGGCCTTGGGTTAGCTGTTCCACAGGAAGTGTAAGATAACGAGCTTCATATATTAGAATTCCGATTTCCTATTATTCTATCTTTAATATGGAAGAGGGATGGCTCAAAATATTTAGAATTGAGTCATCCTTCTCCACTCTCTCCAAAGTGAGGAGATGTTACCTTTGAGTCAAGTATCAGAACTAATCCCTTTTTTAAAAAGGAAGGGGCTGCGGATTACCCCGCAAAGAATGCAAATTTTACAAAACATCCTGGATGCGGGCCACCCTACCGTTGAAGAACTATCTATGAAGATGCCTCACGTAAGCATAGCGACCCTTTATAATAACGTGAAGCTGTTTGTAAAACTGGGTATTTTAAATGATCTTCCGTACGGAAATGGCCTGAGCCGATATGAATTCCATAAGTCCAATCACTACCACGTCATTTGCCAATCTTGCGGTGACATTGTCGACTTTGCCTACCCTGCCCTAAAGGAAGTAGAACAAATTGCCGCAAACCTGACAAAATATCAAATCCATCACCACAAAATGGAAATATACGGCATATGCAAAACATGTCAAAAAGACCCCTAAAATGAACACCCCTTTAGAAACCAACTAAACAAAAAGGAGCCCTGAACATGCAAACCAACAAAAAAATCTGCCCAACATGCGGCACCCAAATCAAAATCCTCAAACACAGCACCAAATGCCAATGCTCAAACAAACTCACAACCATCAAATCCATCATCTAAGAGGACAAAAGACGTGGCCTCTCCCCCATTACAGTAACGCTTTAACCTAGTGGGGGCCTGTCCCCCACTCCATTAACGTATTACCACGGTGGGGGACAGGCCCCCGCTCCATTAACGTATTACCACGGTGGGGGACAGGCCCCCGCTCCATTAACGCTTTACCACAGTGGGGACAGGCCCTAAAGTATCCCTTTTTGAAACCTTATTCTGGTTTGTGCGTATATAAGGTACAGGCGTGTTGGGTTAAAAATTTTTATGGACGGGGAGATTACTTTGGGATACAGCATTTTGCAAGTTGGTGTGTATATTGTTGAAGGTTATTATTGGTTGATCCTTGTATCAATTTTGGGTTCTTGGTTTCCTTCGTTTCAGTCGACGAAGGTTGGTATTTGGATTTCCAAACTGGTGGAACCGTACTTAGGTATTTTCAGGAGGTTTATTCCCCCGTTTGGTGCAATTGATTTTTCTCCGATCATTGCCCTTTTTGTCTACCGTTTTTTAAGCAGATTTGCCTTAGAGGGTCTCCGCCAGTCGGTCAATTTTCTAGGTGTATAAAAATATCATTCCTTTCGACAAATTGAAAAGAGCCACTTGGCTCTTTTTTTATTGTAACGAAGCTTTTACACTGTACATAGAAAGGAAAAAGTTAGCAAAAAATAACCAGAGAAGTTTTCCTCTTCTTTGGCATAGTATTTTAAGGCCATCAATAAAGAGGGTTTAAAGGGAGAAAAAGAATGTCAGGTTACCAAGAGATTTTTATGCGGACGATCACCGCTTTTGTATTGTTATGGGGTTTTTTCCATATCCTCGGGAAACAAACACTTGCCCATAAATCCTACCACTTGTTCATCGCTTCCATTACAATGGGGACGATTGCCGGAAATCTTGCCTTCAATACCCGAATCAAATTTTCATACTTCATTCTTTCATTTGTCATAATGGGGTTGATTATCTACCTTTTGAATCTGATGGCGATAAAAAACCACCGGCTCAGAAAATGGATTACCGGAAAACCTGTGGTTCTGATTGAAAAAGGAAAAATTTTGGAGCATTCGATGCGCAAAATAGGCTACACTTTAGAGGAACTGCAGCAGGCGTTGCGGGGCAAAGATATTTTTTACATAGACGAAGTGGAGTTAGCCATCTTAGAAACAAATGAAACGTTATCCGTATTAAAAAAAACTGAGCATCAAGGGATCACTAAGAAGGATTTGGCATTGAAAGCCAGTCACCCCGAACAAACAAGGTATCCCGTGGAATTAATTCTTGATGGAGAAATCCAAATGGACAACTTATCAGAATATGATGTTAACGAACAGTGGCTTAAGTCTGAACTGCAAAAACGGAACCTCCAAGTTTCAGAGGTTTCTTATGCTGTAGTGGGATCAAAAGGCAACTTATATATTGATTTATACCAGGATCAAGTAAGGGATAATAGCAGCCGTAAATTGTAAGGGCTGCTTTTCCTCATCTAGGGGACCTCTCATCAAATTAGCTATGCGCCTTCACAGTAAAACTGATTCTTTCCCCCATTTAAAAGCATTTCACTAGACATTTTCATTAATGGACATGAACAATAAAAACAGGAAGACCTATCAAAACCTAGCATAAATTGACAGGAACGATATCCAGTTTGCTTTTAATATGGAATTAAGGAGGCAGCGATATGGGATGGGTGGAATCATTACAGAGGGCAATTGATTACATGGAAGAACATTTAATGGAACTTTTATTAATAAAAAATATTGCGAAGCAGGCCAATGTCTCGGAATTTCACTTTCAGCGCATGTTTTCAATTTTAACCGATATCTCCGTAGGTGAATATATCCGGCGCAGGCGCCTAACGCTTGCTGCCCAGGAATTATTGGACACAAACAGAAAAGTCATCGATGTCGCTCTGAAGTATGGCTATGAAACTCCGGAAGCTTTTACAAAAGCATTCCGCCGGCAGCATGGCATTGCGCCAAGTCAGGCAAAAAGTTTTGGCGGCATGCTCAAATCATATAATCGCCTGGTCATTCAGGTGAGTCTGAAAGGAGCAGAACCAATGAATTACAAAGTGATGGAAAGAGACAGTTTTCAAGTGGTCGGGATCAAAAGGGAGTTATCCTTGGTCAATGGAGAGAACCAGAGAGAGATTCCGAAAATGTGGGAGGAAGTTCATCAAGATGGGACCAACGATTTATTGTTCGGCCTGAACAAAGGGGAAATCAAAGGAGCCCTTGGTGTATGCGTTGATAGACGACATGAACAGGCAGATTTAATGGACTATTGGATTGCAACCGAATATGAAGGGGAGGTTCCTGCAGGTTTATTAATGCTTGAAATACCTGCAGCCAAATGGGGAGTTTTTGAGGTTCACGGAGCCATGCCGGATGCCATGCAAAAAGCGTGGAAACAAATTTTCACAGAATGGTTCCCTTCCAATCAATATGAACAGGAGGAAGGACCTGAATTAGAGGTATATCCTGCAGGAGATCCGTGGAAACCTGATTATTATTCAGAAATTTGGATTGCATTAAAGCAAAAGTAAAGGCTCCCACTATTTTAATTTATTCGCAGGCAAAGCTTGGGGCTAACCCCAAGCTTTGCCTGCGAATGGGTTCAGTCGGAAACTATGAAGAGCAGCCGCTGCCGCAGCTGGAGCAACTCGAACCGCTTGAACAGCTTGAACCGCCGGAATCACCGCCGCCATGATGACCGCCGCTGTCCCAGCCTCCTGAATCCCCTGAATTTGAATCATGCTTTTCTGAGGAGGCATATCCACAAAAGACGGTGGTCGTGCACCCACTTGTATATTTAATTGTATCAGCAAAGGCATAGGCTTTCGCATGGGCCCAATAATCATCAAAATAATAATAAGAATAAAAGATCATCGCCAGCGACAAGGAGGACATTTCACCAAAATGGCGCGGCCTGGTAAAGCTGCCTTTTTGGTCCAACTGATACATTTTTTCCGCCTCGCCCAATTGGTATTTCATTTGGAACAGTAAATATTCAATTAGTGCCTTGTTTTGTGCATCGTTATTAAAATACTTATCTATTAGGTAGTCTTCGTTCCCATTTCTAAACTCGTTTAGCAACTGTACATCTACGGGGTTTTTGAAAAAACTCCCCCATGACTTCCATGTAAAATTAGTAATCTGAAACAGCTGGGAAAACACCCAGTCAAAAAATGCCCGTTCTTGGGGCTCCGGTTTGGGGTTCGTATTAGGATTATGGTGCATCATTTCCCCTAAAAATCTCTCCGAAAACGTTTGGTAATTCTTTGTAAACAGAAGCATGCTATGCCAAATTTCATCTACTTCATCACTAAACATAGGAGCTTTCTTTAACAGATGAGCCAACAAGAAATAGCGCTTTAACTCAAACAGCCGCCATTCGAACTCATCTTCACTCAATTTAGGATTTTCCTTAAGAAACCTCTGTTTAACTTGCTGCATGTATTCCTCATCCAGTGCATCGTTTAACTTATCAAGCAAAGGCTGCACTGGAACACCCTCAAGTACGCCGAGCCTTTCCGGAATATTCTCCTTTGATAATTGAGGCCGTTTTTTCTTCGCCTTTGAATTAATTCCCACAACAATCCCTGCAACCACAATAACACCCACAATAATTCCAGCAGTCATGAAATCCCCCTCCCCGGTTATCGAATCTTTTGAAAGTTTATACTCTTATTAATATGATAAGCTACTTAAACCATATAGCAAATAACTATACAAAAACTTAACATTCAACGGGGGCCTGTCCCCCGCTCCATCGCCGCTTTAACGCACTAGCAGGGTGGGGGACAGGCCCCCACCCTGCTAAAGCGGTGAAATGTTGACGGCGCAGACTTTGAATTCGGGCATTTTGGAGTGCGGGTCCAAGGCGGGATTGGTGACTCGGTTGATGCTTTGGAGGTCGCTCCAGTGGAAGGAGGTGAACAGGGTGTCTTCCCGGATGGAAGTGGTGATGGATGCCCTCATGACTGCACTGCCTCTTTTGGAACGGATTTTTACCAGGGCCCCATCTTCCAGTTGATATGTTTGAGCCGTATTTGGGTGAACCACAAGTACCGGCTCTGAATACAGCCCGTTTAGTTTGGGGCTTTTCCTGGTCTGCACACCGGATAAATAATGATGCATGATGCGCCCCGTCGTTAAGTACAATGGAAACTCATGACTGACCGGCTCCCTCGGCTCCTGCCTTGCCACAGCAGAAATGACGGCTTTTCCATCTTCATGGGCAAATGTCCTTTCAAATAAACGCCCCGTCCCAGGATGGCCTGGTTCAGGACAGGGCCATAGCACGCCTTGCTCCTCCTGCAGCCTTTGATAGGTAATCCCATAGTAATCGGCCATACCGCCTTTGCTTGCTGCCCTTAGTTCCTCAAAGATTTCCTCCGCACTGGAAAAAGGAAAGTATTCTCCTTTACCTAGCGCCCCCGCCAGGTCACAAAGGATTTCCCAGTCATGCTTGGTTTCTCCGGGTTTCCGGCGGTTTCCCTCCCGAAGCACCACCCGGCCCTCCAGATTGGTTAACGTACCGGTATCTTCTAAATAAGACGTCGTCGGTAAAATCACATCAGCCAGCCGGGCCGTTTCAGAAACATACATGTCCGCCACCACTAAAAAGTCCAATTCCTTTAGTGCCTTTTCTACAAAAATAGCATTTGGATTGGAGACAACGGGATTGGAGCCCATAATAAACAAACCCTTAATCTCCTCGGCAGCTATTTTTTCCATCATTTCATATGCCGACACGCCTTTTTCCGGCAATTCTATGTCATCGATTCCCCAAATGCCGGCAATGTGCTGCCGGTGCTCAGGATTACTCAGCGACCGATAACCCGGAAGCTGGTCGGCCTTCTGTCCATGCTCTCTTCCTCCCTGGCCGTTCGCCTGCCCGGTAATTGCCCCATAGCCGCAGCCCGGCCTTCCGATTTTCCCCGTCACTAATGCCAGATTAATAAAATTCTTGACGGTTTCCACTCCACTGGCATGCTGCTCCACCCCTCTTGCCGTGAAGACAATACCCGTTTCCGCCTTGCCAAAACGCTCCGCGGCTAATTGAATGATGGCAGCAGGGACATCGGTCAGCTCCGAGATCTCCTGCAAATCAATAGATTGTAAATACGCTTGAAGTTCAGTAAAGCCTTTTGTCCGCTCCTTAATAAAGGAGTGGTCGACATATTCTTGTTCCACTATCTCTTTTAGTAATCCAGTAACTAAATTCGCATCCATTCCAGGCTTGATCTTAATATGCAAGTCTGCCAGTTTTGTCGTTGGCGTCTCTCTCGGGTCAATGACAATAATATAACTCCCCCGCTTTTTCGCTTTTAAAAAGTATGGCATCAAAACAGGCTGGCACTCCGCGATGTTGGTTCCCGCCAAAATAATGCACTCTGCGTTTGGGATATCGGAAAGCGTGCAGGTTAATCCCCGGTCCATCCCAAACGCCTGATTGGCTGCCGTTGCAGCTGACGACATGCAAAACCTGCCGTTATAATCGATATATTTGGTCTTTAGGGCCACTCTAGCAAATTTTCCTAGCAGGTAGGCTTCCTCATTTGTCAATGAACCCCCACCATACACCCCCAATACGTCATTGCCATACTCCGCTTGGAGCTTGGTAAACTTTTCTTTCATATAATCGAGGGCCAGACCCCAAGATACGCGGTGAAACTCTCCATCTATTTTTATTAAAGGAAATAAAACCCGCTGCCCATTGACGACATGCTCATGAGCATTAACCCCCTTGATGCACAGACGGCCTTCGGAGGCAGGATCCTCTTTATTAGGTTTCACCTTAAACACCCGCCTGCTTACGATCCTTTCCTCCATTACCTGCATCGTGCATTGAACGCTGCAGTAAGGGCATCTGGCATCATAAATCTCCTCTTTATTCAATTCTTTATATTTGGTCTGAAAGTTGGACAGAAAGTCTTTCATGCCTGATCGAGTCCTCCTGCTGCTGGTTTTACCATCATCTTCTTATCTAATCCCCTTTGCTGCGAAACCGCATCTTGAACTTCATCCGTTTCTTCCGGTTTCGGTTCCTTGAGGAAAAACGCCGCTGCACAACAGAGGAAGGCGGTGATTCCGATTACTTTAAAGAAAACGGAAGAACTGACAAAACCGAGAACCGTTAAAAAGGCCACACCGCCAATATTTCCATAAGCGCCGACCATGCCGCTTACCTGCCCCGTGATTCGCTTTTTTATCAGCGGAACGATGGAAAAAACAGCCCCCGCGCCTGCTTGAACAAAAAAAGAACAGAGCATCGTCAGGGCAATTGCAGCGGGTAATGACCAGCCTGATGTGATAAACGACATTCCGATGTAGGATAAGCTTAAACCCAATAGCATGGTCAGCAATGTTTTTTTCCTGCCAAACCGGTCCCCCATCCAGCCCCCTAACGGCCTCGCTGCCAAATTCGTGAAAGCGAAGCTTGCCGCAATCACGCCTGCCTTGGCTACTGTTAAATCAAAGGTTTCCTCAAAAAACATTGGCAGCATCGAAACAACGGCCAGTTCTGAACCAAATGTTATCAGGTAAGCCAAATCCAGAATCGCCACCTGCCGGAATGAAAACTTCTCTTCTTCAGGGATGTCCTTCTCAAAAACATCTGTGTTATCCGACCAGATTTTCGCAAGATTCCACAAGTATAAAACCGCAAGAACCCCATAAACCAGTGCCGCAATTTTGAAAGAAATAATCGAGGATGTTTCCAGTTTCCACGTAAGAACTCCCAATATGCCGTATATCGGAAAGGTCATTATCATCAATCCGAATAAATCCTGCTGGGAAGTAACCTCCATCGCTCCCATTCGTTTAGCACGTTTGTAAGACTTTCCTTTTGGCGCATCTTGGACGGAGAAATAGTACACAATTCCATAAACAAAAGAAATCACCCCAGTCAGGCAGATGGCATATCGCCACCCGTTCTCCCCGCCAATCCAAAGCGCAATAAGGGGAAGCGAAAAGGCAGCAGCTGCCGATCCAAAGTTCCCCCAGCCGCCGTAAATGCCCTCGGCCAGTCCAATTTGCTTTTGGGGAAACCATTCAGATACCATGCGAATCCCAATCACAAATCCAGCCCCAATTATCCCCAAAAAGATCCTAGAAATAAATAACTGCCAAAAGCTAGTTCCAAAAGCAAAAAAGAAACAAGGAATGCTCATGACGATTAATAAGGCCGAATAGGTCTTTCTCGGCCCGAACCGGTCAACCAACAGACCGATCACAATACGGGCCGGAATGGTTAACGCCACGTTAAAGCTCATGAGTATCCCGACTTCCGTCTTGGTTAAATGGAGTTTTTCCATGATGGTTGTCGTAAACGGAGCCATATTAAACCACACCACAAAAGAGAGAAAGAAAGCAAATGTGGTTAACAGCAAAATTCTTTTATTCCCTTGATAAGGATTATTTCCTTCCATGGTTCCACCTCCAAATAAAAACAGGAACAACCGTTAAGCTGCGTTGTTCCTTTGAATTTTTTTCTGTGTATTTGCTAGCCAGCTCTTAAAAAAATGTTTCTCATAGAATAATGATGACTTCCCCATCTTCAATGACCGCCTCATAAGTTTTCACACAGCCGACATCCGGTGCTTGAACCTTTCCATCGGTTACATTTATTTTCCAATCATGCATGGGACAGAAGACATGGTCTCCGCTGACCATACCTTCCGCTAACACACCGCCTTTATGCGGACAGCGGTTTTCAATTGCCCGGATCTCTCCGGATGCCAGGCGGAAAAGGGCAATTTCCAGCGGTCCAATCTTAACGGTTTTGCCTATTTCTTTCGGAATTTCATTGACTTCTCCCACTTTAATACGGTAACGGATCGCTTCCACCACCTAATCCCCCCTTATTTCATATCCACAGGCACTTTTACCGTTTCATAAAGCTCCTTGCGAATATCGCTGCTGTTGATCGCCTCCTGCCATGGATCTTTCAACACTGTCAGTGCTTCGTCCATACGTCGATTCAACACATCCCTGGTTTCTTTGTCCTCTAATACGGATTTGATATGGTCCAATCCCATTCTTTCTACCCATTTGGAAGTCCGCTCTAAATAGTTTGCCGTCTCCCGGTAATATTGAATGTACGCACCCGTCATTTCCATGACCTCATCTTGGGTTTTCACCTTACAGAGAAGGTCTGCCGCTCTTAAATGGGTTCCGCCGTTTCCGCCGACGTAGAGTTCCCATGCCCCATCAACACCGACCACCCCAAGGTCTTTTATGCCGGATTCGGCACAGTTTCTCGGACAAGCTGACACGGCCATTTTCACCTTATGCGGGGTACTTAAGCGCTCAAATTTCTTTTCCATCATAATGCCCATCCCGATAGAATCTTGGGTTCCAAATCGGCAGAAACTTTCGCCCACGCAGGTTTTTACCGTGCGAAGCGATTTTCCGTAGGCATATCCGGACGGCATGTCAAGGTCGGCCCACATTTTCGGCAGATCCTCTTTCTTCACGCCCAATAGGTCAATCCGCTGCCCGCCGGTCAGTTTAATTAACGGGACAGCATACTTCTCTGCCACATCGGCAATTTTTCTCAATTCTTCTGCATTCGTTACACCGCCGTACATTCTAGGGACAACCGAATAGGTACCATCCTTCTGAATGTTGGCATGCATCCTTTCGTTTACAAACCGGGATTCTCGTTCATCGTGATACTTTACCGGATCGAGCATGCCTAAATAATAGTTGAGCGCCGGCCTGCATTTGGAACAGCCATCTTCCGTCTTCCAGCCAAGAACATTCATGACTTCTCTTGTGTGGCTGAGCCCCTTTTCACGGATGGCCTCGACCACTTCATCTCTTGTTAAGGTGGTACAGACGCAAATCGGTTCCTTTTGATCGGCTATGTTGAACTTATCCCCTAAGGTGTATTCGAGCAAATCGGTTACAAGCGGTTTGCATCCGCCGCAGGATCGGCAGGCATTTGTGCACCCTTTCACTTGTTCAACACTGGTCAGCCCCTGTGTTTGAATGGAACTGACGATTGTGCCTTTGGTAACGCCATTACAGCCACAGATGATTTCCTCATCCGGCAAGGAAGCAACGAAACTGGTCCCCGTTTGTTCACTCTGATCGCTCTCGGTGTACTCAAAAATATCTGCGCCTTTTTTTATGAGCCGGAGCAGCCGGTTGCCTTCACTGGTGTCTCCAAACAACACGGCCCCGATGATTTTCCCATCCCGAATCAGGATTTTTTTATACATCCCCCGGTAATCGTCAAACACTTTCATCGTTTTGATTTGCTCATTCTCAAAGATTTCGCCGGCAGAAAAAACATCCACTCCCGACACCTTTAATTGCGTAGAAACGGTAGAGCCTAAATAAGCCTTCGTCTCTTGGCCGCAAATGGCTTTCGCCAAGACTTTGCCCTGTTCATACAGAGGGGCAACTAAACCATAAACGGTCCCTCGATGCTCGGCGCATTCGCCTACTGCATAGACATTGGCCATTTCGGTTTCCATAAAATCATTGACCAGAATGCCGCGATTGACGGGAATTCCGCTGTCTTTTGCCAATTGGACATTCGGCCTGATGCCAACAGCCATGACAACCAAATCGGCCGGCACGACTTCTCCATCACTGAAGAGCAGCCCTTCGACTTTGCCATCACCGATAATTTCCTTTGTTTGTTTTTCAAGGTAAAAATTCATTCCCTGCAGTTCCAGTTCCTTTTGCAATAACTGTCCGGCTGTTTGATCCAGCTGTCTTTCCATCAAATAATTAGAGAGGTGAACCACACTGACTTCCATTCCCAGGTTCAGCAGTCCCCTGGCGGCTTCGAGTCCTAACAAACCTCCACCGATGACAGCGGCCTTTTTATAGGATTTTGCATAATCAATCATTTTTTCACAGTCTTTGATATCACGGAAAGCTGTAACCCCTGGCTTCTCAGCACCTGGGATTGGCAGCATAAACGGCAGGGAACCTGTAGCCAGGATTAATTTGTCATAATCCACCTGACGTCCTTTGTCTGTTAACACCATTTGTCCTTTAGGGTCGATTCGGACAACAGTCTCTCCAGGATATAAAAGAATATGATTCTCCTCATACCAGTTCCAGTCATTAATGGTGATATCCTTTATGGTTGTATCTCCTTGGAGAACCTTTGATAATTGAATCCGATTATAGTTGGGATAGGGCTCGCTCCCGAAAATGGTGATTTCATATTGAGCTGGTTCCAGCTTGATGATTTCTTCAATACAGCGGACGCCTGCCATACCATTACCTACTAACACTAGCTTCTGCTTTGTCACATCTTCCCCTCCATCTATCTGTCATGTCGTGTCAATATAGATAACATAATAATCGGATTACTCTGACTGTTCAATCAACCTGTTATATAATCTAACATCGTTTTTCATACTACAAACTTTTATCCTATCACATAGGAAAAAAGAATGAGATAAGTCTGTTATACTATTTGACAATAATTTTAAGAACGGAATGGCCGTCGATGAACTTGTAGAGTTGATAAGGTGAACGACATCATGTATCGTAAAAACATCATCATGAAAAGAGGGATTGTTTTGAATATATTGTGGGATTTTGATGGAACGCTGTTTGACACCTACCCGGCTCTTGTCAGGGGATTTATCGAATTAAGCGGCAAGGAACTGGACGCTGCGGAAGTGCTAGGGTGGTTAAAAAAAGACTCCAAAACAGCATTTAAACACTATGGAATTAATGAAAGACATCGAGGAAAATATCAAGAGTTGTATAATCATTACTCAAGGCTGACCAGCAAGCCATTCGATCACCTCGAGGAAGCTTTATCCTTGGCGGAACATAATGTGATTGTGACCCACCGCGACAAAGAATCAACACTCTACCTCCTGGACAAATATGATTTGGCCAAATACTTTACAGAAATAGTATCCGTGGAAGAACAAGGCTTCACCAGAAAGCCCCACACCTCCGCCTATGAACATGTTCTAAAAACATACCGCATCGACCTAGTCGTAGGCGACCGTGACCTCGACCTCATACCGGCCAGAAAACTAAACATCCAAACAGTCGCCTTCCAAAACCCAAACATCGAAGCCGACAATCACATCAACAGCTATACAGAATTTAAACAAGCGGTATTAAATGGGGACAGGCCCCCGGCACTTTAACGCATTACCATGGCGGGGGCCTGTCCCCCGCCACGTTAATGCGGTGCTCCGGTGGGGGCCTGTCCCCATGCTTTTCGTTGTCTTACGGAGTAATGTCTCATCGATTTGGGAATTCCTTTTAGTTCTAGCTGCTGGTTGTAGACCAGATGTCTGATCCGGTATTCCAGGTAGGAGTCGCTTACGGGTTCTTGCATTTGGCCAAGTGTTGCCCCTACCACTCTTGCGGTCAATATAAAGTCGTTTTGTTGTTGCAAATTCTTAATCGTGTCGAGAATGAGTGAATCATAATAATCTTCGGAGACGCTGATAATCCTGTTGTCTTTCCATATCCTTAAAACTTGTTTTCCTTCCGCTAACTCCCGCCATTCTTCTTGATATTGGCGCTTTTCCTCATCCGATAAAGGTTTGCCCTTTGCCGTTTCAAAGATTTGTTTTAATTTATCCGGATGGATCTCACTGGTATGTGTAATATGGTGATATTCGTCCTGCACGTCGATCATTTCGTGATAGCAATCCGTTGAATTGATTAAATAGAGTTCATTCGCCTTCCCGCCCAGCAAGGTTAGAATGTACCGGATTCCGGTTTGCTCTTTGGCATTATTGGCCGTCCATAGATAAATCGGCACTTGTTCCGGAATATCTTCGATTTCTAAAAGTGTATTAATAAATTTCGTTTCCTGCTCATAATCATCCATCTCGGTATTAATATTCTCACCCATCCACTGGAATCGGAAATCCTGACCGATTTTTTCATGAAGCCTCCAAAGCGGGCCAATCTCAAAGAAATCCGGGAACCCAATGACTGTCTTCGGCCGCTCGAGCCCAAACCTTAACGAACCGGCTGCCGATTCCGAAATTGTAATATGTACTGGCTCGTAATCGTCAGGCTTGCGGTGTTTTTGGATTTGCTTATTGATGTTCTCGAGCATAAAAATATGATCATCTAGTTTTATAGCATAACCTCTCCCCACAAGCGGCTGGTAGTCTTCATGATGAAACCCATCAAACTCACCTGGACCATCGATTTCATAGGTTTGCCACTCTCCTGTATGATGAAGATCATCCAGAGTTAAATATTGACCGGTTTCAATTTTATAGACAAAGACCACATTAGGTTCGATGAAAAAATAAATATAGGGATAATTTGCTTTTGTTCTCATTTTTTCTTGGCTCCTTCATCTAAGTTAAAAACAATTTCCTGCCCTGTCGGTTTAGCCTTGAATGGATCCTTATACTCTTTAAAAGTAAATATTAATCCTGAAACATCCTCCGGTATCCCTGGCGAGACAATAAAGTTCCTGCTGTATTGTCCGGTCGTCCCACGTCCGGTATCCATCCAGCATTCGTACCCTTCTCCCATATCCAGTTCGAGAAAGGTATGGTCCTTGTGCCGCATATGCCGCAAATCCTGCTCCTCCTCCGTTTCATGCCAATCGCAATTCAATTGGACAACACTGGCATTGTCAAACTGGCGGATAAACGAGAGTGTATACAACCGGTCATTTTTTTCAACAGCCTTTAGGATGGGAACCTGTTTGATAAAGTTCCTCGGCTCAACCCGAGGTTTAAATTGCTCTTCATCTCTCAACAATCCAAATAACGAGTTTAACAAATCCTCATACAAATCATATTTTACAGCCCATTCCGACATAGAATCAGCCGGCGGGAACCCCGGGTTGTGGTCCGGCATGTCCCCGCGCTTTTTCAACAACGCACAGATTTGTTCATCAATAGGAAGCAGCCGAACATCATAAAAGTCTGTGGGACGCTCAAACGGCAAACGTTTCATTTCCTTTCCTCCTCAAACTGTTCATTACTTCTAGACTACCAAATATTGGTGCATATATAAATAAGCTCTGTTCCAATCGATAATTAAGATCAACATAGAAAACGACCCTAATAGAGTCGTTAACTTTCTTTCATTTATGCCTCTCCTATTCCCATTCCTAATAACAAAAAGAAGAATAAAACTAAAGTGGCACCATTTAAAATTACGCTAATAATAATATTTGACCATTTTTTCGATAAAATGGCGAAAACGATTCCTGCTATTGCTAGGATACTGAACACTAATAGGAAAATACCTGGATACTTATTGTTTTCATTAACAAAAAAAGATAATGCTATGCAGATACCAACCATTAATAAAGAAAGCCGGCCATACTTATTCATTTAGTCCCTCCATCTCTATATTTTATAAATGGATTATATCTCAATTTTGAAATATATGGTAAATAAGTTTATTGTTTCAAACGCATCAAAATTTGTGAAAACGACCTTAAAAATGGTTCAAACAGCTCCAATCTGGTAAAATCATGAAAAACCATACGGAGGAGAAACCATGATTACATTTCCTTATTTAAAAAAAGGAGCAACAATCGGAATAACAGCACCTTCTTCCGGTGTGCCGCCTGAGCTGCACCCTTTAGTAAAACTTGCTTGCCAACGAATGGAGCAAGAAGGTTACCAAACAATGTGCGGCGGGACAGTGTGGACGCAGGCTAAGGCGAAGTCGGCTCCAGCCAAAAAACGGGCGGCCGAATTCAATGAAATGATGAGCAACGATACAGTGGACATCCTGATTCCTCCATGGGGTGGAGAACTATTAGTGGAAATTCTTGAACAGGTCGACTTTGAAAATATGAAAAATAAATGGGTATTAGGATACTCAGACATAAGCGGATTGCTGCTGGCCATCACGTTAAAAACCGGTAGGGCCACAGCTCATGGCACAAATTTAGTAGACTTGCGTGGAGATTATTCGGATGAAACGACGAAGATGTGGCAGAACGTTTTATCTACGAAACCAGGGGAATCCGTCGTTCAACATTCCTCTGCCTTGTATCAAAAGGAATGGAACCATGACTCGCCTTCCCCGTGTGTTTTTCACTTGACGGAAAGGACAGTGTGGAAATCCATACCGAGTGCCAAAATAGAGATAGAAGGCCGGCTTCTTGGCGGGTGCATCGACATTATCAGACATCTGATTGGAACCCCCTTCGGCGATGTTCAGGGCTTCAGGGAAAAATATCTCTCCGGGGAACCAGTTATTTGGTATCTAGAAAACTGCGAACTGAATACAGCTGATTTGCGCCGGTCTTTGGTCCAAATGAAGCTGGCGGGATGGTTTGACGGCTGCTCCGGTCTGATGTTCGGCCGCAGTCCAGCCAATAAACCCATAGATAACTACACTGCGGAGGATGTCTATCAAGAACTGGCTGTCGAGCTGGACATCCCGGTTATTTATGATATCGACTGCGGACATGTGCCGCCACAGATGACATTGATCAATGGCGCTTTTGCAAAAGTTGCAGTTGCCGACGGCGAGGGCACCGTCACCCAATATTTCCGGCCGTAGTTTAATTAGACAAGGAAGTGTAAGCATGACTGAACCATGGTCACCGGAGCACGCTGTTACGATTAACAGGGCCACAAGCATAATTCAAAAACAGTTTCCACAGCTGCAGCCTGTCCGTGTAACGAATTTAGGGGAGGGCTTTGATAATTCCGTTTTTCGTGTGAATAACCAATATGTTTTCCGGTTTCCGCGGAGAGAAATTGCCGCAAACCTAATGAGAACCGAATGCCGGATACTCCCCTCCATCGCGCCGAAAATGCCCATTCCAATTCCCAACCCGCTATTTTTAGGAATGGCAGAAGGGGATTATCCTTGGCCATTTGCCGGATATGCATTGTTAAGGGGAAAAACTCCGACCGCGTTGACGGAGGAACAGCGAATCCAATCGGCAAAACCCTTAGCCCTTTTTTTAAAAAAACTGCACGGTTTTCCACTAAAGAAGGCAGAGGAACTGCAAATTCCCTATGATCAGCTAGGCCGGATGGATGTGGTAAAAAGAAAACCCATACTGGAGGCCAATTTGGAAAAAGCCACACGATTATTGGATTCTGACCTAGTGGATAAACTCCAGCAATTTTTTTCAACCATAAACGCCCCCTTTGGAGATAAGGCTCTAACATTGGTCCACGGTGATTTGCACTTTAAAAATCTGCTTGTGGATGACAATGGGCAGCTTTCAGCTGTTATCGATTGGGGCGACACACATATCGGCCACCCCGCCGTCGATTTATCAATTGTTTACGGCTTTTTACCAGCCTCAGGCAGAAACGAGTTTTTCCATTGGTACGGGGAAATAAAGCCGGAATGGAAAACAACCGCGAAGTTTAAAGCTATGTATACACTCATCATGCTTTTATTGTATGCAGACGATCAGGAGGACCGGGAGTTAGTGAACGAATGTGGTGCTACATTACATTTAGCATTAGATTAATTCGGTAACGTTCGCCAGTTTATTTTTTTCAAAAAACAAGAAGGACAGCACCCTGAGTTCAAGGTCTGTCCTTCTTGTGTTTAGGTTAGATCATTAAAATCTCCCGGATATCCTCCTCGGTAAGCACCGCCATGGCTTTCTCGTCGGAATCAAGAACCTCCTGGACAAGATGGCGCTTTTTTTCCTGCAGTTCATTCATCTTCTCTTCAATCGTCCCGCGAGCCACGAGCTTAATCACCTGAACAGTATTCTTTTGGCCCATCCGATGCGCACGGTCTGCCGCTTGCTCCTCGACAGCCGGGTTCCACCACGTGTCATACAAAATAACCGTATCGGCCCCCATCAAATTCAAGCCGGTCCCGCCTGCCTTTAAAGAAATCAAAAACAAATCCCGTTCCCCACGGTTAAACCGCTCACAAATTTGCACCCGTTCTTCCGCAGGGGTTTGCCCGTCGAGATAAAAGAACGGCTGCCCCTTCATGGTCAATTCGCGGCCAATAATCTCCAGCATTTTAGTAAACTGCGAAAAAATCAGCACCCTTCTTCCGGTTTGCCGAGATTCCTCTAAAATCCGCATCAGCTGTTCAAATTTGGCGGAACTGCCTGAATAGCCATCGACAAACAATCCAGGGTGACAGCAAATTTGCCGCAGGCGTGTCAAACCGGCCAAAATTCTAATCCGGTTTTTCCGAATCGTGTCTTTATCCAAATGCTTCAACGTGTCGTGCCGCAGCTTCGAGAGGTAGGCGGCATACAGTTTCTTTTGGTCATCGAACAGTTCCACTGATTCCAGTGACTCCCTTTTTTCGGGAAGCTCGGAAAGAACGTCCTCCTTCATCCTGCGTAACAAAAACGGCCTGATTCTTCGGGCAATCTTTTCCCTTGTCAGTTGGCTAAAATCCTTTAATCCGAGGAAAAGCTCAGGAAAGACCACATGAAAAATCGACCATAGCTCTTCTAATGAATTCTCAACCGGCGTTCCGGTCAAGGCAAACCGGTACCGTGACGGCAGCCTTTTTACAGCCCGCGCTGTCTGGGTCAAAGGATTTTTAAAAGCTTGAGCTTCGTCAAAAAACACAGTATGGAAATATTGCTTCTCCAGCCAAGGGATTTCCCGCCGCACTAGTGGATAGGAGATGATCATCACATCGGGCTTCTGTCTTTCATTTAAAAGCTTCGTCCGCTCCGCTTTAGTTCCGTCGATGACAACCGCGTGCAAACCGGGAGCAAACTTTTTCAATTCGCTGAGCCAATTATAGGTCACGGATGACGGGCAAACGACGAGGACCGGCTGCTTTTGTTCACGGATTTCCGGCAGCACTGACACAATAAAGCTTATGCTTTGAATCGTTTTCCCAAGTCCCATGTCATCCGCCAGAATGCCGCCGAAGCCATATAACGCCAGTGTTTTCATCCATTTAAACCCGACCTTTTGATAGTCCTTCAAAATCGGATCCAAGCTTTCAGGGACTTCAAATTTTAACCGGCTGGGATGATGCAGATCATCGAGTAACGAGCGGAACGATTTCTCCAGGTTAAAGGCATCACTCACCTCAACCGTGTCGAGAAGCTGTAAACACTTTTCGAGCGGCAAATCCAGCCCATTGGCCAAATCTTGATTTTGAGCGAGCGGCGACTGGAGGAACCGTTGAATTTCCTCGAACTCCCTCGTTTGCAACGAAAGCAGTGACCCGTTTGGCAGCCGGTAATATTTCCGCCTTTCCTCCAAAGCCTGCAGGACCTCACGAATCTCTCCATCGGAAATCCCATTCATTTCAAACTTGAATTCAAGCCAATTGGTCCGCTCCTTTTTGACCTTTACCCGAACATGAGGAATCATGCTTTTGTGGACAATTCGATTTCTTACGCCCGTTGTGGCATAGATTTGCACGAACTTTTGGAGTTTGGGAACGACATGGACCAAAAACTCATACTCGAGCTCCTCATTATGCAAAAAATAACCGCCGTCCGTCTTGGCAAAAGAGCTGTCATCCATTATTTTTAAAATTCGATTTTCCTTTTCCACATCACGAATCAACAGGCTGCCTGTAGGCAATTCCCTGTTTTCCAATGGATTGATGATCCAATTTTCATAATGAAATTCGAGTCCGGCCAGAAGCAGGTTATTCACACGGTCCAGATAGAGCTTCGCCTTCAAGGGAGTACTCATCCATTTTTTAGCCACAGCTTGGGATACAGTAACCTGTCCCAGTCTTTTCAACCCTTGGGCTGTTTTTTCAAGGAAAAGTGGCACTTGTTCTATGGGAATGGGAATTGAATTGGTTCCTGAGGCTTCAAGCATTCGCTTCATGTCCAAAAGACGTTGAAGGTCCTGACTTTCGAGCTCCTTTATTTTTCCATCATATAAAACAGACTGATAGGAATCGAGGACCATCAGTTGGTCAAGGCCACTTACCTTCAGCTGATATCCCTCGTGCTCAGTTATGGAAAAATTAAATTGTAATTGCAGCGTGCCGGTTATCATTCGAAGGCCTTTATAAGATTGGCCGTTGGATTCTACCGTCACATCAGGTGCATCAAGCAAAACCGGTAAAAGGCGTGCCCATGATGATGGCGGGATGAGAATCAAATCGGCTCCCCTATTGGGTGCATGGGTTCCATATACTTGTTCGTCACGGATGACTTGGTTGAGCTCTTGAAGAACCGCATCCGCTTCTCTCTCAAAACAAAAATGCTCAGCGTCAAATAGCAACGAGTCAGATATGGCGTAAGCTTGACCCTTTAAAGCGTGGCTAATAAAACTCCGGAGATCATTGACCTGATCCGGACCTATCGACATTCCGACCCCAACCAAATACTGGCCTTTACCTGTCTCGACTGGTTTACAGATAAAGGCGGCATCAAGCACGGTACGTTGTTCGAAGTGACGAAGATGGCCGGTCGGCCGAATGGACGATGGAGTAAAAAGACTGAGAAAACCTTCCGTTAGTTCTCCGGCGACAAGCGCAGGCGCTGTTTTTTGCCGCTGATGTTCGTGAATGGCGATTAAAACAGCAGCAACGTGCTGACACTCCTTGTCAAAGGAGGCTAATTTAGGGCAGGTGCATTCCGATTGGATGTTTCCGCTGGTATCCGTTTGAATCTTGACATGAAACTTTTCTTCTCCCGTTACCGTTGCCAGGCAACGATCCGGAAAATATTGTTGAAAAGTAACTTTTTGGTTCCGGTAAAAATACTCCCCTCGTTTGAAGGAGATACCGCCGCACATTTCTTTGATGATTTTTTGATTTACGTGAAAGTTCATGACGACTTACTCCTCCCAGTGGGGTTATTTGTACATTTTGGTATCCGAACAGTTAATAAACTACATTTTAACACATAAAAGCATAAGCCTAGGTTAAAATAACACAAAAATGGAGATGTCTCTACACGGTAAAGGAAGGATGTTAATGCAAGAAAGAAACGATTCCAATCGTTTAACCTCGCCTGAAATTTCCAATATCTGGACCCATTACGCCCGCGAAACTTTATCGGTATGTGTGACAAAATATATGTTAAAAATCGTAAAAGATAAAGAGATATCTAATCTGCTGCAAACCGCTCTGGATTTATCCAATCAACATATCCGTACGCTTATAGATTTGTTTACCAAAGAAAATTTTCCGGTTCCGAAGGGATTCTCAGATCAAGATGCTAATTATGATGCACCCCCACTGTTTTCTGACCTTTTTTGCTTGTATTACCTACATACGATGACTCAACACGGATCGCAGTCCTATAGCCTTGCATTTAGCGTGTCGATTCGCAAAGATATCAGGGATTTTTATTATCAATGCAATTTGGACACGATGAACCTTTATAATAAGTCCCTTGATTTGCTGATAGCAAAAAATTGGTTCGTTAAACCTCCACTATATGCGCTTCCCAACCATGTTCAGTATGTGAAGAGTCTGAGTTATATGACAGATGTATTCGGGGAACGCCGCTCGATGAATACCATGGAATCAGGGAATATTTTCTTTAATCTGCAAAAAAGCCGGTTATCCAAGGCTTTAATTATTGCATTTAGACAGGTTTGTAAAGATCATGCTGTCAATAAATTTTTGGACAAGTGCATACAACTAAAAAACAAACATATTGGCGTTTTCTCCAATTTGTTATTAAAGGAAAATTTTCATACGGCACCAACGTTGGACACAGAAATCACGACATCCACAGTGTCCCCTTTTTCCAATCGGCTGATGGCGTTCCATGCCGGTTTCTTACTTTCAGCTGCCATTAGCTATTACGGTGCTGCCAGCACAGCAAGCGCGAGAGTCGACATCACCACCAATTGTGAAAAAGCGATTATGGAAGACTTTCTTGTATTCGGATCCTTCTCTAAACTAGTGATAAAAAAAGGCTGGTTAGAAGAACCCCCCTTTGCCGATGACCGATTGGTGATAATATAAGGTCAATGTTTTACGAACAGACATCCCCACTTCAAGGGAAATATAATCTCCCAGATGAGTGCAAAAGCAGCCGGATGGCTGCTTTTCATTGTTTTTCATATATTCCGTATTTGATGAGTTCAAAGAGTTGGTCGACCTGATCCAAAGCCTTGTTTTCCCAGTCGGGAGAATCGATATCCACCATGTATTGCTTTTTAAATCCCTCAAAAACCCATGAAATAAATTGAAATGCTTGATGGACACTGATTCCATGCCTCAAGTCATCGACAGGAAGCTTGCTGATCAGCTCTTTGACAATCGCTTCGCTGTATTGATGTGAAAGCTGCAGGACCTTTTGATAAACTGGATGTTCGTGCTGATTGGAAACATGTTGGAACGTCTTGAAAAACAGGGGTTCCTCCTTAAAAAACTCCATTTCCCTTAACGTGGACCAACGTAAAATCTCAAAAAAATCACTTGGCAGGGACCGGTTATAACGATTCATCCAGTAAAGCTTTTTCTCCATTTTTTGCTGCATGAGATATATAAATAGCTGCTCCTTGGTCGAAAAATACTTGAATAACACACCTTTTGAAATATGTGCATTCTCGACAATACGGTTTGTAGATGCAAGGTCAAACCCATATTCGGCAAATTCAGCAAGGGCAGCCTGTATAATCATTTCCTGCTTTTCTGCAGGCTGCTTTGAAAATAATTCCATCCCTTTACTTGTATTCATAACGAACGCCCGCTAATTCAGGAAGCTCAATCCCCCTTATGAAGTTATAGGCAACTTGATTAAATGGGTCCTTTCTCATGATGGTAACAGGATCAAATCCTTGATGAAAGCCTGCCATGACAGCATGCTGAATCTCGTTAAAAATGGTTCTTGCCCCTTTTTCTTCATCAATCCCATATGATTTCCGGTCACCGTATGCTATTAGTGTTGGAACGGAAATCGTTTTTAAATATGTTTTTATGTTAGGAAACCGCATCGTTTTAAGGGCAATAAATGAATCCTTTGTAAATTTTATCGACTTGGCCATCATTTGACGGGTATATACCTGATCCTCTGCATTCCCTTTATATAAACTATAGGTTGCTTTATTGATGAAGCTGACGGGCAGTACTTTTGCCAGCAGCACCGTAAGCCCCGTGACCCACTTGCTGTACTGGTCCGGAAACTCACACCAGGCATCAGCCAGAATGAGACTATTCACATATTCCGGATGGGTGTAAGCAAAAATCTGAGCAATAACCCCTCCCATAGATACTCCAATTACATGAGCTTTTTTTACACCCAAATGTTCTAATAATTCCGGGAGGTCTGCCGCCATCGCTTCAAGCGTGAACTTGTTCTCGGGAAATGCCGTCGTGGATTCCCCATGTCCCCGCATATCCGGCAAAATAAGCTGATAGTGTTTTGAAAAGAAGTCCAATTGGGGCTCCCACATTTTCCAAGTGCCGCCCATCCCATGTAACAATAAGATGGGGTCGCCATTACCAATTACCTCATAATGAATATTTCCACCATGAACATTAACAACCGCCATTGCTTTTCAACCTCCCCGCTTTCATGACCACATGGTCACAACACGATTATAGAAATTTTTTCCATACCAGTCAATCATAATTACAAATAAACTTCATGCACCGCTTTAACGTGGCGGGGGCCTGTCCCCCATCACGTTAAAGCTTTAATGCAGCGGGGGACAGGCCCCCACCGCATTACCGTATTAGCGCAGAGGTTTGTCCAAAATTAATTTGTTTCTAACATTTAGTTAATAGTTTATTAATATTCTGGGTTTATAGTGATGTTAGTGGGGATAGCGTGTGTGGCTATCATGGTATTGGGCGAAGGTGGAGCCGGTACTTTATGTTTTGGAGGTTTTCTTAGTTAGGAAATTTTAGGCTAGGAGGGAATGCTTGGGAAGCGTTTTGGTGTAAGCGCTTCATTACACGGTTGAGGACAATTATAGGAAGCATTCCTTCGTAGCGCCCAATTATGACAACGAAAAAAAGTATCATTCGCTCAGGTAAAGACGAATGATACTTTTTCATTTTAAGAATATTGGATTGAATTTTTGAGGTTAGATAAATCTAAATCCTTGTATCCACAAATCCGCAAAACGCATCCACCGGACTGACCCCTTTAAACTCAGAGCGTCCCATTAATTTTTCCACGAGCACCTCAAGTGTCTGCTTCCTGCTGTCGTACGCATTAATGTATGTCTTGACTTGCGGCACATCGGCCAAATGGTATGGATATTGAACAGAAATGAAAATAGTTGGCACCTCATGGATATAGAATGGAATATCCGGTGTCCCTTTACTTGCCGGCCATACGATTCTTTGCACGGTTCCCGGGTTCACATTCGCCATATTGATGATGAGATCATAATGGTCGGTCAGTTCAGTGATTGGCCGTTTCTGTGCATAGACATTAGCAATCGCTGCCCCTCTTTCTTCTTCCGGAAGCTTCATGATTCTCTCTTCTGTGGATTCCCAAACTGTTACTTCAAATCCTTGGGCCTCTAACAATTCTTTCATCATATCGACAGCTTTGTCCTTGCTTCCAATCAAGGCGCCAAACCCGCCCTGCACGCCTTTTACATCCACCAATAATACGCGTTTGTATTTTTCCGGAGTGACCGGCCAGATATCTTGTTTGTCTTTTACTAAAGTAATGGCTTTATCCGCCACTTCCTTAAACAATGCTTTATTTTCCGGAAGGCCGATTTTTGCCAACGCTTCTTCTTTTGGCTGCAAAATCTCTGTACTTGCTATTTTATGGAGGCCGAGCATCGCCTTCAAGCCCAATATCCGCTCTAATGCTTCTTGCAGGCGGTCTTCCGTAATGATTCCTTCTTTATAGCCGTTCATCATGTACCCGAAGTCTTCATCCGGGTCATTCAAGAATAAGAACAAATCACAGCCGGCAGCGATAGCTGTTGGAAGCAGTTGGCTTCGCTTCATGGCGCCAGTCAGACCAAGCATATGGCTCGCATCTGTAACAACGACACCATTAAAGCCTAGCTTCCCGCGTAAAAGATTAGTTGTAATTTCTTTAGAAAGTGTTGCTGGCAATAATTCTTCATCTTTCACATTAGGGTTAAAGAACCGCTGATAGGCAGGCATATGAATATGGCCGGCCATAATTGAAGGAAGCCCAGCATCAATTAATCCTTGATAAACCTTGCCATACGTCTTGTCCCACTCTCCGGTTGACAAGCTGTTAACGCTGAAGGATAAATGCTGATCCCGCTCATCCACGCCATCACCAGGCCAGTGTTTGGCGGCAGGAGCAATCCCGCTTTCCCGAATTCCCTTCATGTAAGCCAGACTCAATTCCAGCACTTTATCCGGATCAGAGCCAAAGGAACGGCTGGAGATGATGGGGTTGCGCCAATTATAATTAATATCCACGATGGGGGCAAAGCTCCAGTTACAGCCGATGGCCGACGCTTCTACACCTGATACGCGGCCCATTTCGTAAGCGTAGTTCACTTCGTTGGCTGCTCCGATTTTCACTTCCACCCCTACTTCTGTTCCATCCGTACAGGCCCCGTTCCCGCCTGCCTCTGTATTGGCGGCAATCAGCAATGGAATCTTGCTGTTTTCTTGAAGAATTCTATTTTGCTCATATACTTCTTCTGCTTTGCCGGGGTTATAACGGACGCCAGCGATATGATAATCATTTAGCACACTTTTGAGATATTCTTCGGTCCGGCTCGAACCCATATTAATAAACAATTGGCCAATCTTTTCTTCAATAGACATAGAATCAATGGTTTCTTTTACCCATTTGATATCGGAATCAGATAGATAGTACGGTTTTGCTTTCAAATCAACCTTTACCATGTTGTACTCTCCTTTTTCGTTGCAAGTTTGAATTCTTTAAAAAACTTGGTAGGTAAGACACTCATTCAATATTGCTTCTTGTATACTAGTATACTATTATTTTTAAAAAAATCCAGCCTTTCCGAAACCGTTAACATAAAATTCATAGAATAATACGCGCCAAAAATTTTCTAAATCCTCTTAAAATTAAGTTGAGAATTTATCTTTTTTGTGATTGGATTAAAAACTAGGAGGGATACAACATGAAGGGGAAAATGAGGCTCGTCGTAACCATGCTCATTTTTGGGAGCATCGGGCTATTTGTCAAAAACATTGATTTATCGTCAAGCGAAATTGCGTTTCTAAGAGGGGTAATCGGCAGTTTGTTCCTGCTTTTAGCCAGTTTCTTGGTCAAGCACAAACCATCCATAAAGGCATTAAAACAAAACGCCATCCTGCTTTTGGTATCGGGTGCTGCCATCGGACTAAACTGGATTTTCCTATTTGAATCTTATCGGTACACAACCATTTCCAATGCGACCATCAGCTATTATTTTGCGCCGGTGTTCGTCATGATTCTGGCCCCGTGGGTCCTTAAGGAAAAACTGACGGGAGGCAAAATCGTCTGCATCATCCTGGCCATGGCGGGTTTATTTTTAATTGTGAACCCTGGTTCAGGCAGTGCAGATGGCTCGCAAAATCATATGCTGGGCATTTTCTACGGCCTATTGGCAGCAGCCTTATATGCCAGTGTCATCTTGATGAATAAATTTATCAAAAATTTATCCGGTTTTGAAATCACGCTTGTCCAATTGATGGCTGCAGCACTAGTTCTACTTCCTTATATCGGTTGGAAGGGGCAGCTGAACTTTGCCGGGTTAAACTCGAAATCCATTCTATTTATCTTGATATTAGGGATCATTCACACGGGGTTAGCGTACTTTTTATACTTTACCTCCATCCAGAAATTAAAAGGGCAGACCATCGCGGTCCTCAGCTACATCGACCCGATCTCAGCCGTCATCTTCGCCGCCATTTTTCTAAACGAAAGCATGACCTGGATGCAAATGATCGGCGGAATCCTGATACTAGGTTCCACCTTCGCCAGCGAAAAACTAGAAACGAAAATCGAAAAAAACCAGCAAACCACCACCACATAAACATTTCACCGCTTTAACGCAGTGGGGGCCTGTCCCCCACTGCGTTAAAGCGACAGCTTCTCGCCACTGTTCAATTAACTGAGGCTAGAAATTTGGAGGTTATGTCGTCGAGTCCGATTCCGGTTGCTTGCCGAAGACTTTCTTCAAAGTTGCCGGTCTGATTGGTGGATTGGATGATTTTCTTGATTATGCCCTCTCCGAACGTATCAATAAGATATTTGATAGCAAAATAGCTCTGCTCATATACGTTTGTGTTCTCTTATTTCCTTGCTTCTTGCCATTGTGTTTTGTCTGCCAGTTGCCCAAAAGGTATGATCCTAAATTCGGAGTATTCTACCATAGTCTGGTCATTCCCGACATATTCTGATATTCCTTCATTAAACCAGGTTGGATAAGCTGAGATCCCCGCTTTCGATTTTTCCGCCATTCGTTGAAAGATATAGTGAGTGTATTCGTGCAGGATAGATTTTTGAAAGAAATACAATTGGGTTTCATTCTTTTCTAAGATGGATTCCTTGTTACTGTAACTGATGGCCATTAACTTATCAAAATCAGAATAAAATCCGGATATATTTTCAAAGTCCGCGAATTCACTCATCTCGTCCCCGTTCTCAAACACGATAAAATCCACATGTTTTTCTTTAACAGCTCCAAAAAGTTCTTTGTTTATGGCTTTCGCCCAATCAATTGTTTCTTTTGTTATAGGCAGGAGCTCCGAAAAATCATCATGGTAGTAAATAGAGATTGCTCCATAATCCATCCTTTGCCTATCCGCTTTTCGTTTGTTTTCCCATTCACTCTCAAAATTCAGCGATAAAACACTTTTAATAGATTGAAAATAGGAAATCCGTTCATGCGTCCGTTTTTCCAACTCATTATGGATAAATATACTGGCCCCAATGGCAAGTAATAGAATAATGGCTAATGCCACGAGAGTAATAGCCATCAGTCTCTTCAACAACTTCTTCATTTCCCCGCCTTCCTCAATTTTCTTATAGTTTGCCGATTCTTTTTACCAGTTTATCTCAGAATTGTTAGTTGTTCAAAGTTTTGTCAAAACATTTCGAACAAAATTTGAACTTCTCACTATTGCCATGTTTTTTACCGTCAAATTTTATATATTAATGGTGTAAAGAAAAAACAAAAGAATTTAAGGGGTGGAAAAACATTATGTTTAACAAATTTTTAAGAGAAAACAAATACGCTGCTATCATTCTTACGGTTTTACGTTTATATCTTGGCTACTCTTGGTTTACTGCAGGACTTGGGAAATTAACTGGAGGGGGCTTTGATGCTTCCGGATTCTTAAAAGGCGCAATTGCCAACCCGGTTAAAGGTCCTGATGGCGCAGTAGTTTTTGGCTGGTACGTTGAATTCTTAAAAGGGATCGCACTTCCAAACGTCCATGTATTCAACTTTATCGTTCCTTGGGGTGAAACATTGATTGGTTTAGGATTACTGCTAGGCTGCCTCACAACAGCTGCCATGTTCTTCGGATTGTTCATGAACTTCATGTTCTTCTTGGCAGGAACCGTATCTCATAACCCTAGAGACATTTTCTTAGGCTTCATCATCTTAACCGCAGGCTACAACGCCGGCAGAATTGGATTAGACCGCTGGGTCGTACCATTCATCAGAAAGTTCACCAACAAAAATGCCACAGCTGAAAAAAACAAGTCCGCGGCCTAGCAAAGCAAAAGACGATTCAGGTACACTGAATCGTCTTTTTTTCTTTCCATAGGCCCTCTTTCCACTTATGGAAAATCAAAACAAAGCCTTTTCTCCTCATATCTGATATAATGGGTATGTTTTTTTCACAACAGGAGGAACTCCTATGGACCAATTATTGCAATTAAACACCATCTTTATCAGTATTGTAATAGAAGCGATCCCGTTTATTATTATCGGGTCTTTCGTCTCAGCGTTGATTGAAGTATTTGTCTCTGAAAATATGATTGTACGCATCATGCCAAAAAATAGAATTCTATCCGTCATTACCGCTAGTTTGGTAGGGGCATTATTTCCAGGATGTGAATGTGGAATCATTCCCATCACAAAAAGATTAGTAGAAAAAGGCGTTAGCCTCCCGGCAGCCATTTCGTTTATGCTCACAGGACCGATCATCAACCCAATCGTTCTATTTTCGACCTACATTGCATTCGGAAACAGCTGGACCATGGTCTGGTACCGTTCTGGGTTTGCCATCGCGGTTTCGATTTTAGTGGGGATTGTCCTTTCATTCGTGATCAAGGAAAACCAATTGAAAGTCAACCATGACGAACACGTTCACGTTCATGACCATTCCCATCAAAATACGAAGCAAAAATTGTGGAGTGTCATTACCCATACGATTGATGAGTTTTTCAACGTAGGGAAGTTTTTGGTGATGGGTTCTATAATCGCATCAGCCATGCAGACCTATATTCCAACCGCAACACTTGCCACGCTTGGCCATAGCAAAGTGGCCGCTGTCCTCGTCATGATGGCGCTGGCGTTCATTTTATCGATTTGTTCTGAAGCGGATGCCTTCGTGGCTTCATCGTTCAGAAATACATTTTCACAAAGCTCAATTGTCACATTTTTGGTGTTCGGCGCCATGGTGGATATTAAAAATTTACTCATGATGTTTGGAACATTTAAACCGAAATTCGTCATCCTCCTCGTTTCGTTAATTTCAGGATTCGTATTTATCGGCTCACTTTTACTGTAAAGGAGGGAATCAAATGTTCCGTGTTGTTGTTCTATTAGCTTTCACCTATTTGTTTTTTTATTTGCACCTGTCCGGAAATATTTCGAAATACATCAACATGAAATATTCCTTTCTGTCCTACAGCATGATTTACGCCTTATTCTTTCTCACAATCGTCGAAGGAATCAGGTGGTATATGTCTGATAAAAAAAAGGGCAAAGAATCGGACTGTCATGAATGCCATCACGACCACCCTAACCATGACCATCATCATGAACATGAATCAAAAAAACCTTCTTTAGGTAAAAGGATGAAAAGGATGGTTTCCTATACTATGGTGATTATTCCCGCCCTTACAGGTGTCCTTTTGCCAGTTGCTACCCTTGACTCCCAATTAGTTAATGCCAAAGGATTTAGTTTTCCAACGTTGGAGGACGGGGCAGACAAATACGGGATGCACCAAATTTTAAATCCTGATATGAGTCAATTCCTGGGCAAAGATGGATTTCTGGAGCTGGTCAGCAAGGAATTCAAATCCTATAAAGGCCAGGACAACATTACCTTAACGGATGAAGACTACCTAAAAGGGTTAGAGGTCATCTACAACTACTCCGGAGAATTTGCCGGAAAGACACTCACGATGAAGGGTTTTTCTTATAACGGACCAGGACTCAACAGCAACCAAATTTTCCTATTCCGGTTTGGAATCATTCACTGTATCGCCGATTCTGGCGTGTTCGGCATGCTTATCCAGTTTCCGGAGGATGTCCACATCCCGAATGACCAGTGGTATCAGGTGACAGGAACAGTGGACACGATGTATTACCAGCCGTTTAAAATGAAAATTCCCGTATTAAAAGTAACCGATTATAAAACCATCGCGCAGCCTAAAGATGCTTATGTTTACCGAAACAGCTTTTAATTCAGTTGGCCAAACCCAAAAAAACCTTCCACTACAACTATGGTGGAAGGTTTTTTGGTTTATCGATTCTTCTTCTTGTACTTTATCCTGACAATGGCAATAATGAAGTAAGAAATAACATACAAAAGGCAGGGATAATAGTGAAATATGTTCAGTTAAAACATGATTTGATTCCCCCTATTGCGCTTGGAACCTGGTCATGGGGAACGGGCACGAATGGCGGCGATAAAGTTTTCGGGAACACTTTGTCAGAGGAAGATTTGAAACCAGTTTATGAGGCGGCAATGGCAGCTGGGCTGAATTTATGGGATACAGCGGCCGTTTATGGTATGGGGGCATCAGAAACCATCTTGGGTCAATTCATCCAAGAGGATCATCGCAGCGTGTTGATATCCACCAAATTTACCCCGCGTGATGAACAGCCGGATAATGCGGTCGAGGAAATGCTGAACCAAAGCTTTAACCGGCTTGGAATCGATCATGCGGATATCTATTGGATCCACAATCCGAGAGATGTGGAAAAATGGACTTCGAAATTGATTCCCCTGATGAAAAGCGGCAAGGTAATGCATGCTGGTGTATCCAATCATAATCTGCAGGAAATCAAGTTGGCTGCCTCCATTCTCGAAAAAGAAGGTTTGGAGCTCTCTGCCGTGCAAAACCATTACAGCCTGCTTTATCGTTCATCAGAAGAAGCTGGCATTATTGATTATTGCCGTGAGCAGCAAATCGTTTTCTTTTCCTACATGGTATTGGAACAAGGAGCTTTAACAGGTGCATATAGTTCCAAAAATCCGTTTAAGTCTGGAACAAGGCGCGGCGATACCTTCACCGCTGAAGTTCTCTCCAAGCTGGACCGATTAATTGATGTCATGAATGAAATTGGCCATAAGCATGGAGCCGACCCCGCTGCTGTCGCTATTGCCTGGTCGATGGCCAAAGGGACAGTTCCGATTATTGGTGTCACTAAGCCCAAACATATTGAGGGGGCCATAACTGCCTCCAATGTGGCATTAACAGAAGCTGAAATCAAAGAGTTGGAAACGGCAGCCAAGGCAACGGGCGTTGAAATCAGAGGCGGCTGGGAAAAGAGTATGGTTTAATATAGCTGAAGCAGCAGGACATGTTCCACATCAGTGGAAACATGTCCTCTTTTTTTGGGCACTTTTCAGATATTGGAATTTATTGTTCATTAAAATCGCTAGTTTTTTATATTAGTATAGTTTTATAAGGACCGGCAAGAAGCCTGTTCAACAAAACACCGTTTGTCGTAATGTAAACGTTTCTAGCCTATTTATCGGAGGGAGTCTTGCATGCTTAAAAAAGTCACCATCACTTGGTTTTCATTTACCTTAATTCTATGCTTAAATCTTCCACTTTCCCTGCTGGAGCTGGAAGAAGCAGAAGCCTCCTCTTACAATGAATTGGCAGAACGCCCCTTTATGGGCTGGAGCAGCTGGAGTTCTATCCGGAGGCACCCTACAGAGCAAAAAATCAAAACCGCTGCTGACATTATCGCTGCAAAGTTCAAGTCTCACGGCTATCAATACGTGAACCTGGACGATTATTATATGTTGGATTGGACCACAACCGTTGATCTCTATGGCCGATGGGCAGTGGATTCGAAAAAATTCCCGAACGGCATGAAAGCAGTTGGTGATTATATCCACAGCAAGGGTTTAAAATTTGGCCTGTATGTCACCCTGGGTATCCCCAAAGGCGCGGTCAAACAAAACACGCCGATTGAAGGAACACCCTACCATGCTAAAGATATCGTCGACCTGAGCAAAGGGCAGAAAGTAAATTTTAATTTTCAAAATATGTATTCAATCGATTATTCAAAACCCGGAGCGCAGGAGTACATCGATTCCTGGGCTAACCTGTTCGCCTCCTATGGGGTAGATTATTTAAAAATAGACGGTGTCCGCAACCAAGATATGGCGGATGTCGAGGCTTGGGCCAAAGCCCTGAAAAAAACAGGGAGACCGATTCATGTCGAGTTATCCAATAATCTGGACATCAAACACACAGCCGTATGGCAGGAATTATCAAATGGCTGGCGAACCGACCACGATGTCGAAAGCTACGGAAAACCGACCCTGACCGATTGGGAACATGTTTTGAGAAGATTTTCCGATGCCGCCCAATGGCAGCCATATGCCGGACCGGGTGGCTGGAATGACTTTGACTCCCTCAATGTGGCGAATGGAAGCAAAGACGGCCTGACAAAGGAAGAAAAACGTTCCTATGTCTCACTATGGGCCATTGCCGCTTCGCAGTTTGTTATTGGAAACGACCTGACCAAACTGGACGACTACGGTATCAGCCTGCTGACAAATGACGAAATACTGGCTGCAAACCAAAGCGGCGTGGCTGGGAAACGTTTATACAGCAAGTCTGGCATCCAGGTATTTTACCAGTCACTGCCGGATGGTTCCTACAATATCGGCCTCTTTAATGTTGATACCGATAAAAGAAAGGCAAGCGTTACCTGGTCAGATTTTGGGATTCAAGGTTCTGTCGCTGTTCGGGACATGTGGAATCACTCAGATTTAGGAACCATGGATTCAGGTTTTTCCGCCAATCTTCCTGCACATGGATCCCGGATGATCCATGTGGTTCCGGCTTCTTCGCTTACGGTTTCCCCAAAAAGCGGGGCATCCGAAGTCGCCCCTTCCCATGTCAAGCTCCGTTGGGAAACGCAAACCGGTACGGACGGTTACCATGTATTAGTAGCTGAAGATCCCTATTTTAAAAAAATCATCATGAACGAAACGGTTATTACTGAGACATCCGATGTGAAGGATCTTAAGCCCGATTCCGATTACTATTGGAAGGTTTCTGCCATTGCCGGCAAAACGGAATCCTCCATTGGAAGCTATTCTTTTTCTACAAAAATGACTAGCACGCCAGCCAAACCTGACTGGATGATGGCAGACAGGAAGAACAAAGAAGATGTTGAACTCACCTGGAATCCTTCCCTCGGAGGGGTTTCGTATACCGTCTATCGCAAAAAAATAAATCTATTCGGATTAAGCAGCGAGTCCCAACCCATAGCCACCCATCTCACCGAACCACATTTCACGGATGGCGCGGCAGTTCAAGAAAACGGCAGCCGCTACGTATACACAGTAGCCGCCACCAACGCCAATGGGGAAAGCGCAAAATCTTCTGAAGCGAATATTGACAGGCCATCATCTGTCCAAAACTTGCTTCCTTATCTGATTTTAATCATTCTTTCTAGCTTTGGTATAATCTATATTCTTAACAGACGGAGAAATAATTCATTGCCAGCTTGATTCACTTGGCGTCACAGCGTTCAGAGCATTGTGACGCCGTTTTTTTATACGAGAATTTTGCCCCCTATCCCCTGTCGTTCAAAAGTTCGCCATAACATTTCGAACAAACTTTGAACTTATCACTATTGCCATGTTTTTTACCGTGTAAATTTTATATATTAATGGTGTAAAGAAAAACAAAAGAAATTAAGGGGTGCAAAACTTATGTTTAACAAATTTTTAAGAGAAAACAAATACGCTGCTATCATTCTTACGGTTTTACGTTTATATCTTGGCTATTCTTGGTTCACTGGTGGAATTGGTAAATTAACAGGAGGATTTGATGCTTCCGGCTTCCTGAAAGGTGCCATCGCTAATCCGGTTAAAGGTCCAGATGGCGCAGTAGTTTTTGGCTGGTACGTTGAATTCCTAAAAGGAATCGCACTGCCAAATGTCCATGTGTTTAACTTTATCGTTCCTTGGGGCGAAACATTGATCGGTTTAGGATTGATTCTAGGCTGCTTAACAACAGCTGCCATGTTCTTCGGATTGTTCATGAACTTCATGTTCTTCTTGGCAGGTACCGTATCTCACAACCCTAGAGACATCTTCTTAGGCTTCATCATCTTAACAGCAGGTTATAATGCCGGCAGAATCGGTTTGGACCGCTGGGTAGTTCCATTCATTAGAAAATTCGCAGGCAAAAATGCCAGTGTTGAAAAATCAAAAGCTACGGCTTAACCATAGCATGTCAAAAGACGATTCGGGTACCCGAATCGTCTTTTTTTGTCATCACTATTCTCACTAAATCCTAATCTGAATATCCTGCTTCCTACATTTATGAGGATAATCCTGGCACCTTAGGCAAAAATAAACGAAAACATTCTAAATGGTGCTATATATGGCTAATCTTTTCAAACCCAAAAAACGAAAACTTACAATCAAACCGATATCAGAGCTAAAAAAAGGCCACCAAACAACTAAACCAGAAAAAAGTGAGCAATCTGAAGACTGGGAAAAAGAACTTTCCCAATCAAATGATTACAAAAAAACCTTCTATATCAATCAAAAGTCAGGCAAAAAGTTTCACTTTACCTTTTTGTCTACACTTGTTGAAGAAAAAGTGCTGGATAATAATGCACTTCCTCCTCTGCTGGAGGGAGAATTTTATCAGATAGCTGATGTGAAAAAACTCCTTCCGGTGGCGGATGTCGAGATATCCCGCAAGATAGAGGATATACCCCAAAAACTGCTTGATGGATATGTGATGCTCACAATGGAAGGCGACACAAGTGAGTTCGCCTTCATCTCCTCACAAAAACAGGTAGTCCGATCGGTTACAGCACCAGAAATTGAATTTAGCGTCGTCGGTCCAAAAGAAGCGTTTGTCGAAGCGATTGGGCAAAACATCAATCTAATTCGAAAACGACTACCTGTCAAGGAACTGATTTCTGAAGAATTCACGGTCGGAAAGTTATCAAAAACAAAGGTAGCCGTCCTATATATCGATGGGATTACAAACCAGGAAATGATCAATACGGTCAAGCAGCGGATTACCGATATTGAAAAAGATGAAATAGCGGACAGTTCATATTTTACTCAAATGATTTCAGATAATGGGAATTCCCCTTTTCCACAACTGCTCGATACAGAAAGGCCGGACCGTGTGTCTTCCAGCCTTGCTGAAGGGAAAGTGGTGATCTTAGTGGATGGCTCGCCCCATGCACTAATCGGTCCCACCTCTTTGACAGAGTTCTTCAATTCATTTGAGGATTATTTTCTTAACTGGATTCTCGCAACTTTTATCCGATTGATCCGGTTATTTTCCGTTACTTTTTCCATTATGGTTACACCGCTATATGTTGCGGTGGTCACGTATCACTATGAAATGATCCCAAAAGACTTGCTGATCACCTTGGTTACCTCGAGGCGTGTCGTTCCCTTCCCGCCAATACTTGAAGTGTTATTTTTGGAAGTCACGATTGAACTTTTACGGGAAGCAGGCGCAAGACTACCTACCAAGGTCGGCCAGACAATCGGTATCGTGGGCGGTATTGTGCTGGGGACAGCTTCGGTTGAGGCGGGGCTGACAAGTAATGTTCTGTTAATCTTGATTGCTCTTTCTGCCCTTGCCTCCTTTACCACACCTGTCTATCAAATGAGCAATACCATCCGGATTTTGAGATTTCCCATTCTCATCATGGCCGAAGTCTGGGGATTGCTAGGAATAACGATTGCGTTTTGTTTTTTACTGACCCATCTGCTGCGGCTTACTTCATTGGGACTTCCGTTTATGGAGCCGATTTTTCCGCTTAGGTTGAAAGACTTTAAAGATGCCCTATTCCGGCTTCCATTAAAAAGTCAAGCATCCAGGCCGCAGTTTCTGAGGACCCATGATTCCAGCCGGTTTAGCAAGGAGAAGGCACAAAAAAAGAAGGATATTGATGAATAGACGGAAGGAAGAGAAGGTATGATGCAGGGTTCCGTTCAGGAAAGATTTCAAATATCATCATTTTTGGCCACATATGTGATTGTTTCCATGCAAATCGGAATAGGTGTCCTCGGTTTTCAACGGATCATCGCCAAAGATGCAGGAGCCGATGCCTGGATTTCTGTTCTCGGTGCTGGCTTGACCATTCACCTGATTGTATGGATGATGTATAAAATTTGTGAGATGGTCGATGGAGATGTCATGGTTGCCAATGTTTATATGTTTGGAAAAATCATCGGCAACACCATCAATACCTTTTTTATCTTCTATTACATGACCACCTGTGTCGGGATACTCGGCGGCCTGATTGAAATTATCCGAACATGGATGTTTCAAGATTTACACCCGTTTTGGTTTGCAATCGTCTATTTGATATTAGGGATCTACATTGTCTATGGGGGTTTTCGGACTGTAGCAGGAATCTCATTTTTGGGACTGGTTATCCCCTCTTATTTACTGTTCTCCTTTGGTTTCGCCCTTAGGTATGGGGATTTTACTAACTTGAATCCCATTTTAGACCATTCATTCATCAATATGATAAAAAGCGGATACCATATGGCACTAAGCTTTCTCGGGTTTGAGGTTATCCTATTTTTTTATCCATATATTAAAAAACCGGAGCAATCCAAAAGGTCGGTTCATATCGGGATTTTGGCGACCACTATCATTTATGCGGGATTAGCTGTCGTTAGCTTTGCCTATTTTCCACCGGGACTGCTGGAAAAATCCATTTGGGCCACATTGGAAATGTGGAAAATTGTCAGGGTTCCCATTCTGGAGAGGTTCGAGTATCTGGGAATTGCCAACTGGGCTCTAATCATTCTCCCCAATATCGCCATCTCGCTTTGGGCTGCCAGCCGGATTTTCAAACGGGTCTATCATGTGAGTCAAAGGAAATCGGTCCTTTTTATTGCTTTGGCCTGTTTAATCATCGTAGTTCCGATTTCAACGCGTGAAAGGCTGGAAATAGTATTAGACTATACGGCGACCATAGGTTTTATGATAGCTTATGGTTACACACCCATTTTGTTTTTGTTACTTCTTATTAAAAAGAAGGTGACATCAAAGTGAAGAAAATCTTCTTCTTCCCCACTTTGCTCTTATCCATTTCCTTACTGAATGGATGCGTGGAAAAAAAAGTCATTGATGATGTGAATATTGCCACAGGGATTGGCATTGATAAAAGCGGAAATCAATTCCTAGGTAGTATCATGATTCCCGTGTTTAAACCCGACAAGTCCTTTGGTAATTTTACCTTTTCCGCCAAAGGGGAGGTCATTAGAGATTTAGTATCTGAAATGCAGAAAAAAGCGTCACAGCCAATTGTCAGCGGCAGCCTCGATATTGCCCTATTTGGCGAGAAAGTGGCACGAGAGGGAATCATCCAAACACTCGATGTCTTCCTTCGCGATCCCAGCGTTGGCGCCAGGGTCTATTTGGCCGTTGTGGATGGGAAAGCTATCAATATTTTTGAAGGGACATACGGGGACCGGGGGAACGCCCAATATCTTAGCCAGTTAATGGAACATAATATGATGAGACAAAACTTGCCGATCACGAATCTTCACCGTTTTTTGGCCGCGTTTTACTCAGAAGGGCAGGACCCCTATTTGCCAGTGCTTAAGAAAAACCAGCGTAATCTGGTCAGCATATCAGGTTTAGCCCTCTTCAAGGACGACAAAGTGGCAGCTATTCTTCCAGAAAATAAAATGTATTATTTTAAGCTGCTTGTCGATAGAAAAACGTTGGGTTCCGTTATGGTAAAAGAGGTTCATGGAGAATCGACTATTAGAACACTCAATTCCAAGAGAAAAATCCGGCTGGCAAAAAGAAATCCATATGAATTTACCATTAAGATTAAAATAAAGGGAATCTTGACTGAACATCAAGAAAGGATCCTTGGGAAAGGCGAAACCACGAAAATTGAAAAGCAGCTAGAGAAACAAGTGGCGGAAGAGTGTTTAAAAATGATTCAAACATTTCAAATGAAAAACATTGACCCAGTCGGTTTTGGTCACATTGCTAAAACCAAGACCAGAAATTTTGACTTTAAAAAATGGAATGACGACTATAAAAATGCCCAATTTAAAGTAAGCGCTGATGTAGAATTAGTGGGGCACGGAGTGGTCGAGTAACGAATCGATATGGAATAATGAGCCCCCAACATACCATATTAGATAATAAAGAGGTGAATTCAGTGGGATTTTTCAATCGAAATGAAACCAAGACCAAAGCAAAAAGTAAATGCCCCGTATGCCGCGGCAAAGGGTATCACTCTTTTGCCGGGAGTGATTTTTTCAATGCAGAGCATGAGCTTTGTTCCAGCTGCAATAATAACAGTGATAACAGCAGTTTATTTACAAAGTGGAAATGAACGGGCAATTATTTTTAAATCATTATGAAAGAAACCGCTGAATTTCATTCAGCGGTTTTCTTTCTGACTGCAATATCGACGAATTCTTTATATTGCCCAATCTCCATTGCGGAAAATTGGCACAACGGTGCCGTCTTGTTTAATGCCGTCAATATTCATTTGGGCAGAACCAATCATGAAGTCCACGTGGACGGTTGAAGTGTTCATGCCATTCTTTAATAGTTCTTCTTCGCTCATTTTAGTACCGCCCTGGATGGTGGTTGGGTATGCGGCTCCAATCGCTAGGTGGTTGGACGCATTCTCATCAAACAGGGTATTTAAGAAGATGACGCCAGATTGAGAAATTGGTGATGGATCCGGAACCAAGGCCACTTCCCCTAAGCCAGTGCCGCCTTCGTTGTCAAAAACAAGCTTCTTGATGGTTTCGTCCCCTTTTTCAGCGGAGATGTCAACGATTTTACCGTCCTTAAAGTGTACCTCAATTCCCTCGATTAACGTGCCAGCATAGCTGAGCGGTTTGGTGCTTCGAACGACACCATCCATGCGGTGAGTATCAGGAGCTGTATAGACTTCCTCTGTCGGCATGTTGGCAATGAATTCGTCCCCTTTTGGACTTTTGCTCTCGGCACTTAACCAAATGTGATTTTTAGGCAGGCCCAACGTTAAATCGGTGCCAGGTGCGGTGTAGTGCAGGGCATTAAATTGAATTTCATTTAATTTGGCCGCTTTCTCGTTTAACGTTGCTTTATGCTCATCCCATGCAGCAACCGGGTCCTCTTCATAAACGCGGCATGTTTTAAAAATTTGGTCCCAAAGCGCATCGACTTGTTCTTCCGTAGTGGCCAAATCCGGAAACACTTTGGCTGCCCATCCGGCGCCGGCCGCAGCCGCGACAGTCCATTTCAAGTCATCATTTTGAGTGGCCACACGCTGGGCTTTGAATGCTTTTCCAGCCACATTTTGATAAGCGGCAATTTTGGCAGGTTCCACTTCATTCAAAAGGCCCGGGTCACTCGATAGTATCGATAAACGGCTTACGCGGTGATTCAATACATGGTCTTCTGATTCCTGAATTTCGTAGTCAGGAATGTCAGTCAGTACCTCTACAGGCTGGTGTATGTAATGGAGCTTGGTGATATCGTCATCCGACCATTTCACAATGACCTTTTCAGCCCCTAATGCATAGGCTTCTTTCGTAACCAAGCGGGCAAGCGGAGCCTGATCAACTGTAATAGTCATTTTTACCCAATCACCCGGTTGAACATTAATCCCTTTAGCCACTAACAACCTGGCATACTTCTGCAAATTCTCATTAAAATTAGGCAGCACCATAAATTACCTCCAATATTAGATTACAACCTCTATACTAGCACAGTTAAACAAAAATTTCCGCATAGGGCAAAAGGGGCCTGTCCCCCGGCCTATTAACACATTGACGCACCGGGGGACAGGCCCCCAACCCACTAACGCATTAACGCACTGGGGGACAGGCCCCCAACCCACTAACGCATTAACGCATCGGGGGACAGGCCCCATCTCGCCCCTACTGGCCTTGTTCAAGAGTTTGCCATAAGATTTCGAACAAAGTTTGAACTTATCACTATTGCCATGTTTTTTATAGTTAAATCTTATATATTAATAGTGTAAAGAGAAAACAAAAGAAATTAAGGGGTGCAAAACTTATGTTTAACAAATTTTTAAGAGAAAACAAATACGCTGCTATCATTCTTACGGTTTTACGTTTATATCTTGGTTATTCTTGGTTCACTGGTGGTATTGGTAAATTAACAGGCGGATTTGATGCTTCTGGCTTCTTGAAAGGTGCCATCGCCAATCCTGTGAAGGGTCCTGATGGCGCAGTAGTTTTTGGCTGGTACGTTGACTTCTTGAAAGGAATCGCACTGCCAAACGTCCACGTGTTTAACTTTATCGTTCCTTGGGGCGAAACATTGATCGGTTTAGGATTGATTCTAGGCTGCTTAACAACAGCTGCCATGTTCTTCGGCTTATTCATGAACTTCATGTTCTTCTTGGCAGGTACCGTATCTCACAACCCTAGAGACATCTTCTTAGGCTTCATCATCTTAACAGCAGGCTACAATGCCGGCAGAATCGGTTTAGACCGCTGGGTCGTTCCATTCATCAGAAAGTTCACTACTAAGAATGCAGGTGCTGAAAAACCGAAAGTAACAGCTTAAGCGTACACAGAAAGACGATTCGGTCACACGAATCGTCTTTCTTTTTTCTTAGATTGAATTCATACGCCTAACTCTCCGACAATGACCTAATCTTCCTGAGGGACGGAAACCAATACATCCATAGCCCTGCGATGATAATGGTACCGATGCCGCCAATGAAGGCAGCTCCCACAGGCCCGATAAACCCGGCCAGCGTGCCGGATTCAAACTCCCCCAACTGGTTGGAGGTTCCGATAAACAACGAGTTCACCGCGTTCACACGTCCCCTCATCTCATCGGGTGTTTGCAGCTGCACCAAGGATGACCGGATAACAACGCTAATCACATCGGATCCCCCGATGAGGAACAAGGCGACCATCGAGACAACGAGATTAGTGGAAATCGCAAACAGCATCGTCGCCAAGCCAAAGACGGCAAGAGCACCGAACAACTTAAGGCCCACCGCCTTTTGAAGCGGAAAATAAGCCAGAAAAATCGAGACAATCAGCGCCCCTACGGCTGGTGCTGTCCGCATCAATCCCAAGCCCCAAGGACCGACATGTAAAATGTCTTGGGCAAAAATCGGCAATAGCGCGGTCGCCCCACCCAGCAATACAGCAAATAAATCAAGCGAAATCGTACCTAAAATAATCGGATGTTTATAAACAAATTCCAATCCCATAAGCATGGACCGTACCGTAATCGGTTCTGCTTTACGGAAAGGCGGCTGCTCTATTTTTATTAAAAATGTCAGTATTGTAGCAGCCAACAAGGCGGCAGTCGCGGTACTGTATACAAAGTTGGGCCCCAAGGAAAACAGGACGCCGCCAAGCGTCGGACCCAAAATTTGTGCGGTTTGTCCCGCCATCGTAGTCAATGAGATTGCCTGCGCCAAAATTGACTTTGACACCAGCTGCGGCAAAAGAGCCGAGGATGTCGGGCCCTCAAACGCCCGGCAGGCGCCGATAATCGCGGCCGCAAGCAAGATTTTCTCACGGTCAAGCCAGCCCGCCATATTTCCGTATAACAAAAGGGCTGCCACGATGCCTTCCACAAGCAAGCACAAATACACAATTCTCCGGCGGTCGAACCGGTCGGCCGCCTGACCGACAACCAAGGTCAGCATCACCATGGGGATAAACTGGGCAAGCCCTACTAATCCAAGACTAAATGCATCGTGAGTTAAATCGTACATTTGCCAGCCAATGGCCACAGACAACATTTGAAAAGAGGTTGAAGACAATATCCGTCCAGTCCAGTAATTGGCAAAAGACGGCTTCTTAAGAAGGGAATTTCCTGTTTGAACCAAGATGTAACACACGTCCTTTAATAAAAATAAGTAGAAGTTGCAACGCTGCTGTCCCCCGTATTTACGTGACCTGCCTCATTTTATTAAAAATCCTTCAGTCCTGTAAAACCAACCTGCCACCAAACCCTTCCACACGATTTCTCCCCTTGGACTTGGATTGATAAAGTGCACGGTCTGCCATTTCTATTAACTCCCCCGTCTCGTCCATGTTTTGAACCTCGCCTGTTGCGAAGCCAATACTCACAGTAACCCGATTGGCGAAAGGGGAATATTCGTGGGGAATTTCCATTTCAAAAATGGTGCTTCTTATCTTTTCAGCAAGTCGATCGATGTCTTCACTCGCCATGTCAAATACAGCGATAACAAATTCTTCTCCTCCATAGCGGGCCGTCATACTGCCTGACGCCTTCATGCAGACTTGAATGGCTTGTGCCACCCTTTCGATGCTTTTATCTCCTTCAAGATGTCCATAGTTATCGTTGAACAATTTAAAGGCATCGATATCAAGCATGAGGATGGAGAGTTTTCGCTTGGTCTGGCTTAGGGTCAACGTTTCTTGGATATATTGCTGGAAGCCTCTCCTGTTGGGAATCTTAGTCAACTCATCCAAAACAGCCATTTGCTTTAACTGCTCATTGGCGACAGCCAGTTCCCAATTCATTTTTTCAATTTCCTGATTTTTTGCAGCAAGATTCTGATTGGTTTCTGTCAAAAGCAATTTATTAAAAAAATTCGTTGCATTACTAATATACAACATCCTCGAAGCCAACCAACAGAAAAATAAAAAGACAGAAAGATTAATATAATGCCCCATCAAGATGGCATTCGATTCCTGGAAAAAAGGCAAGCCCATAAGCAAGAGCAAAATAGATGGTAAGTATACTGTGAGAATGGTCCGGTTCGAGGCATGAAAAAGAACGGAAACGCACATAAAATTCACAGCAAAAGCCATCACATGCCCATAACTCTTTTGATCAGCCAAAGTCACCGCCGCACCCCATACCAAAAAGAAACTGACAAAACTCAATACCCCAAAATGAAACCTCCTGTATTGACGTTCCGAAGAGGAGTCCCCTTTTTCAAACCTGCGGATATAATGGAGCATAAGAGCACTCATCACCAACAAAACGCAATATAAAACCAGGTAGATATTCAAAACCCATCTTCCTTGGTTAGCCAATACATTCATGAGGATTAGAATCATTTCAAATAAAATAACGATACCAGCAAAAAGCTTGCATCGCTTCAAGTTCTCTGTAAATAAATGTTTTTCCAGAAGAAGTTGCTTATCGCGGGAAACTTTTGGGATCGCAAATGGAAATTTTATCTTCATTTCTTAATGCCTCGTTTTCCTCTTCCAAATCTAACTTTGTGCAAAAAAAGACCTGATCGCCTCGTTTACCTTTTCGTCCTGTTCAATTGTCAATCCATGACCAGCGTTTGGAATTAACTGAGTGGTAACGGTCGGCATTAGCTGATTGGCCCTTTCAAGCATCTTAACAGGATTATAAATGACTTCATATTCCCCTACAAGCAACAAAGTGTCCATCGTCAGATTTTGCAGCTCCTCGTTGGTAAAAACGGTCGGGGTAACCCGTTGGCAAGGGACACAATTCATTCCGGAAACAATAAATTGACGGAAAATCTTTTCGCATTTTTCATCCGGCTGAAAGCCTGGACTGACAAACCATTCGATTTCTTTCTGGATCCGTGATTCTGAAGGAAATAGGATGGCAGGAAATACTTTGAAAAAGAACTTGGGGGTAACCTTGGTAATTCCCGATGCCGGAGCGAACAAAACCAGCTTTTTTACCTTTTCCGGAACATGAATCGCATAATTCATGGACAGCCACCCGCCCATGGAGTGTCCGGCAAAAACGGCGGAAGAAATCTTTAGGCCCGCCATGACATCATTCAGCCAATCAACAGGGTCTTGACGCGTTTTCATGATGGATTTTACTTTCCCCTTTCCTACGTCACCAATGGTATCCAGTGCATACACCCGAAACCGGCTGGCAAGGAACTCCATATTGGGGTACCACATCGTCGCACTGAACGTCATTCCATGGATGAGAATCAGGGGTTCAGCATCTTTCGGTCCGGCGGCCACGACGTGCGTCTCGCCAAAACAGGTGGGGACCATCAACTCTTCGTAAGGCACCGGCCATAACTCCAACGCTTCATCATAGGCTTGTACAAAAGATTCCTGATTGCCGTTTTTTCTAAAAATCGTCAACTGATCAGACATAAAGCACCGCCCTGGTTAGGATATAAATAGAAAACATTTCCATATCACTATTATACCATAGGCCAAAAGGAGCAGTGCTTTAGTTTAATAGATTAACCCTATTTTAATGATGAAAATAATCATAAGCATTCTTCGCTAACAATAAAAAGGTGACGAAGATAAACAATGCACGGACATAGCCACTTCCGCGCTTAATGGCAAATCGGGAGCCGCAAACCGCGCCGGCCAATTGCGCAATTCCCATGGGAATTCCATACGCATAATTAACCTGTCCCAAAATCATGAACATCACCAAGGCGGCAATATTACTGCCAAAGTTTAAAAACTTCGCATTTCCGGCCGCTTTAAGAAAATCAAACCCAACCATTAAAAAGGCAAAGATTAAAAAGGAACCAGTTCCGGGGCCGATAAATCCATCATAAAAACCAATGGCAAAGATTAATATGACAAAAATGATATAGCGGCGGACCGATAATTCTTTTCGGGTTGATGTGGTGCCCAAATCTTTCTTGAAAATCGTGTAAAGGGCAACGGCCGCCAGCATGACCAGCATGAGCGGTTTCAGAAGTTCCGGGTTCATCAAATGGACGACCCATGCCCCAATCATCGACCCAATAAAGGTAAGCGGGAATAACTTATAAACCGACTTTATATCCAACTTGCCGGACCGGTAAAACATAATCGTACTTGTTAAGGAGCCGACAGTCCCTGCCAGTTTATTGGTCGCCACCGCGGCTGCCGGGGGCAGGCCGGTAAACAACAATGCCGGCAGCGCAATCAGTCCGCCGCCTCCCACGACAGAATCAATAAATGCTGCCAAGAAACCAAAAACAAGCAAAATCAATAATAACGATGGATCCAAATCCATAAACATCCTATCAGCCTTCCTATATCCCAGTAAATTTCAAAATGTATACAGTATTCAGTTTATCACTTTTCTCCGGCATCGGAAAATGGAAATGGAGCCAGACCCATTAGCGTATCCCCCACAGAAACACAAAAGGCGATTCGATTTCCGAATCGCCTATATATTTATGAAGATTTAGATGGTCAAGGAAAACATGATGCCCAAATATAAGACTGCAATAAAACAAATCCCAAACAACACGCTTATGATTGGCCTTATTTTTTTAAAACTAACAAAAATCATCATCAGAAAAACAATGGCGATCGCAATCAACAAGCCGGATTGAAACGAAGGAGCAAAATGAATTCCCACAGTGGAACCAATATTTTCTCCCAGCAGCCACTGGACCCATTCCGATGCGCCCTCAAAATTCACGGTAAATTCCACATCGTGCGGCGGGGATAAGGTCCCTAATGCTCCTGTAAAATAAAAAACAAGCAATAAGATAATGCTTTCCCCTCTAATCCATGGTCTCGGGTTAAACTCCGGCCGGTCTAATGATTTTCTCGTTAAGATGCCATTCATAAAAGCAAACAGAAGCACCGGAATGATGCTGAGGTGTTTTAGCAGCAGCATTTGTCCATAAGGGAGGACCCAGGCTTTCGCATAATCCTTTGGTTCAACAACAAATAACATGAGGTTGATTCCGGTTAGGATAATCAGTACGACAAATAAAAAAGCGGTCGGTGTAAACCATCTTAAAAACCTAGGCCAGTTCGACAAATCCTTTGAAAACCAAGCCACATGAATCAGGATGCCAACCCACAATGTCACGAATAAAAAATGGGAACTGTGAAACAAAAATCCTGACCAAAAGGATATGGAGGCAGCATGACTGGCATAACCGACTCCTAAATCCATCAACAAAACCAGCACGGCTTGAATGTATTTAGGTGCGTTTAACACAATGGCCAGCCACAAGAACACAGCCATAAACGCAATAAAAATCCATGCCTTCCCGACTTCAAAATTTAAGATAACCGATTGGATGGCTGACGCCATACCTACTACATGAATAAAATAACTGATCGTTGGAACGATGGGCACAAACGTGAAAATAATAATTCCCAGTGTGGAAAGCAATAAAACGGGTTTGGCAATTTCGATCTTGGGCTTCCTCGTTTCAGGTACAAATTGCAAGGCAACATGGCCTGCAAGAATCGAAAACAGCAGGTAATTCGCCAACTCCGCGATTGGGATAATATAGTTCATCTCTTAACGCTTCCTTTTAAACAACAAGAATAAACCGATTAACACAATTACCACAATCACAATAGTAATAATAGGTTGCGAATTGGCTGCGGATCCCTTCGCCTCGGCATTCGTTTGCCCCTTGTCAGCATTGCCTTTACTCTTTTCTGTTTTTTCAGGTTCTTGCTTTTGAGAGTCTGTTGGTGGTGCCGTTTGTGTATTTTGCTCAGGCACTGCTTCCTTTTGTACGGTAAATGGGATTTCACCGGTTACCGGATGTCCGTCTTCCCCGGCAATTTTCCAGGTGATGACATAGGCCCCATTTTCAAGCGAAGCAGAAAGAGTCGCAGTCAATTGTTTATCTTTGGGCATCACACTATCCAAAGGAATCTGCTGCCCATCCTTTGATAACGTCATCGTACTTAGCGATTCAATTTCCCCTTCAAAGGTAAGATTGATTTCCTTTAAATCCTCGGTTACTACTTGTCCCGAAGCAGGATTAGAAGAGATTAGTTCGGTATGCGCACTAACAACTGCCGGAATGAACAGCAGCATACATACAAATAAGATAAGAAATTTCCTCATGATTTGTCCCTCTCTAGTGATAATGGAGTATTAACCAAATTATACATTATCAATTGGTAGAACTGAAATGCAAAGCCTTTTTCCTAATGTTACAGATTGTCCGAACGGGAAAGCCCATGCAGGGCGCAGCCCGTCTTTAGACATGGGATGAAAGTGAGGTCAAATACGGAGTACCACTGGTAAACCAAAGGTTTGTGGTACTTCAAGTATTTGAAAATCTTATTATTTTGTTGTGCTTGAATTTAGCAGTTTGTGGGAGAAATTGATATAATTTAGGTATGAACGAATACAGACGAACAAAAACTACTGTTTCATTAATAAACTATCATTTTGTGTTCTGCCCTCGGTACAGAAGGAAAATTTTTTTTGACTCAAGGGTGGAACAACGCTTTAAAGAATTGGTACATGACATATGCGAGTCATTAAACGTTGAAGTGATTGCTTTAGAATGTGACAAAGACCATACGCACATGTTCCTAAATGCTTTGCCAACATTCAGCCCTGCAGACATAATGGCCAAAATAAAAGGAGTGACATCTAAAAAGTTAAGAGAGGAATTCCCACACCTCCGACACTTGCAGAGTCTGTGGACACGTTCCTATTTTGTGTCTACTGCAGGGAATGTTTCGAGTGAAACCATTAAACGGTACGTAGAGAACCAGAAAAAACATGACTAGAAAGGAGCTGTAACCTATGGCAAGAAAGAGTACACCTACTTATACAATCGAATTTCCCCTAAGCATACCTGTTTGGCAACAACACCGCCTGGAAAAGAAATGGAAGATTGCTAGAATGGTCTACAATACTTGTCTAGGTGAAGCTCTAAAACGACACAAAGCCGTAAAAGCAGATGTAACCTATCGCACATTGCTTAAGGAACCCAAGTCGAAAGAACGTGATAAGAGCCTCGCAGATATACGGTTAGCGTACGGCTTTTATGAATATGGATTGCATCATTTTGTGAAGTCTACCCAACAGAAATTTAAAGAAAATATCGGAAGCTTTGAAGCGCAAAAACTGGCCACAAGAGCGTTCCAAACAGTAGGGAAACTACATTTTGGAAAAGCCAAGAGAGTTCATTTCAAATCAATGGATGATAACATTTCTGTTGAAAACAAATCCAATACAACGGGCTTGAGGTATGCAGATGGTCATATTCTCTGGGGTGATAAACCGACAAAGAAACATCCTAACCCCCAAAATTGGTTATGTATCCCGGTTGTACCGAAATCCAAAGATGAATACGCCCATCTGGCTTTAATGGATAAGACAAAGTATGTGAGAATCTTAAAACGACAAGTGCGTCGAAAGATTCGCTACTTCGTCCAACTCATTCAAGAAGGGTATCCTCCAATAAAACGTAACCGCAAGATTGCAGATGATGAAAACAGACGCGTAGGGATTGACATTGGTCCATCAACCATTGCACTATGTAGTAATCATGTGGTAGAGCTTCGTGAACTTGCACCCGAGTGTAAGGTAGATGGAGCCAAACTGCGACGGATTCAACGGACAATGGACAGGTCAAAACGAGCTGCCAATCCGAAACATTCCAATGAAGATGGGACAGTTAAGAAAGGTAAATTAAAGTGGAACTACTCCAGAAGCTACGAGAAAATGCGCCGGGAACGAAAAGAACTATACAGAAAAATGGGCGGTCCGACGGAAAATGTCACACGAAAAGTTGGCGAACGATATTCTAGCACTCGGTTCTGATATCCGAGTGGAAACCATGAGGTTTCAATCGTTGCAAAAGCGGGCGAAGAAAACTACCCGTAATAAAAGAAATGGCAAAGTGAATCGGAAGAAACGGTTTGGTCAATCGATTGCTAATCATGCACCCGCTATGCTTCTATCAATCATTGAGCGCAAACTTGGTTATCAAGGGCGTACAATCAAGAAAATAGATACCTATGCTTTAAAGGCCAGTCAATTTGACCATTTATCGGGGGAATATAAGAAAAAGTCACTCTCGGAACGATGGAATGACCTTGGGAATTTCCGTATACAACGTGATTTATATAGTGCCTTCTTAATCTGCAACACCCAAGAAAATCTTCAGTCCGTAGACATAGATTTATGCAACTCACAATGGGATTGCTTTGTTAACTATCATCATCAAGAGATTGAACGATTAAAAAAATCAACTAGTAAACTATTGCGTTGGTTTGTCGCATAATAATAAACCTGATTGGTCGTGACAGCGCCCAAAAGAAGCGGAACGGCAAGCATACAAGGGGTATAGCGCCTGCTTGGAGAAGTGCCTTGCGAAATGCAATACGTCCGTTAATGTTCTAGGAGAACGTATACCAGTGCTTCGGTAAAAACACTTTCCGTGAGGAAAGATAAGGGTATCGTTGAGAAGTATACCAGGCAGAGCTTGCCTTTATACCCTTGAACCCCATTGCTTTAGCGGTGGGAGTTGTCAGATTCGCAAAATGCGAAACTATTAGCCTATGTTTTTCGTCATAGATGGTAAGAATTTTTGTCATAAAGGATTTGAAAAATATGAAAAGAAAAAAGATAAGGAGATCCGTTAAGACGTTTTCCATTCTATTGATTACATTCGTGATTTTAATATTCATCATACATTGGAAGGATCAAGAACCCCTTCAGGAAACTAAGGCAAAGGAGCCCGCTGCTATGCCGACTGGGCTTAATCCGATTGTGAAAGAACGAAGCGAGCAGTTAATTCAGCAAGCGGCGCAAAAAGGGATTGTAGTGGTGATAACGGATGGATTTCGAAGTGCGGAAGATCAGGACAAGCTGTATGCACAAGGCCGAACGACAGATGGAAATATTGTCACCCATGCCAAAGGCGGCGAATCCTATCATAATTACGGGCTTGCTATTGACTTTGCACTAGAGACCCCTTCCGGAGAAATTGTCTGGGATATGGATTATGATAGAAATCAAAATTCCAAGTCTGATTGGACAGAGGTTGTTCAGATGGCAAAAAAGTTGGGATTTGATTGGGGCGGCGACTGGGCAAAATTTAAGGACTATCCCCATCTAGAAATGAATTTTGGTCTAACGATTGCGGATTTGCAAAACGGCGAAAGACCGTCTTCTTCTATCGTAACGGCGGATACGGATTAATACAGTTCTTATCGCAAAAAATCAGCATATAAATTCGCAATACAAATCACACACAAAAAGACTTGGGGACAATCCAAGTCTTCTTCCTTTTATATTTCCTTTTTATAGTAGTAAATGTTGATAGGACAAGTTTTAACCTCTCACATCAGGAGAAATTAAACTGTAAGAATACGAATCATAAAAGATATTATTAACACAGGTCCAATGGCGTAAAATACCCTCTTTTTTGAAATTATATTTTTCCAATAACTTGCACGATGGAATGTTCTCCAAGAACACATATGCCGACACTCTTTCTAAATTCCATTTTTTATATATTTCTTCCAGAAAAAGATCCAGCATTTCAGAGGCTAAACCTTTTCTTTGGTGTTCAGGTGCTACCATATAGTCGATTTCTGCCCGCTGATTTCTTGAATCGTATCTTTTCAAAGTGACGATCCCAACGAAATCCGCTGTATCTTTTATGTAAGCAGCGTATCTTACTCCTGTTCCTTCTTCTTTCATCTGAATATTTTGTTTTACAACTTCCGTTACTTCCTGTTTGTTTTTTGCTGGCATTCTTCCAAAGTATTTCATTACTTCTTGGTCAGAATATAATCTAAATAAACCGTCAAAGTCTTTTTCTGAAATAGTTTTTAATAGGATACGGTTGCTTGATAATAATGACATTATTTCCCTCCAACTTTAACTAAAACTTATTTTTCATATTTTATCACATATTCTCTTTATCAGAATTTTTATACACACTATAAACAGTGCCGGGTTTTTAGCACACAGTAACCCAGACTTTTATCGTGAACTACTCCTTCATTTCAATGAAGTGCTTCTCACTTCATTGATCTGGCCTATGCCACACTCTCCACAAGCATGATTTTCAGCCGTTAAAAAAACTTGTTTATAGGTTGTTCCTACTCTTACAGGAATCATTTTACGTGATAGCTTCTCTATCACACCCTTCTAGGATTTCTGTTGTTAAAGAACGTTCGTTCCCTAGCAATTTTATATACTTCTTTCTATATCTTTACAAATGATAAATCAAGAGGGCAGACTTTTTTCACATCATCATAATGGAGAGATATAGTCCGCTTTTCCTATAAATATTTAAATTTTCTTAACATTAATTGAACACTCTATTAACAATCGAATTTTATGCTTAAGGAGGTGTTAAATCCAACAAAATTTTTAGGGGGAAGTACATAATGAAAAAAAGTAAATTCATGGTCCCACTTTTAAGTGCAGCCATTCTGTTTCCATCTGCTGCAAATGTTTATGCTGATCCATACAAACCTGTTTCTGTTAAATCAGTCGAATTTGTCGGCATGAATGCTCCTGATACGGATGTGGAACGTTCATCGATGTATAGTGAGGCAGCAGCCATTGTGACACTAAACGATGGAACGAAGAAAACCGTACCGTTGCAATATCATGATTTAGCCCAGCCAGGAAACGTGATTAACGGGAAAGTGGTCGGTGCCGCTTATGATGTCAATGGCAACATCATAAAGGACAAAAACGGAAATCCCATCGTGTCGACAGCACCTGATGCCAACACGCTTCTTAGCGTAAATGGAAAAAGCGGTAAACTATTCTTAGTTAACCATTTTGAAAGCATGCCAAGCAATGAAATCGGCAATATGCCAAAAGCATTATACTTAAATACAGTGGAACAGGATAAGAAAACCGGTGAACTAAAAATCACGGACATCAATCCGATTGATTTTTCAGCAGATGGCGGCATTTGGACCCCATGTGCAGCCGTCTTATCGCCTTGGAATACCCATTTAGGCAGTGAAGAATATGAGCCAGATGCCCGTGCCCATGAAGCAAGCCCTGAGACTTCCTCTGTTACCCAATTTGCCCGTAATTATTATCAAGATGCTGAGGCTGTTGGAAACCCCTACCTTTATGGTCATACAACCGAAGTGAAGGTTCAGCCAAATGGTGAAGCATCAGCTGTGAAGCACTACAGCATGGGACGATTATCCTTTGAAAATGTAACAGTGGCACCTGATAACCGGACAGTCTATTTTGGCGATGACGGCAGCTATACCACGTCCTTCCTGTATGTTGCGGATCAGGCAAAAGATTTATCAGCCGGTACGTTATATGCAGCAAAATGGAAACAAACAAGTGACCAAAACGGCGGTTCGGCCAATATCGAATGGATTAAATTGGGACATGCTACAGATGAAGAAGTAAAAGAAATGGCTCAAAATTTATCATTCAGCGATATGTTCGAAACAACATCGGATGCAGCATATGCACAAGCCAATGGGTTTACACAAATTAAAACCAATTCCAATGGCGGCAAAACAACCGAATGGCTGAAAGTGAAACCAGGTATGGAAAAAGCGGCTGCGTTCTTGGAATCCCGCCGTTACGGAGCTATTCTAGGAGCAACGGCTGAATTCAATAAGATGGAAACTCTCACATTCAATAAAGCAGATAACAAAATCTATATGGCCATGTCATATATTGAAAAGGGCATGACCAAAAATACAACGGATCCGGCAGATGATATCCAATTACCGAAACTGAGCGCTGGTGCCGTGTTTGAAATGAGTCTGGCAAAGGGGCAAAAAGATCGAGACGGACAAACAATCGGCAGTGATTATGTGGTCACCAAGATGTCCGCTTTGGTAACAGGTGAAGACCTGGCTGCAGTAGATGCAGAAGGAAACAAAGCCAACCTTGAAAAAATCGCGAACCCTGACAATCTCGCTTTTTCTGAAAAATATAGGACGTTATTCATCGCTGAAGACAGTGACATGCATACGAATAACTATGGCTGGGCCTATAATGTCGAGACCAAGAAACTTTCCCGTATTATTTCTGCACCGGATGGCGGAGAAGTGACTGGAATTCAAGCCGTCGATGAAATCAATGGCCATTCCTACTTAATGGTCGGTTCACAAAACCCTGGGAACATTGGTTATATTGACTTAACTTCACTTGGTACAAACAAATAAGTTTCAACGCTTGACCGCTGGGCCTCCCGGCGGTTTTTTTACATAAGATTGGCTTCTCCACTGAAAATTTTTTATACACGAGGCTCCATTAAACTGGGCTGTTGATTTCCGCTCCAGTCGCTCTCAGAAACCCGCTGTCGTGCCGTGGGGCCTCCTCGGGGCTGGGAGCCTGCTGCGGGGACTCTCCAGCCCCCGCACTCCCATATCGTTTAACAGAGCCATACACTAATGAAAAAAGCCCCTAATATCATGCTCTCTGCACAAGATTAGGGGTTTTGAGTGTGATTATTTTTTGCTGCACTTACTTTTAAAAAATCCTAGTACATTATTTTGTTTGGTTTCCTTCTGCATCACGTTCCACTTTCATTTTTGTCACAGGAAGATAACCTTGTTCGTTCAGTAGATTGTTTTGAATCTCATCGGACATCATATAGTCCAGGAATGCTTCTGTCAACTCATCCGGCTCACCTTTTGTATAAGAGTGCTGATAAGCCCAAACAGGAAACTTGCCGGATTGTACATTTTCAGCCGTTGGTTTCACACCATCAATGGATAAACCAGTTACCGTATCATCTGTTAAGTAAGAGAATGCAAGGTAGCCAATTGCGCCATCTGTTTCACTAATAATCTTTTTCACTGTATTAGAAGAATCTTCCGTAATTCCTTCTGCCGGTGTGGCACCATCAAGAGCAAATTTATTGAATACAGCACGAGTACCAGAAGAGTCAGGACGGTTTACAAGAACGATTTTCTGGTCTGGTCCGCCAAGCTCTTTCCAATTCGTAATTTTACCAGTAAATACTTTGATTAAGTCTTCCTTTGTTATATCGTCAATTTTTACCTTTGGGTTAACTGCGGCGGTCATGCCAACTACCGCCACTTTATGGTCAACAAGTTCGTCAGCTGGAATACCTTCTTTTTCCTCAGCGAAGACGTCTGAGTTACCGATTTGAACGGAACCTTCCGCAACTTGCGATAATCCTGTGCCAGATCCACCAGCATTCACTTGAACATCCACATTCGGATTTTCAGCCATGAATTCTTCTGCAGCAGCTGCCACTAATGGCTGCATAGCTGATGAACCAGAAATGAGTAAAGATCCAGAGAGATCTTTTGTTTCTTCTGTTTTAGCCTCTGCCGCTTTCGTGTTTCCTTCTGACTTTTCTGTCGAAGTTCCCCCTCCACAAGCTGCCGTAAAAACCGTCAACGCAGCAAAAATGGACAGAAGGCCTAATTTTTTAACTTGGTTCATTCTGTGATTTCCTCCCCAAATGGTCGATTATTTGTTATCACCTACACATATAAAAATAGGACAAAAGTATTAACCTGGTTTTAATTCCATGTAAAGGTTATGTAAAATGTTCCAAAAACAAAATATAGAGGTCCTAATTTGCATGATTTATGCGATAGCCCAACAAATAAAAAAACCGCCCACTAAAATCATCTTAGTGGGCGGTTTTCTATCAACCTATATTATTTAGTTCGTTTCAACTGCACTCATGATTTTGATTGTACGGTTTTGCTGTCCTTTTTTAAGGCTCAGCATGACCACAAAGGATAAGCAGTATAGAACAGATAAGTAAATCATCGCCGTGGTCATGTTATAATGCTGCAGGATATATCCCACGAGGATTGGCGATAAACCGCCTAGTGCTCTTCCAAAATTAAAGATGGTGTTCGTAGCGGTACTTCTAATTTGAACCGGATAAAAACTGCTGATCAGTGCGCCATAGCCCGCAAACATTCCGTTTGAAAAGAAACCGACAACCGCACCGCCAATTAAAACTCCGGCACTTCCTGTTGCATAAGAGTACAGGAAGACGGCACATGCAGAGGCTAACAGGAAAATTCCATAGGCACGCTTAGCTCCAAGCTTGTCCATAAATTGCCCAAAGGTTAACATCCCAATCATCATCCCAACAGCTGTACTAATCGTCCAAATTGCTGAACTGGAGACCGATAATCCCTGTGATTGCTGCAGCATGGATGGCAGCCAAATCATTAACCCGTTGTACCCCGCAATCTGAACAGTGGCCATGATGGCCAGTCCCACTGTGGTCATGGCTGTTCGCGGCGAGTCAAACAACTGGGCTAGCTTCATTTTGTCTTTTTTGCTACCATCTTGTTTATTCTTTTCCAACTTTACCCATTCAGGAGATTCTTTTAGGTTCTTACGTACAATGAAAGCGAAAATCACGGGAACGATTCCTACAAAGAACAAAGCTCTCCAACCAAATGCCGGCAAAATCACCGCACTTAAAAGCGCTGCTATAATGACACCATATTGTGCACCTACGCTAACATATGATGATGCTCTTCCTTGTTTATCCTTTGGCCAAGCCTCGGCAACTAAAGTCATGCCAATTCCATACTCTCCACCAGCTCCAAGTCCGGCAATAAATCGAAACACATATACTTGTTCGATATTGTTGGCTAATCCTGTTAGGGCAGTTCCCGCCGCAAACAACAGTACAGTATAGGTAAAGACCCGTACCCGTCCAAACTTATCGGCCAAGATACCAAATAAGATGCCCCCAGCTAACATACCAAGATTAGTGATTGAAGAAATAAGACCGCCTGTCGCCAAATTAATATGAAACTCGGAAATAATCATCGACATAGCAAAAGAAATAAACATGATGTCCATTCCTTCTAATGTTAAACCCGCTACTGATGCTACAACTGTTTTTTTACGATAATCCATTTGTTCCATCCTCCAATATTTTTTGCCTTAATGTTTTCGAGGAATGGAAAAAATTCTTCCATTCTCTTTTCAAGCCTCACTGGACTTGATTTAAAAGAGGCACAAGTAAGTTTTATAACAAAAATAAAAGCCCTTTTGTCACAGAGAGTGCAAAAGGGCTTGGATATACTAAATAAACTAGTTATATACAATTAGCGCCTTTTCGGCCTCTCTGGACCGTTTTAAAGGTAGTATTTTGTCTTTATTATTCTAGCATAATAGAAATGAAACTTTCAATCTTTTTTTGCAACTCAGAATCATTCTTTCTGCCACCAAGGAGCAGACCCCCCTATGTCCTAGATAGCACTTAAGGTTCGCTGCAAGAATTCTCTTGTCCGTTCTTCTTTTGGCTGGTTAAAGATTTGATCCGGGGTGCCTTCTTCGGCAATAACGCCTTTGTCCATGAAGACGACGCGGTCAGATACTTCCTTTGCAAAGCCCATCTCGTGGGTGACGACGAGCATTGTCAGACCGGATTCCGCCAGTTCCTTCATGACTTTCAGGACCTCCCCGACCATCTCTGGGTCAAGGGCTGAAGTCGGCTCGTCAAACAGCAGCACATCCGGTTCCATTGCTAAGGCCCTGGCAATCGCTACCCGCTGTTTTTGGCCGCCGGATAATTGTTTTGGCTTGGCGTTGATATATTTGTCCATACCGACCACTTTCAAGTATTTCATCGCGACCTTTTCGGCCTCTTCCTTGGACCGCTTTAACACTTTGACTTGTCCAACCACACAATTATTCAAGACATTATGGTTATTAAACAGGTTAAACTGCTGGAACACCATACCGAGTTTGGTCCGGTATGCGGTGACATCATGTTTTTTATCCAAAATGTTTTCATTATGATAAATGATTTGTCCACCCGTCGGTTTTTCCAGCAAATTGATGCAGCGAAGAAGCGTCGATTTACCCGAACCGGAAGAACCGATGATACACACCACTTCGCCTTTTTTTACGGAAAAATCAATGTCTCTTAACACTTCATGTGCACCAAATGACTTACTTAAATGTTGAATATCAATGACTGTATCCATGTCGTTTTCCTCCTTTTCTATCGATTTTTTTCCTTCCTAACTGGTGTTTCGACCTGCATCTGGTTACCCATCATGATCATGTCGTAATTATCCGGTCCATCCAGTTTTCGCTCCACATAACGAAGAATTCTCGTAACCGTAAACGTCATGATTAAATATAGAATACTTGCCACAAAGAAGGATTCAAAATAGCGGAAGTTATTTCCCGCAATCGATTTGGTTTGGAAAAATAACTCAGAAACTGAAATCACGTTCAATACGGATGTGTCTTTGATATTGATGACAAACTCATTCCCGGTTGCCGGCAGAATATTCCGGATGGCCTGGGGCAGTACCACATTCATCATCGTTTGAAAGTGATTCATCCCAATTGCATGCGCGGCTTCAAACTGGCCTTTGTCGATGGAAAGAATCCCGCCCCGGACAATCTCGGACATATAGGCACCCGTATTAATGGATACGATGAAAATCGCCGCTGCGATCCGGTCCATGTCAAAGCCAAAGGCAAGGGCGGAACCGTAATAAATGACCATGGCCTGTACAATCATCGGAGTGCCGCGGAAAAACTCTATATAAATCGATAAAATTGCATTAACCACTTTTAACAGGCCTTTTTTTGCTCCTGCTTCCGGCACCGGTATGGTACGGATGACCCCTATCAACATTCCAATAATCGAGCCGATGAGCGTTCCGATTAACGAGATGAGCAGCGTCAGTCCAGCGCCGCGAAGAAACATCGGCCAGTTTTCCCGTATGATGGTCATTAACCAATCTAACGTCATAAGTTCTCCTCCTAATTTGCTGTTTTTCATATTTAGATAGTGTTTATTTTGATTCTATTGGGTCAGGGCGTGTTCATTAAGGATATTGTGTTCGTTCCTTATTGGCTCCCTTGCTCAATCCAGTCCAGTCAGTTCGGTAGGTAATAAGCTTGATTGCCTACCCTACGGACCAAAATTCTCTTCATTCAGTCGTTAATAAGCCCGCTTACCTACCCAACTGACCGAAATTTCCTTTGTTCGGTCGGCAATAAACTTTGATTATCGCCCCTTCCTTAGTTGACCTAACTCAGTTCGGTAGTCAATCCTGGGGTCAATGAGAGCCTCATTTTCCTCCACCACACATAATAAAAACCGACTGCATTCGATGCAGCCGGTCTAACACAGCTTGTTATTTTGCTGCAGGCTGATTTTTAATGGCTTCATCCATGATGCTGGTGCGGTCGTCCTCGGATATGCCAGAAAGGATTTCGTTGATTTGCTTTGTGTACTCACTGCCTTTTTGAACCCCAACCGCGATGGCCGTATCATCATCGGAAGTCTTAAAGCCTTCTTTGAACTCGACCATGGCAAAGTGGTCATTAGCATTGGAAGCACTGACCGCTTCCGGACGCTCTGAAACGTAACCATCAATCACACCTGACTCCAGAGCCACCCTCATCGCAGGGAAGTTGTCCATTGCCGGCTGCTTGCTGACCCCTTTAATTTGATCGATAACGGAATAGTGGAAGGTATTTAATTGTGCTGTGATTTTTGCACCTTTAAAATCTTGGATGGCAGTGGCATTTTCGTATTCTCCGCCCTTTTTAACCACCATAACTAAATTGGATTTATAATAATTGTCAGAGAAATCAATGGTCTTTTTCCGTTCGGCAGTCGGGGACATACCAGCGATAATCGCGTCAATTTTTCCTGAAGTTAACGCAGGTACAAGGCCGTCCCACTCTGTTTTCACAATCACTAATTTCTTGCCTAATCCATCAGCAATTTTCTTGGCAATTTCCACGTCATAACCGCCCGCATATTCGGAAGTGCCCTCGATTTTGACACCGCCGTTGGAATTATCTTTTTGCGTCCAATTGAATGGCGCATAACCTGCTTCCATACCTACTTTAAACGTGTTATCATCTTTTGCTGAGGCCGTTTTGGATTCAGAAGAATCACTGGATCCGCAAGCCGCTAACATGACGATGGATACAAGCATAACAATAAAAATGGATAAAGTTTTTTTCATTTTTTTCCTCTCCCCCAATGTTTTTTTTGCTATCTATTTAGGATTCAGATGGTAATCTAGACTTTTGACAAAATAAAAACGACCTGAGATGAACTCAGGTCGCCATAAATAATCATAAGCCGTCCTTAATTCCCCTCTTTTTCTCAATCGAGATAGCACTCCTCAATAAACCGGGAAGTTTATCGAGACAGTCCTGCAGTTATTTACTGCAGACCCAGCAAGTAATAGTTGAGTCTATTACAAGCTTCGGCGGCATTTCCTTCTCCTTAGCCTCATTGCTTCTCAGGCTCCACTAAGGACTGTTAAATACCGCGCCTCTACCCCGCTGTAAAAAGCGAGGCCTTATTAAATTATAGTATATTTATATAATAATAATTTAAGAATGTCAACCTAAACTATTTCGTTATTCTGACAATATTATGTCTGATAAAACCTCTGTCTATTAGACATCCTTTCGTATTCTTGGGTTTTTCAGCTTATCCTAAAATGGCCCGTGAAAATAAAAACCAAATTTTACTAAGAAAGTTTACTTATCTTTATTCACTCGATTTTTCACTTCTTCCATCTTCTCATAAAAGCTTTGTTCCAAATCAATCTCAAAAAAATTGGCAATCTTACAGATATAAGCCAAACAGTCCGCAAATTCCTTGCCTATGTCCTGTTTCACAGCCTGTTTCGCCCATTCAAACGCAGTGTCTTCATCTGCGCCCTTTTCCATATGTTCAATGGTCAGATTAAAAGCCCGGCGCAGCTCTTCGGCCACCTCGGCCACCTCAGTCGTCAGCAGCATGTAATTCGTCAGAAGAGAGGTTTTGCTGTCCTTATAGCTTTCCTTACTTATTTCCCAGTTCATATCTTTGTGGTATTGTACCGTGAACTTTTGTAAATCTCGCATTTTGTACACCTCGGGGTTCGTTTCTTGTCATGATATCCTGTCCATTATATTCCTTAATTAAAATGAATTCATGTTCATTGGGAGCTTCGATACAAAAAAAGATGCTCCAAATTATGTTGGAACACCTCGTAACATATATCAATATTTATAGCCCATTTTTGGGTTTGGCCCATATTTATTATCATTCGGGTAGCTATCCTGACACATGAAGACTAATAGAACAATTCCTCCCACAAGTGGAATCAAGCTGATTAACAGCCACCAGCCGCTTTTCCCCGTATCGTGCAATCTACGGATTCCTACAGCCAAGGAAGGCAAAAGTACCGCCAATGTGTAGAGCGCTGAAAGAAATTGCGGAAGGTCAAACAAACCTTCAACGAACCCAATCGCAGCCGCAAAAATGAAATTAAAAAGAGTAAACATCCAATACTCTTGCCGGCTGGCTCGTCCCGAAAAGCCCGTGTAGTTTTTTATTACCTTGAGATACCAATCCACCTTAATTCCCCCAATAAATCATTCTTTTTATACTCAATTCCCATACATGTTTCCATTTGTTTATCTTGTACAGGATTCCTGCGGAAATTGATACTTTCTGAATTCTACATATTTTGATTAATTCCTGCAAAATTCTTCAATTATACTAAGATTACTTTATCATGTGACAAAATGTGGGACAATGATTTCTTTTAAAAAAAGGTGTTCCAGCCGCTGCCGGAACACCTTTATCATTCTACGAACTAATTATGGATTTTTGGGGTTAGGCCCATATTGGTTATCGTTCGGGCTGCTGTCTAGGAAGAAAAACACCACTAAAATGATTGCGCCAATGAAAGGAATTAAACTGATCAATAACCACCAGCCGCTTTTGCCTGTATCATGCAGCCTGCGAACTCCCACGGCCAAAGAAGGCAAAAGAATCGCCAATGTATACAGCGTTGAAATAACTTGCGGAATTCCAATAATCATTTCCAGCAATCCAATAACCAATGCAATAATGAAATTAATCAGGGCAAACATCCAATATTCCATGCGGCGGGCTCTTCCTTGAAATCCTGTATAATTCTTAAGCACCTTCAAATACCAATCCAACCTTCATTCCCCCTCTCTAAAAACTGTCTTTCTTTAAAATTAGATGCTTTAACTCCGTTACACATTCCATCTTTTTTTCGATTCCCATTCTTAGTTCCTGTCCATAATCATGATTTAATGTTTGAGGCTTGGTTATCCTGCTTAAAATCTTCTTGGCGGCGGGCAGGTAAAAGCTGTTTTCAGTTTCATGAACTGGTACATGGTGCGGGCATCCCGCCCCTTTTGAGTGGAAGGGTTGATTTTTGATTTAAGGCAGTGCAAAAATTCCCGGTCACAATCACATGCTGGCCTCCCTCTGCCAATACAGTGATCATGATGATAACAGCAGGTATCCACATCATTGACTGGCTTTCCCGGCCCGCTGCAGCCTGGTCCGCACCAGTTATATCCCGGAAAACAAAACGCCAGCGGGTTCTTTTTTCTACGGGTCATTGTCTTCACCTCCTAGTACTGTCCCCCATATATAAATATGGAAAAGCTCCTTACTCTGTATGGTTAAAGACAACAATAAATGAGATTGGGACAACTATTAGAACTATGTATGATTGAATTAAAACTTAATACTAAGATATAGGGGGCCGTTTTGAAGTACAAAACACTGAATTAGTACGTTTTTGAACGTAAATTAGCAATAAAAAAAGCAGTTGATTTCGCATATCAACTGCTCTTGTTTTATAAAAATCATTTAGGCTTTGGATGCTTGTATGTCTAGGGAAATTTGTACTTGGTCTGCCACTAACACGCCGCCAGTTTCTAAAGCAGCATTCCAAGTTAATCCATATTCACTTCTACTAATGGAACCATGTGCTTCAAATCCTGCTTTTTCATTTCCCCAAGGGTCTTTACCGCTTCCTTCGAAACTAACCATAAACGTTTCGGGTTTAGTAGTTCCACGAATTGTTAGGTCCCCTGTAATTTCATACTCACCTGGGCTTTTCTTTACAATCTGCGTAGATTTAAATGTCATTTTAGGAAAATGTTCAACATCAAAGAAATCTGCTGAGCGTAAATGATTGTCACGGTCTTCGTTACGTGTATCTACACTATTCACGTCCACTGAAAATTCAATGGATGCCGTTGTTAAGTCCTCAACGTCTGCATCTATTGATGCTTCAAAAGTTTGAAATGTCCCTTTAACCTTGGACACCATCATATGTCTAATAGCAAAATCGATACTGCTATGTGCTGGGTCTACGCTCCATTTAGTCTTGGTCACAAAAATTCCTCCTAAAATATTAGTTATCATCCAATATACAGATTTGAATAAGCGTCTAATCTGTGCTATTCAGTTGTTTTTATAACGGATTATCGTAAAGTTTTTAGAGCTCCGCTCCAAGCAACCACTTCATCAAGCATCGTATTTACGTTATTGAGATGTAATTCTTGCGGCTTAAACTCAGCCCCGTTAACAAAATCAGTAAATAAACTCAAAGTAGGATGTGTGCGTACATCTGCCACCTTTTGTTCGGCAAGAATCCCTCTTAAATGTTCAGCAGCACGAGCCCCGCCAGTTGAGCCATAACTTACGATACCAGCTGCTTTGTTATACCAAGCTTCACGAGCAAAATCGATGGCGTTTTTTAACGCACCCGTAATGCTGTGATTATATTCTTGGACAATAAATATAAATCCATCAAGGTTGGCCAGTTTCTCGTTCCAAGCGGCAATTCCTGGTTCTGTTCCATCAGTTGTTCCTAAAAATGGAAGATTATATTCAGCAATATCGACAATTTCATAATCGGCATCTCCACGTTGATCAGCAATTCCTTTTACCCATTCCCCGACTTGTGGGCTTACACGTCCTTGACGAGTGCTCCCTAAGATAATTCCAATGTTTAATTTTTCAGTTGCCATTTTTTCTTCCTCCTTCATTTGTTTTCCAAATAATTTTTCTAAAAAACTCATTTTCCGCACCACCTGTAAAAGTTTATTTACTGTTTAAAATAACTGCCACCAACAACAAAACCTTCAGCTAAGCTGCAATTAAACACGCAAGATGATCCGATTACCTGAAGGATCTGAAGTAACGAAGGAACCATTTTCTTCAAAAATAGATGCCCCAATATTTTTTAGCTGTTCAATAATTTTCTGTCTCTTTTCCTCATTAGGAAGCATCAATGTAAATGATTCAAGTCCTGCACTATTAGGAGAAGGTGTAGGTGCTCCTACGCCATTCCAGGTATTTAATCCAATATGGTGATGGTATTTGCCATCTGAAATGAAAAGTGCCTGCGTGCCATAGCGGTTAACCACTTCAAATCCTAGTCCCTTGATATAAAACTCTTCCGTCTTTTTTAATTCTGATACATGTAAATGGATATGACCCATTACGGTGCCAGCAGGGAGACCTTTCCAAGACTGTTGTTTTCCAATAGTGAGGAGGTCGGTAAAGTTCAATGGATCCACTGCCATTTCCACCTCACCATTATGCCAATTCCATTCTGAAGGATTTCGGTCCGTATAAATCTCAATCCCATTTCCATCTGGGTCGGATAAATAAAGAGCTTCGCTCACAAGATGGTCTGATGAACCCAATCTCAACCCGATTTCAGAAAAATGCATCACAATGTTAGCCAAATCAGATCGTTTAGGCAGCAAAAGTGCGAAGTGGTACAACCCCGTTGTTTTTCCTTGTTTAGGGACAACGTTAACTGGCTGTTCGATATTGAGTAAAACCGATTTTCCATCCGCAGTAAGGTTTGCGGACCTTTCAGATTGTTCCAATACCTTAAATCCAATTATTTCTTTATAAAAAGCTAACGATCGTTCTAAATTCTGTACCTTTACGTTCACTTGCCCTACAAATGTAATAGGTTCATGATGAAAATTCATTTTAATGACCCCCTTTTTTCTTAATTTGTTTCTTACAAAACAATCAGTTATCTAATGCATCATTCTGTACCGTTCTAACAAATCGGATATAAGATGAAAATTTATTAGTTAGTTACTTTATGTAAGTTAGTATATAATTATAAATTAATAAAATCAAGTAAGTATTTTATAAAATGTAATTTAATTATTTGTAAATAGGTTTATAATAGGATGTAAGGAGTTGATTTAATTGGATAAGTCGATTTGTCCTAGATTTGAAAAAGCAATGGGGTTTTTGAGCCAAAGGTGGACAGGATTAATACTTTTTCAGCTTTTAACTGGTCCACAGCGGTTTTGTACTATTGAGTCTTCAGTGGGTGTAAGTGGCAGAGTGCTTTCCGAACGCTTAAAGGATTTGGAAAACGAAGGACTTGTAAAACGGGAAGTATATCCAGAAACTCCTGTTCGAATTGAGTATTCACTAACTGAAAAAGGGTTAGCGTTGGAGCCGCTTATGAGAGAAATAGAAAAATGGTCACAAAACTGGCTGGAAGCATAAAACCAACCCAGGTTGTGATTTATATTGATAAATGGAGAGGGTATAAAAGATTGTATGAATCTTTTATACCCTCTCTTTAACATTTTGGGGTTATCTTACTTGATTAAAAGTGGTAATGGTTTTTTGAGGATATGGGAAAATAACTGAAGAAAAACTCTTCAGTTATTGTAGATAAATTATATATCTAATTTACGGGTACCAATCCATTTCACCATTTCAGGATCTCTATGGGAAAAGAACAAGCTCTCCTTCGTATCTAATACAGTGATTTGGTCCATGTCCTCTTGATTTAACTCAAAATCAAAGATATCGAAGTTTTCGATGATTCTTTCTTTATGAACCGATTTTGGAATCACAACCACTTCTCTTTGAGTCAGCCAGCGTAAAACGACCTGGGCAACGGACTTATTGTACTTCTCAGCGATGGAAACTAAAACTTCATTCCCGAACAGGTTATTTCTTCCTTCAGCAAAAGGCCCCCAGGACTCGATTTGAACATGGTTCTCTTTCATGAACTTGGCATTTTCGATTTGCTGGCAGAAAGGATGTGTTTCTACTTGGTTGACAGCAGGAACTACTTCATTATGAAGAATTAAATCTATCAGACGGTCTGGATGGAAATTGCTGACGCCAATCGCCCTGATTTTCCCCTCACGATACAATTCCTCCATCGCCCGCCACGAACCATGGACATCCCCGAAAGGCTGATGGATTAAATACAAATCCAAATATTCCAGTTGTAGTCTTTCCAGTGATCTTTCAAAAGCTTTCTTTGTCTTTTCATATCCGGTATCTTGGACCCATAGTTTAGTGGTAATAAACAATTCCTCTCTTGGCACACCGCTGCGCTTGATGGCTCTGCCGACTGCTTCTTCGTTTAGGTAAGAAGCAGCTGTGTCAATCAAACGATAGCCAGCCATGATTGCGTTATACACACTTTCTTCACATTCATTTGCATCTTGAATTTGATAAACTCCAAAACCTAGTATGGGCATCTCCACACCATTGTTTAAAATGACTTTTTGCATAAAAATATCCTCCTAATTACGATTATTTTATTAGAAATGTGTTTCATCAATATCAATGTTTGATAAAGCCTGATTTAGGCTAGCCAATTCTTCTCTTGTTAATTCTATTGTGGCCCCGCCTAGGTTCTCTTCTAATCTGTGCAATTTTGTTGTGCCTGGTATGGGTATAATAAATGGCTTTTGAGCTAATTCCCAAGCCAAGACAACTTGTGCCGATGTTGCATTTTTCCTTTCAGCCACTTCAGCAATTAAGTCTAGTAACACTTGGTTATGGTCAATCACTTCTGGTTTGAATCTTCCCATGAAACTTCTAAAGTCATCGGCTTCATATTTTGTATCCTTTGTATATTTGCCGCTCAAAAACCCATTTCCTAATGGGCTGTAAGCCACAAAAGCAATCCCTAGCTCTTCACAAATATCAAATAATTCTTTTTCCGGCTCCCGCCACATCATGGAGTATTGGTTTTCGATGGCCGCAATCGGACAAACCGCATGTGCCCGCCGTATATACTCAATCGGTGCATTGGATAAGCCCCATGCTTTCATTTTTCCTTCGGCCATTAATGCTTTCATCGTTTCGGCGACTGCTTCTGGTTCTACATGCGGATCGATACGGTGTTGATGATATAAATCAATATAATCCGTTTTTAATCTTTTTAATGATCCTTCTATTTGTTCTCTAATTGATTCGGGGTTACTATTTAAAATATTTTGCGGCCGGTCATCTACAATTTCCTGTCCGGTAATTCCAAATTTCGTCGCAATCACCACTTGATCTCTTACTGGTGCCAGTGCTTCGCCTAACAATTCTTCATTGGCTTCTCCATAGACAACAGCCGTATCAAAGAAATTGCAGCCAAGTTCAACAGCTTGGCGAATTAATTGAATCATTTCATCACGATCTGCTGGCTTTCCATAGGCATGATCCATTCCCATGCAACCGAGCCCAATCGCCGAAACCTCCTGACCGCTGTTTCCTAATTTACGCTTTTGCATGATTAATCACCCTCCCATTTTGTTACCCATTTGATGATGCTCTTATTATGTACCAAATGAAAGTACGACAGGTAACACAATCGTACCAAATGATTGCCTAATCCTCTCACAGCCATTTCTTAAAAAGAAAATTAGCATTATAATGGGAGCATCACGAGGATAGCACAAGGAGGAACTTATGTTTGAACAATTATATAGGCAAAGAGTTGAGCTCGCTAAGTTCATAGAGGGTCACACTGGGATGGATGGCACTCAAATGACGGCGATTCCTTCTTTATTTTTCTCTCGTTTTTCTGATGCAGCTGGGCCATTTTACGGTATTCATAAGCCTTCACTATGCATTGTCGTTCAAGGGATGAAGGAAGTATGGCTTTCACAAGAGCCTTATCGATACGGACCTGCCGATTACCTTGTTGCCTCCGTCAACTTGCCCATTACCGGACTAGTCACGGAAGCCTCTTCCGACATTCCCTATCTGGCTCTCAAACTGGAATTTACACCGAGTGAAATATTGGAGGTATTACGTGAATTCCAAATGGGGGCGGATAGGAAGGAAAATGCGAAACGAGGAATGTATGTCAGTAAATTGGAGCCAACCTTGCTGGACGCGGTAACAAGATTAGTTCGTTTGCTCGATAGTCCGAATGACATCAAGGTACTTTCCCCTCTCATTGTGAAGGAAATCATTTATCGGGTCTTGCAAGGTGACCATGGGGGAATGCTGAAGCAAATAGCCATTGCTGGGAGTTCGACCCATCAGGTCAGTGACGTGATTCAACATATCATGAAAAACTATGAGAAGTCTTTTAAAATTGAGGAACTCGCGGAGATCGCCAATATGAGTGTTTCTTCCCTTCATCGGCACTTTAAAGAGGTAACCGCCATGAGCCCGATTCAATTCCAAAAACAACTGAGGCTTCAAGAAGCCCGAAGCCTGTTATTATCCGAATCAGCGGATGCAGCGGATGTTGCCTTCCGGGTGGGCTATGAAAGCCCATCGCAATTCAGCCGTGAATACTCCCGCATGTTTGGGCTGCCGCCTAAAGAAGATGTGAAGCGGTTGAGAGATCATACGGACCAAACGATAAACCTTTGCCCCCCCTTCCTTGTGGCGGGGGTCCTTTTGTGTCTTAAAAAGTCAATTTCCCGCCGTGATAGCAATAATAATGTTCTGCTTTCAAATCTTTAATCTTTTCCAATGACCGTTCGGCTCCCTCAACATCTAAACAAAAGTGTGGATTAGCGATCACTAATTCTCGACTCTCGTTGACGGCCGCATCACCTGTGATTACACTTTCTAAACTTGGAAAGTATAATGAAATATGTCCGGAAGTATGTCCTGGTGTGGCTACTACCCTGCATTTATTTTCTAAAATCCAATCTCCATCCTTTACCTTTTGATTAATGGAAACATGCTTCAATTCCTTTAATTGTTGAATAAACCTGTATTTGGCAAGTAAAAAATGCATTAAACGGCAATTAAAAATGTATCCACTTTGCCAACATTCATTTTAAGCTTTTAGTAAAGATTCTTTATAGCGATGACTATCACCATTGAACACTACTAGGTGAGAATGATGAATCAGTCGGTCGATGACTGCCTCCGTCAAAATGGGATCACCAAAGACGTGATTCCATTGACCAAACTGAAGATTAGTCGTGATAATAATGCTCTTTGCTTCGTAACACATCGAAATAACCTGGAACAGTAATTCTCCACCTTGTTTATGCAGCGGTATGTAGCCCAGCTCATCAAGGATCAGGCAGTCCAGCTTCTCGATTTGCTTAAACAATTTAATAAGTGTTCCTTTTTCATTTGCTTCAAGAAGCCGATTTACCAGCCCTGCAACGGTATAGAACTTTACTGACTTGCCAAACCTTTGTATGGCATTTAAGCCAATCAATGTTGCCAAGTAAGTTTTGCCGGCACCCACTCCGCCGTAAAAAATGGCATTCTCCTGTCGTTCAATAAATTCCCCGTTTAATAGACTGTCCTTAGTCATTCCTGCCGGAATTTGTACCTCATTCCAGTCAAAAGGCTTGCCCTGTACTTTTGGAAGTGTAGCCTGGGTTAATAGTAGATTGGTCCTGCGTTCTTCACGTTGCTGGAGTTCCGCTTCAAAAATCTTTAATAAATACTCCTCATGGGTCGCAGCTTTTACTTCATGGAAATGCTCTTTAATCCAGCTAAGCTTTAACCTCTTTGCGTAGGTCTGAATTTCCCCGTTCATTATGCATCGCCCCCTTTATGAAGCTGATCATAACGATTGAGCCCTCGCGTTGCTTCAGGCAGGGAAGGAAGCGTCATTTTCGGTTTTATTTCTTTCCGGATTCCACGGCCATTGATAAGCTGATAGAATACTTGTTTTATGGCATCCACGGAGGGATGCCCGTGTTCAGATGCGGTGACAAGCGCTTTTGTTATAAGACTGAAATCATGCTCTTTCAAAATTAGCGATAATAGTTTCAATGCTTCTGACTTTTCTGCCACAGTACAGGATTGAAAATAGTTTTTCCATTCTTCCGGCAGCTGATCAAAGAAACTGGTGTATTTAAGTGCCGTAGGGCGTTTGGCCATTAAGTTCAAATAAGGCTGCCACTTCATTGATTTTCGATATTGACCATAAAGCCTTGAATGCTTAACTACTAGAAGATTCTCCTCATTCAGAATCTCCACCGAGTTGTATGAAATCTTTACGAGAACCTCTTTTAGCGCGTATCTCGGCGAAGTCGAATATAGATTGAGGTCCACCTTCACATAACCGTATTTATCAGCTTTTAGGGTCTCATATCTTACACATTCGTATTCCTTTGCCGGTAATAGTAAGAAGGCGGCCTTATCCTCCTCAAACAATTCAGAAATTACTCGATCCTTCTGATAATGCTTCCTTTGACGATCTTTCTCGGCCTTTCCCCATAATTCCTTATTTAACTCATCTAATTCAATCACATGGAGCCCTGGTAGAAGAAAGTTATTCCTAACATACTTGACCATTGCCTCCACATGTCCTTTTTCATTTCCGCTGGCGGGGTTACAGAATTCACATTCAAAGCCGTAATGTAAAACGAAGTTTTGGAATTCCTCTGTTAATTGCCGTTCCCCATTTGGCAATATTTTTTTAACGGCAGGTGTGAGATTATCAAAGCGAATCGCTTTTGGCACTCCTCCCATATAATGAAATACTCTCTTTAAACCTTCTAGGAAACACTCTTTATTCTGTGAAGGAAAGACTTGAAAATAAAAGCCATTGCTATTTGGAAATGACATCACAAGAAACGGAAGAACAATTTCATCCCCTCCATAAATAAATGGGGCCTCACCAAAATCCACCTGTGCTGTTCCAGGAATGGACTCAAGTGGTAGTGCTGCTTGATCCGCCTCGTTTACTAATTCTTCTTTTCTCCTAGAAACATAATCACGAACAGTTCTATCAGAACCCTTAAAATCATACTGATCTTTTAACAAATCCCATATTCTCTTAGCTGTTCTACGAAACTTCTTTTTCTTCTTTAAATCCTCCTTAAGCCAATCGTCAATTATTGGCTTCACTGGCCCTAAAACCTTTGATACTCTTGTTTGTTTCTCCTTCGGCTGTTCGTTAAAGTCTTCCTTATCCGCATACTTCTTAACTGTTCTGGGATCTAATCCCATTCTTTTAGCTACATTTGAATACCCGCAGCCTTTATTATTAACCTGTTGTCTGATATACTTGATTTCGGCCACTGCCAACATCTCCTTAATACCTCCTGCACGACTTTGTCCCAACAGGAAGTGTATGTGTATTTTGGAATGTTGACAAGTGGTTTTTTTAATTTATGCAGGCCCCCGGGGGCCTGCATAAATTAAGTGCCATACCCTACATATTTAGAATGCCATAAACAAATAAACCATTTGCCAAACTCCTTTTCTTCATTCGGCAAACTTTCTAGCATTTCTTCGGCTTGAGCCAATCTCTCCGATTTCATTTCTCCACTAATATATTGGGATTCCTTTTCACTAGCAATCACATTAATCCAAGGATACTTCTCTTTGAAATCATATAGTGAACCGATATGGTCATCATCATAGTGAGTGATGATGATATTCTTTAATCCTTTCATTTCATATCCATTTTTTAAAATTTCCTTCTCAATCAACGGCAAAAATCCTCTATAGCCTGTATCAACCAAGGTTAGTTCGTTATCCATTACAATTAAGCTAGGATAAAGGGTATTTTTTTGCCCATTAAATTCAAATTCAATCGGAAGTTCGACTATCTTCATTTTTCTCCTCCCAGCACCCTAGAAATGCTCTAAATCCTTTTGCGATATTAATTCCATTACAAAAAGTTAATTCCTCCTTTTATGTCAATTGATTTCGGCACTTAACCGAACCACTCATGTTTATTTTGTGATTATCACGGGGAACTGAATTAGTGGAACAGCTGTCAGAAGAGCTTAGAGTATCATTAAATCAGCAAAAAATAAGGAATCCCTTCTCGATGGAGAGGGATTCCTTATTTTCAAATGATATGTTCTCTATTGCGTCTATTATCCTAGATACTCCAAAGTTCTTGGATCCGTACGGCCAAATGTCAAATACCATGGCTGTCCTAACGGTCCACCCTCAAGACCAGGACGGACAAACACCGTATACTTCTTGGTCGTCACATCGTAGCGCCGTACTGAGCCTGCATCTGGACCTGCAGGACCACCTTCTTCATCAGACGGACCAGTAATAGGGACAAACAGTTTTCCATGCGGTCCGAACAGAAGTGCTTGTGCAAAGGCGCGCGGCTCTCCTGGTTCGTAGAGGTCCATGGTTCTCTGCGCAAGAAATTTCCCCGTCCCCCCTTTGAAAACAAGAATTTTGTCGGTATCATTTGGATCTATGGTATTATCTTCTAAAACTCTTACGAAACTAGTAATATATAAATTTCCATCAGGGCCAAAGACTAAACCTTCCGGACGCCGGAGGTTATTCATGTCATTGCCTGTAACGAACACGTCGAGGAATCCACCTGTCGCCGGGTCTGGGTTAAAGCGGAGCACCCAGCCCAAATTGGGATCTTCAAAGTTGAACACTGAGACATAGAGCAAGCCGTCGGGGCCAAAAACAAGACCACGAGGACGGAACGGGAACTCGCTGCTAAACCCAGAATGGTCGAGTGTACCAATGAACTCTCCGGTGTAGCCTTTATACATTCGAATGTCTCCGGATTCTTCCGTGCCAATGTCCGCCACATAAAGGATATTGTGGCGAGATAAGACCATACCGCGAGGCGCGAACGGCGCGTTCTCTCCGTCCGATCTGACGAACTGTCTCCTATACCGGCCATTCTCCCCCATGTATTCCAAGACGTTGCCGTTTATAGGCAGACCGACGTTTTGATTAGCCACAAGAAGATTTCCAATATGGTTGAAAATCATTCCTCTAGGACCGTGTAAGCCGCCACTTTGTGCTGGAACAAAATTCCCGTGAAACTTCCCTGTACCTGCATCAAACCTTGCCACTGTGTCTTCAAAACCGTCACCAATGTAGAGAGAGTCTCTACGTAAGCCCATTAAACATCATCCTTTCAGCTATAAAATTTTAGTAAGATATAGTTAGTTGCTTTAACTATTTTTTGTGAACGTTGATTAAACATTAAGTAAGGTGAGCCGTATTAAAGTAAATAGGTACCAATAGAGGTTTTCCTAAATAAATGTTAGCGATATTCTTGTTCAGACCAGCAACATATTTAAGGAACTTGGACTTCCTACCATTAAAATATGAAGCAGTTTATTCATTGACTATATGCCTGTCCATACAATAAAAATATTTTCAACTTTAGGCAAGTCATTTCCTGAAAAACACATTTAGATTCAATACGGTGAAGCAGCTTCATTGAAAAGGATTAGTATTTAGGAAAATTGGCTCCCATTGCTGCTAACGCGACGGTTCCTGTTCCATACCGAAACAAATAGGCATTTCCCAAATATATCGGGAAATGCCTATTTGTTTATGGTGAGAGAATTTCCCTCCTTATGAAAGTTTTTATGCATTTTTTCATAAAGACAAAAAATAATAGAATGTATTCAATCGTTTTTCTTCAGAAGAGTAGTTTCCTACGCCCCAAGTTGCCTGATACCAAGTTAGTTGGATGAGAATGCGGACATTAGTCAGATTTGGATAACATCTTTATGAAGTATTTTGGGGATTCCTTAAACCCCTGCCGAATATAAAACCTATGGGCATCTTCTCTTCTAGAATGGCAATGAACCTCCATTCTATCGCAATTTCTTTTAATGGCTAATTCCGTACAATATTCTTCAATCCTACGTCCAATCCCCATACTTCTAATGCTTGTATCAACTGCAAAATAACTGATTCTTGCGAAATCTCCTTTTACGGCTAATTGGGGGATAAAATGAATGGAAATAACAGCAACTACCCTACTATCTTCTTCAAAGACTAATAATTCCTCATTCGGTTCCATAAGAAGTGTTTCAACTTTTTCCTTTAAAAAAGGTTCCGTATCTGGATAGCCCAATTGGTTTAACAACAAGGAAATTTGCTTCCAATCATCCACTCTCGCTTTTCTGATTCCCACCATATCACTCCCTAATTTTATTAACATATTTGAACCTATAGACATGAACATTTCTGGTTTGATTTTACTGGCCAGTGACGTCGGAAGTTTTACACGCAAAAGGCGAGATTCATAATAGAATAGAAAAAAGCTTCCAATTATAATAATGATTAGGATGTACGTTATTCTGCAAGGGAAAAGGACTATTATATGCTATTTTATGTCATTGCCATCCTCGTTATTATGATGGATCAGCTTTCTAAATATCTAATTCGCGCCTACATTGACATCAATGAAACATTTACATGGTGGGGAATACAACTCACACATATTGAAAATAGCGGGATGGCAGGAGGGTTATTTCAAGGCAATGCACGGCTCTTCGGAGTTGTGGCCGTGTTGTTCGTGATAGGTGTTTTATATTTTCGCAGAACCGGAGAAATGAAGGGTGCTCTCATCGAATGTAGTTTGGGATTCCTAGTCGGAGGAGCAATTGGGAATGGGATCGATAGGCTTTTGTTTGGGCAGGTGACAGACTTTATCATTCGCTCTGGTGGAATTCTTAACTTTGCTGACCATGCTATTGAGATAGGGGTGTTCCTGCTTATTATTTATGGGGTCGTTAGATGGTTGAAAAATAAGCATTAGATCTGTTCGGTAGACACTGAGCTCTATTGAATAGACTCCATATTCTCTTCTCTAAACAGTTCTTGTTCCTTTGCCAAGGCTTCTCTCATATTCTCTCCACACCTCTGGCTGCGCAACGGGAAAATAGCATTTATTCATTGGTTTAGCGGTTATTGGATTTTGTCACATATCTTTTATTTAAATATGAAATAGTGCCGGCATAAATAGGCGGCACTTTCAAGATTAACCAATTACATGTTCAAAATTTACTTATTTTCATTACCTGAGGTCTACTAGGTTCAACTCAAACTCCAGCTCCATGAGATTGTCTGACCAGGTATGGTTTTCTTTTTCTGCCACAATGACAAAACCTGCTCTGGTGTACATGCCAATGGCTTGGTCCAAATCGTCCGTTGTATCGAGATACACGGTCTTGAATCCCTTCTGTCTGCAGTAGGCTATGGCCTCATTCAACAGATGTTTTCCAAGCCCGATTCCGCGATAGTCGGGATGCAGCAGAAACCATCTCAGCTGCGCCCTTTCACCATGTCCCAAGATGGCAATGGAACCCACAATCTCATCATTGTGCTCCGCAACCCATAGTCGGTCCTTGTTAGGATCGTAGTTCATCAGAAAGTCATAAAAAGATTGTGCAACGTATCCCTCAAAAACAGTCGTATAATTGTATTCCTTGTTATAGATCCATCCATGCATGTAGGTAATGTAACCGGCATCACCCGGCCTTACTTGGTTTCGGATGCTAATATCTTCGAGCTTTAAATCTTTGCTGCCTGTTTTATGCATGTTCCCGCCTCCTTGATAAAACGAGAATACCAAAAAGTTTTTGACTTTAACAACTATAATGTTAACTTTAAAAGTATTCGTTTGTGGTCGGGGAATCCCACCTCTAATCCCCTTCGAATTTCCATTCCAGGTGTTACAACCAACTTAACTACCAAGCCTGCAACACTCTTATGAGATACATCATGCCATGCTATTTAAATGGTTCACCTTTTTTGAGTTAACTCAAAGTCAATTTTATCCTCATAGGTGAACCACCCTGGCAAAAAATGATATTATAGGACTAGAAACAATATAGGAGGATAACTCTTGAAAAAACTTGTAAAAGTAGTAGCTGCTATTATCGAGAATGAGCAACAGGAAATCCTTTGTGCTCTTAGGTCACCAGAAATGTCCATACCCAATCGATGGGAGTTTCCAGGCGGGAAAGTTGAAGCCGGCGAAGATATTTTTTCCGCACTCGAAAGGGAAATTTCTGAAGAGTTGAATTGTAATGTCAAGACTTTTAAAGAAGTATTTAATGATAATACTCATGAGTATGAAACCTTCACCATAAACCTAATTTCGATTAAATGTAGAGTTGTCAAAGGAACTCCTACGAAAAGTGAACATTCCAAGTTAATTTGGCTAAAAAGGGAAAATCTAGATTCACTTAACTGGGCTCCTGCGGACATCCCAGCGGTTGAACAATTAATTCAAGAAAAATAGTCTTCTCAAAATGAGAAGACTATACCTTTTTGGTAAACTCAGTATATAAACTTGCCGGGACTTCATTTTCCAATTTCATCCTAACTGTAATTGGTTTATTCCCTTCAAAATAAATCGAGTTTCCTTTTCCAATATAAATGTATGGCTCCGTTTTTCCATCAATTTCTTTATATTTCCGAATAAACAAGTGAAGATTTATTCCCCGTTGCTTATTAAAAATAATATTCTTCCCTCTTTCGGATTCCTGTGAAGTATTGTTTACGGATTGCCATTGAAACTCACGTGGATTAATAAATTTATCTTTGTAATTAATACTATCCTTTATGTCCTCCTCTTTATGAAGATCTATGAAGAGAAAATATTCATTACCATTTGCTAGTAGTCCTGAACCCCTAAAGGAGCTATGGATTTTCCTATAATTTGATAGCAAAGCAGCATCAATCATTTGATATTGCTCATAAAGTTTAAAGTGAGGGACTCCGTAGTATTCCCCATTGAATTCCTTAACGTACCTGAAGATCCCATAAGTAATGACGTCTTCTATATATTTACGATATTCCTCGTTTTCTAATAGTCCTTTGAAAAGAGAGGTCCTACTCAAATTCCCATTGCTATAATTAACTAATTTAGGCTTGCTCTTAATCTGGCCACTATCATAGTAGTTTTGATTTAAGCACTCAAATGCATGAAGTATGCTATCATCGTCCACATTATTAATCATTTTTAAGATTTGATATTTTGCAGTTTCTAAGTCGATTTCCTCGTGGTCTAGGAGATACTGAAGAATGACAAATTCGTAAATTCTCTTGATTGGCAGCTTACTTGACAATTCTTTTACCGTATCTTCGAAAGCCTCGTTTAGCAAAAGTTCCTTTAAATAGTCATCCTTCTCCACTTTAGCTACAAAGGAAATATAGGTTTTTTCCTTATCAATAAATTTTACCGGATCTGGTGCTCCGTCATATTTCACATAATCTAACATCAAATTAGGAATCCGCCCTTGGTTGAGATTTTTAAATTCAAAGTACTCTTCCTTCAAATACTTCATTGAATTAAAGTTCTCTTTATCGATTTGAGCCAATATCCTTTCCTCAGAAATCTTGTCCATTTGGATATGAGTGCATCCAGGGATACTAGCAAAACCAGTTGCAACAGCCACTTTTAAACTTTCTTTATCATAATAACGGCTACCATTTAACGCAAGAGCAATTAAAAAGGCCTTTTGATGATTTCCAATAAAATCAAGAACCGTTAAGAACTCCTTGTTAGCATGCTTTCGAAGCCCGCGTCCCAACTGTTGAATAAATACAATTGGAGAGTTAGTGGGTCTTAACATTAATACTGTATTAATAGAAGGAATATCGACCCCTTCATTAAAAATATCTACAGTAAAAATAAATTCTAGTTCATCCTGGTCATCTTCTAATCGATTAATGTATCTTTCTCGTATTTCAGAAGAATCATTTCCAGTTAAACAAACACTTTTGTAACCCTTTTTATTGAATTCACTAGCCATATACTGAGCATGTTCAATACTGACGCAGAATCCAAGGACCTTTCTTTTTTCACCATCATGTCCGTAGAATTCCATTTTTTCAATAACAAAATCAACCCGTTCATTGACCTTTAATCGTTTTGTGATTTCCGCAATATCGTCAATATCCACATCACTTAAATCAATGCCTTCAATATCAGTAATACCGAAGTAATGAAAAGGAATAACTAACTCATCCTCAAGCGCCTCATGCAATCGAACTTCTAGTGCCACATTATTATCAAAAAGGTCAAAAACATTGTAACCGTCACTTCGTTCAGGTGTGGCTGTCATTCCTAGGGCAAAATTGGGCTCGAAATAGTTTAAAACAGTTTGATATGTAGGACTAGTCGCATGATGGGCTTCATCAATAATTAAATATTCAAACTCATCTTTATCAAATTCATGAAAGCATCTCGATATAGTTTGGATCGTAGCAAACACATAATCAACATTTTTTTGTTTATGATTCCCAGTTAACAAACCAAAAGTTAGGCCATCATTTGGCAAGAGCAGTTCAAAGGTTTCTTTTGCTTTTTTTAAAATCTCTTCTCTATGCACTATAAAAAGAAGCTTCTTTGGTTTATAGCTCTTTACATCAAACGCCGACATGTACGTTTTACCCGTTCCAGTCGCTGCAATAACCAGGGCCTTTGTCTCACCAAAGTTACGGAGACGCTCGAGATTTTCGGTAGCTCGTTTTTGCATTCTATTAGGCACGATATATTGTTTTCTTTCATAGATCATTTGGTTGTTGATTTGAGATTCCCTAATGCTCTTAAGGAAATCTTCATATCTTCTAATAAAATCCTCGTCCGCTTCGTCACTCATATTCCAAAGGTATTCGTATTCCTTTAAGACGTCTTGGATAAACTGTCCATTTTCTTTAGTAACAATCTCAACATTCCACTCAATATTGCTCTTTAGAGCACTTTGGGTAATATTAGATGAACCAATAATGACCTTGAAACTATCTCGATACTCGAATATGTATGCTTTGGTATGGAATCCAATTTCTTTGTCGGTAACAAAAACTTTTAAATCAACGTTTGTAAACTCTTTTATTTTTTCGAGAGCCTTTGCATCGGTAAAATTGAGGTATGTGGAAGTAATGATTTTCCCCTTGGTTCCTCGCTCCTCTGCCTCTTTTAGAGGATCAAGCAAAAGTTGCAGTCCACTAAAATTGATAAAAGCAACACTAAAATAAAAACGTTGACACTCTCTCATCGACTTTACTAATTCTCTTAATAAGTTTCCTTTATCCGAGTTTACAATTAGTTTTTTTTCTACTGCTTCCATGGTTTACTCCTGACTCTGTATTTACCAAGTTCATTTTTTCTATATATTGGAATAAGGAAATTGTACTATATCTTGTAATAAATAAAAAGATCTCTGGATTCTATTGTGATATATTTCTACAGTTACTTAAGCGTGGAAAAATTAATCATCATATTAAGATACATTTTTTTTGCTTATCCATACACAAACATGACAGAAGAATCAAGAAGTCTGTTAAAGTAACTTTTTCCTTTTAAAGTTTCTATAAAGTGTTTAAACTAATAAGTAAAGAATCATGAAGAAGGAGGTTTTGCAATGCCTGTTGTCTTAAAGAGGTTTGAAGAAACTGAAAAGGATTTTATACTTAGATTAAGAAACGACCAAACAACAATAATGTTCGATCCTCATTATTTACACGAGCACTTATTGGAATTCGGAACGATGCCCGATATCAATGAATGGAGATACCCATTAATTTATTCTTCTTTTATACATGTTATGGAGTTAGGCTTAGGGGACGATACCTTAATACCCATGAAGAAAAATCCTCGTGAACAGAATATAAAATCTACACCATCTAGGCGAATTGCTAGAAGCCTAAAAAACACAGACATTGCCGAAGATGGGAGACCTCATAACCAATCTTTTTACCTATTAAACCGGGGGATTGTGCTTGTTGCTCATAAGATAAAATTTTTAGAAAATGTTATCTTTAATGGGGAAGATGAGATAATTCCTAATGTTATTGAAATTACAATGGATAAAGAAAACGAAGGTAATATTGACGGGGGACATACATATAAAATAATAAAAGATACTGTAATGAACTATAAAAAGAATGAAGAATTTCTTGATGCATATGTTCGTTTTGAAATTACAGTTAATTTCCACGGGGTTTCCCGGCTTGCGGAAGCTCGGAATACATCCGCCCAAGTTCTTTCAAGGTCCATAGTTAACTTACAAGGTGGATTTGATATCTTAAAAGAACTACTATCAGAATTATCTTTTCACAATAGAGTTGCATATAGACAATTTGAAAAGCACGAGGAAGGCCTAAAAATGATCCCCGTTGAAAACATTATTCGATTGTTAGATTTATTTAATTTAGAAAAGACTCCAAAGTATTCAACCCAATCTAAATTTAGCAGGCGACCTTCTATACCCCAAATGAAGTGGGCCTCTGGTGCAGAACAAATTATTAAATCCTATGTTACAGAGATTGAAACTGCAGCAGAAGAAGAACGGGACTCCGAATACGTTAACATGGAAGCAATAATTCCTGACATTTTTAACATGTATAATTATTTGGAAAAGAATATTCCTGATATTTACAATAAAGTGGGTTCAAACAATTCTGCTGGTGGCGGGAATTATGCCCTGATTAGTTTTTCAAAATCTGAAAAAAAAGTACTATTTAACTCTTACCGTAATATCACCACGTTTTCAAATGGAGAACTTATTGATGAAAACGGTATGAAATATGAAGTGCCTGGAGGCTTAATTCAGCCAATTATCGGATCACTACGAATGTTAGTTACAAAAAGTGAAGACGGGAAATATAAATGGATTAATGGTTTTGATCCCAACAATTATAATGAATTAGAAGAGATTGTCCAGCCTTTGGTTAGTTATGTAGTTACAAAAGCCCGAGAAGAGACTCCTGATAAACTCGCTAAGAGTAATGAGCATTGGAATTACTGTTTAATGACTATGGATCAAGCAAAAGGTATAATAGAGGGTAATAATAGAGATGACCAATAGTTTTTTTAGTGAAATTTTATTATCAACACTAAATATGGTTAATAACGGGAGTTTCACTAGAGATTTACTTTTGGAAAAACTTAAAGAAGCTTATGAATATGAAATTGAAGATTATGATATATACCCTATACTGGAGAAGTGTATTGAGAAAGATGCAATACAAATACTTGAAAATAATATATATGCACTGACTGATATTGGGCTATTTCTTTTGAATAGCCCACCAGATTCTGCTTATCAAAGTCTTTGGAGTATTTCTAATAAAGAAAATCTTGATGACAAGGCTTTTCCTAATGAAAATCCATTTGAAAAAAAACATATTGAATCTTTAAATCGTCTTAATGAAGCCTACAGTACCTACCTATCCAATTTAAAAAAGTATATTAAGTATCTTTTGATAAATATGAATGTGTACAAATTTGAAGAATTAGTCATTAATATACTTATAGCTTCTGGTGAAGCCCCATTTGGGGAAGTAACAAAAAAAAGTGGTGATGGTGGAATAGATGGGTATCTTTATAAGACTCGATTAAAGCAAGGGGCTATGCCTGTTCAAGCAAAATGCTATGACGAAAACAATCTTATATCCGTAAATGATCTTAGAGATTTTATTGGTTCTATGCACCAAAGTCATAATAACGGTTCTTATTTTGTAACTACATCAACCTTTACAAATAAAGCAATTGAAAAAGCTAATGAACACGGAATAATTTTACTAAATGGAAATCAACTTGTTGATTTAATGATTGAATACCAAGTAGGGGTAGAAACAAAACATAATTTAGATTTTCTAATAACACCTATCTCATCAGTATTTGATTAGGACGAAAAAGCCTGCCAAATATAATATTGGCGGGCTTTTATTTTAAGGTTCTATTGCAATCCTATTTGATGTTACTATTTCAATAACCCTCAATAAAAGAATGGGGAAAGTCAACCACGAAAACGTTGATCAAGCCCTGAACAATGCAATAAACCTCCTCACGGATAGCATTATTACATATCAAGAACTTGTACAAGAAAAAAAACTCTATGGTAATCTATTTTTACATTTAAAAATGAGTGCATAGTCACTCTCCGATTTTGTCAAATACTATTTCAATCTTCGGGTAGAGACTGGCACTTTTTTTGGTCCGGTTTAGGGAAATTTAAATAAACTGCCTCTATATATGATAAGTTCACCGCTACCTATGTGGAAGTTTTTATTACAGGGGAATCGTATTAGTTTCTTTTTCTGAAAAAAATATTCATTTACTAGTATAAACTATTTTTACAAAGTTCACTTCAAGCCCTTTCAACTGGAACTGAATTCAGGATAGATTTCCCCTTCGGATCCCCTACTATCCCCTCCTCAATACCGAAAACCAGTTCACCTCGTAAAAAGGTTTTTGTTACCCGTGCGCCGACTTCCATACCAATATATGGGCTATGGGGATTTTTATAGTAAAGACTTTCGGCATTAACGGTATAAGACAGACTTGGGTCAATCAGTATCAAATCAGCGTCACAGCCGACCGTAATTTCTCCTTTGTCCAATAAAGAAAAGCGACTAGCAGGCTGGGTTGCAATTAGATTGGCAAAATTAACAACACTCATTCCACGTCTATTTACTGCTAAATCAAACATGACATCAACACTGTTCTGAGCACCGGAAATCCCCCCATGGGCTTCAAAGATACTCCCTTGCTTCAAATCACTGGTACACGGTGAATGATCAGAACTGATCCAGTCAATTTTCCCTTCGAGCAAACATTCCCAAAGTGCTTCCTGCTCCTTTGGATAACGCAGCGGCGGCTGACATTTAGCAACTGTGCCAATACGTGCCAAATCATCTGCATTAAGAGCAAAGTAGTGCGGGCACGACTCCAGTGTAATATTCACACCTTCAAGCTTCGCTTTCTCAATTATATGAACCGCTTCTGCCGAACTAACATGAACAATATGGACAGGGCAGCCCGTTGCTTTGGCGAACAAAATCACACGTGATACAGCTTCCACTTCGGCAAGGATGGGACGAGAATCAACAAAATCATAAGTACTCGTTTTCCCCTCTCTCACTTTTTGTCTTTCCAGACCGTCCGTAACCTGGTCATTTTCACAATGAATCAGCAGGATTTTCCCCAATGCAGCAATTCGCTTCATCCCTTCCAGAAGCGTATAATCATCGATGCTTTTGAAATCTCCCGGTATATCTGTCTGATAGGTGGAAAGAAAACACTTATATGCGATTGCACCTCCATCGGCAAGTTCTTCTAAATTATCAAGATTATCCGGTGTAAGCCCTCCATAAAAGGCGTAATTAATATAATTTTTTCCAGAGGCCAAGGTTATTTTTTTCTCAAGAGCCTCCTTGGTCGTGGTAGCAGGCAAAGCATTAAGGGGCATGTCAATATAAGTGGTCACACCACCTGCTGCCAGCGCTTTCGAACCGGATTCAAATCCCTCCCAGTCCGTTCTTCCAGGCTCATTAATATGTACATGAGTATCAATCATTCCTGGAAGGATATACTGCCCTTTTGCATCAATGACCTCCAGATGATCTTTTCTCGGTATAGTGGCTGCAATAGTTGAGATTTTGCCTGCGGTAATTTCGATTTCTCCTTCAACTACCCCTATTGGAGTGACAATTTTTCCATTGGTGATGATGGTTGTTGCCGTCATTTTGAAAATCCCCCTTTCAAAAATCAATTTGTAACTTATCATAGCAGAAGTTTACTAGTTTTAAAGTTATGTGTAAGACAATCTAACAAAGAACTTGCAACACCACTTTTTAAGTTGGATGATAAAAACTAAATTTTGTAAAAAAAGAGCCACATTACCGAAAGGATGATTTTATGGAGAATCAAGTGCTTGAGAAATTAAAATGGCTGGCTGAGTATGGGAAGGACAACCAAAACGGAATCACGAGACTCGTCTACTCTGACCCATGGTTGCAAGCGCAGCATGGGCTCAAAAACTGGCTTTTACAAGAAGGATTTTCTGTCGACATCGATGCAGTAGGGAATCTGCTAGCCAGCATAAAGGGAGCAAGCCAGCCGGATGAAGTGGTTTTGACAGGCTCCCATTTGGACAGCGTCGTCAATGGCGGGATTTATGACGGTCAATATGGAATCATCGGCGGCGCACTGGCCATCATCGATCTTCTTAAAAAGTACGGTCCGCCAAAGAAAACGCTGCAGCTTGCTGCATTTGCAGAAGAAGAGGGAAGCCGATTTCCCTATGCGATGTGGGGAAGCAGAAGCATGTTTGGACTGGCTAAACCCGAAGATATCGAAGGGATTGTTGATGCTGACGGGATCAGCATGATGGATGCCATGCGAGAATTAGGATACTCAGCCGAGCTCTCACCAAAACAAAATGTAACGGCCTTTATTGAGCTGCATATCGAGCAAGGAAGTGTTCTTGAAAAAGAAAATAAAGACATTGGAGTGGTTTCCAGCATTGTCGGGCAGCAAAGATTCCTAGTAACGGTCCTGGGCGAACCCAATCATGCAGGCACTACCCCAATGGGCTACCGCCGTGACGCCATGAAAGCTGCCAGCTTCATGATCAGCCGAATCTTGACATTGGCCGATGAAGCGGGCGATCCGCTTGTTGCCACTGTGGGAAATTTTCAGCTGGAGCCCAATATTTCAAATGTGGTCCCTGGAAAAGCCATCTTTACACTAGATGTTCGCCACACCAACGAATCCGATTTGGAAAACATAACGCATTTGATAAAAGCAGAAATAGGTGCGATTGCGAAAAAACAAAACGTCGATGTAAAAATCGAGGCCTGGTTTACCTCAAAGCCTGTGCCAATGAGTGAAAAAATCATTACGCTCTTACAAGAAAGCTGCGAACGCAAAAAAATCCCTTTTAAGCCCATGCATAGTGGGGCGGCTCATGATTCCCAGGTAATTGCATCAATTATTCCAACCGCGATGATATTTGTACCAAGTCAGTCAGGGATCAGTCATTCTCCCCTCGAATATACGGATGAGCAGGCGTTGGAAAAAGGAATTGAAGTGCTGGCAGAAGCGTTGCACCAGCTGGCTTATTGACTGAATTTTTATAAAAGACAAAAAATACACCGTCACATAATCTTACAAGCTCCTTGTCATCGACCTCTCCAAGTAGGATGATGGTATCAAAATTCAGGAAAAGCAAAACATACTTGTTTTCCGAAAGGGTGGTTTTATGAAAAAGATAAAATGGTCGTTGTTGATTTTAAGCAGTGTCTTTCTTTTAATCCTGAGTGCTTGCGGCACATTACAAGAAAGCTCCGCTTCCGATTCTTCCAAAGTGTCGACAGAAGACAATGGACAGAAGACAGCCGAAATCAAACTTGGATATGCAACCTGTGCTCATTGCTTAGCTATGTCACTAGTACCTGACTATGTGAAAGATGTTAAAATCGATGCAAAAAACTTCCCATCAGGGAACGACGTCCTGACTGCACTGGTCTCTGGCAGTTTAGACGTGGCACAAGTGACGTATCTTCACTACATAACAGCGCTTGATAAGGGATTAGACTTAGTGGCCATTTCCGGTCAGATTAATGGCGGTTCTGAAATCCTGGTCGGAAATGACATCTCTCTTAAAGCAGATGACTGGGATGGATTTAAGAAGCTTGTTGCCGAGCGTAAAAAATCGGGAAATAAATTAAAAGTGGCCGCATCCCGAGGAAATGCTCAGGATATCCACATGCGTGGAGAGTTCAAGAAACATGGCATTGATCCGGTTAATGACATTGAATTTGTCAATATCGCCAATCCTGCTGACCATGCCAGCGCATTAGAAAACGGCCAAGTAGATGTGATTTCAACGGTTGAACCATTTGCCTCCCAAATCCGCTTGAATAAGTCTGGTAAACATTTTGCCTATCCATATGACCAAGCTGCAGGCAATTTAACGAACTTAATTGTAACTCGTTCTGATGTCCTCAAAGAGCATAAGGCAGAACTGCAAGAAGTGGTAACAGGCGTGGTGAATTTAGTGGATGATTTAAAACAAGATAACACCAAGTGGTTGGATGTCATCAGTAAAAATACCTCCTTATCAGATGATATTGCAACGGAGGCTCTGAAAAATTCCTATCCCGATTACAATATGCATGAAAAAGAAACCCTTGCTATTGCAAAAATGATGAAAGACTTGAACTATATTCAAAATGATGTGGCTGATAAAGCGAAAAAAAATATGGACTATGAGTTCCTTGAAAAGGCCACCGGCAAGACAGCAGAAGAACTAGGCAAAGAATAATGGAACCTATTGGCTTATAGCATTCTACTAAAACAGCTTCTTTCAATCGTGAGTGCGGTATCCCCCGCCCTCACGATCTGAATACACAAATTCGCAGTTCTGAAACTTCACAAAAGATAGGAGGAACATATATGAAATTGAAACAGACCATCGCATCATTTTCTACTAAACTTGTTGTCCCTCTCAGTATCATTGTCATTTGGGAATTATTTTCGAGATTAGGCTTTGTATCCAGTGCCCTGCTGCCTGCCCCAACGAAAATACTTGTATCATTGGGTGATTGGATTACTGGCTCGACTGGAGCAGCTGAAGTCCATAGCGGCCAATGGCTGAACGATGCAGCCAGCAGTGCATGGCGTGTCATAGCAGGCTATAGTTTAGCCGTTGTTACTGCGGTCACCATTGGGATTATCATTGGCTGGTCAAAATTTGCCGAAAAGTTATTGGAACCGACTATCCAAATCCTGCGTCCCATCCCTCCTGTTGCGTGGATCCCTCTCGCCATCATTTGGTTTGGAATTGCAAATCGTCCAGCTATCTTTCTTGTATTTTTAGCCTCGTTCTTTCCCATTTTGGTTAATACCATTCATGGCGTCCGAACCATTGACAAGAACTTAGTGCGGGCCGGCGGGATGATGGGAGCCAATCAGTGGCATCTATTACGATATGTGATCCTTCCTGCCGCCCTTCCAAGTATCTTTTCCGGAATGAGAATTGGGGTAGGTTCAGCCTGGATGCTAACAGTAACAGCAGAAATGATCGCGGTGAAAAGTGGACTTGGGTATGTTCTCTGGGATGCCTATTATTTTCTCCGCTATGACCTTGTCATTGCCAGTATGGTCAGTATCGGGTTGCTTGGATTTTCTACTGATTTTATCTTAAAGAAAATTATCGCGGCCGTGCTTCCTTGGCAGCGGGGCGTATCCATTGAAAGCACACAATCTTAAGGGGGGATGGGTAAATGGAATTCTTAGAAGTAAAAAATGTGGAGAAGGTATTTAAAGATGAAAAACGCGGCACTTCCGTAAAGGCCTTAGAAAATATAAATTTTTCAATTAAAGAGAATGAGTTTGTCTGCCTCCTTGGGGGCAGCGGCTGCGGCAAATCCACCTTGCTCAATATGATTGCTGGATTTGAAAAGCCAACGGCTGGAGAAATTTTGGTAAACGGCAAGAAAATTGAAGGAATGGGCGCTGATCGCGGAATGGTCTTTCAAGCACCTACCTTAATGCCATGGTTAACCGTTTCAAAGAATATCTCCTTTTATTTAAAACTTCAAGGAATGAGCAGGAAAAAGCAAAAGGAAGAAGCCCAAAAATATATTGACATGGTAGGACTGACAGGATTTGAAAATCACTATCCCCATGAATTGTCGGGCGGGATGAACCAACGTGTTGGAATTGCGAGAGCATTGCTTCAGAATCCTTCCCTAATCTTAATGGATGAACCATTTGCAGCCCTTGATCCATTTACGAAAACAGACATGCAGGAGGAGTTGGCCCGCATCTGGCAGGAGCATAAACGGACGATCATCTTTGTTACCCATTCTGTTGAAGAGGCCCTAATCCTTGGAACAAAAATTATTGTTCTTAGCAATCGCCCTGGCAGAGTAAACAAAATCATTGATCTGGATATGAGCCGTCCGCGGGACACAACTTCCCCAATCTTTAACCAATACAAGCGGGAAATTCTCGATTTAATTGTAAAAAACAAAAATACCAGTGAACGCAAAACACCCATCCACCAAGTGATATAGGGGGCAAATGTAGTGTGCACGATGATGATGAAACGGGATTTACTTGTAGCAGCAAAGACGGTCGATACACCCAAAACACTCCTTACTTTTGCTTATAAGCCAACAGGTGTAAACCGCTATGGCTTTCTATATTTCAAAATGGGCTGGCAAAAAGGTGTCAATTCCGGCATCAACGAGAGTGGGCTAGCTGTGCTTTCCTCCTATGCCGGAACGAAACTGCCAAAGTCTGAGAACCAGGATACACGCGGATTGGCGAATGAATTGACCTTATCCCGGTGTCGTACGGTTCAGGAAGGCTTGCACACATTAGAGACATTTTTTACAGAACAGCCCAGCGGAGTCGGAGGAACTCATTTCCTTATGGATGCAGAGGGTGGAATGGCCGTATTCGAACACGAGCCGCATCTTAGCACAAAAGGGCAGCTAATCCAGTCAGACTATATGATACGCGCAAATGATCCCCTTCTTTTACAGGATGAGGAAATGAGGTTAATAGAATGGGAGGATCGTAGACTGCGATATGCTCAAGCTGAAATGGGGATAAAGGAAATGAGCGGAGCCACATGGCTAGAAGAGATGAAAAAGCTTCTAAGCACCCATCTCCCGAACGATCAGCAACAAATCGGGTCCCTATGCATTCATGATTTTGAAAACAAAGGTTCGAGAAGTAAGGATTTATCCGTTCACTCGACAGAGACAGCATTGATTATTGATATAAAAAATAGAAGGCTGATTTATTCTGATGGCCCCCCCTGCCACAATCAGTGGGCAGCTCTTACTTTCAACCATTGAGGTGTTAACATGTTGTTTTTAATAAAAGGAGATCTCCTTACACTAAATAAGAATGCTGACATTCTTTATCAATCGGCTGTTGTCGTCAACAATAACCTCATCCAGGATATCGGAGACTATTCGGCCATGATCGAGCAATATCCAATGGCACAAATCATTGACTGTTCTTCGATGATGGTTATGCCCGGATTTGTAAATCCTCACTATCATGGGGCACTTGTCTCCACCAGAGGTGTTGGAGCAGACACAGGGGTTCCGCCCCTATACTCCCGCAATATCCCTCAAGGGGTTCTCTTAACGGAAGAAGAGTGCGATATGTTTAACATCCTTGGCTATGTTGAGGCACTGAGAGCCGGTAATACCTGTATTGGCTCCAATTACATTCAATCCAAAAAAAGTATTCAGGCGCTTGCCGATTTTGGTCTGCGCGGAGTCATAAGCGAACGGATCCATAACGTCGATTTTTTCCGTATCCCTGAACATCTCTATCTTCTAGATGAAGAAGCACAATACAAGACACTGTCAAAGAACGTGGAACTAATCGAGAACTGGCATGGCAAAGCGAATGGCAGAATAACCTGCCATTTCGGTCCTCATGCACCAGACACGTGCACCACCCCTTTTTTAGAAGAAATCATTTTACTTGCAAAGAAGTATGATGTCGGGATTACTACCCACCTCGCTCAAAGCAAGATGGAAGTGGAAGAAATTCAGCTTAGAGATGGAATGACACCGGTCCAATTGTATAATGAGCTTGGCATTCTTGGACCGAAGACCGTTGCGGCACACTGTATCCACTTAACGGAAGCAGACCAAGAACTCCTGGCGAACACCAATACAAGTGTTGCCCATGTGCCGGAGGGTAATTTGAAAAAAGGCGATGTCGCCCCCATTTCCTCCCTTGAGGAAAAAGGAGTAAACGTTGCAATCTGTACCGACTCCATGTCTGCTAGCATGTTTGAATCAATGCGGTTTGGGATGGCTGTTCATCGGCTGTCGAGCGGCAGGCGGACAGAACCTGCGCCCCGCCATTTAGTTGAAATGGCGACAATAAATGGAGCCAAAGCACTTGGAATGGCTGACGAAATCGGCTCTATCGAAATCGGAAAGAAGGCCGACCTTATTGCGGTAAAGAAGGAAAAGTACCATCTAACACCGATTATTTCTCCTTATGGAACACTTGTCCATTCTGCACAGGCAACGGACGTTGAGCATGTTTGGATTGACGGCGAATGGCGGGTGAAAAACGGGAAGGTTCTTGGAATTGATGAAGCGGAACTTTGCACCCATATACAAAAGCTCGCCAATCAATGCTGGGGCCGTTATCGCTAAAAACATACGTGAAATGGAGGGAGAAAATGGATCCATATGCAATTGAAAAATCGATGCCCTATTACGATCAAATTTATTATAAGCTTCGGGAAATGATTCTTTATATGAAAATTAAACCCGGAGAACGGGTTTATGAATCGAGGCTGGCAAGTCTGTTTAATACAAGCCGCAGCCCTGTCCGCGAGGCAGTCAAAGCCCTCATTAAAGAAGGTTTGCTCGTATCAGATGAAAAATCCCGCATCTTTGTGTTTGAACCTACCCTAGATGATATCGTCCAAATTTACCAATGCCGGATGGCTTTAGAGTCCTTAGCCGCCAAGCTGACCACCGAAACAGCAACAAACGCTCAGCTAGAAGAGATTGGAGAAATCATCGGAAAAACGGAACGATTTCTCGTTGATGAAGAACACAATCGCGAGAAACTGATTGAACTGAACACTGAATTTCATGAAAGCATCATCCTATATAACAATAACCAGCTATTGAAAAAGCAATTAAGAGATATTAATTCATTAAGCTATTATTTCCGTGTTCTTAACTTTACAGGGAAGAACCGCGGAAAAGAGCTCTACGAGGAACATATACACATCTATCAATATATGAAGAATCGTGAAGGTAAAAGAGCTGCGGCCGCGATGATGCTGCATATCGAAAACGATATAACCCACTTTCTTGAAAGTAACACTACTTTGTAACGCTTAGGAGGAACCTAGAATGAGACCTGAACCAAAGAAAATTGGAATGCTGACCCCTTCATCTAATACAGTACTTGAACCAATCTGCTCAGCCATGACGGCGAATTTAAAGAATATTACCTGTCATTATGGGCGTTTTGAAGTAACAAAAATCTCATTGGAACAAGATGCCCTTAGTCAGTTTGACTTTGAGCCGATGCTGAAAGCAGCCGAATTGCTGGCTCATGCTGAAGTGGATGTCATTGCTTGGAATGGAACATCTGGCGGATGGCTCGGATTCGAAGTGGACCAAGAGCTTTGTCGGAAAATTACGGAACGTACCGGCATCCCGGCGACCACATCGATGCTTGCCCAAATGGAGGCCTTTCAAGCCAATGACGTCAAAACCCTTCATCTCGTTACACCGTATATCTCCCCCATCAATGAGTTGATTGCTGAACAATATTTGAAACATGGCGGCATCCGAACGATTCAGCAAAAGGGGCTGGGGCAGACGGTGAATCGTTCCTTCAGCCAAGTAACAGATGAAAGAATTGAAGAAATGATAAAAGATGTTGCCGTTGATCAGGCCGACGGTATCAGCATTGTTTGTACCAACTTTCCAGCCGTCACTAAAGCAGATTATTATGAAGAAAAATACGGGTTCATCCTTTACGATACCATCACCGTTTTATTGTGGCAATGCATGCGGATGATGGGTGAAGATCCTTCTTCCATAAAAGGCTGGGGAAAAATTTTTGATGTCAAGCAAACAGTACTCAACGATTAAAAGAAAGGAGCCAGCATGAATGGCCAAAATATTCATTTCCGGTGAAATTCCGGACATCGGTTACGAACTACTCTCAGAGCACAAATTGACAGTGTACACAGGAAAAAAACTTATTACAGAAGATGAATTAATCGAGGGAGTCAAGGATGCCGACGCCCTCCTTTGCCCCCTCTCCACTAAGGTAACAAAAAGTGTCATGGAGGCTGCTCCTCATTTACAAATCATTGCTAACTTCGGGGCAGGCTTTGATAACATTCATATTGAAGCAGCCAAGGAAAAAGGGATTTTGGTAACGAATACACCAGGTGTTTCTACAGAAGCCACGGCAGAACTGGCTCTTGGTTTAATGCTCGCCCTTCTCAGACGGATTCCTGAGGGAGACACACTCTGCCGCACAACCGGGTTTGATGGCTGGGCACCGCTTTTCTTTTTAGGACGAGAGTTGGCTAATAAAAAGCTTGGCATTGTAGGTTTCGGAAAAATCGGGCAGGCAGTAGCCAAACGTGCGAAAGCTTTCGGAATGGATATTTATTATACCGGGCGTGCGAAGAAACCAGTTGAACTGGAAGATCAGTTTGATGCAACCTATTTGGAACTCGATGAACTTCTGCAGACGTGTGATATTGTAACGGTACATACTGTATATAATGAAGAAACACATCACCTTTTTACAAAAGAGGCATTTGCACGAATGAAGAAAAGTGCTTTTTTCCTTAATTTATCAAGGGGACCTGTCGTCAAGGAGATGGACCTTGTTCAAGCGCTTCTATCAGAGGAAATTGCTGGGGCAGCACTTGATGTATTTGAATTCGAACCTCACATTACCAAAGAATTAAAACAGTTAAAAAACCTGGTCCTTACACCTCATATAGGCAACGCAACAGTAGAAGCAAGAGAAGAGATGGCCAAACTTTCAGCCAAAAATGTGTTAAAAGTATTGGAGAATCATACACCTTTAACTCCGGTTTTTTAAGAAGACTTAGTGAAGCAAGGTCCCACCCTTGCTTCACTTTTATTTTCAATAGGGTTTCCTTTTGATCTATCCAAAAATCTCATTTACTGATGGTAGGTTTCACAGAAAACTAATTAAATAAGGATGATTATTGAGATTTTGATTGTTCTAATGTTCCTTTATATTGCCTAGCATATCAGATATCTTCCCTTTACCAATCAATATCTTCCGGATACTCCACAAGTGAATTTATTTCAGTCAACGAGCAATTGTATTTCCTCGCAGCCTCCATCACTGCAGCTTTAACCTTTTGATCCTCAATCCCCTGCTCCGCTAGACGCTTAGCCATAATGGACCTAGATTGATTGTGCACTGATCAAAGATTCTGTTTGGCTAATGAAATTGTTCTCAGCTAAAATCCCTTAGCGGCTTTGATATTATACAAAATTTACCATTAGTATGGTATCATATATCTAAAAGATACATATCATTTAGATAGGGGGGATAATTTTTGAAGAAATACAATCACACCACATACGCGATACTTGGAATTCTAACGACTGACTGCAAATCCGGTTATTCCATTAAGCAGCAAATCGACCAAAGTCTCAATCATTTCTGGAAAATTAGTTATGGCCAGATCTACCCAACGTTAAAATTCATTGTTGAGGAAGGATTAGCCGAAGTCCAAACCTCTTCCAATATAGGAAAGCCGGACCGTCATGAGTACTTCCTCACACCCAAAGGAATCGAGACGTTAAAGGCCTGGCTGGAGCAGCCAATCGAGCAAATCCCCACGGAACGAAATGAAATTTTGCTCAAACTGTTTTTTGGACGCTATCAATCCAAGGAAAGCAAGGTGCTCCTTCTGGAGGATTACAAACGAAAATTGCAGGATCGCTTCCAAACCTATCTTAGTATTGAACAGGTCATTACCCATTACCAACAAAACCACGAGGATGCCCGCTATTGGCTGTTCACATTGGATTATGGAAAGCGGGTAACAGTGGCTGCCATCGACTGGTGCACCTTTACGCTTGAACAACTCTTAAATGGGGAGGAATAATCATGTCCAAACAAATCTTTACGGGGCGTTACACCACCGAGAATGATGAGAATGTTGTCGTTTTTATTATTGGAATGAGAATCAATAGATTCCTGGCCCCGCATAAATGGCTTCCCGTTGCTACTGCCATGCCTGGCATGATTCAAGAGCTTTATCAAAACCAAGAGGAACTGGGCTTTTTGTCCATGGAAAGCTTTTTCGGTCTTAGGACGACTATTATGATTCAATATTGGCGGTCCATCGATGACCTGCTTTCCTATGCGAGGAATGAGAAACACCTGACGGCATGGAAGAACTTCAATACCAAAGTCGGCAACAATGATGCTGTGGGCATTTACCACGAAACTTATCAAGTGAAAAGTGGTGAATATGAGACGATTTATGGGAATATGCAGCTTTATGGCCTAGGAAAAGCTTTGAAGCATATCCCGATTACGGAAAAAAGAGATTCCGCTCATAAACGGCTAAAACGTCCCCAAGGAGAATCGGCGAAATAAAAACTAAAGACCACTTAACTGTGGTCTTTCCGATTCTATAAAAATACTCACTACTTGGAGTATAATGAAACACGATTTTCCTAGTATCCACGACAGAAAACTTTGGAGAACTCCCTCAAATTTAATCTCTTTATAGAAATAATATCAAAAATGCCCATTTGTAATCTTCCCTCTTATAAAGGACATTAACATCCTCATCTTCTATGTAATAAATATCATGGTGTAAAATGTATAAACAATAAAACATGAGTATCCCGTCAGTATTTCTGTTCCAAAAATTTAAGAAACAGGCACCCTTTCATTTGCAAATTTATAGATAGAATCAAGATCCTCTGCATTTTTACATCTACCTACCAGCAACAGTTTTCAACATTGAATCAACACATATATAGTGTATATATAAAAATTCAAAATTTTGTAACAAGAATTATCTTCATCTTGTATTAACATAAAATTATAGACTTATATACACTAAACACTATTGTCGGCCAAATAAGGGTACTAACTATATTCTATAACACAGTAATGGAATAGTTATTTTCTATTGTTAAAGAACCCATATATAAATGCATACACCTTAAAATAAGGAAAGGTGAAGAGAAATGCAATATTTCTGGCGGGTGAGTTTATCAGCAATTATCTTTTTCTTCAATTTATTTTTTAGCTTTCTTCCCACAGGAGATTTTTCATTCGAACCGATTCTTTCTCTTTTTATTAACGGAGGGATCGGCTGGCTTATTGGGGCACAGATTGATAAATATCGAATGTCCAAAAAAGAACTGGGGTCAACCAAAACGGTACTAAAAGATTATTCCTTTGCTATGGATACGATTGGAGATGCAATCGGAATTATTAATGAAACAGGTCAATTTGTATTTGCTAATGAGGCAATGGCCAAATTGTATGGCTATCCTAAAGAGGAGTTCTTCACTTTAAAATTGCGGGATTGTTATGTAAATAAATCCATTCATGACTTTGACGGCAATTCCATACCTGAATCATGGCAAGGCTATTGGAAAGGTGAGGCGGTCGGCATTAAAAAAGATGGCACCACATTTCCTCAGGAACTTTCTCTATCTACGATAAAAGAATCACAAAATACCATCTGCATTTTTAGAGATATTACCGAGCAAAAAAATTATGAAGAGTTCATGAAATATGCCGCCGAACATAATGACCTGACCAATTTGCCTAACCGAAGGAAATTGATTCATGATCTTACCAATATCAAGCAAGATGAAAAGCAAACCTCTCTCTTATTTCTTGATTTAGACCGTTTTAAATTGATAAATGATAATTATGGCCATGATGTTGGTGATGAATTATTGAAGAATGTTGCCAAAAGGCTGCTCTCCTTTGAGGATAAAATGATTAACGTTTACCATCACGGAGGCGATGAATTTATTATCATTATTCAATGCACGAATATTACCTATATAAAAGAACTGGCTGCAGCCATTATCAAAAAGATCCAAGAACCTTATTCTATTAATGGGATTGAGGTTTGGATTACGACCAGTATCGGTATCAGCTTTTACCCCTATCACACGCATGATATAACCGACTTAATAAAGTTTGCAGACACAGCCATGTATTACGCAAAATTAGATGGGAAAAACACCTTTAAATTTTTTAATGAAGAACTGGAATGGCGGCTTGAAAGGAAATCGAAACTGGAGTCTGAATTAAGAAAAGCATTAATAAATAATGAACTTCACATGTTCTATCAGCCAAAATTCCAGCTGGATAGTTTTGAAATTGTCGGCATGGAAGCCCTTATTCGCTGGGAACATCCTGAATTAGGCCTGATTTCACCAATGGAATTTATTCCTATAGCAGAGGAAACGGGTTTAATACTTACCATCGGGAAATGGGTGATACATGAGGTATTACAGCAAATGCGGATTTGGCAAGATCAAGGTTATCCTTGTATGAAAGTTTCCGTTAATGTTTCATCCAGGCAATTTCGTGATAAGGATTTAGTCCAAACTATTCGTTCTGGTCTGCATATCTTTCATATTGACCCGAATCTCTTTGAAATTGAAATTACGGAGAGTGAAATCGCGGATACTGAGTTAAGTATTCCCATCCTTAAGTCGTTAAAAGAAATTGGTGTCAGTATTTCCATTGATGATTTTGGAACCGGCTATTCATCTCTTAATGTTTTAAAAGACTTGCCAATTGACACCATTAAAATTGACCAGTCATTCGTTCGTGATCTGTTAGAGCATCCTAAAGAAAATCTATTAGTCATGGCCATTCTTCAAATTGGAAATATTTTAGGGTTAAAAGTTGTGGCAGAAGGGATTGAGACTGAGAAACAACTTCAACATCTTTTAATGTTAAATTGCCGCATCGGCCAAGGCTATTATTTTAGTAAACCGATTAAAGTGACTGAATTTGAAAACAGATTTTTGAAAGGTGCCCCTTCAGAACTAAGCCTAATAAGAGCGTAGGCAGATTGGATAAAAGATTGTGTTGTTCTCTACATCCTGTGCTATTACCGACACTGATTTGTATCAAAGGCAAAAAGGTCTGCTCTTCGACCTTTTTGCCTTAGTTTATTTGACTCCAACCGCTTATGCCATAAGAAATTATTTAAGGGTGATTAATTTGGGGGTAACTCTCTTTTATTTTTTGTGAGCTCTTATGGTCTGTCTTTTTAGAGAAAAAAAATGAAGCTAAACTGTGCTCCACTTTAAAGTCTATTTCCTATAGCTTATGCTTGGGAGGTTAGAGGGTGTTTTAAATGCAACGGGAAATGATCGTCTCCACCGGTTCTTACGAATAACACTTCATCCCCATTATAAAGATCCCTTTTTGTCTTTATCCCTTTATAATCTGGCGTATAATGAAAAACGACTTTCTTGGTATCCACGTCAGAAATCTTTGTAAGAACTTCCTCAATAGGAATCTCTTTTTTAGAAATCATATCAAAAATGTCGATTTGTCCTTCTTCCTTCTTATAAATGACCATAACCTCCTCTTCTTCTAAATAATAAATATCATGGTGAAAAACATATAAACAATAAAACATGAGAATGCCTTGTGCATTTTCTGTCCCAAAAGTTTTGGAAACAGGCACTCTTTCTTTTGCAAATTGATAGATAAAATCAAGATCCTCTGTCCTTTTGCCATTGAGCTTGTGAATCCCTGCCCTGTCCGAATGACCGGGTAGATAGTCCATTGTATATTGGTATTCATCCACCCGTTCAAACCCAAACTTAGGATAAAAATTTAAAACGGATGGATTGGCCATTAAGTACATAAAATCGTAGTTGTTCTGGTATTCCTCTAACACTTTGTTCATTAAACCAGCGGAAAGTCCTCTATTTCGGTAATCCGGATGTGTCATCACGGTTCCAATCTGCAATGCACTTTTTTTCTTACCATCCATAACCAAATCAAGGACATTGACGGAAACATTTGCTACGACTTTGTCTTCATCAATATAAGAAAAAGGAATATACCGGTTACCCCAAAATCCTTTTTGATACCATTCCTCAAAATTGATGCCAAAAACCATCGCAGCTAACTCATTGAAGCTTTTTCTAAGATTCTCATCATTCTTGTAATCTTTCCTATAAGTTAATCCGTTCATTAGTTTTCCCCTCCCCCAATCAACATTATTGTTTTTCTATTTGCAAAAATAAATCCTTAGCTAAAAGTGTCCGTCACTGTTAGATTGAGTTTCCCCCTAACTTTGTGGTTTGTCTATATAAGATTAGAAAACATCATATATATTTTGAATTTTTTGCTATTGGTCCAGTTAAATATAGGCTATTATATTAACGTAAGATACATACTATTTCCGTTAGGAGGAATGCATGGTGAAAATGGAGCATGTGGGAATTATGGTCAAGGATATGGACGAGTCTTTAACGTTCTATCAAAACATCCTCGGTTTAGAATTAAGAAATAGAGCGTGGTTAAATGACAAAGTGGAACTTGCGTTTTTATTTTTCCCCGAGCAGCCGAGTGTAGAGCTTGAATTGGTCTTTGGCGGCCCGGTTGAAAACGAAGGAATCGTAAACCACTTGGCCTTTACTGTTGAAAACATAGAAGCTGAACTCGCACGCCTTAAAGAAGCTGGGGTCAAATTAGTAGATGAAGCACCTCGAAGCATTTTAAATGACACCGTTAAAATCGCCTTTTTCCAAGGTCCTAATGGCGAGAAGCTAGAATTGGTTGAAAGATAAGGGAACATAGCTATAAGTGAGCGAAAAAGAAATCTATAGCCAATGTGATGAAGTGAGTGGTCCGCCGCTCTCTTTTTTATTGAAAAGAACAGTATAAATGTTCAAAAACTCCCTTCTACTTCTTAGCTCCATTTTGTTATAAAAAATCCCCCTAAGTGGCCCCATTGTTGTTCCTACGCTACATGCTGATAAAAGTAATCCATATGCAAAATTATGTGCTTCTCGGGCTGAATGACTAATCCAATTCCTTTGTTGTTTCATATTGTAGAGGAGATTGAACAAACTATTAACAATTATTATGGCTATACGGGTGTGAAAAAGGAGGTAAATTCGATAAAAAGGGTTAAGAGAACGGTTATGATTATTCTCATTTTTTATTTACTGTATGTTACTATATTCGGCATTGTTATTTTTAAAGACAACCATCCGCAGGTTAGCAGCACCTATAAAGAACAGCATAAAGTGGAAAGATTCTATGGAAATGAGGCATCCCAGGATCGCGTGATTCTACTTGAAGAAAAAGAGTTTTCTTGGCTTGCCCGTGTTAACTTAATTGAAAATGCACAGGAGTCTGTGGATGTCGCCTATTATGCGATTCATCAAGGATATATAACCGATTTACTACTAGGAATGATTTTGGATGTGGCCGACCGTGGAGTAAAGGTAAGGATCCTTTTGGATGGAATATCCCATGGTCTTCGTTTTAGTCTAAAAGATGATCGTTATGCCTTAATCCATCATCCCAATATCGAATTGAAATTTTATGAACCATTTAATCCCATCCTTCCTTGGACATGGAATAATCGACTCCATGATAAATTACTTATTATCGATCAAAAGTATGCAGTGATCGGCGGGCGAAATATCGGGAATCGCTATTTTATTGAAGAAGGAGAAAAACGCCCAACGAATGATCGAGATGTTCTAATCATTAACACGGAGCCCCAGACAAAAGAAGGCAGTGTTTTGAATCAAATGGAAGGCTACTTTAATGAAGTCTGGAACCATCCCATTACAAAGGCCGCTTCAGAAAAGCTATCCTCACGACAGCAAACGAAAGCAAAAGAAGCCCATCAACAATTAAAACAAAAACTAGAGAATTTTAGAAATACGGATAAAAAACTATTTCATCATTATTATGATTGGGTGAAAATGTCCCTTCCAACCAAAAAAATCACTTTTATTCATAATCCTATACAAAGATTTAATAAGGAACCTTGGGCTTGGTATGATTTAACGAATCTCATGAAGAATTCCAAAAAGTCTTTAGTCATTCAAAGCCCATATGTGATTCCAACGAAACCGATGCTCCCTTATATTACTGGGTTACGGGTACCTACGGAAAAGACAACGATTTTAACGAACTCGTTAGCATCAACAGCCAATGTTATGGCCTACTCAGGACATATTAAACATATTAACGAGATGGTCAAAAAGGGTGTGAATGTATGGGAATATCAAGGTCCTGACTCCATACATGCCAAAACATTTATCTTTGATGACCGATTAAGTGCCATTGGAGCCTTTAATATGGATTCCAGGTCGGCCTTTTTAAATACTGAATCCATGGTCGTCATTGATAGCGTGGCGTTCACTGAAAATCTCGAAAAGGAAATGAACCAATATGTAAAAAAGAGCTTAAAGGTAGCGAAGGATCAATCGTATATAGAAGACCCCAACTTAAAACCAGGTAAAGTAAGCTGGATTAAATCATTCAGTATAAAAGGATTATCCTATATAACGGGTTTATTCCAGCATTTATTATAAGCAAACAAGACTAAGGAGCAGCGTTTCATAAAAGTGGGCAGATTGAAGATGAGGTGGAACTTTTCTATAACAATGCCCCAGTTTCAAACATAAAAGTTGACTTTCTAATTTAGAATGTCAGCTTTTTTATTGGTGTATTTGAATTTATGTTATAGCGAACAGTCAGAGTATTGTTATGCTTATTTATTCTACAAAACCAAGCGGGAATCCTACAAATTTAAGTGTCATTCTACAAACTTTATAGTTATTCTACAAAAATTGGGATAAGTCACCATTTCCCTTGGTGTAAGTTGGTGTCACTGTCACCAGAATAAGCTCTACATCCCTCCAAGTACCTCTTGGTCACCCCAATACATCGCACTCTTCCACCATTCCCTTTTTTAGAAAAATACTTTTCAAATATATACAAAGATTTAAGCGGAAAACAGTTAGGCTATTCTTCGTAAAAATGTGACAGTTTTATAAAAAATAAGACACGCTGCGGAAGCCTTTATTAAAGGAAATTTCTAGAAAATATATTTAGGTGAGAGGTACAATAGGCTTAGATGGATGGGTTCCCTCAGTCATCATCTTTTTGGCTGATAAAAAAATGGTGGATAAATTTCCAATTTTTGAAACCTACTCAGGTCATTTTTCGTCTAATTTTGTGTCTATCCTCCTATTTTTTATCGAATTAATACAAAGTTAAGTTTTGCCCGATAAAATTTAGTAGAATAGTAGTGTTAACTTTAATAAAAAGGTAAAATGTTAGTTAGTTCTATTCAAAGCAAAACGAAGAATGTCGAAAGACGCATTAAGCTGGTAATCCAGATAATCGGGGGTAGGGTAACAAGATGGAAACAGTAGCAAATCATTCAATGGAGGAATTAAGTAGGCAACAGGCACATTCAACCAAGCGTCCAGTCAAATGGGTGCCTATTACCACCATTTTCATTGTTCTTATTGCACTTATTATCGGGGGATTCAGCTATTATCAGGCAACACACTTTAATTCCAAAATCACGATAAACGGTACAAACGTCGGCGGGATGACGGCAGATGAGGCATTGAAAACGTTAAAATCAACGGTGCTAAAAAACGTGGTCTATGTCGGCGGCCAACAAATTATCGATGGCCAAGATATGAAAATGACCATCACGGAGAAAGACCTGCCAAACGTTAAGAAATTATTAAAAAGCCAATGGACATTCTTCCCTTCTTCAAAAGAAAAAAATTATTCCATCATGCCAAGCAATCTGGATGAGTATCGCAGTCAAACCTTGAAGAAAGAAGTCGAAGAAAAGCTGACTGCCATGAACCAGAGTTTGACAGCGCCCCAAGATGCAATGGCCTATTTGGACCAAGGAAAAATTGTCGTCTCTCCTAGCGTGAAAGGCGAACAGTACGATGTCAACAGTCTGCTAAAAGACTATGAAAAGCAGGAATACACCAGTGAAATCCATTTAAAGCCTGTATACATAGAACCCCTCAAAGAAGACAGTGAAATCGTCAAAAACGAACAGAAAAAGCTGCAGGATCTCCTCGGGCTAACAGTGGAATATAAGGTACAAGATAAAGCCTATTCGTTAAAAGCCAGTGACTTAATTAAAAGTGCCACTGTCTCAAAAGACTTAAAATTAACGGTCGATCCGGCTGACATAAAGAAAAAAATAGATGAAATCAATGGCACCCAATCCACGTTAAATAAAAATTTAAGCTTTAAAACCCATACCGGTTCTGTGATTTCCGTCAAAGCACAAGGCTATGGCTGGGCATTGGATGCTAAAAAAGAAACAGCGCTACTTCAACAAGCGTTCGAAAACGGGGAAAAATCACTTACGGCTGCGAATATTACCGGACACGGCTGGAAAGGTGAAGGCTACGGATACGATACGACCACAAATGGCGGCATCGGCGATACCTATGCGGAAGTCTCCCTCTCCGAACAGAAAATTTGGATATACAAGAATGGACAATTAGTCGTCACCTCCAGTGTCGTGACCGGCAAACACAGCACCGGTAATGATACATCACCAGGAGTTTGGTATATCCTCTATAAAAAAACACCAGCGACACTGACGGGTCGAGAACTCGGAGGAAAACCGAGTTATAAAGTAGATGTGAATTATTGGGCTCCGTTCACGAATGATGGGCAAGGGTTCCATGATGCCAGCTGGAGATCTAACTGGTCAAGCACCGCCTATCTCAATGACGGATCGCATGGCTGCGTCAACACACCGCCAAGCGTGATGAAAACCGTGTACGAAAATATCAGCACCTATGAGCCGGTTGTCATCTATTAATACTCATAAAAAAACAGGAAATTGTTTGTGATTTCCTGTTTTTTTATGTTTTAAATTATTGTTCAAAAGACAGTGCGGAAAAAGCTGTGTAAATAAGTTTGTTATCAATCCTCCTTGGCAAGAATTAGGATAAATAATACTTGCTAAGGAGGATTTTTCGACATGAAAATTCCAAAGGAATTGATCAAAGAAATCATAAAGGAACAGAAGTTCACAAGCACCAATCAAATCATGGATACCATTAAAGAAATGTTTGCAGATATCCTAGAGGAAGTGCTCCAATGTGAAATTGAAGAGCAGCTAGGATACGAAAAACACCAACGTCGTGGTAATGAACCTAACAATTACAGAAACGGATCAACCAAAAGGAAATTAAAAACACAATTTGGCGAAGTGGAAGTAAATGTTCCTCGGGACAGAAAGGGCTCGTACGAGCCACAAATCTTGGACAAATATCAAAGGAATACCGACGGAATGGAAGATAAAATACTGTCACTATACGCTCATGGCATGTCCACAAGAGATATCCAGGAACAGGTCAAAGATCTCTATAATATTGAGATTTCCTCCGAGTTAGTTAGTAAAATCAGTGAGAAAATTATGCCACAAGTGAACGAGTGGCAAAATCGAGCACTTGAAGCCTATTATCCTTTTATTTTCATGGATGCCATTCATTATAAAATTCGAGATAATCATCAAATTGTTTCGAAAGCAGCATATGTTGTTCTAGGAATCAATAATGAAGGGTATAAAGAAATTCTTGGCATCTGGGTTGGGGCAAACGAGAGTAGTAAGTTTTGGTTAGGCGTGTTGAATGATTTGAAAACCAGAGGAGTCAAAACGGTCAATCTTTTCTGTGTGGATGGGCTTTCAGGGCTTAAAGAGGCCATCCAAGCTGTGTATCCTTTTGCCGGTATTCAGCGTTGTATCATTCATCAAATCCGTTCAAGTACCAAATATGTTTCTTATAAACATTTAAAAGAGTTTGTCGCTGACCTTAAAAAAATATATTCTTCAATTAACGAAGAGTCTGCTTTAGAAAGACTCATTGAATTTAAGGATAAATGGGGCAAAGAATATCCTTCTGCGGTTAGGTCATGGGAGGAAAATTGGGATATTTTAGCTACCTTTTTCGCATATCCGCAGGAAATTAGGAAAATAATATATACTACGAATATTATTGAAGGACTTCACCGTCAATTTAGAAAAGTAACAAAAACCAAGTCTATTTTTCCAACTGATGATAGCTTAAGAAAAATGCTTTACTTGGCATCTCAAAACATTTCGAAAAAATGGACCATGCGTTATCGAAACTGGGATATGATTTTAAATCAGCTTGAGATTCTGAACCAAACATCATAATTGGGGACTCTGTCCCCAAACCCCTGAAGTTTATCGCTTTTGTTTTCCCTAAAACGGACAAAAAAACGGACCGCACTAAGTCCGTCCGTTTTAGGGTAAAATCCATAAAACCGCTCAGGTTGCACTTCTGCATTGCCCTATCCTGTTTTATGGTAAAAGCCAATATAATTTTTGACAAACGATGTTTTTTTATACCTATTTATTCTTGCCTTGCGAAGATTGTCAAATAATACTTACACAAGATTTTCCGCAGACCCGTTCAAACGAAAGGCCGGAAAAGGTATGGCGTTCTATGCCCTTTCTTTTTCGGCCAGGATGCTTTTGCTCACTTATACCAATTCAAATGGTTGCATGGTTTGCTTTAGGACTGTCACGGAATGATTGAATTGTTCTCTTTCTTTTTCATTGAGCCCGATTTCCACTACTTCACGAATGCCACTACGGTTAATAACAGCCGGAACACCGATAAAGACATCTTTTTGGCCATATTGTCCATCAAGATAAGCGGATACGGTCAAAATGCAGTTTTCATTATTTAGAATGGCTTTGGTAATCCGGACCAGTGACATACCAATTCCATAAAAAGTTGCACCTTTTCTTTCAATGATCTGATAGGCCGCATCACGAACATTCACAAAAATTTTGTCTAAGCATTCTTTTTTCAGATCGTTTTTCTTAGCCAGTACTGCCTCAAGCTTTTCGACTCCAATGGAGGTACTGCTCCAAACCGGAAGCTCTGTATCACCGTGTTCCCCAATAATATAGGCATGGACATTTCTTGTATCAACGTCGAAATACTGGCCAAGGTTGAAACGAAGGCGGGCAGAATCCAATACAGTTCCGGACCCGATGACACGTTCTTTTGGAAGGCCTGATTCCTTCCAAGTCACATATGTTAAAATATCGACCGGGTTTGTTGCTACAAGGAATATCCCATCAAAGCCGCTTTCCATAATGTTATGGACGATATCTTTAAATATCCTCGTGTTCTTCTCCACTAGCTGCAAACGAGTTTCACCTGGCTTTTGTGCCAAGCCTGCTGTAATGACAATGAGGTCAGCTTCTGCACAATCTTGATATGTTCCATTCCACACTTTTATAGGTGAAGGAGAGAATGGCATACCATGATTAAGGTCCATTACTTCGCCTTCTGCTTTTGCTTCGTTCAAATCAATAAGAACTAATTCCTCTGCAACTCCTTGATTGATCATGGAATAAGCATAGCTGCAGCCTACCGCTCCCGTACCGATTAACACAACGCGATTTACTTTTCCAATATTCATGATGATTTTCTCCCTTCGATTATGCGCCTGTTTATTTGAATTAAGATGATTACTAACGAGTTTGTTTTTCACTATTATCATGTTGACAACATTAGTTTAGCACTGATTATGTGAATGTTTTCACATATTTTGTGAAGAAATGGTGAACTTTTTATTTTTACTCCCGAAATACGGCTCCGCCATTCCATCTTCGAGATAAATAAAAACCTCGGATTTCTCCGAGGTTTAGAAAAGTGTCATAGAATGAAAATGCTGCGGGCTTAAAACTCTTTGCCATTTGAGGCAATCACGTCTTTGTACCAGTAGAAGCTTTTTTTCCTTATGCGTTCGTTGGTACCTTCCCCTTGACTGTTGAGGTCGACGTAGATATAGCCATAGCGTTTTTTGAGTTCCGCGGTTGAGGCGCTGACCAAATCGATGGGCCCCCATGAGGTATAACCCATGATTTCCACGCCGTCACCGATGGCATTTTTCATTTCTCTGATATGCTCACGCAGGTAGTCAATCCGATATTCGTCATGGATGGACCCATCTTCCTCCACCTGATCCACCGCGCCAAGACCGTTTTCCACAATAAACAATGGCTTTTGGTAGCGGTCATACAGGGTATTGCATACGATTCGCAGGCCGACTGGGTCAATCTGCCAGCCCCAATCTGAAGCCTGTAAATAAGGGTTTTTTACCCCTTCGAACAGATTGCCGGACGTTCTTTGCGCCTCATGCTCCGGTGCTGTGCTGGCCACAAACGACATATAATAACTGAATCCGATATAATCGACTGTGTATTCCTGCAACAGCTCCAAATCCCCAGGAGCCATTTCAATTTTGATATTATTTTCGGCAAAATAATTCATCATATAGGTCGGATAGTAGCCGCGTGACTGGACATCGGAGAAAAACAAGGTTTTGCGGTCGAGCGTCAATGCCTCGTACATATCCTCCGGCCTAGAACTGTATGGATAAGTGACCGAGGCGGCAATCATACAGCCAACCTGCGATGCTGGAATGATCTCATGTGCCGCTTTGACTGCCAGGGCACTTGCCACAAATTGATGATGTGCCGCTTGAAAGACGTCTTGTTCATTTTTCTGGCCGTTTTCAAACAGCAGCCCGCCCCCGGTAAACGGGGCGTGAAGAAGCACATTGATTTCATTGAAGGTCATCCAGTAGTTCACTTTATCCCGATACCTCGTAAAAATTGTACGGGCGAACCGCTCATAAAAATCGACGACCTGGCGATTTTTCCAGCCGCCATAATTTTTCACAAGCCCAAGCGGCATTTCGTAGTGGGAAATCGTCACTACTGGCTCAATATGATGTTTGCGCAGCTCGTCAATCATATCATCATAAAATTGCAGTCCCTTTTCATTGGGCTCTTGGTCATCCCCATTGGGAAAAATGCGCGACCAGGCAATCGAAAACCGGAATGCTTTGAAGCCCATTTCCGCAAACAACGCAATATCTTCCTTATATTTATGGTAAAAATTAATTCCTTGCTGATACAGGTTAAATTGGGACATTGAAAAATCAGGCGGGCTCATAATCCCATTTGGAGAAACGTCTGCAGTCGAAAGTCCTTTTCCATCTTCTTGATAGGCTCCCTCCAACTGGTTGGCCGCTACTGCTCCGCCCCATAAAAATCCGTCGGGAAATTTTCTTGTTTGTGTATCCATTTTTCCACCTCAATTCTTTGTCGTGAAAAGCCAGACAGCCGTATAAACAGCGGCCCTTATCTAACCAAATTAATCCATTTGCCTTATAGCCTGTCACTATTTAGTAGCCGTTAACTCCAATAAACGGTCACCATGGCGAACACTATTGGCCTCGGTTGGGTCGATATTGGCATATTGTTCATAATTGGTCACCACCACCGGGGTCGTGACCACATATCCTGCTCCCTTTATTCCGTTGATGTCAAATTCAATCAGCAGCTGCCCTTTCTCAACCCGATCGTCTTGGGAGATGTGCGAGGTGAAAAACTTTCCGTCCAGCTGCACGGTATCCATACCGATATGAATTAGGATTTCCGACCCATCGTCGGACTTGATTCCAATCGCATGGCCCGTTGGGAACATTACCCTTACGAGTCCGGACACCGGGGAATACAGTTTTCCTTCTGTTGGTTCAATCGCCACACCCCTGCCTAAAGCACCGGATGAGAACGCCTCGTCACTGATTTCCGATAATGGTTTGACTTCTCCAGTAATCGGGCTTGGAATCACTTCGTTTCCGTCTGTTTGCTTCTGTTGTTGCGGCTGGGCAGCAGTCTTTGCCACCTCCGAACCTGTCTCATTGGCAGCCTGCTGTTTTTTTACTCCGCCAAACAAGTACGTAAGTACGAACCCAACAATAAAGGCTACGATGACGCCGATTATCGCTCCCCAGAAACCAAAGGTAATGCCTGCCTTTGGATCGATAAAGCTTGGGAATCCGAAAATCCCCATCCCGCCAATCATATAATATTTGCTATTAGCAAAACCGAGAATAGCACCGCCCACGGCTGCACCAATACAGCTTATAATGAACGGCCGTTTTAGCGGCAATGTAACACCGTAAATGGCCGGTTCCGTCACTCCAAAGATTCCGGAAATAAAAGCTGGGATACTTAGCGATTTTAATTTCTGCTGCTTGGTCGTTAACCAAACTCCCAGGACGGCACCAATTTGAGCAAAGGAAGCTGCATGCGTTGTCGCAAGGATAGGGTCTGCTCCTTGAACCGTAATATTATTGATGGCAATTGGAACGAGTCCCCAATGAAGACCGAAAATAACGAATACCTGCCAGAATCCTCCGACGAATAAACCGGCAATGATCGGGCTTAAATTATAGAGCCAAAGCGTGACTTGTCCCAGCAAGACCCCTGCCCATGTGGCAATCGGCCCGATAATCAAAAACGTGATGGGTATTGTCACCAACAAGGTAAAGAAGGGAACTAAGAATGCCTTAACGACATCTGGGATGACTTTTCTAAAAAACTTTTCAACTTTGGATCCGAAATATGCAGCCAAGATAACCGGAATAACGGAGGAAGCATAACTCATTAAAATAACCGGTATCCCGAGAAATTCAATATAAACGGGTGATTGAAAAACCGTTCCCGAAAATAAGGTGGTAATGGGTTTGCCCTGCATAATGGCGGGCAGTGTCGGGTAAACCAATGCGGCTCCTATCGTCATTCCAATAAACGTGGAACCGCCAAACTTCTTAATCGCTGTGTACCCTAAAAAGATGGGGAAAAAGTAAAATAAGGAGTCCCCAATGGCATTTAATATTTGATAAGTGCCCGATGTATTCGTCAGCCAGCCTAACGATATAAAGAGGGCATTTAATCCCTTGATCATCCCCGTTGCGGCTAGGACCCCAAGTATTGGAGTGAAAATGGACGAAATAATATCGATAAAACTAGACTTTCCTTTTTCCCCATCATCCGCATCAACTTGATTTTGGGATTGGAACCCCCCCACTTGTACGACTGCCTGATAGACATCCGGAACGTGGTTTCCGATCACCACTTGATACTGTCCGCCGCTTTTCATTACCGTCACGACGCCTTCCATGTTTTTAAGGACATCGGTGTTGGCCTTTCCTTCGTCTTTTAATTTAAAGCGAAGCCGGGTAACACAATGAACGACGCTATTAACATTTTCCTTACCGCCGACATTTTCGATAATTTCTTTGGCTAATTGCTCATATTTCAACCTTTAACACCCTCTCTCCATAGACTAAAAAAATACATAAACCATTTTTAGTTTGTTTCAAATCTGTCAGGTTATGCCCAAAAGCCAGGTGGGCTGCGTATAGAACAGTTGGAAAGATTGTGCAATCCCTTTGACAGGAACGAGATTTATTTTTCCATAAAAAAAAGAAGGGCAGCCCCTTCTTTTTTTAAAAACCTATTATGTTAGAACTAGTTAAATCACTCGCACTTTCACAATGCCATCGATTTGGTTGATTTTTGCCAGCAAGCCGGGAATGGTTTCGCCGTTTACTTTTTCATCGATATCAATCATCGTGTAAGCATAGCCGCCGCGGCTTCTGTTCACCATGTCCGCAATGTTTAAATGATAGCTCGAGATCGCAGAAGTAATCTGGCCAACCATGTTTGGAACGTTGTGGTGGAAGGCCGTAACACGGCGTTTTCCTGTAAACGGAAGTGCCGCATTTGGAAAATTGACGGAGTTTTGGATGTTTCCTGTTTCAAGAAAATCCTTCACCTCACGCGCTGCCATGATGGCGCAGTTTTCCTCTGATTCTTCCGTTGATGCACCAAGATGCGGGGTGCAGATGGTATTTTTCATTTTCAATACTTTTTCGTTCGGGAAGTCCGTAATATATTTGCCGACTTTTCCGTTTTCAAGTGCCTCCGCCATATCTTCTTCATTGACTAGCTCACCGCGGGAGAAATTCAAGATATAAACGTCGTCCTTCATGATGCTGAAGGTTTCTTTGTTGAACATTCCACCTGTATCTTTGGTAAACGGCACATGGACAGTAATATAATCGGACTCGGCAAACAATTGCTCGATTGTCATGGCCCGCTTTACGTTGCGGGACAATTTCCATGCCGTATCCACGGATATAAACGGATCGAACCCGATTACTTCCATATCCAAGTCAAGCGCATCGTTCGCCACAAGCGCACCGATTGCACCCAGTCCGATGACGCCAAGCGTTTTCCCTTTGATTTCTTTGCCCACAAATTGTTTCTTTCCTGATTCGACTAACTTGGGAACCTGGTCCCCTTCATCCACTAATGTTTTGGTCCATGCCACTCCGTCATACAGATTACGGGAAGATGCCATTAATGAGGTTAACACGATTTCTTTTACGGCATTGGCATTAGCACCAGGTGTATTGAATACGACGATTCCCTTTTCCGTGCATTTGTCGACTGGAATATTATTGACACCCGCGCCCGCCCGAGCGATGGCTTTTAAATTCGCACCGAAGTCCAAGGAATGCATATTGAAGCTGCGAACGACAATGGCATCCGGATCTTCACAGTTGTTATCAATGACATAGTGCTCTTGGTCAAATACCTTTAGCCCGCTTTCCGCGATGTTGTTTAATGGTTTAATGGTTTTCACTTTGTCTGCAATTAGTGTACTCATCATTCGATCCCTCTTTTAATTGAAGATAGTTATAATTTTCACAAACATTACCAAATTCCTACACCTACAAAGATTTCTGAAAGCTTACACCCCATACATACTTGAAAGCCGTATGGACTATCCCCTCCCATTAAACATAAAGAGGCAAGGGGAATAGTTCCCTTACCTCTGCCCAGGCGAACGGCAACGACACTATGTGCTCCCTCACGGTTTATCCGCGTTCGCCAGTCACACATAGCCTTTTTCATTTTTCTTAGTTTAACAAATTTTCTATTAACTTTCAATCTATAAAAGTTTCCTATTTTGTGCAAATCCAGTGTAACCATTTACATCATTTTGTGAAGGTGTGATGGATTAAGAGATTCTTCCTTCCTCCTTTAAAATTTGTTCAAAAGCTTCGACAACGTCTTTATCATAATGGGATCCCGCCAGTCTTTTTAACTCATCAATCGCTATTTGTTCTTTAAATGCTTTGCGGTAGGCTCGGTCTTCCGTCATTGCATCAAATGTGTCACTAACAGCGATGATTTTAGCTTCCAAAAGGATATCCTCTCCAGCTAGCCCATGAGGATATCCGCTTCCGTTTATCCTTTCATGATGTTGCTCGATAACAGGGGCCAGTTCCTTATAAAATGAGTCCTTAACCATTTCAGCTCCATCTACAGGATGCTTCTTAATAATCTCAAATTCTTCATCTGTTAGTCTTCCTGGTTTATTTAAAACTTCACCGGGAACATGGATTTTCCCAATATCATGCAGTACTGCCGCTACCGCCAGATTCTCCAATTGTTCCTTGCCCAGTTTTAACTTCTTTGCTATTTTTACCGAGTATTCAGCGACTCGGTCACTATGTTTGTATGTATATCGATCCTTTAGTTCAACTTGTTTGGTAATCTCCTTTAGTGCGGAAATATCTTTACTAATATGGACAAAGGTTTGTTCGGTAAAGACACACAGTAAGGTAACTTTCGATAGGGCGGTAAAATAAATTGGCTGCTGAAGGCCTCTTGCAGAAAAGTAGTCCTCAGGACCTAAAGTATGATTTTCATTATCCAGTTCACATATGACTTGGCCCGATAATATATAATAGAACTCAAGAGCGCTCGCACTCTCACTGGGATACACGTAAAATAATTTCCCCTCTTCAATCGTCTGTTGAATAATTTCAACACCATCTCCACGAGAAATTAAACTCAATTCTAGATTATTCTCAAAGCTTACTGTTTCTAAAAAAACGCCCTTTTTTCCGATCGTGAATCCTCCCATAGTATCCCACCTTTGTACAATAAAAACGAGCCCTTAGTACAGAACTCGTTTTTATTGTACAACATATTATTCTGAATTGTCAGTTACAAATACCTATTAACAACCGACTACCCTTATCGGATCAATCCATACCCACTTATCGGCAAACCGGACAAGCTCCCAGCTGCATTCAGCCTGTACACCCTTCTCCGCTGCCTTTTTAATGGCACCTTGTGACATTTTTAGTGTTTCATTGTATACATCCGTAATGACTTTATTAAGGTCCTCCGTAAATTTTTGTGTTTTTTCCTGAGATTTAGCAGTCTTTTCATCTAGCTTCGCTTGAAGCTTCGTTAGTTTATCATTCAACTTTTGTGAATCTTTATTGTTTGTGGTAACCATTTGAGTAGTTACTCCATCAATTTCCTGCTCGATATCTGCTATTTTTGCATCTATTTTCGCATTTTCCTGTGCGAGTTTTGCATTTATATCACTCAACTTCTGGTTTAACTTCTCAACCTTTCCAGCATCGTTAGCCGCACCATCTAATTCTGTTAGTACCTTACCTTGTTCTTCCTCTAACTTCACGATTTGATCTCCTGCTTCTATTCTACGAATATCTCGAAGATAATCAGCTTGTAGAGAATCTGCCTTTTCCACTGCCTTCTCAATTTTTGCATCAATCTCCGTGTTGGTCTTTTCAATTAATTCTAATGCTTCTTGTGCATCCTTATTCTCCGCTGCAAATGCCGGTGTTCCAATACATAATAATAAGGCCGTCAGAAATAAAATCCACAATCCTTTTTTCATCCTTTTCTTTCCTCCTTTTTTTACAAAAATAACCGAAAAATGGCCCAATAAAAGAAAGTGTCTTTTCCAATATGGTTTTCCCCACTTTCCTTTCATTGGCAATAAGACCTATGTACCAATCTACCATTATTATACAAGGAAGAAATTCCTAAGACTATAGTGGTTTTTGTAATATTTTGTCGTTTTTGAATATTTTATCAAACATTGGAAAATGGTATCATTAATTTGCGTTACTTGTTAGATTATGATGATTTACTGTTGAGTATATCGATCTAATGCAATAAGAATGCTCAAAGTACGAAAAGCTATAATCATAGAGAATGAAACAATTGGAGAAGTAATCTCGTATGGGATAGTTGAGGTGAAAAGAATTGTACTTGCACATAGAGGAACCATCGGAAAAAATTTCAGCAAATTCCGTAAAAGTCTGGAGAATTACCAATACCATCGGGCATGTCACCGCGCTGCTATTCACGTTTGTTTTACTACTCTGCTCCGGGAAGTTTGACTGGTATGAATGGATTAGCACGATCCTTTATATAATTGGCGCAATCACCATTTCATCCGCCATCTATTCCATTGGCGTAGAACCTGTGTATTTGCAGCGTACTTGGCGCTATCGTATTGACCCACAATTTGTTCAAATAAAACATGGAAGATTGTCTGAGAAACATACCTTAATTCCAATGGAAAAAGTGGAATACGTCCGTTCCAAACAAGGACCAGTTTTGCGGCGTTATGATTTATACAGTCTTGAAGTCGGCACCACTACTTCAGTCCATACCATTCCTGCCATTCCCTCTGAAGAGGCCAATACATTAAGAGCACAAATTGCGGTTTATGCCAAAATGAAAGACAAAGACGCAGCGGAAGGAGAAAAAGGTTCGTGAACCCTGGAGTGAAAAGGTACCACCCTGCTATAATAGCCATCGATATTGTATCCTTTATCAAAGGGTCATCTGCCATCTTTCTTTTTTTATTCGTGTTCAAGGCCTCTTCCGGTTCGACTTGGGTGATTTGGGGACGTTATCTGTTCTTCTTGGCTGTGATTTTATCCGTGATTTGGAGCATTTTAAAATGGTTCTTTCACCAGTATGAAATCAGCGCGGACACCATTGTCCTCCGCGAGGGTGTATTTGTAAAAGGGCAGCGCAGTGTGACTTTCAACCGGATCCATAATCAAAAATCCAATACCACCTTTGTGCACCGCTGGTTTGGCCTGACTTCCCTCACGCTTGAAACGGGAATAAGCGGTGAAAAGTCCTCCTTTCATTTTCCCGTCATCACCGAGGAAGAGAAAATGCGGATTCTGTTTCACTTGGAAGGGAAACAACCATTAAGCACTTCGGCGGATGAGAACCACATGGAAAATCCCTCTGACCGAACGGTTCATTTTCGCTCGACCAAAAAGGATTTGATGAAGGCATCCTTTACTTCTTTAAGCTTTTTGGCCCTTTTTCCGATGGTAACGGCCGCTTATTTTAATCTGGCTGACTACTTTAAAATTGAAGAAACGGCAGAAAACGCCATGGATTACTTGTTCATTCATTGGTGGATGCTCATTGTTCTCCTTTTCCCGACTCTCGTTTTATCTTTTATCATTGGTTTTATCAAAACCACCATCAAGTATGGGAACTATGTGATCAGCGATGACAAGAAGCGGATTTATATTGAAAAAGGCGCAGGGAATGTTATCCATTTTTCCATTCCGAAACATAGAGTACAAGCTATCGTGGTGAAACAGTCGATTTTGAAGCGGATGCTCGGGATGGTCTCCATAAAATTGATTAGCGCTGGGAGTTTGGAAGAGGAAAAGGACCAAGAAACCAGCTCACTTTATCCGTTTATGCCCAAGCATGAGGCATACCGGATTTTACAAACTTTGCTTCCTGGTTACCGAATCGAGGAAAGGATGGAGCGCTTTCCAATCAAAGTGTTATGGCTCAAGCTCCTCCAACCCTATTATTTGACTATATTGGCTATTATAGGATTATTTATTTTTAAAAAAGAATGGCTTTGGGTCGCAGCACTTGTTTTCGTTCCTTCCGTTCTCGATCGTGTACTCGACTACTGGTTTACCAGTTATATCCGCTCAGGCAGCACGATCCAAATTCGCAAAGGCGGCTTTACCAATGAAACATTTGTCACCCACAGGAACCGAATTCAGCAGATTACCGTCCAACATTCATGGCTTGAGCGCAAGTTCGGTGTCGCCACGATCCTTTTTTCCAATAAAGCAAAACCGCTATATGTAAGCAAACTTTACGGGATTTCCAATGAGGAAGCGGCTATTTTTTATAATTGGTACCACCAAAAATCCGCCATGTGATGAGCACATGGCGGATTTATCGTCCGTCTTGTTTTCGGGATACGAAACGGGACCAGCCCAACTGAATGATACCCGCGGTCAAGACACCTATTAGTGTGTCTCTCATTCTGTCTATGGCATAATGCTTCGTTTGGTGTTCGAATACAAATACAAAAAGAATCGTGAGGGCCACTTGATGAAGGACCTTTTTGTCCAATTTCAAGTACTTCGCTATATAACCGCCTAGTAAATTAATAACCCCAAGTTCCATCCGTTTACTTTCAAATAAGAGGCTATTAACACAGCGACCGATATGCCAATAACTGTACCAATGAACCGTTTAATGGATAAACTGACCGTTTTATCCATTGTGGATTGGATTGTCAAGATGACGGAAAGCGGAGCTAAGTAAGGATGGCTGGAACCAAAGAGTTTTGATATTTCCCAGGCCAATGCAAAACCCACCGACAATTTCCAAATTAAAAGAGATAAGCGATCAGGTATTTCCTTCTTTATTTTTTTCCATTTCTACTCCAATAATCATTCTTTCCTTATTATTCTTTCCTTTTGAATCACCCAATATTAAATTTCCTTGCACATAAACCAACTTTCCTTAATATCATTTCTTATGACAGAAGAACCTTCCCAACCAAACACATTAACCACCACTAAAATTTACCATATGGATTTTTTGTCTTTTTTTCAACCAGTCTGAAACCCAACATAGAGCCATTTTTCTATCTTCCACTGCCTATAGTTGATTTCGTGTGTCAGTCGAAAAATGTAAAAATTTATTTTTTCTATTGCTATTTTAATTATATGCTGATACTATAAATGAGTATTTAATTGGAAAGCTAATATTTAAGTATATCGTGAGTCTTTCCAGCAGATAATTTTGACCACTTCCTAAAGGAAGTCAAGGCCATACGGACAGCCGGGTCAAATGCCGATTGGCAACTTTAGTTGCCTTATTGATTGAGTTAAAAGCTCAAATTTTATAAGTTGGTTACTTTACAACCAGTGCATATGCACACAACTTGTGAAACGGTCAATAAGAGTGGTAAAAGTGATTATTTGCTATATAGACTCTGATCAAATGATATATTTTGAATATTAAAGAGCTTCCGCCATGACGTCTTTAACGTATTCTAATGGCTTTGTCATGGGTATTTTATGGCTTTTTTAATATGATGACTATATCCAAAGCAAGTGTGGTGCGCTATGATGCGATCGTCTTCACTTGCTTTTTTGTTGTTTTTAAAAGATTCTAGAGGGTATCACACTTATTCCTCTCGTTTTACAAAATCTATTAGGTTAGGAGATAGGAGAATGGGGAAAGCACTTATTATTGGTTGTGGCGGCGTGGCTCAAGTAGCCATCCATAAATGTGTTCAAAACAGTGAGGTATTTGAAGAGATTTGTATCGCCAGCCGTACAAAATCCAAATGTGATGATTTAAAAGCTAAATTAGATGGCGGAAAAACAAAAATTACCACTGCACAAGTGGATGCAAATAATGTAGAAGAACTAATTGCTTTAATCAATGAAGTAAAACCGGATATCGTTATGAACTTGGCATTGCCCTACCAAGATTTAACCATCATGGACGCATGCCTTGCCACAAAAACAAACTACTTAGATACAGCTAACTATGAGCCAGAAGATACGGCTAAATTTGAATATAAATGGCAATGGGAATACCAAGAGAAATTCCGTGAAGCTGGCATCACTGCCCTTCTTGGCAGCGGCTTTGACCCAGGTGTAACAGGCGTATTCTCTGCTTATGCCCTAAAACATCACTTCGATGAAATTGAATACATCGATATCCTTGACTGTAACGGCGGCGACCATGGCTATCCATTTGCCACCAACTTCAACCCTGAAATCAATATCCGTGAAGTTTCCGCTAACGGACGTTATTGGGAAAACGGCGAATGGATTGAAACAGAGCCAATGGAAATCAAGCGCGTTTATAACTTCGATGAAGTCGGCGAAAAAGATATGTACTTGCTGTACCACGAAGAGCTTGAATCTCTTTCGAAAAACATTCCAGGACTTAAGCGCATCCGTTTCTTCATGACATTTGGCCAAAGCTACCTGACACACCTAAAATGTCTGGAAAATGTCGGCATGACTTCCATCGAGCCAATCGAATTCGAAGGGAAACAAATCATTCCGCTTCAATTCTTGAAAGCTGTTCTGCCAGACCCTGCTACACTTGGACCGCGCACAAAAGGGAAAACCAACATCGGTTGTATCTTCCGCGGCAAAAAAGATGGAAAAGATAAAGTTTACTATGTATACAACGTTTGTGACCATGAAGAGTGCTACAGAGAAGTTGGTTCTCAAGCCGTTTCTTACACAACTGGCGTTCCTGCGATGATTGGCGCCATGATGTTAATGACTGGAAAATGGGATTACAAGGGCGTTTACAATATTGAAGAGTTTGATCCAGACCCATTTATGGACGCATTAAACAAATGGGGACTACCATGGAAGGAAAGCTTTGACCCAGAGCTAGTGGACTAAGATGAGATTTGAAGAACTGCCAACACCATGTTATGTAGTCGATGAAGAACTTTTGGAAAAAAATCTTAAAGTCCTGAACGGTGTCATGCAGCGTACAGGCGCAAAAATTGTATTGGCCCAAAAAGCATTTTCCATGTTTTCACTGTACCCTCTCATTGGGGAATATTTAAGCGGCACAACTGCGAGCGGCCTATATGAGGCTCGGTTAGGCTATGAAGAGATGGGCAAAGAAAATCACTGCTTTTCCGCTGCCTATCGGGCAGAAGAAATGGACGAAATTATCTCCATTTGCGATCACATCATTTTTAACTCCAACACCCAGTTGGAAAAATTTAAAGATAAAGTGCTTCAGGCTGGTAAAAAAGTGGGCTTGCGCATCAACCCGCAATGTTCCACCCAAATCGGCCATGCCATTTATGACCCATGTTCACCGGGTTCCAGATTTGGTGTTACCATCGAGCATTTCCGTCCGGAATTGCTTGATGGTGTCACAGGCCTGCACTTCCACACCCTTTGTCAGCAAAACTCTGACGACTTAGAGACGACTCTAAATGCGGTGGAAGAAAAGTTTGGCCCTTATCTCTCCCAAATGGAATGGATCAACTTCGGCGGCGGACACCATATTACTAGAGAAGATTATGATATTCCACGCCTAGAAGCTTGCATTAAAAGAATGCAAGAGAAATACGGCTTGGAAGTATATCTTGAACCAGGCGAAGCAGTTGCTCTAAATGCTGGCTATCTAGTAACCACCGTTCTAGATACCATAGAAAACAGCATGGATATCGCCATTCTTGACACCTCTGCTTCCTGCCATATGCCGGATGTGCTAGAAATGCCTTACCGCCCACCGCTCTTTGGATCTGGTGAAGTTGGTGAAAAACCATACACATACCGTCTTGGCGGACAGACCTGTTTGACTGGGGATGTCATCGGTGACTATTCGTTCGACCAGCCATTACAGCTTGGCGACCGGTTAGTTTTTGGCGATATGGCGATTTACACGATGGTCAAAAACACTACGTTTAACGGCATGCCATTACCGGCGATTGCTGTGAAGCATAAAGACGGAGACTGTGAAGTAGTTCACCAGTTCGGCTATCAGGATTTCAAGATGAGATTGGCATAAGGTTTAGCATCTGCACAAAAAATGAACATGCAACATTACACATAAAATCTATAAATAATGCTCAGGGTATAAAGACTCTGAGCATTTTTCTATATATTAATCTCAAAATAAATATATTTTTTTGCCATAACATTCTTTCAACTTTTTATTCTAATGAAAAAATGACACTGTTGCTCCTAATTTCTGCTTCTGCACCTGCTCCCACAAATTCCACTAATGAATAGCAAATAAGAAAAAGCGATAAGTCCGACCCATGTCTAAAAGCACAAAACATCTCATATAGTGAAAATGAAAAAATAAAAAACGAATGGGGGGAAATACCTATGAAACAAGTTTTACGGGCCATTCCGTTATCCGTACAGCATTTGTTCGCAATGTTTGGTGCGACCGTTTTAGTGCCTGCACTCACTGGTCTTGACCCAGGGAGTGCACTTGTCGCAAGTGGTTTAGGAACCTTGATTTTTCATTTGATTACACGCGGAAAAGTTCCTACGTATCTCGGTTCCTCGTTTGCCTTTATTGCTCCGCTTGCACTTTATGTGCAGAAACAGCATTCACCAGGCCAAGCCGTCGCAGGCCTTATCAGCGTTTCTATTGTTTATGCCATCGTCTCATTAATTATTACATTTGTCGGTTTTGAGAAAGTCCGGAAAGTCATTCCGCCGGTTGTCGTCGGACCGGTTGTAAGCATCATTGGTCTTTCGCTGGCAACCACCGCCGTGACTGCCATGGCTTCCACCCATTGGGATGTCGCGATTATCAGTCTTCTTGCAGCGGTTATCGCCACGCTTGCCGGCACAAAGGTCATCCGCCTATTGCCGATTATCATCGGGCTTATCGTTGGATATCTTTATGCAGCGGTACGAGGATTTGTTGATTTTGGAGGAATCGCTGCCGCACCGTCCTTTGCTCTTCCTCATTTTGTCGCTCCTGAGTTTACCTGGGCCGTCATCCTGGGGATGGCTCCAATTGCCCTGGTTACCATCATCGAGGACTTAGGCCATATGTTCGTGCTAAATGAAATTATCGAAAGAGATGTGACAAAGAATCCCGGATTTTCAAAAATCCTTTTGGGAAATGGCATCGCCACATTTGTTTCTGGCTTCCTTGGCGGACCTGCTCAAACCACTTACGCCGAAAACCTTGGGGTTCTTGCTGTCACACGCCAGTTCTCCAGCAGGATCATACAAGGGGCAGCTGTTATTGCCATTATCCTTGGCTTATTCGGTAAAGTTGGAGCAGCTATCCATTCTATTCCAACTGCCGTGATGGGCGGCATTTGTATCCTGTTGTTTGGCATGATTGCCGCAATGGGGATCCGTCACATGGTGGAGGAAAAAGTGAATTTGGCTAATATGAAAAATTTAATCATCGTTGCCATTATCTTCATCATTGGTGTGGGATGGGCGAATACGGGGATCGCTTACGCCACCCTTGCCGGCTTGCTCATTTATTGGCTGGTCCCAGATTTTACCGTAAAGAAAAATTAGAAAAAAGACTTTCCTCAGCATGACTTGTGTTCCCGTTAATTAAAGCGATTGGGCTCAAAATAATCCTCCTTCAAGGGGGATTATTTTTTTATCGTAGAAGGTAAAGTGAATTAGCTTTATAATGGGAGCATCACGATGAAAGCTCAAGGAGGTATCACAATTGATTTCTTTTTGCATGATTGGCGGCGCTGGTTTCCGGGCTCAGTATTACTTAAGAATCGCCCAAGCTCTACCTGACTTCTTTCGTGTTTCAGGAATGGTAGTCAGGGACGTACATAAAGGAAGCGGGCTTGAAGAAAAGTACCATGTTGCGACATACCGAAGTTTGGAACAGCTTTTAGAAAAAGAAGAACCTGATTTTGCCGTAGTAGCAGTCAGCAAGCCTGCAGCACCGGATTATTTGCTCCGGTTGGGCAAGCTTGGAATTCCCGTATTGGCAGAAACGCCACCTGCCCCTTCCATAAAGGAATTAATTCAGCTTCATGAGCAGCTTACCTGTAAAGGCGCTAAAATACAGGTCGCTGAACAATATCACCTGCAGCCCTTGCACCAGGCAAGGCTTTCGGTCATTCAGTCCGGAAGGTTGGGGAATGTGACACAAGCCACCGTTTCGATTTCCCATTTTTATCATGGTGTAAGCTTGATTCGAAAAATGCTCGGGATTGGTTTTGAGGATGCCGTCATTAGAGGAATGAGATTCGAAGCGCCAATTGTGGCGGGTCCGGACCGCAGCGGCCCGCCGAAGGAAGAAAAACTGATAAACGCTGAGCGGGATCTAGCTTGGCTTGATTTTGGCGGCAAGCTGGGAATCTATGATTTTACCAAGGATCAGCACCGTTCTTGGATCCGTTCCAATCATTTGTCTGTCCGCGGCGACCGTGGGGAGCTTTTTGATAACCGGTTGTCGGTATTGGATGATTTTTCAACGCCTCTTTACCTTGATTTGAAGCGGATTGACAAGGGAGAAGAAGAAAACCTGGAGGGCCATTATTTAGAAGGAATCTTGGCTGGTGAACGGTGGGTGTACCGGAATCCGTTTATCCCTGCCCGGCTCTATGATGACGAAATCGCTATCGCTTCGTGTTTAGTGAAAATGGCTGAATATGCCGCGGGCGGACCAAGTTTTTATAGTCTGCCTGAGGCCTCACAGGATCATTATCTTGGTCTCATGATGGAAAAAGCCATTGGTACTGGCGAAATCGTAAAGACAGCTCGACAGCCTTGGGCTGAATAATCCATGGAGAGGATTCATTCCGTTCTACACTAAATGATCCTCCCCCCCTTCTAGCTTTATTGGCTACTGTTCCGACACTGTTTTATATTCTTGAGTTGTTAATAAAGTTGTATTACCTACCGTTCTCCCTCCTTTTTCGCTCCTACAGTCGTTCATAAGTCTTATTGGCGGACCGTTCCGACCCTTTTTTCTTTCCTTCAGTCGTTAATCAGCTCGATTACCTACCGTTCCTAAGCCTTTTTCCGTTCTTCAGTCGTTAATCCGTGCTTCTGCATGCCCTGACCTTTATACAAAAAAACACCGCTACATGATGCGGTGCTATTGGTTAATCACTATACTGTTTTTTTACTTATCTTCCAGGACATTTTCCATCTTCTTGAGTTTCCGATAAATCACCGATCGATCGACGCCCAATTTTTTAGCCGCCTCCGTTGCATTGCCGTTATGTGTCTCGAGGACATGCTTGATATACCGCCCCTCGACAATGGCGGTAAAGTCTTTTAAGGTTCCATGTTTATCAAGGTTGGTTTTAATAAAATGATCAATGGCAAACCAATCGGTAACCGAATCCTCGGAAGACATGTGGATGCTATCCTGTGCCGTTACCACAAGACGCTCGATATAATTCCTCAGTTCCCTGGCATTACCGGGCCAATCGTGCTTTAGCATTTTTTGAAATTCACTGGCACTGAGGACCAGTTTTTGATTATATTTTTGATTAAATTCATCCAAAAAATAAGATATTAAACCGACTAGGTCCGTTTTTCGGTTCCGGAGAGGCGGGATATGAATCGGTATGACGTTGATCCGGTAATATAAATCCTCTCGGAACGTGCCTTTCTTCACCATTTTCCATAAATCCCGATTCGTGGCAGCAATAATTCGGCAATTAATCGGGACATTTTGAATACCGCCGACCCGCCTCACTTCCTCATTATCGATGACTCTCAGCAGCTTTGCCTGCATGTCCAACGGCAGTTCAGCAATTTCGTCCAAAAATAAAACCCCGTCATTTGCCAGTTCAATGATTCCGGCCTTCTCCTGTTCTGTCCCCGGAAACGCGCCTTTTTCATAGCCAAACAATTCTTGCTCCATTACCGCCGGTGGAATAGCGGCACAGTTGATGGCGATAAAAGGGCCTTGGGAACGGTCGCTTTTTCTGTGAATATAGCGGGCAATGACTTCCTTGCCCGTTCCTGATTCGCCAAAAATTAATACTTTACTATTAAAAGAGGCAATCTGATTGCAAACCTTCAGAATTTGCTTCATGGCCAGGCTCTCGGCTACCATTCCCGGCTCACTTTCTGCATCCGTTGCTGCCTGCTGTTTCCCCTTGTAATTTTTACTTATCCTATCAGGCTCAACATGCAGGAGCGGCAGTTTTCCGTTAAATTCATTCGATGTGGTGACCACCAGCTGGATGTCGCCATCTTTTTGTAAAATCGGAATCGCCGTCGATTTCATATGAAAGCCGCGGTTCGTGATGATGGTTTTAGATACCCTCTGCTTCGTTTCTATGGCTTCCATGGTAACGGACTGGTTATAGAATCCATTCTTCACCAAATCCTGTACATTCATTTTTATTAATTCATCCAAGGAAATGCCCAGCGTCAGTGCGGTGAATTCATTGGATATGAGTATATTCCCTTTTGAGTCCGTAACAAATAAAGTAGAAGGCAAGTCGTTGAGGTCAGGGAGCTTTATGGGGTTATTCTGCAATGTTTCAATGGCTTTTTTCTTCATTTGTTTAGCCTCCTACTATTATTCATTCTTCTATTATAAGGAAGAACCCCTATAATGACAGTGGATATATTGTGACATTTACACCAAACAAAACAGGACCCTATGAAAGGTCCTGTTTTGTTTGAATATTGTCATCCCTCTTAAGCGAAAACTAACTCTCTTTCCTCTTCTATTATAGAGATTTTTCCAAGGTTGTTCATTACCTCTTGTGCTTCTGCAAACATGCTTGTGATCATTTCTTCAACCGTTGTGATTTCTTTGACAAGCCCGCAAATTTGCCCAGCCATAACGGAACCACGATCTGTATCTCCCTCAAACACGGCTTTACGCAAGGAACCTAATGAAAGATGTTCCAATTCGTCACGAGAAGCCCCATCTTTTTCAAGTTTCAGGTACTCTTCAATCATGCTGTTTTTAATACTGCGTACGGGACCGCCAAGGCTGCGGCCTGTAACCGTTGTGCTTGTATCATCGGCATGAACAACAGCCAGTTTGAAGTTTTCGTGTGTCGGGCATTCAACGGTTGCCAAGAAACGGGTACCCACTTGCACACCTTGTGCACCTAGAGCGAAGGCTGCCGCAATTCCGCGGCCATCGGCAATACCGCCAGCTCCTACAACAGGAATGGAAACGGCACTCACCACTTGAGGCAATAATGCCATAGTTGTGGTTTCGCCAACGTGGCCGCCTGCTTCTGTACCTTCAGCAACTACTGCATCCACACCTAATGCTTCCATTTTCTTCGCAATTTTAACAGAAGGAATAACAGGGATGACTTTAATTCCGTGTTCCTTAAAAATTGGCATATACGGTGCTGGTGTGCCTGCACCAGTTGTGACAATTTGTACTCCCTCTTCCACAATGACCTCAATCAATTCAGGGATATTTTTCATCATTAACATTAAGTTAACAGCAAATGGCTTATTAGTGATTGCTCTTGTTTCTCTGATTTCCTCACGAAGCTGATCAGCGGTCATGCCTCCGGAACCGATAATTCCTAATCCACCTGCATTGGATACGGCACCTGCAAGAGGGGCACGGGCAATTTGCGCCATAGCACCTTGAAAAATTGGATATTTAATGCCTAATAAATTTGTAATACTCATGTTCTTCATCCTCCAATAAAGTTAAAGTTTAAGCTGCTTTTGCAGTTTTTGAGCCTGATGTTTGCTTCTTATTTTCCATAGCTTTATAAACAAAGGTTAAGGCAAAGCCAACGAGTGATATCACTAATGCGATATAGAAGGCATTGGTGAATTGGCCATTGTTGGCCGCAGCTACTGAGTTGGCAATTCTTGGGCCAAAGAAGGCAGCGCCTGAGTAGCCGATAAAGGTGACACCGTAGTTGACGCCGTAGTATTTCATTCCAAATTTCTCGCCGACGATGGATGGGAAGATTCCCATGGTGCCGCCGAAGCATAAGCCGATACCGATAACCGCAATGGCAAAGCCGGCAACTGAAGTGGATAAAGCGATTGTTAACATCATCGCGGCAATTACGATATAGATTACCATTAAGCATTTGGTGCGTCCGATTTTGTCAGAGATTGCGCCCCAGAAAACACGTCCAGAGCAGTTACTTAATGAATATAAACTTACGAATAATGCAGCTGTTGCAGGGGTTAACCCGAACATCGTCTGTCCAATTACGGAAGCATTTGAGGTAACCATCATACCGGAAAGAGCACCGATTAAGAACAAACCTGCAATTACGTAGAATATCGGTTTCTTGATCATTTCATTCCAAGGAACATTGACTCCGCCTTTATTTGCGCCGCTGGCAGCAGGAGGTGTCCAGCCTTCTGGAACAAATCCGTTCGGGCATGCTTTGACTAAAAAGCTACAGCCTAATATCACCACTAAGAAGGCAACCCCAAGAGTAATCATGGATGACTGAACACCATTGCTCGTAATCAAGGCATTGGCTAGCGGAGCAATCACGATCGTTCCACCGCCATAACCAGCTGTGACGATACCTGAAGCAAGACCTCTTTTGTCCGGGAATAATTTAACAGAGTTTCCGATAGTGGCGGAATACACAATTCCTTGTCCCAAACCAGTAATCACACCGTAGGTAAGATAGAGCATCCACGGGGCAGTGGCCAATCCTGATAAAATAAATCCTAAGCCGAACATCGAACCGCCAAGGATAATCGCCGTTTTGGCGCCACCCTTATCGACTAATTTTCCGCCCAATATCATCGGGATTGGTGAAATTGCCGCATTAATGGTAAAAGCCATCATAATTTCCGGCATAGTGGTGTCGAAAACTTTGGTGAGTGGTAAAGCAAAAATACTAAATGCGTAAATTGCACCAACACAGATATTGATTAGGGTAGATGCAATAAGGATCTGCCAACGATTAAGCTTGATGTTCATGGTTTATAATTCCTTCCTGATTTTGGATTGGCTGGCGGTGAGTGTCCTTCTCCTCCGCCAGCTGATTGATATTAGTTTGCTGGAACGAGTGTTTTTTCGCTCTTCCCTGCTTTTTTCTCATCAATAATGTCTTTCAATTTGCCCCAATTTTCTTGGAACATCGCAGCGTCCATTTCTTTTAAATCAGCGGAAATGACCGGAGTGAATTCCATTTGGTCGAGAATATCCTTCTGCAAATCCACACCAGGGGCCACTTCTGTCAACGTGACCCGGCCTTCCATCAATTCAAACACCGCCCGCTCTGTTACATAGACAACTGGCTGGTTAATTTGTGAGGCATAGGATCCGCTAAAAGTAATTTGCTGAACTTGTTTAATAAATTTCTTGGCTTTGCCTTCTTGCAAAATCTGCAATTTGCCATCTTCCACTTTTACCTGCAGGCCGCCTGCGGTAAAGGTGCCGGCGAATACCAATTTTTTGGCTGATTGCGAGATGTTGATAAATCCGCCGCAGCCGGCCACGCGTGTGCCAAACTTACTGACGTTGACGTTGCCAAATTCGTCTGTCTGAGCCAATCCTAGTACCGATAAATCGATACCGCCGCCATCATAAAAATCGAATTGGGAGTCATGGTCGACGATTGCTTCGGAGTTATAAGCATGGCCAAAGTCCTTCAATCCAGCAGGGACACCGCCAATGGAACCGGCCTCGGTTGTCAGCATGAGCTGATCGCTTACTCCCTCTTCTGCTGCAACTGTTCCTACGCTGACCGGAATCCCAACACCAAGATTCAGGATGGTGTTTGGCAGCAGTTCAGCTGCCGAACGGCGGGCAATCACTTTCCGCTCATCCAATGGAAGGGCATCAATGCCCTCAACCGGTACTTTGACATGGCCGGAGAATGCCGGATTATAGTAGGTATTTTCTGTTTGGAAGTGGTTCTCCGGTTTGGAAACGACAATATAATCGACTAAGATTCCAGGAACTTTAATGTCTTTTGGATTTAACGTTCCGTTTTTCGCCACGGTCTCGACTTGGGCAATCACAATTCCGCCGGAGTTGTGGACAGCCTGGGCAATTGGCAATACTTCCATGTGCAAGCCTTCTTTTTCAAGCGTCAGGTTGCCGTTCTCATCGGCCACTGTTCCGCGAATCAAGCCGACTTGGATAGGAAATGCTTTATAGAATAACCATTCGTCTCCCTCAATTTCGATAACCTTTACGATGTCTTCTTTGGTTGATGGAGACATTTTTCCGCCTTCCACACGTGGGTCAACGAATGTGCCCATCCCTACTTTTGTGATCACCCCTGGGCGTTTTGCCGCTATTTCGCGGTATAGCTGAGTGATGACGCCTTGCGGAAGGTTGTAGGCTTCGCACTTGTCTTCCTCAATTAATTTCGCCATGCCTGGGGATGCGATGGCGATGCCGCCAATCCAGCGTTTGACTAATCCTTCATAGCCTAGGTGACTCATTCCTTTATCCCGTCGGTTACCGACTGCACTTGAATGCATGACGGTTAAGTTTTGCGGGTGACCTGTTTGTAAAAAGCGTTCTTCTATGGAAATACCCATTTCTTCGGCCCAGCAAGATAATCCAAAACCAGTTGCTGCAACGGTATCGCCATCTTTGATCAGCTCGGCAGCTTTAGCAGCTGAAATTACTTTTGACACGGCTGTTCATCTCCTCGGAATTTATTGTGAAGTTCTTCACATGTTTATCAATAAATTAATTAACCTGTTAAAGGTAAAAGCCTATTTCTTGTGAACTGTTTTACAAAATAGAAGAAAAAAATTTGTCTGCTCCATCTTTCCCTTTTTGTTTGTGAATCATTTCACTAACATCCTATGATAAAAGAAACCGGCCGTCAATATCGGTGAAAACGGCCAAAAACCACTCCTATACTGTGGCTTTTTTGCCTATTGAGGTCATGGAATTGGAGTGATCAATGAAGTAAAAATGCCTGGTTTAGATAGTTCCCTTTGGTCTAGGTTCAGTGTTGTTTGGTATTTTATGAACGTAATTGCGGCACATGCAAAAATGCAACACTCTATCGCTTGCTAGCTCTTCGGTTTTACCTTATATCCGGGATGCGTCAAAAAAATTAAAAAAGGAGGCAGATAAATTTTTTAAAAAATTTTTTCTGCGCCCCTTTTTCTGTGAATATCGCATTTTTACAACGTAATGAAATCTACCGCAAGGCTGCTAAATGCCATAGCCGTTGATAAATTCTTGAATTGTTTCCTGCTCGTCTTCCGTCAGTTCCCGGTTTACTTTGGTTCTAAGTGCTTCGGTTATTTTTTCTCTGTCCCCTTTATATAGGCCTGTCAAATGGGCAATGGTTCGAAGGGTACTAGCTTCATATTGGAATTCGGCTTTGGATATCGGCTTCCAATGGGAAAGAATGTACGTATCTGCATCAAAGGTTTCCAGTATATCCAGCATCCGTAAGGTTTCATTAATGGTATAGTTCGGTTTTTTCGCAAAAATGTCCGGATAGAGGCAATCACCCAGAAACAAGATTTTTTCTTCTTTGATATAGACGACAACCGAGTCTGCAGCATGGTCTCCTCCGACATGGCGAAGAATACAAGTCACGCCGCCAAGGTCTATTTCCAGCTTGCCTTCAAAGTTCATTTGAGGCAGACAGATTGTAATATCGCGGTGGTCCGGGTACTCCTGCTTGATGGCGTTTGCACAAAATTCAATTTCTGTTCCTTGTTGGACTCTTGCATCCAAGGCAGCATTTGTCCAAGAAAGCGGAATCAATTTCTCCATTTCCTGTTTGGTTTGAGCGGAGGAAACGGATAGGGATTCGTTTAGGGCGGAAAGGCCAAAAATATGGTCCCAATGCCAATGGGTCAGGACAATGAAATCTGGTTTGGATACTTGCTGTTTGGATAGTTCGTTAAGAAAATACTGGACATGTGCTTCGGAGTTCCCTGCGTCAATCAACAAATTCTTGGTATCCCCCACCACCATTCCCAGAATCGGCCGATCGGTTTCCGCTATAGGTGTTATGTACCAAAATCGTTGAGCAATTTTTTCAATTGAATGCATGAATAATCACACCATACCTTTGTGAGCACTGGGCCTTTTTTTTATAAGTTAATTCCATCAAATATCGTGTACACGTCAGAAAATTTATCTTTCGTTTAAAACTCCCTCGTATAGTAACACATATTCAGCAATAGGTGAAAAATAACAAAAGGTAACAAGAAAGCTGTGCACGGTAGGCATGCACAGCTTTTTTGTTATTTATATCAGCGATATGGTTCATTAGATTTTGTCTTACTTAATGACCTTTTCAGTCTTTATTTTTTCTTGATTCCCTTTAGTTTCTTTATAGGATTGCAACCCTTTCTCTCCATAAAAGAAAAATGTCATTAGTTCATCTTTGTTTTCCCAATTCTCAAAGTCATCAGGGAGCCATTCATAAAGATCCTTAATAGCAAATTCCTGAAGCATTTTTGTGACGACAAGCAATTCATGCGGTTTTAATTTGTGTTCTTCCATGCAAGATTGGGTGAAATTCGAAAAAATTTCGATAACCTTCTTTTGTACAACATCATTCCACGAAACTGTAATCGTACTAAATTCAGTCATAAGGTTTGCTGCCTTTTCCCGTTTCTCGGGAGATAAGCCGTTCCAAATTTCTGTTTCCATAGAATCACTCCTCTTTTCCATAATTTCATGCAATATTTAGTCTTATAGTCTTATTTCTTTTTTTATCATTGGTATGAGACTATAAAACTACCTGTTTTCCTTATAGTTAAAGATGCAAGTTTTGTGCCATTTCGAGTACCCGGATATCATCATATTTGGTCATACATTTGAATAAAATCTGTCGCAAAATAAATAGGAGCTTTGTTGCATTTTGAGACATAGGTCGTTAATTGCAAATTTCATTGAAATATTGTCCACCTGTTGAAATGACTCCGCGCGAGCTTTAAAAACTGCTCTAATGTAATAAATTCGGTTTCGAGCTTTATCTGTTCAGGCAAATTGTCACCCTCATCCCAATTTTAATCTAAAGTCTTACAATCTCGTTCTTCCGGCAGGTAAATCTTTCCTAATTATGTTCACTATCATTTGAATTTTTCCATAATTTGGATTATACTATTAACTAGGTGTACATAGTAACAACCCCCTATTTTTCTGCTCTTTAACAAAATCTACAACATAACATGTAAGCGTATTCAATTATTGAATTTTCGCGAGAGGTGAGTAGGTATGAAGAGTCCTTATATTTCATTAGATGTTAACGCATCACCTAAAAATGAAAAAGTGAGGCTTTCAAAAGCATGGGAAGATTTCGTCTCAGGAAAAGATTTTGATGTAAAAGTGAGGACTTTTACCCAGCAATCTTGGGAACGTTCCTTAAAACACGGAATCCATCCAGCTCAGCAAATAGCACCTTTAACTTTAACAGAAGAACAAATCTTAAACTATAAATCTTCAAATCCCCTCTATTCCATCATAAAACCCATCCTTTCAGAATTAAAAGAAGTAGCAATTGATTCAGGTCACTTGGTGGTTTTTTCGAATAATAGCGGGGAAATTATTGATGTGGAAGGAGATGTTAAGCTTAAAAGTGCTGCCGAAAAAATGAATTTTGCGGTAGGAACATCATGGCTGGAAAATAATATCGGAACAAATGCGATTGGCACTGCCCTCGCAACGGGCACCCCTATGCAAATTTTTGCTTCTGAGCATTTTTGTGAGCCTGTACATAATTGGGTGTGTTCAGCTGCTCCCGTTAGGGATCCTGCCACAAAGGGAATTATTGGCGTTGTTGATTTAACCGGAGAATGGAGTCTGATCCATCCTCACTCCTTGACCACGGCCATTTCCATTTCACAGTCCATTGAGGGGAGACTTCTTAATCTGCTGGAACTTGACCGGTATAAGTTATTGGAGCATTATCTTGAAACAAGCATAAAATTTCCGAAGCGTATTTCAGCAGTCCTTGATCGCGGCGGGTACGTGATTAAGGCTAACCATCTTTTTTACTCTAATGGATGGATTGACATCACTAATCATATCCCTGAATTAAAGAATGTATCTTTAATGCATGAACAAAGATGGAAAACGAATAATGATGGTTGGTCTTTTGAATTAACTCCGATTTATTTTGAAGGTAAATTTATCGGGTCGGTGGTACAGGCTATTTCGACTAAAGTTTCTGTTACTATTCCTGGTTATACCAACGAACATAATAATAATAATAATAATAATAATAATAATAATCTACGATATTCTTTTTCTCATCTTATTGGATGTTCTAAAGAGTTTAAGTCGGTTATTGCTGAGGCTCAATCCATTGCAAACTTAAATTTGCCGGTGCTCATTGAAGGGGAAAGCGGAACTGGAAAAGAATTATTCGCCCAATCCATTCATGCAGCGAGTTCTCGCTCTTTTGGACCTTTTGTTGCCGTAAACTGTGGAGCCATTCATAAAGATCTTGCAGAGAGTGAATTATTTGGATATGAAGAAGGAACATTCACAGGAGGGCAAAAGGGAGGAAGAGCTGGAAAGTTTCAACAGGCGGACGGAGGAACGATTTTTCTAGATGAGATTGGAGAAATGCCGTTAAATTTGCAAACCATTCTTCTACGTGTTTTGGAAGAAGGCGAGGTTGTACGCCTTGGTGGAAAAAAGCCCATAAAATTAAATGTTAGGGTCATTGCCGCCACCAATCGGGATTTAAAGAAGGCCTCTGAAGAGGGGAAGTTTCGACTAGACCTGTATTATCGATTAAACATCCTTTCTCTTAAAATTCCCCCCTTACGGGAAAGAACAGGAGATATTCCTGTCATTTTGGAAGATTTATTAAATAAAGTTTGTAACCAAATGGGACGGTCACCGCTTAGAATTGAAAATACAGCATTAAAATTCCTTGAGCGTTACGAGTGGCCCGGAAATGTTCGTGAATTGCGTAATTTTGTTTATAAAATGGCTGTAAAGGTACAAAATAGTCCTTTTGTTACTATTTCAGACCTTCCAAATGAAATAATGGACAGTCAAAACCAGAAATACGACAACAACTATAATACGCCTTATCCAGGTCAGGATTCTAAAGGCGATTCACCTTTGTTACCCCCACCCAACGAAACAATAAGTGATATCCAACTTTTAAAAGAACAGGAACTAAAGACCATACTAAACGTACTTGAAGAAGTGAATGGGAATGTTCAAGAAGCGGCTAAAAGACTCGGTATCCATAGAAGTACTATTTATAGAAAACTCTCACGTATTAATGGGGATAGGCTGAATAAACGGAGTAAATAATCATTGTGATGGAAAGAAACTTAGTATTGGCTTAGAATTCAACCAATTTGCTCTTCTATAGCCTTCCAAGAGAGCCGAACGTGTCCGTTAATAAAATTTTTACTTTCATAGAAACATAGAAAATGACCACAAAGACCGCCCGAGTCTTAGTGGTCATTTTTATTTTTGCAGCTATAATGGTGTTGACTATTCCAATAACTCTCCTCCGCCCCCGCGGGAAGGCCCTTTGGTTGGATCTAGTTCGACCACTTCTTTTTCAGTAATCAAAGAATCGGTTGTGATGATAAGTGATGCAATGGAAGCAGCATTTTTAAGGGCCGTGCAAGTTACTTTAACAGGGTCAATAATCCCGTTATTGATTAAATCGACAAACTCCCCAGTTAATGCGTTAAATCCATAACCATATTCCAAAGATTTAACCTTTTCCAATATGGTGTTTCCGTCTAACCCACAGTTATTGGCAATCGTCTTAAGCGGAGTAATTAAAGAATCCAGTACAACCAGAGCACCGTTATATTGATCCCCTGATAGACTCTTAATTTGTTGGCTTACTTCAGGCAAAACTTGGACTAAAGCAGTACCTCCCCCCGCTACAATCCCCTCTTCGACGGCAGCAAAAGTAGCATTTAGGGCATCTTCAATACGGAGTAATTTCTCCCTGCATTCTACCATCGTAACCCCGCCTGCCAATATAACAGCCATTCCCCCTGAGAGTTTGGATAGACGTTCTTGCAGTTTTTCTTTTTCCCATTCCTGCACGGTATTTTCAATTTGGAATTTTATTTGATCTTTTCTTCCTTGTATTTCATCATAACGGCCATTGCCCTCAACAATAGCGGTTTGATCTTTATTTACAATTACTTGCCTTGCCTTGCCTAAATCTTCAATTGAAATGGTATCTAATTTTCTTCCAGTAGCTTCTGAAATAACCCGGCCGCCTGTCATGATAGCAATATCTTCCAACATTAGTTTGCGGTTATAACCAAATTCAGGGGCTCTTACAGCTACGGTCTGTAAATTTCCTCTATGTTTATTAACCATTAAAGTTCCTATTATCTCATCTCCGAGGTCTTCCGCAATAATTAGGAGTGAATTTCCGGAGTTATTAATTTTTTCTAATAGCGGCAGGATTTGATGAACAGAGGAAATCTTCTGGTCGGTTATTAATATATAAGGTTCTTCCAGCACTGCCTCCATTTTCTCAAAATCAGTCACCATATTATGAGAGATATATCCTCTATCAAATCGCATCCCTTCTACCACTTCTAAAACCGTGGCAGGGAGCTTTGATTCCTCAACAAGAATGACACCATCTTTTCCTACTCGGTCCATGGCACTAGCAATCAGCTCACCAATTTCGTTATCCCTTGAAGCTATCGAGGCTACCTCGGAAATTTTTTTCCGGTCGACTATTGGAACGGCGTTTTGTCTTAGGGCATTTACCACTAATTTAACAGTTTCTTCAATTCCTTGTTTTAGAAGAATCGGATTGGATCCTTCTCTAACATATTTTAAACCTTCCTTTACCATACTTTGTGCCAGTACAGTTGCAGTAGTGGTACCATCCCCAGCATGATCATTTGTATTACTTGCTACTTCTTTAACCAGCATAGCCCCCATATTTTCAAACGGATCTTCCAGTTCAATTTCTCTAGCTATAAAAACGCCATCATTCGAGACCATTGGCGTAGCGAATAACCGGTCAATAATCGAATTTCTCCCTTTAGGCCCAAGTGTAGCTTTTACAACAGTTGCTAATTTATCTACTCCAATTTCAAGAGCTGTTCTAGCTTCTTCGTCCAATTTGATTAATTTCGGCATATCAATTCCTCCTGGCTACTATCAAAAATTTGTAGTTTCATAGATTGCTAAAATGTCATCTTCTTGCAAAATATAATAGTTTTCATTCTTTACCATTATTTGTGTTCCGGTATTTTCAGTGAAAAGAATAACATCCTCTACCCTAATATCCGCAACTACATCATTGCCAATCGCCCTTATCATTCCCCTTTTTAGGTTTCCTTTTACAGTTGTAGGAATGATGATGCCATTTTGAGAGGTTGTCTCTTCTACTAAACTGACAATGACTCGATTGCCAATTGGTTTCAATTCCATGATATCAACTCCATCTGGTGTGAATTTTTAGGATGAAGGACAGATGTATTTTCACATCTGTCCCGATAAAAACGTCGTTTATGGAACTAAGATCGCCCGGCCATTGATTTTGCCTTCATGGAGCAACTGCAGAACTTCATTTACTTGGTCAAACGGAAACTTGGTAGAATGAAGTTTGACTTTCCCACGACCATAAAGAACCATGAGCTCGTAAAGTTCATTGTAATTGCCTACTAGGCTGCCGACGATGCTATATTCATTATTGATGATATTTAGGGAAGGGACTTTTACAGTGCCGCCGTAACCTACCACAAAGTAATGCCCGCCCTTTCTTAGCATCTGCATACTTTCAGCATGAGTCTGGTCTGTCCCGACAAAGTCGATAATTATATCGGGTCCCTTTCCATCTGTTAATTCTTTTATATTTTCAAACATATTTTCATCTGCTTTTACTGCATGTAAAGCTCCTAAATCCAGTGTTGCATTTAAGCGCTCTTCGTTTCGATCCACCGTTATTATGTCAGCGTTTCCAAGTTCACGCATGACTTGTACGCCGATATGTCCAAGGCCGCCCATCCCAATCATGACTGCTTTGGTTCCCGGCATCGCAAGTGGCGCTGCCTTTTTAACAGCACGGTAGGCTGTAATGCCGGCGTCTGCAAACGGAGCCACGTCCGCAGGATGTACGGTATCTGGTAATCGAATGAGCGCCCGTTCTGATGTCTTTAAGTATTCCGCATACCCGCCATCGACTGTCAGCCCGGAAAACTTTAAGTTTTCACAGTGCATATCTTCTCCTGCTCGGCAGCTTAGACATTTACCGCAGCTGGCTACAGGATGAAGGATCACTGGATCTCCTGGTTTAAAATCAGTAACAGCAGATCCTACTTCATGGACCCAGCCGGCGTTTTCGTGGCCAATCGTATAAGGTAGCGGCGTACCTAAGGTTTCATTCCATACCCCTTCGATTAAGTGTAAATCTGTATGACAAACCCCAGCTCCAGCAATTTTTATGATAACATCTGTTGGTTCCGTAATTTCTGGCATAGGGACATCTTCAATACGTAATGGCTGGTTAAATTCATGTAAACGCGCTGCTTTCACTTTGTTCCATCTCCTTATGAAATTATGATGTTTGATATCGTGTTTCCAGCAAACCTCGGCAGTAAGTAGCATTGAACTCCATCGACATTCTTGTTCTTCTTGCTTCTAATAAATAGTCTGAGAGTTCAGCAGGTTCAATTCTTTCACCTGTATGTTTTTTAAAAGCCAGATCATGAAGATTAGTGCTTAATTTTAACTCCTCACAAAGAGTTAAATAACGGTTTAAAACGGCCTGCTCCTGGATAGCAGTATGTGATTTCAATTCATTTATTGTAAGATTTAACATCATTTCTTTATCGATTCCAAAATCAATCAAGTCACGAAGCAGTTTCTCCTGCCTAGCCAAAAAGGATTTGATTTGGAATTTTTTCCGCACTTCTTGTAAATTTCCATTGGCCATATCGGCAAAGACTTCACTAAAGGATTTCCCTTCAGCCACTCCTTTGTTGATCGCCTCTGAGGCAGAATGATCTTTTAGATTAACAATGACCTTATTAACCCAAGGGATTTCTGATACACGGTCCCGGATATCTTCTGCCATGATAAAAGCGAAATTTGGAGAACACCAATAGGTTGGCAGCCGCATGATGACACTGACGACGTCTCTTTGTATGTCTACTTTTTCGATGAAATTCATTTCTAAAACGGACTTATCTAACTCTGGATCATATACCACGTTAAGTTTCTCCATTACAGCTTCCTGTTGTCCCAATTGAAAGCCTCCCTCCCTCAACTTAAACTGAATTCTATTTAATTACTGCTAAACTATCGTTCCGTAACAGTTGTTTTTGTTTTTCAATATCAATGTTATAGAGCGCGGCCGCGTTTTCGCCTAAGATTTTCTTTTTCACATTTAAATCCAAAACTGCCCCGGTCTCTTGAGCAATATCTTCAGGTAATTCAAAAGCCATAAATTTCTCAATCAGCCAGTCTGGCTCCCAGATCGCATAGTCACTGCCAAATAGAATTCTGTTCTCATCCAGCCAGTAAAGCAATTCGCTGATAATTTCGGCAAAATAGCGCGGTCTTGTATGAATGAACGGCATAACGACAGAAAGACCAGCGTATACATTCTTTTCTTGTGTTGCAATCCAGCAGAAATCTTCTAATCTAGGAAGCCCGCAATGCTCGACGATAAAGTTTAATTCAGGGTAACAGCTTGCTGCATCGTCGATATCTGCCACATCAAATGCATCTCTATTTAGAGGAGTAATGGTCGGACCTTTATGAACGTGGATATTTTTAATGCCAAGTTCCAAACACTTCTCAAGATAACGTTTTGCCCATGCATCCGAAAGCTTATAGCCTTTGGATTGGCCAAACCAATCTGCTGTGTAAAGTTTAACTCCCTGCCAGCCATATTTTTTCTTATTTTCTTCCAACTTTTCTAAGCCAATTTCCCCGTGACGCGGGTCAAGAGTTCCATTTGCGATAAACCGGTTTTTATACTGCTGCACTAATCGTTCGTTGGCATCAAAATCTCCGAATCCATTTCGATAAAATTCTTTTAACCAAACGGGCTGGAAAATAGCCATGTCTGCATAGCCTTTGATGATAACATCATTGACTAAATCCTCTGGATTCAATTTTCTGAACTTGTCATAATCCCATAAAACTTCCTTAGGACTTAGATTTTTATGATAGTCGTAGAAGCAGCTGATGAATTCCTCACCATGTTTGTTTAATTGGTTTTCCGGGCTGCCGTCCCATAGAGCAATATGTGCATCGATAACAAAGATTTCTTCGCCATTAGCAGTTTTAAACATATCTATACCTCCATCGTTTCATTTTTTTGAATTCATTTCCAAGAATACTGATGAGCTTTATGCTGCCTATGACACCGCATTCATTTCTTAACTCGATTGGACATTTAGTCAGATTTTGTTCCCCTGTCATTCTCCAATTTTTCCAGACTTACACCAAACGTGCACTAATTTCCTATACTTTGAATCATCCTGGTCTTTGGTGCAGCAAATAAAGTTTTACATACTCTTGTTGTAATAAGGGATGTGACTCCACAGACTCGCTTTTACCACCACCTTTAATTTTTTTAAACTCATCCATATTACATGCAATAATTGTGCCAAGTTGTAAAAGAGGGGGAAAAATCCTGAAATACCTTGAGTTATGGAATTCTTCATTCGCACTTTCGCAGTGTTGCAGTGCTGTATTTTCGAGAATTGCAACAGTTGTGTAGATATTTGAGACAAATCATTTTTTAACGCGACAATCCTTTTATGCCCGCAAGAAAATCTATTATAAAGGAAGTTATTCAGGAATTTTTAATTTTCAGGGTAATTTGGATGAATTGGCACCAAAATTGCATTAAATAGGGTGTAGGATTTGAAGCCTGCAAATAAATTTCTTGAAGGAGGAGTACGAATTAATGGTTACGCTTTCGAAAATTAAATCTCAGCCTAATATGAGTAATGCTGAGGCTCATAAGCGGGTGAAAGATTTGGCGTGGCTTCCCAGTTATGCCAAGGAATCATTAAAGTACCCAACCGATTACAAATTCTCCAAAGCACCAAAAGACACCATGAAGCAAGTGCTGCGTTCTTACTTTGCGATGGAAGAAGAAAAGGATAATCGTGTTTACGGTGCAATGGATGCCGCACTCAGAGGGAATATGTTCCGCGATGCACAACCAAGATGGGTGGAATGGATGAAGCTATTCTTAGCGATTATTCCTTTCCCTGAAATCTCAGCGGCCCGTTCGATGGCTTTGCTTACTGACGTGGTTCCAAATGATGAGTTAAAAAATGGCTATACCATGCAAATGATTGATGAATTCCGTCACTCCACGATTCAGATGAACCTTAAGAAATGGTACATGGAAAACTACATTGATCCAGCTGGGTTTGATATTACTCAGAAGGCATTTGGAAAATGTTATGCCACCACGATTGGCCGGCAATTTGGAGAAGGGTTTATTACCGGAGATGCTATTACAGCTGCGAATATTTATCTGCAAATCATTGCCGAAACAGCCTTTACTAATACGCTATTCGTAGCCATGCCTTCTGAGGCTGCTGCCAATGGAGATTACGCTCTGCCTTCTATTTTCCTTTCTGTACAGTCAGATGAATCACGCCATATCAATAATGGATATGGAACTTTAATGATGGTATTAGGAGATCCTGACAATCACGACCTGCTAGAAAGGGATATTCGTTATGCCTTCTGGCAAAACCATGCGATTGTAGATGCTGCGATTGGTACGATTATCGAGTACGGCACCAAGGATCGGAAGAAAAGCAAAGAATCCTATGCCGACTTGTGGCGTAAATGGATTTACGAAGACTACTACCGCAGCTATTTGGTCCCACTAGAAAAGTATGGTTTAAAAATTCATCACGATGATGTGGAGGCTGCATGGGATCGGATTACTAAAAAGAATTATGTGCATAAAGTAGCCCAGTTCTTTGCAACTGCTTGGCCAGTTAACTTCTGGCGGATTGATCCATTGGATGAATATGATTTTGAATGGTTTGAATCGAAGTATCCAGGCTGGTACAAAGAGTTCGGTAGAGGCTGGGAACACTACCGTGAATTGTCTGAGCCCGGCAATGCACCATTCCTATGGGCAGATACTGGATATGTCTATCCGCATCGCTGTTGGAGCTGCTTAGTACCGATTCTCATCCGGGAAGACTTGGTTGTGGATGAAGTGAACGGTGAATTACACACCTATTGCTCCGAGCAATGCTGCTGGACCCACAAGGTTGCCTTCTCTGATAACTATAACGGCCGCCCAACTCCTGCAATGGGACGTTTCAGCGGAAGAAGAAACTGGGAAGAAGTTTACCATGGAATGGATTTAGCTGATGTTATCAAAGATTTAGGCTTTGTCCGTAACGATGGTAAAACCTTAGTTCCACAGCCGCATTTACACTTTGAAGATTCAAAGATGTGGAACCTTGATCATGTGAAAGGTTACGAGCTGCGAAGTCCACTATTGGATCTGCGGGCGATGTCAGATGCAGAACGTGCCATAAGCATAGCTGAATATAAGGCTGGATTTAGCTGGAAGTAACAGCAGCTCCGAGCAAGTTTACTCAGCCTTGAATTTAATTCCTATTTTTTCAAGGCTGAGTATCTTTCTAATCATTCTAAAAAGGAGCGGGGGGCAATTAAATGGTCTATAAAGTAACACTTGAACCAGTTGGATTAGAAATGGAAGTTGAGGAGGATGAAACCGTTCTAGAAGCTGCCTTTCGCCAAGGAATTGCGCTCATGCATGGCTGCAAAGAAGGACAATGTTCCACCTGTAAATCTCTTCTACTTGACGGAGATGCTGAAATGGAACGGTACTCCACTTTTGCACTGAATGACTATGAAAAAGAAGAAGGCTACGTTCTTCTTTGCAAGACCATTCCTTACAGCGACCTGACAGTTGAATTACTTCAATATGATGAAGAAGCATTAAAGGTTTCGATTCCTATCAAAAATTTCGAAACAACGGTTGAGAGTATTGAAAGTCTTACGCATGATATTAGAAAGCTTACATTAAAGCTGCAAGAACCGAATGAGATTACATTCCATTCCGGTCAATTCATAGACCTCTACGCTCCGGATAAGAGCTTTTACCGTTCCTATTCGATGGCCAATACTCCAAGCCAATCGGACCGCCTCGAATTTATGATTAAAATTTTTAAAGGCGGGAAATTTTCAACTCTTTTAGATGAGGAGCTGAAAATTGGGGATAAGCTGGAAGTAAGAGGCCCATTTGGAAATTGTATTCGCCGGGAAGAAAATACAGGTGATATTATCCTGATTGGCGGCGGCTCTGGAATGGCTCCATTATGGTCCCTTTTAAATGATATAAAAGAAAAGAACGTCAAACGCAATGTTACCTTCTTCTATGGAGCCCGTTCGAAAAGGGATTTATTCTATCTGGAAAAGTTCGAGGAGATTGCCGATCGCCTAGAAGGATTCCGCTTCATACCTGCTCTTTCTGAACCGCTGCCAGAAGATGAGTGGTCTGGTGAAACAGGATTAATTACAGAAGTAATTGAGCGGCATGTTTCTAAGGAAGCAGCCAGTCAGTTAGATGCTTTCTTATGCGGTCCAGGACCGATGATTGATGCAGCGATAGCCGTGCTCAGAGGGAAAGGTGTTACACCTGATCGAATATTATTTGACAAGTTTGTCCCTGCCTCTGATTAAAAAAGCTGGAACAAAGTCTGGATATTATTCTTTAATAGGAGGTCAAAACGATGACAGAAGCTATTGAAAAATCTGCCGAGGCCGGCTCAAAAACGTTTGCTGGCAGCAGAAGCCGCAAATATAACTACTACGAGCCAAAAGGAAAAAGACCAACCTTGTATGAGGATGTTACTGTAGATGTACAGCCCGATCCGGAGCGCTACTTACTTCAAGGATGGATTGTTTCTTTTGCTGATGATACACCGGCCTATTCCAGCAAATGGACGCAAATCAAAAGCTCCAACTGGCATAAATACCGCGATCCAAATGGTGAATGGGAACGCAATCACTATATTCGTCAATCCGGAATTGAAAAGCAGGTAGCGTTAACGATTCAAAATGCGAAAGCTGAAAATCAGTTTACCAATCTTGATAAGACCTGGGTGAAAATTCTCCAAACACATTTAAGTGCATCAAAGCATCCTGAATACGGAATGGGAATGATTTTTCAAAAAGCACAGCGTGATGGAATGAGCCAAATGATCAACAATTCCATTTTGATTAACTCTTCTGATAAGCTGCGTTATGCGCAGGATCTGGCCATTTATCTTGGCGAAGTTGCAGGAATTATTGAACTTGATGAAGCTGCCGGTAAAGACAACTGGTTAAACAATCCTGTTTGGCAAGGTGTTCGTGAGGTAGTTGAAACGATTGGTGCAGCGACAGACTGGGCCGAGCAGGTATTTGCCGCCAACCTGATTTACGAACCGCTGGTTGGAGAATTATTCAGAAGTGGCTTTATTATGCAATATGCAGCCTCTCACGGGGATTATGCGACCCCAACTTTAGTTTCTACAGCAGAAGCGGATTATGAGAGAAATTTAGATTACACTGCTGAAATGTTCGATGTTTTCTTCCAAGACTCTGAATTTGGCCAAGAAAATCAGCAGGTGGCTCAAAGATGGCTTGAAAAGTATGTGCCGCTCTGTGTTAAGGCCTCTAATCAGCTTCAGCCGGTGTGGTCTCAGCCAAGAGTAAAAGTAACAACCTATGCCGATGCCTTTAATAGCGCAAAGGAACGTTTTAATGTCATTTTAACTCATTTAAATATAAGTTTGCCGAAAGGGGTAAATTTGTAATGAGCAAATCAGGACTAGAAAAAACATTTAATAACAAGTGCGGGGTTACTCTAAGTGATAGTGTGGAAGGCAGGGTCATTGCCGATATCATGAAAGATAAGCCCAATGTTCAAGTCACTCATTATCCGGCTTTGATCCGGATTGATGGTACAGGTTTGCTTGAATTTGACATGAATGAAATCAGCGAGGATCTGGGCCGGGATTTTGATCCATACGCTTTCCAGGTAGAAATGTCTACCCACTACGGCCGAATGGTCATGTTAGATGACAAAATCCTGTTGTTTGCTGACCCTGAGGAAGCAAGGAAATATATCGAGTTTTAGAATTTGCACAAGTTTGGTGTGGTGGTGCGGTAACTAGTTTTCGAGTTTACCGCATCACCCGTCCACTCAAGAAGAATATAGCGGATATAAGGATTTTTGGTTTTTTGGATAAAGTTGATCATGGAGAAAGGTAACTAGGGGTGATCACGTTTGGAAAATAAAAAACCGAATGATTCATCCTCTTATAGTGAGATTATGAAATCATTTTACTTACAAAAGGGGTCTCAAGAACACTTTTCTATTCTTGAAATGTATATACAAATGTTCTGGGATGAAGTGATTGTTTCTTATAAACTTACTCTCCTTGAGGAAAAGATTGATGCTGCCCTTGATTCACATGATAAGCAGTTGTTTCTAGAATTGGCTGGACAATATACAAATTTACGTCTTCAACAAAAATCGTTAATTGAAACCATGAAGGAAAACAAGATTATCTAACCTAATTTGAATCTATCTTTCTTTCGCTTTTCCACAATAGCCGGTGAGCTGGTATCTGCGGATTACGGTAGCGACCCCGTGGTTTTGTCGTAAAAATTTTATACAGAAGAAGGGAAATATGATATCGTTGGCAACAATACCCCCAGTTTTTTCATTTATATACAAAATAGAGATCCTAAAACCCATTTTAAAAATCCTACCACAGTATGGGATTTTTGGGGTCTTTCCCCTGAATTGACTCATCAGCCTGCCCCACTTTGGCAAAATAGTTATCAGGATTACGGTCCTTTCTGCGCGCCAAACAATCTTCCAAAATTGAGTGAACCATTCTAAAGAGTTGTCTAGTTTTATCTATTTCAGCCATGTTCTAGATTTTTAGGAATAACGCCCTTTTTTTATGAGACTAGCAAATTTTACAAAGAATATATTTACTGCTGCCATTTCTTCTATAACTGTTATAATTTTTAACAGAAGTATTTTTATAGGGGGAACAGCCCATGTACGTGGACCGTGATTATCCGGAGTTTTCTTGGTCGAACTCCAGGCATAAGACTTTTTTGGAGTGTTTGCGGAAATATTATCATCAATACTATGAATCTCATAATGGCTGGTTATACAATTCTCCCGAAGAGAACAAGGCAGCGTACCGGCTAAAGAATATAAAGAATATCCCGATTCTGCTCGGAGATTTGATTCATAAGAGCATTGATATGCAGTTGAAAAACATTTTAAACGGGAAAAAACTATTCACTGAAGACGAAATGATTGCGATGGTAACCCGCGGCTTGAATAACGCTTATTTGGATTCTACTAAGTTTCGCCAGTTGTGGGTTCAAAAGCCGAAGCGGCATCAAATGCTGTATGAAATCTATTATGGGGACGGGCTAAGCAAAGATGCCGTAGCGGCTGCCAAAACGAAGCTCGAATCCTGCGTGAAGAATTTTTTTATGAGCAAAACCTATCAAGATATTTTAAACAAGTTAGAAATGCGAGTTTTGTATTCAGAGGATTTTCAAACCTTTGAAGTTAATGGGGTCGATGTCTTTGTTGTCCTCGACTTTATTTACCAGGATGTCCGTCAGGAAAAGTGGATTGTGGTCGACTGGAAGACAGGCAAAGAGTCGGAAGATGACCGCAAACAGCTCGCTTTTTATGCCCTCTATTTATCCAGGGAGCACAACATTCCGGTTGAAGACATCATGATTCGCAATGAATATTTATTGTCAGGGAAATCCCAAGAATATCAATTATCCGAGTTTGAAATCGAGTCCTCCCAGCAGCTGATGAATGATAGTATTTATCATATGCTGAAGTACCAGGAGGATCCTGTTAAAAACAAACCGCTGGACAAGGAGTATTTTGACATGAATCCTTCCAAAAAGTGCAGCTATTGCAATTTTAAAGAAAAATGCAATCAAATTTAAATGGGTTTGGCTTCAAGATAGAAGATTTTTGAGAAAAAGTCCGACTTGATGGGCGGCATGGTGATTCCCAGTTTCATCAGCTCATCACCCGTGTAGGTTTGCTCGTTATTCATTTGATACACCCGGTTTGGATCCATACCGCGGAAATATAGACGGAATAAGGGCGGGTTCGGCGTTGCCAGGGTTTTATAGTAAAAAACAACGGCTTGTTCCTGGTTTTCCGACACATACATCCAAGCTGTGTCCTTGCCGTCAAAAGGACTCAGCAGCCTATACAGATTGCCAAAGCAAACTAGCTCCTTTACTTGGTGATAGTATTGGATTTTCTGTTTGACAGTCTCTTTTTCTTCGCTCCCCAGCTTATCGATGTTCAGCTCGAAACCGAAGTTGGCTGCCATCGACACATCACATCGCATCTCTAGAGGTGTGATCCTGCCTACTTGATGGTTGGGGACGTCCGAAACATGGGCGCCTATTGTGATGGCCGGGTATACGATACTGGTTCCGTATTGGATTTTTAACCTTTCGACTGCATCGGTGTTGTCACTGGTCCACGTCTGCGGCATGTAATACAGCATCCCTGGGTCAAACCGCCCTCCCCCTCCAGAACAGCTTTCAAAAAGAATCTGGGGAAATCGGCTTGTTATTTTTTCTAACACTTGATACAGCCCAAGCATATAGCGGTGGGCCGTTTCCTTCTGCCTCTCTGGAGGAAGGGCGGTAGAACCCACCTCCGTCATATTGCGGTTCATATCCCATTTCACATAGGAAATGGGAGCACTCTCGAAAAGGCGGGTGAATGTCTCGACCAGCCAGTCGCAGACATCCTCCCGGCACAAATCAAGGACAAGCTGGTTCCGCGATAGGGTCCGATTTCGGCCCGGCACATGGAGACACCAATCGGGATGCTGCCGGTATAAATCACTGTCAGGTGAAACCATTTCCGGCTCGACCCATAGCCCAAATCGCATCCCTTTGCTTTGGACATACTTCGTTATACCGTTTAAACCAGATGGAAGTTTTTTCTTATTTACGTACCAATCCCCCAGTGAGCTTTTATCATTATGACGCTGGCCGAACCAGCCGTCATCAAGGACAAATAGCTCGATTCCTACTTCAGCAGAGGCATCCGCCAGTTGCTTTAATTTTTTTTCTGTAAAATTGAATTTGGTCGCTTCCCAGTTGTTTATCAGGATGGGACGGGTTTGTTGGCGATACTGCCCGCGGCAAATCCTTGTGCGCAATAATTTGTGGAAGGTACGTGACATTCCGCCTAAACCTTCTGAAGAGTAGACCATTAGAGCTTCAGGTGTTTGAAAGGTTTCTCCTGGCTTTAGCAGCCAGATAAAATCAAATGGGTTGATGCCAATGGACAGCCTGGTGGATTGATAGGGATCCACTTCAACCGAAGCTTGGAAATTCCCGCTGTACACGAGGCTGATGCCATAAACATCCCCATATTCCTCAGTGGTATTTTTCGCAAGCAGGGCCATAAAGGGATTATGCTGATGGCTGGAAGCGCCTCTGGCGGAAGAAATCGATTGGGTTCCATCGATTAGCGGCCGGCGCTCGATATGCCGCTCCCTTGCCCAGGTTCCGTGAAGGTGCAGCAGGTCCCAATTACAATGGTGAAAATCAACCGACATGCTCATACATTTATGTATCTCCACCTCTTGGCCGCCCAGATTTTCAAAGGAAGCCGACCGGGTGATTACATCAAAGTTTCGATAAATCGTGTATTGGAGATGCAACCCGATGCCAAGCTTGGAATCTACCAGTGTGATGATTAAACTGTCGGCCTCATCATCCTCTTCTGTGTAAGCAGCGGGGAGTCCTTTAAGCGGGCGCTTGCCTTTAACTATTTCATGGGAATCATAAACAAATTCCGTAAGGGTCGAACCATTCTTGGTGCGGAGCTGATAAGCAGGCGTCCGGAAGTCCCCGTTTCCAAATGCGGGGTACTCTTGTGGCAATGTATCAAGAGAAAAACTTGGGTCTGAAGGCTCGGTCATCGGCGAAAAGGTTCTGCTCTTATTGAACAGGATGGACATGGGCTGCAGCGCATGAACCCGCCTTCCCCAGTACAGATGGGCCGGATATTTCCCATGGACAATCCCCATCAAATAACTCGTCCGGTCATTAAACAAATGGAAAATGCCCTTTTCTTCATCCCATTCAATCGGCATGGTATTCCCTCCTTCTTTACTTCCATATCTATTCGTCATGGGAACTGATATGCTTTTTAATCTTTTTAAAATAAATCTGTTTGTTGTTGGCAAAATAAGGCTTACTAGCTAACACTTGGAGGCGTTTGGGGTTTTCCTGGTGGCGGCCAAAGTATTTTTTCAAGGGATGGTTGAAAGATGAATTTTTCAAAAAGGATGGCCCTGGGATTTTGCGCTGTTTTTGCTGCGGGTTCACTCGCCACAACCTCTGTTGTTTCTGCAGAGTTCGCACCCGCACCCGTCAATGGGAATGGCAGCACCTTTGACTTAACGATTATGCATACCAATGATACCCACGCACACTTGGACAATATCGCCAGACGCATTACCGCGATTAAGAAAATGCGGTCGCAAAAGCCTAATAACTTACTGATGGATGCCGGTGATGTATCTTCCGGTACTGTGTATTTCAGCGAATTTCATGGTTTGGCTGACCTGGAGTTTATGAATTTGGCCGGCTATGACGCGATGACGTTCGGCAACCATGATTTTGACCGGGGAACCGGTCCTCTGGCGAATTTTATAAAAGGAGCGGATTTTCCCTTTGTCGATGCCAATGTCGACCTCTCAAAAGGCGCCAATTTATCAGGCCGCTTTCATGACGAAATCACGGAACGGCCCGAAAACGGGCTTGTCTATAAGGGAATGATAAGGGTCGTGAACGGGGAGAAAATCGGTATTTTCGGTTTAACCACGGCTGAAACATTGGTCATCTCCAATCCGGGACCGGATGTTGTATTTAATAACTATATTGAAAAGGCGAAGCAGACGGTTGCGGCCCTAAAGGCAAAGGGCGCCAACAAGATTATTGCTCTCTCGCATCTAGGGTTTGACGATGGCGGCGGCGATAATGATTTAACCTTGGCCAAAGAAGTGGAAGGCATCGATGTGATTGTCGGCGGCCATTCGCACACCAAACTGGAGGCCCCGGTAGTGGATCAAACCGGTGCGGAGCCGACCATTATTGTCCAAGCCAATGAGTACGGTAAATATCTTGGAACTCTTAATGTGACATTTGACCAAAACGGAAAAGTGATTGGCCACGATGGCAAGCTCATTGATATTGACCGAAAAACGAATCAAGGTTATGTCATCTCTGATGACCCCAAAGCAGCGCAAATTCTTGAAAAGAAATATAAACCGGCTGTGGAGGAAAAACAGCGAACCATTATTGGAACCACCACCGTGGACTTAATTGGCGGGAGGCCGGATGCCCGTGTCAGGGAAACGAATTTAGGGAACCTGATGACGGATGCGATACTGGCCAAAGCGAAAACGATTGACCCTGACACCGTGATGGCTGTCCAAAGCGGCGGCGGCATCCGTACCTCAATTCCTGCCGGAAAGATTACTTTGGCTAACGTATTGGAGCTGATGCCGTTTGGTACCTCATTGGCTATTATCAAGCTTACCGGCATCGAGATCAAACAAGCTTTGGAGTTTAGCGTAAAGGATGCCCCCAAGCCGTTTGGCGGATTCCTGCAGGTGTCCGGCATGAGATTTACTTACGACAGCAGAAAGCCTCCCGGACAACGGGTTCAATCGATTGTGGTCAAAGAAAATGGCCGCCACTATGTTCCGATGAATCCGGCCAAAACCTATCATGTCGCCACAAACACCTACACCGCCAAAGGCGGCGACGGATTCACCATACTCGCAAAAGCCTACAAAGAAGGCCGCGTCAGCGAACCCGGACACGCCGACTGGGAAACCTTCATCGAATACATCGGCGCCCAAAGAAATAAAACCGTCAGCCCCACCGTAGAAGGACGGATTGTCAACCTAGCCAAATAATTTGGGGCCTGTCCCCCAGTGCGTTAATGCTTTAATGAGCCGGGGGACAGGCCCCCACCGCGTTAACGCATTAATGTGCCGGGGGCTGATCCGATGATTCCGCTATTATCATATTTATATTTCTTTATAGAGAACGCCTCCATGTTTTTTGTAATAATTTGTTTGATATTTAAATGATTTTACATAGGATAAAAGTGGTGGTAAAATTGTCCTAATTATCAAATTTTTACAAATTTTTTACATGGATTTTAAACATTTCTGATAGAATAATGGGGACAAGCTATTTATTTTGACAGGTGAATTTGACGCAATTCATTCGTTATAAAATAAAGAGGCTTCGATAATGAATTACATGGGGGAGAATAATGCAATGAAGAATCCAGTAAGGATGAATCGCAAATTTTTTTCAATTCTTGCTACTGCGGCTATAGTCACAGCTGCGGCTGCTCCTGCTGCCCTTGCGGCTCCTAAAGAGTCAAAAACAGACAATGGGGTAGGTCGTACTTATGAGCTGACTATCATGCACACCAATGATACACATGCCCATTTGGACAATGTGGCAAGACGGATTAGCGCCATCAATCAAGTTCGTGCAGAAAAGAAGAATACCCTGTTATTGGATGCAGGGGATGTATTTTCCGGTACTTTGTATTTTAACGAATACAAAGGACTGGCTGATTTAGAGTTTATGAATCTAGTTGGCTATGACGCGATGACATTTGGAAACCATGAGTTTGATGAAGGAACTTCCACTCTGTCCAATTTTGTAAAAGAAGCAGATTTCCCGTTGGTTAGTGCGAACGTAAACTTCTCAAAAGATGTCAATCTAACGAATCGTTTCCATGAAACCACGGCAAAACACCCGGAAGATGGAAACATCTATAACGGGATCATCAAGGTGGTGAATGGGGAGAAAATCGGAATTTTTGGCTTGACCACTGCCGAAACGAAGGATATTTCCAGTCCTGGGCCGGATGTTGTTTTTGAAAACTATATTGAAGAAGCGAAGCAGGCTGTGGACGATTTTAAAAAACAGGGTGTTAATAAGGTCATTGCTCTCTCCCACCTCGGCTTTGATGATGGCGGCGGGGACAATGATTTGACATTGGCAAAAGAAGTGGAAGGCATTGATGTTATTGTCGGCGGTCATTCCCATACGAAACTGGATGCCCCATTTATCGATAAAACCGGTGAAGAGCCGACTGTCATTGTACAAGCCAACGAATACAGTAAATATCTTGGAACGGTTGATTTAAAGTTTAATAAACAGGGAAAGGTCACTGAGGCCGATGGAAAACTGATTGACCTTGACCAGAAAAATGCCGAGGGCGCTTATGTGATTCCGGATAATCCTCAAGCCGCTCAAATCCTGGAAACCAAATATAAACCAGCGATTGTAGCAAAACAGCAAACTGTTATTGGCAAAACCACTGTTGATTTAATTGGCGGTAACCCTCCTGCCAGGACGGGAGAAACCAATTTAGGCAACTTAATCACAGATGGAATGCTGGCTAAGGCCAAAACTATCAATCCTGAAACGGTGATTGCCTTCCAAAACGGTGGCGGAATCCGTACGACCGTTCCAGCAGGTGATATTACATTGGCGAAAGTGTTAGAAATCATGCCTTTCGGTAACGCGTTAGCGATTATGAAACTTACAGGTGCTGAAATTAAACAGGCCTTGGAATTTAGTGTTAAGGACGCGCCAAAAGCATTTGGCGGATTCCTGCAGGTTTCCGGTTTGAAATTTACTTATGATAGCAACAAACCCGTCGGTGAAAGAGTACAATCCATTGAAGTAAAAGAAAACGGGTTCAACTATACAGCCATCGACCCTAAGAAAACTTACGTGGTTGCTAACAACATCTTCACCGCAAAAGGCGGAGACGGATTTGATGTTTTCGCTCAAGCTTACAGCGAAGGCCGTGTCAGTGAACCAGGATTCGTTGACTGGGAAACTTTCGCTGATTATGTTGGTTCTTTCGAGAATCAAACAGTTAGCCCAAGTCTAGAAGGACGGATCACTAATCTAGCTCAATAGTATCTAACCATAGATGTCCCTAAATTTGAAACAAAAATGAAGCTGTCCTTAGTACAGCTTCATTTTTGTTTGACCATTATTTCGTATACTTTTTAAAAATTAAGGTGGCGTTATGCCCGCCAAATCCTAATGAGTTGGATAGTACCACTTGTACATCCTTCTTCTTTGCCACGTTTGGAACGTAGTCTAAGTCAAGTTGCTCATCCGGTGTTTCATAGTTAATTGTTGGAGGAATAATTCCTTCTTGAATGGCAAGAACTGAAAAAATAGCCTCAATCGCCCCGGTAGCACCAAGCAAATGACCGGTCATTGATTTCGTGGAACTTACAGATAGGTGATAGGCGTGGTCTTTGAAAACTTCCTTGACGGCTAACGTTTCATACAAATCATTATAATAGGTGGAAGTTCCGTGCGCGTTAATATAATCAACCTCAGTGGGATCAATTCCAGCATCGTCCAATGCCAACTTCATGGCGCGCTGGGCTCCCTCTCCGTCTGGTGCAGGGGTCGTAATGTGGTAGGCATCACCTGTTGCCCCATATCCTATCAGTTCTCCATAAATCTTTGCTCCGCGGGCTAACGCGTGTTCCAATTCCTCTAAAATAACAATCCCAGCGCCTTCCCCGATGACAAACCCATCACGATTTTTATCAAACGGACGACTGGCGGTTTTCGGGTCTGGATTTTTAGACAAAGCCGTCATGTTGGAAAAACCGGCGACAGTCATTTCTGTGATCGTCGCTTCTGTTCCTCCTGCCACTACCATGTCGACATCCCCGTTTTGGATAGCACGGAAGGCATCTCCGATGGAATTGGCACCGGAAGCACAGGCAGTTACCGAACAATTATTGATTCCTTTTGCCCCAAGCTCAATGGCCACCCGTCCTGCTGCCATGTCCGGGATAAACATCGGAATTGTAAATGGATTGACTCTTCTTTGGCCCTTTTCGATAAATTTCTTATGCTGCTCCTCGAACTCGCCAAGCCCGCCAATTCCTGACCCAATCCAAACGCCAACCCGTTCAGAATCAATATCGGCACCAATTTTAAGGCCTGCATCATCGACTGCCATTTTACTCGCAGCTACCGCAAATTGGCTGTAACGGCCCATTCTTCTCGATTCTTTTTTGTCCATAAATTCTTCTGGTAAGAAGTTCTTTACTTCCGCCGCGATATGGACATCTACTTTTTCCACATCGAACAAAGTTGCCGGGCCAATTCCTGACACCCCGTTTTTAATGTTTTTCCATGTCGTAAAAGCATCATTCCCCAAGGGAGTGACTGCCCCTACACCTGTTATGACGATTCTTCTCTTCATATAATCCTTTCTCCTATAATAGAGTTTATATTTATGCTGCAGTTATTCAAACAAATAATTGTCACGTTTTTCACAATCATAACTATTTTATCGGATAAAGAAGAATCGGACAAATAAGGGGCCTGTCCCCCATGGTACTAATGCGTTAAAGCGCTGGGGGACAGGCCCCTTTTCCCGCTCAATTGTTGTTCTTTCCCAGAAAAAAACCGGCGGCCAATAGACAGGCGATCGATAAACCTACTCCAATAAACATGGAATAGTTGAGGGATTCTTTGAGCGCCATGCCTGCTCCAATAGAGGCAACTGATAAGAACATAAACGAAACGGAGTATTTTTTTTTCATAGACTTTAAACCCTCCCACTATCCAATAGACCGGTAGTCTGCTCAGTTTACTTTTATATTGTGAAATTGTTAATCAATATACGGATAAAAATGGGAAAAGTTTCAAATTTGTCCCAGAAGACCTAAGTTCTCACTTCTAGAAAAACAAGCGGCAGAAATTTGTTTTCTGCCGCTTGGTTGCATCTCTATTATCGGTGGTTAACCGGTTACTCTTTTAGTTTATTCCCGCCAATTCTTTCACCGTTTTGTTTGTAACAATGGACTCCAGCACATAGGCTTTTTCAAATCCATCTTTAATTGCGTGGGTAATGGCACCTGGAACGATGGCATCACCTATTACAAAGACATTTTCAAAGTGCTGGCGATACAGTTCTTCTAATGGGTTATGGGATTCAGTACCCATCGAGAACACCACATGGTCGATTTCTAGTTCCATCTGGTCCCCTGATGATTCCCGTTCCATCACTACAGCATTCGGTAGGACTTTTGCCACCTTTTGGCCTTCGATGATCTTAACATTTAGATTGCTCAAACGGTTTAACAGCATCATTCTGGTCGGGGCTGACACTTTTTCACCTGTGGCAGTTGGAACATCAATTAAAGTAACCTCGCTGCCCGCTTCTGCCAGTTGGCGCGCAACACTATAGCAAACCATTCCGCTTCCAACCACGGCCACCTTTTTGTTGGCAAACGGGATGCTTTCCAGCAATACATCCTCATAATCACAAACATTGGCCAAATGAATTCCTTCAATTTCCGGCATAATTGGTTTGGCGCCGGTTGCGAGGAAGACTGCATATGGGGTTAAGGCGCTTATTTTTTCCACTGTAGCCAGTGTATTCAGCCTGACATCCACGTTTAATCGAGCCATTTCATGACGGTGAAAATCAATCATCCAGTTCATTTTCTCTTTAGCAACCGGTGTATGCACGAGGTCCATTTGACCGCCAAGTTGCTCTTCTTTTTCAAAAATGGTCACGTCATAGCACTTTAAGGAAAGAACTCTTGCAGCTTCCATTCCTGCCGGCCCGCCGCCAACGATGGCAACCGTGCGCTTCTCTTCTATTGGTTTAAGCTCCTTAAACTCAAGCTCCCGGCCAGCACGAATATTGATTCCGCATTGTATGTGCGAATTCTTGTTGACGGTTTGGATGCAATGAAGGCAATTGATACACTTCCTGATTTCTTGCACCCGGCCTTCGAATGCTTTTCTAGCCCATTCCGGGTCGGCTATTTGGGTTCTTCCCATGGCCACAAAGTCCGCTTTGCCATCAGCAATAATCTTTTCGGCAAAATCCGGCTCGCGAATCACCCCAACTGTGATGACAGGAATGCTAACCACTTCTTTAATTTCCTCCGCTAGGTACACTCTCCAGCCTTGTTCATACATCATCGTTTCGATAATTTTGTCCCCGGAATTATAGGTTCCACAGCTGGCATGGATCCCATCTACTCCGATTTTTTCTAAATGCCGGGCTATCTCCTTGCTTTGTTCCACTTCCAGTCCGCCCTGATCAAAATCATCCACATTCAGACGCACAGTTACTGGAAAATCAGCGCCGCATTTTTCTTTGACACCCAATACAATTTCCTCTAAAAATCTCATTCTATTTTCAAAGCTGCCCCCGTATTCATCAGTCCGTAAGTTGGAGTTCGGACTTAAAAATTGGTTGATCAAGTAGCCGTGGGCAGCATGGATTTCGACCCCATCGATGCCGGCCAGTTTGCATCTGACGGCCGCCTGAATAAATTTTTGGACCAATTCCCTCACTTCGGCATTGGTTAACTCCCTCGGCTGTTCGCCGATGGCGGCGCTTGCAACGGCACTTGGCGCCACGATTTGTTTTCCGCCTGTGAGGAATGAATTAGACTGCCTTCCGGCGTGATGCAGCTGGACGAATATTTTTGCATCGTATTTATGGACGGCATTGGCCAAACGGCCGAAGCCTGAAGTAAACCGGTCTTCGTCAATCCTTACTTGGTTGGACATTCCTTTTCCCAATCCATATTCAACGCAGGTAAATTCCACAATAATTAAGCCAGTTCCACCTTTGGCCCGTTCCTCATAATAAGCAATTTGATGATCAGTAACCTCACCATTAGGGCCAGCCAAATTAGTTGCCATAGCAGGCATGACCACTCTATTCTTCACTGTTAAACTTCCGATTTTCCCTCTCTCAAACAAATGGCGAAAACCCAAAACAACCCCTCCTCCTTAACAACAACTATGTTAAACACTTCACAAACACAGATGAAGCAATCCCTCCCTTCATTATAAACGAACGCATTCCTAAACTTTGTGATAGATACGTGACACTTAAAGGGATTTGTGACAACTCCCCAATCCTTTAACGCATTACCCTGGTGGGGGACAGGCCCCCGGTGTATTAACGCGTTACCCTGGTGGGGTCCTGTCCCCACTCAACCTACTATAATAGAAAGTAGCCCAATGGTATTTTGTTGGAAATAATTCTGGGTTTGTGAATATACATATAGAACTAGTTTGTTTTATCTAGGTTTTTATAGGAAGGAGAATTTAGTTATGGATAAATGTATTTCTTGTGGTGAAGAGTTATCTGTAATGGAGAGAAACAGGAGTGAATGCTGGGCTTGCCGGGATACGACGACTGAAGCTTATTCAGAGGAAGATGATTGAGTTTACAGGGCAGTGATGATTCCCCTTGTTATCTTTAATTAATAGAAAGCCCCCCTTCACTTCGATTGGTGCCACAGCACCTTGTGAAAACCCCTCGATTGTATATATCTTCATTTCCATTATTACTGAAATGGTTCCTGCAGACACTACTACACAAAATTAGGCGCCATTGCTATTGGCGCCCAAAAAAATGTTTGCAAGGGACTGTTCCCAACACGTTAATGCGTTACCATGCCGGGGGACAGGCCCCCGACACGTTAATGCGTTAGCACGATGGGGGACAGGCCCCATTATTTTTCTCGCACAACTTTAGTGTCGGCGGTTTTTGGCTTGGTGGCAAGACTTACTGCCACGAAAGCGATGAGTGAGAGGATGATTGGTAGTACGACGGTGTGGAATCCAAAGGCATTTGGGTAGAACCGATCTAATAGGATGTACGAGCCCATTCCGATGACCATGGAGGTAATGGCTCCGTACTTATTTCCCCTGCCCCAATACAATCCCATGATCACTGGCCATATGAATACGGACTCCAGTCCGCCGAACGAGAATAAATTGAGCCACACGATTAGGTCAGGCGGACTTAACGCAAAAATAATTACAATTACGCCAATAACAGCGGTCACGCTAAAACTCACCTTTTTGATGTGGTTATCACTGGCTTCAGGTTTAATATAGTTCAAATAAACATCTTTCACCAAGGCCGAGCTGACTAAAATCAGCAGCGCATCAACGGTCGACATGATGGCCGCCATTGGCGCTGCCAAAACAATTCCTGCCAAGAATGGCGGAAGCACCTTCATCGATAACAACGGCATCACGGTATCGCCAATTTTCACACCGGGCAGGACCGGACGGGCGAACACACCGATCAGATGCATCCCCAGCATGATGAACCCGACGACAATGGTGCCGATCACAATCGCATTATGCATGGCTTTAGAATTCTTATACGACATGGCCCTTACCGCGATTTGCGGCAGACCGACCACCCCGACACCCACCAAAATCCAATAAGAGGAAACATAGGCTGGCGAAAGGCTCCTGTCCGCGCCAAACGGGCTGATTAAGTTAGGATTCTCGGCCGACAAATCAGAAATAATCTTCGATACCCCCCCGCCTGCCTTAATGGTGGCAATCAACAGAATCAAGGTCCCTAAGAACATCACCACACCTTGAACCGTATCTGTCAAAGCCACGGCACGGAACCCGCCTACGATGACAAATACAAGGACGGAAAAAGCAAATATGTATAAGGCCGTTGTATATTTCAGTCCGGTGAGGGACTCAACCAAACGGGCACCGCCAATCCATTGGGCCGTCATCGAGGAAAAAAGAAAAATAATAATGCTGGCTGCCGACAGCAAAACAACCGTTTTACTTTGATACCGTTCCTTAAGAAAGTCAATTAAGGTTACCGCCTTGTATTGCCTCGAAACGATAGCAAACTTTTTCCCAAGGACCATTAGCGTAAAATAACCGGTTGCCAGTTGAGCCATTGCCAGCAGAACCCAGCCCAACCCTCTCGTATAGGCGACTCCCGGCCCGCCAATAAAGCTTGAGGCACTGCCATAAGTGGCAACCATCGTCATGGCCAGGATAAACCCACCCATGGAACGCTCGCCCAGAAAATAGCCTTCGAGGAAGGAACTTGACTTTAAAACTAATTTGTTCGACCAAAGCCCTATGGCAAAGATAATCAGTAAAAAAATGAGTAACGGTGTAATAACGCCCCAGTTCACTGTTTTCCCTCCTCTTCCTCTTCAAAGGGAACATCCTTGAACAAAAATTTTACGGTCAGACTGACCAAAATAATCATCAAAATGGATCCGACAATGCAGCTGTAAAAAAACCAGGCAGGCAGTCCGAAAACATAATGGTAATTCTCCACTTTTTCCGAACCAAGCCCATAACCAAACCCGTACCACCAAATAAAATTTATGATAACAAGAATGACCCCAATCAGGGCTTCTTTATGGGCAATCTTAAAACGCTTGTCCAATGGTGCTTCTGACTTTTTCACCATACTCCTCCTCTTAAAGCAGTTATGTTATTTTTCTCTAATCATGAACATTTTACCAAACATTCCTATGAAAAAAAGCAAAAAGCATAAATCAGATTAGGCGAGAGCTGACCGCCCTTCAAGACTGCATTGAAACTTATCGCAAAAAATAGGTAAGATGGCAATATAAACCGGTGATTTTGGGGAAAATAAAAGAAGTATGACCATTTTTTCCGTAAAGGAGGAGTGACCTTGGAGGAGTCTTTGAAGATTGGCGATGCCGCACCGGATTTTTCTTTGCCGGCTACCATAAGAGATCCGCTGTCCCTGTCTGATTACAAAGGCAAAAAAAACGTTGTCGTTGCCTTTTATGGGATGGATTTCACCCCCGGCTGAATTAAGGAAATATCCTCTTGGAAAGAGGATTATAAACGGTTTGAGCAGTTGGATGCCGAGGTGCTGGGCATGAGCGTCGACCATATTCATTCACATCGGGTGTTTTCCGCCAGCATGAGTACGTTGCCCTATCCATTGGTATCTGATTGGCATAGACAGACGGTGAAAGATTATAAGGTTTATAACGAAAAGGGTGGAGTAGCCATCCGTTCTGTGTTTGTCGTGGATAAAACAGGGATCATCCGCTATATCAACACTTCCTTTAAAGCAGATAAAAAAGAGGATTATGAGGCGGTTTTTACCGAACTGGAGAAGTTAGCGCACTAACTAGAAAGGGCACGATTCGTTTTGGAATCGTGCCCTCTTCTTGATGATTATTCATGTAAATAGGCCCAAGCATATTGAGCATAAAGTTCCGCTCCGGTTGCGAGAGCGTCCTCGTCGATGTTGAATTTGCCATGATGGTGGGCCCACTGGGTATCCTTTTCAGGATTCCCGCTGCCAACAAGGGCAAAGCTGCCAGGCGCTTTTTCAAAATACTCGCTGAAATCTTCCCCGCCCATTGTCGGCTTTTCATTAAATACCGCATCGGCACCAAATGCCTCAGATACAACCTGTTGAACCAATTTAGCACTGTATTCGTCATTAATAACCGCTTGGGTTCCACGGGTATATTCCACTTTGGCCGTTGCCCCGTAAATGGCGGCTACTTGTTCAGCATAGTGCTGGAGCTGGGTTTCAATATGGTCCCTGACTTTAGGGTCAAAACAACGGACCGTTCCCTCAATCACCGCATTCTCGGCGATGACATTGAAGCGGGTGCCGACCACCATTTTTCCAATGGTGAGTACTGCGGGCTGCTGGGAATCAACCGTTCTGGAAACCACGGTTTGCACATTCATGACAAACGAAGAAGCCACAATGGCTGCATCGATACAGGCATGTGGCAGAGCCCCATGGCCGCCCTTACCCTTGAACGTCACCTTAAACAAATCTGCTGAAGCAAAAGATGGCCCAGGTGTGCACGACACTTTGCCCGTTGGCATTTGCGACCAAATGTGAATGCCAAAGACATTATCGACACCGTCAACCGCCCCTTGTTTCACAAATGCCTTGGCTCCTTCCGCCACTTCTTCGGCCGGCTGGAACAATAACCGGACGTTCCCCGCCAAATCAGCTTTGTTTTCATTTAGAACTTTGGCCGCAATCAACAGCATCGCGGTATGGGAATCATGGCCGCACGCGTGCATTTTGCCTTCAAACTTGGAGGCGTATGGCAGGTCTTTATTTAGCTCTTCTACTGAAAGAGCATCCATGTCCCCTCTTAATGCCACTGTTTTACCTGGCTTGCCGCCTTCAATTGTTGCAATGACTCCAGTCGGCTCCGCCCGACGGTAGGAAATGCCTAATTGGTCGAGATACTCACAAACAAAATTGGTCGTATTATATTCCTCCCAGGAAAGCTCCGGTTCACTGTGAAGCTTCCTGCGGATTTCTGTTATTTCTTCGCTGTATTGTTGAATGCCTGCTTTTAATTTCTCATTGATCATTTTACTCTGCCTCCGTTAATTTCTTGGCTGTTTCATATAAGATTTCAACGGCATTGGCTATATGAAGCGAGTCAGACCATTCTTCCGGGCAATGGCTTAAGCCCTTTTTACTTGGGATAAACAGCATGCCAACTTCCGTCACGTCGGATAAAACCATTGCGTCATGACCGGCCCCGCTATTAATCGAGCAATACGGGATATCCATCGCGCTGCTGTTTTGTTTTAGAAGGGCAACAATATCTGAATTCATCGCTTTAGGCTGCATGTAAAGCTGCTGGACGGCCGTGATTTGTACACCGTCCTGATTATAGGACTCTATTAATCCATTCATTTTGCCGATTACATTCTGAATGTGCTCTTCCTTGCCGGAACGAATATCCACTGTGAAGACTGTTTTTTTCGGAATGACATTGGCGCCGTTTGGAAATACATTTAATTTTCCGGTGGTAATCACGGTGCCCTCCCCCTCCTCAATGGCAAGTTCAGGGAATTGGGCAATCATCCGGGCCGCAGTCACCAAAGCATCCGCGCGGCGGTCCATCGGTGTTGTACCCGCATGTCCAGCTTGGCCTTCCACGGTAATTTCAAACTGGGTCAGACCAACGATGGTTTCCACGACACCGATGGGAATGTTTTTCTCTTCCAAAATCGGCCCCTGTTCAATATGCAGCTCCAAGAATGCCTTGATGGTTTTCGGATCCCGCTGTTTCGGAAGCGACGGATCGAGCCCAATTTGGGCCATCGCGTCTACTGTAGAGATCCCGTCTTGGTCCTTCAGGTTTTTAAAATCTTCCTCAGTCAGCAGTCCGGTGATTCCTCGCGAACCCATCAACCCGCCTCCGAATCTTGCCCCTTCTTCTTCAATAAGGGCAATGACTTCCAGTGGATATTTCGGTTTGATCTGATTTTGTGCGAAAAGAGCGGCGACTTCCAATCCTGCGACCACACCGGCGGGACCATCATAAGAACCGCCATTCGGGACGGAATCAAAGTGGGAGCCAATTAATACGCTGGGCGCATCCTTCAACGTGCCCTCCATTTTGCCAAAAATATTGCCCAAGCCGTCTTCTCTGACTTGTAAACCGTATTCCTGCATTTTTTCTTTAATATATTCCCGTGCCTGTTTATCTTCCTGACTATAGGTCAACCGAGTTGTCCCTTTTCCGGGTGTCGCTGTAAATTCACTCAGCGAGTCTATGTGTCCTTCAATTCGTGTTTGAAGTTCGTTCATTTCAATCTCCTCCGCTTCCTACAAGAATTTCACGAAAATGCCTGCTAAAATAACCGAAACAATGGTAACGGTGATAAACCCGCCAACTAGCATAGGAGGCAGCATGTGGCTTATCAGTACTTCTTTTTCCTCTTCGTCTTGAGTTAGTGATTTAATGACTTCGTTTGTAATGATGAAGTCGGCCGGGAATCCGTATAGAGCCGTTAAGGAAACGGCGAAGGCCATTTCTTTGCTGACTTTTAGGACTTTGCCTGCAATAAATGAGAAAATATACATTCCGATGACACCAATAACGATGGTACCGATTAGCGGCCAAATGATTTCCATCATCATGCCTGGTGTCGCCTGTTTTAATCCGTCAAAGATGAACAGCATCAGGCCCATAATCGCGAAACCGAAGCCATTTGCTTTTTGTAACGCCTGTTTTTCCAAAAATCCGATACTTTTTCCGATGATCCCAAACAATAAGCAAAGAACAAACGGGCTGACGGAGACAACCGGTGCTAATAGAGTGGAAACAAAATAGGCTAGAAGCGCTACTAAAGCCAGTCTAAAAAACTTAAAAAATTCAGTATTGTATTTTTCAGGCAAGTTTTTAAATAGTTTAAGCTCTGATTCTGCAGTAGCTGCCACTTCAGCAGATGCTTGAACGTGGCCGGCTGTTTTCAGTTCCCCTTTTCGATACTTTTCCAGTAGTCTCTTACCTTCTTTTTGCAACATGATGGAAGTAAGCGGGTATCCTGCAAATCCCTGCATAACATAGATGACGATGGCAAATACGGACAACGAGGCAAGGCCGGCAGCCTTTGCTCCTTCTGACATAATAAGAGCGGAAACGACGCCGCCTACTAAAGGCGGAACGGCAACAACCATGGTTTTAAAGCCAAAAATGAGTGACCCGATTCCCAATAAGAATACGACGATCCCTAAGATACCTGAGATAGCGATGAGAATTGTCTTCCATTGGGCTTTCAATTCTTTTAGAGACAACAGGGTGCCCATATTAGTGATAAGCAAGTACATTAGCATGGTGGCGACCACTGATGGGACACCAGCTAGTGCGACAATTTCTTTTGGGAAGAAAGTCCAATATCCGATTAGGAACAGAACGGCACTGATGAACATCGACGGTACCCAGGCCTTGGTCCTAATGGCTATCCAATCCCCAACCAATAAGATAAAAATGACAATTACTAGAGCAAGCATTTGTGACATATCTACACCTTCATTTCTACTAGTTTTAAAATTATTTCGCAACTCTAAAAAATATATGTTATTAAAATAATAATATAATTATACTTTTCAGTCAATTTTAACTATTAATATTTTTCTGGTAATCGCTTTCATTCTATATTTTTATATTTAAGTTATATATCAGAAAATTATAATTAATATTTCAAAATAGAGGCTCTGTTAAATTTGGCAGTTGATTTCCTCCCTTTGCGATCACTTTCCGCTTCAATCAACATGTTTAAAAAACAACATAAACCCTTAAAACAGCCATAAAAAGAAGGCCGCAAGATTAGCGGCCTTACCTGGTAAAACGGACTATTATCGAAATTCTTCCCGTACATGCTCTTTTAAAGGTATATCTTTATTCACTATTTCCTCAATTACCAATTTAGCGACTTCCCGCGCTCCCTTTTCCTGAAAATGGGTGCCGTCTTTGACTCCATTTGGATAATTAGGTGAGTCTCCAGGATTCAACCATAGAAATACATCTTTTGTTTTGCTTGGACCAAGCTTTTGAAATAATTCATTACTTTTCCCCGTTAAATCAATAACCGGGACATTTTCCTCTTTAGCCAAAGCCATCATGGCTGCCGGATAGGTGCCATGGGTTGAGAATACTTTTCCACTTGGAGTAAACCGCCTTCTTTCTACCGGTGTAACGAGAACGGGAATGGCTCCTTTGCTCCGCGCCCCGTCAATATATTGCTTCAAATAGCTTTTATATGTGGTGGAAGGGTCAGTATAAAGGCTTGGATATTTGATCTTCTCATCATTGTGGCCAAATTGGATAAACAGGTAGTCACCTTGTTTAATTTGGCTGAGAATAGCGTCTAGTCTGCCTTCATCTATGAAACTTTTCGAACTTCTTCCGGGCTTAGCGTGGTTGCTCACCACTACCTGCCCATCAAACATCTCACCCACTACTTGTCCCCAGCCTGCCCTTGGTGCCAAATCGCTCGTATAATTGGAAACCGTCGAATCCCCTGCAAGATAAACTGTAATGATTCCCTTTTTCTCCTCACCATACACTTTCTTCGGCGGGTCTTTCAAGGAATATATCCCCGTAGCCCAGACTAAACATGCTGTCAATACTAGCAAAACCGACAAAGTTGCTCTCCTGGTCCATCTCTTCTTCAATCCGCTTCCCCCTTGTTGCTCCATCCATAAAAATATTCTTTGTTTAATCTTACTTCAATACACCCATAAGAAAAAGTACTTTTTATTGGGAGAATAGACCTGGTGCGTTAACGCTTTACCCTGCTGGGGGACAGGCCCCCAGTGCGTTGACGCTTCACCGTGCCGGGGGACAGGCCCCCACCACTTTAATGCATCACTGTGCTGGGGGGTGGTCCTTATTAGGTTTTTGTGTTCTTGCTGATGTTGTTGGGATTAGAAGAGGGCATGCTTGCTTTTCTGAAGCTTTGGTAGGCGTCGATGGCAGCGAAGATGACAAAGATGGCAATGGTTACCCGGATAAACCATGATGTTGGATTGTCGATGTCAGGAAATAGGTTTGCTAGGATGTTGTCGAACGATCCTGTGAACAGTTTCGGAGCTGTTATGATCTTCACGAAAATGAGGGATGTCATTATTTGGACGATTGTGTTGGTGGCGGCAAGCTTTTTTGTCCATTGCTTTATTCTCCATTTATAAAGGGCAAGGGAGATTTCCAGAATAACCGTTAAGACAACAAGCAGCCAATAGGAATTTAATACCTCTTGGTTTAACGAGGGGATGATTACCATGATATGCCCGCCCTGCCCATTCTGGTAGACTCCAGCAAAACTAGAGGTCTTAAAATAGAAGGTTACCCAAATTGCTGTCCAAATGAGAGGACCGTATATTTCAATTCTTGGTATTGCTTTTTCTCTAGGCAAAACTGAAATCTTTGTTAAATCATCCGGATTCCATTCCTTATGCAAAGGACCGAGCAATTTATGGTTTTTCAGGTCCACACGTTCCATGACGGCAAATACCAGTGTCAGCCAGAAAAAGGTTTGCATTATGGTCATCAATACCCGAACGATTCCGTCGCTAATCACCCCAGTTAAAAAGATGTTGATAAATGCATGATTTTCCGGGGTATTTACCAGAGTTTCTATGAAGAAAGAAAGTAATGTTACAGTCACCGCAATTGGTAAAATAATTTTTAACATATTAATATACGGGTCATAAAATTTTGGACCTATTAAATACATCGGCTGGTCCAGATATCCTCTTGCAAGCACGGAAGGGTCTCCTAATTTCTTTAATACCTCCCTTACATCTGAATCTTTATAATTTTCCGGAAGCATATCCTCGATTGTGGACCTCAGCTCGAGGGCAATATCACTTCGGCTCTTTTCAGGCAGCCTCCGAGTAACCTCCCGTATATATAAGTCAATTAAATTCATTAGGTTCATCTCCTTTTAATAATGAATAAAGTTCCTGAGATAACTGCTCCCACTCCGTCCTCAACTGTTGAAAAACCTCTACGCCAAATTCACTTAAAACATAATATTTACGCGGTCTGCTTTCGGAGGTGTCCCAACTGCTTGTAACTATTTCTTGTTTCTCCAAACGGCGTAGCAGCGGATAAAGCGTACTTTGGTCAATCGTAATACCACTCTTTTCTAAAGACAGGACAAGGGAATACCCATATTGCGGCGATCGCAACTGGCTCAAAACAGCCAACGTCAACGTCCCCCTCCGCAATTCTGTCCGCAAAGAATTCAGCAGTGTGCTCATCAACTCACCTCGGCTTTTTTACCTTACATCACATACTATGCGTCATACACTATTATGTGTAATTAAATATTATCATCTTTCAAACAATTTGTAAATATTTTACAATTAATTGAAATCTGACCCTCACTTTAGCGCTTTATCAGGGCGGGGGCCTGTCCCCCGCCACGTTAATGTATGAAAGTAAAATCTTAAAGAATGGAATCCTAAAGGTCTAAAGTGATAAAGTAATATCAAGAATAGTACTATAATTTGAAATTTTAGGGTTTTGTTTAAGACGAAATATAGTTAAGAGGTGTAGACATGAGTCAAGAGATTGCATTTATTCAACGTGAGGTTTTAAAGGAGAAGCCTGAGTCTTCTTCCCTTGGCTTCGGGAAGTATTTTACTGATTATATGTTTGTGATGGACTATGATGTGGAAAATGGATGGCACGATGCCCGGATTGCCCCGTACGAGCCGATTACCCTTGAACCTTCAGCAATGGTTTTCCATTATGGACAAGCTATCTTTGAGGGAATGAAAGCCTATAAGACGCCTGATGGCACCATTCAGCTATTCCGGCCAGAGAAAAACATGAAGCGTTTAAACGATTCGTGTGACAGGCTTTGCATTCCGCAAATTGACGAACAGTTCTTATTAAACGCCATTAAACAATTAGTGCTAACTGAAAAAGACTGGGTCCCAAATGAGGAAGGGACTTCCCTTTACATCCGTCCATTTATTTTTTCAACTGAGCCATATCTTGGGGTAAGGCCTTCCCATCAATATAAACTGCTAGTGATCCTCTCACCATCTGGTGCCTATTATGGTGACCAATTAAGCCCTGTAAAAATATATGTGGAGGAGCAATACGTCCGGGCTGTCATCGGCGGAGTCGGCCATGTTAAAACAGCTGGAAACTATGCGGCAAGCATGAAAGCACAGGAAAAAGCAGAAGCAAACGGTTATGCACAAATTCTCTGGCTTGATGCGAAAGAAAATAAATATGTTGAAGAAGTTGGCAGCATGAATATTTTCTTCAAAATTAACGGCGAGGTTGTGACCCCACGGTTAAATGGAAGCATCTTGCCTGGGGTTACCCGCGATTCTGTTATTGAGTTATTAAAATACTGGAATGTTCCGGTACATGAAGAAAGAATTTCAATAGAAGAAGTTTTCGCCGCACATGATCGCGGTGAGTTGGAGGAAGTTTTTGGTGCTGGAACAGCCGCCGTTATTTCTCCCGTCGGTGAACTAAATTGGAACGGCCGTGCCATTACCATCAACGACAACCAAATTGGTGAATTTTCCCAGCGTATTTATGATGAAATGATTGCCATACAGCTTGGAAAAAAAGCAGATCCGTTTAGCTGGACAGTAAAAGTTGCCCAGGTTGAAGTTTAAGGGTTTACCCCCAAAAGCAAAAATATAAGAGGGCAGTGAGAAAACTTGCTGCCCTATATTTTTTATTCGGTTGTCTTTTGGCAAAATATCGTTTGCCGTCCCTCCTGCTCATTTTCCTCAAAAAAAAGAACTTTCCAGTCCCTAAATACAGTCAAAAGCTCCTGAGACTTCAGCTTATATTGATCGGAAACTGATTGATTTTCTGGCTGTGGCGACATGTAGAAGGTCTCAATGAAAATAAAACCATAGTGTTTTATACTGTCTTTAACTGCTGAAAATAGGGAACGGTCCAAGTAATACGTCATTACCACTAAGTCATATAAACTTTTTTTCAACGAGATGTTATCCAATTTAGAAAGATCACATATTCGAGAATTGATGGTTAAATTATGTACTGCAACCAGTTCCTTTATATAGTCAATGGCCACTTCAGATATATCGACTGCCTGTACTTGATAATTCATCCGAGCAAGAAATTGACTGTTTCCACCGAGCCCGCAGGCTAAGTCGAGAGCCTCCCCTCCGGTAAGATAAGAGGAAAGGTGCTTTAATCTAGGATTTGTTTCGGGCTGCCCCCGATTATGATTCAATCTTTCTCGATATTTTCCGTTCCACTTACTTCTAATATCCATTTGGAACTCCTCTTTTTCCCATCTTCAAACACAATAAAAGGCTTTAAGTCCATGCCTTACCAAACAAATAGACCAACAATCATAGCACTTAGCAACGAAACAGCCAGGCCACTCACTAATAGTTTCCACACATTTCTACCAATAACCTTTGATTTCTCTTGACTGATCGTTGAATTAAACGCCCCGTATATCATTCCCACCGTACTAAAGTTAGCAAATGAAGTTAGGAAAGTCACGGCAACTGCTACAGTATGTGGGGCAAGTTCCTTTATTCGCTCCGTTAAATCAAGCATTCCAACAAATTCGTTTGTTGCAAGCTTTATTCCCATCAATTGAGCCACATACATCGCATCATCCACAGGTAAGCCTAACAAGAATGCAAATGGACTAAATATATAGGAGAATATTTTTTGGATAGTCAAACCTTTCACAATAACACCTAGAATTCCATTAACAGCAGACGTTAGTGCCACATAGCCAATTACCATCGCGGCGATAACAATGACCATTCTAATGCCAATGAGCATACTATTTGAAATGGTTGAAAAGAAATCTCCACGCTCCTCTTTTGCGGGGACATAAACAAGGTCTTCCTCTTTGCTAACGTGAACAGGGTTCAGCATATTGGCAAGCAACAATGAATTTAAGCAATTCAACGGAATAGCAACAAAAACATATGTCGCTGGAACCATCGTTAGGTAGGCACCAATAATCGACCCGCTAATGCAACTCATACTCATTATACCAAATGTTAACAGACGATTTTCATTTAGGGCCGTAAGCTGCTGGCGGATTACAGCCAGTGCTTCCGTATTTCCAAGGAACATCATTTGAATGGAAAAGAAGCTTTCAAGCTTCGGCAATCCTGAAACTTTTGAAATGAGCCAACCCACTTTATCAATAATCCACGTTAATATTCCAAAGTAGGTCAAAATATCGAAAAACGTAATAATGAAGATGATAGGCATCAAAGCGCTAAAAAAGAAGTCAACTTGGTCACTCGCCATAACCGACGGGAAAACAAACTTAATGCCCTCGTTTGCACAATCAATTAACCACGTAAAGAAGGACGCAATTTTACTAATGACCCATGACCCGATTTTTGTAGACAGCATGAACCAAGTAATCAGGAATTCAACAATGAGCAATTTAAGAATAGACTTCCAATTGACCTGGGCTTTTCTAGGAGAACAAAGATAGACCAGACCAATGACAACTAAAACCCCCAGTGCATTCAACAAGAAATACACAGTTTCACCCCCTTTAATTTATCATTTCCCTAATTAATTTTTATTTATAGAAAAAATCTTTTTTTCATGACCTCAGATGTTGGATTGTACCTTTTCGAAAAATTATCTAACCTAAATTTTTGTCATTTTGTTTAAGAAAGTGGACAAAAAAAATAGTGGACAGTGATTAACACTGTCCACTATTTTTAATTGCGGGGGCAGGATTTGAACCTGCGACCTTCGGGTTATGAGCCCGACGAGCTACCGGACTGCTCCACCCCGCGATAATAAAAAATATTTTGTTTGTCCATGCTCATAGTTTCATGGACTGTCCCCATCTCAGAATGCTTATTCAAGCAGCGGCTCGATGGGTACAACTCGCAGATTAATCGATGAAGTAACGCTCGTTGCTCCACCCCGCGATAATATAAATA